>BBSC01000005.1:0-372235 GCA_000830475.1 Vibrio ishigakensis | reverse complement strand
ACTCCTAGGCTTAGTAGTCAAAAGCTCATGTCATACCAGAAGCCTCACCGAGGCTATCTGGTATCTGATTGGATGGCGAAACTCCCCGTCACCCACAAAAACCAAATCAACGACGACGCGCCTTCTTCGCTGCTTTACGCTTCTTCTTATCCTTAGCCTTCTCAGCCCCTGCTTTACGGCCAATACGCCCAGACACACCATAAGCACTACGCTTCATGATCGCCTTACCTTCCGCAGAATTAATAAAGCTACGCGCATTGGCATCGCCATCATTGGCGGCTTCCTCTAGCAATTTAGTGATCGGCACTGGCGTTTTCACTAGCTCTTTTTGCTTGAGCATCTCAACAGCGCGGATAGCCAATACCGACTTGATACGTGCGTGCTCGCTCACATCGTCCGTCTGCTGTATAGCGCGGTCGAACAGCTTGTTCATGGTATCCAGATGCTTTTCACTCTCGGCCAGTACGTTGAACATACGGTAGTGGATATCAAGCTCGGCAGGCATATCATCAAATTCATCCACCATCATCTGAGCGCGCTGCTCTGCGTTTAGTGTCTTGTTCAACGTCTTCTCGGAAATGAATGAAGCGTAAGCCTGGAAAAAGGCAATATGTGGCGCTTTCTTCGCTTCAGCCATGATAAGTGCGCTACGCAAAGCCTTCAGTGCTAACTCATCTTCAGGGTTTTGTTCAACACGCTTAATTTTCTCAAATGCATCTAGCGTGTATGAACATGGGTGACCCGCTTCAATGCCAGCTGCTACCAGCTCAAGATAGATCGCTTTATCCGTCTTATAGGAAACAGATTGAAGGTAAGAGATCGCCTTATGATTTCCCTTTTCAGCTGCTTGAGTAAAACGCTCCAGTGCCAAGCGTTTCTCGCCCACCTTCACCAGATACTCACCAAACTTAACCAGCGCCTCACCCTCTTGATCGTGTAGGGTTGCCTGCTTAAACAAAGCCTTTATCTCATCCTTGCTCGCACCCGTTAGCACCTTGTCAGCATAGCTTTGCGCTTTAAGAAGATAGGTCTGTTTACAACCTTGCTTGATCGCTTTATCGGACCAATAATTCACGTCCATTTGCCAAGAGGCACGCTGGTCTTTATCGGCAAACTTCTGCTCGCGAAGCTTTTGCAAGAAATGCTTGGCAATGCTGTAACTAGCGTTAGCGTCTCCAGATAAAGCTAGGCTAATGGTTTCTGTTAGTTCTAGCGACGCGTTCGGCGTCCATTCAGGCAGGGTGTGAGTTGGCATATTGAGCAATTTATCAGCCAAGTATTTAGCGATATCGTGCAGGTCACGCAGTAAGTCTTGGATGCGGTCTTCAGACATCTTGAACTGAGCCACAAAGTGGCCAAAGCTCTGACAGATATGAACTGACTGATTGCCGTAGCGACGCAGACGATCCATAGATTCGATCACCCAAGGTTCAATATGACCTGATGCTTCTAGCTGCTTTATCTTTTCTGCAAGCTCACCTGATACTGGCGGTCGTAAATCAAAATGCTTGCCTAGTTCATGGCAAGCGAGCTCTATAAAGAGGCGCATCTTTGCCAAGCTAGACTGACTGTCTAACGAGGCATACTTTTCTGCCTGTGTGGCTTGGATATACAGCTCATTGAGTTGGTTCTGCAAGAAACCAAAGTTGCTCGATTGCTGAGTGGGAAGTTCTACTTTTAGTTGTGTTACTGACATATTAGCCTCTGACTTTACTGACGTTGTTTTTATAGTCTTTATATGAAGCAATATTAATCAGGTAAGAGACAAAGAGTGTCCCTTTGTATTTTTATGCAAATAATTATTTCAAACACTCTCGAGCTTATGTTTTGTCAGAATTTCCCTTAAGATGGTCAGCTCTTAAAAAACGTTTAATCAACAGGATGTTAGATGGGTTGGATAGTCTTTACCTTTATCGCCGCCTTCAGTCAGTCGTGGCGCAATGCCTTTCAAAGCCAGCTCAGTAAAACCTTAAATGTTAGCGGTGTGACCCTAGCTCGCTTCCTTTGGGCTAGCCCGCTCGCCCTTATCTATCTCATCGGCCTATATCAATGGCAACCGGCAGATATGCCAACCTTTACCAGTCATTCTTGGTTTTTCTTGATTGCCGCATCCATCATGCAGATCATCGCCACTGCGCTCATGGTGGTGCTGTTTAAGCAGAAGAATTTTGCCATTGGAGCCGGTTTAGCAAAATCAGAGGCGCCAGTATCGGCATTTCTCGGGGTACTCTTTTTCGGTACTAGTTTGACCCTGCTGGGTTGGATTGGTGTCTTGATTGGCGGTATCGCGGTAATGCTCCTCAGCTGTCCTCAAGGGGTTCGGAGCATCTCGGGAAAAACAGCGCTAATCGGGTTGGCGTGCAGCACCGCCTTTGCCCTTACCTCGTTGTGGATTCGTGAGGCGAGCCTTAGCCTATCCCTGCCTTTCCCGCACCGCGCAGCTTGGGTGCTATTTATCGTCATCCTGATGCAAACCATTATGCTGACCACATATCTTGCAATCAGAGATAGAGACACGCTGAAGCAGATGTTTGCCAAGCCTAAGCTTGTAATCATGACCAGTGTCGCCAGTTTTATTGGCTCGTTTGGCTGGTTCAGCGCAATGTCGCTGCAGGCCGTGCCTTATGTCAAAACGCTGGGGCAGGTGGAGATCTTCTTTACCATGCTGATCTCCTTCTTCTATCTAAAACAAGCCATCCCAAAAAAGGATATCTTTGCCCTGCTACTGGTTGGCGTAGCCGCTGTTTTGGTTATGTGGCATTAACCCTTCATGAAGCGGCGACTCATCTCCGCTTCTTGAGATTCCATAAAGCCATCGCCGCCTGCATATGCTCCGTCATGATCTGGCGCGCCTTAGCGCCATCACCTTCTCGCAGTGCATCAATCAGGGCCATTTGACTCTCTATCCCAGTTCGCCAGAGTTTATAGTTACGCGGCTCATACAGTTTTCTATACACGGTGAGATCGGAGAGCATCTGCGCAGTAAAACGCACCACCATCTTCAGCAGTTCATTGCCTGAAAATTCTGCCAACATTCGATGAAATTCCAGTGCTTCAATATGATGTTGACGCTCTTCTAGAACATCAGAAGGTGGTTGGGTGTATTTATCCACCTGCAGAGCTAACTCGTTAAGCTGCTGA
The DNA here is from genome assembly GCA_000830475.1 of Vibrio ishigakensis. GTDB lineage: Bacteria > Pseudomonadota > Gammaproteobacteria > Enterobacterales > Vibrionaceae > Vibrio > Vibrio ishigakensis_A. The sequence goes on along the minus strand of BBSC01000005.1, from coordinate 369,094 downwards.
TTGCTGAGTTTACCTGCCAGATCTTCGGCGATTTGCGGCTCAAGTGCGATGCGCAGCTGATACAAGTCTCGAATAGAAACATCTTTAAAAAACAGATAGTTACTTAGGATTACATTGACTTTGGACTCAGGCACTTCCCTAACAAAGGTGCCACCTTTCGGTCCACTCTTGGTCTTAATAAGCCCCTGAGCCTCGAGTATGCGCATTGCTTCTCGCACCGTGCTCTTAGATGCCTCCCATGTTTCCATGATCTCAGCTTCTCCGGGAAGGCGATCTCCTGGCTCTAAATCCTGCTGCATTATCCAGTCTTTAATTGCAAGCGCTACGCGTTCGGTCTGTTTTTGCTTAGTGGTCAATTTTGTAATCTTCTATTCCAAAAAATCGATATTTGATAAGGGGTTAGCGTCCGTTACTACCCTATGAAAATCCATAATACCACCCTTTTCAGAGAGCCGTATTTTTAATCAATGATTGCATTTATCATGATAAATAGGTATTTATTAATAATTAATCATGATTAATTATGCATTGAGTTTAATACAAGGAATCCGTTTTGACGATCGCAAACGCAGCAAATCTGACATGGCACTGGCTAGAAGAACTGGCTAACTGTTCTGAAACCCAAGAGCCAAATTCACAAGGTGTAACTCGTCTTTGCGCCACGCCAGAACACCGTCGTGCTAACAGTCTTTTATCTTCTTATATGTACGACAGCGGCATGGACGTGAGAATGGATAACGCTGGTAACCTTATCGGTCGTTACGCTAGCGCCAACCCTAATGCTAAAACCCTTATCCTAGGTTCACACCAAGACACAGTGCCAAACGGCGGTAAATACGACGGCATCTTGGGCGTGGTTCTTCCTATCGCTCTAGTGCACTACCTAAACCGTCATCGCGTTGAACTGCCATTTAATATCGATGTAGTAGCGTTTAGCGACGAAGAAGGCACACGCTTTCAGTCAACGCTTCTAGGCTCAAAAGCACTGGCAGGCACCTTTGATGCGGCCATGCTAGACAGCAAAGACAAAGATGGCGTGACCCTTTATCAGGCGCTAAGCGAATTTGGCTGTAAGCCAGAACTGATTGCGAAAGATGCTTACAAGCGTGAAAACGTACTTGGCTTTGTTGAGGTACATATCGAGCAAGGCCCTGTTCTTGAGCAAGAAGAGCTAGCAGTGGGTGTGGTATCGGCTATCACTGGTATCGAACGTCACACAGTATCTGTAATGGGTAAGGCCGGTCACGCTGGCACTGTACCTATGGAATCTCGTCAGGACGCACTGGTAGGCGCAGCACGCATCATCTCTATCCTAGATAGCATTTGTAAGAGCGATAAAGACCTAGTGGGCGTTGTAGGTAAGATCAGCAACTTCCCGAATGGTGTAAACGTGATTCCTCAGCAAACGGATATCACTATCGAGCTTCGCTCACCAAACGATGAAAAACGCATTCAAGCTCGTCAAAAACTGTTCGCTGAAATCGAGCAAGCGATGGCAGAGCTAAACCTAAAAGCAGACTGTGAACAAACCTACGAACAAAAAGCGGTGATCTGCTCAGAGGGTCTAACCGCACAGTTAAAAGCTGCAGTTGAGTCTCGCAATATGCCAGGCAAGGTGCTGTTTAGTGGCGCAGGCCACGACGGTCTTGCTATGGCGCAACTGACCGACATCGCAATGCTGTTCATGCGCTGTAAAGGCGGTGTCAGCCACCACCCAGACGAAGCAATAAAATGCGAAGACATTCGCGTCGCTCTGGAAGTACTAGAGAGCTTTATCACCACTCTCTAATCCAAAACACAAGACAAAAGCATTGAGATAGCCGTTTATCTCGATGCTTTTTTCTGACCTAATACAAACACAACGGAGAAAATTGGGCATGGATATGACCAAACAAACGACAGACGTAGTCTCTAAACCTTGGTATCGAACGATGCCAGACCCAATGGTATTGATCTTCGGTATCTTGGTTGCAACCTTTCTACTGACCTATCTAGTACCAGCGGGGACCTTTGACCGCGTTGTGGTTGACGGTAAAACCACTGTAGTCGCTGATTCTTTCCACTATATCGAAGCGGTAGCCCCTGTACACGTATTCGATATCTTCGTGGCGATTCCTAAAGGCCTGATCAGTGCTGCGCCTTACCTGTTCATCGTATTCATCGCAGGTGGCCTGTTCCACATCCTGCAACGCTCTGGCGCGCTTGAAAACGCAATCGGTGTCGCGGTAAACAAGGTGGGTGTACATAACCGCAACCTCATCATCACTGTCGGTACCTTTATCTATGGTTTCTTCGGTGTGGCAGTTGGTTTTGAAAACAACATCGCCCTAGTACCGGTAGCTGTGCTTATCTCAGCCGCTGTAGGTACTCTCGCCTAGTGGGTACCACTATGGCTGTAGGTGGCATCGGCATCGGCTTTGCACTATCGCCGATCAACCCATATACAGTGGGCGTAGCGCAAGGTATTGCCGAGCTACCTATCTTCTCCGGTGCTGGCCTACGTACCGCGCTAGTATTGGCATCTCTTGCGCTTCTGTCTTACTACATCTGCACGCGCGTGGCTAAGATGGACGACGAAGCCATTGCGAGTGACAGCCTGCAGAAAGAGCTTTCTGAATACACCATGACCAAACGAAACAAGATGACCCTAGCGGCATTTGTTATTGGTCTTGGCGTAATGCTGTATGGCGTGTTTGCTAACGGCTGGTACATCAACGAAATCGCAGGTCTGTTCCTGTTGATGGCTATCATCATAGGCGCGCTCAACGGCCTTGATGCGAACGGTATTGTTAAACAGATGATGGAAGGTGCCTCTGGCGTAACCGCTGGTGCATTGGTCATCGGTGTGGCGGCTTCGATTCAGGTTATCCTAGACCAAGCGCAGATCATCGATACTATCGTTCATGGCCTTAGCTCGCTAATACAAGGCATGCCAGTTGCTCTATCTGCAATCGTAACCAGTGTTGTTCAGGGCGTGATCAACCTATTCATCCTGGCGGTTCGGGACAAGCTATGGTGACCATGCCTATCCTGATCCCAGTTGCGGATCTAACCGGTATGAGTCGTCAGCTAATGATCACCGCGTTCCAAGTGGGTGATGGTCTTACTAACCTAATCGTACCAACCTCTGGCGGTACTCTGGCAATGCTTGCTCTTGGTGGTGTTTCCTATGAGCGCTGGCTAAAGGCTATCCTACCGTTCATGCTATTTGTGTACGCACTATGCTGGGTTGCACTCTTCATCGGTCAGATGATCGGTTACTAGGTCGAGTCTGTTAACCTAATATTATTGGGCACTTCGGTGCCCTAATGAATCTCTATGACAATCTCTTTAGTTCACTACAACCCAGATACGGGCGTTTCAGCCTCAATCACTGCCACTGGCGGCCCTAGTGTCGGTGGCTATGTTAACCATAGCTGGCGCAACCTTGGCACTTGCGCAACCCAAGGGCTTTACACTAACCCTTGGTATGCGGAATTTGCGAAGCAAAAGCTAAGTGAAGGTTTGAGCGCTTCTCAGATCATTGAGAAGATCAAAACCGAAGACCGCAATCACGCGCAGAGACAATGCATAATTGTGGACGCAGATGGTGAAGTGGCCTGTCTAGATGGTGAACAGAACATTGACTATATCGGTCATATTGCGGGCAAGCAGGTTGGGGTTGCAGGGAATATGCTTGCCACTCCCGAAGTGCTAAATGCTTTCTACAACCGATTTGTCAAAGCCACCACAGACAATGCCGACAAAGTAATTGAGAATGGTGAACAGCCAAGCTTTGTTGAAGGCTATGAAAATACCTTGCCTCATAGCCTGATAGAGGCTCTAGAAGCAGCTCTAAAGTCAGGGGGCGATAAACGTGGTACCTACTCAGCCTCGCTCAGAATCGAGTACCCAGATAAGGCACCTATCGATATTCGTGTCGATTGGTCTGAAGATCAGGTCATCCAAGACCTAAGAAAAGTGCTTTCTAAGGTTGAGGGTGAGTCGTTTCAATCTTTCTTAGGTGGCGTGCCATCAAACCTACAGGCTAGTAACTTTCCCTAAACTGACCGGGTGAGATGCCTTTCCAGCCACTATAGGCACGGATAAAGGAGTTCACCTCGTGAAAGCCAAGCAGGAAAGAGATCTCGGCTAGCGACATCTGTGACTTTCTAAGATAGTGATCCGCCAGATCACTTCTGACACTCTGTAATACCGACTTAAAGCTCTCTGCCTCGGCAGTGAGCTTTCTTTGCAATGTGCGTTTGCTCATTGCCATTTTCGATGCCACTGTCTCCACCGAACTATCCCCGCTGGTAGTTGCTCTAGCAGCACTGAGCGCACTCTATCTGTGGTAGAAGCATCTTGGTCAAGATCGGCTAGCTTGCGATTAAGCTTTGCCTCAAAAAACTCCCACATGGCCGAGTTACCGGTTAAAAATGGTCTATTGGCATCCTCAGTTCTGAACTCTATGAAGGTGTGCTCGCTCTTCTCAAGGCGGCAACCAAAGTAGGCTTCGTATTTATCCAGATTTTCTGGAAGCTCGGGTAGACCGACCCGAAGCGGCTCCACTCTATGTCTAGTGGCTAGACGAGATAGCTGGGTAAAGAACACTAGTTCAGTGAGATTTAGGTAGATAGGAAGCTCACGAGATATTCCATAACAGCTGATCACCATATGAGTAGAGTCAGGTTTCTCAGTGATGTCTAACACCAGAGGACCAATCAAGGGTTTATAGTATCTCAGACGTTCGAGGGCGATATTCAGATTATCACTGCAGATACAGGCAAAGATAGGAGGGTCGAACGACTCCACCGACAAGTACTCTGCCAACAACAGCGGCAGGTCTCTATCCCCTGCCACCTTCTCCATAGCCAGCCAAAAATGAAAATACTGCTCGACCGTCAGGCTTGCTCCTTTGCGCACAAAGGTATCGGCAGGAAGGTTAGCGTGCTTGAGCACACTCTCCACATCTATCTTCATATCTGTCAGTAGCAGTTGCCAATTTGAGGCAACCGCAAACCTTGAGGCTCTTTTCATAACTAGTGCGATTTTTCCATTGATTTGCGTGAAGCCTTAAGCACCTGCTTGCGTGGCAGCAGCGGGAACACCCAGTTAATAGCAAATTTCAGCATGCCTTCATTGAACGAAAGAAGCTCTTTACCCATCATATCGCGATAGCCTACCTCAGCCACAGAACGCGCCGATTTTGCGTTTTTCCATACATCCACTTTATCCAGATCCCCTGCCTTAACAAAGCCGGTATCTACCGCACCTGGACACAAAGCCGTAACCGACACATTGTACTCAGAGACCTCTTCGGCGATGGCCTGAGAAAAAGAGGTCACAAAAGCCTTAGTGGCATAATAAACAGCCTGCAAAGGACCCGGGATAAACGAAGCGGTGGAGGATACGTTCAATACCTTGCCACTGCGACGCTCTACCATGCCTTTTAGATAGGATGGGTCAGTTCAGTAAGGGCTGTCACGTTAAGCTGAATCATCGCCTTGTCGGCTTCGATGTCTCGCTCAACGAACTTACCATGACCACCAAATCCTGCGTTATTAATCAGCACCTCGACCTGCATGTTTTGAGATTCGGTAAACTCAAACACACGACTCGCTGCACCCGGTTTGCCAAGGTCTTCAGCTAGGACGATGACATTCACGCCATGCTTACTTTCAAGCTCCGTTTTCAGCTCATTGAGCTTGTCTTCAGAGCGTGCCACCAGCACCATGTCTCCGCCTTTTTCAGCGTGGATTCGAGCAAACTCCGCACCGATACCGCCAGATGCCCCTGTAATTAACGCTAGATTTGAATAAGTCATTGTTCCGCTCCTCTCATTGGATGCAGAAATAGTAAGCTATCAATTCGTGACATACACTGGCGAAAGATGACAGCCTGCTATCAAATGATGACACATTCTCTAATTGAGATTAATCCAAAAGCTGAACGTTTCGCCTCGGATATGGCGCGTTTGGTAGAGTCAAAGGCAAATTGTTCTGTGGTTATCTCAGCAAGAGGCACCCATTCTAGACTCTCCACATCATCATCGGCTCGAACCTTAGCATTGGGCTCAAGCTCCACATGGAAAACCAGATCACAGGTTTTATACACCACATTCTGATAGGGATAGGTATTAGGAAAAGAGGTTAGATAGCGATAAGCAATCGCTTCACGCCAATCTCTTCTAAAAGTTCTCGCTCGAGGGCCTGCTCGGCACTCTCATCAGGGTCAACGAAGCCGCCCGGCAAATCATACAAGCCTTTACCTGGGTCTTTAGCTCTGGTCGCCACCAAAAGCCACAACTTACCCTCATTGAATTGAGTCACCACAGCCATAGTGGCAGCGGCTACGTTTTGAAAGAAAAGGAAATCACACTCACTGCAAGAATACTTGCGGCTCTGCTCACTCATCAAAGTTTCAGCACCGCATTTTGGGCAATACATAGTTTCATCCTAGAAAACACATCTAGGCTCAGTGTGAAGCAAGATTTAGGAAGGCTCAATTAAAAAGGCACATCGGAATGGAGCAACCGATGTGCCAAGACTAGCATAACTAGGAAGTAGGTAAACCCGCGTTACTTGAAGATGCTGGGTTGTGGGCTCTCTGACCGGCTACCAACATCTCCATTCACTTTGGGTTAGGTTTATTATTTAATTTTTTGATGCCCAGGCGTACATTAGCTCTAACGCTACTGTTGCACCGGCAAGGGCAGTCAAGTCAGCATGGTCATACGGAGGGGAAACCTCCACTACGTCCATACCCACTATGTTCACCCCAGCGAGACCACGTAGGATCTTAAGCACCTTATCTGAATTCAGGCCACCGCAAACCGGTGTCCCTGTCCCCGGCGCAAATGCTGGGTCGAGGCAATCAATATCGAAGGTGACATACACAGGTTTATCACCAATCGTTTGTTTGATTCGAGCCACTATCTCATCAGCGCTTAGGTCGTTTGCCTCCATGGCATTGATGACGTTAAAGCCATGACTCTCCTTCTGATATTCAGTTCTGATACCTATCTGAACTGAATGCTCAGGTGAGATTAACCCCTCATTTGGCGCGTGATAGAACATAGTGCCATGGTCATAACGACTGCCATGAGCATAGGTATCGGTGTGGGCATCGAAATGCACCAACGCCATCTCACCATAGTGTTTCGCATAGGCCCTTAGGAGTGGCAAGGTGATGAAATGGTCACCCCCCAATGCCAAAACAGTCTTACCACTCTTGAGTATCTCATCAGTTGCGGCTTGCAGACGCTGGGTCATATCCTCTGCATCGCCACTGTCAAATACCAAGTCGCCTGAGTCGATAACATTTACTCGGTCAAAGACATTAAAGTCCCACGGGAACTTGTTGCCTTCCCAAGCCAAGTTAACCGATGCACGACGAATTGCATCTGGCCCATGCGTGCACCTGATCGGCCTGAGGTCGCCATATCCAATGGAACCCCAAGCACAACTAGGTCAGCATCAGACTCGAGAGGATTGCGCAGGTATGGTCTGCGCATAAAACTCATCGAGTTTGAATAAAGCGAATAATCAGTTTTTGTAAACAAATCATTCATTTAGAAATCCTCTAAGTAGGTGTAGCCCACAAGGCCACCCTCAAGCTCTTCAAGCACTCTCGCTTGTTCGCTTAGCTCAACACGCTCAGCAACCAGCTCACGATAGTTATGACGAATCTTATCTACATCGATGTGCACGTAGCGCATCATGTCTTCTACCGTATCGCCTTGGTCGATGCGCTCGATATGCGCCTCACCATTTTCATCAACGGTCACCACAGCACTGTGGGTATCGCCGAATAGGTTGTGCATGTCACCTAAGATCTCTTGATAAGCTCCAACTAGGAAGAAACCCATCAAATACGGTTTATCTTTGGTCCATGCTGGCACCGGCAGTGTGGTTTCAATGCCTTGGCCTTCAACATATTGTTCGATAGCACCATCTGAGTCACAGGTGATGTCTAGCATTACTGCACGGCGATCCTCGACGTTCTCAAGCCCTGACAGAGGCAACACTGGGAATACCTGATCGATACCCCATGCATCCGGCATAGATTGGAACAGAGAGAAGTTCACAAAGAACTTGTCCGCTAGTCGCTCGTTTAGCTCATCCAAGATTGGACGATGAAAACGGTTCTTGTTGCTCATCAAGCGGCTTAGCTCGAAGTAAATACGCAACGACAACTGCTCTGCCCATGCACGCTGCTCTAGGTTTAGCACCCCAGTCACAAACTGTGAATGAACCTCAGCCAAATCGCTTTGAGTGTCGTTATACAGCTCAATCAGAGCACGTGCGTCGCTGCCATCTTGCAAGCTCTGCCAGTTGTTCCACATATTCTGTAGAAGCGTCGGATAGTCTTCGCCTGGCTCGGTCACTGATTCCACTTGATAGGACTCAGTACCGATCACGTTGCTGATCAACACTGCATGGTGCGCAGTCAATGAACGCCCAGACTCCGAGATGATGGTCGGAACTGGCTGAACATACTCTTCACACACATCGCTAACCGTGCTCACTATGTTACGTGCGTACTCAATCAGGCCGTAGTTCATTGAACTTGAAGACTGACTGCGAGTACCATCGTAGTCCACCGCAAGGCCGCCGCCGATATCGAAGTATTGGATGCCTGCACCCATACCTCTTAGCTCACAATAAAAGCGTGCTGACTCATTCACCCCTTTGCGGATATCGCGGATGTTCGCCATCTGCGAGCCAAGGTGGAAGTGCACTAGCTGCATGGCATCTAGCTGATCTTCTTGCTTTAGGCGCTCGATTACAGACAGTACCTGAGACGCTGCCAGACCAAACTTAGATTTTTCACCACCGCTTGATTGCCACTTGCCAGCACCTTGAGATGCGAGACGGATACGTAAACCTAATCGAGGTTTTACCCCTAGGCTCTTAGCTTCAGCGAGCACTAGGTCAAGCTCAGAGAGCTTCTCCAGTACAATAAATACCTTGTGACCCAGTTTCTCACCAATAAGCGCTAAGCGAACGTATTCTCTGTCTTTGTAGCCGTTACATACAATTACTGAGCTCGCTTTCTGCGCTAGAGCCAATACCGCCAATAGTTCAGGTTTACTACCCGCCTCTAGTCCAAGTTGCTTGGTTTCAAGCTGAGCTTGGCTCTCAAGGATCTCGTCCACTACCTCTTTTTGTTGGTTTACCTTGATTGGGTAAACAAGCAGGTAGTTGTTCTTATATTGGTTTTCTTCAATTGCTTGGTTAAATGCATTACAGATAGCGTGAACACGTTGGTGCAGAATTTGCGGAAAGCGTACTAACACCGGCATATTGATTTGCTCTTTTTCTAATTGAGCAGCAATTTTGCTTAATGGAACCTGATGAGGCGCATCGCTACGAGGTGACACATATACCTCACCTTGGTTATCGATGCCGTAGAAGCCTTGGCTCCAGTAATGAACGTTGTAGTCAGCGCGTACGCGATCTAGTTTTGAAATGTTTTCCATGTCGAATCTCACAAAGACAGGAAGGAAGACACATGACTCGAAACTGCATTAAGCCATACCAAACACGGGTTCACTCTCTTCTCTCATTCACCGTGTGGGGCGCATTAACGGATAAAACTTCAAATGAGTCTAACAAAAAGATTTTGTCGTTAAGATAAATCCCGATCACGTTTACTACGAGGCTAAATAGGACGGGGGATCAATTGAGTTTTTGAATTATTTAAGGCGAAAAAAAGCCCCGCATTTTGCGAGGCTCGAGGTGTTTTATAATGGGATTTAGCTAAGGCCTAAAATATTTCCGTCTTCATCAATATCTAGGTTCATAAAGGCTGGCTTCTCAGGTAGACCCGGCATGGTCATCACAGCGCCACACAGCGCATAGATAAAGCCGGCACCGGCACATAGTTTGAACTCACGGATAGCACGTCAAACTGAGTCGGAGCACCCTTAACATTGCCATCGGTTGAGATAGACATAGGCGTCTTAGCCATACATACCGCAAGATTGCCAAAGCCCAGCTTTTGGAATTTCTCTAGCTGTACTTTCGCCTTGTCACTTAATGTCACTGACGCTGCGCCATAGCCCACCTCAGTGATCGCCATGATCTTCTCTTCTAGAGTCTGATCTAGGGTATACAGAGGCATAAAGGTAGACGGTTTCTGCGTCTGCTCTACAACCTTAGTTGCCAACTCAGCCGCACCCTCGCCGCCTTTAGCAAAGGCTTCACAGATAGCCACTTCCACATTCATAGGCAGCGCTTCAACCATAGCTTTAAGCTGGTTTAGCTCTTGCTCGCTATCTTGTGGGAAGCGGTTAATCGCCACTACTGCCGGTACGCCATATTTAGCCACGTTCTCAAGATGCCACTTCAGATTAGCAAAACCTGCTTCTAGTGCATCGCTGTCAGCTTCAAACAGTGCATCAGGGATAGGCTGACCTGGCTTGATATTATAAAGACCAGAGTTTGCCTTAAGGCCACGAAGGGTTGCTACCACTACCGCACAATCTGGCGCTTTGCCTGACGCTTGTGCCTTGATATTACACGCCTTCTCAAAGCCCATATCAGAGCCAAAGCCGCCTTCAGTAACCGTAAAATCAGACAGCTTAGTCGCAATGTCATCGGCGATAATTGATGAGTTACCGTGAGCGATGTTAGCAAATGGACCCGCATGGATAAGGGTTGGTACACCTTCTAGGGTTTGCATCATGGTAGGCTCGATAGCCTCACGCATGCTCACTGTCATCGCGCCTGCGACTTGCAGGTCTTCTGCGGTAACTGGATTGCCATCTAGGTCATAAGCCACAACCACTTTACCGATGCGAGCACGCAGGTCTTGCAAGTCTTTCGCCAGTGCTAGAATCGCCATCAGTCAGAGGCAGCTGAGATATCAAAGCCGTCTTCACGCTCAAAGCCGTTGATGGTTTTACCTGGCTCGTTTAAGCCAACGGTGATCTTGCGAAGCGCACGGTCATTATGGTCCACCACACGCTTCCAAACGATGTGTTCAGGGTCAATCTTAAGAGCGCGCATACCTGTGCGAGCTTCAAAATCTTCATAGCCGTTACGCTGCTCATGATAGATACGCGCATCCAGCGCCGCTGACGCTAGGTTGTGCGCCGCGGTTACCGCGTGGATATCACCAGTAAGATGCAGGTTTAACTCATCCATTGGCGCCACTTGAGAATAACCGCCACCAGCAGCACCGCCTTTAACGCCGAATACTGGCCCCATAGACGGCTGACGAATACAGGCCATGACTGATTGACCAATCTTGAATAGCCCTTGAGCAAGACCGATCGCGGTTACGGTTTTACCCTCACCCAGTGGCGTTGGAGTCATAGCGGTTACAACCACTAGCTTGCCACTTTGTTTGCTCTCAAGACGCTTTAGTGCATCCAGAGAAATCTTAGCCTTGTGCTTTCCATGCGTTTGAAACTCTTCACTGCGTAGTCCTGCAGCGATTGCTACGTCCGCGATTGGACGCAAAGGGGTAATACGCGAGATTTCAATATCCGACAGCATGACTTCCTCGAGGGTAAAAAATGATACGAGCTATTTTGGGCGAGGATGATAAAGAAATTTGCGCACAAGTAAAGAGCAAACGTTTGCGTCAGGACATAAAAACAGCGATCTACGCCAGCTTTATGCTCCTAAATGCAGAGAAAATGATGTTACTTCAGTAGTTTGCGAAGAGAACCAGAAACTTGTTTCAAAAATGAGTTGTTATTCTGCTTAGCGTCAAGACCCAGGTAGTAGGTTTGATTCCACTCAACACGCAGTTGATCCGGATTCTTATCTGTCATTGGAGCCAGCATCTTGCCCGCCTCAGCGGCATAGTCGTTAGCCAATGAATAATCCATTTTTAGCATGCCTTGCAGATAGACCCACAGATGCATGGTAAGCCAGAACTCAATAATGACAGGGGCTTTAAACTTGCGAGAGTGGCTTCTGTCCAGAGATTGGTCGATAACCTCTTGCATTGCTACTAAGGCGTCACGCTGAGCATTCAACTGATGCAAAAGCCTGTCGTGGTGCACACTCAGCAACCCCAGTAACAGTTCTAGGTCACTGTGCTCGGGAAACTTACTACTCGAAGTCTCATACAGCGGCATAAGTTTTTCACAAAGATCATCCAGCGAGCTAGGCTCCGCTTTCATGGTTTGTGGAATAGTAAAGCCAATAGAGTTAACGAGTTCGTGAAGAGGAGTCATGACGTGTTTGATTTTTCCCGAGATAAATCTAGCTTACCTTATTCGCGAAGGCTTCCACGATTATTTCATCTGAATGCGAGACGTGCGCGTTTAAAACAGGCTTAACCTAATTCTTTAACCATATAATAGCGCTCAGTGGACACAGGATGATCATACAGGGTCATCTGCACCTTGTATCCGTGCTTTTCATAAAAAGGCTTAGCTTGGAAATTGAAGGTATCTAGTAGGGAGCTGTGGCAACCTAGAGATTTAGCCTGCTCTTCGGCACGCTTTAGGATCTCGCTACCTACACCCTGCCCTTTAGCTTTTGATGATACCCAAAGAAACTTTACCTCAAGCCAACTGCCCCAGATTTCTGAAACCAGACCGCCAACAACAGCGCCCGTTTCATCCTTGGCGAAACAGGCGAGGTCTTGGTGGAATAGTCCCTTCAGGAAAGGAGTATTGTGCTCCTTTATACCCGAGCGCACACACGCGATATCTTCATCGCTTGGTGTGTCCGTTACCACGTAGTTAATTTTGGCCATGGTGATCCAGATAGATGATGGTGGCGGCTGTGCGCGACTTTACTTGAAGCTTCTTCAAAAGACTCTTCATGTGCACCTTAACGGTAGACTCAGAGATGTACAGTACGTCTGCAATCTGCTTGTTGCGATAGCCCAAAGCAACTTTAGACAGGATCTCCATCTCGCGCTCAGTAAGGGTTTCAAGCAAACTAGGGTTTTCTGCACGGTCTCGAATGTGCTCTGCAACGGCATCGCTATATACCTTGTCACCATCCAAGGCATTGTGCAGATGATTTAGCAGCTCATCCGGTTCGCTATCTTTCAATAGATAACCATCGGCTCCCGCTTTCACGATGGCGTCGATATCCGCTGCGGCATCAGAAACAGTTAAGATAACCACCTTGGCTTCCACACGCTCTTTACGCAGCGCTTCTAGGGTCGCAAGGCCTGACATGCCTTTCATGTTTAGGTCGAGAAGGATAAGGTCGAGCTCATGCATATGAGCCATAGCTAGCGCTTCGGTACCATTGCTTGCCTCACACACCATCTCAAATTCAGGCTCGAACGAGATCAATTGCTTGATGCCGCGACGCATTAATGGGTGATCGTCTACGATCATTACGCGATATGTATTACTCACTGTCTAATTGACCCTCACAATTGAAAACGACACGAACCTGAGTTCCTTTTCCGGGTTCGCTAGAGATGCTGAGCTCACCTTTCAGGTACTGAGCTCGCTCCTGCATGATACCTAATCCATAGTGTTCTGCTTTTTCATGGCTGGTGTCAAACCCAACACCGTTGTCTGTAACCGAGACCTCAATAAAATCAGCGTCTTGAATACAGTTTATGCGGATTTCTTCAGCATCGGCATGTTTAATGGCGTTATTTACTGCTTCACGGATAATCTGAAGCAGATGCACTTGTTGTTGAGCTTGAAGTTGCAACGACGAAAGATGATTCTCTATCTCTATACGCGCACTGGTGTTAGTTTGAAGCTTCTCCATCAACACGTTCAGTGCTTCTCCAAAATTAGCCTCTTCGATACTGAGTCTAAAGGTGGTCAACAGGCTGCGAAGCTGAGTGTAAGCATCTTTAAGACCAGCATCAATCTCCTCAACCACTTGGTTCGCTTGCTCGCTGGATGGGGCTTTCTTTAACTGCCTCTTGAGAAGATTCATCTGTATCTTCAAAAAGGTCAGCGATTGTGCCAAGGAATCGTGAAGCTCTCGTGCAATAGCTCCCCTCTCGGTATAAATCAGTAGCTGCTCAAATTTCTTCTGCGCCTGATTGTAGTAGATACCGCGAGCTAAGATTTGGCTCATATTCTTAAGAAGACCCTGCTCGGTAAAATCTGGTGCCAATTGAGTACAGAGTGCCGAGCACTAAGCCATCAAGTTCTAGAGGCGTGTTGCTCCACTCCTGTTCCACCTGATCACCGGCTACAAACTCAATAGGTTGCCCGGCGGTGTCATCGATTGTCAGTTTCACTGCATACACAGACTCTACCGAGGTAGGTTAGCAATGATATTTTTGAACTGCTCAGTGGAAAGCCTTGAAGCGGTGAGCTCTTGTGAGCTCTCGTACAGCACTTGCAATGAACTGTTGGCCTTATATAACTCTTCGGTTTTGTTCTTTACTGCTGTTTCAAGGCGAGCATATTGGTTCTTCAGGTTATTGGTCATGCCGTTGAAGGTGGCCGCTACCTCCCCCAACTCATTCTCAACCGACTCGTTAAGCTTAACGTTGAAGTTATTCGCCTCTACCTCACGACTCGCCTGTGCCATTGCTTCCAGCGGCTGAATAACCTTCACTCTAACAAAGCGCATGATGACCAGAGAGAGCAGTACGATACAGGTAATACCGAAGACGCTGATCACGACCATTTTCAGCAGCTTTCGCTCTGAGTGCTGTTGGATCTTGAATACGAACTTATCGATACGAGAAACAAACTCAGGAACTAGGTGAGCATAGCTTTGACGCTCTTCGCCCAGCATCAGTGATTTAATCTCAATCCAGCGAGCAGTGAGGTCTTGGTAGTCCTTTCGTATTTCAGTAGGCACAGTCCAATGAAGCTGTGAGCGCATAGAAGGCGAGAACAGCGAACCTTCAAACTCTGTAATGTGTCTGGCTAGCTCATCAGAGTCAGTCACCACATCAAAAGCGAGTCGATAGCTCTGCATACGCATAGAGCCAGAGACGTTGACCGCTTCTGCATCATCAAAGCTCGAATAGACGGTAGCCACCGCTATGGTGATGGTTGTCACCGCCACCAGCACCATCAAAGTGACCGCTCCACCTATGGTGAACGAGACCGAACGGGTTTTAAATTTAATCAAATTTGCTCTCTAAAAAGTAAGTTTTGGTTGTGTGAATGTGATCGCTTTAAACAATTGATCTAAAACAAATTACATATCAGTTTAACCCTTATTAGGTATATGGTTATAAAATTTATCACCTACACTCCAACTATAATAAATATTTATTAATTCAATGACTAAGGTGCATTTTGGTCGATTTTGTCTAGGCGTCGTCTTTTTTCAAGGCGCTCACAACAAAATCAATTGATCTATCAAGTTGGAACGCGTCTTCCTTGGGCAAAGGAGGACGCTCTGTTTATTGATGGATGTACGCAGTGTGGAAAGTGTATTGAAGCATGCGAGACCAAGATCATAGTGAAAGGTTCTGGCGGTTATCCATCTATCGATTTTGAGAAGGGAGAATGCACCTTCTGCGAAGGGTGTGCAAGCGTCTGCCCTGAACCAATTTTCCGTGCTACAGATGAAGCACCTTGGGAAATAAAAGGCTACAATTAAAGAGTCATGTCTCGCCCTGCAGAACGTTGAGTGCAGAACCTGCAGTGATGTATGCGAACCCTTCGCAATACAATTTTCTCTTCAAATTGGGCGAGTTGCACAACCTAAACTAGACTCAAATTTATGCACCGGATGCGGTGCTTGCGTAAGCGCTTGTCCAGCGACCGCTATTTCCATGACCGACAATAAAGAGGGTACTAATGCCGGCCAGTGAAGTACATATCTCCAGCTTTGTAGTGTACTGCTCACCCGAAACCGTGAGTGACGTGCGCCAGTTTATAAATCAACTCGATGGCACAGAGATCTACGCCGAGAGTGAAGAAGGCAAATTCGTGGTGGTGATGGAGACTGAAAATCAGGCTACATCACCTCTGCGATAGACCAAATAAATGAATTAACCGGAGTGGTGAACACTGCTCTGGTCTACCACCAAATTGAAGCAGACATCGAAAAACTAGACACCGACATCCATGCAACGGTTACGACCGATGCCAGCATCGGTTAACTAATTGTGCAAGAGGACTGACTATGAAAATGACACGACGCGAGTTTGTGAAAGCAAACGCAGCCGCTTCAGCAGCAGCGGTGGCGGGGATTTCACTTCCCGCCGGAGCCACCAACCTCATCGCAAGCTCTGACCAAACCAAAATCAAATGGGACAAAGCACCATGCCGTTTCTGCGGTACAGGTTGTTCGGTTCTAGTTGGTACGCAAAATGGTCGAGTAGTTGCGACTCAGGGTGACCCAGAAGCGCCAGTAAACAAAGGCCTTAACTGTATCAAGGGCTACTTCCTATCTAAGATCATGTACGGCGAAGACCGCTTAACTCAGCCTCTTCTACGTATGAAAGACGGCAAATATGACAAGAATGGTGACTTTGCTCCCGTGTCTTGGGATGTTGCTTTCGACACCATGGCAGACAAGTGGAAAGAGTCACTCAAAAAGTCGGGCCCAACTAGCGTAGGTATGTTCGGGTCTGGTCAGTGGACTGTAATGGAAGGCTACGCAGCCGCTAAGATGATGAAAGCGGGCTTCCGCTCAAACAACATCGACCCTAATGCACGTCACTGTATGGCATCAGCGGTAGTTGGTTTCATGCGTGCTTTTGGTATCGATGAACCAATGGGCTGTTACGATGACTTCGAAAATGCGGACGTATTCGTACTTTGGGGTTCGAACATGGCAGAGATGCACCCAGTTCTTTGGACTCGTATCGCTGACCGTCGTCTAAGCCACCCACATGTGAAAGTAAACGTACTTTCTACTTACTACCACCGTTCGTTCGAGTTGGCAGACCATGGCTACATTTTCCATCCTCAGTCTGACCTGGCAATCGCTAACTTCATCGCGAACTACATCATTCAAAACGACAAAGTAAACAAAGACTTTGTTAGCAAGCACACTAACTTCAAGCAAGCTGATACCGACATCGGTTACGGCCTGCGTGATGATGATCCTCTACAACAAGCGGCGGCAAACCCTAACTCAGGCGATGTTACTGACATTAGCTTCGATGAGTATGCGAAATCTGTAGCACCATACACAGTAGAGAAAGCAAGTGAGATTTCAGGCGTTTCTGAAGAGCACCTAATCCAACTTGCAGAGCAATATGCGGATCCAAACACTAAGGTAATGTCTCTATGGACCATGGGTATGAACCAACACACCCGCGGCGTATGGATGAACAACCTTGTTTATAATATCCACCTACTAACCGGTAAGATTGCAACTCCGGGTAACTCACCTTTCTCACTAACGGGTCAGCCATCAGCGTGTGGTACTGCTCGTGAGGTTGGTACCTTTGCTCACCGTCTGCCAGCAGACATGGTAGTAGCAAACCCTAAACACCGTGCAATCGCTGAGAAAACGTGGAAACTGCCTGAAGGCACTATCCCACCGAAACCAGGTTATCACGCAGTACTACAAGACCGTATGCTACATGACGGCAAGCTAAACGCTTACTGGGTAATGTGTAACAACAACCTGCAGGCGGGTCCAAACATCAACAAAGAGCGTCTTCCGGGTTACCGTAACCCAGACAACTTCATTGTATGTTCTGACCCTTACCCAACAGCAACAGCTCAAGCCGCTGACCTTATCCTTCCAACCGCTATGTGGATTGAGAAAGAGGGTGCTTACGGTAACGCAGAGCGTCGTACTCAAGCTTGGTATCAACAGGTGGATACTGTGGGTGAAGCGAAGTCTGACCTTTGGCAGATCATGGAGTTCTCTAAACGCTTTAAGATGGAAGAGATCTGGCCTGAAGAGCTACTAGCGAAAGCACCTGAGTATCGCGGCAAGACCATGTACGACATGCTGTTCAAAAATGGTCAGGTGGACAAATACCCACTAAGCGAGACTCAAGAGCTCAACGATGATGCTCAAGCACAAGGCTTCTATGTTCAGAAAGGTTTGTTCGAAGAGTACGCAACATTTGGTCGCGGCCACGGTCACGACTTGGCACCATACGACACCTATCACCAAGTGCGCGGTCTACGTTGGCCAGTAGTTGACGGTAAAGAAACCCTATGGCGCTACAAGAACGGTTCAGATCCATACGCGAAGCGTGAGGGTTGGGACTTCTACGGTAAGCCAGACGGTAAAGCTTGGATTATCTCCGCTCCTTATGAGGCTCCACCAGAGGTGCCGGATCAAGAGCATGATATGTGGCTATGTACCGGCCGTGTCCTAGAGCACTGGCACACAGGTACTATGACTCGTCGTGTTCCTGAGCTGTATAAAGCCGTTCCGGATGCGGTGGTTTATATCCACCCAGCAGACGCGAAAGAGAAAGGCTTGCGCCGTGGTGATGAAGCACTGATCTCTAACAAGCGTGGTGAGGTTCGCGTACGTGTTGAAACTCGCGGTCGTAACCGTCCACCTCGTGGTCTGATATTCGTACCATTCTTCGATGCGCGTATCCTGATCAACAAGCTGATTCTTGATGCTACTGACCCGCTTTCTAAGCAGACAGACTTCAAGAAGTGTCCAGTTAAGATCACCAACCTGAATGTGGCTTAGGCCTTTGTCAAATGCTAGGGGCTAGTTATCTGGCCCCCTACCCTAGCCATAAGGCGGAGAAATAATAATGAAAAAGCTGTTGATTGCTCTTTTATCAATAAGTGCTATTGGCGCCGGAATTGTACAAGCAGATACCGACGATATGGTGCTTGAACAAACAGAAATGGAAAAAGCAGAGAATGCTGGCGTTGAACAAGCTGAACTGTACAACCCAGGTGGCATCGGTGGTGTTGAGTCACTGCGTGGTGCGAGTGAGCTCGAAGCAACGCGCCCTGCTGACCAATTCAAAAAATATCCTCGTGAACAGATCATCGAGAGTAACTATGTGTATCAGCCCCTCTGATCCCACATAACATCCGCTCTTACGAAGTGGATCTCAACGCGAACAAATGCCTAGCTTGTCATAGCTGGAAAAATGCTAAAGAGATGGGCGCAACGAAAATCAGCGTAACTCACTATGTGAACCGTGAAGATGCGGTATTGGCCGACGTATCTCCGCGACGCTACTTCTGTTTGCAGTGTCACGTACCACAAGCAAACGCTAAACCTCTAGTAGAGAACAGCTTTGAAAGTGTTGATTCACTTAAGAAGTAATCCCCTGCTGGTTGTTAACATAAGAGGCTATCTATGAAATTACTAAAAGCGTTTTGGAAGAGACTAACAACACCAAGTAAAGCAGCCGCAGGTGTGGTTCTTTTCATGGGGTTTGCTGGTGGTCTTCTATTCTGGGGCGCATTCAACACAGGTATGGAAGCGACGAACACCGAGGAGTTCTGTGCGGGTTGCCATGAGCCTATCGTGAATGAGATCCAAGAAACAATCCACTATGCGAACCGTTCAGGTGTTCGTGCAATCTGTTCAGACTGTCACGTACCGCATGAATGGACCGATAAGATTGTTCGTAAGGTTCAAGCGTCTAAAGAGCTGTTCTTCCACTTCATCGGTACTATCGATACGGAAGAGAAGTTTAAAGCACGTCGTGGTCACCTCGCAGAGCGTGAGTGGGCACGTTTGAAGAAGAACGACTCCCTCGAGTGTCGTAACTGTCACCAGTTCGAGTATATGGACTTCTCAGAGCAAAGCTCTCGAAGCTCTCAACAACACTCAACCGCTCTGGCATCTGGTGAAAAAACATGTGTAGATTGTCATAAGGGTATTGCGCACAAACTACCTGACATGCACGGCGTAGAAGGTTGGTAAGGGAGAGATATGAGTCAACTAGAATCCATAATTTGGCATGTATTAGGCTACAGCGCTATGCCAGTCATCATCCTAGGTGGGTTTGCCGCCGTAGCAGTGATTTGTCTTTGGCTGTTGTCTATTACCTCGGACAAAGAAGAAACTGAGACGAACTAACCTTTCCTTTATGTTTAAAAAGCTCGATGTTTATCGGGCTTTTTTGTGTTTGGGTGTTGGTATGAATGGTGAGCATTGTTCTTCGGACAGATCCCGGATAAATGCTCCGCATTTTCCGGGATGACGGCGAGATATGTTTAACTTTAAGTAGAAGAACCGTCATGCCGGAAAGCCCGCTGAGGCTTATCCGGTATCTTCCAGTTGCACGTATTCGAAATTACATAGGTAAAAAACAGCCCACATCAAATCTCCAAATCCCTTTCCTTACGCCCAACGATATAAGTCACATACCCCACCTTAAACAGCCCAGCAAACACAATAGTACCGATATGAGCCACTGCCTGTTGAATAATGGTGAAGTTCTCAGCCAATGGGAAACTGATCAAGATACTGATACACATCATTAGTGCAGACCCGATCATGGTCATGGCGCCTACTCGGGTTACTTTGGCGAAATCGAATTGGTTTGATGGGTAGATTACTTGAGTCATTTGGCTTTCCTTTTAAACATATATTTTATATGCATGTTATAGAATACAACGAAACCGAGATCAAGAATGATTTGCATTCATTGTTTGAATGAGAGCTAAACTTTAGATAGATGACGGACAGGAGCGACTGAACTAAAGTGCATAAAATTCATGAAATAGTATGCATATAGTGTGAAAAATACGTGATTGCGCAAAATGTGGGCGTTATCAAAAAACCAAATACGATAGTGAACGGAGCTCAAACTTTTTATCGTTAGGCGATGATTTAATCAGTTTTAGGCGTATGGTTACCCCATCAACTAAAACAAAAGACATGAGGTGCTACCATGATTTACAGCCAACATGCAGAAGAGATTAATCGCAGTGCAACCAAGGGCCTGCTACCTCTAATTGGGATAATTTTTGCGGTTAAACTCGCGCTAATCGCAGTTCCAACAATTATCTCTTCACTGCACGGTTTAGGACATTTCTTTTAACTTACTTTCTTCCTTAACTCGATAAATCAAAACGGCTGCTCTTCCTCTCTAGACAGCCGTTTTTCTTTTTCTAGAACACCTCATTCACATTGAAGT
Source organism: Vibrio ishigakensis (assembly GCA_000830475.1). Taxonomy (GTDB): domain Bacteria; phylum Pseudomonadota; class Gammaproteobacteria; order Enterobacterales; family Vibrionaceae; genus Vibrio; species Vibrio ishigakensis_A. The sequence goes on along the minus strand of BBSC01000005.1, from coordinate 348,157 downwards.
AGAACAAGGTCTCATCTTCACCAAAGCCAAGGTCGGCCCTCAGGTTTATCCTGCCTTTCAAGCGATAACGCAGACCGACACCATAGGTTGCAAGTAAGTCATCACTTAGCTCATCAAAGTCTTCACCAATTGAACCGACACCCGCCCAGAATACGCTACCCCAGCGACGGTAAATAGGAAGTCGATACTCTGCTTGTGCCATTGCCATCTGCTCGTCTCGATAGCGCCCAACGATATAACCGCGCATTGCATAAGCACCACCGAGATCAGGAAGTCGGTTCCATGGAACATCTCCCGAGGTAAAGTAGCCTTGCCCTTGAAGTGCTAATACGCCAGGTACTGGCTTAAGATCGATAAAATGGGCCACTTCAATATCATATCGCCCGAAGGACTCTGAATTTAAATCGCTGTAGTAAGCGCCGAAATCAGCTTGCAACAAGGTGCCACTTTCTGTGTTCTCAACGAAGTTACGAGAGTCATACAACAAAGTACCCAACACACCAAATGAGGTATTCGATTCTAGATCATCAAACAGCAGTGGGTTACCTACTATGACATCATCACCGAGCTCAGGGTCGCGTGTTCCTGTGTAGTTAATGTTACCCCCAATGCCCAAGAACCAGTTTTCAGCAATCTTGTGATACCAACGGGGAGTCACCTGAAGGAGCGTTTGGGTATAAAGGACCTTGTTTTCGTCGTTGCTAGCTGACTCATAGCCTTTGCCATAGTAAACGACAGGCTCATCATAAGCCTCTGCCACTATCTCAAATCGGTTCTCTCCATCATTCAAGAAGGTAATGTTATCGAAACTTAGGCCAAGAGATAGGTTCGTTGAAACATAAGTATTAATGACAAAAGAAGAGGGCTGCTCATAGTTTTTAGCCGAGTCTGTTTGATATAGACCTATGATAAGCGCACCTGCCCCAAACTCTTGTTCTGGGTTATAGAACACGGACGGGATATAACTCATATCCACACCCTTATCTGGATCAAAGCCGCCATCCGCACCTACAAAATCAAATGCTCGATCTACGAACGTAGGTTCAGCGTCAGCTGGGGTTGGAAACAAGGGTTCGACCGCAAAACTAAGAGAAGAGAGAAATAACGTTGAGCTCACCACTAGGCGAGACAGAGATGTGTGGTACATCAGCGCTCCTTGCTACAAAATGTGCGCACTAATTAGTCTATGTGTCCGTTTTAACTAGACTTTTTTCAGCGCCCTCGACTATTCTAGCCAATGAAACATTTAATTAACAAGGCTTGGAGCATTTATGAAATGGATTTCGGCATTACTTGCTAGTGCAGCCCTAACCGCATGCGTCACCTCACCAGTAGAAAATGAGAATAACTTTGCTATCGGTGTTGTCATCAGTGGCGATTTTCAGTTCATTCCAGCAGGTGCAAAGACCTATGCATGGCACCCTCAATCAGGCGTGACCTATGTAGACGGCTCGGTCGACAAGAAGACCCTACGTCATATGTTCAACGATGCCATTGAAAACACTCTTGCCGAAAAAGGCTACGTTCGAGTAACTATGGAGCAATCACCAAACTTTGTAGTGGGTTATGGTCTCGCGGTAGAGTCTGAACTCTCAGATGAAGAGATCTACACTAAGACTCAGCTAAGTACCGGTATCCCAACGGCTGACTTTAAAGAGGATGAGAAAGGTACTCTGTTCATTGCCATGTACAACTACCCATTGCTTGAGTCCAAATGGAAAGCACTGGCACAGAGTGGTGCAAAAGCTGAGAACGATCCAGAACACAGTGAGCGCCGCATAAATAGTTATGTGGATACTGTTTTAAGGGATATGCCCTCTGCACAGTAAATTCCAGTAAATAAACTTGTGGGGGAAGGTAACTTCCCCTTTTTTCGTTTATTCGATGTTGTAACTCAACTCGCCGTCTTCATTTTCAATAACATCTAGCTCAAACACTATGGATGGTGTTTTATTTCCGACTGAACCCACCTTATCCTCCAGATAGATAGTTCGAGTTCTAGTTTCACCTGGTGTTTTTACTACCATGGTTGCGGTATCGGGGTAATATCCAGCAAAGTAGTTAACTCCAAACTGGAACTCTCCTTCAGCAGTATTGGTACAAGGTACTGAGTAATGTTCTATTTTTTTCTCGGCATCATTTAATGCATCCCCGTGTAAGAGCCCGAAATTGCCTTCCCTATTAGCATAGTAAACATGCGTTCCATCTGGTTCGAATGTAATAAGATCCAAATCGATATGTTCTTTCCACGAAAGAGCCACATGTATTGCACTGCCCCCAAGCACTTCCGGAGCAACCTGCAAGCCTTCCTCTACAACAAAAACATCTTCTACAATCTTCCCTCTCGCTAGAGTGTTTTCGACCATATAAGACTCAACGAATCTATGACCACTCCAATCATTTGCATTCAACGTATCAAAATTTGAAAAATTGGCTTCCATAGACCCCAGAGTGAAATACATTACTAGGTCTTCAGTAATGGTTGTATTAGGTCCACCATCCGCCACATAAGATGCAGGATTAGCAACCGCTACCATTCCCCAAGCATCACGATATTGTGGGTGGATATGGTTATAAGCTTGATTTGCGAACAGATTTCCTTGGGAATGAGAAACCACGATTACCTTGTTTCCCTCTAACAGGGCTGCATCATAAATGCTCACATGGTTACGAAGCTCTGGTTGTGCGTCATAGGAAATCTCAATAGATTTTGTAGCGAGGTTAGTTAAAATCTCTTTCATCTCGTCGGGCATGGCTTCGATACCAGAAAGGTAAAGCCAAAGTTGACTCTCCTCTACATTTAATTTTTGATCTACTGATTCGAAGAAATCGCCGATGTTATGCGTTGGGTTTCCTGCAGTATTGAACTTTAGTTCCGCCTCGAAACTGGTATCTTTAGCTTTATTAGTTACAGCCTCTATCAATGATTCTAAAGACTCGTCTGTTTCTCTCTGCTTGCTGAGCATCCCATTCCCGTAAAACACATTCAGAACATGTCCACAGCTGAGTTCAGTTGCTGATGAACCAAAAGGAAAACTCAACGTGATCACAGCTAGCAATAGGACTTTCATAATCACTGCTCCTTAAATGCCAAGCATCGAAACTACAATTCTTGAAATACTGGTCTTGAGTTCTAGAACGAGTAATTACGGTACCAACAATTGAGTTATGGTAGGTATCATAAGCTCTCGTCCGAGCTCTAGTATTAAGTTGATTCGCTTCGAGCTTACCGATATTTTCAGAAGTATTGTCTTTGTCTATCCAATACATACATGTATAAGCCTTAGAAAAAGCTTTCCTACTCTGATAAGCCTCTTCCCTTGACTCCGCACCAATCAACGCCGACTGAAGCGAACGAGCCACATCCATAAGGCTAACTGTACCGATGGTTGGCCTGCATACTCAAAGTAGATATAGCGCTGAACATCATCCCTCACACCGTCCGCATCACTATCGATTCCCTCCACTGTTGTATCATTCTCATTGCCAGGTTCCGGCGGCAGAGAGATCACTGGTTCGAGCACTTCTAGCTCTACGGTTAACGACTTCGATTTCTTCGAGGGCTTCTTATCGAAGTAAACTTGAGATAAATACACCCCTGGAGAGGCAACTTCCGGTACGGTCAGTGCTATTACTAAACTCTTACCTTTGTGCTTAGAACTTTTCGTCTCGACTGCTTTTGTCACAGATACCCAAGACTCTATCTCCGGGTGCAGTACCAACTCAAAAGACTTAAACTGCTTTCCTGATGACACCGTTTGTTCAAGGGTTTGTCCAGGGAGTACACTAATTCGATATACCAAAGAATCATCTTTGTCCTTCGCTACAACCAGCAAAGGGATCATAACCATCAATGTAATTAGAGTGCGGACTATCTTCATGAGCATTCCATGCGCCGGTTAAAAACCTCATAAGATTAGTTCAGTACAATCAATCGCATTAAGCTCAAGAAGCAAACTGCATAATAGCTCGCAAGAATTTATGTAAAGCAGAAAAGGTTACAGAAAACCATCCTGCCTAAACAAATCTACAATCATTGTTTAAAATAATTTCTGAAAGAGCTTGAGCGGTTTACTCGGGCTTTAAGGCACGTATAATGCCTTGCCCCTATCAGAATCAATAAGGACTTCAGTTTGAAGCTATTTGTGAGAGATCTTACTGTTATCGATTCCTCTTACCTTTGCCCGCAGCGTGGCATGGTAGGAGAGAGCTGGATACTCGATGTAGTAATGTCAGGTGAGTTGAACGAGATGAGCATGGTGCTCGACTTCAGCCGCGTTAAGAAACAGATTAAGCAGATTGTCGATGAATACGTCGACCACAGACTGATTGTACCGAGCCAAAATCCAGCTATCCGCATTGAGCCAACTAAATCTGGCTACTCTACGGTAGACCTACTTCGTGAAGACAATAGCCTCCACCTGCACTGCCCTGACGAGGCTTACTGCTTCGTCAATGCAGAAGAAGTAACGATCGAGTCCGTTACTCAGCATGTGTATGAAGTGCTAAAAGGCAAGCTTCCAGAAAACGTGCAAGGTCTTGAGATCACGCTACGACATGAAGATATCTCAGGTCCTTTCTATCACTACAGCCACGGTCTGAAGAAGCACGATGGTAACTGCCAGCGTATCGCTCATGGTCATCGTTCGCCGGTTGAACTTCTGGTAAACGGCAAACGCGACCTAGAACTAGAGCAAGAATGGCTGAACGCTGGAAGGATATCTATCTTGGTAGCCAAGAAGATGAGTGTGAGCTTAAGGATCTTAATCTAAGTCCTGCCGCGAACTCGCTAACTGAGATGACTCACCATGCGTTTCGCTATACCGCGCCTCAAGGCGAGTTTGAACTGGCGATCGCGCGTAGCGATGTTGAAATGATAGATACAGACACTACCGTTGAGCTACTGGCTCAATATATTGCTGAAGAAGTTAGCCAATCTGTAGAGCCTGAGGCGACACTTGATGTTATCGCCTATGAGGGTGTCGGCAAGGGCGCAATGGCTTCGGTTAAAGGCCAAGCCTAAACCCAATGTAAGCCCTATCATAGTGATAGGGCTTTTTACTTTTCAGTAATCAAACTCCACCAAAATCGGCAGTTTCACCTCATTCATTGTTATCCAGGCACAGATCTGACGCTTGATCTCAGGTAGTAAGTGGTAGCTGTGACGCACATTCTGGTACATCTTCACCTGATTACGCTCAACGGGTTTCATCAACAGCAAACCCTTCTCTAGCAAGCCCGTCAGCACCGACTTCTCGATGGAATAAACCCCTAGCTCATTCTTGAAGCTACACATAGCCTCAAAATCTAGGTCACTGAGCCAAACACCAATTCCATCATCAGATACAAAAGCCGCCTTGCCTCTGTGCTGCTCCAAAACAAGCAAGGACACCAAAGCCGATTGTTGTGCTTCGCTCAATAAAGAGAAGCAGAGCTTACTAATATTTGCGTTCATAGTATTTTCGATTATTAATAAAACTGCGTTTAATCTATCACTTTATATTTATGCTTGGTTATCCAATTTTGAATTTCAGAATTTCATTCCCTTTTTCTAGTTAATAGATAAATTAATAAGCAACTTAATTAAACAGAGGTAGAATCATGCTTATGTACGTACTTGCTCTAGTAGGAGCTGGTTGGATATCGCTCAAGGCTTACGATGCTCTTAAAGCCTCGAGAGTAAGAGAGGTAGAGGCTGAGCCAGAACCTATGGGTTATCAGCAGGAGTGCGTCAAGCTATGTGGATGCAGCATGGGAAGCTACGGTCCGGTTCTACCTGAAAACGTTCAAGATTTTATCTATCACAGAAATAAGTCTGAAGAGGGAGAATAATTCGGCTCTGGATTAAATAATAAAATGAATAAAAAAGAGTACAAAAAAGAACTAAAAAAACTCCAAGCCGAATTAGTTCAGTTGCAATCCTATATTATTAAGCACGGTTTAAAAGTGGTTATCTTGTTTGAGGGAAGGGATTCTGCTGGCAAAGGTGGCAGCATCAAGCGCATCGTTGACAAACTTAACCCAAACCATGTTCGCGTGGTTGCCAAAGGCAAACCCACCGATGCCGAAGAAAAGCAGTGGTACTTTCAGCGCTGGGTTAAAGAGATGCCCAGCGAGGGTGAAATCGTTCTATTCGATAGAAGTTGGTATACCCGAGCCGGTGTAGAGTCTGTGATGGGTTTTGCGACCCAAGCTCAGGTTTCAAGCTTTCTAGAGGACTGCCCTGCGTTTGAGAAAAGCTTGGTTCACCAAGGCGTCATCGTGCTCAAGTATTGGCTCTCAATAACTCATGAGACCCAGGAACAGCGCTTTCATGAAAGACTAAATAAGATCACCAAGCGATGGAAGCTGTCGCCGATGGACTTGAAATCTCGAAGTATGTGGCGCGAATACACCAAGGCTAAAGAAATCATGTTTCGTGAGACCAGTACCGACCATTGTCCTTGGTATGTAGTGGATAACAACTGCAAGCGAACCGGCCGATTGGATCTAATCCGTCATATCTTGAGCCAGTTCGACTTTGAGAGGCGCAGCTTGAGGCCAAGGTACTTCCACCAGTGAAGGTGCATCGCTGTCAGCCCAATCCAGAATTTGATGACCTGTGGGTCAATTAAGAAAAAGCCCTGAGAAACTCAGGGCATTGCTTTATCCTGCTTGTAGAGTCCCATACAGGGTTTGATACAAGCCATCGGATTGAATGAGATCAAGGTGCGTACCCGACTGCACCACATTGCCATCCTCAAGCACGTAGATAAGATCTGCTTGTTTCACCGCAGATAGCCTGTGCGCCACTATCAAGGTAGTGCGGTTCTGCAAGAAGCGGTTCAAGGCTAGATGCAGCGCAGCCTCGGTAGAGGTATCTAGCGCTGATGTGGCCTCATCTAGAATCACCAACTCAGGGTCGGCCAGTACCATACGCGCAATAGCTAGACGCTGTCTCTGACCACCAGATAAACGCACACCTTGGCGGCCGATATGAGACTCAAGGCCTTCAGGTAGTGTTGTTCTAAGGTCGCCAAGTTGCGCTACTGCTAGAGCATTCCACAACACATCCTCTGGGTAATCTTGCCCCAATGTTAGATTCTGACGCAGGTATCGTTAAAGATCATAGGCTGCTGCAGAACCACAGCTAGCTTCTTACGCAGAGCCTCATAACTCACCGACTCTATGCTATGCCCGTTCACCAGAATATTGCCGCTGTCTTTTTGATAAATACCGAGCAGCAACTGGATAAGGGTAGATTTACCCCCACCTGAAGCACCAACTAAAGCAACACGCTTTCCTTTTGGGATCTTCAGCGACAGGTTATCTAAAACCTTGCGGTCCGAGTCATAAGAGAAATTCACTCCCTCAAACTCTATATCGATCGGCTCACCTTTAACAAAAGGATTCACCGTCGCAACTGGACGGTTTTCCTCTGGCATATCCAAGATGCCGTTCAAGCGTTTCATCGCCGCCGATGCACTGTACCAAGAGTATTGAATGCTCAATAGCTCTTGCACCGGTGATAGCATGAACCAAAGATAACCGAACACTGCAAAGATCTGGCCGATGGTAAGATCACTAAAAAGCACCATCAGCATGGCGGCCGCGCGGAAGATCTCAAAGCCGATCAGGAACATCAAAAACGATAGACGGTTCGCTGCATCCGACTGCCATGCATATTTGTCTGCATCAACACGGATTGCCTCGGCATCACCTTTCAGCTTATTCAGATAATCCTGCTCTCGGTTCGCCGCGCGTAATTGATAGATACCGTCTAGAGTCTCTACTAGGCGCTGTTGGAAGCGCTCAAAAGATTGGTTCTCTTTCTTCTTCAGGTGCTTTACTCGCTGACCAAGCAGGCGTGATAGGAAGATAACCACTGGGTTCATCAGGATAATGAAAAGCCCGAGCTGCCAGTTGAGCCACAGCAAGATAGCGCCAATACCTATCACGCTCAGGACACTAATAACAAAGCGGCTTAGAGTCGAGCCGATAAACTTGTCTATGGTCTCAATGTCGGTCACTAGGTGTGAAGTAAGACCGCCACTGCCCTTCTCTTCATACTGCTGCATGGAAACTCGGCCTAGTTTCTCAAGGATCCACTGACGCAGATTACAGGTGAGCTGTTTCGAAACCAGAGTAAACTGACGCGTTTGCAAGATATTCAGCGCCTGACTGCCCACTCGCATCAATACGATGGCAATCAGAACCGTAACGATATAAGCAGTCGCAGTATGCAAAGACTCAGGCAGAATAGTATTGAGAATATCGATACCGGTTGCGGGTTTATCTAGTAGAACCTCATCTACCATCAAGGGCAGCAAAAGTGGGATTGGCACACTGATCAAAGTGGCAAAGAAGGCTATCACATTGGCAAATAGCAGTTTCTTTTTATGGCGTATCGCTTGTTGATAGAGCACTGTTTATCTAGTCTCGGAGTCTGTGTAGATGGCGTTTCTATGGGCACGAGCATTCCTTGGGTAACTCTTTTATTTAAGGGTATACGAAAATATGTGGGTTTGGTTGACTGGCTTAAAACCTAATAAAGCCCGCAACTAGGTTGCGAGCTTTTAGATTGATTAGTCAGAGACTGTTTGTTTAGAAGAAGTACTCAGCACTTACGCCCCAGTTGCGACCTGCTTGGGTATCAAAGTCTTTTCTCTCATCCTTGCCACTTAGGTCTTCATATAGCCAGTATTTTTCATCAAAGGCGTTGAACAGACCGGCACGTAGCGTCAGATCATTGATTGGACGATAGTAAGCGGTAACATCCAATAGGCTATAAGATGGTGCGTCTACGTTATCCACTTCGGTCCATGCGTCTTTGCTCGCTACCATGGTGTAGTTCACAAGCGCACCAAAGGTCTTATCTGTGTTGTCATAACCTAGACCAATCACACCCGTTAGTGGTGCTACAGAATCCAGCTCACGACCCGTGTTCACATCTTCACCGTAAGCGTATGCCACGCTTAGCTTGGTATAAGTACCAACAGGACCTAGGATAGTACCCGCTGCTTCTGCACCGTAGATCTTCGCTTCATCGATGTTCACAGAGGTGTAGATATCACGACCCGTTGGGCCATCCGTGCCTACCTTCTGGGTAGTAATGAAGTCGTCGTATTCATTGTAGAAACCACTTACTTCATATTGGTAGATAGAGCCCTTGCCACGGAAACCAATCTCATACGACAAGCTCTTCTCTGCTTCTAGGTCTGGGTTGCCGTAGAAGATAGCGCCCGTGTCATAGATGTAGTAAAGGTCATAAACCGTTGGTGCTTTGAAGCCTTGGCTGATCTGAGCATATGGACTGAACGCATCTGCTACGTGGTAAACCGCACCCACACGACCTGTAAAGGCATCGTTCTTGTTCGCTTCGTGAGAATCTACATAGCCATCGTTTGATTCAGGGTCAGTTCTGAATGAGTCATAACGAAGACCCGCCGATAGCACTAGTTTCTCATCCATCAAGAAGGCTTGGTCTTGGATGAATACACCCCATTGCTGAATGGTCGCATTTGGCAGACCTGTGCTACCAGGCGCTGAACTTGGTGGTACACCCGGTTGGCCGCTTTGAATAAAGTGGTCGGTATTCTCTAGGGAGAAGTCGTTGTGCAGGTAACTCGCACCATAGGTTAGCTCGTGGTAGTGGTTTTCCGCCAAGATGACCTTGTTAAACTGCATATCAAACTGGATAGAGTCATCTTGAGCGATACGCTCACGGTTACGGATACGGTCATCATAGATAGGGAACCAGTTGGTGGTATCGTAGTTATCAGACTGACTCTCTGTCATCTGATAGCCAAGAGTCCACTTGAGTTCATCTGCGATAACACTGTTCATCGCCCATTCGTGGTCAAGACTCACGCGCATACGGTTGGTGTTATCGTGCACCGAAACGTCTGAGTAAACAAAGCCAGGCATGATTTCCCAACCCTCTTCAGACAAGACTTTCTCATCGAAGCTACGATCGAAATACTCGAAGGTCATGCCGATACGGTGATCATCATTCGCCTGATAGTAGGCTTTCACAAGACCGTTATACAGCTTAGATTCACCTGGGTTAGCCGCACCACGGTCTTCACCATTGATGTCAGCACCATCGCCATGAGTTTGATATTCTTCACCATCCGCATAGGTAAACATGGTCAGTGTTTCCCACTTACCTTGACGCATTGCCCAAGTAGCGGTGTTTTTAAACTCACTGTTTACCGAAGAGTAGCCAGACTTGATACCAAAGCGGTTCTCATCACCATCTGTGATTAGCACATCATCAGGTTCTTAGTGCGCATAAGTACCACACCACCTAGCGCGTCAGAACCATAGAGGCTAGATGAAGGTCCTTTGTTGACCTCGATACCGGCTAGGGTATCTGTTTCGATCATGTTTGGATATTTGCGCTGCTGATTAGCACCTGGGTTATATGGAACTGGCTGCTGCACACCATCAACCATCACCTTAACGCGGCTGTCTTCCATACCACGGATGTTAAAGCCAGATACGCCGAAACGACCACTACCTTGAGCTTGAACGCCCGGAGTATATTTCAGTGTATCTTTAAGGTTGTTGTTCATTTGTGCATCTAGATCATCGCGACTTACCGTCGCAACTGAAGAAGATACGTCTTCTTTGTTTTGTTCAGTACGTGTTGCAGAAACTACCACTTCATCGAATGTGAATGTCTCTTCAGCAAATACCGCTGTCGAAGCGCAGATAGCACCAATTGCGAGTGCCAGACTTGTTTTTTATACATGGTTTGACCCAAAATCCGTTTCTTGAGATTGAAAAAGCCCTACCGACTGGCAAATGCCAGTCAGCATGAAAAAGTAATTATTGGAATGAGCTCCCTAGAACTCGGGAGCTATTGATTAGTCTTGTTCAGTCGCTAGTTCAGCTAGCTTATCTTTTTCTTTTTGAACATGACCTTCATTCAAGTGCAGGAAGTCCACAAGGTCATTGCCTGATACATTGAATGCTTGACCAAAACCTTTCACATAACGGCCGCTACTTGGGGTCAGTTTGTAAAGGTTGAAGTCACCTAGTTCGCTAGGTTTTGTGCCATCTCACCGAAGCGCTCAACTAGGGCAGAAACACCCGCCTTACCTTCTTCGGTTTCTTTATCGATATGCTGAGCAGTAGTATCGAAAGTTAGGCGCTTACGAGCATGCACGCTCTTGGCCTGAGACTCGTCTTCTACCATCATGATAGAAACGTTCTTAGTGGTTTTAAGGTTTTGACCATGAGCGGCTAGATCGCTCACTAGAATGTAATAGCCCGCTTTATCGAATGCGAAAGGCGTGTAGCTCACATGTGGCAGACCGTCTTTAGTGATGGTTGCTAGCTGAAGTGTTTGGCATGCATCACGGAATTCTTGAACCTCAGGACCTAAACGGCCTTGCAGACGCTCTTGTTTGATTTCGTCACGGCTTTTTTCAGTGTTTTGAGCAGTCATTATGCAAATTCCTTTTTCATTAGCTCTAGCTTTTCGATCTGTTCTGGGAAAAGTTGACGCTTCTTATCGCGACCTAGGTAAACCTTAAATACGCACTCACCCGCTTCATCAAAGAAACCAATGTAGTGGCTTTCCATCTTGCGGAATGGTTTAGATACCAAGGCAACATGCTTTACTAGATCCAGTCTTAGGTGACCGTGCAACTCACCATCACGACCCATTAGGTTGTAGTAACCGTGTGCTACTTTGCCCTTAGGGAATGGTGCTTTGTATTCGAAAATAGAACCGAACGAATGAACGATTGTCGTTACCTTACCCCAGGTTGGAAGTGCTTCTAGGATCTCTTGAGCCTTCTCACCTGGTACAGGTGTTACCATGTCAGATGGAAGTACAAAAGTAATCTCACCCTCAGTTGCACCAAGCTCAGTCGCCATTTGTGATACTGGTACTGTGCTGTCCGTTTCCATCATGGTTGCAACAGCTTCTAGCACCTGTTGCTTAGTTAATGACGTGTACATTTTTCCTCTCAGATTTAAGCCGCTTTTGTAGCGTTGTTTTGATTATTAGAAATAACTTGGATTAGGTTTTGTGCCAGAGTCACTGACCAAAACTGTCCCGCTAACGTCAAAGACAAATAGCCATTCGACACGATTGCTAATCCATTCTTGGTCCATGCCTCAAACAAAGGCATCACAGATTCAAATAGGCCCTGTGGCAGGCTTGAAGCGCTTAACACGCCTCTATCAAACGCTGCTTTGATGGTGTTGACCAAAGCCGCGTTAGATGCGCTTTGGAAAGCCATCCCAGCCGCAAATTGGTTTGCGTTTACTGCTTCGATGTATTTTTCCATGTCACGGAATTGCATAGTGCTCACCCCGTTCACATTACCGCCTGCGCCCGCACCCAATGGCATCACTTGAGCTGAGGTCTTAGCCAAGCTGTTGTAGATAGAGCGCTCTCGATTATCTGAACTCCAGTGGTTCACACTAAGGCGTCTTTGATGGTGCTTAGCCATAAACTCAACGCCCATCTGATACATGCTTGCCTTCATTTGGGTATTGGCTGGCTCTGGTAATTTACCTTGCTCTACCAAACGACCCATAGGCAGGTTTTGCATCTCAATCAGTTGGTAAAGGTCCACACCATGAGCGCCACTTTCTAGGTAAAGGTCTAGATCTGTAGCCCAGTTATCTAGGGTTTGATGTGGCAGACCGTAAAGCAGGTCAATCACGATTGGCGCGCTGTCATAGCTGACAAAATGCTGCAAACGCTCAAGAACTTCATCGCCATCATTAAGACGCTTGGCTGCGCGGCGAACCTTGGTGTCAAAGCTCTGAACACCAAAAGAGAAGCGATTGATACCACCCTCTAGAGCAGACTCGAATTTACGGTCATCGAAGCGGTTAATACGTCCTTCGAGTGTGATTTCACAATCTGGCGTCAGAGGGAAATAGGCGCGAATCATCTCACCAAGCTCTTTGATCTGCTCAGCACTCAAGTCTGTAGGAGTACCACCGCCGATATATACAGCTTGGAATGGATAAGCCTGAGTCCAAGGCATGGCCGCTTTCCACAACAGCTCTGTCTTAAGGGCTTCAAAATATTCAGCGATCAGCTTCTTGCTTGACGCATATTGAAAGAAGTTGCAATAGGTGCAACGAACGCGACAAAACGGAATATGGATATACAGGCAACGAGGCCCCTTCTCTCCTGAAACAGAGAAAGCGTTCTCTAAAACAGATTGTGTCTGCTGAGGTGGAATTGGTTTAGCCATACTACCAGCATGAGGCCCTTTCTTTTTATCAAAAGCGAAGCGTAATGGGTCTGGTGTATGCTTGCCCGTTATTTCTGGATTATTTAGTTCGAGATTCATTTTTACACTATGATTCAGTAGCTTAGCTGCGAATTGCGTCCATTCTTGCCAAATTCTAAATGAGAAGAAATATCATTCTCTCAAATCTGTGAGCCATATTATGCATATTGAAAATAAATGCAAATGATAATTGCTATTATTTGCATTATCTGCATAATGCGAGAAATTAGAGTTAGATTGGCCATGGTTTTTAGCCACAGTGAAGAAATACAGATACCTAATTGCAGGCGGAATATCCCTTTTAATTCATGGGGTTGCCCTATCTTTTACCTCTCCTAAGCAAGAGATGAAGGTGGCCAGTGATAACGCTGGGCAAGCCGTTAGCATCCAGTTTGTATCCGTAGCGCAAGAAGCGCAGCCGAAGGCGGCCCCACCGAAGCCGGCCGCAGAGCCACCGCCTAAGCAGGTAGAGCCAGTGAAAAAGATGGTTGAGAAAAAACCACCTCCGCCAAAGCCAAAGCCAAAGCCAAAGCCAAAGCCAAAGCCAAAGCCAGTAGAGCCTCCCAAAAAACAGGTAGTAAAGAAAAACGCCTCCGCCACCTAAGCCTAAACCGGTTGAGAAAAAGCCTGAGCCAATCAAAGAGCCGGTGAAAAAGATTGCTGAGAAAAAAGAGGTTGTAGAGAAGAAACAGAAGACAGCCTCAACTAATGCAGCCAGTGCCAGTAAGCCAAAGATGGTGAAAAAGCCAACTTTCTCGGCGAAGCAACCCCGGTTGGATATCCGAGATTGGCGCAAAAGCGTGGGTGGCAAGGTAATACCCTAATTGAGATTTGGATCAACGAAGAGGGGAAGCAGATCAAACAAGCGATCGTGAACTCTTCGGGGCACAAGATATTAGACGAAGCCGCAATGAAAGCTGTAGCCGAATGGCAGTTCCAGCGTCGCAGTGAGCAAGGACAACGCATCGCATATCGAGTGCAGGTGCCCATTAATTTTCAACTTAAGTAAGGCCCGTTGGCCTGAGAAATACTATGCAAACCATAATCACACTTCACAGCCAACTTGGAATGATGACAGTTCCGCTAACACTCCTGTCATTGTTGACCCTGATGCTCTTGATTGAACGCACCGTATATATGTTGGTTAACGGTCGTACTCATACCACACAGATCCTAAATAGAGTTCACCGCATTGATTTTGGTAATTGTGCTCAAGTTGAGCGCTTCATTGCTGAAGACTTGCAAGGTAAAACCATCATCTATCAAGCAATGCGTATGCTCATTGGCCACCGCACTTTCACCAAAGAGTTGCGCGAAGAAGCGGTCAGCATCTGGTTATTCAAGAAGCGTCAGCAGTACAAATCTGGTATCCGTATCCTCTCTATTATCGGTGTGATCAGCCCGCTGATCGGTCTTCTTGGTACAGTGCTTGGCCTAATCGATATGTTTAAGGGATTAGCGCATACCTCGGGCTCTATTTCCCCAGCTGTACTCGCTGATGGTCTGGGTCTTGCTATGTCTACTACGGCTGTGGGTCTATTGATTGCCCTTCCCGCTATTACCGGCGCTCAACTGCTGGGTATGTGGGTAGAAAAAACCCTATCCAAGATCGAGTACACACTAAACCACAGCAATCTTCACATCGAAGGCATCTCAATCGAGTGTCCAGAAGAGTCTAAGTCTTGCAATGAAGCGACCCTGCTCAATCAGGAGCACGCATGATCAAGTCACAATCAAATCTGTTTGAAGAAGAGTTCAAACCTGATCTGACCCCACTACTGGACATCATCTTTATTGTGATGGTGTTCCTGCTGCTAACCGCCAATATCAGTATCAAGACCATGGAAGTGGCTATACCTCAGACCGAAGATGCCGAGGTGTTGAACGACCAAGACAAGCAGGTTATTGCGGTGAATATCCTTGCCTCTGACCCTAAATGGGCCATCGATGGCAAGAGCTATTCAGATTGGGATGAGTTTACCCAAACTCTGCTGACTGAGGTCAACAAGACCGATTCTGGCTCAAAAGAAAAACGCGACCTTATCATTTCACCGGATAAAGCCGCAGACGTAGAGTCCATGCTCAAGGTATTGGCATGGCTACAAAACAACAATATCAGCGCTACAAACATCGTTATGGAAGAGAATAAATGATGAAACGACTTCTGCTACTTATTGCCGCCTCAGCGGTAGCCTTTACCACTTTTGCAGATACCTCCTCTGACGCAAAAGAGAATCGAATCATCAGCGTCGGTTCAAGCATTACAGAACTGTTCTATGCATTGGATGCGAAAGAGCAATTGGTGGCTATCGATGTGACCAGCCGTCACTTTGATAAAAGCGGCGAGATGCCACAAGTGGGTTACCACCGTCAGTTGTCTGCCGAGGGTCTGATGGCTCAGAGCCCAACTCATGTTATCGGCTCTCACGAAATGGGCCCTGAATCCACACTTAAGCTTTTAAAGTCAGCGGGTATCAAGGTAGTTACAGTGCCATCGGGTGACAGCGAAGCCGACCTAGCGGCGCGCATCGATGCCATCGCTAAGATCACCCATAGAGAAGAAAAGGCTGCTGAGCTTAAAGACAAGCTCCACCAGCAAATTGAGACACTCTCTAATCAGAAGCACAATAATCATCCTAAGGCTATCTTTGCCATGCTCAGTGAAGGTCGACCTGCCACTATTGCAGGCTCAGAGACCACGATAGACAAGATCATCCAACTAGCAGGTGGCGCGAACCCGGCAAACAAGGACTTCAGTTCATATAAGTCGATGTCGTTTGAGGCTATTGTGAATATCCAACCAGAATATATCTTGGTCGCGCAGCGCTCTTGGGATGCACTAGGTGGCCGTGAAGGAATCATAGAGAAGTTTCCTCTGCTAGCGGCAACACCTGCGGCAACCAACGACAAGATCATTCCAGTACCAAGCAGCGCCATCATAGGTGGATTTGGTATTGAGAGTGTCGAACTAAGCCAGTCTCTATACCAAACATTTGAGCGTAACTAAGATGAACTTTGCTCAATCAATTAAACTACCAACGCCTGTGCTATTGGGCGTTGCTGTAGTTGCCGTTTACATCGCCAGCGTCATGTCGGTAGCCGTTGGCCCATGGATATCAGCTTTTCACAAAGCCTGAGCGCACTGCTACCAGGTATTCAAAACAGTGACCTTCCCGCGCATGTAAACATGATCGTCCAACAAGTTCGATTGCCTCGCACGTTGCTCGCCATCGCTATCGGTGGCATCTTAGCGATTTGCGGCACTGTGATGCAGGGCCTATTCCGAAACCCACTTGCTGACCCAGGTATTATTGGTGTCTCTGCCGGTGCTGCGCTTGGTGCAGCTCTAGCAATCGTGGTATTTGGCTCGCTGGCACAAACCTATCCTGCGCTTCTCATGTTCGGCACTGTACCTGTGTTCTCTTTCCTAGGTGGCGCTATCACTACCCTGATGGTCTATCAGCTAGGCACATCGCCAACTGGCACCTCAGTAACCATGATGCTTCTGGCAGGCGTTGCCATTGGTGCTCTGTCAGGGGCTATGTTGGGACTTTTGAACTACTACGCAGACGACCAAGCCCTGCGCGATCTTTCGCTATGGACAATGGGTTCTCTCGCTGGAGCCAACTTCTCAGGTGTGATGTTCGGCTTTGTGGTTCTAGTTATCCTTGGGGTGCTATTTTATCGCGATGCTGCCAACCTAAACGCATTGTTGCTAGGTGAAGCAGAGGCGAGCCACCTTGGTATCGACGTACAGAAGCTTAAACGTCGCTTGATTCTTCTCACCGCTGCAGGCGTGGGCGTTACCGTATCGCTGGCAGGTATGATCGGCTTTATCGGTCTTATCGTACCTCACCTAGGTCGCATGATTGCGGGTCCAAACCATAAGGTACTGATCCCCCTTGCTACCGTATTGGGTGCGCTACTACTTCTGATATCTGACATGCTATCGCGCATATTGGTTGCTCCACTAGAAATCCCTGTAGGTATCATAACCGCTGTGCTTGGCGCTCCTTTCTTCCTATGGCTACTTCTCTCTCAGAAAGGACGTATCTAATGAACACACCTTATGTGAAATGCACCGATATCTCGGTCAAGATAGGTAACAAATCCATTCTGGATAACGTAAACATAGAATTCCACGCAGGTCAGTTTACGGTTCTATTGGGTCCAAATGGCACAGGCAAGAGCACGCTGTTAAAGACGTTGAGCAATGAAATGCCCCACTCGGGACAACATTATCTGTTTGGCAAGCGACCCAGGATTGGGATAAGAAGGTGTTAGCAAAACAGTTTGGCGTTCTTCCTCAATCAAGCTCGCTAACTTTCAATTTCACCTCTCAAGAGGTTGTGGAGTTGGGAGGCCTTACCCTGCAAGGCGGTCAAAAAGAGATTACTCGTGTCGCTCGTGAGAAGATGAATCAGACAGGTGTATTGCACCTAGCAGACAGACTCTACCCTAGCCTTTCTGGCGGTGAGAAACAGCGTGTACACTTTGCACGCGTGCTCACACAGTTGAGTGCGGCCAAGCATAACAAGGTTTTGTTCTTGGATGAGCCAACCTCAGCGCTGGATCTTAGCCACCAGCACAACACCTTGAAACTCGCGAAAGCTCAAGCCGAAGATGGCGCTTGTGTGGTTGCGGTATTGCACGATCTGAACCTAGCAGCTCAGTATGCAGATAGAATCGTGGTACTAAACCAAGGCAATATCGTTGCCGATGGCACCCCGTGGGAGGTTCTAACCTCAGAAACGATTGAGGAAGTGTATCGTTGGAAGACGCAGATAATGGAGCATCCTACGGAGAGGCATCCGGTGATTCTTTCGGCGGCTTAAGGGCAGTTGTCAGTTTAAGCTGTGAGCTTTAAGCTGACAGCTTTCAGAAGATCCCGGATATGTCCTTTCGGACATTCCGGGATGACGGTCGGTCGGGAAACCAATACCTAATCATCGTCATCCCGGAAATTACGAAGTAATTATCCGGGATCTCCCCAACAAACTTACTCCAATAGCCCTACCCCGACTTAACCTCACCCGCCTCCAACGGCACCTTGGCATACTTATTCGCCAACACAGCACAATAGAAAATCTGGATCGGGTGATACAGCATGATCGGCAGCAGGATCATCCCGAGGTTCGGATCATGTCCAAAGATAACCTTAGCCATAGGAATACCCGCCGCTAGGGTCTTTTTGGTACCGCAGAAAACCGCCGCTACTTCATCTTGATGGTTAAAGCCGACTTTACGTGCACCCCACTGAATGCCGTGCACCATCACCATCAATACCACCAAACAAATTAGGCAGATACTGCCAGCAATGCCGGTGAGAAGTCACTCCAGATGCCATGGTCGATAGAATCACAGAAAGCGCTATAGACGATCAGCAGAATTACGTACTTATCTAGCTTATTCACTACCGCTTTGTGCTTTTGCGTCCACTCTAAAAGCAATGGACGCATTAACTGCCCCAGAACCATAGGCAGTAGAAGCATCTTAGAAATAGACAGAACTGAGTCCAGCAGATCCATTTCTGCCCCTTCCATACCCATAAATAACTGAATAAGAAGCGGGGTAATGAACACGCCTATGATGCTAGATAGAGAGGCATTGAAGATAGCTCCCGGGAGGTTACCCTTACCTATTGCGGTCATGGCGACCGAAGAAGATATGGTGCTCGGCAGAACAAACAGATAGCAGAAGCCAAACGCAAGCGCGGCTGGCATATAGGCTAAGAAGGTATGACCGAACACCAGCCACAAAATCGGATAAGCGACAAAGGTAGCCCCTTGAACATACAGATGCAGCTTCCAGTTTGATACCCCTTCCATGATCGCCTTCGGAGAAAGCCCCAAACCATGCAGGAAAAACACCAAAGGCAATGCCAAATACAGTAATGGTATCTAGGTGCAGTACCCCACCAGATTTACCTAAGTCTGGGGTAAACACGGCGAGCACCATAGCCACTACCATGCCCACTAAGAACCA
Source organism: Vibrio ishigakensis (assembly GCA_000830475.1). Taxonomy (GTDB): domain Bacteria; phylum Pseudomonadota; class Gammaproteobacteria; order Enterobacterales; family Vibrionaceae; genus Vibrio; species Vibrio ishigakensis_A. The sequence continues at coordinate 328,925 of BBSC01000005.1, read as the reverse complement.
CTCTTTCTTTAATTTACTAATTACGCTCATCACTAATGCTGATTTTCCCTAATTTGAGTCGACTGTAACCAATAATCTGACTGATGCCAAACCTATGGCTTTTCAAACTGTGGCAATTAAAGATTACCCTTCCAGACGGGCACTGTTATACCAATCCAACAGCAGAGTTTCATCCATCAGCTGATTACGAAAAACATCGATACGAGTGCCGTCATTAAAGGTGAAGCGATAACGGGTATCACCGCCGCCTCCACCGGTTCCTGCGTAAGATTTGGTTTCTGTTTTAATAAGCTCAGAGCGTGCCCCAACCTTGACTCTAAAGGTCTTAGATATGACCGCAATATGAGTTCTACTCATATACACAGACTGAACACACATCAGTGCCATGATGGTCAAAAAGACAATAGAAAACAGGCAGATACCTATGCGCATAAACAAGGGCTCGGTTGTATCTGTGAGGGCAATAGATAGGAATAAGCTCCCCACCAAGGAACAAGTGAGGAACATGGCGTACATAAACAGGGGCTTCATCTGTCTATGCACGTCGAGATTTAGGGCCGCGACTTTGTTATCCAGATGTCTAAACAGCTTCCATACCAGAAAGTAATAACAAAGGGCGATTAAGAAGATAAGCATGAGACTCCATTTCTCTTGGTTGCTTGGCCAACCAGAGAGATGAAAATCTCGGGTTAGCAGATTCTGTGTTCGTACTCCACCACAACCTGATTGCCTTCCACGTAGACATTACGAATATCGCCATCCACTGTCATTCGAGAGCACAGAGTCACGCTGCTGTTCTCAACAACTACATTGGCACGCATTGCAGGAATGGCGTAAGCAGGGTCAACCTTGAGCAACTCACAAAAACGGGTAACAAATGGATAGGTGAGTACTGCTCGGCCGCGAAGAAGCTCGCCAAATTCAGCTTGGGTAACGCCTAGTTTGCGTGATATTTCCATCTGGGTTAAGCGCATCTTCGCCTTTTGTGACATCCATGTGTCATAAAGGGCGGTGCGATCTCTTTCGGTAAACTCCATTCGTTAACTCTCTTTTACTTTTATATTCTCAATTATTCATTTTGAGTATGTGAACCACTGTGCAAAAGAGTGTCGCGGTTATGAGATTTTACATTGTCAGCCAAGGGTGAAGTTGCTGTGGGCGGGCTGCAAGATGGGTAAGCTTTTTGTAAATTTGTGTGTTTAATCGCCGATGGGGTTCTGAGCGGGATTCCCAACGGGCTTAAGCTCTACAACGTTTTTCTCAGGATCATGGACATACAAAGACCAACCATAACCAGTAGCGCCATAGCGCACCGCATCAGGCAGGAGCTCGACATCCTGCTCTTTCAAATAGGCAATCAGCACATCAACCTCTACCGCCTTAACCTGCAGACAAAAATGGTCCACATTGCGACCGTTTTGCTGCGGCGGTTTGCCACCTAATCGACCCAGCTTACTGTCCACTTCTATAAGGTCGATAAGGCATTGCCTGCTCTGAGTTGAGTGAGTCCCTCTTCAACTAGCTGTCTCTCAAGTGGGCAACCTAATATATCTCGATAAAACAGCAACATGCGTTCAAGGTCTGTGGTTCTCAGCACAACATGGTCTAAGCCAAGTATCTCTAAAGGTCTCATCACTGCTCACACATTGCTAAATCTGCATATAAAAAATATAGAAAATTTCTTTGCAAGTAGAGTCAAAAACTTAGCTTAGATTTACCCTCTGCTGGCACCAGAGGCTCTTTGATAGCCGTGACCCTCTACTATAATTCGATTGAGTCTCGAAGTTTTTTGAGGCCAATGTCCAAGGAGAAGGATTCATTGTCGAAACGGAATTTTTGTTTAAACATTTGAGCCAGAAACCTGAGCCACTCGTAAGCAATGGCACGCTAAAGGGAGGCAGTTATGACAACGATACGCGATAGAATCGAAGACTTGGAGCAGCAGATCTACATTGCATGTTCTGAGGGCAACTTCGAGACAATGAACAATCTAGAACAGCAGCTAGAGATGTTGAGAGGGAAGGCAAGCCATGTCTTTGAAGACGATCCTTACGCGATAGAGGGACGTTTCCAAGATGATGAAACCTACTAATCGAGATCTTCAGACAACATAAAGGCTCATCGAGTTAATCAGATGAGCCTTTTCTTTTGTCTATTTACCGAAGCGATACAGATTATTGTCCGAGTTATATATCTCAAACACGCCGCTGTACCTAAATCCAAGACTCTTTAGCAAGGCGTTTGAGCCTGGGTTGTCTGGCAATGTGATAGCTAAAACTGTCTCAAGATTATGTCTAGCCATTTCCTGATTAAGCACTTCTATCGACGCTTCTTTAGCTAGCCCTTTCCCCCAATATTCAGGAAGAAAGGCATAACCTAAATCCGGTTCATCGAGCTCATCTCGCTTTAAAATGCCGCACATACCAATCGGCGTGCAACCTTCCTTCAGCGCAACTAAGTTAAGTCCAAACCATACTGGGTATAACTCGCTATTGGACCATTGTTTAGGTAATACTCTGCGTCAGAGACGCTTCTTACCTGCTTATCGCCAATGAATCGAATAAAGGACTCTTGGTTTAGAAGTTCGATAATGAAATCAGCATCGGTCAGCTTAAACTGCCTTATCACAAGGCGTTCGGTTTCGCAGATAACGCTCAAGGTATTATGCCTGGGCGAGCAAGTATTCTAGGATCTCCACCACCTGCTGTGGCGTAGTTACCCACGCTTGAGCCGAAGCATCCACCTCTTTTAGAGGGTGGACTATGGCTTCATCATGCAGTGTGATGTAAGGCTTGCCCAGAGCCGCGCAGTAGCCTGCATCGAAGGCCGCATTCCACTGGCGATATTTTTCACCGAATCGAATCACCGCCATGTCGCAGTTCTTTATGGCATTTTGGATACGTATCGCATTTACCTTCGCCGATTTATGATCACGCCAGAACGAGTCGGTTTCAGCGCCTAAACCATCACCTGCGGCATCACTGGCCTCGTGGTTGGTAACAGCTGAAGTGAAGTTGATGTCCAAGCCAATCTCTTCACAGCCAAAGATAATCTGCTGGCGCCAATCGGTATGAATCTCACCAGAAAGATAAACGTTAAATGCCATAGGTTCCTCCATTATTTGGGCCTGTTGACCCTAGCAATAATTACCATACATGCCCCATTCAGATGTGCCAACCTAGCGGCGATCAATTTAAATAAGATCGACAAATTTTGTTGATGGAAAAGACAAAAATAATTCGCTGTCTTTGGCTGATGTCCTGATCTAGATTGCGCGCCTACTCACCTCGAGTCGAGGTGTTACTCCTAATGAGGCTTGGAGATGACATTGGCATTTATCGCTATCTTTATTGGACTGATGCTTTTGGTATGGAGTGCTGAACGATTCGTTGACGGAGCTGCTGCAACAGCAACTCACGCTGGTATGTCGCCACTTTTGATCGGTATGCTTGTAGTTGGCTTTGGTACCTCAGCTCCAGAGATGGTGGTGTCTGCAATGGCGGCAATCGATGGCAACCCTGAACTGGCTCTGGGCAATGCTCTTGGTTCAAACATAGTGAACACAGGTCTAATTCTGGGTGTCACGGCTTTGATTGCACCTATCATGGTTCAGTCCGTGATCGTAAAAAAAGAGCTGCCACTACTACTAGTGATAAGCCTATTGCTGGGCGTTCAGCTACTGGATGGAAGCCTAACTCGTTTTGAAGCGGCTATCTTGCTTGTTGGTTTCATCGGCCTGATCATCTGGAGTATTTACACCGGAACCAAACAAAACGACTCACAAGAATCACAGCAAAGAGCAGATCTAAGCCTAACGACCGCAATCATCTGGTTGGTAACTGGTTTGATTCTGCTTGTGATCAGCTCACGCATCCTTGTGTGGGGAGCGGTGACCATAGCGCAATCTCTGGGCGTAAGTGACCTAGTGATAGGCCTTACCGTGGTTGCTCTGGGCACCTCACTGCCTGAATTAGCTGCATCAGTTGTGGCAACTCGCAAGGGAGAGCACGATATTGCGATAGGTAACATAGTCGGCTCGAATATGTTTAATATTCTGGCTGTAGTGGGTATTGCTGGCATGGTGTCGCCAATCTCTGAGATGTCCGCAGAAGTGCTGTCACGAGACTGGCCAGTGATGTTGAGTATGACTCTAGCTCTATTCTTTATGGCGTTTGGATTTGGCCGACAAGGCCGTATCAATCGTCTTGAGGGTGCTGGCCTACTGCTCGCTTACTCTATCTATACCGGCTATTTGATCTTCTCAATCTAAGCTAAAGGGCTCGCTTCATAACGTGTTGCGGGCCCGCATCACCACCAAGATACAACTCCTCCGTATCTACAAAACCCGCCTTTAGGTAGCATTGAAACGCAGCGAGATTCTTGCAGTTCACGGTCAGATACACCGCGTCATAATCACTGTAGGTCTCTTGCAAAAAGCTCGGCAAGTACTGAACGCCTAAGGTGCCATATCCCTTGCCTTGGAACTGTCTGCCAACAAAATAGGCTCTAAGTCCAAGGCTATTGCTGGAAGCGAACTCGTAGTGCTGTGGGTAGCTAAGGTCAATCAAGAAAAAGCCGACCACCTGACCACCATCGACCATGACATGCGGCAAAACTTGCTCACTTTCGTTTGCCAGTATTTCCTCGATTTCACCGACGAACTTCACCTGCTCAGGATGAACTTCTAACTGAAGCGCCTGCTCCCTGTGTTTGTCTTGCATCCTTTGCAAACTGAGCATCACAACTCCTTAGTTGGTTTCACCATACAACACTCATCTAACCCCTCACCAAAACCGTCTCTCACAACAGATGTGGTGTGAAACCCATAACGGGAGAAGAATTTTTGCATCAGTTGGGTGGTGTTAATCACTATATCAAGACCCGTTTTCTCAGAAAGTAGACGAGATTCTATCTCAGCAAAAAACGCATCAGCCACTTTAAGCAGCCTTGATGGCCGAAGCGACCCATACTTGAACATCACCCAAGCAATACCGTGGCAATCAGTTTTGGTGTAATGACCGCCGCAACCAATAATAGTGTCACCCTCTACGGCAACTAGGTAGTTGTCATCAGCAAAATTATCTAAGAAATAGATAAGGTCGTCTTTGTCTTCGATACGAAAATACTTGGGGCAGTTGGACTCAAGAATGGTAATAAGCTGATCTTTGTCAGCAGGAGTGTAGGTTCGAAAATACATAGGTTTGAGAACATCGACAGTGATGACTCAAAATAACACAAATAGAGATTATAAAAACAGAGACTTACTGCCCCCAGCAAGCCTCCAAAATGACCTAACGGTCATAAGTGCACGACTCAGGTCCCTCTGGTTTCAAGATAGGCTACGTCTTCATCTGACAAATAAGCGACCTTGCTACCTTTGAGCTGAAAATAGAGCTTTGCGGTTTCCTCAAGCTCTTCCGCATTATCACAGGCATCGACTAAGTCTTTGCCTGTCACAACCGGGCCATGATTTGCCAGCAAATAGGCTCTAAAGTCAGGCGCTAGCTTCCCTAGTTCCTCACCTATTCGAGAGTCCCCTGGATTAAAGTATTCCACTACAGGAAGCTTACCCACTCGCATCACGTAGTAAGGTGTGAACGCCTTCATTGCGTTCGATTTATCCAAACCCTCAAGACAAGATAGGGCTGTAAGATAGGTAGAGTGCAAATGCACGATTGCATTTGCCTGTGCGCGATTCTTATAAATCTCCAGATGGAACGACACCTCTTTAGACGGTTTGTTTCCAGTTAAGTGCTCACCGTCCATATTCACTACAGATAGAGTCTCTGGGTCGAGTCGGCCAAAGCAGGAACCCGTTGGTGTGGTCAACACACGATTTTGGTCCAGTCTTACCGAGATATTGCCAGCGCCACCTGTAGCGTAGCCTCGCTCAAATAGAGATTTAGCTAAGGCGACTAGCTCGAGTCTTTGTTCATATTCCGTCATAGCAATAACTCCTGTGCACGCTCAAAGAACTGAGCATCTCCAAAATTCCCAGATTTAAGTGCGAGTCTTACCTCGCCATCTAAGCTCGACATCCAAGGAACCCCTGGCGCGATCTCTTTGCCAACCCTAAAGCTCTCAATACTCAAGGCTTGAGTAATGGTTCCAGAGGTCTCTCCACCAGCGCTAATAAAGGTATTAAAACCCATGCTATACAGCTTTTTCACAAGCTCATGAAACAACTTCTCTACACCGATTGAGGCCTTATCACCGTACTTGGACTGAATAGTCGAAAGCTCATCTGGGCTCACAGTGGCGTACACCATTGGGAAATAAGCTTGGTTGCTGTGACTTACAATCCAGATCATAACTTCCTCCAGATAAGCGCCATCCTGCAAGCATCGACCTACATCTAGCTTCAAGCTAGGTGCGAGTTTCTTGTAAACACTGACCTGTTGATTAGTCATCTCAGAACATGAGCCGGATAGCACCACACCCTTTCGTTGATCCTGCACCTGACTTTGCTCTTCAAAAAATGCGCCTTTGCCAAAAGCCAGTTTTGCTATGGCGCCTATTAGTCCAGAACCACCTGAAACCAGCCTTTGGTATTGAGCTATCTGCGCCAACCTATCAAGGTCGCTGTCACTGACACTGTCACAGATGATCAGCTCTTTACCTTCTAGCTCCAGCTCTGCCAGTTTCTCTGAGATACCACCTTTAGCTATGTCTTGAAGGCTTACCAGACCAGCATTACCCTCAGACTGAGACTCGATAACGTTCAGTAGGTTCGAGTCTTTCATTGGAGTAATAGGGTGATTGCGCATTCCAGAATCTGAGAGCAACTTGTCAAACACAAACAAGTGTCCTTGATACACAGTCCTACCATTAACCGGCAACGCGGGGCAGAGCAACACACTGCGCTGAGACAGATGCGATTTTAGTGCCTCTACCACAGGCCCAATATTGCCCTTTTCAGTACTATCGAAGGTTGAGCAATACTTGAAGTAGATAAGCTCACACCCCTCTTCTAAGAGCCAATCACAAGCCTTGATGGAATCCTCGATGGCTTTGTTCACCTCACAAGAGCGAGATTTCAAGCTCACTACCAGGGCATCAGCATCAATACCCTTTGCAGATTCTTGGATACCTGAGAGCTGAATTGCACTCAAGCCTCCCTTGACGATAAAGCTTGCGGCATCAGTCGCCCCAGTAAAATCGTCGGCAATAACTCCTATTTTCATCATTACCGTCCTTTACTGAGAGTGACTGCAATTGGCTTGCTCAACCTTGTTGGCTCGCATGCGTTTGAATAGACGCAGAGCAACCGAAAGGCCGATAGTGGCAAACATAACTAGGGTGAGCACAAGCGAGATTGGTCTTTCAACGAAGATCACAGACTGCCTTGGCTGATGATAAGAGATTGCAAGAAGGTACTCTCAGCCATACCACCCAGAACAAGCGCCAGAACTGTTGCTGCAGGAGAATAGCCGTACAACTTCATGCCAAAGCCCACTAGCCCCATAATCAATAGCATTGAGGTCTCGATGATGCTGTTGTTAAGGCATAAGAGCCGATAACACATAGAATCACGATAACAGGCACCACTAGTCGGTAAGGAATGTCTAGGAACTTTACGAATAGTGGGATAGCTAACACACTCAATGCCACCAGAATCATGTTGCCCATGTACATACTTGCCACTAAGCCCCATACAAGATCTGGGTTGCTATCGATAAGCATTGGACCAGGCTGTAGACCCCACATCATGAGCGCACCAAGTAGAACAGCAGTAGCACCAGAACCCGGAATACCCAAAGAGATAAGTGGCACCATAGCTCCTGCCGATGCTGCATTGTTTGCTGTCTCTGGCGCAACCAATCCACGGACTTCACCCTTACCAAAACTCTCAGGGTCTTTAGCAACCTTCTTCTCTACTGAATAAGCCAGAATAGAGCCAATGGTCGCCCCAGAACCTGGCAATACACCCGCGACAAAGCCGATCACAGAACCTCGGATAAAGGTGTAGCGAGAGCTGATATAGTCTTTAGCTGTCGGCCAGAAATCCTTAGAGCGGAAGCTAAATTGAACACGCACATTTTCACGTTTGTGCTGTCCGGTATAGATACAATAAAGAAGCTCACCAATACCAAACAAGCCAATGGCAACTGGTACGAAATAGATACCACCAATCAACTCAGGTGAACCAAAGGTGTAACGCTGTGCACCACTGACCGAGTCTACCCCAACCATAGCGATAGCAAAGCCAAACAGCGCAGAGATAACGCCATTCAGGCGGTTCTCACCCATCATAGTGGTCAACAAAAGCAGGCCTAACATGATGATAAGGAAATACTCTGATGGGCCAAACGAAGACGCAAAGTCTGCCAGCAATGGGGCAAATCCACAGATTAGGATCACGCCCAAGGTACCACCCACAAATGAAGCAATCGCCTGCATTACAAGAGCAGGTCCAGCTCGACCGTTTTGTGCCATAGGATAACCATCCAAGGTGGAGGCTACTGTGGCAGACTCTCCGGGGGTGTTGATCAATATGGAGGTTATGGTTCCCCCATACATAGAACCGTAATAGATACCCGAGAGCATAATAATGGCAGTAGTTGGGTTGAGACCAAAGGTCATAGGAATCAATATCGCGATACCCGCCGCAGGCCAAAGCCTGGGAACAAGCCCACTACCATACCCACCAGCGCACCGATGAGCAGGAACAACAGGTTGGCCGGCGTAAACGCCACCGACAAACCAAATGATAGATTTTCAAATATTTCAACAAAGAACATGACACATTTCCCTGTGATTAATAGAAGAGACGTAGCAGACCGTCAGGCAGTCCCGCCTGTAGCCAAACATCAAACAGCAGGAACACTCCCATAGGGAACACCACTGAATACGCGATGTTTTGAACATGTTTGCCACGATTGAAGTAAGAGAGAAACGCCAAACAGAAAACCACCATGGAGACGATAGCTCCGAGTGAGTTCAGGGTGAAAATCAGTAGTGCGATACACACTGCCACCGCAAAAGTATCTTTTTGATACAACTCTTTATCTTGCTTCACAGCTTGCTTGCTGCGCAGTTCTTTGAGGTCTTTATAGACATTGATTCCGGTACAGATGACCAGTGCAACACCGATAATCAAAGGGAAATAGCCAGGCCCTGGTCGTCCATTTAGGTCGTACATACTCAAGGTGTTTAACCCATAGAGAGTAAAACCGATAGAAAACAATAAGGTGCTAAGTGAAAACCAAAAACGCATAACTTCTCCTTGGCTGTGCGGCGCTAACCGCACAGCCTATTTTCCTACTTAATCGCACCTATCTGAGTTAACACTCGTTTAAAGTCAGCATTGGTAGCGGCTAGGTTGTCGGCAAAGTCATCACCCCAAACCGTATTACCAGAAAGGCTGTTGGTGTTCAGATAGTCTTTCCACTCGGGAGTCTCCACTACCTTTTGTAGCGTCTCTACCCACCACTGCTGAACATCAGCATCCACGTTATCCGGCATCACGACACCACGAGGAAGCGAGAAAGCAAAATCGTAACCCTGCTCCTTGAAGGTCGGAACGTCCTTATAGATGGTGCTACGCTGTGCTTCAGAGTAAGCAAGAGGACGGAAGTTACCCGCTTTGATCTGACCTGAAACCTCAGATGGGTTAGCCACAATGGCATCAACGCTCTTAGAGGTCAGAGAAGTCACCATGCCGCCACCGTCTTGCGATGGTACATAGTCGTATTTGAAGCCTGCGGTTTCCGCAAATAGGCTTGCAACCACGCGCTCAGGACCTGCCGCTCCAGTACCACCAATGGTGATACGGTTGTTCTTCGCATACTCAGCAAATTCTTTCGCTGACTTGAACTGAGAGTCAGCGCGCACCACGATAAACATGGCATCTTGTGCTAGAAGACCGATTGGAGTGAAGTCTTCATAAGTCCAGCCAGTGTTAGATACCAAAGGCGTGCCCAAGAAGTTACCGCTAGTTGAAGTCAGGTGGTAAGGATTACCCGACTGCTGTGCTACATAGTTAAAACCTACCGCACCACTGCCACCAGCAAGGTTATCTACACGGATATTTCGGTCATACAGCTTATATTTCTTCAAGATGTCTACAACAGTACGAGACATCAAATCGTTACCGCCACCCGGGCCAAACGCTATGGTGTAGTTCAGACGTTTAGTAGGGTAATCCAGATCCTTTGCAAAGCTCACAGGGGATGCCAATACCGCAGCTACTAGGGGTACGACTGCGAATTTCTTTAGTAATGACATGTGTTTTTCCTTTTTATTTGGGTACTTAATTCACGTTATTTCGTGCTGTACTGCATTGCTCAGCAAATATGATTAGCTGTTCGCTAATTGGGTTGCTACCGCATCACTAAACGCCTGACAGCCAGTGAGCCACCAAGATCCGCAGTGCGATAATTTGGGTTTTCTAGAGTTGCGTCAACCGCCGCATTGATTGCCTTTGACGCAGTTATCAGATCTTCACGCTGATGCTTCTGTCCCATCCACTCAATCAACATGGAAACTGAAAGGATCATTGAGGTTGGGTTCGCTTTATCTAGCCCAGCAATATCCGGTGCAGAGCCGTGTTGCGCCTGTGCACAACAGTGTTCATCACTCGCCATCATAGAGCCCGCAAGACCAAGGCTACCCGACAGCTCACTGGCAAGGTCACTGATGATGTCGCCATAGAAGTTAGTTGCGACTAGGACATCAAATCGTTCAGGGGTGCGCACTAGGTGAGCGGTTGATGCATCTACCAGCAGGTCGTCAAGCTCAACCTCTGGGAACTCTTTTGCTACATCATTAACCGCTTCAAGGAACAGACCATCCGTCATATGGAAGCTGTTTGCTTTATGAATCGCAGTTACCTTCTTGTCACGTGACATAGCAAGCTCAAAGGCTTTGCGCGCGATGCGCTCAGAGCAGTGACGGGTAATCTTACGAATAGAAAGCGCCATATCTGGAGTGGTCTTCACCTCACCCCAACCTTCGGTCATGTTGCGATCCGGATAGAAGCCTTCGGTAGCCTCACGCATGATAACTAGGTCAATGCTCTTGCCTTCACTCATATTGGTTGGCAAGAAAGAGCGTGAACGCGCTGGGCGTACATTAGCGTAAAGATCTAGGCCGATACGGAAACCTGCCGATACATTACGCCCGCCCTGCTCAGGTTTTGGATAGTCTGCATGAGACTGAGTACCTAGAATAATACCGTCATAGGTCTTGGCTTTTTCTAGGGTTTCTTGGCGAAGCGTAGTGCCATATTTCTCCAAGCTATCAAAACCTACATCATCAAATTCACAGCTCAGGCCTAGGTTAAATTTGCTGTCTGCCACATTCAGAACCTTAACGGCAGCTTGAGTGATTTCAGGACCGATACCATCCCCTGGTAAAACTAATAGTTTCATTGTTTCCTCTCGTACTTGTGATAAATGACGTATTCCGTTAGGAGCAGAGAACACGTTTTAGATAACGAACTGCACACTCTGGACTCGACAGCACAGTTTTGTGGGTTTCTTGTTCAATCAATGACTTAGCAATAGAAGAAGAGAAGTGGGCCAACATGAGCACATCAATCTCATCTAGAGGCTCTGCTTTTTTGAGAAGTTGCTGATTATGTGTATCCGCATCACCCTGATTAAGAGCGACTCTCGCCTCAGGAGCGCAAAGGGTTACCAACTCAGCACTCTCACCAGCTAGCTGATAAAACTCTTCAACCATGCCCTGCATTGCAGGCTCAAACGTACCCAGCATTGCAATGGGTCTATTCAGCTCGATAGCTTGCTCAAACATGGCTTGGTTTGGCTTTAACACCGGAATTTCGGAATGCTGCGCCAGCTTTTCGATCGCTTCACCAAACGCTGAGCAGGTAAACATCACCGCATCAACGCCGGATTCAAGAGCGAGTTGGTAAAGGGACTCAACACGCTGAAATAGAAATGGCGTGAGAGATGCAGTTTTAGCGCGTTCAACACTCAACGCCTGATCCCAGAGGTGCAGGGTTTCAGCTTCCGGCCACTCATTTTCAAATGCGCGCTTTATCGGTTCGATAGCGATATCAACGGCATGTATCAAAGCTACTTTAGTCATCTTTAAAATTGTATTTTGTAAAACACAAATACATTTATGACTATAAAGTAGAATTCTGTCAACATGCATTTAACAACAACAGAACTGCCGCAACATATCCTGCACATTTACCAAGCCAGTTAAAACAAGGACTTAGTAGGATAAAATCAAGTATTTTGGATTAGTAACAAGATACTTTTGTATTTTGGAAATGTGAAATACAACACATTATTAACAACACCACTTCAATGTGACTCATGTTCTTCACAAAATACAATTTATAGGCAATACTGTTTTGCGGTGCTTCCGAGAAACAAAAAACAATGTAGGAAAAGCACAAAGGCTAGGTATAGAAAGCGGTAAAGTATGGATACGACAACAAATAGTAAGAAGCCAACCTCTGCAGAGTTACTTGCAGAGCGAGTGCTAGGCCATGTTTTAGAACACAATTTGGAGATAGGCGCTCATATAAAAGAGACCGAGTTTGCAGGCGTACTTAAGGTGTCAAGAACGCCAATTCGTAATGCATTTCTCCACCTTCAACAAAATGGCTTCTTGGTAAAAAAACCCAATCAAGGCTTCTTTCTAGCCAAGGTTCCCGAGCAAACCCAAGCAGCGCAGCTATCTTCTCATGACAGCGAGGCCACAGATCTTTCACCACTCTGCTATGCAATCGGACAGGATTACCTATCTGGTACTCTAAAGAAAAGCTTCACTGAAAATGAGCTCATCAGCCGCTATCAACAGAGCCGTAAAAGCATCCAAGAAGCACTGATAGCGATGGAAAAGGATGGATGGCTACAAAGAAATATTGGCTATGGTTGGGAGTTCAACGAGTTTATTTCCTCCCCTACCGCCTATGCACAAAGCTATCGCTTCCGTCAGCTTATCGAGCCCGAAGCAATAAGAGATCCTAGCTTTGTCATAGAGCCAACAAGACTGCAGATGTTGCGCATGTCTCAGATAGACATACTCAATAACAAGCAGAAACTGGTATCCGCAGCTGATATGTTTAACGCCGGTGTGCTTTTCCATGAAACCATAGTAGGCATGTCAAACAACGTATTCCTACTCGATGCCTTGAAGCGGGTAAATCGACTACGACGACTGGTCGAATACAATGTAAACGGAAAGCGCCCAGTTCCGAGAAAGGAGTGTGAGGAGCACTTAGTCTTAATTGGATTAATAGAGGAAGGAAAGCTCACAGAAGCAGCAAGCTTTCTTGAAACGCACCTTTCACGTACCGCAAAAGAGAAGGAAGAAATAGCCCAAGGCTTATTTGGTTAAGTGCTTTAGCAGGCCACTAGTTACAACAATAGTGGTCCTTTTGTTTTTAACCTTCTCGAGTAAATGTCCGATAAGCAGTAGTGGCGGGCACAACGATCTGCGACAGCAAGGCGCTAAACCAGAACAGGTTACCGATAATAGAAGGTACAAATGACACTACAGCCAGAGTCACAAACGCCATGCGATGCCAAAGTAGCGTAATTTAGCCGTAGCAAATCGATGCGCGGTTCTAAGCTCGATGACGTTCTGGATCAGAAGCAGACTGTATAGGTAAAGCGCTAATCCCAAGCAGCCAATTACCGCATATTTGAAAGGGTACTGCTCCATAAAGGAGACCTTCACTTCTGCAGACAGTGCCACCCCTATCATTACTGCCGATAGCATTAACGTAAGATGCGCCAAAACCCACTGCACTAATGTCTTTTTATCCGTATTTCTTGGCTTGCCATTCCCGGCAAAGTCAAAAGTACATCCAGCAAAGCACAAATATCGCGGCCCCACCTATCACATAGTTAAACAGCACATCACCTACGACGTTATCTATGCCCTTAATACTCAAGGTTACCACCAACTTAAAGAAACCCTCGCCAGCAACGATGAGCAGTAAAAGAGCAAAACGCTCAGACATGTGTCCAAAGCGTGGCACAAACCGATGACACTCTAGGGCGCCCACTCTGGGTAAAGCGTAAAGCAAAGCTAAGATGAGTAGCCTAAACCAAACACAAGGTAGCTATAAGGGTGGGGTAAAAACGCGCTCAGCAAGAACAGGAATGCACTACCGAAAAAGTTACGAGAGAGTTTACGCGGAAGCTCACCATCTGAGTCACCTACCTGCCTAACCCGCCAATAAAGAAAAGCGATAAACGCCCGATTGATGCCGTATCCAATAGCAAAGTAGGGCCAACTGGTATCCGTTATATGAGGTATGGATGCGGACATCACCATAATGGTGATGATTTGTGAGGTCATTATGTATCTGTGCTGCATGTCTGTGCTGACATACAGCGAATTGAACAAACTCAAATCAAACCAAGCGAACCAGATAACTACAAACAGGGCTACAAAAATTAGGAACCCAGAAACGGTTAGATGATGGCTGAGGAAGTTACCCAACATGAAGATAGCCACCACATGTGCCAAGTCATAGAAGAGTTCTATCCAATGAACATGTTGACTGCTTTCAGTAACATCCAGATGGTGCTGTGGCTTACGCCACAGCGGGTGACGATCGAGCTCATACTCCCCCTATGCTGATAGGTAGTGCTCTAGAACTTGTTTATAGACCTCAACAGGCTGCGCACCTGGCAGACCTTCACGACTATTCAAAACTATAGTTGGCACTGAGCGAACGCCCAAGCCTTGCCAGTAACTTTCTTCATTTTGAAGCTGAGAAATCGCATTAATATCATCTAGATACGCAATACCCTCATCGACTGGCAAGCCAACCTTAGCAAGTAGCTGCGCCAACACTTCTCTATCAGAGACATCTTTCCGCTCACCAAAGAAAGCATCGAATAGAGCGAGTTTAAGCTCTAGCTGTTTCTCGTATTTGGCCGCAAACTGGATCGCAAGATGTGCTTCACGAGTGTTATACATCTTCATATCGTCATAGTAATCGAAGGTGAAACCCACCTCAGCGCCAAGCTGGGTAAGGTTTTCACGCGCTCGGATGCTGTCTTCCAGTGTCGTGCCGTACTTCTGGGCCAGATGCTGGCGCAAGTTTTGCCCCTCAGCAGGCATATTTGGATTGAGTTCAAACGGGTGAAGTTCTATCTCTATTTTGTCCTCAACACCCAACTCTTTGATTGCTTGCTCAAGACGCTTGTATCCAATAGCACACCATGGGCATACCACGTCCGAGATAAAGTCTAATTTCAGTTTTTCGCTCATGTTTACACCTGTTAGTTCTCCATCTAGGTTTATTATGGTAACCTTAAGAAAGTATTCAACCAGTATACTTTTTGTAACCTAAAGGTGAGTTTGATGGAAAGCGTTGTAAATATAGACAGTAAAGGACGTAAATCCGTCGCTAATGTATGCAAAGAGCCGTGCGCAATCGAAAAAGGCATGCGTCTTATCGGTGGTAAATGGAAAGGTTCTTTGATCTATCATCTCAAGGACGGCCCAGTCCGATTCAACGACCTATCCCGCATGTTAGGTGGCGCCAGCAAAAAGATGGTTGACCAAAGACTGAAAGAGCTCGAAGCCGAAGGCATGGTACTACGAAAAGTAATCAGCGACCGTCCAATTGCGGTGAGTTATGAGCTGACTGATTTTGGTCGTTCAGCGCTGAAGATCTTGGATGACCTTAGGGTTTGGTCGGAGAGTAATAAGCTTTGATTAAATGCCCTCTGAATGAGGCATTATTCTGTGCTGAGTCGATTAGCCGTATAGGCTGACAAAAATACACATAACGAAAGCCGGTAGTCCCGACAAAAACAACTTTATGCAAAATACGGTGTTATCAGTGAAACGACTTGCATCCACCTCATCGGCCACGCTTCTATCCACCATAGAATCAGCCACTCTGTCTGCTCTATCGTCAGATGCACCCATCCCTCCCATAGGGGGATACATAAAGAATAAGGTTGCTACGCCCCACTGTAGTATCAAACTGAAGAAAACATAGTCTGTCCAATATTTAAGCCCAAACAAACCCGTCACCGACTCTATAACCACCACAGATAAGATGGCGACTAGGTTACAGACAATAACGAACTTGCCCATGTCTACTGCCCACACTTTAAGCGCGAGTTTACTCCCTTGGCTCATCAGCCCCACCTATAAATTTATTGATACACCCGATAACACCTAGCCTTCGAATCTCTACTGGCTTCTATATATTGATCACGGCTTTCAACCTTAACCCTAATGCTACTTATAGGATCGATAGCTTTGGCCGAATCGTGCATAACAGCTACAAGTTTCTCACCCAAGGGATTAGTCGGCCTCATCTCATAGTGTTCTACTTGAGTGTGCAAACTGTCATAAGAAACATGCCAACTGCCATTAAACTCCACCATAGCTTCCATTTTGGGCTCACCTAGCTTAGATGCTTGTATCTGTTGAGTCCCCGAGTAACTGCCGTCTTCTCGGTATTCGGTTATCACAACTGATCGAGAGATGGGGTTTTGATACATGCACCTAAAAACGCTCTCCGAAAAGTAGTTCTTGAGGTCTGTGGCACTAGAAGCCCAAGTAAAACAGGCTAACACTAAACCAAACATAGCTTTCTTTATACTTAACAATAGCTTACTCCATTTATGCTTCCGAAAAGTAATCGATAAAGGTGGGTAACTAGCTAGGTAAGGATGTCATAAACTAAAGGTTAAAGTCACTATCACTTATAGCTCATATATGGCTAATAAAACTAACAAGGCGGTGCATCGCTAGGGTCAAAGAAGTGTTTTCCACCAAGGGGGTTGTCGTAACCATCACCTACTCCTTGCTCATCAGTAACATTCGACAATGTCGAATGCAATTGTGTTTTTTGCATCAGTCCCTCAATAACCCTTATCTGAAAACTAGAATTCAGCCATTCCAATCGAAATCAAACAGAGGATATGAGGATGACAAAGGTTTTAATCACAGGTGCAAACAGAGGCTTGGGTCTTGAGTTTGTTCGTCAGTACAGTGCAAAGGGTTGGGATGTACTAGCAGCATGCCGCTCACCAGAAAGCGCGACAGAGTTAGCAAAATACGCTTCGGACAATCCTAAGGTTGAACTCATCAAACTAGATGTAACCAATGAGGCTGACATCAATGATCTGCCTGAGACACTTAAAGGCCAAGCTATCGATCACCTTATCCTAAACGCAGGTGTTCTGGGTGACGACTGCGCTACATTGGGTGAAATGACTCAGAGTAAATGGCTTGAAGTGCTTAACATCAACACGATAGCACCTGCACTGCTAATTCAAGCGCTTCGCTACAACGTTGCAGCTAGCGAACATAAAACAATTGTCGGTATCTCTAGCCGTGTGGCGAGTATTGGCGACAACGGTTCTGGCAACATGTACAGCTACCGCACCTCTAAAGCAGCGCTAAACCAGATCCTTGTATCTGCAGCACGCAACCTAGCTGAGCAAGGTGTGAAAACACTAGCCGTACACCCTGGCTGGGTTCAGACAGATATGGGCGGTAAAGATGCAACATTCACCCCTCAAGAAAGTGTGGCCGGCATCATCAATCAAGCGGAGCAGCTTACCCTAGAGACATCAGGAAGCTTCAAGGTCTTCGATGGCTCAGACATAGAGTGGTAACCCAAAAATTCAAAGCGCCGCATAAGGCGCTTTTTATAAGTCATTAAAATCATTATGATTTACCGCCTATGTCTTATTATATGAAAATAATTCGCAAACTCATCTGAGTTTTGATTCTGGTCAAAACTTCTGCGACTGAATTGCTCTTACATAGAGTCTGATTAATGTTCTGCATCAGACATAAGAGTAAATAACATCCCCCTACCCTTATCTGTCTGATGCTTTGTTTATGGTGTTTTTCGCAATTTGGAGGCGAATATGCAAAACGAAGAGAACATGCATAAGGGCAAATGTCCGGTCATGCATGGTGGCAACACTAAAGTCGGCGGAAGAGGCACACAAAATCAAGATTGGTGGCCAAATCAGCTAAACATCAAAATCCTTCATCAGAATGACCGCAAGTCTAATCCACATCATGAGAGCTTTGATTATGCAGAGGCATTCAAACAGCTCGACCTTAAGGAAGTAAAACAGTCTATTGAAGCCGTGCTTACAGACTCAAAAGAGTGGTGGCCAGCGGATTACGGTCACTACGGCCCATTTATGATTCGTATGGCGTGGCACGCAGCAGGCACTTATAGAACCGCCGATGGACGCGGAGGCGGTAACACGGGTAACCAAAGATTTGCGCCTCTCAATAGTTGGCAGATAACGGCAACCTTGATAAAGCGCGTCGCCTACTTTGGCCTGTGAAAAAGAAATATGGGCAAAACCTCTCTTGGGCAGACCTATTCATCCTTGCCGGTAACGTTTCTATCGAGTCCATGGGTCTAAAAACCTTTGGTTTCGGCGGCGGTCGTGAAGATATCTACGAGCCAGAAGAAGACGTTTATTGGGGCATGGAAAAAGAGTGGCTATCAGAGCAGCGTTATTCAGGTGAGCGCGATCTAGAGCGTCCACTTGCAGCAGTAGAGATGGGGCTTATCTATGTAAACCCAGAAGGGCCAAACGGTCAGCCAAGTGCGCTTGCTTCTGCTCAAGATATTCGCGCTACCTTTGCACGTATGGGTATGAATGACGAAGAAACCGTTGCACTCGTGGCCGGCGGACACACCTTTGGTAAAACCCACGGTGCTGGCGATCCTAGCTTGATGGGACCTGAGCCAGAAGCCGCTTCCATCGAAGAAATGGGCTTTGGCTGGCGTAACGGTTACGGCAGTGGAGTTGGCGACGATACAACAACAAGTGGCATTGAAGGGGCTTGGACGGCAAACCCTATTCAATGGGATAACGGCTATTTTGATGTGTTGTTTGGCTATGATTGGGATCTAGTAAAGAGTCCTGCTGGTGCTTGGCAATGGATACCTGTAGGACTGGCTGAAGAACATAAAGCCCCTAAAGCGCACGATCCTGAAACCAAGGTAACAACCATCATGACCACCGCCGATATGGCGATGCGAATGGACCCTGCCTATGGCGAGATCTCTAAGCGCTTCCACCAGAATCCAGACCAATTTGCAGATGCCTTCGCTCGTGCATGGTTCAAACTAACTCACCGCGATATGGGACCTAAGGTTCGCTATCTTGGTGATGAGGTACCTGCTGAAGACCTGATCTGGCAAGACCCACTTCCAGAGTCAAAAGCTGAGCCTCTATCTGATTCAGATATCGATTCCTTGAAGCAGAAGCTTCTAGATTCAGGCTTGAGCGTCTCAGAGCTTGTCTATACCGCTTGGTCATCAGCCTCTACCTTCCGTGGTTCGGACTTCAGAGGTGGTGCTAATGGTGCGCGTATCCGTTTTTCGCCGCAAAAGAACTGGGAAGTGAACCAACCACAACAACTAGCTAAAGTCCTTGAGGTCCTAGAGGGCATTCAAAGAGACTTCGCCAAAGACGTCTCTCTTGCTGATTTGATTGTACTTGGCGGCAGCGCAGCAATAGAAAAAGCGGCCAGCGATGGTGGTGTTTCAGTTGGAGTCGCGTTTACGCAAGGTCGCGTTGATGCGCTTGAGTCGCAAACCGATGAAGAGGGCTTTGCAGTGCTTGAGCCTCTGTCTGATGGCTTCCGCAACTACAGTCAGAAAGCCTTCTCTGCTTCAGAAGAAGAACTGCTTCTGGATCGAGCGCAATTGCTTGGATTGACGGCGCCTGAGATGACGGTACTTGTGGGTGGTCTGCGTGTTCTAAACACCAACTTCGGTGGTACAGAGCACGGTGTATTCACAGACAAAAAAGGCGTACTTAGTAACGACTTCTTTGTGAATCTGACCGATATGGAAACTATGTGGCGCCCAGCCAATGAAGACGCTACCGAGTTTGTTGGATTGGATAGAGCAAGCAAACAGCAAAAATGGACAGCTAAACGCTGTGACCTTATCTTCGGCTCAAACTCTCAATTGAGAGCGCTAGCCGAGGTCTATGCCGCTGATGATGCCAACGAGAAGTTCATCTGCGACTTTGTTTCTGCTTGGAACAAGGTAATGAACGCAGACCGATTCGAACTATAAAACTCCACTTAAAGCAAAAGGCCGCTGCAAACACAGTGGCCTTTCTTTTTGGTTTTTAAGCGTTCTTCATGCTCTTGTTGAAGAAGAAAACCACCAAAGCAAACAGCGCGAATAGCGTATAAACCAATGACACTTGAGATAGGTCGGCACTATCCACGAACTTAGCTACAAGTGCTGAGATTACTGCGCCCATACCAAAGGTTGTCGCTGTGTATAGGCCACTAGCCACACCTGCGTTTTCTTTTAGTTCAGCCAAAGCGTTAGCAGGGGAACTGCTCAGTAGCATGGTACAGCCGAAGGCAATGATAACCATAGGTGCAATCAGTGAATACCAATGCGCAATACCGCTCATCAAAAACATCATTGCGCCACCAGCCACTATCAACACCAATGAGAGCTTCACTAGCGATTGGATATTGATCATCTGATTGATCTTCGGTGACAAGAAGCTGCCCACCATAAATACAACCGCAATCACCATAAACATCTCACCAAAAGCACTTGTGACATGCCTAGGCTTCCCATCAGTACATAGGTGCAACAGTCAGTAGATAGATAAACAATGTTTGAGCGATTAGAGCGAAGAACAGATAGGCTCTAAATCTAGCGTTCGCCAGCACCGATAGATAACTCTGTACTAGGCTCACTTTAGAAGTACCCACCGAAGCTGACGTATCGGCTTTTTCTGCAGGCAACATAAAGAAGATCCAAACTAGGCTCAGAGCTCCCAAAACAGCCATGATTTCAAATAGAACAAACCAAGAGCTGTGCGCAACGATATAAGCGCCAATCAGCGGAGCACTCACAGGTACGAATGCCAAGATTCCATTTAGATAGCTATAGGCTTTGTTAAGGTTTTCACCTTCAAATCGCATACGAATCAGTGCAAAAATTGCGGTAAAACAGGCACTACCACCAAAGCTTTGCAACGCCCTTAATCCAAGGAATTCAAAGCTATCACTGCTTCCAACATTGGCAATGGCAAACGAGCTCAAGGCGAAAATAGCCAAGCCAATGAGTGCGATATTCTTCTTGCCTAGCTTGTCTGCCATACCACCCCAGAAGAGCTGGCCTAGCCCCCAAAACAGCATATAGATACTGATGGCAAATGATGCACGTCTGTGTTGCCGAAAAAGGCACCAATGTCATACATGGCCGGTAAAAAGATATCCAAACCTAGAGGCAAAAGGGTAAACAGTGGGAGACCCACTAAAAGAGTTAAGCCAACGCTAGGTTTACTGTGAGTACTGCCCTGTTCGGCATGCTCAGCAATAGAAGTCATAAGGATTTCCTCGTCCACTCACGGACACAAAATTAAGTACTGCAGGAGCTTTCCTGCTTAAGTGCCGAGGATAATATTCCAGCCTAATCGTTCGAACTAGACAGGCTAAACCTACACCTTTATTAGGTTAAAACTAACAGTAGGGTCATAAAGGAAATAGTTCGCTTCCATAAACCAAGATTTTCCTAAAATAAGTTCAACAACTAATTGAAGTGAACGAGACCTGCATCACCCAAAACCGATGAAACGCTTTGTTTCATTTAACTCTTAGAGGGTAGCGTTTATAAATCTGTTCAAGGGGTCGCATAATTATTTCAATGGACGAGGCCTTTTATGACACAGAAACTTTTTACACTCAGTTTGTCTTTGATGCTATTGATGAGCACCTCAATCAATGCCAATGCAGCCCAATACAAAACCTATCAGATGAAGGGTGACAAGGGGCATGCCTTGGTGATCAATGGCGACATTCGAGACGGTGAGTACAAAGACTTCTTAAACTTTGTTTCTGCGGTAAAAACCAAGATTTCTTCGGTCATTCTGCAATCTAATGGCGGTTATTTTGACGATGCACTGAAGATCAGCGACTACATACACAAGGCCGGCTGGAACACCCACGTAGAGACCTACTGCAACTCAAGTTGTGTGTATATGTTCTTAGCTGGTGTCTATCGAAAGGCGCATCACAGAGCTAGCCTAGACGTTCACAGTCCCTACTATGGCAACCTTAGAGGCGAGTTTAGACAAGATCAGAAACACTCCAAACTCTACAATCAACTTCTTTCGACGCTATCTGGTTACCTCAACGATAAACAAGCCGCAAAAGAAGTAATCGAGAGAATGTATGACACACCATCCACTAGCAAGCTCGCTTTAAACAAAACAGAGCAGCCCTCTGCATGGGAAGTGGTGAGCGAGAGTGTTTTTGATATCTAGCGCAGTATCAACTCAGAGGTTCTGATCTTATCAAGAAGCTGTTGTACAGCAGGCTTGTTGACTAGGTTTCGGTTAGCAGCAATCAAATACAACTCCAGCTGACCCATAGGCTCTGAATGCCAATAATATTTTGGATCTAACTGATTTGCAGTCTGTTTTGGTGTAATGCCTACGTATTTGGAGTTTTTGATAATCTCGTAGAAAGAAGCAAGACTATCAATCAGGTATTCACCACTACTTGCATTCGCTACAAACTTCTCAGTGTAATCATCTAACCACTTAAGCTTGATGAGTCGCTCGACAGCGACATCTAAGGTTTGTGGATGAAACTGCTTAGAGTAAATAAATACCAGATCGCAGACCGCAATCTTATAACACTGATAGCGCTATCCTGTATCGGTTTTATCGATAAAAGGTCTATCTCTCCAATTAAGAGGTCAGCGTAAGCCTTATTTCTAGAAGGATAATTATTCTTCTCTTTAAACGAAAACTGGCTACCTAGAAGCTCTTCATCATGCAGCAGCTGAACAAACAACTCGCTATGAACTTGCAGAGGTTTTAACAGAGTGATCTGAGGGGTGTGATTTCGAAAAACCTCATACTCATGGCTAATAGAGTTCAGGCTGTCTACAACACTGTAGTAAAGGGAGCGGGCTTCATTAGTCGGTATGGTGCTAGTACCATCTTTAAGGAATAGTTTCTTTCCGCAGTCGCGCTCCAGCCCTGCGATTGCACGTGACAGGGAAGCTATGGAGGTTCCTGCTTTTTTAGCCGACTCTCTGAAGTTATCTCCCTCATAAACGTGTTTAAAAAGCACCAGTTCCTTGAGCACTACCCTATTCCTGCAACCTGCGTACGTGCTTATCATCCTATCGGAACGTGCATAAATACCAATCGACGTGGATAAAAACTTAGTTTTATAAACAAATAGAGCCATTTCGCTGGAAATGGCTCTATACCCTTCTTACTTGAAGATGCTGGGGTGTTAGCTGGCATTCGCCACTGGATGGCCAGCCCCGCCCCATCACATAGTCTATCTATGCTCAGGCGCTTGGCTCTCTGTCTGCCTACCAGCATCTCCAATTACTTTGGGTATAAGCGTCTAAATCATTAACTCTTCAAGAAATTTTCGACCTTAGGTTTGATGGTCATGTTTACGGTAATCATTAGTACCAAGGCAACAGGCAATGCGCCAATCAAGCCGTTAAACCAAGCATCCATAAACAGCTCTTTGTGCTCAAATCCAATATTATTTATAGCCGTCGCAAAGGCCATTCCTGACTCCATGATGCCTGCCATGATAACGCCGATGACAAGGTTGCGAGCATGTTCACTCACATTAGAAAACAATTGCTCCGCTAGCTTAGTGAGGCTCGCCATCAATACAAAACCGATTGGCATTACCGTCATAACCACTGTAGTGAACGAGCTAAACCAGTCTTTGAAAAAGCTCTCACTGTAGCCAAGATTAAAGTATGTCATCACTCCAGTTAGAGTGCCTCCCATCAAGGTCATCATTGCAAGCACCACTAGAACCTTTAGAACAAGTGGAGTTTTGCTTACCTCAAGATCCATGGTCGCAGTTTGTGCATTCATCATATTCTCACCTTTAATGTGGTTGATAAAAGCAACTATATTCATGTTAATTGACTTTGTCAATTAATTGCATTGCAGTAGATTTTACTGCTCACAACAAAGTCACCTCTGGTTACCCTTTGGCAAACTCAAATGACCAACACTCAATATGTTATTTAACCGATTCTTGAAGCCATTTCTGATAATAGGTGGGCTCATCACCATGTATGCAGGGATCTATGCCATAGACCCTGCCGATGCACTGCAAGAGATGAATTACCTTAGTTACGATTCCAGATACGTATTTCTGATTAGGCATTGGGGAATCATGGTGGGCTTGATGGGATTCTTTATCGTGATGGCAGCGTTTGTGGAGCGCTGGAGAGAACCGATTATCCTCTACTCTTTCCTCGAAAAGCTATTCATGGTGTATCTGTTTAGCTCAAACTACTTCGATCCTGAGACCGCTTATCTAAATCAGTACTTTATCCCTTTCGCAGTAACAGACATCACCATTTGCTTATATACCTTAGGCTATTGGTTTGAAGCTAAGTCACCTGCTGTGAGTTATCAGACAGACTAACTTGCCTCAATACCTAGACCATTGCGTAGAGCAAACTGCACTAACTCTGTGTGGTTTTCAAGATCAAGAAGATCCAACATTCGATACTTATGAGACTCTATGGTTCGAGGCTTAAGAAGAGTTTCTCTGCGCACTGTTTCGCGGTCAGTCCCTGAGCTAAGAGTGCTAATACGGTGCACTGCTTCTTACTGAGTCTTAGTAGTTTTTCACTCTCATCACCTTGCTGTTCACCTGTCTGACGAAGGCTCCGAGTGATGGTTGAGTGCTGCCAATACACGAGCCAGGTGTCGCAAAGAAGTTTTAGGCGCCTGACCTCCTCTTGATCAAGGTCATGCTCGCCTTCTGAGAATCGAGAAAAAGCCAGCGCACCCCATAACTGCCCGAAAAGCTCGAGACGGATGATGCCATGCCAGCGGCCGCCATCCTTGTATAGCTCCTCTAGTGGTCCCACACCTGAGGTGACCAATTGCTCAGCGTTAAAGGTCTGGATCTCCCTATTATGACGCAGTAGCTTGAGATAGCCTTTGTAGTTTCCAACCACATATTTTTTCTTGTCCAGCTCAGGTATCCCCTGCCTAGATACAGATATTGATTTACCGTCGTTAAGCAAAATCATCGAGTTAGGAAACAGAGTCATCCTATCAAGGTTAAACCACTGCAACGCCTGTAAAGCAATCTCTTTAAAAGTAGATTCAAACTCAGCCGGCTTGCTCGACATAAGTGCATTTACCTGCTGGGTTAATAAGGCTTCAAAAGAGAATTTTGGCATAAAGGAAGTCATTTAATGAATTGAGTCTATTACCACTGTAACAACGCCTAATTATGAGTCAAATTACTGGGAATTTTTGCAGTAATTTCTACTGCATATTTTGCTTAGCGTCAGATCTAACATGACTCTGTATTTACCAAAGATTCTTAAGTATGAAACCCAAGAATATCTTAGTTATCGGCGCATCTTCCGGTATCGGCTATGACCTAGTGTTAAAACTCTTAGAACAGCGACACAATGTCTACTGCGGCGCAAGGCGCTTGAACAAGCTAAAACCATTGGAGGATTTGGGGGCTCGAGTCTATAAAGTGGATGTCACTAAGGCTACGAGTGTTCAAACCATAGTCAATGCCATGCTTGTCGAAGTCGGCACTATCGATATCGTCTATTCAAACGCAGGTTACCCGATTGCAGGTCCTGTGGAATCTGAGAGCATCTGCAATATCCAAAGACAATTTGATGTTAACGTCTATGGTGCGGCTCGCATTACCCAAGCGGTATTACCGCATATGCGCGCCCGCGGTGAGGGACGTATCGTGTTCACCACCTCAATTGCTGCCCGAGCATCCTCAAGCATGAATGCTTGGTATTCCGCAAGCAAGCACGCACTTAGCGGTATGGCTAAAGCGCTTCAGCAAGAAGTTGAAGGTTTTAATATCAAAATATCAACTGTAGAGCCAGGTTGTGTTCAAACGGAACTTCCCGGCATCCAGCTAGGCGACATGCTAGACAGTCGGCGCATCCCTGCATACAAAGAGACAATCAAGAAATCTCATAAGTTTTTGAAGGATGCCTATGATAAAGGCTCAGATACCCGCTCTACAGTGAACACGCTTATCAAGGCAGGGTTCTCAAAAAATCCAAAGTTGGTGTACCAAAGTACACCAGATGCCAAACTCATGGCCCTTACGTTACGTCTATTTGGAGAGGGCGTATTTGGAAGCTTAGTGAGTAAAATAATCTCCAAGGCCGCATAGCCTTTAGCGTTAGGCGTAACAGGCTGGGCACTCTTCCGGCGAAAGGTGCTCGATGCCTCGTAGATTCATCACATGAGCAAGCCCTTCATCCAATCCCATTTGATAGCCAATATCTAACTGTTTGCGCTTACGAGTTAAGCGCCTAACTGGAAAACCTTCAGGCGGGGCGATAACTCGGATGGTAGAATCGCTTGGGGGATTACGAATGAAATCTAGCGACTGATTGTAGCGATCAGCTCTACCTTGAAGCGATTCAGCTATGGTCGGGGTTTCCTTGAGCAGTTTCTTGATAAGCCAATTGTTCTTTAGATTTGGCATGCTGTAACTCAGAGGCTCAGACAGAACAACCGTGATATCACGAGCTCCTCTACGATACGCTTCTTTCACTGGAATAGAATCAGCAACACCTCCATCGGCGTAGCAACCACCGGAGAAGCAAGGGGTTCGCTTGTATGCAATAGGCAAGGCTGTGGTCGCCTCGATAACATCAGCAAGATTATCCCGAGAGACTCGAAAGTAATCCGCCTCACCGGTGTTGATATTGGTTGCAGCAGCAAAAAAGGGAGCAGAGGTGTATAAGCGTTCAAAATCGAGAGGATACCGCTGCATCGAGGTTTCACTGAGCCACTTCACATCCATCAGGTTTCCACCTCTGGCAAAACGAGCTGGATTGAAAAACTCACCTGAGGTGGCAAGCTCAGTAATTACCTTGTAACTGCGCCCGTGAGCACCCGTAAGGTAACCCAGCATATTCGACGCACCCGCAGAGACGCCCATTACAAAATCAAATGGGTTATGTTCTTGCTCCAAGAATGCATCTAAAACACCGGCGGCAAAGATGCCACGCATTGCACCGCCTTCAACGACTAAAGCCTTACTACTCATTACGACTTCCTTAAATCTAAACTGGGGTCAGAATAAGGGGTTAATCGACGTAATGACATTCACTCTTTCTTATCGATTCGATAGGCAGAGACTTTTAGCCTAGTTGAACCTCAACCCCTTGTGACTCAAGGAAATCAAGGTCTTCTTTCGGAGCTGATTCATCGGTAAGCAGCAGTGAGATCTGGCTAATTGAGCCAATAGTTGATGGGTAGATTTGACCGAACTTACTGGAGTCGGTGAGCACTATGTTACGACGCTTTTTAGCTAGAATCGTCTCGGCAATGTCTGCACGCATCATGTCCCGACTGGTAAACCCAGTATCCTGATGAAAGCCGTCTACACCAAGAAATGCAGTGCTGAAATGGATGTTCTCGATACACAGCTTAGTGAGTGGACCAACTAGGCTCTCACCTTGGTGCTGGTACACGCCCCCGAGCAAGATGATGTTGGCTGAGGTATTACGGATCAGATGAGCTATGTAAGCCGATGGTGTGATGATGGTAACGTCACCGCGCTCGGCAAGGGTGCGAGCCAATAGCGCGTTGGCACTGCCACCCTCGATAAGCACTGTCTCATTTGGTTCGACTAAGTCTGCCGCCTTGTTAGCAAGTGTCTGCTTGATATCAAAGCGCACCTCTAAGCGGTGATCAATATCGTCATTTTGCAGCGCAGTTGCCGCGCCATGTACCCGCTTTAGATAACCCTGCTGTTCAAGGAAGTTCAGATCCTGACGGATAGTCACCCCAGACACCCCGATAATCTCAGATAGTTCGGTTACCTGAACGCGCTTCCTATCATTCACTATCTGCACGATTTCGTTTTGTCTTGAGTTCATCTGTTCCACTACCTTTTAATTACAAACAACAGCATTATAGTTTCATATGAAAGACAAATGAAGATTGATTTAAAACATCTTAAGCAGACTCTTCCAATAAAAAATCAATCAGAAAACGTACCCGGGCTGGAAGATAAGAGCGAGAAGCGAAATAGAGCCAAACTGTGAAGGTTGGAGGCGAATACTCTTCCAGCAACACCACCAGCTGTGATGCCTGTTCATCATTGATGTAATTCTTTGGTACACAAGCGACCCCTGCTCCCTCTAGTGCTCCCCGAAAAGCTGCACCTGGCTATTTACCTTGAGATTCCCCTCTGGCATCAAGAGCTGCTCTTTGCCATCCACGACAAAACGCCAAGGAATCAATCGCCCCGTACTTGGTGAGCAGTAACCTATGCAGTTCAAGCCTTTGAGTTCTTCTGGTGTTTTTGGCAGTGGTTTACCTTCTAAATAGTCTGGAGACGCCACATACACCAACTGTACATCCATGTAGGAACGAGCAATCAAGCGACTATCTTGATTGATAGAGTTGCCTATCCCAAGGTCAAAACCGTTTTCTATCAAGTCTTGGACTTGGTCATTAAAGTGGAGATCCAACTGAACATCTGGATAGTACTTTAAAAATTCCAGTAGCCTTGGGTAGATCAGCGTCTGGCCCATATGATCGGGAAGATTAATCTTGATCTCCCTGCCACGCTTTGGGTAGCATCAATACTCGCCTCAATGCTTTCTTCTAACTCCGCCATCAGGTGTGCCGTCTTGTCATACAGCACTTTTCCCTCTTGAGTCAGGGTCAATGAATGGGTTGAACGATGAAACAGGCGCTGCTGCATCTTCTTTTCAAGCTGAGAGATGGCCTTGCTGACCGCAGCGGGAGAAATACCGCACTGACGCGAGGCCGCTGAGAAGCTCCCCTGTTCTACCACTTTCAGGAAGATAGGCAATTGACTTGGAATCATTTGTAACCTTTGGTTGAAACCATTGTGACCACTTGTAATCTACAATTTAAACCACCCCTTTGCTTAAATATACCCCAACGGCATATCAGTGCCCCATCGAATTTAAGCAAAGGTGATTAAGATGAACCCAATTCTAGAGCAACTTAATACTCGTCGTTCAGTGCGCAACTTTACTGGCGAATCAGTAAAAGAGCAGGACCTACAACTTATCTTAAAAGCCGCTCAGCAAGCGCCGACTTCAATCAACGCGCAACAGGTGAGCTTAGTCATCACCCGCAACAAAGAGAACATTCAAAAGATTGCTGAGATCGCCGGTGGCCAACCTCAAGTAGCCAGTGCCGATGTATTTATCACTATCGTTATCGACTACCACCGCACCGCTGTTGCAACAGAGCTTGCTGGCAAAGAGCAGGTAATCCATCGCTCTGCAGAGGGCATAGTAGTGGGTGCCGGTGATGCCGGTATTATGCTAAACGCACTGCAAACTGCAGCAAACAGCCTAGGCTATGGCTCAACAGCTATCGGTGGCATTCGCAACAACCCTCAACAGATGATCGACCTACTTGGTCTTCCAGAGAAAACCTATCCTATCGTGGGTATTACCCTAGGTGTGGCCGACGATAGCCAAAGCGCCCAAATCAAACCGCGCGTACCACTAGAGAGCTTCGCTATGTACGAAAAATACGACCAAGCAGCGGTAGATAGAGGCGTTGAACAATACGACCAACAACTTCGTGAATGGTGGGATGCTCAGCAGCTAAACAACATGCGTAGTTATGCAGAAGAAACTGCTGCCTTCTATCACAACGTATACTTCCCAGAGGTTGCAAAGACCATGCAACAGCAGGGTTTCCAATTCGGTGACGAGTAATCAGGAGATAGCCATGTTAGACATTAAACTGCACGACTTTTCAAAGCCTGTTGAATTAACCCAAAGTGACATCCCTACGCCTAAAAAAGACAGCGTAGTGGTGAAACTCGAGGCAACGCCGCTGCTTAGCTATACCCGTGATTACCTGCAGGGTAACCTGCCTTACGCCTATCCACCAATGCCGTTTACCCCGGGCACTAACGCCATCGGTGTTATCCATGAAGTGGGTGAAGGTGTGGTTAGCCTGAAGAAAGGTCAGCGCGTAGTAGTTGATTGCAACTGGGAAAAATCCGAAGGTGTGGCAAACCCTGAGCGCGTGCTTATCGGCCTAACCGGTATCAGCGCCAATAGCCAACCTATGCTGGAAGAGTTCCCCAATGGTACTTGGCGTGAGTACGGCGATTTTCCTGCTCAGGTGATCATGCCTATTGAAGGTGTCGACGATATTCCTTCGACACAACTGGTCACCCTAGCAAGATTTATCGTACCTTTTGGTGGTCTGCGCCGCATGAACCTTAGAGCGGGTGAGACTGTGGTTATTAACGGAGCGTCTGGCTACTTTGGTTCTGCCGCCGCTATGGGGGCTCTGGCTATGGGAGCAAACGTAATCATGCTAGGCCGAAATGCAGAAAAACTGCAGAAGATTGCCGATAGCATAGCGCCAAATAGCAAGCGTGTTTCGGTAGTTGGGCTAAGTGATGATCTTGAGGCTGACGTTGCCAAGGTTCGCGCTTTAAGTAGCAATGGCGTGCACAAAGCACTGGATATGATTGGCCAGTCAAACAGTGCTCACAGCACCATGGTTGCTCTTAACTCACTGAATCCAAATGGACAGTTGGTACTCATGGGTAGCATGCTGACACCGCTACCTGTGGACTACAACAAGTTGCTTCTGAACAACTTGGAAATAAAGGGTAACTTCATGTACACCCGAGATGATTACTTAGCTCTGGTTGATATGGTTAAGGCTGGATTAATTGACCTGAACAAGGTTGAAGTAACTAGTTTTGGTCTTGATGAGATTGAACAGGGTATTGAGTCGGCTAAGAGTAACCCTATGCTGAGTAATACTGTGTTGAAGTTGGGGTGATGAGGTTGGTTCGTTGAGAAGATCCCGTATAAATCCTTTCGGATTTTACGGGATGACGATTGCACAAAGGAGAAGCGCTCTACCTCTCCCCTTTAAAAAGATCCGTCATACCGGAAACCTCATCAGAGGTTATCCGGTATCTTCCCACCAGCAGAGTTTTCTTTAAAAACCCAAATCACAACTCATGCTCAGTACGCGCAATAATGTCATCCTGCGCATCCGGCGACAGAGCGGTAAAGAACGCCGAGTAACCCGCCACGCGTACTACCAAATCACGATACTGCTCTGGATTCTTCTTCGCAGCCAACAAGGTATCGCGAGAGACTATGTTGTACTGCACATGCCAGCCTTTATGGTGGTTGAAGAAGGTGCGGATCAGCATAGATAGCTTCAGCTTATCGCCATCGGATTCAACCGCTGCCGGGCTGAGTTTCTGGTTTAGAAGCACGCCGCCTAGGATCTTATTCGCTTGGATCTTACCTACCGAGTTATACACCGCCGTTGGACCTAAACGATCTGAACCCGATGATGGGCTAGCCCCCTCTGCCAGTGGCGTAGTCGCCTTACGACCATCTGGGGTTGCCATGGTAGAGGCACCGAACGGCACGTTAGCTGAGATACTTGAGGTACCTGCATAATAACCGCCACCGATAGGGCCTCGGCCATGACGGGTGTTTACAAACTGATCCAGCTCTTCGATGTATACCTGATACGCCTCGGCTAGCAGGTTATCTACTGCATCGTCATCGTTACCAAACTTAGGCGCGAAGTTAATTAGGCGCTGACGAAGTTGCTCGTTCTCAATGCCATCAAAGTCCTCCGCTAGCGCTTTGGCAAGCTCAGGCTGAGTGATTTGCGCGTCATCAAACACCAGGTGCTTGATTGCCGCCAAGCTATTGCCTAGGTTGGCAATACCTACCTGTAGACCCGACACCCAGTCATACTTAGCTCCGCCCTCTTTCACTGTTTTACCACGAGAAAGGCAGTCATCCACCAGCGATGAGCAGAAGATATCGTGCGCTTGCTGTTCCAGCACGCTGTCGACCAC
This sequence comes from Vibrio ishigakensis, assembly GCA_000830475.1. Taxonomy (GTDB): domain Bacteria; phylum Pseudomonadota; class Gammaproteobacteria; order Enterobacterales; family Vibrionaceae; genus Vibrio; species Vibrio ishigakensis_A. Next base: position 297,086 of record BBSC01000005.1, on the reverse strand, counting down.
GGTATCGATCTCAATAGATTTTCGAGTGTAATAACGAATCTGTTCAGCCCAGGAGGCCATGATTTCGTCAAAGTTACCAAAGCTACCGTTTGCTAGTGACTTGTCATGTGGCAAGAAGGCTTTACCTGTGGTTGCATCTACACCTTCGTTCAGCGCCGCCAGCAAGATACGAGCGAAGTTGATAAAGCTCATGCCAGTACAGCGATAGCCCCATTTACCCGGAACCGCTGTCTCGATACAGCCGATTGAGCGTAGTTGTACGCGTCTTCACGCTCAACGCCAAGCTTGATGAACTCCGGAATAACAATCTCATCGTTGTTAAACGCAGGCATACCGAAGCCACACTTGATCACCTCAATACAACCCATCAAGAACTCTTGATTCAAGTTCTCATGATAGCGAACACTCAGGTTAGGTTGGGTACTACGAAGCTGACCGCAAGACTCAAGGATCGCCCAAGATAGCGGATTTACTGCATCCTCTGCTTGACCGTTTTCATTCAGCTTTTGACCACCAATACAGACGTTCTGATAAAGCGGAGATCCTGCAGATGCCTTGGAGTGTGCGCCCGAGCGGATCTTGTTTACCTCAAGCAGCTTTAGCCAGCAGCTTTGTAGAAGCTCAAGAGCAAAACCGTGCTCAATCTTGTCTTCATTGATATCGTGAACATAGAAGCCATTTAAGAACTGGTCCATGCGACCGAAAGATACAGAGTGACCATTAGATTCAATCTGTAGCATCAACTGTACAAAGTAAGATAGCTGTAGCGCTTGCCAGAAGTTTTGTGGAGCCTCGTAAGCCACATGACGGCAGTTCTCTGCAATCGACATAAGTTCAGATTTGCGCTGTAGTCGATCTTCATCCTGCGCCATACGCTCTGCTAGATCAGCGTAGCTCTCCATGTGCTCTTGAATCGCGAGAAGCACAATTTCAACCGACTTATAAAACTGTTCTTTCTTCAAACCATCGAATGTTGAAACATCATTGTTAGCTCTATGCTGACGAACCTCTTCAATCAGGCCGTTCATACCTAGCTTAAGGATCTTCTCGTTATCCACTGCAAGGTGCGCATCGCCCGAGGTCATGTTGCCCTCTGCCTTGATAATGGTACTAGCCAAGATCTCTTGCTGTGCATCAGTGAACAGACCATAGCAACGGTCTTGCACCGTCTTGCCTCTCCAGTAAGGAGTGATGGCATGGATATTTTCTTTGTCTAGCTCGGTTACCGCAAAACCAGCGCCTGGACGATCGGCTAGGTCATCAATCTCAGCTTCAATCCAACGCACTGTGTATTCAGGGAAGATTGGCGCTGCGCGAACCTTGCTCGCTTGGTTGCCGACGATAAGCTCATCATGCTTAATCCAGATGGTGCGAGTGCGAAGGTGTTCTTGAAGTGCTAACGCACGCTGTACGATTACAGGCTTGTCCTCATTCGCTTGATAAACACGAGTATAGGCCTCAGCACGCTCGGTACATACCGGCGGAGTTACTATGTTTACCAGAGCTGATTTATGCGCCTTAATGCGCTCAGGTAGGAAATTTAAGTCCATGATCAACCTCTTACAGTCACGTTAAGTTGGGTATTTTCGCTTGCGTATTGCTTTGCCAGTTCTAAAAGCTCTGGCTTGTTCAATGGCTTGTCAGAGCAGAGATAAGGCATATCTAGCAAACGATATTTATTGATGCCGAGTGTGTGGTACGGCAGTAAATGGAGTTCTTTGCAGCTTTCAAGTGAAGCAGCAAAGTCGATAATTTGTTGAAGCTCTTCGATGGTGTCGTTGAAGCCCGGCACCACAGGAACACGAATCACGATGCGCTTGGCGATAGGCGCAAGCTTTCTAAAGTTCTCTTTGATGCGCTTGAGTGAACCTTTTGCCCAAGTGAAAAACTTCTCTTCATCTGTGTGTTTAAGGTCGGCAAGCCAGCAATCGATGTGCGGCGCGGCTTGTTCGATATTTTTCCAAGGCACATGCATGCAGGATTCAATCGCGGTCGACACCTCATTTTGCTTAAGCTGCATAGCAATCTCACTTACCAACTTGGATTGCATCAAGGGCTCACCACCTGAGAAAGTTACGCCACCACCACTTTGGTCATAGAAAGGCTTGTCTTTCATAAGAGCATCAAACAGAAACTCTTTTTCAGACTCTTCACCGCATACGGTTAGTGCTTGGGTCGGACAAACGTCTTGCAGAGCAATCAACTGCTCTTCAGAGATAGCCTTGCGATTAACCACTATCTTGTTGTCGATGCGCTCTATGCCATCACACGACTCAGCACACAACTGACACTCATCCATACAGCTTCTTTCATCAAATAGAAGTGAGCGCTTTTCACTACGACTTTCAGGGTTCTGGCACCAAGGGCAGGCCAAGGAGCATCCCTTTAGAAACAGAATAGAGCGGATCCCATCACCGTCATGGGTAGAGAATCGCTGAATGTTGAAGTACATAGTTTCACCTGCATTTGGTCTGGAAAAAGTGATGTTTAGCTTTCAAATGACAGCCCATCACTTTCGCTTAACTTTCATTAATTGAAATTATTATACTTTCAAATGAAATTTCACTTGATCCAAATCAAGATCTGATTCGATAGCCAGATCTATAGTGAGCCCAACTTAACAAACACAATATTTTTCTGTATAGGTAAAAACCATGATTGAACTCTATCTAGATACTGCAGACGTAGCAGAGGTTAAGCGCTTTAACTCTTGCCTACCTTTGAAAGGCGTTACGACTAACCCAAGCATCTTGGCAAAATCTAAACAGGGATTAACAGAAACGCTAAAAGGAATGAATGAAGCGGTCAGTGGCACTCCTCGCTTTCATGCTCAAGTAGTCGGCACAACAGCAGAAGGTATGCTTGAAGAAGCCCGTCAACTAAACGAGCTGCCTTATGACATGGTAGTGAAGGTGCCAGCGACAGAAACCGGTCTTACGGCGATTAAAATGATGAAAGCCGAGGGTATTCAGGTACTTGCTACCGCGATCTACTCAGCACAGCAAGGCTTTCTAGCGGCTCTTTGTGGCGCGGATTATCTAGCTCCTTACGTAAACCGCATCGATGCGATGAACGGAAACGGTGTAGAGGTAGTGGCCGATCTACAGCTTCTTCTTGATCAAAACCAGCTACCAGCGAAGATCCTAGCGGCGAGCTTTAAGAATACTCAGCAAGCAATGGAAGTAATGAAACTAGGCATCGAAGCGATTACGCTACCCACAGACGTAGCCGCTCAGATGTTCGCTCACCCAGCAGTTGCGCCTGCGGTTGAACAGTTTGATAAGGATTGGAAAGAGGCTTTTGGAGATAAGCTTTCATTTGAAAGCTAATTTTAGAGAAGACCAAGCTATGTGGGAATAGAATCCACCTATACTTAGTGTAGTAATCCAACTGACACGGAGTATCTCACATGGCTTGTTCTCACTCAGTTTCCCATCCAGAGCACACCCACGGCCCGGGTTGCGGCCATACCGCCATCAAGCACGGCGACCACATAGATTATGTCCACGACGGCCACCTACACTGCCCGCATGAAGACCATTACGACGAACACGTGATCGAGGTCTCTGACACCAACCCTGACGGTTGCCACCCAATCCAATGCGATAGTGGCCATGTTCACGGTCCGGGTTGTGGTCATGAGCGTGTACCTCATGGGGATCACTTCGATTATATTGTCGATGGTCGACTGCACCATGTGCATGACGGTCATTGCGATGACCATGGTCCGGTGGAGATTGTGACTGAATAGGGTTTAGATGAAGAAACGCCCTGCTTTTGCAGGGCGTTTTTTTAGCTGTAAGCCGTCAGATCAATTGTAGCTCTTTACGTTATGAAGGTCCCGGACATGCTTCGCATTCCGGGATGACGCAAATTAAAGTGGAATAGAATCAAACAATTATCGTCATACCGGAAGCTTTGAAAAAGCTGTCCGGTATCTTCCATCCACAAAACCCAAATCAAGCCTTAGCCAAATAACTCTTCATCACCTCGGACTTATTATCCAAGTAATCCTGCAAGCCATTAGCACGCAGCAAACACGCTGGGCAATCACCGCAACCTGTACCCACAATACCGTTGTAGCAGGTTAGGCTCTCATCACGAACAAGCTCCAACGCCTTGTAGTGATCAGCCATGGCCCAGGTTTCAGCCTTATTTAGCCACATCAGTGGAGTCTTCACTTCAAGGTCATAGTCCATGCCTTGCGCCAACGCAGAGTTCATTGCTTTCACAAACTCATCGCGACAATCAGGATAACCAGAGAAATCTGTCTCGCACACACCAGTGATCAGAGTCTTCGCACCCACTTGGTAGGCGTAGATGCCAGCAAGGGTAAGAAATAGAATATTACGGCCAGGAACAAAAGAGTTCGGCAGACCATTTTCTTGAAGCTCATGCGAAACTGGGATGTCATCACGGGTTAGAGAGCTCACCGCGAGTTCATTTAGCAGGGTTACATCCATTATCTTGTGCGCCTTAACGCCAAGCTTGGAAGTTAGCTTCTGCGCTACCTCGATCTCTTCACGGTGACGTTGACCGTAATCGAAGGTAATCGCGTGTACTTCATCATATTGCTCAAGAGCCTGAACAAGGCAGGTTGTTGAGTCTTGACCACCGCTAAAAATCACTACAGCTTTATTCATGGTTCAATCCTTAGGCTTGAATTTTAATGGCGCAAATGTAGCAAAGAACGCCACTATTTCGACCCTAGCCTACTCAGTAGCCTTGTTATCTTCCGGTAGGTCTTTTTGCTGTAGCTTACTGTTCTTTAGGGTTCGGTGTAGAAGCTGGCTATAGATAGGTTTTCCACCTAGCACTTGCGCCATCATAACTGCGCCTAGACAGGTAATAATAAGAGGCAGAATAAGGTCATAATTATCTGTCATCTCAATCACCAACAGGATCCCTGTGATGGGTGCTCTTACTGTTGCAGCGAACAGTGCCCCCATACCTGCGATAGCGAACATGCCAGGCTCAACCCCCGGGATTGGGAAGTATTGTTGAGAAATAACGCCAAAGGTGTAGCCAAACAGAGTTCCCAGCGCCAGCATAGGTGCGAAGATGCCGCCTGGTGCGCCAGAGCCAAAGCAGATAAGGGTTGTGATTACACGGCCAAAGAACAACAGCGCAAGGATAGTCACCGAGTAATTGCCATTGGTGATATCTGGGATAAGCTGATGCCACCGCCGGTAAGCTCAGGTACGTAAAGTAGTAGCAAACCAAAGGTCCCACCGATAATAGAACCGGTGATGAGGTAACGCTTACGGTCATTGTTGTGAAGGGCAACAAAGCGGTCTTGAGAGAAGGTGATCAACTTGTTGATGCACACACCCACTACGCCAAACAGAGTACCAAGCAATAGGAATAACCATAATGAAACCAACTCTGGGGTTTCATACTTAGGCATGCTGATCACCGCCTCTTGGCCATTGATATAGCGAAATACAATGTTCGACAAGATTGAAGAGATGATAACCGCGCGAATAGATATGAGTGAGTAGCGAAACTGAGGACGCATCTCTTCGACAACAAACATAATGCCGGCAAGGGCGCATTAAAAGCAGCAGCCAAACCACCCGCAGCACCTGAGGCCAGTAGTGAGTGTCTAGTATCATCATCTTTTACGCGGAAGATATCTGAGATCATTCGACCTACAGCACCGCCCATCTGCACGGTAGGGCCTTCACGACCAAGCACCATACCAGAACCAAGTGCGCCCATACCGCCGAAGAATTTAACAGGAAGCACGCGCCACCAGCGCACTGGGCGGATGTTATCCATAGCGCCCTCAATCTCAGGGATACCTGAGCCTGCAGCTTCTGGGGCAAAGCGGTGAACAAGAAAATAACCGACGAAAGCAAGAGCTGCACTGATAAGGATGGCTGCAAGCCAAAGAGGAACCACGCCAGCGATTTCGCTTTTTAGCCAATCGGTGCGGGTTTCAGAAACGAAACGTACTGCTATCTCGAAGTAGGTGCCGACGATACCAGCGAGAATGCCAACCAAGGAAGCCATGATAAGAACGGAGAAGCTGCTTTTGTCGCGAGAGATAAACTGGTTAATCGCATCCTTAGGAACTCGATTTAACACAGATTTAATTATCACTTCTCGCGTTGGCATAGTTTAAAACTCTCATTCTTTACGTTGCTACTGAAATCTAGGCTGGATCGTTCGAGGAGACTAAACACGCCGTTAGACTTAACCCAAAATCAGGATAGTCGCTCAGAAAAGAGTGAGGGCTTTCATTTATGTAAACAAAACTTCCGTATTTTTATCTAGGGAGAATCTTTATTTCTCACCAGATTTATTTGCTCGTTTTAAATTGAAGAATATTTAAGAAGAAACGAACAACTAATGACCGAACCTGTCACCTGAACCCACACCAAGCCCTTTGGACTAGCCTTTCCCTAGGTGTCTGCCTCGAGTCAATTAGACAGAGGATGCCGTCTCCTCTGCGCTATGAATCATTGCCTGCACTAAGTATACGCCTTTACCAGCAAAGGGCTTAGGGCTAATCATGCAATTTAGATTTTCATTAATGAGCCAGCGACCTTACAAAAATGGTTCTTCAAGCAATAAAGAGGCTCTAGATAGATATATAAGTTTTTCTCTAAACTCCATCTATTAATTAATATAAATTCGGAGTTATAAATCTATTTAATAATGAAAATGTTTAGGTCTATTTATTATATTCATGGTGATTTTGGGCTAAATATACCTATCAGCCCGCTTAAATGAGCAAATCTTGTACAAACTGACACACAAAAATGCACTTTGCTGTCCCTCCGTTGCTCGATTGAGTGTTACTATCGAATCAGTTTAAAGAAAGGTTCAAGGAACTCCATTAATGGAAAAAACAACTCGCGTGATGAAACAGAGCAAACAGATCGCTCTAGTTGCCCACGACCACTACAAACAAGAACTTATCCGCTGGTCTCTAGAAAACAAAGACAAGCTAGAGAAACACAACCTATTCGCGACCGGCACCACAGGTAACCTTCTAAAGCGTGAGACCGGCTTAGATGTCACTCCGCTTATCAGCGGTCCTATGGGGGGCGACCAGCAACTTGGCGCGCTTATCTCTGAAGGCAAGATCGACATGATGGTGTTCTTCTGGGACCCTCTAAATGCGGTACCTCATGACCCAGATGTAAAGGCACTGCTACGTATCGCTAGTGTGTGGAACATCCCAGTGGCAACCAACCGCGCTACCGCAAACTTCCTGTTCAATTCGCCTATGCTTGAGCAAGAAGTAGAAATTGAAATCCCTGATTATCAGGCATATCTAAACAAGCGTATCTAGAGTCTATTAACTCAGAATCTGATACACTTAACCGAATCTAAAGAGCCACCATCGAGTGGCTCTATTTTTGGAAGTAAGAAAATGAAACGACTCGTCCTATACGTAAAAGATAAATGCCCGCACTGTAAAGATGCCCAGCGCTACCTTGATTCCAAGGGTTATAAGTACCGCTTAACCAACGCCAAGATGCAACGTGGCCGCAAAGAGTTAGACGCCATCGGCGCTCGCTCATTGCCTGTGCTAAAAATTGGTGATCAGATCATGATTGGCTGGAATCCGAAGAACTTCGAGCGCATGTATAACGCCAAGTAACTCTCAAGAATTGCCCTTATTCCAACAGCATATTTAATGTGGGTATAGGATAGAGTTAGTTCTAATATTTGGAGACACCCATGACTCATCCAAACCTAGGTGACTTGGTTCTTAGCGAGCAGCAGATCGCAGCTGGCGCTCAAATCGTTGCTGATAAACTAAATACGACCTTTGAAGATGCGGTTGTGATTACGGTTGTGCCTGGCGGCATTCTGTTCACTGCTGATCTAGTGCGTAAGCTTAACTTCACCATAAAGATGGATTACATCTCTTGCCCGCATACGCCCGGCGATAGAAACAATAGCTCTGAGATAGTTTTCCACCAGAATATCGCTATTGAAGGCAAGGACGTCATCATGATCGATGATGCTATCGAATCGGGTGGCACCATGAGACGCCTTGTTGAGCATATTCAGAGTAACTACAAGGTGAAATCACTCTCTATCGCCACCTTGTTTGTAAAGCCAAGTCGCGTCGATATTCCAGTACCGCAACACTATGCCTATGAGATGGAAAACGATGACCTTCTAGTGGGTTATGGACTGCTTGGAGGATGAACTTAGAAACATCCCTTACGTTTCTAAGCTAAACAAATAGATAAGTAAGCGCCCCTCAATCGAGGGGCGTTTTTTTGTGCGCAATACAAGTATCTAGCTCACTATGAATGCTCATTTATGTTGTACACTCTTTGGTAACGTCTTATTAAACCGAGACTTGCTAGGGTCTGTTGACTTTTTGCGGTTGAGTTTTGCTCAAGTTAGAGACGATTTAATCGCGGCGAGGTTCTTGTAGCCTAGTCATCTAAGCAAAAGGGCCTCAACAAAGAGTAAATCGTCTCTGGCCGAGCCCTACGGGTAGCGTTTGTTGGGCATTTCTACCGCGTTAGACACTTTTCATGTAGAACCACTACACCTAAAAGTGTCTGCCTTGTATAAAAGCCCAACAACTCGCTACAAAAACGAACTCAAAAGGTCAACAGACCCTAATGTCTTTAAGAAGGTATATGGAAATCTTGTCTCGTAAGGGACTCTCTAGGCTAGTACTGCTCTGGCTGGTAGTGATGTTCAGCTGCAATAGCCTCGCCGAAGAGGCAGTCGCTACCATGTCCACATCGCGTATCGAGCATGAGCTGAACAAGGTCAATAAGGACCTTAAAGAGCTTTCAGACGCATTAGCTATCTCCAGTGGTGATACCACAGATGCCTTACAGCTTAAATTGTTCCAGAAAAACGAGGAACTCAGGGCAATTCTTGCGACGGCTGTAAATCAAAACTCTATCCCCAAAGAAGAATTGATTGCGCAGATAGAGATCCAGAAAAGCTACTCCAAAGGCGCTAACACTTACCTAGAGGAGAAAATCAAGGCACTGAATACAAAGATTGATGCAGCAAAAACGAAGAGCGTCTCTCCCTTATCAACGATTTTCAAGAACTGCAGCACTATCTCAACAGCGTCACCAATTCTAGTTGGCAGAATATCCAATGGCTAAAGACTCTCGGCGTTGACGAGAGCGCGGCTGAAGCGCAATTTAGAGGTGTTGTAGTACAGAAATTACGCCTCACCTCTGCTTCTGTTGAATACCTTAATCAACAGATCGGTGTGATTGGTAAACAGCTTTCGGTAGCCCTGAGTCGGAGAAAGCCGGCCTACAACTGGCTCAACTAGTGGTTAAGCAGCGTCAAAGCATTGCAGTGGAGAGTTTAACCACCTTAATAAGCGTGTCGGATCAACTCGGTATTGATACCTCAGAATACAAACGACTGCTCTTTGAGGTTACAGGCAGCATTACTCAAGACCTATTCGAAGGTAAGGTTATCCTATCTATCCTTACCCACTGGTCTTCATCGGTTTGGGATTGGCTAGGCACCACCGCTCCTCAGCACCTATTTCAACTGTTCATTTTTATCCTGCTGATACTCATTACCAAGATGGTGGTAAAACTGGTCAGGAAAATCACCAGTAAAACGGTAGAGTCTAAGAACCTTAATCTTTCACAACTGATGCAGGACTTCTTTATCGGCATGTCCGGCAACATAGTGTGGATCATAGGTATTATGATCGCCTTGTCTCAGGTGGGCCTGAACCTCGCCCCTGTGCTTACCGGCTTTGGTATTGCTGGCGTTATCATTGGTTTCGCTCTGCAAGACACTCTATCCAACTTCGCGGCCGGCATGATGCTACTTATCTATCGTCCATTCGATGTAGGGGACTTTGTATTTGCGGGCGGTGTAGATGGCAAGGTGAGCCACATGAGCTTGGTAAACACCACCATCAAAACCTTCGACAATCAGATCATCATCATCCCCAATGGCAAGATATGGGGCGATGTAATCAAGAACGTTACCCATGAACGATTGCGCCGTGTCGATATGGTGTTTGGCATTGGCTATGCCGATGATCTGCTAAAAGCAGAGAAGATACTGACTGATATCGTGGTGGCGCATCCAGCGGTTCTAAAAACGCCTGAGCCAAATATTCGCGTTCATACCCTAAATACCTCGTCGGTAGACTTTATCGTTCGTCCGTGGGTGAAAACCGATGATTACTGGGATGTGTATTGGGATGTGACCAAAGAAGTAAAACTCACCTTCGACAGAGAAGGCATCTCCATCCCCTTCCCTCAACAAGATGTGCATTTGCATATGGTTGATAAACCTGAAACCTAGGCAAAACGCCCCTCAATTGAGGGGCGCTTGTTTTATGCTGCTACCTTGTCACCTATCAAGCGACGCAGTGTTGGAGTTAATAACACTAAAACAATACCACCAGCCACTGCGGCTATGCCTAGACCGCTGAATACCGAAGAGTAACCAGCATCAGTCACAATAGCAGGACCTGTCCCGGCATCATCTCGGAGAACTGAGCTGCTATGATGGACGCCACGCCTGTTACCAACATCCAAGCCCCCATCATGCCGCCTTGATAGTTTTTCGGTGCAAGCTTACCCACCATGCATAACCGATTGGAGAGATCAGAAGCTCACCGATACTCTGTAATACATAGCTGATCGCCACATAAGTGATGGAAACCATACCGGCATTGTCCGCATGCATAATGCCCAGCGGCAGAGCCAAGAAACCTGCGCCTATAAAGACAAGAGATGCTGAGAACTGCAGTGGAATATCGATGTTGTAGCCCTTAGCGCGCAGTTTGTTGAACAGCGTCGCCATCAGAGGACCACCTACCACAATCACGACTGTATTGATGTTCTGGATCCATTGAGGCGCAACTTTAAAGCCATCAACTACCATGTCTACATTACGGTCAGCAAATAGAGACAAGCCCATAGGCGCTAGTTGATACAGAGACCAGAAGATCAGAGAGCCAAGCGCCAGCACAAGATAAGAAACCATGCGGCCTTTCTCAGCCTTGTGCTTGTGTTTCAAAGTCAACGCTAGGATGGTGAGGAACACCAGAACTGAAATAGCCACTACCAGTTGGCTAGAGAATGCAGCCGAAACCAGCAAGAATTTGATTACAGGAACCAAAATCGCGATAACCAAGATGCCCAGTGCAAATGCATTACGCCATTGCTTCTTCGTCTTGCCTACAAGCGGTGTGGTTAGATCGCCGATGTGTTTCCAGAAGATACCAGTAGCAACAACGGCCGCTAGGTTACCTAGAGTTGCGAACATAAATAGTGATTTGTAGTCCGCTAGATTTTGATAGTAACCCGCTACCGCAAAACCAACGAAGAAACCTAGGTTCATACCCGCATAGTTATAAAGAAATGCGGTCTCACGAGTAGGATCATCCGGTTGGAAACGCTGAGTCAGCATCATATTGATGCAGGTAACGTTGAGGCCACTACCGGTTAGGAAGAATGCCAAGCCCCAATACAGGCCAGGTTGTCCAAATTGCGCGATGCCGTAGCAACCAGCTACTTGTAGCGCCATACCGATAATGAACAGGTTACGGTTACTCATCAAACGACCGCCAAGAAGTCCACCAAGAAGATGCAGGCCGTAGTTGAATGCACCGAACACACCCATAATGATGGTGGCGTCAGCGTCGCTGAATCCCAGCTCCTTTGTTGCATAAAGAACTAGAGTTGAATAAAGAACCGCGAATCCAAGAGTCGAGAACGTCTGGATTATCAGCAAGGAGAACGAGGCTTTCTGCTCGTTGGCTAGTGTTTTTATCGTCAAAGCAATGCTCCAGTTGCCAGTGATGAATCGGTCAGCTGGATTCAAAACGGACGAAGCCAGCTAATGATTCGCACACTAGAGCAATAGAAAAAGGCGATCAAGATCACGAAATTTAACCACTTACGATAAATGCAATCTATGCTTTTTTATCTAATGCATTAGTTTAATTCATGTGAATCACACTCATGTAGATAGATAAGTTCATAAAAATCAACATATTAAATCAATAACCCAAGAATTACCTCACGATAAGCCATACTAATCCCGTTATTTTACGGGGCAAATTGCCACCACTTTGAGTAGATGTCATCCAGTAACTGTTTGATTTTTGATAGGCACATAGGCGCTGAATAAGTTCTCAAACTTAGTTTTCACAGCTCTACATACCAAACTAGTCTCTTATCAAGGCATCACGCAAAGTCGCCAGAAAAGGTAACTAGCCTCAAACACTCAACCAGAGATGATTGTATCGAGAATGGTGCGAGGGATATCACAATGGGCTACACATTGAGCACATCAAAAGTTGTTGATTATCAATAGATAAGTCTATGTTTATAAGATGCAGGTGCGAAAACGCGCGCCTGCATTTTTCAGTTTTAATGCGCTAGTAAAAAGGATAAGGAGAGCCTCTTAACCGTGCCAGTGTTGTCTTGCCATGAGTGTGGAATGGCCAGTGAAGTCTCGGAACTAAACCCAGGTGAACACGCCACCTGCCCTCGCTGTCATCATCACCTACTCAGCTCAGATACAGACCCAGTACATGGCCCAATCAGCTATGCACTGGCGAGTCTTATCGCCTTTGTGGCAAGCCTCGTTTATCCCTTTATGTCATTCAGTGTTCAGGGTATCTCGCAGGAAATCAGTCTCTATCAATCCGCTGAGGTGCTCAGCACCTTCGATAACACGGCTCTCGGGTTTATCCTGCTCGCATCTGTTCTCATCCTGCCAGGTATCTATCTAATTTGTGTACTTTATCTTTATTCCTGCATCTCTTTTGCAAGACTAGGTGGCAAATACAAAAGTGTTCAAAAAGGGATACTTAAGAGTCTCTCGAGAATAAAGCCGTGGCTGATGGTGGATGTATTTCTAATTGGCGTTCTAGTGAGCCTGGTTAAGATTGCCTCCTTAGCGGAAGTCTCAATGGGAATCTCCTTTTGGGCGTTTACCGTATTTACGGTTCTAGTGGTAAAAACTATTGCCATCTCAGATCTACACTGGGTTTGGAGCCAGCTATTCCCGGTAAGCGAATCCAAACAAACCTTAAGCGGAAGTATATTCCAACAAAAAGAACACCTAGCGTGTCATGTATGTGGCCTTATCCATGAGTACAGCGACGAGACGCATCATTGTCAGCGCTGTCATGCACATCTACATAGATTCGAGCCAGAGAATAATTTGCAGTTGGTTTGGGCCCTGCTACTCACCTCTATTATTTTCTACGTACCAGCAAACCTCTATCCAATGATGTACACCTCTGCTTTCGGTCATGCAGAAGGTTCTACCATCATGGGCGGTGTGATCTTGCTGTGGAATATGGGCTCTTATCCTATAGCGGCAGTGATTTTTTTCGCCAGCATCTTCATTCCAATGGCCAAGATGTTCGCCCTTGCCTACCTGTATTGGAACGCTAAGCGAGTGAGAAACATGCCTCATGCAGAATCGTACCGCTTTCTTAAGGTTTATCGCATAACCGAATTTATTGGCCGTTGGTCGATGATAGATATCTTCGTGGTCGCCATCTTGGTGGCTCTAGTTCAACTAGAAGCCTAATGGCCATCTATCCCGGCCCTGCGGCGCTCTCATTTGCTGCTGTGGTCATATTCACCATGTTATCAGCCATGATCTTCGACTCTCGTATGATGTGGCGCTAAAGGGAAATATGCATGGAAAATTCTCAAGCAAGTATCAAGAAACGCAAAGGGCTCTCCCCAGTTTGGATAGTGCCATACTTGCCTTCGGCATGGGTATCTGGATGCTGTTTCAATATATAAACAGCCGAGGTCCGGAGGTGACGCTCATCTTGTCTGACGCCTCTGGCATAGTCGCAGGAAAAACTGAGATTAAAGCGCGCAATGTTACCGTTGGTACTATCACTAAAGTGCGTTTGAGCGAAAACTACGACCACATCATTGCCAAGGCTCAGATAAATAAGCAGGCCGAGCGCATGTTGCGTGAAGACTCGCAGTTCTGGATCGTTGAGCCCCATATTGGCGCTAGTGGTATATCAGGCCTAGAAACCTTGCTATCTGGTTCGTATATCAGACTCAAGCCAGGGCTTTCCAACAACCAAAAGCTTGAATTTGAGGTGCTAGATCTACCTCCAGTTGCCAGCCTGATGCTAAAGGCATACGTGTTGTTTTGACTCATAGCGAAGCAAACAAGCTAAGCGTTGGTGAGCCCGTCCTGCACCACGGTTTTACCGTAGGTCGAGTAGAAAAAACCAGCTACGACTATGAAAACCGCCTAGCCAAGTACCAACTGTTTATCTTTGCACCTTACGATAGCCTAGTGTTCGAGAGAACCCAGTTCTGGCTAGAGTCAGGTATCGATGTGAAGTTGAATGCAAGCGGATTCAACGTGAAAGTCGGCTCGCTAGAGACAGTGCTCACTGGCGGCGTCGCCTTCGATGTGCCTGAGAATATCGAAGCAGGCACGCAGATGAAAACCAGTATGCAAGAGTTCAAACTGTTTGAAGACTACACAGACGTGGTCGAGCACAAATACTCTGATTTCTTGCACTTCGTAATGTTGTTTGAAGAATCAGTCAGAGGACTAAGAGCTGGTGCACCTGTAGAGTATCGAGGTGTGCGCATAGGTACGGTAGAAACCGTGCCGCTTCCCCTTCCCATTGCAGGAGATGGCATCTTAAGTAAGCGTATCCCTGTCTTAATCCGCATCGAGGTTGAGCGTGTTTCTGAAGTATTGCGTCAAACCAACCTTAAACAGTTTAAAGAAAGGCTCGAATACCAAATAGCACAAGGCTTACGGGGCACACTCAAGACAGGTAACCTAGTCACAGGTGCCCTGTTTGTTGACCTAGATTTCTATAAGGATGTCGGAGAAGGAAAAATTGAAGAATTCCTTGGCTATGAAGTCATTCCTGTTATCGCCGGTGGATTTGCCCAAATCCAACGTCAAATCAGCGAGTTTTTAGACAAGGTCAATGGCTTACCCCTTGAAGACACGATTAACAGTTTGAATGGAACCCTCAGAGCAGCTCAAAGCACACTCAATTCTGCAGATAAGGTAGCTCAAGATCTTGAGGCTATTCTTGCGGACCCACAGACAAAGGAGATCCCAGCAGAACTTAATCAGAGCCTAGAGCAGCTGCAAACCACCCTTGCTGGATTTGATGCCAACTCACCTATGTATCAACAACTACAAAGCGCAATTGCCGAGCTAGAGCAAGTGATGCAACAGCTAGAGCCAGTACTGAAGAAAGTGAACGAGAAACCCAACGCCCTAGTCTTCGGCGACGATGGTAAGCCAGACCCAATCCCAACCCGAGGAGATAAATAATGAAGAAGTGGATTCTAGTATTAGCGTTTCTCCTAGCCGGTTGCAGCAGTGGTGGTTCTAACGAAACCAAAACCTATCTCCTACCGAGCACTGAACCTTCCACAGAATTAGTGTTTGATAGCGTCAGCATCAAAATGCCAAGTTACCTGCAAGGCCCGGGGATTGTGTATCGCTTGTCAGAGACAGAAATCAGAGTCGCCAACCGCAACATTTGGGCTGACAACCTGAGAGAGTTGGTGAAAGACAAAGTTGAACAGTATCAGATGCCACACACAACAGACGCACCTAAGCTTGAAATCGAGTTTGAGCGCTTTAATGGCTCATATACCGGTAATGCAGAGCTAAAAGGAAGCTGGAAGCTTGGTGAAAAGCAAGGGGAATTTGATATTGAAGAGCCGTTAGCTGAGGACGGGTATCCGGCTTTGGTGACGGCTCTATCTCAAGGCTTAACTAGTTTACTGGCTGATATTCAGCAACAAGCAAACTAGTTACTGTTCAGCGTCACCACTAAGCACAAAAGCCCCGATAATTCGGGGCTTAGTTGTCTTGGCAGTTAATGAGCTCTCTATAAAGTGATTGTTCGACCTTTCTTTGCGCTCTCGCGAGCCGCATCCAGAATCTCTACCACCAACATATTGTTCTCAAGTGCGGAAAGATCATGTGACTGACACTCAATATCGCCTCGAATTACAGCTTTGAAATAACTGAATGGGTCGTCAAAAGGTGCTGGCTGGTCTGATAGCGACAAAGCCTCATTTTATGGACACCATCTGCGCCTAAGTAGTCGATGTCGATGCGCTCTTTATCGTGTGCAACAAGCTTACCCTGTGTGCCAAAAAGCTCCATATCCTTGCGCGGGAACGGCCAGTTCCAAGAGCCCATGATGACCGCATTAGTATTTTTGTACTTTAGAATAATCAGCGATTCATCATCAACGTCTGGGTAGTCTTTGGGCTGAAAGTGTTGCGTTATTGCGGTCACTGAGACTGGCTTCTCACCCCTTGTCAGCCAAGTCATTAGATTCGCACCATAGCAACCAAAGTCTGTAATAGCTCCGCCACCGTTTTGTTCAGGTCGATTAGCCAATCAAGAAATTCTTTATTTACACCTAGCTTTGCTGGGCCTTGGTGACCATCACAAATAACGGCCTTGCGCAGTTGCCCAATATTGCCCTGCGAAAGGACCGAATCGGCTTTATGATTTGTTGGATACCAGGTCGTCTCATAGTTGGTCAGCAAATGAATATCGTGCTTCACCGCTAACTCATGCATTTTATGGGCATGCTCCATACTCACCGCAAGAGGCTTTTCAACCATGACATGGATACCTAGGGGCGCCGCGCACTCAACGACTTCCAAATGCTCATAGATGCTTCCAAATGCGGCAATAGCCTCTGGTGAGCCATGCTCCAGCATGCTAATCATATCATCACAAACCAAAGCCATGTCGAAGCCATACTGCTCGGCATAAGACTGAGCTAACTCCCTGTTTGGCTCTGTGATACCAACGACTTCGAACTCGCCTCTTCGCTCGCTTTCAAACAACCAGTGCACATGGGTATGGGTCAGGCCAACCACACCAAGATTGAGTTTATTACCATTAGAATCCGCTATATTTGATTTACTGCTATCCATTTGAAAATCTGCTTGTTATTCCATGATGTGACTATGGCAATGATTCTAAAGCAGTTAACCCTCACTTAACGGACCTAGTTCAAGTTCTTGAAACAATGTACTTCAACGTAGGCTACTCAGTTCTACAGCTACAAAAAAGGGCCTAAGCCTTTTATAGATATTCTTATTAACAAATCACAGCAAAGCGCCTTGATGCATTACTCTTCAGAATCTCGAGCGCTACGCTCCTGTGCTTTACGCTTGTTACGTTCAACCTGATTCTTTACAAAGTTTTCCAGCTCTTTCTCGCCCCAAGCTTGTGCTTCAGCTTCGGTTGCAAAACCCATCTCACGCTTTGACACTGTGGTTCTGCGAGCCGTTACTTGGCGAACGATCTCCGCACACCAACCATTGCGTTTTTCGATGGTGCGAACCGCAAACTTTTTATTTTCAGACATAAATATTTCCTCTGAGAGCCTGCGCTTAGGCCCTATTCATTTTCAGCGCGCCATTAAAGCACAGAAGTTTTAAAACTTACGCATACTTTCCAATAATTCGGAAAAGATCCTGTACCAAGTGTTAAAAGGAGCCTAGGCCCCTTTTGTTATTTCTTCTTAATCGCGTAATCGCCTTCCAGCAATTCAGTGACAAACGGAGATGGCTGATGGCTATAGCTGACTATCACCTCATTCTTCGCTCGAGTCATAGCTACATAGAACAAGCGGCGCTCTTCAGCGAATGGATATTCTTCATTACTCGATTTGAGGGCGGCATCCAAGTGCGGTGCGCGCTCTTTCATTGGGAAGAAGTTCTCATCTGCACCAACTATCAATACCACATCCGCCTCTTTACCCTTGCTCGAATGGCAAGTCATATAGGTGAAGTCGAGATTGGTGTACTCCTCTTGCCACAGTTCAAATTGTTCTGGCTTTTGTTTGTGGGTACGACCAAGTATAAGGACCTTAAGTGGTTTCGGCGTATTGTTAACCCTTGCTAGACAGCGAGCCAGCTTATCTTCTGCCAGCACGGTCACGGCTTTTTGTTTCTGTTCTTTATGTGCAGTCAGCTCTTTCGGCAGTTGCGCTGGATTTTGAATGATAAAGTCACCGGCAATCTCTGCAATCTGAGAGTTGAAGCGGTAAGTGGTATCCAGCGCATGGGTAGTAGAGTAAGGGAAACGAATGGCAAACTCTGTAGTTAGGTTTACATCCGAGCCAGCAAACTGATAGATAGACTGCCAGTCATCACCTACGGCAAATAGCGAACGTCTGCCTTTGTCGCTTGGCTGATTCACCAAGCCTCAAGCAGTGCCAGACGTGCAGGAGAGATATCTTGGTATTCGTCCACCATTAAGAAACGCCAAGGCGACTTGAACTTGTTCTTGGCAACGTACTGGGTGGCCTTTTCGATCATCAGATGAAAATCGAACTCATTCTGCTCTTTTAGATATTGCTTCCATGCTTGATAAGCAGGCCAAGCCAGTTGCAATTCGCTGTTTAGGCGAGAGTATTCTGGATGATCAATGATCTGTTGCTGAATGGCTTTCTTGGTCACATTCATGGTCATCAACTGCTCAACTTGTTGGTTGAGCCATGCCAGCAGTTTCGGGTTTTCTGACTGATTAACCAGCTCTTCATCACCGTTAAGATAAGCAATCGGCCATAGAGAGAGGTGTTTCTGCCAGCGCTTAAAGTTTGTCGCATTGACCCAATGCTCTTTTAGCCAAACACCGCACCATTGCAGCTTTTGTTTCTCTTCAGTAGCCAGAGAGCTGATCGCAGGGGCACCACCTTCCACATCAGAGATGATCTTGAGCGCCATCTGATGGAAGGTGCTGACATTCACCTTCTGAGCGGTAATGCCTATCTTGTTGGCTAAGCGCTCTGAAACCTCGTTTGCAGCGTCGCGACCAAAAGCAAGCAATGCCATCTCTTCGGCTTGGCTTGGTGGCTTTGTAGCAGATAAGCCACGCGAGCCATCAGTACGCTAGTTTTACCCGTGCCAGCACCTGCAAGTACAAGGTTGTGGTCATTGTTTAGGAGCACTGCTTTTGCTGTGAAGTATTTAGTGGCGAGTTCTCAATCTGGCAAACAGCACCTGCCAATTCTGCATCTCATTCTGAAGCCAGATATCGTTACGCTCTTCTAAGAGCTCAGGGTCATCTGTCATCCAACGTTGAATATCCGCCATGGCATCAGGCATGCGTTGCTCAGCCTCCTCTTGAGAGATCTCCATCTCGGCTAAGTCTGAGACGACCATCTGTTGCCACGCAAGCAATTCAGAATAGGCAAGATAAGAAGGCTGACGGCGCAGTAAGTCGAGCTTTTGTTGCCATTTCGGCAGATAAAGGTTGAGCTGACGGCACTGCAGTCTGTGCCATTTCTCATAATATTGAACCGCAGTGCGCGCTAAAGACTTGGCCGCTGTCCAAGGTAATCCCTGGATTTGCCATGCAGAAACCGTTTTATCTTGCTCATAGCCGTAGAAGGTCACGCTACCCCATATCAAGCCACGCTTGACCGAAGTCTTGCCACTCCACTCTGAGAACGGATGGTGGTCTTGCTTTCTCGGGCAGAGAGGATCAACTGATCACGCTCGAGTTGAACGTCGAAATATTCACTTTGAAGAAAAAACTGGGCAGCGGTTGTAGCTTGCAACTGCATAGAGGGTAACTCGTCCTTAAATAAAAATGCCCCAAAGAATTGGAGCAAAGCTAACTTGCTAAGGGTTTCAGTTTACTACGATTGGCCTTAATTACCCATAGTTGAATTTTTTGTTCACAGAAACTCGACACAAGTATGAAACTTCACGACAATGTGCCTAACCGTTTCATTAGACTGCAAAAATGCCGTGCCAGCAGCTGTAAGCCTTCGCCAATATTGGGCCAACAAAACCATCAACAACAGCCTTCAGATCCTAGTTACCATGCTTGGGGTGGTGATTCCCTGTTGGTATTTCCAGCAATACTCCATCATCAATCCGCTGGTTCTGGGCGTTATCGCCGCAGCTCTTGCCGAAACCGATGACAACTTCTGGGGACGATTGCGCGCCCTTCTGCTCACCTTTATCTGCTTTGCGCTAGCTAGCCTTTCTATCGAGGTGTTGTTTCCGTCACCACCGCTATTTGCGTTAGGTCTATTCGTTTCAACCTTTGCCTTTATCATGCTGGGTGCTATTGGCCTAGGTACGCCAGTATCGCCTTTGGCTCATTGCTGATTGCTATCTATACCATGCTGGGTGCCGAGCATAGTGCCAGTATTTGGTATCAACCTATCTTGCTTCTGAGCGGCGCTGCTTGGTATTACCTGCTGTCTCTGATTTGGCAGAGTTTCTGGCCGATGCAGCCAGTACAAAACAGCTTGGCAGAGACCTTTAAAACCCTAGCTACCTATATAGATACCAAGAGCAAGCTGTTTCATCCGGTTCAGCGCTTGAACCCACAGCCAATGCGCATTGCCGCCGCCAAGCAAAATGCCAACACCGTAGCGGCGTTAGAGCTTTGCCGTCAGACACTGCTAAAGCGCTCTAACCGAGGTCATGTGGATGGCCCATCAGATCGCTTTCTGCGCATCTATTTCATTGTGCAAGATATCCATGAAAGATTGAGCTCCAGCCACTATCGCTATCAAGAGCTCGCTAGCCATTTCGAACGCTCAGATGTGTTGTTTCGCTTCAAGCACTTGCTACAAGCCTATGCCAGCGAATGTCGGAGCATTGGTCGAGCCTTGCAGCTAGGTATTCCATTTGAGCGAAGCCAAGATACCACCCTTGCGCTAGACGAACTGCAGGCTTCAATGACAGCACTTCGCGAGCAGAATAATCCTGTATGGAAAGATTCTCTGAGTCAGCTTCAGTTCCTATTCAATAACCTCTGCACCGTGGACCAGTTGTTCAATAACATCAACAATCCAGATGCGAGCAATGCCGAGAACCATCTGGATGATAGAACTGCGCATACCGCAGGCCAAATGTGGCAAAACGTGCGCTCGGCGATGACTATCAAGTCTCAACTATTTCGCCATGCTGTGCGTATGTCGCTAGCGCTGACTATAGGTTACGGCATCATAGAGGTGTTCAACATAGAGCATGGCTTCTGGATCCTGCTCACGACCCTTTTCGTCTGCCAACCAAACTTCAGCGCCACTAAGCAGAAACTGTTCCATCGAATCGGTGGCACCTTAGTTGGCTTGATTGCTGGTGTCTTACTGCTAAATCTCATTCCAGAGGTCGAAGGACAGCTGTTCGTTATCGTGATAAGCAGTGTGCTCTTCTTTGCCTTTCGCATTCAAAACTACGCCTATGCCACCACCTTTATCACCATTTTGGTGCTGTTCCTGTTCTCGCAACTGGGTATCGGCTACGCGGTTATCTTGCCAAGACTTGTGGATACCTGATAGGCAGTGCGTTGGCGGTCGGGGCTGTGTACTTTGTTCTTCCTGACTGGCAGGCAAAGAAAATCCCTCAGTTTATGGCTAGCGCCATTCGAGCAAACAAAGAATATCTAGACAGATCATCTCGCAATACCGCTTAGGTAAGAGCGATGACCTAGCCTATCGCATCGCAAGACGTGCGGCGCACAATAACGATGCACAACTGAGCGCCGCCATCACCAATATGTTGGCTGAGCCCGGCAAGTATCGAGGTTCGAGTGATTTAAGCTTCCGAGTTCTAACTCTGAATCATGCGCTACTCAGCTACATTTCTGCCTTGGTGCACACCGAACTCGTCTCGATGATGCGACAACGCACAAATTAGTAATAGATGCATATCAATCGATTCATGTTAAGCTCGATGCTATTGAGCAGGTGTTGCAGCATCAAGAGGTCTCAGAAGAGCAATTTGATGAGAACCAAATCAAGCAAAGATTGTCACAATGGCGTGAGAGCGATGGCTCTTCGGCGCAGATGATCTTGCAACAACTGGATTTAATTCACCGCATGTTGCCGGAACTCAAGGCTCTCGGTAAGGAACTTTCGTCACTAACTAAGACGAACAATTAAAAACATAAGAGTAGAGAAAAACTATGTATAAAAAAGTTTTGCTAAGCGGACTAGCCCTAACTTTAGCTGCCCCAACTTTTGCAGCTGTTACATTAGATTTAACCGATCAAGTAGACCTAATCTTGGTTAATGGAGAGAAGCCAGAGGTAGAAGGCGGTTTCTTCTCTTCAGACAAAAAAGTCACCATGCCTGACGGCGAAAACCAGATTGTTTTCCGTTATGTACCAACCTACAAAAATGGTAAAGACCGTGACGAGTTCAACTCTCAAGTAATCGTGGCGAAATTCAACGCTGAAGACGAACAGCTGAAGTTTGAATTCCCTAAATATCGTAACCTACGTGAAGCTGAGCTGAAGTTCGACAAAGAAGCTAACTGGCAGCTGCTAGACAGCCTTGACCAACCAGTAGCGTTCGAGCAAGACAAGCTGATCCACAATGGTATGCAGATTGGTCGTGACTACCCGCAAGAGCTGATCACTTACAACGCTAATGGCGGTGTGGCAGCTGTTGCCCTGACTGGTACTGCAGCGACTATCGCCGCCGCTCAACAGGCACAGCAAAACACCTCGGGTGTTACTCAGCCTGCGCTACAAGAGACCAGCCCAGCCGCTAAAAGCGTAGATGCGAATACCGCAGAAGAGATGCTTCACTTCTGGTACAGCAAGGCTGACGCTGAGACTAAAGCTCGCTTTAAAGAGTACGTAAACAGCAACTAACGTTTACCCGTCGTACTTGAAGATGCAGGGGTGTTGGCTGGCACTCGCCACTGGATGGCCAGCCCCGCCCCATCACATAGTTTATCTATGCTCAGGCGCTTGGCTCATTGGCCGCCTACCTGCATCTCCAATTACTTTGGGTAAAGGCTGGGTTTGCTTGTGAAATTCAGCCTAGATCCCACCTTATAAAAATTAAACGATTTTCTTATACAAAATCGCTCATAGCTCTCATTAATTCCGTACGAAACCTATAATCTGTTTAGTTAACTGTTTACATGTAACGTTCCATGGAGAGGTGAGTATGGCAAGTAGTAAGGATATGAGCGCGGATCCAATCCTCGATATTATCGTGGTAGGCGGTGGTATCAACGGTGTCGGTATTGCAGCCGATGCCACAGAACGAGGACTTTCCACAGCTTTGTTCGAAGCCTCTGACTTTGCCTCTGCCACCTCATCGGCAAGCTCTAAACTTATTCATGGTGGCCTACGCTACCTTGAACACTATGAATTCCGCTTAGTCTCCGAAGCACTCGCTGAGCGCGAGGTAATCCTTAAAAAAGCCCCTCATATCGCATGGCCGATGCGTTTTCGCTTGCCTCACAGACCCTATCTTCGACCTGCTTGGATGATACGCGCTGGCATGTATCTGTATGACTATCTCAGCACTCGCAATACTCTGCCGGCTTCAAAGAAGGTGTCCCTTAGTCAAGACGGCATTATGTTCGATGAATTTAAGGTTGCCTTTGAATACTCAGATTGCTGGGTGGATGATGCAAGGTTAGTCACTCTCAATGCTATGCATGCAGGGGAGCGTGGTGCGGAGGTAAGAAACTACTGCGAGGTGGTCAGTGCTACTCAAGAGGACAAGATCTGGACGCTAGAGATCCTCGACAAACGAACTAACCAAAGCTTTACTCGTCGCTGTCGAGCCTTGGTAAACGCCACCGGTCCTTGGGTGAAAAGTTTCCTCACTAAGCAAGTAAATACTCGCTCACCTATGGGTATCCGACTAATAAAGGGGTCACACATCATAGTGCCTAAAGTCCACCAGCAAGAGTATTCCTATATCCTGCAAAACAAGGACGGACGCATCGTATTTGTTATTCCTTACCTAGATAAATACTCGCTGATAGGTACAACGGATGTGGAATATAAGGGCGACCCAAGAGAGGTTAATATCGATGACGAAGAGGTAAATTACCTAGTAGATGTGGTCAATCAGCACTTTAGAAATCAGATCTCTAAGGAGCAGATCATTGCCTCGTTTAGTGGTGTGAGACCGCTGTGCGACGACGAATCAGACTCGCCTCAAACTATCACCCGTGACTACACGTTGACCCTGCAACACAATCAACAAACCGCCCCACTGCTGTCAGTATTTGGGGGCAAACTCACTACCTATCGCAAGTTAGCAAACGCGGCTATGGAAAAGCTCAAGCCTATCTTCCCGCATATCGACCAATGCACCACAGATCAAACTCTACTCCCTGGTGCTGAGGGCTTTGATAGAGAGCAACTGACAGCAGATCTCATAAAACAGATGCCATTCTTGGAGGAATCTCTTATCAAGCGCTGGGTCGAAGCCTACGGCACGCGCGCCCTGAACTTCACTAACTCCATTAAATCTAAGCGGGACCTCGGGCTTGCGTTCTCTGAGAGCTTATTCAAGGTTGAAGTGGATTATCTAATGGATGCGGAATTTGTCCTCACCGCTGAGGACTTACTCAAACGCCGCACCAAGCTGTACCTTGAATTCACCGACAATCAAACCGAGTATCTCGACACCTATCTCAGAGAGATAAGAGCTGCCATCCCAAAGGGATCCATCAGTGACCAAGGTGGAAAACTCAAACCTGTAATTCACTAGGACATTTTAAATCAGGTCGGTCCAGATCACATTTTTTGAAATTAAGTGTGCACTTTTTCGCATATCTATGAGTCGGCGTTCTCCCTATAGTTAGGGTCGAGCGATTTATACGCGTGATGATTCTTATTCCTTCCCTATCACGCAACCCGATTTGGATTTGTTATGAAAAAGTATTTGAAAGGCTACCTGGCCGCGGTTGTTGTTTTAGGTGTTGTAGGTGCTTTGGCTTACTACTGGCACTACAGTGATTTACACCCATCGACAGAAAATGCATACGTTCATGGCAAGGTCGTTTCCGTAGCACCGTTGGTAAATGGTCGAGTGACTAAGATCTCGGTGGACGACTATCAGTTCGTACACATGGGCGATCACTTAATCACTATCGACCCGACACCTTATCAACTAGCGGTGAAAGAGGCACAAGCGGCCTATTCCGCAGCACTGCAAACCAACAAGTCTCAAGAATCTGGCGTAAACGCGGCTATCGCGACACTTAATGAAGCAAAAGCCAACCTTGAAAACGCGCAGAAAAACTATCGTCGTACCCAGAAACTGCTTGAGCAAAAACTGGTTCCAATCAAACAAGGCGATACAGACCGCACAACCCTAGCCGATGCTCAGGCTCATCTGCATGCCGCTCAAGCTAACCTGCAACAAGCTATCGATGCACAAGGTGGTAAGGGTGAAGAATCTATTATGGTTCAGCAAGCTGCCGCTAAACTGGCTCAAGCTGAGCTAAACCTAAGCTATACCGAAATCAGTGCACCGTTTGATGGCTATGTAGGCGACATCAAGCTACACCTTGGCACCTTCGCCGCAACCGGTCAGCCACTATTCCCGCTTGTTAAGCAATACAGCCAATGGGTTCAAGCCAACTTTAAAGAGTCTCAGATGCCTCGCCTTCGTGAAGGCCAGTCAGTTGAGATCAAGGTCGATATGTACCCTGATGTAGTGTGGCACGGCAAGCTAGCTAAAATCTCTCCTGCTTCAGGCACCGCTTTCTCACTACTACCTCCAGAGAACGCAACCGGTAACTGGGTTAAGATCGGTCAGCGATTCCCAATTAAGATTGAAATCACCGACGATCTTGCTTCCAAGCCGCAACTTCGTATCGGCGCAAGCACTGAAGTTACCGTAGACACCACAGCTGGAGAATAAGGGTGCAAGATATCACTCCATTCCAGCGATGGATGATCGTCATAGGGGTCATGACCTCGGCTATCATGGTATTGCTGGACATGACCATAGCCAACGTGGCTTTGCCGCAGATGCGGGGCTCGTTAGGCGCTACCTCTGACACCATCACCTGGGTGTTAACTTCATACACCATGGCAGAGGCAGTATTCATCCCGCTAACCAGCTTCTTCTCAGGCAAATTGGGTGAGCGAAAACTGCTATTGGTGGCAGTAACTGGCTTTATCGTTTCATCGACTCTGTGTGGTCAGGCACAATCCATCGAAGCTATGGTGCTGTTTCGCGTTATCCAGGGTGCCTTTGGCGCCGTGGTTATCCCACTCGCACAGTCTCTTTTGATCGCAGTATTTCCGCCAGAAGAGCGTGGCAAAGCCATGTCTATCTTCAGTATCGGTATCTTGCTCGGCCCTATCCTAGGCCCAACCGTGGGTGGCATCATCACCCAGAATACCGACTGGCGTTGGGTGTTTTATGTTAACGTACCGGTAGGCATCTTCTGCTTGCTGATGATCTATTTCTTTGTGCACATCTCTAACAAGCGCGAGGCTAAGATAGATTGGCCAACCATCATCTCTATGGCGATTGGTATTGGTATGCTTCAGCTAGTACTCGACCAAGGTAACCAGAAAGATTGGTTCGAATCACGTATGATTCAGGCGAGCCTGCTTGTCGCTATTGTCGGTATTGTGTTCTTTGTCTATCGAAGCTTTAAGACCCGAAGTCCGGTAGCCCCTATCTGGATGATAAGTAACAGAAACCTCGCCCTAGGCTCGACCATGATGGCCATCTTCGTCAGTGCCTTGTTTGGTCTGACCGCGCAACTACCAATGATGCTAGAAGGGGTTCTAGATTATCCGGTAGATACCACAGGCTTTCTAATGGCGCCTCGCGGTATCGCAGCTGCCATCACCCTGATTGCTACCGCCAAGTTTATGAATAACTCTAGGCTAAAAGGATCGGTAGGTTTCGGAGCGCTATTATGCGGTATTGCAGGGCTTATCATGTCTCGCTATTCAGAGAACATCGACTTCTTCTGGATTATTTTCCCTAGCCTTATCCAAGGCTGTGGTATGGGCCTAGTGTTCAGTGGTTTGTCTTCCATCTCCTACACAACGCTTACTCCAGAGCAAGGCGTAGCGGGTGCCAGCATCTTTAACCTGTTCAGGACTATCGGGAGCTCGTTTGGCATCTCTATTGCGACAACCTTCCAGTTCCGCGATGCACAGCAGCAATGGAATGCCCTAAGTCAGTCCATCACACCATACAACCCAAACCTGCAGACTTGGCTTGCTGAAACGGGTAAATCGCTAAACGACCATACCACACAAACCATACTGCAAGAGCAGGTACACAAACAGTCGGAGATACTGGCTTTCGTGCATACCTTTACCTTTATAACGCTGCTGTTCGTATTGATCGTGCCGTTACTATTTTTGGTGCGTATTCCAAAGAACGCCAATGTCAGCAAGGCACCCAGCCATTAGCATCTAGGAGCCTAGGCAAAGCTAGGCTCTAAACTTGCTACAGACGTAATTGGTACTCGCCCATATTCAAGCTCAATTCTGTTTTTGATACCTCGCTACGCACTCGAATATACTCTGAATCAGCAGGCTTAATCTCAAGAGTCATACAGTACCTCTCGTCAGTGTAATGATGCTCTGTACCCTGCACCCGAGCACTATCCCTCAGTACTATGTCGTCAGATTCTCCACGATAATCATCCGGCGCATCTCGAGTGATAACATCTTCAAAATTATGCGATACGATTCTTACGTCCTGCTTTCCTCGCGAATAGGACATGTTTTCGTGGTCTTCTAGCTCAGAATAAGTCAACCCTTTGAAAGGTAAGCCTCTTCCAGCTCCAATACGAATAGTCGCCTCTAAGCCAAAGGCAATTTGTGGCACCTTAGGCTCAATACAGACCAGACCTGCGGCTCGCTCACTATCAGCTATCCAAAGCTGTATACCTCGCCATGGCACCGCTCGAGAGTCTCCTCCTCCGGAAACCGGTTCTTGAAGATCGTAGACCGTGGTCATATAAGACACGCCCTCTTCAATCTTGATACGGTTTACATCGTTCATCCCAAGAATGTAACTGTCTTGGCTATTGTAATAAACGCTTGGCATGACTATCTGTACCGCTCCACTGAGTGGGTATAGCCCTTTGCTTGTATCGGTTACCATGGTTCCGAAGAAGGTATATTTACCTCGATTTTTCTCTAGATCTCGTCCTGTAAAGGTATACGACCAGTCGCCATGTCTGGCTCTAGGCCCTTCTATATTGTTGTCCCAAACGAGGTAATCATCAGGCAACGTAGTTACTTCAATGTCATTTTTATAATTAGATGCAGCCATCCTCAACATTTGCGAATGAGGATCACTCTTTTCGGCCACTTCACCGTAATCAACATCGAAGCTGTGATTGTGCTCTAGGATGGATTGGTAGAGCGCCTGATTAGCCGCATCATGGGTCGTACCTGCGATAAGTCCAGGGAACCAAGGAAAGATAACGTCCCAGCGATGTTTCCAATAAGGGGAGGTAGACCCTTCTGTCACCCCACCCACTTCAACGCTGAGTGGATAGTAGGGTGCTGAACGAACCAACAAGGATAGCGCTGCCACAGACCCCGTTCTCTCATAGTATCGAGCTAGGCCGGTTAATACGACACCATGGTATGCGGGCTCCTCATTACTCTCAAACAGATAAGACCAAGCACCATCAGAATATAGATGCTCTGACAGCCCTTGCAGTAATTCAGCCTCAAACAGATCAGGCTCTTCCAAATCAAAGTAGCGCTTTGCAATACTCACAGCCAACAGAGCAAATGCATCAGGATTGGGGTAATTGAGACCGTGTTCATTCGGTTTATGTTCAGGGTTACGTCTCTTTTCATAGATGGTGAGCATATTTTGCTCAAGATACGGCCACCAGCGAGCTAACAACTCATCTGACAAAGCATTGGGTTCAGTAAGTAAGATTTGGTCTATGGCGTCTAGCACTCGAGCAGTATCAAATATCACTATATTGACGTCATCCCCTTGTGGAGCCGTCAGAATGGAATCGATAGTAGAAATAACATCGGCCAAAAGTGCTGGATCACCTTGTTTAGGGCTATCAGCAGACAGGTAATACCAAGACAAGGTGTTCACATCAATATTCTTAGTATTACCCTCCAAGATGATTTCTTCGAGAATTGGATAGAATGGATTGGAGTCCTTGTGGGGTATGTCCGGAACGAGTGTGGCGTTGACTTGCAGGCTAAATATACACATCAAACCAAGTAGTGAATGCTTCATAAAAATCTCAAAAAGGCAGATTGGATTATAGAAAATAAGCCAGTTATGACTTATCTCTGGCGATACTACAGAAGCCATCTCAACCTCCCATCTCAAAGATCTTTATTGAGTAAGCGAATCTGATGCTAAGTCAGTTATTCCCTAGATGAATTCATATCAAAACTGCAATTTAAGCTTACTTCCACCCATTTTAAGAAATTGATTTTAATCAAGATTCCTTAGGTACCTCCGTAGATACTGTCCGCAGAATTATTCACCTAGTTTTTGTGAGGCCTTGCCTCATCGAAGCTCGCACTGGAGGCCTCATGGCTACGGAAGATAAATTTACTCTTTCAAGGCGCACCCTTCTCAAAGGCAGTGGCGCATTGGGCACTTTAGCCTAGCAAGCAACGCTATCTCTCTTCCCTTCTCAACTAAAGCCGAAGCTAAACCAACGCCTGCTAAACAGGACGAAAAGATTGTTTGGTCCGCATGTACGGTGAACTGTGGCTCTCGCTGTCCGCTTCGCATGCACGTGGTAGATGGTGAGATCAAGTGGGTTGAAACCGACAACACCGGCGATGATATCTTCAACAACTATCATCAAGTTCGCGCCTGTCTACGTGGTCGCTCTATGCGCCGTCGTGTGTATTCGCCTGATCGCCTTAAATATCCACTAAAGCGTGTCGGCAAACGTGGTGAAGGTAAGTTTAAGCGCATCACCTGGGATGAAGCCTTCGATACCATTGGTGAAAACCTAAAACGCATCATCAAAGAGCATGGTAACGAAGCGGTATACCTAAACTACGGTACAGGTACCCTTGGCGGTACAGTAACCAAGAGCTGGGCCCCGGGTAAAACCTTGGTTGCGCGTCTGATGAACCTGTGCGGTGGCTATCTTAACCACTATGGTGACTACTCAGCGGCTAACATCGAATGGATGTCTAAGTACTTCTACGGTCAGTGGGTAGACAACAACAGCATCGACGATATTCAAAACGCCGACCTTTGCCTGATGTTCGGTAACAACCCTGCCGAGACTCGTATGTCGGGTGGTGGTCAGGTGCATAGCTATGTGGATGGCAAAAACATCAGCCGTACTCGCACAATCTGTATCGACCTCGTTATACCGACACTGCTGCAGGTCGAGAAGATCAATGGGTTCCAATCAAGCACGGTACAGATGCAGCCCTAGTTGCAGCTATTGCGCACGTGCTGATCACCGAAGACAAGGTAGACCAAGAATTCCTTGATACCTACTGCATCGGCTATGACCGAAAAACGCTGCCAGAGAGCGCGCCAGAGAACGGAAGCTATAAAGACTATGTGCTAGGTACGGGCCCTGACGGTACCGCTAAAACTCCAGAGTGGGCTCAGCCTATCACTGGCATTCCAGCGGATATCATCATCAAGCTAGCTCGTGAGATCGGCGATGCGAAACGCATCTACATCACTCAAGGTTGGGGTCTACAACGTTCAGCAAACGGTGAGCAGGCGTGTAAAGCTATTATGATGCTGTCACTGCTTCGCGGCCAAGTAGGCCTGCAAGGTGGTGGTACTGGCGCCCGTGAAGGTAATCACAGCTATCCGTTCGTTCGCTTCCCGACCCTGAGTAACCCAATCAAGGCATCTATCCCTATGTTCCTATGGACAGATGCGATTGTACGCGGCACCGAGATGACCGACCTAACGGACGGCGTGCAGGGCGTTAATCAGCTGAACAGCAACATCAAGTTTATCTGGAACTATGCGGGTAACTGCATCATCAACCAGCACTCAGACATCAACCGTACTCATGACATCCTGCAAGATGAGAAGGCGTGTGAGATGATCGTAGTGATCGATAACCATATGACGGCGTCAGCCAAGTATGCGGATATCGTGCTTCCTGACTGCACGACCTCAGAGCAATCGGACTTCTGTATGGATGGCGCGGCAGCTTCTATGCCTTACTTCATCTTTGCTAGCCAAGCTATCGAGCCGAGATTTGAGTGCAAGCCTATCTACGACATCATGTCTGGTGTGGCTAAACGCATGGGCGTATTCGATGAGTTCACCGAGGGTCGCACTCAAGAGCAGTGGCTACAACATCTGTATGCCCTGACCCTAGAACAGAACCAAGATCCGAACCTGCCAAGCTATAACGATATGCGCAAGCAGGGCATCTTTAAGAAGCAGTTTGACCGTCCACACGTGGCATTTGAAGACTTCCGTCGTGACCCAATTGCCAACCCACTGAAATCGCCATCGGGCAAGATTGAGATCTATTCAGAACAACTGGCTAAGATCGCTAAAACGTGGGAGCTGGATGAAGACGAGCATGTCACCGCGCTTCCTGAGTACCACTCAACCTTCAACGGTTGGGATGCAAAAGAGCGTTCGGAATATCCGCTTCAGCTGACAGGCTTCCACTACAAGGCCCGCGCGCACTCCACCTACGCTAACGTAGACGTGCTCAAAGCCGCCGCTCCGCAAGAGCTGTGGATCAACCCAATGGATGCACAATCTCGCGGTTTAGAAAACGGCGACCTTGCTAGCGTGCACAATGCTCATGGTGAGATGCACGTTCGCGTTAAGGTGACCCCTCGCATCATGCCTGGTATGACAGGTCTAGGTGAAGGTGCTTGGTATACCCCAAATAACAAGGGTATCGATCAGGCGGGTTCCATCAACGTTCTGACCACGCAACGCCCTAGCCCACTGGCTAAATCGAATCCGAGCCACACCAACCTTGTGGAAGTATCACTTATCAAAAAGATGGGGGCTAAATAATGACTCCTAAGCAGCAATACGGTTTCTATATCGACTCAAGCAAGTGCACCGGTTGTAAAACCTGCCAAATGTCTTGCAAAGATAACAAAGACCTAGGTATCGACCGCAACTTCCGCCGCGTTTACGAATACGTGGGCGGTAACTGGACCGAGAAAGACGGCGCATTCCGCCAGAATGTGTTTGCTTACTATCTGTCTATCTCATGTAACCACTGTACCCACCCTGCATGCACAAAGGTATGCCCATCTGGCGCTATGCATAAGCGTGAAGAGGATGGCTTAGTAGTGGTAGATGAAAGTGTGTGCATCGGTTGTAAGTCGTGCCACATGGCCTGCCCTTACGGAGCGCCACAGTACAGCGAAGAAAAGGGGCACATGACCAAGTGCGACGGTTGCTTTGAGCGCGTTGCCGAAGCTTGATGCCAGTATGTGTAGACAGTTGCCCACTTCGTGCTATCGAGTTTGGTCCAATCAACGAACTGCGCGCTAAATACGGTAGCAATGCCGATGTAGCTCCACTGCCAGATTCTCGCATCACTAGCCTAATCTGATTGTGAAGCTGAATCCAAACGGTCGTCCAACCGATGATCGCAGTGGATTCCTACAAAACCCAAGGGAGGTTAAATAATGATTTATGAACTGCCTTTGGTAGGCTTTACCACACTGGCACAAACCGCAGTAGGCGCGCATATCGCTCTAAGCTTGTATCAATGGAAAAACCTCGATAAGCCATCACGAGAGTTACATATCGCGCGCTTTATCATCCTTGGTTTTATGGCCATTGGATTTATGTGCTCAACCACGCACCTTGGCTCACCGCTACGCGCGTTCAACGCCTTTAACCGCGTGGGGGCATCGGCGCTATCCAATGAGATCCTAACTGGTTCAAGTTTCTTGACTCTAGCCGGCCTTGCTTGGTTCACTTCGCTTCTAAACCTTGGTGGTCGAGCTATCCAAAAACTACTAACCGCATTGTCTGTGGTAGTGGGTGTTGTGTTTATGTTTGCGATGGCGAACGTCTACTACATCCCTTCAGTCCCGACTTGGTTTAGCATGAATACCTTCGTTGAATTCTGGTTTACCGTGCTAACCCTGGGCGTACTGCTAGCGGCTACCCTGGTCCAGGTTCTGGGTCTTTCAAGAGGCTGTGCAACCAAGGCGCTAGCACTGATTGGCATCACCTTTATTGCCTTTCACCTAGCATCCATTGTGCTACAAACCCTGTTCTTTAGTGGTGTTACTACTGCTATCCATCAGGGTATCAGCCAACTACAAAGCCTATCTGGCTACCTGACCGCTCAGGTTATGCTATCGGCTGTAGCGATTGTACTGTGGATCATCTCGGCGTTCTCTGCACTGGGTAAATCAACTCGCTCAGCACTGCTATGCATCACCTTTATGGTGCTTATGGTGGCTGAACTCGCTGGTCGCAATGTCTTCTACGGCATGCACTTTACCGCTGGTCTGTACTAAAACGGAGGCCCGAGGTTTTGCCTCGGGCTTTTTAATATGATGAAACTAACCGAACTCAACTTTGCTGAATACAGTGCTCTATGCAAATTCACAGGGCGCTTTTTTACTATCAACCGAGCCAGTATCAAGAGATAAACCTACTTGATTCCTTTGCCTCTTCTGATGTTGAAATTGAAGGTCTGAATGATCTCATTCAAGCCTTTGCCAACAGCGACCTGATTGAGCTTCAAGAGGAGCACGATACCTTGCTAGCGGGCATTGGCGATATGGAAGCGCCGCCGTGGGGCTCAGTATATCTGGATAGAGAAGAGGTGATATTTGGTGAATCTACCCTCGTTTTTCGCACCTTTCTGCGAGAGTGTAATCTCGACTTCAATACGCCTCAAAACGAACCTGAAGATCAAGTGGGCTTGATGCTGATGGTGCTGGGTATCTTGCTTGAGCAAGGCCGTATCGACCGCGCCACAACGCTACTAGATAAACACCTGAATACCTGGTTTGATCAATTTATTAAGCGCTTTAATCAGCACGCACAAAACCCAAGCTATCAAGCCTTAGGCCACTTTAGCCAAGATCTAGTTACGACTATCAACCAAGCGGTACAGGCCGAGTAATGACAGAGCGAATCGACCTCAATAAACGCCGCCTTTTTGGCAGACCTAAGGTTCAATTTGAGCCCAAGCCTGCCGCACCTCGTCCACCTTACGCCATCGCTGAAGCCATGTTTCAGCGCGAGTGCGATGGTTGCGGAAAGTGCGTAGCGGTATGCGAGCCAAACATCATCATGATTAAGGATGACTTGGCGAGCATAGAGGTCGATTACTCAAGTTGCCTTGTATGCGGTTCATGCCAAAGCGCGTGCCCAAGCCTGGCGCTATCCAACACTAAGCTTCAAACCGGTTTAATCGCAACTGTTAGCAATAGCTGTGAAAATATCTATAGCTATTGCTCTAGCTGTGAGGATAGCTGCAATTACGGCGCATTAACTTGGCGTGAAGATAAAGCCCCTCAAATAAAACAAGAGTCCTGCATCGGCTGTGGTCAATGCTTGGACTCTTGCTATACCTCAGTTATCTCGCTGAAATTTCAGCCTAGCCTAAGGAAAGTGAACTAGTTCAGAGGACGACCACCGTCCACAGGAATCACTGCGCCTGTGGTAAACAGTAGATGCTCTTTGGCGCTTAAAACCGCCTCAGCTACCTGCTCTGGAGAAACCAAGCTCTTGAGTGGCGTCTTATCTAATTGTTCATCACGCCAACTGGTATCCACCCCTTTCACAAAATCGGTATCGGCAAGACCCGGTGAAACCGACAACACTCGGATCTTTGGTCCTAGGCTTCTAGCCAACGACATGGTCAAGCTATCCATCGCAGCCTTACTTGCGCAGTAAGCAATATTACTACCAATAGCGGTTTTCGCTGCAATTGAGCTGATGTTGATGATACACGGATGGTTATCGGAGAGCTGAAGATGAGGTTCTAACAATCTTACTGTTGTTATCGCAGCGCGCACATTTACCTGAAATATCCTATCCACCAGCTCTTCACTCAAGCCATCCAGATCAGACGGCGCCACAAACTGGGTGGTACCTGCACAGTTAATCACAAGATCGATAGCCTGGTCTGCTTCTATCACCTCTCGGAGTGTTAATTCATAAGCTTTATGGTCGGTGATATCGACACAAACTGCCTTGTGCCCTTCTCCGTTTAACTCTTCTAGCAATGCACTAGCATTGGCCTTGCCAGCCTCGCTTCCTCTATGGGTGAAGAACACCTTATAGCCTTGGTTAGCGAGCGAAATACAGATGCTCTGCCTATCTTTCCCACTCCACCTGTAATAAAAGCTGCCTTGCTCATACCTTCTCCGAATACCTATTCAAAACCTGATGTAAATCTAATTCAGTGGGTGAATGAAGATTGTGATCTCCAACCCAGAAACCATTCATTAACATTATAACAACAGATTATTGTGGTTTCGGTCACATGAGATGCGGTTTTTTTGTGCTTTTATAATTGCGCTTGAAACAGAAATGTATACGTATACAAAAAAGGAAGAATAACCATGAAGGTCAGCCTACTAAAATCCCTGTTGTTTCCCCTAGCTGTTGGTGCATTTGCCGTTAATGCACATGCAGAAACTCGACTAGCCTTTGGTGCAACTAACGCTCAATCTGCCACTATGCTTACTTTGCGTCTATCAAGAAGGTGGTTGAACAAAACCATGACGACTACAAGGTATCGGTAATCGAAACTGGTGCTACCGTGGATAACCTACGTCGTATGGACCGCAACCAACTAGACATCGGCCTAATCACCTCGAACGTATTGCACAAGGCGTACTACGGACAAGATAGCTTCAAGCGTCCAATCAAATCACAGCTGCTTTGGACCTATAACCCAGCGCCACAAAACATCATTGCTCGCCAAGACTGCGAGGTTAACTCTCTAAGCGAACTGACTGGCATCCGCCTTGGCCCTGGCATGCGTGGTTCAGCAACCGAAGCAACAACCCTTGCCATCATGAAGACCTTGAGCATTGAGCCTGAGTGGGTTCGCGGTTCAAACGGTGAGCTAGCCAATGGCATCAAAGACAACCGCATCTGCGGCATGATCAAGTCCTCTGTAGGTAACCGCTACGATGCGCTAACTACAGACATCGGCACCTTTACCCCTCTTACTGCGATTGGCCTAAACGACACTGAAGTGAAAGCCATCAGCGAAAACCACCCTGAGGTTGCCATCGTTGATATGCCAGGAGATAAGCTGGTTAACCGCGGACCATACAAGACTTGGGGCTTCGTGATCGGCGTATCTGCATCTCCGAAACTGGATACCGACACCGCTTACAACATAGTGAAGTCAGTAATGCAAGACGAGGTTGAGCAAGCGACGGCCTTCCCTGCAGTTAAAGGCGAAAACCTAATCGAGCAGACACTGAAATATGCCACTTCACCGCTTCACCCGGGTGCAGTTAAGTACTTCCAAGAGCAAGGCTACGAAGTACCAGCAAATCTAATCGAAGGTTAATCGGCCCATTACAGGAGGTATATGAAGATGGAAACTGCAACCAAATCCCCTCAATCATTGCGCCAAATGGCCATTCCAATCGTTGGGGGGCGATCGGGATATTCATATTCTACACCTCCTTCTTCGGCACCTTTGAAACCCTAATACAGCGCTCGGTGTTCGTTGCCTGATCACTGTATTGGCGGTACTACTCTATCCATTGGGCGATCAGAAGCGTTGGCGCCCTCTTGGTATGGTTATCGATACAGCTATCGTCGGCATGGTACTGACCGGCGTTGGCTACATTATCGTTAACTTTGAAACCATAATGAACGACCTGCCGTTTGCCGAGCAAGTAGACGTATGGATTGCTTGCTCTGCCCTAGTTGGTCTATTAGAGCTCTCCCGTCGCTGTGCTAGCCAGTGTTCCCTATCCTAGTGGGTTTAGCTCTCGCCTATGCTTACCTCGGCGAGTACATCAGCGGCGTCATGGGTCACCGCGGTTTCGATATCTTCTATCTGACCGAAGTTATCTACCTATCAGACCGCGGCATGTGGGGTATGCTGGTAAATATCGCCTCCACTACCCTAGCGTCATTCATTCTGTTTGGTAGCTTCCTTCTGCATACTGGCGCTGGCCAAACTTTCTTAGATATGTCATCACGCATCAGCGGCTCTAGCGTGGGTGGCGCGGCTAAGATTGCAACCATTGCATCAGCCTATTTGGCTCAATCAGTGGTAGCTCTGTGGCGAACGTAGCGACAACCGGTAACTTCACTATCCCCCTAATGAAGCGTTTGCGCTACCCAAGTCCATTTGCTGGTGCGGTAGAGGCAATGGCATCAACCGGTGGTCAGTTGGCTCCACCTATCATGGGTACTGCAGCCTTCGTTATGGCTGAGCTTGTGGGTGTGAACTACTGGACCATCATCACTGTAGCTTCATTCCGGCTATCTTGCTCTACTTTGGTATCTTCAACACGGTTCACCTTATCTCAAAGAAGTCTAACTTCGGTAAGGTCTCTGAAGATGAGCTTCCAGACTGGCGCGAATCACTGGTTTGGCACCGCATCACCCCTATCGTGTGTGCCTTCGGCGGTATCATAGTCGGTGTTATTAACGGCTACTCTATCAACATGACTGCCTGTCTTGGCATCATGGGTAACGTGGGTGCTTATATCGCATGTAGCGTCATTCAGAAGAAGCCTCTAGGCGAGATGCTATCTAGCATCAAAGCAGCTCTTATCGATGGCGGTAAAGGCGTTGTGGTTGTGGGTATCCTGCTTCGTTTCCGCACAGGTATTCGTTGCCATGGTGAACCTAACCGGCGTTGGCGTAACCATCACCAATATCATCCTAGATTTTGCTAACGGTGATGTACTGCTGATTGCAGGCCTAATGGCCATCGTATGTCTCATTGCTGGCATGGGTCTTCCAACTTCAGCAGCTTACGTACTAGTTTCTGCGGTATTTGCTCCAGCACTTATCCAACAAGGCTTTGAAGCACTAACGGTACACCTATTCGTGCTTTACTACGCGGCTCTATCTGTGATTACGCCACCTGTGTGTATCTCGGTATTCGTTGCCGCGGCCATCAGTAAAGACCCGTGGCACAAAGTGGCGGGCTACACCCTAAGACTGGGCGGAACGGCTTATCTATTGCCACTGCTGTTCCTGTTCAACCTGAACTGCTGCTTGAGGCTCGGCTATCAGCATCGTCTCTATGCTGGTCATCACCATACTTCAGGTAATCGCCTTCTCATCTCTACTGGCGGCATACCCTATCACCCAAAACAAATATAGCTGGCTACTCTGGGCCATCCCTGCAGTTGCCATCTTCAGCCCAGTCATCTGGATCAAGGCGCAGCCGCAGCCACTGTGGTCGCGATGATCCTGATTGGACGACAAAAAACGAAACAACACTACTCCAAACCTAACGCCATCTGTGTAGATTTATCAAAAGGAAATTAGAAATGATCGAATACGTAAAAAATGGAATCGACGTTGAAGTTGCTAAAAACAATGACGAGTCTGTTCGCCAAACAGTAGAAACCATCCTAGGTCGCATCGAAAAAAAGGGTGACAGCGTGGTTCGCGAATTATCAGAGAAGTTTGATAACTGGGGCCCAGAGAACTTCCGTCTCACAGATGAGCAGATCCGAGCTTGCGTAGATGCGCTGACCGACCAAGAAAAAGAAGACATCACCTTTGCCCAAACTCAGGTACGTCGTTTTGCGGAGATCCAAAAGGCATCCCTTCAAGATGTTGAGCAAGAGACCCTGCCGGGCGTTATCCTGGGTCATAAAAACATCCCAGTAAACAGCGCTGGCTGTTATATCCCAGGTGGTAAGTACCCACTTGTCGCTTCAGCACACATGAGTGTACTTACGGCTAAAGTTGCTGGCGTTAAGCGCGTTATCGCTTGTGCCCCTCCATTCGAAGGTAAACCAAATACCTATGTAGTCGCGGCTATGGCGATGGCTGGCGCCGACGAAATCTATTGCATGGGCGGTGTTCAAGCTGTTGGTGCTATGGCTATCGGCACTGAAACCATTGCACCAGTGGATATGATCGTAGGCCAGGTAATGCGTTTGTGGCAGAGGCTAAGCGTCAGCTGTTTGGTCGAGTCGGTATCGACTTATTTGCAGGCCCAACAGAAACGGTAGTAATTGCCGATGAGATTGGCTGTGACCCAGAATTGGCAGCAGCTGACCTATTAGGCCAAGCAGAGCACGGCTATAACTCGCCGTCTGTTCTGCTGACCAACTCACGTACGTTTGCGGAAGAAACCATTAAGGAGATCGAGCGTCAGCTTACTATCCTTCCTACCGCAGACATTGCTGCTAAATCTTGGGCTGATTACGGCCAAGTGATCGTGTGTGATACCTATGAAGAGATGGTTCAGGTGGCTGATGAGCTAGCATTTGAACACGTTCAGGTGATGACTAAGGATCCTAAATACTTCCTAGATAACATGACCAACTTTGGTGCGCTATTCCTAGGTAAAGAGACCAACGTTTCTTACGGTGACAAGGTTATCGGCACCAACCATACCCTACCAACCAACAAAGCCGCTAAGTACACTGGCGGCTTGTGGGTAGGTAAGTTCATCAAGACCTGTACCTATCAGCGCGTAACAGAAGCAGCGTCACTAACCGTAGGTGAATACTGCTCACGTCTATGTGCTCTCGAGGGCTTTGCAGGTCACAAGGAGCAGGCAGACATCCGCGTTCGTCGCTACAAAGCAGAAGAAGCATAAATCCACGCAGTATAAGGTAGCCCCTGTGGCTACCTTTTTTTGGAGTATCTATGTCCCTAATTACTGATATTAAAGATAAAAACAGTTAGTTGGCACCTTTGTTAAAACCCCCGACACTATCATCATGGAGGTTCTAGCGTTATCCGGCTTAGACTACGTGATTCTAGATGCAGAGCATGCTCCTTTTGGTAAACGCGAGCTGGACCAATGCATCGCCACCTGCCGATTAGCTGGCCTTCCCTGCATAGTGCGCATCCCTAATGCCGATGCCTCAACCATACTCAGCGTATTAGATAGTGGCGCTACCGGTATCCAAGTTCCGCATATCAAAACCGCAGAGCAAGCCCGAGAACTGGTTAAGCTAAGCCGGTACGGTGACGGCGGACGAGGCTTCGCTGGCTCGACAAGACCAGCCCTATTTGGCAACAGCACCATATCCAAACACCTAGAGCAAAACAAAGAGCCTCTGATCATCGCTCAAATTGAAGATATCGATGGCGTTGAAAACATTGATGAAATCGCACAGGTAGAGGGAATTACAGCCCTATTTATCGGACGCGTTGACCTGACCGTAGCCTATGGGGAAACCGACCCAAATGCTGAACCGGTAATGTCGGCATGCCTTAAGATCTGCGAAAGCGCAAAAGTACACAACAAGCCAGTGGGCACCTTCCTCGCCAACACTGACCAGCTTAAGTGGTGGCAAGAAACTGGTACCAGCCTGTTTGCGATTAGCTCAGAACACGCCATGATTATTAATGGGTTCAAACAAGTAGCGGAAAAAGTTCATAGTTTTTAGTAACCTATGGCACCAGCACAAGATACGGAAACACTTGATGGAAAAGAGAAGAAAAGCCAACTCAGTAGATGTTGCCAAACTAGCGGGTGTTTCCCAAGCCTCTGTCTCTAGGGCGTTTTCACCAAACGGCTCTATATCAGCGGCGAAGAAAGAGAAGATCCTCGCAGCGGCTAAACAGCTTGGGTATGTACCTAATGAGATGGCGAGAGCGCTGATTTCAAGCCACTCTAACTGCATCGCAGTCATTCAACCTATCTCACACAACCCCCAGTTCTATTCAAAGCTATTGTTGGAACTGCTCGAGTTACTTCGCGCT
The DNA here is from genome assembly GCA_000830475.1 of Vibrio ishigakensis. Classification (GTDB taxonomy): domain Bacteria; phylum Pseudomonadota; class Gammaproteobacteria; order Enterobacterales; family Vibrionaceae; genus Vibrio; species Vibrio ishigakensis_A. The sequence continues at coordinate 256,516 of BBSC01000005.1, read as the reverse complement.
GCCAATCAGCGTGTAGTTTTGTTCAATCAGGATGAAAAAGGCGTGGATGATATCCTGCCTCTTATCGACCAATATCAGGTGGACGGGGTGATCTTGGCTAGTGCCAATATCGATGCAAAGCTGATCAATCAGTATGTAAACCGCGGTATAGAGTTCAGCTTTATCAATCGACACGTACCCAATGTTTACGCTAGCTCTGTTTGCACCGATAACAAACAAGCAGCTAGCGACTTAGTTAAGTATCTAGCTGAGCAAGGACATCAGCGCTTCGCCTGTTTTACTGGTGACAAGTCTGCCTCTACTGCCATAGATCGTGTAGTCGGCTATAAAGAAACCCTGCAACAGCTTGAGCTTTCGAGCCTAACCGTAGAATACGGTGAGTTTACGGTAGAGTCGGGCTATCAACAGATGCTGAATTACATCAATACCCATGAGCAAATGCCCGATGCCATAGTTTGTGGTAACGATGAAATCGCCATAGGTGTGATGAATGCCCTTAAGGAGCACACTCAACTGCGAGTGCCCGAAGACATCGCCATTACCGGCTTTGATGATATCGATTCAGCCAGTTGGCCACCCTACTCGCTGACAACGGTAAAGCAGCCAATCAAGGCGCTGTGTGAGAGAGCGGTATCAGACCTACTGCACCGCATTCGTAATCAAGACACCAATCCCATCACTGAGAACCTCGCCGGTGAGATGGTGGTTCGAAACTCCGCGTAGACCTAGTCTACGCGGCTGTTGTTCAGCGCGTAGTTGCACACGCGATAGAAGTAGAAGAAGTAACCGATGCTAGGGTGAATATGGTGATAAAGAACCACAGCACCACGTGACCGATATTACCAAATAGGTCGATGTCACATACCATGCGGCGCTGATTGCCAAATTCGTCCACAACTGAGGTTCGATTGATTACGAACTTCGCAAACGAGTAAGGGAAGAACAGCAGGGCGATACCAAAGGTAATAATAGTTAATAGAAACCACACTATCATGTGGCCCAGAATGTCCATGACTGCAATGTCAGCTTTTAGCTTCATATTTCATCTCTTCTAGATAAGTAGAACACCATCATAGCGCATCGCTAATGGTAAAAAGATGAAATCTATTTAATCCATAATTCATGGTTTGGGTCTTGCTCTCGAGCCCATTCTGCATTGGTGCGCGCGTGCAAATATACCTGCAGTCCATTGAACAGATGAAAGGCGCCTACGCCACCTAGGTGTTCATGTTGCTCAAAGAAGGCATCTTCCGACTGCTCGAGCTTTTCAAGATTATTGATGCTTCTCGATATAGCCATCCAATAGCCTCAGCAGGTACCGATACCCCATCGATTTCAACCTCAGAGATAGACTCAGCATCTACTCGCTTTAGGTTGTTGTGCAGCTTTTCTTGGCTTAGCATCTGTTTACGGTCGGCTTCTTGAGTGGCAATCTCTTCAAGGATCTCATTGGCCTCGCGACGACTCACACCTGTGTACAAACGACCTATCTTAAGGGCATAAGCAAAACGGCTCTGTCCAAGGATATCCACCAGCCCTTCGAACAGATACTTGTTGAGGGATTCTGCGCGAAGGAAGAACTCTACTGCGGAATCGAAGCTAGCAAACTTCTTACCCTCAAATTCAAAGGCGTAGGTATCATCTAGGATATCCAGTTCCATGCCATCCACATACAGGTCCCAACCATTGAAGTCGGCACGCTGTTTGGCTATCTCATACATGGCCCAAGCGCTATCGGTAAAACCCTTGAAAGCAGTGCCATCCAAGGTGGTTTCTTCAAGCTCTTCCTTAGTCCAGTTTGCACCTATGCCTAGATGCTTGGCATAGCGCTTCATTAGCGCATTCTTTACCTGAAGCTTGAGGTCATAGATGGACTCGGGCGCTCTCATCACATTGGCGGTACCCTTGGCTATGGTGCGACACTCATCACAAGCTGGAATAGCTAGGGGGATGTGGGTGATATAGTCCGATTCTTGGATAGGAAAGGTCAGCTCTTGATGACTCGGTTCACCACAAAACCAGCAGGTATGGCGCAGGTTAAAGGGAACGTCGATAGAGGCGTAGTTGAGCATGACAAAGAGACCTTAGAATGAATTTCGCCACGAAGACTATCACGTTTAAGGTCAAAAAAAGAGAGGCTCAAAATGAACCGATCATGATCTCTTAATTTGTGGTAATTCACACTCGATTTTACACCTCGGCTTGGTTAGTCACTACCGGAGCGTGCAGTCACCCTGCCAAGCTCATAACTCATAATTGGACATAAGCGTGCCAGTGATTTTACTAATTTAGTAGATCGCGTATCAACTAATGTATGGGAAAGGTAACGCCCAATTAAGGGGTGAAAAACGCTACCACCCACACCTAAAGCATTGTACCGTAAACACAAAATTTGAAGTAGAAGTGCCAAGCGTTGTGAATCCCTCTTAAATTGCTTGTTATATTTTTTTACTCCACTTAGCTAAGGTCTCTTCAAATGGACCATTAAAACTACAACGGTTAATAAAATACTTCTTTTCGTCTTGTGGAAGTCCTGAAACTGCATAAATAAAAGCGATCTTTTGCCACGGGTCCATATGTGTATAACCTCTTTGTGCTCTCTCAACCAGTCAAATGCGTGATTTCTAGTTGCCGCCAGCAAAATCTCTCTACGAGCGAAAGGGTCGCTAGATTGAAATTTTGTTGCCAAGCTCGAAAAATGATTTATATGGTCGTTTTTTGTAAATAAGCTCAGAATAGAGAGCCTGAAAAACTCACTTTGCTGTATTTCATCTGTTTCAAGTAGTTCAAGTAACTTGTCCCCAACAGTTTTCCAATCAGTCGGACTTATGGACTGAATTGACGAAATATATGTACATATATTAGCTAAGCAAGGTCCAAGACTCTCAAACTCTGAAATTGATAAATCTAATGCGCCAGGATGACCAACTTGAGTTAATCGACGATAAAACCAACGCAAGCGAATATAATCCACATCCGATTTACTCAAGTAGTCTTGAATGATTTTACTAACAACTGTGCTAGAAAAGTTAGCCCAATCTGTAGGCTGAATTTGACTATAAGAGATCGTCTTATATGGGTTGCCTCCGGTGTATCTTTTAATGATACCTAATAGCTTTTCTTCCTCTTTAGATATAGGACGGTCTTCTATCATTTCGGCACACAGGCTCTGGAATTCAGACGGAGCGTATATTTTGGTTTTATGCTTTTGTAGCATTAACCTTTGCTGCTTATCTAAAATGCCAGCTAGAAGAGATAATGCTTTCTTTGCTGATTTTTCTGATTCACAAAAAATCAGAATATCGTCTGCATACCTTTGGAAAACCAAACCATTTGCTTCCAAGCTATTATCTACAGGTATTAGTGTCGATTCTGCAATCAAATGTATCCCATGAGGACCTATTGGTACTCCTCGCGAAACTCCAGCAGTTGTCGATTCCAGTAAACTAATAACCCACTTCACTGCTTGATTGGAAAAATTAGATGAAATGAGCTGATTTTCAACAGTATGGTGGTAGATCTGATTATAAAATCTGCAATATCACAATAGAGAACAGCATTATAGCTTTTACTTTTATTATGAGCTTCAGCCCAAAACTCATTCCATGCAGCCTTTTCTTCATACAACCCATGATCTTTTGTAGGCAAAAATCGGTAGCTATATATCTTAGATTTATCCAATCTTCGGTCTTCTATTCCTTGACCAAATTGGTGCATAATTGCTGATAAGATTATTGAATCTTGTGGATGAAGTTGAGTTGCTTGTCGGTAGGATAATTCATCCTTTGGCACAATAAATCTTCTACAAGGCATGGGGGCAAGTTGATTTAATGGCTTGTTTTCAACTTGATTTATAAAATCAGCTTTTTGTTCGCTAATAGCTTGAAGCTCTAAAATCCTTGGAAATAAGTCTCCATCAGAGTGATCTACTAAAAATCTATTGCCCACTCTATTGAGTCTTTCGTAATTGCCACTGAAACTCCTTAAAAAATATAACGCTAAGCTAAATGGACCGAAAAGCCACTAGGCTTTTTGTGTCCATTTTGAGCGCCTTGTTCAATGCTTTCGCTGGGTATCAAAACCCTCATAGATCGGAGATAACTTTGCTATTAAAAATGCCTCGATTAAGTTGAGTGCATCAACGCCGAGACTGCTATTTATTATAAAGTTGATTCTTTGTGTATTTTCTTTTAGCCACTCTTTGCTATTAGAGACATCCAATTTAGTTAAGCCGATTTCTTCAGGTTTACTTTCTAATGATGCCGCTAGCGTGCTTGGTGCGCTACCCGCACTGTAATGCTGTGAGGTATACCGAGCTTTGCTTTTAGGCCCCGCCTTTCCCACCTTTAGAGCTTTGCCATTATAAAAGAATGAATAAACAGCCATTTTCCCTTCGGGAATTGTTTTAGGTGGTTGATGAGGAACACCCAAGTCTTCAATCTCAATATCTCCATCCTTGATAGCAACGTCACCAAGTCGAAGCACTTCGAAGAGGTTGTTGAGAGTTTCATTTATATTCATGATCTATCCGTTTCCGTGGCATTGAACGCCCAATTAAGGTGTGAAACACGCTACCACAAGACTTCATTTGACCACTATATACACTGAACTAAAACCAAACCAAAAATGCCAAGCGTGCTGAATCACTCTTAAATTGCTTGTTAGTTTTTTTAAGTAAAGAACCTAACTCTAATAGATAGGTCAAGCCTGCTTCTGATTTCATGGTTTCAACTTTCTGCAAATCAGAAGCTATTCCCATAACAGTATCTGTGCCTAGTAGTAAAGAACTCTTAATCAACTGCTCTTGAGTGATAGGAGGCTTACCTGCAACCATTTTGAGCCCTTTATAAACCCGTCCAAAGATTCGATAAAACCAAAGTTTTCTTTCTTGCTCAATTTTATGGTTTAAGTCAATCAATGACGGTCTTACTAAAGAATCAACCAATTCTTGACCTTCCTGAATAACTTCTAACGGAGAATTGCAATGCTCAACTAAAGGCTTTAGCTCCTTCGATAATTTAAGCATTGAAGACCAATAAACCGGTAAATGATCTTTTAGCTTATCTCTTGCTTCTAGGATAATTTCGGGGTGCACAGCTTCCGGTGCAGGGAAAAACATTTCTATTGATTGCATAGCTAGTATAGCAGCCAACTGTTTTACCGTTGAAGAATCAGATTCAAAGCTTTGAGGAAAGCCTTTACTATGTATATTACCAACAACAGGAACAAACCCATTTTTAATTAAAGTCGGAATGCTTTCAGAGTCATCCCCAACTAGCTGCATTGGTGCTTGTGAAACTCGATACTTGTTTAACTTACCGTTCTTACCTTCTTCCACTAACTCGACTTTGAGTGGGTCTTCTCCCTCAAAAACATTTGTTTCAAAGACTTCCCCAAATAACGAACTATTATTTCTTGCAACTTGAATACTCCAGTCAAGGTACTTAAAAGCAGTCTCCTTTTGTTCGTCATTTAAACCTTTAAACGGATCGTCGTCAGAGCCATCTTCAGCCGTAATCTGTAAGTCCTTATATTTCTCACTAGTTCCACGAAGTTTATAGTTTTTTGCAAAATCTACAGCAAATTCAATGTTATTAGGTATGTGAACTTTATCGAAAATCAAAGACAAAGCAGCAACTGAGGATTGATTTGGTATCATCAATCCTGAGCAATATACTGCTTTAAAATTACTTAATTCTTTCATATAACTCCTGAACTGAAATAAAAACTAACTCCCTGTTAAGGTGTGAGCAACGCAATACCAATGCCACCGCATACCACCTTAAATAACAAACACAACGCATAGTAAAAATGCCACGCGTTGCGAATCACTCTTAAACAGTTTGTTATATTCCGCCTAGAGTTTAGTTAAATATTCTGGTTGCCTAACTTTTTCCAAAATGAATTTAAGAGCTCGTGTTCCGTTTTAGACATAGGGTATTGGAATACATTTCCCTCACGGATGTTGCAAAAGCCATTTCTTTTTCATCCGGTTCAAAGATTATTCCTTGAGTGGTAAATTCAGTTAAGACCCCTAGACACTTATTTACTCGCTTTTTCCCCAAAGTTTCTTTGTTACTCATAACAAAACTTTTCAAAGTATGAGCAGAAGCTTGTTGGTAATATTCGATCTTCGGAAAAATAATAGGCGTGTCATTTTCCATAACTATATCGGTTACGTTTAAAGCGATCATACCTCTACTTTTGGAAGAGCGGTCTGTCGATAAACGAGTTCTAATTTGCTTGTTGGCTTCTTGTACGCGCTTACCTAGTTGCTTGAACGACTTCATTCGTTTGCACTCGACATAAAGCCGGGTTCCATCGATATCTACAACAAGGTCTGAGATGCCTCTGAGATCAACGGTATAACCAGCCTTGATGAAACGAGAGGCAACCCCAAGCTCAAATGCAAAGTCTCTCGATTGATCTTTGGTCGTAGCATTTCTGAATCTCTGACCTGAGGTCATTTTCTTGATAGGTTCTAATATCTCATCAGCATCAAAGGACTTGTATACATTCATGATGCGAACAAGTTCGGCAGCTTCTTTGTGTGCATTCATGAAAACGGTAACACTTTCTTTAGCGTCTTTAGGTCCACCGCCCTTCAAAAACTCTTCAAGATCTTTTTCGTAAGCACCAAATCGAGTTTTCTGGTACGGAACGCCGAAACTGCTAATCCACTCACAAGCTTCCGCATATGCTTCTTCAACTTGCTTACCCTCATGGATGAATCTTTCACAATCAGGTTCGATATAGTTACTACTCAATACGATATCCTCATTAACAACAATAGATTAGGCATATAACATTCTTAATAACAGGCCCACTCATTTTCCTGCTTGCCTAACTTCCACTCATGCTAACATAAACCACTGAAATATATAGCATATAAACCACATATCGTATTTTGTCTTCACATAAAAACGAGCGTGCTTGTTATCTCTTTTTAGCAATGCTCGTTATCCTAGATAGGCAAAACGAGACTAAACCTTCGACAAAACAAGCCATTTTTCATACTAAAGCCGAATTCAACCCTAATGATCTGTATGTATATACAGCCTGGAGAGAGTTGGATATGGCAAGCAAATTCTTAGAAGAAATTCGACGACATATGCGAATGCGAGAATACAGTCTCAAAACAGAGAAAGCTTACTTATATTGGATTTAATATTTCATCCGCTTCAACAAACTAAAACATCCAAAAGAGATAGGATAAAATGAAGTAACGTGCTTTCTTTCCTATCTTGCCAATGAGCAGCACGTAGCAATCAATACTCAAAAAATAGCGCTCAACGCCATTGCTTATCTTTACAATCAATTTTTCAAACGCCGCTAGGGGGTTTAGGCTTTAGTTACGCCAAAAAGCCACGTAAATTACCTAGTCTATTAGCGCCTAACGAAGTGCAACTTATTCTCTCGTATCTATCGGGTGTTAATCACACAATATTTTCATTGCTGTATGGTTCTGGGCTTAGGATAAACGAGTGTTTACGACTAAGAGTGCAAGATCTAGATTTCACAAACTTATCGCTAACTATACGTGATGGAAAAGGTAAAAAAGATCGGGTGACATTACTCAGCCCACTCCAATTGCAAATAACAAAGGCATCCACAATACAAAAAAGTGATAACAAGCAAGGTATAGGCCCCTCACTTCCTCATGCACTTGGTAAGAAATATCCAAACGCATTTAAGCAACTTTCATGGATGTTGATCTTTCCCTCTACGACTATCTGTAAACACCCTCTAACTTTGGGCAGAGCTAATTTAGGGCAACCTGTCAGATATGGTCACATCGAGTAAACGAAACAGACAGATTACCCTCAGACTAATGCACTTAATTACATGAGCAAAGCACCGTAGACAAGGCTTGCTGAGATAACATAAGTAGGATGAACCTTGAACTTTTCTAGAGCGATACCAGCCAATACAAACAGCAACGCAAAGTGCATCCAACCATTACCAACGCCAGAGAGCACCAGTTGTAGCTGAGCAGAAGCATTAGGGTGAAGATGATAGGCAGTACCCAAGCGCTAAGGCTTTCACCTTAGGCGAGCTGCGATACTTATACAGAACGCCCATCGCAACTATCATGATGATGATGGTCGGAGCTACAGTAGCAAATACCGCAATAGCCGCACCTATACTGCCTCCCACTTCATAGCCAATATAACCCGCCATCTTGGTCGCAATTGGACTTGGCAGGCATTACCTAGCGCCAGCACCTCGGCAAATTGATTGGCATTCATCCAACCATATTGACCGACAACTTGTGCCTCGATAAGTGGAATGATGGCAGGGCCACCACCGTATCCCACTATGTTTGGAATGAAAAAGGCGAGAAAGATATCTAAGTAGATTTGCATGGTTAGCCTCTCCCTTCTCTGTCGCTACCTGATCATATTCCTTCTCTGGTTTGCGAGTTGGCTTGATTAATACCGCCAAAAGCACCGCACCCACGATCAAGCCCTGGGTGAATATGAAAAACAGAGATCAGTATCAATGAAGCCACACTACCCAATACCGTCGCCAGCATCCCTAGTGCTTTGTGCCCTTTCATGAAAAAGTCGTAGCTAAGCTTAACCATCATCCAAGTCACAACAGGAACCACACCGTGAGCCATGTCGGCAACCCAAGGCTTATCTCGATACTCGTTCAATAGACCAAGCCTGCAATCATCACAATGATCAGCGGGATGATGGTCGCTACCACAGCATTGATGCACCCAAACACGCCACCTACTTTATATCCGATATAACCCGCCATTTTCGTGGCTATCGGCCCCGGTAAGGTGTTGCCAATGGCAAGAACATTGGAAAACTCATCGTCATCCATCCACTGGTAGTTATCCACCACCTCTTTATGCACTAGGGGGATCATGGTTGGTCCGCCCCCAAAGCCAAACAGACCAATGCGAAAGAATGCACTGGCCAACTGTAACTGCTTTTTCATTATTTCCTCATACTTCCTGATTGAGGTCGCTCGAAAGCCCAACCTCCTTGTTACCGCTAAACCGCTACCTGTTGGTGCAAGTACAGTTTAAATTTGCTCAGTTTAGATTCGTCTCCATGGGCTAACGCTTGCTCTATTTCACCAAAAGATAATTCACGGCTGTCGTAAGCGATTGCTAGGGTTTTATCACCCTGCTGCAAATAGTGAGATTCACCTAAATCTGTATAGCAAGGGGCACCGATAGCCACTGTGATTTCATCTGGCTGATTACACCCTTGTAATATGGCTTTGATGTCGTGAAGAGCACCCTCATCCTGTTGGGTATTGATGCGATCTGCAATCCAGTCGAGCAAGGCTCAAAGAAGAGGTGATAGTCGGTAACGGATACGTCCTGACTACACTGATACCACTCTCCTCCCCTGTTGAGAAAGCCACACAATCTCAGATGATTCAGAGCTGGACCAAATTCCGGTATAGGCAACCAACTAGGCTAAGCCCTTTGCTAGAGGCTCCCCAATTCTTTTTCTGTGCCAGCTTGTCTATGGTTTTGTTTCTATGGGTAGCATCGTTTATGAGACCTAAAGCTATCGGCGCCAAGCTCTCGACTTCACCCGATGCTCGATATTGCACCTTGAGTTTAAGGGCAAGCTCAGGCTCCATTTGCACCTTGGCATCGGCTTGCTCTGGTAGTTGAAGCCTGCTGTCGCTAAACAGATATTGAGCAAGATAGCTCTGCTCGTAATTCTCGGCATAGATAGGAAACAGTGCCCTTGGCAGACGAGTATCCTCAGCCTTATCTAACGCGCGGCTCTCTCCTGTTTGGTTGAGGTATCCAGGCGAGTTTCCTGCAATACCGAGCACCACCTTTGATGCCTTAACCATCGGCTCGCTCCTTTAGCAAAAGAAGCATCTGCTTCAAGCAATCCAAAGCCACCTCCACATCCTGCACATTGACCGCTTCTCTTGGGTTATGACTGATGCCCTTGTCGCAGCGCACAAACAACATTCCCACCTCGGTAAGATGCGCCATAGCCAGCGCATCATGCCCAGCGCCGCTGGCTAAAAACAACGGTGACTGTTTAGTGCTAAGCTCCACGGCCGACCCCCAAAGCTGTTGTAAGGATTCTGCGCAAGGAACGGATTCAGCCTCGTAGAAAAGCTCGCTTTTAAGAGATAAACCGCGCTGCTCAGCGATATCATCAAGCTGAGCCAGCAAGGCTTCACAGCTTTTATCTAATTTCGCTTGGTCTAGGCTGCGGATATCTAGGGTGAAGCGAACCTCCCCAGGAATGACATTCACCGAGCCCGATGGAAGCTCGCACTTGCCAACTGTGGCGACAAGGCCGTTTTGTTTTGCAAAGGTCTCTATCGCTAGTGTCATCTGCGCCATACCGCACAGGGCGTCAGCACGCATCTCTAGTGGCACTGTACCGGCGTGACCGGCCATGCCCTTAACCGCAAACTGATAGCGCTTTGCACCAGCGATTCCGGTAACCACACCAACGGCTCTATCTTCAGCCTCCAGCACCGGCCCTTGCTCTATGTGCACCTCAAGGTAGGCCTGAACCTCACTAGGCTTTCTAGCATCCAAGCCTGCTTTTTTAGGATCAAGGCCAAACTCAAGCATTGCTTCAGCCATTGAAGTGCCCTGTTTATCCTGAACCTCAAGCCAATCGTGTTGGAAAACACCTGCCGTCGCACTCGAGCCAATTAGGGTAGTATCAAAGCGAGTGCCCTCTTCATCGGCAAAGGCGACTATATCTACATGAAAGGGAAGCTCGATATCCTTGAGCTGCTGCAGAGCACTGATCCCCAGCAAAATACCCAGATTGCCATCGTATTTTCCTGCGTTCACAACGGTGTCGCTATGAGAGCCGATAATAAGGGTTGGCTGGGTTGGGTTAGCTGAAACCTTTCGTCCCCACTGATTACCCACGCTGTCTTGCCAAGTCTCTAGGCCTGCTTGCTCCATCCATTCTGACAGGGCTTGATGAGCTTGCTGATGCTCGTTGGATAGATAGGTGCGAGTCAATGCGCCGGGGGTTGAAGTAAACTGTGCCAGTTCATCGGCGCGCTCCATGACAATATGTGAGTCCATTCTCTTCATCTACAAGCGCCTATTCGAAGTGAGCCATGGCAGCAAGCACCGCTTGACCAGGTATCACCTTAGCCTTGTTGCGAATCAAGATGGCTTCTAGAGCCGCTAGGGTCGTTAGCACGGCCTCTTGTCTGGCGTTATAGCCCATGGTGCCGATACGCCAAATCTTTCCATGCAGTGGACCAAATGAGGTGCCGATCTCGATGCCAAAGCTGGTCAGCAATTCTTGGCGTACCTTGTCTCCATCGATGCCTTGCGGAATATAAACACCCACCACATTATTCATCTTAAATTCTGGATTACCGAACAGCTCTAGTCCCATGGCGCACAGGCCGGTCGCCATGGCATCGCCCGCCTGCTTGTGCCTTGCAATAACGGTATCAGCGCCCTCTTCAAGGAAAAGACGCGCACACTCTCGCGCTGCATACAGCATGCTAGTGGCTTCTGTGTGGTGGTTCAGGCGCTCAGGCCCCCAGTAGTCCATCACCATAGCCAAATCAAAGTAGTTCGAGCGGATCATCTCATCTTCACCACTTTGGTGATGATCAGCACGGATGCCTGCTTCTATATGCTTGCGTCGATTGATAACCTCAGCGCAGCGGTCACTCAATGTAATCGGAGCGCTTCCAGATGGACCGCCCAAACACTTTTGCAATCCGGCAGATACCGCATCCAGATGCCACTCATCCACCTTAAGTTCATTACCAGCAATTGAAGCAGTCGCATCACAATAGAAGAGCACGCCATGCTTGTTACAGATCTCCCCGATCTCCGCCAAAGGCTGGTTCATAGTAGTGGAAGTATCACCCTGCACAGTTGCAAGAAGCTTAGGTTGGAACTCCTTAATCGCCTTTTCGACCAACTCCGGAGACACACCTCACCCCACTCGATGTCTATGGTTCGAACCACAGCTCCTACGCGATTAGCGATTTCACACAGCAGGTGACCAAAGCGACCAATCACAGGGATCAATACCTTATCGCCTGGTTTAAGTACCGAAACCAGTACCGCTTCAATGCCAGAGCGCGCGGTGCCATCCACCAGCATAGTCTGTTGGTTTTGGGTATGGAACACACCTCGATACAGAGACTGAACCTGATTCATGTACCAGTCATCACTGGGTCATATTGACCAATCAAAGCGGTCGATAGCGCTTGATGTACTCGAGGATAAGCATTTATTGGACCTGGCCCCATAAGCAGACGCTGAGGTGGGTTTAAGGTTTCAAAGAGGGTGTTGTTTGACATTAAGATTCTCCTAAAAAGTAACGGCCATCGCTGCGAGGATCACTGGTTGCACTCGCCTTTCCGTGTTCGTCTAGGGCTATGGCTCCTGCATGCCCCATTAATTCGTTGTGATTGCTGACTTGGCTGATCTCATGCCCCATCTGCTGGAGCGCTTCGCCATAGGTCGTATAGAGATCCTGCTCGAGTCTGAGGTTATTGGTGGTATCACCCCACGTACGCCCCAAAAGCCATCGAGGTTTAGAGACCGATTCTTCTAGCCCTATACCTTGATAGAGATAGCGGCTAAATAAGCAGGCTTGGGTTTGAGGTTGTCCCTCACCACCCATGGTTCCATACACCATGCGACGGCCATCACTGAGCTCAACATAGGCAGGGTTTAGGGTATGAAATGGCTTTTTTCCGGGGGCGAGAGCATTGTGATGCTCTGCATCCAAGGAAAACTCTTGCCTCGAATATTCCAAAGCACGCCACTTTCAGGCAGAAGTAGACCTGAACCAAACTCCCAGTAGATGCTCTGGATAAAGCTCACCATGGTGCCGTATTGATCCGTCGCCCCCATCCAGATGGTATCCCCCCGGCTTAGCTAGGTGCGGCCAAGGCTTGGCTGTGGTCATAGAGATGGATTTTACGCAGTTATCGAGCAATTCATCTTCTAGGTAACTCTGCAATGGCTTATCTATACAAGCCTCGTCGGTGATAACCTTGTCTCGCACCATAAAGGCTTGCTTAGTGGCCTCCACTAAAAGGTGCATATGCTCAAGCTCGTTGCTGGCTTGGTCAGCTAATCGGTCATAGATACCAAGAATCATCAATGACGCGAGCCCTTGGGTGGGTGCTCCCAAGTTATATAGCTGCCCTTTGGAGATATTGACGCTCAGCGGTTCAAATACCCTTGCTTGATGTTGATTGAAGTCTTCAATCGTTAAAGGGCTTCCAGCCATTGCAAGGTCTTGAGCCATACTCTGAGCGAGCTCTCCACGATAAAAATCGTCTAATCCCACCTCGGCAACCCGAGAGATGGTACTCGCCAAGGCAGGATTAATTAGTGTCTCACCTTTTTGTAGCGGCTTACCTTGCGGAAGAAAAAGGCGAGAGAATTCGGTTTGTTGAGAAAGTCTTTTAAATGTGATTTCACTGGCATGAGCGAGGCTGTTAGTTACCTCGATACCATTACCTGCCGCATCGATAGCTGGCTGAAGTAACCTGTTGAGCGGGTGTTTACCACCATTGACCTCAAGTGCTGTCTGCCAACCTGAGATGGTACCCGCCATGGTAATGGATGCGATGCCCCCTTGCTCAGGATCTCACCTGCTGAGCGATACTCATCGACGTTGAGATTCAGGGCAGAGCGACCACAGGCATCAATGGCGATAGGCGTCTCTCCGGGCTTACAGATAAGCCAAAATCCGTCACCACCAATGCTGTTCATATGTGGATATTGCACCGCTATCATGGCCGCTGCGGCAACCATGGCCTCACTCGCCGTACCACCAGCGTCTAGGATCTCTTGACCGACCCTTGCTGCCTCATGGTGAGGCGCGGTAAATGCGGTTTGAAAACTCATAAAGCCTCCCCTGAAATCAGTGACTTAGCCATTTCGGTTAACGCAGACTCACTGTTTTTTGGCCTACCAGTGAGATACCCTGTGGCATGGCCAAATCTGGCATAGGAATGTGAAGCTGAGGTAACCCAGAGAGGCCAGCAAAACTGGTCAGCCCCATAAGCTGGCTGCGATAGTTCGCTAGCTCATCTGCGGGCATATCGAGCCGAGGTGGACCTCCGGGGGTGGTTGGCATTAGCCAGTAACCCTGAGATAAAACCTTAGAAAATAATTCAGTGAATGTCTGTTGCTGCGTTTTAGCCGCCGAGTATTCTTCCTCTGTAATACCCCTTGCCCAGTCAACGCGCTCAGCTATGGCAGGTGCCAACGAGTCTTGCCATTTGTCTAGCCACTCAGCATGAGCTTGGATGATCTCGAAGCCCTGTATGGTTCTAAACAGTAGGCTCAGGGCATCGAAGCTGAGACCTTGTCGATTGATAAAATCGACCTCTCGAATCTCTAGAACCGACGACTCTAACCAAGTGTTCAGTTGCGTCTCGCGCTCTTTACCTAAGAGTGCTTTTAAACTGGTATCTAATAGCAAAACCTTAGGGAACTCAGAATTAACAGCGCTAGATTTCAGAGTATTAAAAACCGACTCTAATAGAGAGAGGTCACGGCTAAATATGCCTGCGGTATCGAAGCTCCTAGAAAGCTGAAAACTGTGCTCCAAAGAGAGAGCACCCAAGCTTGGTCTTAGGCCGAATAGACCACAATAGCTGGCTGGAACGCGCACAGAGCCACCGGTGTCAGTGCCGACAGAAAAGTCCACATCACCATTTGCCACCGCGACTGCACTGCCACTGGAAGAGCCACCCGGCAAGCACTCGGGTGCGGCTGGATTTTTTGGGGTGCCGTAATGAAGATTGTCACCATTAAGCTATAAGCCAGTTCATCGGTTTGTACTCGGCCCTGGCACTCAGCGCCCGCTTCCAGCAGTGACAAAATCAGAGGAGAGGTGCTAGTGGCTACCTCATGGGTTTCAAGCCACTTAGGATTACCCGCTCCAGTAGCAAAGCCCTCTACATCAAACAGGTCCTTAAATACAAAGCTTTTGCCGCTGAGGGGGCCCGCTTTTAGTGCATCTAGGTGCTCTGGTCCTTGCGTACAATAAACTGCGTTGTCGCGCGTCATATTTCTTTCCTTGAAAAAGCGAATCCCTCGCCCTTGTTATTCTATTTCGCCCAGTTGTGAGTAGACCTTGGCAACAGACTCACTGCTCTCTACCGCTTGTTTGCCCAGATAATCGAAGATGCTATTACTCAAGTAAGAGATAAGCGCCATAGGCACCGCATAGCTATCTAAAGGCCTGTCGTTATTCATCGGGCAAACCAAGGTATGGACTACGAGTGGCTTATACTTGATTCCGGTTTGGTCGGTGATAAGCAGGGTGCGATCCTTTGGCAGGGCTTTGACCAAAGATGCGAAGCCACTAATACGACGCCTGATCCCAATGACGATGACAAAATCATCCTCAGCAATGGACGCCACTTCCTCACCTATGGTTTGACCTGGTAGAGGCAGGAGATCGACCCTTGAACGGGCCTGAATCAGCTGCTGTCTAAAGTGCATCGCCACCGGATAGCTGTTGCGATAACCAATGATCTTTACGCCCTTGCCACCCGCAATGGCGCGAGTGATTGACTCAATATCGCTCTCATTTAGGTTCTCTAGCAGCGCTTCTAAAGCGCGTATCTCTGATGAAAAATCCCCAATCACTTCATTGGACAGCGCCATAGGCGTGCCTTTGTCGCGCTCATCTAGAAGCTCGCTTCGCAATGCACCGTGATCTTGATAACCCAGTTTGCGGATAAAACGGCTCACACTCGCCTTAGATACGGCGCACGCCTCAGCTATCTCATTGGTTGATAGCATGAGGATCTTGTCAGGATTCACCAG
This sequence comes from Vibrio ishigakensis, assembly GCA_000830475.1. Taxonomy (GTDB): domain Bacteria; phylum Pseudomonadota; class Gammaproteobacteria; order Enterobacterales; family Vibrionaceae; genus Vibrio; species Vibrio ishigakensis_A. Next base: position 240,720 of record BBSC01000005.1, on the reverse strand, counting down.
AAGGTAATCCGCAAGACGACGGTTACCCTCAGTCAGTTCAGAATAGTGATTAGCGATGCGCTCAGCGATTGGGTTGGTCATTGAGAATTCCTGTTAACGTACGGCAGATAGAAATGACTGTAGTTCGGCTGTTTGAGGATTAGCAAAGACCTCGTGGCTTTCACCCGCTTCCCATACCTTGCCTTGGTTCATAAACACCACTCTATCGCCAACATCTCGAGCAAAGTTCATCTCATGAGTCACCAAGATAAGTGTCATACCCTCTGCCTTAAGTTGTTCCAGCACTTTAAGCACCTCACCAACCAGCTCTGGGTCAAGAGCAGAGGTGATCTCGTCACACAAAAGCACCTTTGGAGACATAGCCAACGAACGGGCAATCGCCACACGCTGCTGCTGTCCACCTGAGAGATTGCTTGGGTAGGCATCAAACTTGTCAGCCAAGCCAACCTTTTCAAGTAGCTCTTCGGCTTGCTGTTTTGCTTCTTGTCTGGACTTCTTCAACACAAGTTGTGGCGCCAGCATGACGTTTTCACCGACCGTTTTGTGAGGAAACAGGTTAAAGCTTTGAAACACCATACCAACGCTTCGGCTCAGTAGTCTTAGCTTGTAGTCGTCGTTCTCCACTGCCTGGCGATCAACAACGATGGCACCCTCTTCATAGGTTTCTAGACCGTTTAAGCAACGTAGCAAGGTGCTCTTTCCTGAGCCACTACGCCCTATGATGGACACAACCTCGCCCGCCTTGATTCTTAGGTCAACGCCCTTAAGCACGTGGTTATCGCCGTAATACTTATGAACTTTATCGATACTAACTAGGGACATGGTTTTTACTCTCCAGATAACGGGCGTACAGGGACAAAGGGAAACAGATCATGAAGTAGAGCAGCGCGACAAAGGCAAATACCTTGAAGGGCTGGAAGGTGGCGTTGTTTAGCATGGTTCCAGCCTTGGTGAGCTCTACAAAGCCGATAATGGAGCCAGTGCGGTGCCTTTTACTATCTGCACTGAGAAACCTACCGTCGGCGCGATAGAGATCTTGAACGCTTGTGGTGCAATCACATGGGTCATGGTGTTGAAGTAGGTCAAACCAAGTGCCTTAGATGCTTCCCACTGCCCTTTAGGAAGTGCTTCAATGCAACCACGCCAGATATCGTGAAAATAAGCACTGCTGAAAAGGGTGAGCGATAAAATAGCAGCAGTCCATGCACTTACTTCCCAACCTAATAAAGATAACCCAAAGAAGGTTAGGAATAATTGCATTAATAATGGCGTACCTTGAAATAGTTCTACATATATTTTAATTACGCCAATAAATAATTTATTTTTAGTGCTATGAAGAAACGTTAATAATGCACCTAGAGCGCCACCAAATATAAAAGCCAATAAAGAAAGCAATATAGTCCAGCGAGCGGCCATTAATAAGTTTCTTAATATATCCCAATCAGAAAAATCAACCATAACTATTACCTCTTATAATGATGGGTTTTTAAAGCTGACTTGCTTTATGGTTGAGAATACAAATCGCATCGCAATCGCAAGCGATAAATAGATAAGTGCAGTAAGCATGTAGGCTTCAAAGCTCAAGAAACTGCGTGACTGAGCAAAGTTAGCCGCAAAGGTGAGCTCTTCTAGTGAGATCTGTGAAACCACAGCCGAACCCAACATCACTATGATGCACTGGCTGACAATCGCTGGATACACGCGCTGATACGCCGGTGACAGCACTACGTGAATGAGAGTTTGTCTGCGTGTCAGACCCAGAGCCTTACCCGCTTCCCACTGCCCTTTTGGCGTTGCATCTATACCCGCTCGGATGATTTCCGCACTATAGGCACCTAGGTTTAACACCATAGCTAGAGCGCCCGCCTCCCAAGCTGAAAGGCGCAAGCCAAGCGCAGGAAGACCGAAGAAAACGAAGAATAGCTGCACGATAAATGGGGTATTGCGGATCAGCTCAATATAGCTAGCACAAAGGATTCTCAGCCATTTCGCCTTACAGGTACGTCCTGCCGCACAAAGAGTTCCAAGCAAAAGCCCCATGCATGTCGAGAAAACCGTTAGCTTCACTGTTGCCCATACCCCTGCCGCAAACTGCGGCAGGTAGGGAGCAAGTCCTGCAAAATCAAGAGAGTAGCTCATATACAGGATTCCTAAGGTTACGCTTCTAGGTCAGCAGGGAAAGAGGCCTTAAGCCACTTCTGAGAAATGCTCTCTAGTTCGCCATCTTGTTTTGCCTTACTGATAAGTCGGTTCACTTCTTGTAGCAATTCATCATCGCCCTTCATCACACCGATATAACAAGGAGAGTTTTTCAGCATGAATTTCACTTCAGGAGCTTTAGCCGGATAGCGATTGGCAATCTCTGTCACCACTAGGTTACCAGTCGCGATAAGGCCAACTTGACCCGATAGATAAGCAGAAAGGGTGGCGTTGTTGTCTTCATAACGCTTCAAGGTCGTATCCTTAGATACCAGTTTGCTAAGCTCGATATCCTCTACTGAGCCGCGCGTTACACCCACTGTTTTACCTTGTAGGTCATCTGCAGATGCAACCGCTTCACCGCTTTGTCCAAACACGCCTAAAAAGAAAGGAGCATAAGGTTTAGTGAAGTCGATAGCGCGCTCACGCTCAGGGTTCTTACCTAGGCTCGAGATGATCAGATCGACCTTACGTGTTTGAAGGTAAGGAATACGGTTGGCACTGGTCACAGGTACGATAGAAAGCTTAACGCCCAACTCATCCGCCAGATACTGAGCCATATCTATGTCATAGCCCTGAGGTTTAAGATCGGTACCGACTGAGCCAAATGGAGGGAAGTCTTGAGGCACTGCCACTTTCAAAACACCTTGCTTCTGTATGCTTTCAAGTTGGTTAGCTGAAGCGGTAAAAGAAGCGGCCATTAACGAGCAAGATAGGATGGCACCGGATATCACTTTCAATAAATTCATAATTCAATTCCTTTTCTGTCATGAAACAAATGAAACACTTGCTAGGATAGTTGCAACGAATGTGCCAACTTTATGAAAGTTGTCTCAACGCCCGTAATTACTGGGATGAACGAAAGTGAGGTAAAATCTATGTGCCGAACTGGAACAAAAATGATGTCTGTTATTGGTGCGTTTGCCCCAAAAAAGAACAGCGTACAAACAAAAGAGGCTGATCGCAGATTAGCGGCGATAACTACTAATTGAGGTTCGTGTACTCACTCTGCCAGTGATGCTACTGCTGGAGAGTGATTGATAGAGCAAGGTGTCGCTCGCAGGGAGGCGGGCGCCAAGCGCCCACGGATGGGTTCACCGCGGCCTTGTGAATCAATCACTCGGAGGGAGTAACTGGCTCATAAGAAGTTTTCACTTTCACCTCTAATCCGCGAAGAACCACAAAAAAGCCCACGAAATAAAACGCCGTGGGCTTTGTTCAATTGGTTTAAATTAAGATTGCTTGGCTAGTCGAGTTTGACCTGCCCAAGCGCTGCGCTTTTGCATCAGGAAGCGATAGGAAAACGCTGCCGTAAAACCACCAATAAACAAGGCAAAGTTGGCCAGTCCATCGATAAAGAAGGTAGCTATGATGGCAACGACACTGGATACCGCTAGAGCATACACGCTGTTCATGTTGATACCGTTCTTATACCAATACTGACCTTGTGGAGACTCGGTATATAAAGAAGGAACATGGATTTCGCCTTTTTTCAGGAAGAAGTAGTCAACAATGATGATGCCGTACAGTGGACCAATCATGGCTGCCAGCACATCCACCGTGTAGTGGATAACCTCAGGGTTGTTAAACAGGTTCCAAGGAGTAAGAAGCACAGAACCAAAGGCTGCGATAAAGCCGCCTGTTTTAAAGCTGATCTTCTGCGGAGATACGTTCGAGAAATCAAATGCTGGCGCTACAAAGTTCGCCACGATATTGATACCGACTGTGGCGAAGATAAAGGTCAGTGCGCCCAGTACAGTGATCATACCTGAGTCCAAGCGCTTAACCGTCTCTACTGGGTCGACAATCATCTCACCAAATACAGGGATTGAGGCCGATACAATGACGACAGCAAACAGAGAGAACAGAATAAAGTTAACCGGCAAGCCAAGGATGTTACCTATCTTCAACTCTTTATAACTGGTGCAATAACGAGAGAAGTCACTGAAATTGAGAGTTGGTCCTGCAAAGTAACCCGCTACCAGAGCGGTTGCGATTAGCATCTGCACAATGGCATCGCTACCAAGCAGGCTCTCTTTACCTAGGTTAAAGCTGATGTTTTCCCAGCCAGCTAGGTTGATCATGTATGCACACAATGCAAACATAGCCAGATAGATAGCAGGGCCTGACCAGTCGATCACCTTACGAATCATATCCATACCGAACATAAACACGATAGCTTGCAATAGCCACATGGAGCTAAAACCGATCCAGCCAAGATAGGACAGACCGATAAACTCATAATTGGATAGATGCTCCATGCTTGGGAAGAAGTAAAGAAGCAGAATGATGAAGGAGCTAGACGCCAAATAAGTTTGGATACCATACCAAACAACAGCAATAAGCCCACGCACTACTGCAGGGATGTTTGCACCAAAAACACCGAAAGACATACGAGCAACCACAGGGAACGGCACACCCGCTTTTTGTCCGGGCTTACCCATTAAGTTAGCAAATAGCAGTACGATTGAGATGCCCGCTAACAAGCTAATAAATACCTGAATACCATTTAGTCCCAATGCAAATAGACTAGCTGCAAATACATAGCCACCTACGCTATGAACGTCTGACATCCAAAAAGCAAATATACTGTACCAACCCCATTTCTGTTTTTTCTCCGGAGCTAAGTCTGCATTACTTAATCTCGGACTTACGGGTAATTCCTTGTTCATTTATATATCTCCATTACGATTGTATACAATCATGGAAATACAATTAGCGTGCCAAACTTTAATTTCTATATATTTAAAGGGCTATATAAAGATTAGAGATAAAAATAGTGCACAATTTCGCACCAATATGATCACTAATGTACCGATATGGTGCTCGATTAAGCTAAAGAGCTCCTCTTTATATCGCAATAAAAGCCAAAGAAGCCAGATATTGGTTGTATACAATCAAACATCTCTTTATTGCACGACTCTGGTATACAACTTGCAAGAGTATCTAGATGGAATATACAGATTCATAGGTACTCTTAAGATGTCTAACGATGAAAAGGTCTACCAAAAACTGCTGCGGGCTATTGTGGAGCACAAACTCGAACCCGGAGTGCGCCTGCCCGAGGATAAGCTTTCTGAAGCCTTTGGGATCAGTCGTACTGGTATTCGCAAGGTACTTCAACGACTGGCAATAGAGCGCTTTGTGGTTATAGAGCCAATAAGGGTGCTCATGTAAACGAGCCTAGTCGCAAAGAAGCCATAGACGTATTAGAGAGTCGTATCCTGATAGAGCCATTGCTGATCACCGATATCCTAAAGCACTGGGACGATACCCAATCCTGCTATTTTCGCTCTCTAGTCTCCGAAGAGCACAAGGCCGAGCATCGGGGTGACCTTGCTGCCTCTATCCAATTAACCGCTCGCTTCCACTATGAATTGGCGCGCCTGTCCAAAAACGCGGTTCTGGCTGAGCTTATCCAACAGCTGTGTCTGCGCTCTTCTCTGGTCATTGCGGCTTTCGGCTCAAAGAGTAGCGTGAACTGCGAGTGTGGCAGTCATAGCGAAATCATAGACCTGTTAGATGCAGGAGAGCTCGTAGAGGCTCAAGCCTGGATGGCTCACCACCTAGAGCTAATCAAAGACTCTCTCAATCTGGACAGCAAAAACGAACAACCTATTAATTTTCAACAGCTTTTCTCGGAAATGGAACAATAGATGAAGATAAACCTTATTAACCCTAATACCTGTCAAGGAATGACAGACAAGCTTTCTATAAGTGCACAGCAGGTCGCCCTGCCCAGCACGCAAATCTATGCCAACTCTCCAGTTAATGGCCCTGAGAGCATAGAGTGCGCCCTAGATGAAACCATAGCGGCAGCAGCCCTTTTAGAGCAGATCAAGCAAGGAGAGGAGCAAGGTATGGACGCTCATATCATCGCTTGTTTTGGCGACCCCGCTTTGGATGCCGCAAGAGAAATAGCCACCAAACCAGTAATTGGCATCGCCGGAGCCGCCTTTCAGTTGGCGAGCATAATTGCGCATAAATTTGGTGTTGTGACCACTATGACTCGCACCCTTCCCGCAAGTGAGCACTTGCTGTACAGATACGGATACCATCACCTATGTAGCGGTGTACGCGCCACCGATATTGCGGTTTTGGAGCTAGAAACTATCGACAAGCAAACTTATGAGCAACTCAAACAAGAGTGCCAACTGGCTATCTCACAAGATGGAGCTGAGGCCATAGTTCTTGGCTGCGCTGGCATGTCTGATTTGGCACAGGAGCTCAGCAATGAGCTTAAGGTTCCTGTCATAGATGGTGTATCTGCTGCGGTTAAGCTTGCCGAGTCTCTAAATCAGCTAGGATTGACCACCTCTAAGGTCGGCCAATATGCACCGCCTCTGGCTAAACAGTTTCATGGCCAGTACCAACACTGGAGCCAATAATCCCTTCCCTAGATTAAGCCGTTCAAGGAATAGAATATGAACCAAGATAACCCTCGCGATTACGTTGGATATGGACGAGACAATGTGCCAGATGCTAACTGGCCCAATGGAGCAAAAATAGCAGTGCAATTCGTCCTCAACTATGAAGAGGGCGGAGAAAACTGTGTGTTGCATGGTGACAGCCACTCTGAAACCTTCCTATCAGAGATCGCTGGCGCAGAAGCTACCCAGAGCGGCATATGAGCATGGAGTCCATGTATGAGTATGGCTCTCGTGCCGGTGTGTGGCGCATTCTAAATGAGTTCAAACAGCGTTCATTGCCACTAACCATATTTGGTGTGGCTACCGCTCTTCAGAAAAACCCTGAAGTAGTGAAAGCGATAGTTGAAGAGGGGCATGAGGTTGCTTGCCACGGCCTTAAGTGGATTCACTATCAGCATATGCCTATAGAGTCTGAACGAGAGCATATGCAGCAAGCGCTCAAGATCATCAAGAAACTCACCGGCAAGGACTCGATTGGTTGGTATACAGGGAGGGATTCACCCAATACTCGAGAGTTGGTGGCCGAGCAAGATGGGCTTCTTTATGACTCTGATTACTATGGTGACGACCTGCCCTTTTGGACTCAGGTCACTAGCAATAAAATCACCGGAGATACTCGCCCGCACCTAGTGATCCCATACACCTTAGATTGCAACGATATGCGCTTTTCATCACCGACAGGGTTTAGCCAAGGGGATGAGTTCTTTCAATATCTCAAAGACAACTTCGACTGCCTGTATGCAGAGGGAGAAACCAAACCTAAGATGATGTCCATTGGGCTGCACTGTCGCATCATAGGAAAACCGAGTCGCTTTATGGCCCTGAAACGCTTCTTAGATTACGTGCAATCGCACGATGGTGTGTGGATTACCAAGCGCGAGGATATCGCCAAACATTGGTATGAGAATCACCCATCAAGTTAATTGTTCAAGCTGATTAAGCGCACTCACTTGCCGTGCGCTTTTCATCTCTGATCAAGCGAAAGATGGTAGTGGAGTTTACCGTTAATAGGGTCAGCTCAAGCAGGGTGCCACCGATAGAGCCCACCAGGATATTGTTGGTTAACCAACACAGCGCTCCAATTAAGAAGCCGATGCGCATGGCAATGCCCTTCAGCATAAACACTGAGTAGGTGCCAATAACCGTTCCGGCTACAGCGAATAGTTGCCACCACTCATCAGCAAGCCACAAACCTGTGCCAAGACTAATAGCAATAAAGCCGATCGCGACCCAGATAGAGGAGATATAGATAGCAGTCGCGGTTCTGATTGCAGAAAGGAAAGCACTCATGGCCGAAACTACGGAGCCTAGCAATAGGAAGTGGATCAGGTGATTAAAGTTGAATACCAGCATCAAGATCTTCAGGCGACGATCATCTTTTTGATAAAAGGCAGCTAAACCAAGGGCATAGCTTAAAAAGCCAAGTGCCTGCGCTAAAGATAGATACTCCAATATTGCTCCTAAGATAGATTTTCACTATTAACTCAGGAGCAAAAATATCAGATTTCAATCAATCACAAAAGAAAAATTAAAACATTGTTTTAAAATTGTAGGCGTAGGACTATTTATCCTATCAAGCGGAGATGTAATAAAGGATCAATTCTCACGATACTTTTTGCGTTCTTGTACTTCTCGCAAGTGTTTTTCATAAGCCTGTTTTTCGGCTGGGTGATGTACTAGATGGAGGTTAAACAACTCTTCAGCATATCTATTGCAGCCTTGTAAAGAGCCTTGCCACTGATATGAGTCGACATCCAATGAATCTTTCACTGTGATTAGCTCTATAGTACAACTCTCAGTAGTAGGTGCAGAAGTGACAGCAGTCGTGTTAATCGAGCCAACTGACCCAAATGTAGGCATAACCGTCATTGACTGAACTGAGTTCGTCCATGTATAAATATCATGCCCAAGCATTGTGCGTTTTTGGTTCGGATAACCTATGAATTGACTGGCTTCGGTTACGGTTTTAATTTCAGCCAAGTTTTGATCCATTTCTCGATAATGGCTTGCACAACCGGACATCAAAAGCGATGTTGAAACTGCACTAAGAATAAATAATTTTTTCATCGCTAGAAAACATCTGTTCGTTGTATCTGTGATCGAACGTGGGAGACTATGCACAGACATCATAGCTTTCGGAAGCTAACCTATCTCACGCGAGGGAGTATACATAAACTAGATGTCTCCTTTGCGGTCAAAAAAACAAAATATGATTCCGTTTGAGAAACTCTTTCCTGAAATGAATCGCCTCTGCAATACCTCACTAAATGAGTCTGGTTGTCAGAACATTTTATTCCAGTAAATAGAGACACACTTACTGCTGCCACTTACCTTCCAAATAACTCCGCCGAAATATAGGTAACAAACGAAAAGATTTTGGAAGGCAACCCAACTGCACAGACCTAAGCCCAAATACATGGAATCGACTAAGCCTTCATCACTTGTGCGATAGCGCCAAAAAGCTGTGATTCAATAATAGGCTTCACAAGCACTTGGTTTGCGCCCGCATCGATAAATGCGGCTGCAGTGGAGTCATAGCCGTCGGCAGTGCAGGCAATAATTGGGAGAGCCTGTTTAAGCTCTTTTCTGATGGCTAGAGTAGCGTCTATGCCATCCATATTCGGCATCTGGTTGTCCATCAGCACTAGGTCGTAGCTTTGCTGAGCTATCCTATCTATGCCCAGCAGACCATCGGTTACCCAATCGACTTCTAACCCTTTCTTCAAACACATAGATTGAATGACGAAAGCATTGGTTTTGTTGTCTTCCACCAGCAGAACCTTGAGCCCTGCCAATTCAGAAAAGTTAGTCGCATCTAAACTCGTTTCATCGCTATGCTCCGAAACTAACATCACGGGCAGACTAACCCTGAACTCACTGCCCTCACCTAACTTACTCTTAAGGTGAATGTGACCCGAGAACTGATCAACTAGCTTTTGACTATGCTAAGTCCTAGCCCGCTACCACCAAACTCTCGACTGATGTGGCTCTCTGCTTGTGTGAAGGACGAGAAAATCGCTTTGTGTCTATCTTCAGCAATACCTATGCCCGTATCTTTAACACTGACGTACAGTTCAGCGCGGTCAGCCAGTCGGTTTCTCAGGCCAATCACTACCTTGACCTCTCCGTCCGAGGTGAACTTGATTGCATTGGTAATAAGATTTAGCAAGATCTGGGTTAGACGAAGTGGGTCACTTCTTAGCACCACCTCATCATCAAACTCTGTCTCTAGTGAGAACTTCAATCCCTTCTGAATACAACTCGGCTCGGCAAACGAAGAAACATTCTCTGCTGTTTGCTTGAGGGCAAACTCTACCTGCTCCAGCACCACAGCGCCTTTATCTATACGTGAGAAATCTAGGATATCGTTAAGCAGCCCTAGCAAATGTTTGCTGCTCTGGAATAGCACGGCGGTCTGTTCTTTTTGAGCCGGAGTGTTTGCTTCTTGCTTAAGCAGTTGTGCCATGCCCATGATGCCATTGAGGGGTGTACGTATCTCGTGACTGACCTTGGCAAGAAATTCTGCGCGAGCCAATGCATTTCGCTCTGCTTCTTCTCTAGCCCGCTCACTTTGGAGCTTTGCTTCGACATAGCGTGTGATATTTTGTCCTTGAACCACCAACAGCGGCTTGGTGTCTTCAACTAGGATAGGCGAAACTACCCAACGGAAAACAACATTGTTGATATTGGTATTGTTCTCCGCCTGTGCGCGGTTCTCGAATGCCTGCTCAAAGGACTCAATTAGAGTGAGTCTCAGCTCTTCAAGGTCATTTTTAAATGCCTTTTGTGCCGCTGGGTTGGTCGCCACTATTTGATTACTTTCATCCACCAACAAGGTCGGTAATAGAGAGTATTCGAACAGGTTTCTAAGAGAATGGTCTTTCTCTTTTTCTCGGCGAATACTCGCTTCAAGAGTGCTACCTAGGCGATCAAACTCAATAAGCTTTGAGCCTTAAAGCGGATATTTTTCTTGGTACTGTCGAAGCTATCTGCAAGGTGCAACACACCCATGATCTCTTTGTCGATCTTTCGGTGAACAATACGAGTCAACCAGATAGCAATGATAGAAACAGTAATAAGCAAAAGGATTAGCGAGCTCGCCATTCGATACTCAAAGCCATCGAGCTTAGTCGTATCTTGAATAAAGAGAGCACTCACTGGAGTATCTACACCATCTATACGTAGAACGATTTCTCGCACTATATTGGCATTAGCAAGGTCACTATCGCTGGTCTCCAAGGTTTCACCAATCTTGATTCGGCTGCTCTCCTGTGGCTCAGAAGAGGCGATAACAACACCGTCCTCCACCAGCATGATCTCTTTCAAGTTAGCGTCAGTACTGAGTTCACGCAGGAAGGCGAAATTGTCATCCAATACTAGGCCGATAAAGTAGTGACCCACTACCTCCCCGGTATAGGAATCCACAACCGTTACTCGTCGGAACATTAAGTGCTTCAGGCCAAGCTTAGACTCCGCGTTCAGGAAGTACCATTTGTGGTTGAAATCGATTTGGTCGGCTATCTGTAAAAGCTGTTCGGTCGAAATACCAAAGAATTCATTGCGTCCATCTTCCCAGGCTATTTTCCCATACTGATACAGGAAGCGAATATCAGGGGTATTACTAGGATCAAACTCCTCAACCTCCTGCATAAAGCTCTCGAGCCCTTGATAATCCTCGTTTTGGAAACTCTCGATAAGGGTGCGAGATTTAGAGGTAATATCTTGGCTCACCTGAACCGAGTTCAGATAGTTCTCCATCAACTGTTTAACTATCTGCGAAGTCTGATTGAAATTACGCTCTTGCTCAGACTCAAATGTGGTCGAGTTGAGTTGGTAGATATAAACAAAGAACACACCAATAACCGCCCCCAGATGATCCAGGCAACTCTTACTATCTGTGAGGTTAATGAGGTTTTCTTTGTTGAATGCGACATAATTTATCGGTCTGAATATCGAAATGCTCTCTGTTGCAATTGATTAATTCGCTCTGCTGAGTCTTGTTTAGTTAATAGCTTAAAATCACCAGAATAAACTTTAGGCACCTCACGATCTTCCATATCTAGTTTGATCGCCTCTGCCATGGCAATGCCGGTATCATCGGCCATTCGCATCACGGTAAAATCCAGTTCGCCCGCTTTCAGAGCTTCAAGCTCTGCATCTCCACCGCCCCAGCCATTAACCACCACTTGCTCCTTACCTAAGTCCCGCAGTGCATCAACAACACCAAAGGCGATATCAGTCGAGCAAGCGTAGATAAAGTCGAGCTTCTGCTCTCGCTCAAACATAGATAGCGTCGCCTTGTAAGCCGATTCACGATTGGCATGGGTGAAATAGGCTCTTTTCAGCTCATACCCACCTTGATGCTTCAATTCTCTTATAAAGGTGTCTCCCCTCACCTCGCTCACATAGCCGGGGGAGTAATACATCAGCATAGTCAGCAGAGTCTGGGTACTGGGTCTGTACGTGAGAAGCCAGCATCTTAGTGCCTATCACATGGTCAAAGCCTACATACATCATTGGATGCTGCTTTTCCCAAGACTTGATTGGTGTGGTGATATTCAAAAGAATCAGCTTGGTTTTGCCTTCGTTAAGTACTCGATAGGCGAACTTGCGATGCTGACTGGTATCTAGAGTAAAAATGAGATAATCAGATTCGTTCTTTAGAACCTGCTGCAAGCTGCGGCTCTCTTCACGATGGTCGAGATTAGGTCTCATCGAAAATTGGTTTAGCTCATAGTCGATCCCGAGCTCCTGCAAACGAAGCTCTAGTGCTTTAAGGTTGCGCCACCAATAATCCGATAGCTGAGCACCGGGATACACCACATCTATTTGGATGGCTTATCTTGCTCTGCATTAATAGGTTTGGGCTCAGCATAGACTCGAGTCGCCATCTCAGCGGTGAGCTTAGCTTGCTCAGGATAAAAATTGAGGTAGTCCTGATAATCCCAGTAATCCCTCAGCTGAAGACTAGACTCTGCCACCACCCCAAAAGGAAGCAGACAGGCAAACCCCACAGTTAGGCGATTGAGCCACTTCATGCCATCTCCTCAGGCAGACTTGCAGAGCCTTTGATTAGGCGCTCTTTAAACGCCTTGGTCTGTTGCTTGATAAAATACTCAAGCTTCATTGCATTGGATTTATTGAAGCCAGAAATAGACCACTCAAGTTTAAGTGGTCCCTTTCCTTTTAACGCCTTCGCGCCCTTACCCTCACTGTGTTGTTGAAAGCGACGCTCTAAGTCGTTAGTACAACCGCAATAGAGAGTGTTGAGTTTAGTGCGAATAAGATAGACGCTCCAATCGGACTCCATTACTGCAATAGAGCCTTAATTTCTGCTAACTCTTCTTTTAGCGTTGCAACTTCAACTTCCAAGGCTTCAATACGTTCAGTGGTTGCTGTTTTCACTCCAGCAACAGGCGCACTTGCAACAGGGTTGCCTGCCACCACTAAAGACTCAACATCTACCTCGCCAGAGAACAGATGCTGATAACGAGATTCACGCTTACCAGGCTCACGAGGCAGTTTTACTACCAAGCCATCTTCAGCCATCTTCTCAAGGGTAGCCTCTACCTCTTTAACATCGCTAAAGCTGGCTAGACGATTGGTACGAGTGCGCAGTTCACCCGGAGTTTGAGCGCCGCGAAGAAGCATGGCACAGGCGATAGCACGCTCTTGCGCTGTGAATTGAAGATCGCCAAATTCAGTATTACAGAATCTGTGCTGATATTTTGAAGTACGGCTATTAAAGCCACTCTCGTCGCTTACCAAACGACGCTCAATCAGACCATTGATGCCATCTAGAACCTCAGCATCGCTAAGCGCCATCACAGGGTCACGGTTACTCTTCTGATTACACGCCGTAGTAAGGGCATTTAGGCTCAAAGGGTAGTAATCCGGAGTGGTTACTTCTTTCTCGATAAGACAACCTATGATGCGTGCCTCAAGAGCAGACAATTCAACTGACATATTTTCTGACTTCCGTATTCATATTAGTTTCAAAATTGTATGCAAGTATCGGCGAGGTTGCGATACCGAGGCTCACGAAAAGCACCTGATCGGCGGGCTTTTGTCCAATCCTAGGTGGAAAAGGTGCGCTAGGTAGGCAATGCTTGGTTTTTACCCTGTTCGTTTATGCGAGCTTGTGTTTAATTTATGCAGTTAAATTAAGTTGTTGAAGGAATAAAAATGAACAACGTATATGAAATCGTGAACCTAGCCCGTCGTAAAAACAAGCTAAAGCGCGAAATCCTAGATAACGAGAAGAAAATCCGTGACAACCGTAAGCGTGCTGACCTTCTTGATAACCTTATGGATTACATCAAGCCAGACATGACTCACGATGAAATCATCATGATCATCAAAACATGAAGCTGACTACGAAGATCGCGTTGATGATCACATCATCACAAGCGCAGAGATCTCAAAAACTCGTCGCGACATCAGCCGTAAAATCCGCGAACTAACTGAAGTAGATAAGCAAGTTCACGGTAAAAAATAATCTGTATTTGATACAGTAGAAAGATAAGCGGAGCCATAGGCTCCGTTTTTGTTAGAAGCGAAAAATAACGCCTGAATTAACGTTGATAAAGGTCGAACTGGTTTGGTAGGTCTTGTCTTTATCCAACACATTCACGTCAAGGCCAAACCTGACACCAAGGCTTGGGGTGAAGTTAAACACCACAGCGCCTGCAGATGAGAAACCCACACCCTCTCGTATCTCTTTACGAGTAAAGAAGCGTCTCTCACCCTCGTAATCAATCACACCCAGTTCAAACTGAAAAGAGATCACCTCTTCTTTCACCAATCTATGCTCGACACCCAATCGGTAATAGTTCCACTTGTCGGTATCAGTCAGGAAATCGTACTTAACTTGACCGCCATTGAAATACAAAGAATTGGTTTGATAAACATCTGCTAATCCCAATTGCATTCCCCAACCAGTAATACCGGTGCCGTATTGAGGTCCTGCTTTTATTTCAGGAGAAAGATGCAAAAACTTAGAGTCTTGGTTGGCAAAACAACTCACAGAGACAAAACAAAGAAGTAATAGCGCTCGCATATCCACATCCGAATTGAAAATTCGCTCATGCTAAAGGGCATCTTTATTGTGGTCTAAATAGCTATGCTAATAACGCTCATAAGTGCCGGTTATCGAGGATCATAAAGTGCAATTATTGATTACAACCTGTTACATGAGTGGTGTGAATTTCCATTATTCCCAAAGGTATAAATAGATGTATTAGAGTTTTGCTATGACTTAACGGAGAACAACATGGCAGATTTGACCACATACGTCTTAGCTACCCTGGCATTGATTACCATTGGGGGCTTTGTTGTAGGCGGAATTAAGGGTTCACGCGTGGGCACCAAGCTAGGTGTATTCACCACCGCAGGTCTAGCTGTTCTACTTGCAGGTGGCTTTACCTCAGATGGAAACGCCGCCAAGCCTGAATCTGACGCCAACTATAAGGCGACTTATCAACATTTCTGGCTAATGAGTTGCGCCTACTACTTCAATGGCAAAGATCGTCGCACTATTATCGAAGCGGTCGCCAGCCAAAAAGAGAACGCGCCTTTAGATGACCACAAAGCGATCAAGGCTGCCAAGCGGATGCCAATGCTGATACCTGTGAAAACGCCGTAGAAAAAGCGAGCTCGATCTTAGAGGGGTAAACTGGCGCTTTTTTGTAACAAGGAATCAGAGTAATCTTGGACTTGCTTTGCATTAACATCCAAGGAACTGGAATGAACTCTCTCTCCAGCAATCAAGAATATTTCGAGAAAACCTTCAAAAACCTTGAACTCTCCGAAGAAACAATCGAACACAGTGAATTTGAAGAGTGCCAATTCATCGGCTGCGACCTCTCATCCAGTCAATTCAAACACTGTCGCTTCATTAACTGCGACTTTATAGAATCCAATCTCAGCCTTTTGAACCTCTCCTACAGTCGCCTTTCTGGGATAGGCTTTCGAGAATGTAAGATGGTGGGTATAGATTGGACCTCAATCAATTGGCCAAGCTACCACGCAGATTTCGAGCTCAGCTTCAAGCACTGCGTACTCAATGACAATTCCTTCTTCGGGCTCACCCTAAACAACCTTCATCTAGAAGAGTGCAAAATGCATGACGTCGACTTCAGAGAGGGCGACTTTACCGAGTCGAACATTATCTACTGTGACCTAACTGGAGCACAGTTTATGAAGAGTAACCTACAAGGATGCGATTTCACTGAATCGAGCAACTACGCCATCAATCCATTTGAGAACAACATCAAAGAAGCAAAGTTCTCTCGCTGGGAGGCCTTTAGTCTGCTCGAATGTATGGGGATAGAGTTGGTGGATTAACCCTATTTATGCTCCAACAATAGAGCCTTCTTAAGTTCAAGAGAACGAATATCACTTTGCAGAACTTGCTGTTGCTCAGGATCTTCCGTTGATTTCAAGATGTCTTTTTTCTGTTCTATTTGCTTCATGATCTCAACGGCTGGTGGCAAACAGTTAGCATCTTTGAGTATTTTCATACCCATACGCTGCTCAGCTGGGGTTCGAAAATACTCGTCCAGATCGATAGTTTTCCCTTTATATGGATTGCTATCAAGCTCTCCATTTTTCTCTGCATTGCGAATCCATCCAGCTATAGCGTTATCAATAAATAATGACATAGAAACCTCTCAACAAATCATTTGCAGTAAACTGCCTTCAAACCTTCAATTGTTACTTTTACTCCTTCTTCAAAGTAAGCCTCGTAATCTACAGGTTTTACTTCTTTCAGCAGTAGAGCCAAATTTTTATACTGATTATCATCAGCTAAAGCACTACTTCGGGGGCGGGCTCACTCGCTGAGATTGTTCTTGATGCTGAACAATATCCGTCACTCTGGTGAATACGCAGGAAAATGCCATAAACCCTTGTTGCACTTCAAAACCTGCACTTAAAAGTACTCCAAGAGAATGATCCGTCAACTTCTGACTACTTGGAGTGAAGTGATGGTTATAGCGGACATACTCCACTGAACCGGGAATAGCCAATAGTGACTTCCTGAAGCTCCTAGCAAACTCATATAGGAAAGACGTCCACTCAGTTTGCTCCGGAATTACCACGCTTTTTACGATGTGATCGCTACACTCGAGAATAAGTTCATCTTTAGACTTCACATGGCGATAAAGAGCTGTCGCACTGACACCCAACGCTTTACCGACCGCATGCATACTGGCTTTGGACAACCCTAAGTCTAAAGCGCATTCAATAATAGCCTGTTTAGATACTTGAGCCGGTCGCCCTTTTGAATTTGGATTAATCATTGTTTACCCATTAAGTTAACGGTATTAAGTTAATATTATTAAGTTAATAGATCAATCGTTTTTGATCAAAAAAGGAGCCTTTATGGCTCCTTAGTTTTGTTACGATGAACATTGTCTAGGTCTTGGGTTATCCGAGCTTATTCGTCTCTAATACCACTGTCGCCAAAGCTTCATCATCTTCTTCCGCCATGCCACTGATGCCGATAGCACCAATCACAATACCGTCTTGCTCGATAGGCATACCACCCATAAAGCCTGTGATCTTAGGGTCGGTCCAATAGCTCAGCTGCTTACCTGTTTCGCGGGCCCACTTGCCAAGATTGCCGCTTGGCTGGCGATCACGCGCAGAGGTATAAGCTTTGTTTTGAGCCAGCAGACCCGCCTGAACGCTGACACCATCCATACGCACAAAGCCAAGTAGCTCACCATGAGTATCCGTCACAGCCACTGCAATAGCGGCTTCTTTACTTTCCGCTAGCTCAAGCGCGGTTGAGATAAGATCTTGCGTTAGTTTTAAATCAAGCATCTTAAGGCACCTCGTTGCCAAGGGTTTTCTCAAGCAGAGTAAACCACTCACCATGGCTCAGCTGTACCTGATTCACCTGTGCACAAGCGCGGATGCGCTCAAGGTTTGTGGTACCGATAACTGGTTGGATCTTTGCTGGATGACGAGTAAGGAAAGCCAATACGATTGCCTCAGAGCTCACGCCATATTGAGCCGCTAGCTTAGCAACGTATTCAGATGTATCACGAACGTGCTTCTCATCAGACGCTAGGCCGCGCTCAGAGAATTTACCTTGAGCCAACGAGCCCCAAGATTGGATCTGCACGCCATTCTTCAGGCAATACTCGATAGTGCCGTTGTCAAAGTCTGCCTTGTTACCATGAGCATTGCTTGCCAGGATGCCACCTTGCACAAAATCAACCTTAGCTAGGCTCAGCTCAAGTTGGTTTACCACGATTGGAGAACCAATGTTCGCCTGCAGGTAGTCCATCTGATGTAGGTTCATGTTAGACACACCAAAGTGATTCACCTTGCCAGACTGCTTAAGGCGAGCAAAGGCTTCAGCAACTTCATCGGTATCCATAAGGGGATCTGGGCGGTGCAGCAACAGCACATCTAGGTATTCGGTCTTGAGGCGACGTAAAATGTTCTCTACCGACTCAGTGATCCACTGATAAGAGAAGTCATAGCGCTTGGCGTGCTCATCTTCAAAGCGGATACCACACTTAGATTGAAGGTAAATCTGCTCACGCAGGGTGCTATCTTGAGCCATTGCTTGACCAAACGCCTCTTCCGCCTTACCGAAGGTGTAGATGTCGGCATGGTCAAAGAAGTTAATACCACTGCCGATAGCAGTCTCAATAACCTCACGAGTTTGGGTAACGTCAGCCGCGGTTACTGGATCATTGTTCCAGCCACCGCCAAGACCCATACAGCCATAGGCAAGTTGGCTTACGTTTGGCAGGTGCGCCGCGAGAGGTAGGTTCTTCTCTTTCATCGTTTCAATTCCTTTAATATTTGTGATTCTGCGGACTATTCTATTGTTCTCTTTAAGCTAGATTAAGCCTAAAATTACGAATTCATTATTCGTCATAGCGAACAATAGAAATGCTTGAGCACAAACGAATCGAACGGTTAATGCTGTTTGTAGAGCTGGCTAAACAGCTGAACTTCTCAAGGGCTGCCGAAAAGCTGGGGATCTCCAAAAGCTACCTATCAGAACAGATAAAAAAGCTAGAGCAGGACCTGCAAACTCCACTGGTCATCCGTACTACCAGAAGTGTACGCCTAACCCCGGAGGGAGAACGCGCCTACCATCAAGGGCTTGGTATAAAAGGGGCGGTGCTCGATCTGGAACGAAACCTATTCCAGCAGCACAATCAGGTCAGTGGCCTGATCAAGATAACCGCCCCGAAGATGTTTGCCGAAACCAAGCTTTTAGCGCTGTGTGAAGAGTTTAAGAAACTGCATCCAGAGATTGAGTTTGAGATTAACTCTAGCTATAAGGCGTTCGATCTATCACAAACGGATATCGACTTAGCATTTCGAGCTACCAAAGAGCCGCCGCAGAATATGGTCGCCCATGAGCTGTTTGAGTATTACCACTGGTTGGTAGCCTCCCCTGAGTATCTGGAAAAGCGTGGCGTACCTGAATCGGTTCACGATCTTGAGGAGCACGACTGCCTCTCAACCTTACATCAAAAGAGTTGGCCTTTAGGGGATATTGAGATCAACGTCTCCGGCTGGCTTGGAACCAATGAAAACCGACTTCTTAAACTGGCGGCCCTAAATGGACATGGTATAGTGCGCATCGCCAGTTATTTTGTAGCGGACGAGGTGGAACAAGGACTACTCAAAAAGGTCTTAACTTCGGAAACGGATAAGATGACTGGCTCTCTGTACCTAGTCTACCCGCAGCTTATCTATCCACCAGCCAAGCTCAAAACCTTTATCGACTTTATAAAAAGGCACGTGAAATGAAATCAGATATGTACTCTAAGTTCGCTCGCGAATACGACCAAGCCGTCACCGACAACTGTATAACGCACATTTTGAGCGCCCTATAACCCTGTCTCTGATTGATGATGTATCTGGCGTGAAACTGCTCGACCTCGGTTGTGGTCCAGGTGCTCACACCAAGGCAATCCTTGAGTCAGGTGCACAAGGAGCCACCTGCATCGATTTCTCTCATGAGATGGTTGAGCTAGTAAAAGAGAAGTTTGGGAACAAGGTAGAGGCGTATCAACAAGACCTCTCTATCGGTCTGCCAAAAGAGTCAGATGAAAGCTACGATCTTGCCATCTGCCTCTGGTTATCCATTACATTCAAGACCTAAAGCCACTGTTTAAAGACGTTGCACGCGTATTAAAGCCGGGGGGTAAGTTCATCTTCTCAACCCACCATCCATTTGCCGACTTCGAGTTTAGCCAAACTCAAAACTACTTCGATACCGAGCTAGTTATCGATGAGTGGAATACCGTTGGTCGTCCAGTAGAGGTGCGCTTCTATCGTCGTCCACTGCAAGAGATCATGGATGCCCTAACCGCTAGCGGCCTAGCGGTAATGCAAATGTCTGAAGGGCAGATCCAAGAAGAGCAGAAAGAACTGTTTGGCGATCGCTACGACTATCTATCCAAGAACACCAACTTCATCTTCATGAAGTGTGTGAAGCTCTAACGGTAAAGCTGATGATAATCTGGGATATGGTTCTCCCAGAATGCAGGAGTACCGATGTGCTCCTGCACAAATCGAATAAACTCACTCACCAGTAGCGTCTGTTTTCGGTGTGGGTAAATAGCGTAAATACCGGTATCCATAGTCGACAGCTTGTGGTCGGTGAGAAGCGGCATCAGACCGGATTCACTGATTGGACGGTCCAGATTAAACAGATCAATCAGTGCGTAGCCTAACCCATCTTGCACGGCCCCCATCATGGTGCGCACATCGCTCACCTTATAGTTTCCACGCATCTTAAAGGTCTTCATTATTTCACTGTGTGGAGTCTCGCTAGTGCGGATCTGATCTAGCGTCACATCACCATTGCTATATACACAGCCGGCATCTCAATTAGCGCCTCAATGCTCTTCGGATGGCCATGATTCATCACAAATTGCTTACTCGCTACCACTGCAAAGTTGGTATTCGCTATCTTTCTAGCAATCAGGTTCGATTCACTCAGCTTACCCACACGAAAGGCTAAATCAAAATGGTCTGCGATAATGTCCGCTCGCTTATCATCCAGTGACATAGTCACCTGCACATTCGGATACGCCTTCATGAACTGCGCCACCACTGGTCGCAGATACTCTTGTCCAAAGAAGATGGGGGCCGTGATACGCAACAACCCCTTCGGCTCCGACTGATAGGAGTCGGCAATGCTATGGATCTGATTTAGGGTATCCACCAGCACATGGGTCTGATTGAGTATCTCCTCACCCGCAGAGGTCAAAGAAAAAGAGCGAGTGGAGCGGTTGAGCAGTTGCACACCCAGAGTCGCTTCGAGTTTCTTTATCTGTTTCGAAAGAGAAGAGTTATCCATATCATGTAAAGCAGCCGCCTTACTAAAAGAACCCTGTTGCACAACATCTTTGAATAACAATAGTTGGTTGGTGATTGACATACTTATCTGGAAAATTGAAAACCCACTTAAACTTCAATCTAAGTGCTTAAAAAGTCAAGAGTTTGAGATTTTCAGTGTTGATAATTTACCCTAGTGGTATGGTAAACAAACACCCAACCTCAAGGATGACTCTCTATGCCCATTCAATACTCCACCAATCGCACTATCTCAGCTGAGCAGTTCATCCAATTGCTATCTGAGACCTCTCTTGGGGCGAGGCGACCTATTGATAAGCCAGAGACCATTCAAGGTATGTTAGATAATGCGAATCTAACCGTCACAGCATGGGAGGGTGAACGTTTGGTGGGAGTCGCACGCTCGGTGACCGACTTTCATTTCTGTTGTTATGTCTCTGATCTTGCCGTCTCTGAGCATATTCAATCCAAAGGAGTTGGTCGAGAGCTCATTAGGCAAACCCTAAATGCGCTCAAGCCTGGGTGTAAGCTAAACCTGTTAGCGGCTCCACAAGCCGTCGATTACTACCCAAAGATTGGCTTTACTAAGCATGACAGCGCTTGGATTATTGGGGATGTCTCTGAGCTAATCTGATCTTTTTATTCTCGAGTACTGGAAAGGTATCATTACTATGGGTATCATGTACGCATATGTTTTAAGGGGTACTCATGCAAAGAATCCAAGACCTAATCAACGACGAAACCTTCAACGGCTCGATTGAACTCAATTACGCTCAGTATCGCCGCAGTGAAAAGCGACACTATCAAGATCTAGATACCATCAAGCTCGACGGTGACAACCGAGAGGTGCGCATCATGCGTAATTGGATCAGCAAGCACTTTCCAGAGATTACCCTAGACTCTCCAGTTGCCGATGAAGAAGGGTTTAGCCGAGCTGCTATCGAAGTCCTTGGTGAAGAATGTCTTAACGATTATGACAAGTTTCGCTACGGCGAGTTTTGGCGTATTGCCAGCGCCCTTTCTGAGGTTGCAGACTTCAACAGTCTATTCGATGTAGACCATGCAAAATCTATTCGTGAACATGGCGTAGATGCTATCAAGCCCGACAACCTTAACATCATGATGTTTAGAGCAAATCGTAAAAAGAGCTGGAAGTCAGAAGCGAGATACACATGGGAAAGCAGGTAGAGGTGATCTGGTCTTCTATTGCTGCAGTAACGGTTCTAAATGAAGACCAGAAACGTGTCGTGCTGGCTTTGATTAGTCAGTTAAAAGCCTTGTACTAAAGAAAAAGCCGACACACTGCCGGCTTTTATGTATTTTGGCTTACTGATACTGCTCTCGGGTCGCTTCAGCGCCATCGCTACTTAGGTCGTACAACTCTTGAGCTTCCAAATCAATCAAGAAACGGTCACTTGGCTCACCAGTACTGAACTTCTGCATAATGTTGAACAAGGCACTGAATCGTTCTTTGAATAGTTCGGAGACTTTGATGTCGTAGAGACTGTCATTGTCACCAGTAATATCTGCTTCAATGTTTGCTAACTCAGAGGACAGCACCACGTAAGAGTCGAGACGAACCTCATCAATATCCATCAAAGCTAGGCCATCAGCATTGCGTAATCTGAAGAAATCTACAGCCAACTCTTCTGCAGTCCAACTATCAAAATCATCCAAGGTCATTCCCGCTTTTACAGCGACCTCTTGGGCTTTGCGACGAGCTATTTCCCAATCCTCCTCGAAGCTAGACCTTACCACTGAGTCACACACCAAAGGATACCCAAGATACTGTGCTAACTCACATAGCGTCGTGTCTGTCTGCAATTGAGACATGATAAGCATGTCATCACCTCGCATAGATTTCACAACAAGCTGCATGCTAAGCGGCCATTCTTTAGGTACAAAATTCAGACGAGTCAGCTCTCTTAGATGCCAGTCAGTAAACTCTTTGTAATTTTGAGATGTCAAAACATCTTCATTCCAAACAGCATCTTCCTCTTCTGGAGTTGTTGCACTCTCGGTTAGATAAGCGTGCTCTTCTTCATAGTGCTCAAACAGCTCATCAAAGCGTGGCACTTCATCGATGATTACCGTCTCCACCTCAATAGTGCGATCAGGTGCGATATCTAGGATCTTGTAAGCAGGAATATAAGCACCCAGTGAAGGAGCTTGGATATTGAAAAGCGTATGTTGAACACCATCGATCTCATACGACTTCATACCTGTGTCGTTAAAGTGCATGTGTCCACCAACGTGAACTGCAACACCTGTGCCGGCTAGGGTTTTACTGGTCTCATCTTCTGGCAAGCGAGCCAGTTGGTTTGAGCCTTCACCAAAAAGGTCTTCTAACTCCTCAGATGCGCCTTCATAGAAGTCGGTCATTGGGAAGTGACTGAAAGAGATAAGCACCTTATTATTCTCTTCCGCTCGCTTAGCAACATCACTCATCCATTCGATGATCTTTTTCTTGTGAGTCACCATCTTGTTGTAGCCATTGCTACTCGCTGAGCCGAAGGTCATCTCACCCTTATCAGTTAGCCCTTCTGGAATATAGACGTTTGCATCAATCGCCAAAACCAGATACCTTGGATTGGCTCAACCACATAAGAGGTGTCAGCAATCTCAGTACAGTTAGTAAAGGAATCTTCTTTATATTCGCCACCACTACCTTCACTGCAGATCTCAATCTGGCGATTAGAAAAGCGCGATTCTGCTACTGCAAGCTCGTAGTCATAGTTGGTTCTAGATTCATCAGATGAGAATGGCGTTTCGTAATAGATGTAGTCCTTGCTTGGATAAAAACCCTCGCCAGACATCATCTGCATGATGCCTTGATAACCAAGACCTTGAATATCGTCAGTACAAACGATTGGGTTTTGCGCTTCACCTACTTCAACATAACGTGGCTGGCCCTTATCGCCATTTTCTAGAGCACACTCATCCTTACCTAGGCTCTTAACCTGCTGCTCTTGGCCACCTTTTCCGAGATAGGTGTCGCCAGCTGGCTCATCGATAGGATTGATAGGGTCGTGATTACCTGGTGCGGCGTAGAATTTAAGCCCATGAGTTTCTTTATAGTGGTTAATAATCTCTATAAAACCACGAACGTGCACCGGCTGACCGTCATCGCTGAAGTCACCAGGAAGCGCAACATGCTTGATACCTCGCTCTACGACATCATCCAGCGCAGCTATCATCGCAAAGTAGTTTTCGTTGAACAGACGGGTCGAATTTAACTGCTCTCGCATCGAACGGATGTAAGCTGGACGAGTGGTGTTACCCTCTAGTCCCTCATGCTCGGGAAAGTCTTCGAAATCACCATACACATCATGAAAATGAATGTCCGGCATGAAGGCGATTTTAACATTTTGCTCTGGACCGAGGTTATTGGTTTGGTTGCTGCTTTCATCATCTCCACAACCAACTAGAGCGATACTCAAGCTTGCTGCGAGTAGTAGTTTCTTCACTGTATTAGTCTCTTCAACAGGATTAAATTGCGGAAGGATTAAATACATCTTTTGTTACAGTTCGACTTAATTTTGATTTCAAAAAGATAAATTCTGAAAACAAAAAACCTATAACCATCAATAAGTTAAATGACTCCAATTGTTGCATAGATGAAGGTTATGGAAAGCGCTCATCAAACGCCCAAAAGCAATAAAAGTGAAACAAAAGCCACAATAGCCAACGACTAAGTTGACCATGTTGATTTAGCTGATTACTATCCTCGCCGAAACTAAGATGAACACAACTATGGAGGATAAGATGATTGTATTGAAAAGCACTTGGATGACAGGGCTTAAAGCAAACTAATTTCCAGGCTATTGGCCTTTGATCCTAAGTGCTGAACTCTGATCTTTATTTACTAACACATCAAGATTTCAACATTCCACGACAGAACGTGGGCACTAGGATAATTAATAATGAACGATTTAGATTTACTGATTCAACTTCACATCACTCAAGACCGCCAAGGTCCAGGAAGTGAGCAAGACACCATGTTAGCGGCAAAACTAGCAGGTCTTGATGGCGAAAAAACGCTAAAGATTGCTGACATCGGTTGTGGTACAGGTACCGCGAGCTTAGATCTAGCTAAGAATCTCAACTGCGAAGTAACCTCAGTGGACTTTCTGCCAGAGTTTATCGAGAAGCTAAAATCTCGAGCGACTGAGACTAACGTGGGTGACAAGATCACTCCCGTAGTGGGCGACATGAGCGACCTTCCGTTTGAGGAAGAGAGCTTTGACGTGCTTTGGTCTGAGGGTGCGGTTTACAATATCGGCTTTGAAACCGGTATTCGTGACTGGCGTAAATATCTTAAGTCGGGAGGTACGCTAGTAGTATCTGAACTGACTTGGCTAACTGAAGAGCGCCCAAATGAAATCACCGAACACTGGAACCGCGAGTATCCAGAGGTGGCGACAGCAGGTGAAAAGATCAGACAACTTGAACAGCACGGCTATAAGCTATTGGGTTATTTCCCGCTTAGAGAAGCAAGCTGGAACGAGGAGTACTACAAGCCTCTTCAAGCACGCTACGAATCTCTAAAGGCTGAATATCCAGACCGCTTAGAGGCAGTTCAAGGCTTTATCGACGAGAATGAGCGCGAAATCGAGCTGTATAACAAGTACAAAGATTTCGTTAGCTACGGCGTTTATATCGCGAAGAAAGTAGATTAGTAAAACGACAAACGAGACCCCAGCCAATGAACTGACCCCCAATAGTTGGACAACCAATTATCGGGGGTCTTTTTTATTCAAAGCCGTACAGCTTAGCGGGATTTAGCACCAACACCTGCTTTACCAACTCTGGTGTGGTGGCCTGCTCGGAAAGTAAGTCAAGCACTGCTATGTCATTGGGCATCTCGCGCTTATTGATGTACTCACTCGGGTGAGGCCAATCACTACCCCACAATACCTTCTCTGGACACGCTTCCACGAAGGCTTTGCCAATCGCGATGTTGTCGCTATAACTGGGCGCGCCAACTTTGGAGTCTTGATAGGCAGACGATATTTTCACCCAGGCTCTGCCTCTTGCATCAACTTGCTCATAACCTCAAACGCTGGATGCTCGATGCCTTGGTCAGCAGGTAGGCATCCTCTGTGGTCAAATACCACCTGACACTGCAACTCTTCAAATACCTTTCGAAACTCAACAATGAGATCCGGCTTTATCCAAAAGCAGATATGCCAACCCAAGCTAGCAATATCACGAGCACAGCAGCGGATAAAAGCTTCATGAAAATCTGACGCCTTGGTAATGGCAAAGCGAAGTCCCCTTACACCCAGTCGATGCATCCCAAAAAGCTCTTCGCGTGCAGGGATACGATCAATAGAAATCACCGCACGTGTGTTTTGCCCCATATGAGCGAGAGCATCTAGAGTACAGCGATTATCCGACCCATAAGCGGAAGGGGTGACAATGACGTTTCGGTCAAAGCCCATGCGTCTTTTCAGCATCTTATACGCAGAAACTGTGGCTGGAGGAATGTTGGTTGTGTCGCGCTTGCGATACTCAAAGTTCACAGGATCAAAGATATGATGATGGCTATCGCAAGCCCCCTCTGGCACTTCTAATTTAGGAAAACTACGTCCAGTAGAGTATGGGATCTGAGCAGGGATAGAGTGTGTCATGAATAATCTGTACTCCGTTACAAAGTCACTTTAAAAGTAGAACTAACTCGTCTATCTAACTGATTCTTATCGAATTATACATATTAATAATAGCTAGATTAAACTGGCCACGAGAGTTGTGACCCACAAAATAGCTGATGAATAAAAGCAAAGGGTAAAACCTACCGCTCGAGCAGGAGCGCCCTTACTGTAGCCTCGAATAAAACTAATACGCCCGACAACAAACGCGAATGAACATAGCAAAACCGCAGATAGCGTTTCTGCCGGTAATAAGAAACAGGCCATCGCGTAAACACCGGTAGCAATACAAAACTGCTCTAGGGTATTTTGAAGTAAGCTTTGTAGTAGCTTAGCTTCCTCTGAACCAGAGGTTAGGCCGCTGCCGTCTATGTCTTCTGGGATAAAAAATCTATGCTTGGCCAAACGCCCAACGCAGATAATTAAAGTTAGCACCGGCAAACTGATAGCGTAGGCGAAGATCCCCAAACGTTGCTCTGATGACAACTCAGCACTAATACCGAAAGGGTTGGCCAGAAAGCCGATCACCACTAAAAGCAACGACAAAATAAAGCCAACCGCCATACCTTGCATAACCCCTTTCTGTTTCAGTGTTAAGTCCATTTCTACTCCATCGCAACGTGTCATCAGTAATAATTAATTTAGTAGAAAATACAGGGTGTTAGGAACTAATTTATGTTGAAAATTAGTCCCCAAAAAAGAAGCAATAGCCGCATAGCGTAACACTACGCTATGCGGCTATCGATTACGTGGTCGTTCGCCAACGTAAAGCACGATAAAGAAGCTTAACCTTATGTTCAGCGCTCATTACTTTGCCATGAGTTGCTCGACCTTCACTGTCTAAACCAATGTCACGTAGCAGGTGTGCGTTGTTCCAATGGCTGATATAGCTGTGACGTCGACGAGCCGCTTTCCACTGATGCTCTTGATGTTTAATGTCAAGATAGATAAGGCCTGTAGCTAGTTTAATTAATACAGATTCGCGCATGATTGTTTCTCCATTTATATATGGGAAACCGACAGCGAAAAATAGACGGATACTAAATATAGATTTTATTCGCTGCAGGTTTCCGCAGCCGAATAATTAAGGTGCGGATAATTTAATTTGATGACATATCGGGCGTAGAAACGGTATCTAGCGCCTGAGAAACACAAATAGATGCAATAAGATTGATACGTTTCATCTG
This sequence comes from Vibrio ishigakensis, assembly GCA_000830475.1. Taxonomy (GTDB): domain Bacteria; phylum Pseudomonadota; class Gammaproteobacteria; order Enterobacterales; family Vibrionaceae; genus Vibrio; species Vibrio ishigakensis_A. The sequence goes on along the minus strand of BBSC01000005.1, from coordinate 212,913 downwards.
TGCCTCCCTAGTACAAAAATCAAATAATCCGTAATGAAATGAGCCAGTTAGCGACTGACTTAGGGATATTATTGACGGCTATTGGTTATTAATCAAACATAAATTCAATAAATAACCAAATTACATACATTATTCTTAATATGACTAAACATGCTGGAAATATCACCAGCATTAACCAATCAATAATCTGATATAGAGAATAAAAAACTAAAAAGGCCATGCATTATGCATGGCCTTGTATTTCGACTTAGTGAATATTACTCATCTTCAAGTGGTTTTAGCTTAGTACTACCACCATGAGCTTTCTCACGTAGCTTCTGGATAATTGAGTAGAAGCCTGGGATCAATAGGGTACCTGCTAGAAGTACGCACAATAGACCACCGATTAGTGAGATACCCAGTGAGTTCTGGCTGATATGGCCAGCACCACTTGCGAATACCAGTGGGAAGATACCCAAGATAAACGACCAAGAGGTCATGTTTACCGCACGGAAACGTAGCTTACCACCCTTAACTGATGCCTCATCGATAGGAAGCTCTCGCTCTTCACGCTCGTTCTTAGCGAACTCCACAATAAGGATTGCGTTCTTCGCGGCGAGGGCTATCAAGAGCACCAGACCTATCTGAGCATACAAGTTCAGCGGAATGCCCATGATATTCAGCGCTAGGAATGAGCCCAAGGTTGCCACAGGTACCACTAGGATAATAGCAATCGGAATCGTCCAACTCTCGTACTGAGCCACCATGAATAGATAGATAAAGATCAGCGCTAGAGCAAACGCATAGATAGCTTGGTTACCCGCTAGGATTTCCTGATATGCCATGCCTGTCCACTCGTACTGGTAGCCTTGTGGAAGCATCTCAGCGGCCACACGCTCCATCGCTTCGATAGCATCACCACTCGAGTAGCCCGGTGCTGGCTGACCCTGGATAATAGCTGCACGGTACATGTTGTAGCGCCACGCTACATCTGGCTCAAACACCTGCTCATGGCTCACTAGGGTGCTCAGAGGCACCATGTTACCATCTTGGCTGCGCACGAAGAAGCGAGACAGATCATCCATAGATGAACGGTATTCACCATCCGCCTGCATGGTTACTCGGAAGTTCTTACCTAGCATAGTGAAGTCGTTCACGTAGATAGAACCTAGGTTACCCTGCAAGGTAGTGAAGATCTCAGTTAGAGAAATGCCTAACTGCTTGGCCTTCTCACGGTCAATGTCCACATAGTAGTGCGGTACGTTTGCACGGAAGGTACTGAAGGTATGTGAGATCTCCGGCTGCTTGTTCGCTTCTTGAATGAAGTCATTCATCAGCTGAGCAAGGTCAGTACGGCTTCGGCCTAGGGTATCTTCAAGTACAAACTCAAAACCCGATGCCGCACCCATACCTGGAACTGCCGGTGGACCGAGAGCAAATACGATAGCGTCAGGCAGTTGCATCGCCGCTAGGCCATTGATGCGGTTAGAGATAGCGAAGGAAGAATGATCGCCTTCGAATTCAGCACGCTCGTCCCAAGATTTAAGCTTGATGAACAGAGATGCACCGTTCGATGCTGCCGCACCCGTCATAAACGAGTAACCGTTCGCTAGGGTAACGCCATCAACACCCGGTTCTTGTTCAACAATACCTACTAGACGCTCTGTTACCTCTTCGGTGCGCTGTAGCGACGCCGAGTCAGGAAGTTGAACGTTAACCAGCAAGATACCCTTATCTTCTTGAGGTACGAATGCGGTTGAGGTCGTCTTACCAAAGTAACCTACCGCTGCTACTGCCACGATAAAGAAACCGATCAGCAGGATAGCCTTCTTCACTAGGAAGCTAGCAACCTTGCCATAGCCCGCCGTAACGCGGTCAAGACCGCGGTTGAATGCCTTGAACCAGCTTGCGGTGTTGCCACCACCTTGCTTCAGTACTAGAGAACATAGCGCTGGAGATAGAGTCAGAGCGTTGATCGAAGAGATCACTACCGAGATACAGATAGTCAGTGCGAACTGACGGTACATGATGCCGGTGATACCTGGAAGCATGGCTACTGGGATGAATACCGCTAGCAGTACCAATGTCGAAGTGATGATTGGGCCGGTAACCTCTTTCATCGCCTGAAGAGTTGCCTGGCGCGGGCTCATCTCTGGGTTCTTGCGCATTATGGTATCAACGTTCTCGATAACCAGAATCGCATCGTCCACCACGATACCGATGGCCAATATCAGACCGAACAGGGTTACCGTGTTGATGGTAAAGCCCGTCGCCTGCATGATGGCGAAGGTACCGATTAGAGATACCGGGATCGCAACAACAGGGATCAGGTTGCACGGGTACTACCTAGGAACAGATAGGTTACCGCGATTACCAAAAGGATTGCTTCGATCAGGGTCTTAACTACGCCCTTAATCGACTCTTCAACGAAGATTGTGGTGTCGTAACTGGTCTCGTACTCCATGCCTTCTGGGAAGTTCACGCTCATACGTTCAAGCATGTCCATCACCGCTTTGCCACTCTCCAGTGCGTTCGCATCAGATTGCAGAGACAGGGTTACGATAGACGCATCTTGACCACGGAACTTACCGGTACCGTCATAGAATTTTTTACCTAGCTCAACGCGAGCAACATCGCGCAAATAAACCGCCGAACCGTCAGTGTTAGCTCGAAGCATTACGCTTTCAAACTCTTCAACGCTCGATAGGCGACCTTTGGTTACTAGGTTAAAGGTTACGTCTGTGGCTTCGTCATACGGAGGCGCACCAACCTTACCTGCAGCTACCTGAATGTTCTGCTCAGCTAGGGCTGCGTATACGTCAGATGTCGTCAAGCCCAGGCTTGCTAACTTCTCTGGGTCGAGCCAGACACGCATCGCAAACTCACCACCACCGATTACGTTAACCTCACTGATGCCTTGGGCACGAGCTAGCTGGTCTTTAACGTTTAGGTTGATGTAGTTGATCAGGAACTGGTCGTCATAACGGCCATCTGGTGAATAGAAGTTCAGTACCATCAAGAGGTCAGGAGAACGTTTCTTAACCGTTACACCCACAGAGCGCACTTCCGGCGGAAGTTTAGACTCTATCTGGGTTACACGGTTTTGCACGTTAACCTGTGCCATATCTGGGTCAGTACCTACCTCAAAGGTTACGTTAAGGTTGTACGAACCGTCGTTAGCACTCTTAGACGACATGTAGATCATGCCTTCAACACCGTTCACCGAGGTTTCTATCGGGTCGGCAATGGCCTGCTCTACGGTTTCAGCGCTCGCACCTGTATAGAAAGCGGTAACGCTTACCGACGGTGGACTGATACGCGGATACTCTGAAACAGGAAGAACCATCAGAGCGATAGCACCTGCCAGAGATAAGATTATGGAGATAACCAGCGCGAACTTAGGGCGCTGGATAAAAAAGCGACTCAACATAGAATTACTCCGCCTGCTCTGCCGGAGCTTCTTCTGGCTGTACAGTCACGCCGTTACGCACGCGCTGTAGGCCACTTACGATTACGTTATCGTTCTCACCAAGGCCAGTGCTCACGATGATGCCTTGAGAGGTTTGTACGCCAAGCTCTACGTTGCGACGCTCAGCCACATTGCCCTCAGTTACTATCATCACGAAATCGCCTGCGATGTCCGTTTGAACTGCGCGACGAGGAATCACGATAGCGGGTTGGGTTGCAACAGAGGCGATCTCAACCTTGATGTGCTGACCAGGAAGCAGTGTTTGCTCTGGGTTAGGAACAGAGGCACGCACAGGGATAGTACCCGTGTTTAGGTCGATTCGGTTACCCACGAAATCAAGCTCACCCTTATGTGGGTGCTCGGTGTTGTTCTCTAGGATAAGGCTAACCTCAACCGCAGCGCGATCTGACTTACCATCACCTTGGAAATTTTCCGCGCCCATAGCCAGACGCTCACGCTCACTTAATTGGAAAGTAGCATGGATAGGGTCAAGGCTTACTAACGTGGTTAGAGTACCGGAAGATGGAGACAAAAGGTCACCGATACTTACGTTGCTATCTGAAATACGGCCTGAGAAAGGTGCCTGAATCTTGGTATGAGACAGGTTAACCTCAGCCAGTTGAAGCTGAGCTTTTGCCGCTTCTAGCTGAGCAATCGCACCTAGCTTTTCAGCTTCGCGGTTATCGTATTCAGACTTTGAGATGCTGCCTTTTGGCAAAAGATTCTTTGCACGGGCGAACTCGCTATCAGCGCGCTTTAATGTCGCTTCAGCTTGTGCAACAGATGCCTTAGCGCTTGCTACTTGTGCTTCAAAAGAAGATGGCTCGATAGTGTATAGAAGTTGGCCTTTCTCTACCATTTGTCCTTCACGGAAGTGACGCTCTTTTAGATAGCCTGATACCTGAGCGGTAATGTCTGCATCTTCAAGCGCAGAGACTCGTCCAACATATGCCTTACTTGGCTGATGGTCGATAACTGTAACTTGTTCCAAAACAACCTTTGGAACCATGCCGCCGCCAGCTTTCTGTTGTGGTTCACTACATCCAACCAAGAACAGACTGCTAGCCAAGCTAACCGCTAATAACGTTTTTTTCATTGCACTACCCGTGATAAAGACTAATTTCTACCCCATGCAACAATAAGGTATGCATAGAGTATCAGCCAAGATAAGACAGGCAGTTTATGTGGGTTGTTCAGTCGGGATAACTGGCTTTATGTAACCAAATGTAACAACCAATAAGATATCTGTATGAAAAGTGGCTAAAAAAACAAAAATTAACCTAAAGCCTTGTCACAGTTGCACTGGCAGTGCGATTCGCATTTGGGAAGTGAATTGATCTAACTGAGTGGGATTTGGGTGATTAGCCGAGTTTACTCCTGTAGATCTTTTACTAACTCTAGCCAGTCTTGTATCTCGCTCTTGAAGTGCATCTTTTGCCTATCCGATACAGTTGAAAGTATAGCAAGGATACTCTGATTGGCTGTGGCGCGGTTTCGCTCTAATTTCCCAAGAAGCTCGTCTGAGTAGTCACGCTCTGGCTGATTCATTAGCTCGGTAAACTCACTCTGGTAGAAAAATGGATCGTCCTTGCGTGCGAACAGGGTTTTAATTCGGTCTCGGGTATTGAGTCGATACATACCCCAATCTTGATAGGTTATCTCTATATTTTGCGCCCATTCACGGGCAATTTGTCTCTGCTCTGGCGAAATATCACCTAGCCAGCGACGCAAATTTTTATCAATACGCTCCAGATATCGCTCGCGAATATCCGACTCACTCATCTGTGAATACTCTTCCATATACTCCTTCTGTTGCTCGTCCAAATTTTTTATAAATTCGGCTCTTTGTTCATCAGAAAGAGAGCGAGACAAGAGATAAAGATCGGGGGTAATACGTGCTGCAAGGCTTTTGATATGCGAGCGAAACTCTTGTTGTTGTCCAACAAGAAAATCATTGTCGACAGAAGAGAGGTCTTTGTTATAGAGAGACTGCAGTTGCTGCTGGTATTTAGGGAGTTCGGTGCGTTTATGCCATGAAGCGAAGTCCTCCAACTGCATCTCAAGCAGTTCTTCTTGATCGCCATTAAGGCTGACATAGCTCTCAACAAACTCAAGCACCACCCAGTCTAGATTTCGATAGACCAATTTGGCAGTACAGGCACTTAATGTAATACAGGCCAACAAGATGACCAGAATGCGAGATAGCTTTGTCATACCCACTCCTTGGAAAGACTCTTTGAAGTATACGAACTAAATCCAAGGAGAGGGGAAAATTAACGGTAGTTAGTGCCTATGGCACTCCGTGACCTTTAGAGGCGATCCACACGCGATACCACTGTTCATTGGTCATCTCTAGCTTGAGTGACTCAACCGCCGCTTCCACACGCTCGATCTTGCCTGAGCCTATGATAGGTAACGGATTAGAAGGCAGTTTACGAACCCACGCATAGATAACCTGATCGATACTTGTTGCGCCCAGTTCTTCTTTAAGAAGCTCAAGCTCGCTGCGAACACGCTCTGCCTGCTCGGTAGAACCGGTAAAGATGCTACCTCCGCCAAGACAAGACCACGCCATAGGACGAGTACGTACGGTCTGCATCAGATCTAGAGTGCCATCGTGTGCCACCTCAAAGTTAAGCGGTTGATCTCAACCTGATTGGTCACAAGCGGCGCATCCAAGCGAGACTGAAGCAGTTCAAAACCACGTGGAGTGAAGTTAGACACACCAAAATGATTCACCTTGCCGTCAGCTTTAAGCTTGGCGAACGCCTCTGCCACTTCATCGGCATTCATCAATACATCGGCGCGGTGCAGAAGAAGCACATCGATGTTATCCACCTGCAAGTTTTTAAGTGAGTTCTCAGCAGAGGCAATGATGTGCTCTTTGCTCGAGTTGTAGTGGTTAACCTTACGCTCTGGCGTCTTGTCACCGCAAAGCATGATATTGCACTTAGTCACTATCTCAATCTGATCGCGCACGCTTTTGTCTAAAGCTACCGCTTCACCGAACAGACGATCACACTCATAGTTGCCGTAGATGTCTGCATGATCGACAGTCGTTACACCAAGCTCGATATGCTTTTTCAGAAAGCTCAGGCGCTCTTGCGCCGACATATTCCAGTCCATTAAACGCCAGTAGCCCTGTACCAGTTCTGAGAACTGTGGACCTTGCGGCGCCATAGTTACTTTGTTCACCATATTTCCCTACTTATTTTGGAATGTTATTTGAATTGTTTTGTTGTCGCTTTGCCAGGTAGCCAAAGCGTTAGATTCTGGGTTGAGCCACACTAGTGTTCGCGGATAAATGGCACTGTAGCGCCCAATCAGGCTAAGTACTTCTTTATCCACCTGCTCAGCAGATTTTCGCGTCAATTGCTCAGTCACCTTATAATTTTCAGTGCCTAAGTCTATCTCTATAAGTTGGAAGCCATCCGCTCTAAGCCCTAACTGCATTTGGTTAAAGGCATTCAGACTAAAAGCACCTTCTATAGAAAGTGTATTCTCTTCCCCATCCCACTGCCCGAAGACTTTTGCAGAATAGAGAGAGACTTCATCACTGCAATACAGCACCTGCTCGCTCTCACTGCACTCAAACCAAACTTGGCTTTGAGAAAACTCTCGCTCCGACCAAGGTGCGAAATTATCCGATATAAACGGGTAAAACCAATTTGGATGCAGTGTGGCGTAAGAAGAAAAACTCGCAATGAGAAGGCCAAGAATAGAGAGTTGGCGAAGAAACATGAATTGAACTCGAAAATCTAGATACCGAAAAGGTATAGGGTTCAGGGGCTTGAAAACAGAACCAGATTCACAGAATCACGAAAAAAGGCAAAAAAAATGGGGCACGCTAGTTACCCCGAAAGAAACGATTAATACGAGCTACTAAAATCATGGGTAAAGATGTGATTGCAAATTAAACACAACTTCTAGCCCATTCATTAAGCTAACTCTGCAGCCCTTTAATCATATGCAATCGTGATGAATTAATAAAACACCATACTGTAAATGTGTGGACTCGATCTCTTTTGGTAGATACGCAAAAATCCGCAAACTTGCGCCGACCTCTACAGTTGATGATCACGGTTACAAAATGTAATTCCTATAATTGAGTCGATTCGAACAGTTATTCATCATTTACCAAACAGATACATATGGAATTGATGAAGAAGACTTATGAAGTTAACTCAAATCGGCCTTTTAGTTGCCGGGATCTGTGCCAGTGGTTCGCTGCTAGCAGAGCCTAACATTACAATTTCAACCTCGACCACCAGTCGAGATTTCCCAATCTCAGCAGATCAGCCTTTAGTTGTACCCTTAAATAAAGAACAATACATATTTAAGGTTACTGGTGTTGAGGGTGAGTGCTCCGCTCCAGAAGATCAAAAAGTGCGATTCAATCGCCCCCTTGGTATCAACTGTGGCGCAGACACGGAACTTCCTTTTAATATCCGCTTTGCCGGTGATTACGCCATTACCTACGATGACCAAGCCCAAACCATTTCGGTAAAGCGCCAACCTAAAAAGGCAGCTAAGAAAGAGTTCGTGCGCCCTATTCCACAGGTAAGCTGTGAAGTATTCACTGACAAACCGGTGAGCATCGATGTTGCCGGTACCTTCCAAGACGGTACTGAGCTGGTTGAATCATTTAGCGGTCAAACCGCTGTGGTAAAAGATGGCAAGGTCAGCCTAAATCCAAGCCGTAACAACGGTGGCGTAATGTTGTTGGAAAAAGCAGGCTCCGAACCAAGTAAGGACGAGGCTCTGGACTGGCGCAACGCCAACATCTACTTCGTGATGGTGGACAGATTCAATAATGGCGACAGCAGTAACGACCAAAGCTACGGTCGTCAAAAGGACGGTAAAGAGGAAATCGGCACCTTCCACGGTGGTGACCTTAAAGGCGTCATTGAAAAGCTCGATTACATCCAATCACTGGGTACCGACGCTATCTGGCTATCACCGATCGTTGAGCAAGTACATGGCTTTGTGGGTGGCGGTAACAAGGGGTCATTCCCGTTCTTCGGCTATCATGGCTATTGGGCACGTGACTTCACTAAGATCGACCAAAACTTTGGTAATGACGAAGACCTAAAGACTCTAGTGACTGAAGCTCATAAGCGCGGTATTAAGGTAATGCTAGATGCGGTAGTGAACCACCCGGGCTATGCAACGGTTGCGGACATCCAGCATGACAAACTCGATGTGTTAAAAGGCTCAGCCAAGGGGCAAGATCTCACCCAATGGAAGCCAGAACCTGGCAAGAACTGGCACTCAGTGAATGACCTAGTAGATTACCAAAACGAAAACTGGTCACAGTGGTGGGGCAAGGATTGGGTTCGAACCGGCCTGCCTGGCTATGACAGCCCAGGAAGTAGCGATAAAACCCTGACTCTAGCAGGCCTGCCAGACTTTAAGACAGAATCAGAGAAATTTGTTACCCCTCCACAATGGCTAATTGATAACCCAGGTACTCGCGTTGTTGCGAAAGAGAACTATCGCGTTGCGGATTATCTAGTTGAGTGGCAAACCGACTGGGTGAAGCGCTTCGGTATCGATGCCTTCCGCGTGGATACAGTAAAACACGTTGAAGGTGAGGTTTGGCTAGACCTTAAAGCTAAGGCAAGTGAGCGCCTAGCTGAGTGGCAAAAAGCAACAATCGTGAGCAAGAACCATTCTGGATGATGGGTGAGGTTTGGGGGCACTCTCCATATCGCTCTCCATACGCTGATGAAGGCTTCGATGCTCTGATCAACTTCGATATGCAGAAGAAGCTAGACAAAGGTGCGGCGTGTTTCTCATCTATGTCTGATACCTACACCAACTACAGCAAGGAAATTCAAGATAACCCTGGCTACACACCGGTGAGCTACATGTCCTCACACGATACTGAGCTGTTCTTCTCACGCTTTAAGTCGATTGAGATGCAACGTGATGCCGCAAGTGCATTGCTGCTTTCACCGGGTGCAATCCAGGTTTACTACGGAGATGAAGTCGCTCGCGATATTGGTCCATATGCCGACGATTTCCATCAGGTACTCGCTCAGATATGGTGTGGAAACTAGACAAAGATCGTGAAGCACTTCTTGATCATTGGCAGACTCTAGGACAGTTCCGTCAAAGACACCCTTCAGTGGGTGGCGGCGTACACACTGACCTTCCTCAGGAGCACGGTTTCGCCTTCTCTAGAACCTTGGATGATGATGCAGTAGTTGTATACTTTGCAGGCAAATAGTGCATAAATCACGCATAACAATGGCGTTTATTTAAACGCCATTTTTTGCCCAATCCATTGATACACATAGGCTTCGGGACGATTTACTTCCATTTTTAATCAATCTAACTTTACAAAAATGAAAAGTTAGTCATTTTTTCTGCTATGATACGCGCTCATTTTAATCGCGCACGGTTGCGCTTTGAGGGATCATGAGTCAAACGACTGACAAATATAGTATTGAAAACACCGACTATTCCGTCGGACAAGATAACATTCAAAAATGGGGCTTTGATGTCCACAATCCGGTCTTCGGATTCAGCGCTGGGTTAATTATTCTTTTCCTAGTCGCCCTGCTGGTAGTCGACCCAGCAACTGCAAAAGCCGCCCTTGATGGAGCCAAATGGCAGATCATCGGCAACTTCGACACCCTCTTCATGTGGTCCGGTAACATCTTCCTGATCTTCTGTATCGGCCTAGTCCTTTCCCCTTTCGGTAAAATTCGCATCGGTGGCGCTGACGCCAAACCCGAGCACTCCAATATCTCATGGATCGCTATGCTATTTGCGGCGGGTATGGGTATCGGTCTTATGTTTTGGGGCGTTGCTGAACCTGTTGCCTACTTCACTGGCTGGTTCGAGACCCCACTAGGCGTTGAAGCTTACTCAGAGGAAGCAAAGCGTGCTGCACTTGGCGCGACTATGTTCCACTGGGGCCTGCACCCTTGGGCTATTTATGCTGTAGTGGCACTGTCGATGGCGTTCTTCGCTTCAACAAAGGCTTGCCACTTTCAATCCGTTCTGTGTTCTACCCACTACTTGGCGATAGAACCTGGGGCTGGTTTGGTCACATCATTGATATTCTAGCGGTACTGGCGACCCTGTTTGGTCTTGCTACATCTCTAGGTCTTGGCGCACAGCAAGCGGCAAGTGGTCTTGGTCATGTATTTGGTCTTGAGGCTAACATCGGCTTGCAACTAGGCATTATCGCCTTTGTTACTACACTTGCTATCGTTTCGGTTATCCGAGGCATCAATGGCGGTGTTAAGGTTCTGAGTAACGTAAACCTGATCGCAGCTTTTGCACTATTGGTTTTCGTAATCATCGCTGGCTTCTCAATCTTCTTTGACTCTCTGACCACAACATTAACTGGCTATGTCGAAAATATGCTGCCATTGATGAACCCATATGGTCGCGAAGATGAAGCTTGGATGCACGGCTGGACTGTATTCTACTGGGCTTGGTGGATCTCTTGGTCACCATGTGTAGGTATGTTCATCGCACGTGTATCTAAAGGTCGTACCGTACGTGAGTTCATCAGCGCCGTGATCATCATCCTACCTTGATTACCTTGGTTTGGATGTCAGCATTCGGCGGTATGGCAATCGATCAGGTTGTGAACAAGGTCGGTGAACTAGGTCAGAACGGTCTATCGGATATCACCCTATCGCTGTTCTACGCTTATGAAGCGATGCCAATGAGTTCAATCCTGTCAGTGATGTCTATCGTGCTGATCATGGTGTTCTTTATCACTTCATCGGATTCAGCATCGCTAGTTATCGATAGCATCACCGCTGGCGGTAAGGTGGACGCACCAATCCCACAACGTATCTTCTGGGCTTCCACCGAAGGTGCAATTGCAGCCGCTCTGCTGTGGATTGGTGGTACTGAAGCGATTCAGGCTCTGCAGGCGGGTACTATCTCAACTGGCCTGCCTTTCACTATTATTTTGCTGGTGATGTGTGTGAGTCTAGTGATGGGTATGAAGACAGAGCTAGAGCATAAGAAATACGACTACGCGCCTGCATAAAGGAACTGTCATCCCGGAGTGCCGGCCCACTGCTGGCATTCCAGCGGAATGCCACAGGCATATCCGGGATCTTCCAACACGGTACTTAATAAAGATACCGGATAAGTCTTCCAGACTTTCCGGTATGACGTCTGAAAGCTGACAGCTACAAACTGTCAGCTTTTTTAATACCCACTACTCTTAGCATCTTCCTGCTTAATCGCCTTGTGGCCATCCTCTGAAACACCCTGCTTCCAGTAGCTACTGATATAGATGCTGTCCTTATCTATCTCTTTCTCGTTCCTGAAATACTGACGCAATTCGCGCATAGAATCGAAGTCACACGCTACCCAAACAAACGGCGAGCCATCTACCAAGGTTGGGCTTCAGCGCTTTCAGATAAAGAATCCTCTTCAACTAGCCAAGTAACCTTGAATCCCGTTGGCGCTTCAATCTCTTGAATGTCATTACTCTCCTGAACCTTAATAACAGCGTAGCCTTTGGCATCGCGAGGTAAGGTTTTGATCTTGGCTGAGAGGGCTGGAAGTGCGGTCATGTCCGCAACCATAAAAAACCAATCCGCTGCCATATCGATATCGGCAATTGGGCCTGGTCCCATGATACTTACGCTGTCCCCCGCTTTGGCATTGTCAGCCCAACGAGCCGCAAAACCGCATTGCAGATCCTCGGTAATATGACGTACGAAATCTACCTCAATACTGCTTGTCTCCGGCATGAACTTACGAATGGTATAGGTGCGCATAACAGGGCGTTCGCCCTCAACCATCTCATGTATGGTATTGCCCGCACCATCAAACAGGAACTTAATGTAGCTTCCCTCACAATCGGCAGGGAAGTTAGCAAGGGCTTCGCCTTGGAGGGTAATGCGTTGCATATTTGGAGAGACACGTTCTGAGCTAACCACGGTAAGGTGCTTTGGCGTCGGCTTTTTTCTATTCATTTTTTATCTCGGTTTTCTCTCTATTCTCATTTAGATTAGCAGAGGCTAGACAAGTGTATCTGGATATCTGAAATCCAATAATGCGATAAAACCATAATGATTTTAGGTCTTTACCTATCTTTACACTCTTTACCGTACAGTTGTAACAGTATTGTGAGATTATGTACAAAGATTCATATTTCACGTTACTCATTGAGGTATATATGTCATTAGATATTGCTTCAGGCCAAGCCAGTACTGAACCTAGCTCGGGCCTATCCAAACCAACAATCTTACTTCATTGGGCTGTCGCTATTTGCTTTTTAGCAGTCCTGTTTATTGGCGTTTACATGGTCGATCTTCCACGTGGACCTGAAAAGGGTGAAATGATTGGCTTACACAAGTCACTTGGCGTATTGGTGCTAGTTTTAGCTCAATTCGACTAGCTTGGCGATTTAAAGAGGGCAAAATTAAGTCTGTAGCCAAGCTTGATGCAGCGAAACAAAAAGCGGCCGATGCTGTGCACGGCTTATTGCTATTGGCAACAGTCGCTATGCCTCTATCCGGTGCAATAATGAGTGTTGCCGGTGGCCGGAGCTTGGACTTCTTTGGACTAGAGCTTATTGCTGCTGGTGATAAGAATGAGAGCCTGCAAAGCATCGCTCATACTTTCCACGTCAATGCACCCTATCTTATCTATGCCATTTTGGTGCTACATCTCGCAGCGGCAATCAAGCATCACTTTATCGATAAAGATGCCACTCTAAAACGCATGTTAGGCAAAGGCTAAAACAACAAAAACCCAGAACTTGGTTCTGGGTTTTCTCTTTATTGGGTAAGAAGCTGAGGCCAATTTCTATCACCTTTGGCAATATTGCCGGGGATATCTCTTTGCCACTTGGCTTGAATGGATTTGTTGTAATTCAGGTAAAGCTTACCGTCATGGATATGCCAAGCATTTGGGTCAATCTTAGCGGTATAGCCCTGACTCACCGCCCAAGCGCAGTAACCACCATACTGAGGGGCAAACTTTTCAGGGTCGGCCTTAAAGGCATCTCGGTTTTTCTCAGAGGCGAAATACCAAGTCGCATCATTCCATTCATACTTGTGCTTCTTACTGCCCTCTACCGGCTTGCTCTCAGTAAAATAAGCCACTGGGTCATAGCCTTGGATCGCTTTACCAAAGAAATCACTGTAGACAGGCTCTAGTGCCAATGCTGGCATTGAAATAAAAACAGAGACAAAGAAAATCGCGCTTACCCTAGCCAACCATCTGATGATCATCCTAAACCCCTCATTTCTTAGACGTTGTAGATAAAGAAATGACTAGCCTCGGGAATCTTTCAAACCCTTGGCAAAAAAATACCCAGCCAATGGCTGGGTATCTCGATGAACTAGTTTATTTGGAGGAGCTTAGATAGCCCAACCACCAGCGTAGAACACTACTAGCACGATAGTGATAAGCACCACACCTAGGTTCAGTTTCTTCCACTCTCCCGATACCAAGCGACCTACAAGTAGCAAAGGAAGCCAAGCATAATGCCGGTTACGATGTTACCGGTTAGTACGATGAATACCGCACAGACTAGGCCAGAAAGGGCGTCTACTGAATCATCAAAATCTAGTTTGCGAACGTTGCCTAGCATCAGCAGACCAACATACATAAGTGCAGGGGCTGTCGCATAAGCAGGAACTAGATAGCTGATTGGGGCTACGAACAGAAGTAGTAGGAACAGAACACCAACCACAACTGCAGTAAGACCGGTTTTACCACCAGCAGCCGTACCTGCAGCAGACTCGATATATACCGCCGCTGGAGCACCACCTACAGCACCAGAAACGATGCTTGATACTGAGTCAGAGGTAAGTGCCTTGCCACCATCGATGATGTTACCTTTCTTGTCCAGAAGGTTAGCTTGGCCTGCAACTGCGCGGATCGTACCGGTTGCATCAAAGATAGCCGTCATTACAAGCGCAAGAACACTTGGCAGAACCAATGGGCTTAGCGCACCCATGATGTCCATAGAACCAATCAGTGAGTTCTCACCACCGAACGAAGGCAGAGCAAAGAAGCCTTGATAGGTTACATTCGGATCGAAGATAAGACCGAACACTGAGATAGCGATAATAACCAGAAGGATACCACCAGGAACGCCACGCTTTTCCAGACCAAAGATAGCCGCCAGACCAAGAACAGACATCAATACAGGGAAAGACGTGAACTCACCAAGGGTTACAGGAAGGCCAGCAACCGGGTTCTTGATCACCAGACCTACACCACTGGCTGCAATAAGGAGAAGGAACAGACCGATACCAATACCTGTACCGTGAGCGATACCATATGGCAGGTTAGTCAGAATCCACTGACGCACACCCGTCACAGTAATTGCGGTAAACACCACACCCATCAAGAATACAGCGCCAAGAGCAACAGGAATCGAAACACCCTGCCCCAACACTAGGCTAAACGCGGTAAATGCAGTTAGTGAGATAGCACAGCCAATCGCCATTGGGAGGTTTGCCCAAAAGCCCATCAAAAGAGAACCAAAGGCCGCTACCAAACAGGTTGCGATAAACACTGAGCCTGATCAAAGCCTGCAGCGCCAAGCATACTCGGTACTACGATCACCGAATAAACCATGGCTAGGAAGGTTGTTAGACCTGCTACTAATTCGCGACGAACGTTACTGCCACGCTGTGAAATAAGAAAACGCTTATCTAGCCAACCACCATTGGTTGGAGTGTTGTTGTCCTGAGTTGATGTGTTATCGGACATGTTTTTCCTTCGTTAATTTAGAAAGACCACTGGATTAAAATTTATTGCGCCTCAAGCCTAGTCGAAGAGGCGGAGAAAGGTCGTATTCCGTTGTCTTTATTAGAGCGAGATCGCTTCAATCTTGGTCAAAATTTCAGGAGCGAGAAAATACAGGAAAACGTTTGCGCGTACAATAAGCCAGATCCAAGGTTTCATTTTTGAAAGGAAAAAGGGAGCCGATTGGCTCCCTAGTGATATACATGAAATTAATCTATTGGGTAACTGGCTGAGGGGTTGGTGCTGCTGCAATCAGCTTTACCTTGCGAGCGAACTGATTACCCAAAATGCCACCTACAACTAGGGCTCCGAAGAACACCCAGCCAGACAGAGAGAAGTTAGCAATCGGCGTATAAAGCGCACCTACGTTACAGCCATTGGCAAAGCGTGTACCCACGCCCATTAGCAAACCGCCAAGAGAGAACAAAGCATACTGCTTGGCTGAGTATTGGGCTTTAAATGGTGACGCCCATTTTCCAAGCCAAAGCACAGCAACTAAGGTCCCTAGCAAGATGCCTAGGTTCTGCACCGATACCCCGTGCTCAAAGAATGGCAGAGTAAATAGCTTCTCTGGACGATGAGTGAATGACGCGACGGCACCAGAATCAATACCTAGAGCAATCAATAGCTTACCAAACCAAAGACCAAAGGGTGTAGAAGCGCCCCAGCCTGCTGATGTAGTGGCCATCATGATGCCAAAGATCACCGCAATAACAATCGCGGCAAAGCTCATGCTCCACAAACCGCTAAACATAGCTAGTGGTGAACCCGATTTCTCTAGTTGTTCGCGGGCTTTCTCGCCATCGACACCAAGGTACGTACCATCTTGCTTGCGACGGGCTTCATAGCGACGGGCAATATAGATAGTTAGAGTGGCAAAGGCGATAGTCACCAACACAGACATCAAATAACCATTCAGTGGTCCCCATGCGAACAAATCAGGAAGGAAGACCCCCTTGCCTTCAAATGAAGAAGTAGACACTAGCGTCTCGGTTACTAGAGGAGATGAGGCTTGAATTGGGAAACCGATAAACACGCCGATACCGAACATCAATAGAGTTACCAATGCGCGTGGTACATCACTCACCATCTCAACCATTACGCCTGATGCACAGCAGCTAGATAGAGTCATACCAAAGCCAAACATCAAACCGCCCACGATCAAACCAAGGTTGATAGGATTAATCCAAAGCGAGTATTGCTCGATACCACCGCCTAAAAGCAGGCCAGCGTTGATAACGGCAGTGACGACAAACATCAGCATCAAGGTTTGAATAAGCTGAGTCGAGCCACGGCGATAAGCACGGTTCACGCTACCTGCAAAACCGATAGAGCCTTTGGTTAGCGCAACACCTAAACCTAATCCAAGTAAAAGCCTTAAAAAGATATCTTGCTGCAGAGCGAGCGCTCCGATGATAACAATGCCTAAACCTAGGCGATGCCGACACGTGTCTGTGTTTCTCCTTGCACAACTATTCCTCTATACCACTGTTTTTTAATTGGGAGAAAGATAGTAATGCGCAATTTCGAAGAGCAATAATCCAAACACTTATAAGTCATACCAATCGTTTATAAAGTATGGCTTTTTGCCCAGAGGCAAAGCGAAGATATTCGCTAACTAATTGTTTTTAAATGGGAGCTACACCTATAAGCCACACCTAGGTGTAAGGCTAGCAAATATGTAACCTTAGATTAGGGGCAAAAAGCCGGCTACTTGAGCCGGCTTCATGTCAGGCAATAGAACTAGTTCTTTGGGATAAAGTTCTGGACTGCCATCTCAGATGCATCTGGAATATCTAGGTTCTCGCCACGTTCATGTAGCATCTCGATATACTTAATCAGAGAATCAGTATAAAGAAGGCCGGTATCTTCACGACGTGATTCATCTTCATAAACTGGGACGAATGAGTCATAACGGTCACCACCTTGAGCGATGAAATCGTTGGTCACGACTACATAGATCTCGTTAAGCTCAATGTCATGCCACTCTCCAAACGAGCCATCTTTGTCCTTACGACGCGCTTCGACATTAGTAATACGCTGACCCTTGGCAGCGTTCATATCCACATCAAACTAAGGTTAGCTGCAACAGGGAATGCACCGCTAGAATCATTCTCAACCACGTTGTCGATCGCATCTTCAATGGTGTTGATAATCTCTTGCCCAGTCATATCAAGGTTTACCAGCAAGTTGGTGAATGGAAGCACATTAAATGCATGACCTACAGAAACGTCACCCTCAGGAATAGAGGTACGAACCCCACCGCTGTTCTGAATCGCGATATCAGCACGAATAGACAGTTCCACGAAAGCTTCAGAAACCACATTGCCCATGATACTGCCGTGTTTGTTCATGAACTCACGCTCAGGACTACCCTCAGCACAAAGTGCACCAGAAGAGTGGCCTGAACCAGGGGTGCGCTCGTTACAAAGCAGACCATCACTGAAGCCGATGACTTGTTCCATTTTCTCATCTACCAACTCTGCGTAGTAAGCCAGTTTGTCAGCTGTAGTCTCGTCTTCAGCAACAGAGCTTAGAGCCTTTTCTTGGGCAATGTATTGCTTGATGGTTTCAAGCTCTTCAGGTGTGTGAACTGCACTTGGGTTATCCTCAGCATCAAAGTCCGGATGAATAAAGTCATCACCTAGCAGTACGTGTGGAGTACCTGCGCACTGGGTCACGTTACCTTGAGAATCGAAGCTTACATTCAGCTCGCCCAATAGCAGCGCATTTTCCCAAGCTTGAACAACACAAACATCGTTACCATCTGCATTTTGAACGACTGTTGGGTATTCCCCTTCCGGAGTACCAAAACCAATTTCTCTATGCAGTTCACTATCAGCAAGCAGTGAGTGGCTATCACCGCCAACAATTACATCTACACCGGAAAGCTGCTTAGCCATAGCAATATCATTGCTGTACATATAGTGAGTAAGCAACACAATCTTATCGACACCCTTCTCTTGTAGGATATTGATGTATCGTTGTGAGGTTTCTACTTCATCCAAAAATTCTGTATCAGGAGACGGAGATGAAGAAGCTTGGGTCTTACCAGAGATATCGATACCAATAACACCCACCTGCTGACCTGCTACGTCGAAGATCTTGTATGGGTCATAAATGTCATAAATAGGGTTTGTAGACGGCACTTCAATGTTTGCAGCCAACACTTCCGTTCCACATGCATCTTCACCGTTCTTCAGGGTATTGATGAAGTGAGCAAGTTGCTCATTACCGTCATCAAATTCGTGATTACCAAGAGCAAACGCATCAAAGCACACTTGGTTCATCATCAATGCATCAGGCAACTCCTCGCGGAACAAGCTGTAATACATGGTACCTGTAATCGCATCACCTGCGTGAAGGCGCAGTGTATTGCTATTTTGTAGCTCATTAAACTTGGTAACCAAGCGTGGGAAACCACCAATCTCTACCTGCGTATCTACACCACCTAGATTCAGAGCAACAGGACCGTTGCATCCAGTTTAGAGTGATGGTCGTTAATATGAAGAATACGAAGATTCAATGATTCTCTATCTTGATTATCATTATCTGAGCTTGAGGAATTACATCCCACTAGACCTACAGCAATAGTCACTGCTAATAGTTTCTTGTTCATTTTATATTTCCATGACTTTTTAAATATGACCACAGACAGTCAGACGCAGGAGTATTCTAGTAAACAAAAATTAAAGAAATTCTACAGTTTCATTTAAATTAAAATACATTAAAAATCATAAACTTAGATACAATTTGTTACATTTACATAGTGTGAACTTTTTATTTATAACTAGGGATAAATCAAGAAAATAATCGTGACAAAAATCACAACAGAATGAATAAACCATGAATAACACGCCAGTATGTTTCAGATATATTAAAGAATTAATATCAAAATAAGTAACTCTGATTGTTTGTGCATTTTATTAAAACAATTGTTTTATAAAATCCGCTATCAAATAAAACAAACCTTTATCAAGGACCAACATGAAGAAGTTCAATATAGCTTGGACACTACCTTGCTTCTTACTAGCGGGAAATGCGAGTGCAAATATTATTATCTCGGAGGTGGTAGAAGGGTCTAGTTACAATAAAGCGATCGAGATTGCGAATGTCGGCTATCAAACCATCACGCTTAATGGTTATAAGCTACAAAAAGAAACCAATTTTGGTGGAGTATGGAGTAGTGATTACGAACTAGATGGTATAACCCTTGCTCCAATGACTACTTATGTTATTGGTCACAACCACGCCAATGTCGACCCAGATCTACAGGCAAGAGTTGATGACTTTAATGGCAACATCACCAATTTTAATGGTGATGATCCGTTGCGCCTTCTTCTTAATGGTGAAGTCATTGATATGTTTGGCCCAAACTCTGACGTCACGACCGTCACGACTTCAATAAAGATATCACTTTTGTACGTTGCACTTACGAAGCAACGCCAACATGGGATGAATCACAATGGTTCACCCTACCAAAAGACGACTGGAGCGATCTAGGTAACATTGAAGAAGTGTGCGAACTTCCAGCGCCACCGCCAGGTGAGCCTGCAACCATAATGCAACTTCAGGGTGAAGGCATGTGGTCACCTTATACAGATCCACGCAACGGTAAGTTTGAATCTGACGAAGTCTTTGAAGTTACGGGAGTAGTGACCCATGTTCAAACCTCTAGCCTAGGCGGAGACCTCACCACGGGCTTCTTCATTCAAGACCAACACGGTGATGGCAATCCAAAAACCTCGGATGGTATTTTTGTTAAAGGAAGCCCTGCAGGCCTTTCTATCGGCGACGAAGTTGTAGTAACAGGTACCGTTCTAGAGCACTATTACTGGACACAGATTAACTCAGTGAACATAGAGCGCACTGGTGTCACTGGTATAGATATAGCTCCAACCACCATAGAGCCGATGGACAGCGACGAAACCTTTGAGCACACCCTAGAACGCTACGAAGGTATGTTAGTGCGCGTCAACGACAAAACTGATATGCACGTAACCCGTACATTTGGGTTTGATTACAGCTCTTATCGAAACAATATGGTGCTGAGCCATAACTCAGTAAATTATCACCCTAACCAATTCAACGTTCCTCTAACCGACGCAGCCGTAGCGCAGGATAAGAGTAATGCTGAGCGACGCCTATTCGTTGAATCTCCATTTAAAGCAGCGGACGGGGTCGTTCCTTGGTATCCAGAATTTGCTCAAGACAATGGCACAGGAACCACAAATGACTATATCCGTGTCGGTGCAACACTAGGTGAACAAGGCCTTACAGGCGTGCTGGGTTACTCGTATTCAGAGTATCACTCTATGTTAACAATGAGGCGGATAACGAAACCTTCGTTGCCAATGAAAGACCAACAACACCTATCTTGAAAGAAGGTGAACTGGTCGTTTCTAGCTTCAACGTAGAAAACTTCTTTACCTCTCCATTTGGTGGTCGAGATAACCCTCTTCAGCAAAACCGAGGGGCAGAGAGCATTGAAGAGTACGAAATCCAATTCGAGAAGATCGTCTCTGCACTAATCGCGATTGATGCTGACATCTATGGTCTGATTGAGATAGAGAACAACGGCTTTGATGAGCAATCTGCTATCCACACTCTAGTTGAAGAGCTCAACAGCCGACTGGACAAAAAAGAGCAATATGAGATTGCGATGCCAGCCAAACTTGAAGGCGAAGGCTACGTGGGCACCGATGCGATCACCAACAAGATCATCTATCGCTCAAAAGCAGCTAAGCTGCGTGATGTGCATGTAATCGAGTTGCCTCAACAACATGTTGATCTGGGCAACGGCAACTTCAAGCGCGCTTATCAACGCGATGCCTTCACGGCTTCCTTCAAGGTAAACCACGCCAAAGAAGACTTGGTTATCTCTACCAACCACTTCAAATCTAAAGGCTCTACCTGTTGGGAAGACGAGCAAACTGACGACCAGAAAAACGACCTCAATATGCAGGGAAGCTGCGAGCACTTCCGCGTGTCTGCTGCTTATCAGTTGGCAAAAGAGCTAGATAAGATCGATGGCTACAAGGTGCTCATGGGTGACCTCAACAGCTATGGCCTAGAAGATCCTATGTTAGTTCTAACCAACCGTGAGCACGCTCCAGAGAGCTACGAGACGTGGGCTGCGCGTGATACTTATATTGGTGGTGATGAGACATCTGGTACTCCACTGCACGGCGAGCAAGGTGCGCTTATCGAGCACTCATACGGCTACATCGATATTGTCGAAGAGCTAAAGCCTCACACCTACAGCTACTCCTACAACGATACAGTTGGAACCCTAGACTACGTACTGGTGGATGCAGACCTTAAAGGCTATGTAGTTGATGCTCAGGTATGGCCAATCAATGCTGTAGAGTCAACGTTGTTTGAATACTCTACCCAATATAGTGGTGACCTACCTAAGTATGGCGACCCATATCGCTCTTCAGATCATGATCCAGCAATTGTCGTGTTCCAGTTTAAGAAAAACGATGGTGGGGATGAAGACGGAGATAACGACTCACAAGATGGGCAGGGTTCAAGCTCAAGTGGCGGTAGTTTCGACTTCTTGCTGCTGATGCTCATTCTTACCGGTTTCTTCATAAGAAACTACCCAAGAATTAAGTAACCTCTCAGACTATCGAAGCCGGCTATTCAAGCCGGCTTTTTTATTGTGTGAAAAAGACTTCCAAAAAAAGAACACGATCTTTACCAATGGGGGCTACTAACCCTTAAGTAGCAAATTTCTTACTAGCTCGAAAAATCACTCGCTTTAATTCGTACTTGGTATTAATATCCGCGACCCACAAATTTAATTGCAGAGTTTCAGAGCATTGGCATAGAGAAGCCGATTTTGAAAACTTTTTTACCCAATTAACGTACCAGATATTGATATGAAGATTACACTCCAAAATTTGTACATTGTTGCAGCCTTATCGGGTGCTCTATTCCTATCTGGGTGTGCTTCTAATCACCCGGCACCCGGTTTCCTTAAAAGGGCTCAGCCACCTGTAATAAGCAAAACCGGGAGACGCTGGGGATTAGTGTACCGAGTCTGCACCAACGACTACTCAATACTGGATCTGATGCCGTTTCGTATAGCGATAAATGGCTTAGGAGAGCTACTTATTCCCTGTGAAGACTAATCAACAGCACACTCTACTTTATGCTGTGGCAGTGTGTCTCCGAGGCATACTCAGCAAAACATAAACGCATTCTATACCCACCTACAGCTAGCTTTATGAATTAAAACGTAACCAAAAATTACAATAGCTCTAGTTGAATTAATGAATGGGCAACTTAAAGAAAACCCTGACTTTATATTCGACACGCTGAACCTTAAAGATAAGCGTCTTAATCCGAAACTAGAGACCTTCGGTGTTCACTATGGTAATTGGACTCAATTCCTCCCTAACATCCTGTTCTGACAGCAGAAGTCATCGATTTCTAAACTCAGAAGCCAACTACCTCACTCTAGCTTGGGTGAGGTACTTTCTTACAACTCAATTCTTGTTATAGACCATTCAATATTTAATAGTGATTTAACTTTATACACCAAATATGAAATCACGACTAATGAAGACCATACCTATAAATAAAAAGCCTTTAAAACACTTAATTCTTATCTCTCTTTTTTCTGGCTCTGTTTATGCCGATGTCCACAATGGTCCAGCAGCTCCAAGCAACGATGACCTTTCATACCAGATTTATAACCAGATGTTGGAAGAGTGCATTCATGCTGGAGGGAGCACGACTGAGTGCGTGAAAAATACCAATAGTGATTTCGCCTCTGAAACTGAAAGACAGCGACAAAGCCAAGAGTAACTTTTCATATTAGCCATGGTAGGAATCTTGTCGGATAACGACTCCGGTTCTGACCAAAACTGATTGTGTCGCATTCACATGCGTTTTCGGTTGAGTGATGAAAAATGGCGGCTGTAAAAGCCGCCGTTTCTAACCCAGCCAATTAATAACTAACTACCAAAATACTGAGTAAACAAATCTGTATTTGCACCAGATGGATAAGGTGTCATCCCAGATTTAACTATCTCATCTGATAGCTCTTTTAAGTCTGCGTATTGCTGGTTCATACCACCAGGACTCGTTATCAACTGAACGTAGTAAGGAATGTTGTTAGGCACAAAAGTGACATCAATAGCATTACCACCGTTAGACGCTGGATTTCCGTCATGAGCATAACCAAAAGTATGCGTTATTTCATGTAGGAGCAAAGGTGCTGTTTGGTTTACAGGTGCATTAGCTATCTCTTCTGGGTTCAAAAAAACTTCTAATTGCCCCAACTGACCCCATGCATTTCCCCCGGAAGTAAGGCCATTTTGATTTACGAATGCTTCAAGTTTATAGCTGTTGTTCCCTTTTTGGAGTGCATCCGATGCTACATCCACAAAAGCTTGATAATCAGCAGGGACTAGACCAGCATCGCCAGTGCCACCTTTAAAAGTTCGTACGTCCAGCGATGCTGTTTCTTCATCAAAACGCTTTGCGAATCGAGGTGAGTTAACTACGAACGCTACTCGCCCCCAGATTTTTTCGACCTTGGCTCTATCCTGCGGTGACCATTGAGTCGATTGTATGTTCGGGATATGTGAATTAGTAATTTCTGTTTGGCTGCTTTCATAGTTAAAACCAATATTTGCCAAAATTGCGTCTGAGTTCTTTGCTACGGCCATAGCATCATCAGGAGAGTTTTTGATTACATAATCGATATCAGCTTCATCAAGTCCAAATTGACGAAGGCGCTCTTTTTCGACATTTAATGTAAGTTTATCTTGAGCTCTTTGAGCCTCATGACGAACTGAGCTTTCTAATTTATGACCCGCTTCTCCCAGTTTATCTCCAGCATGATCAAGCTTGTCTCCAATTTCTTGTCCAGCATGCTTAAGATCCGCTTTAAGGTCATCCACCTTATAGCCATTACAACCACTAAGTACAATTGCCGATAAAACTGCTAGCGCTAAACCTTTCTTACTAAATTGCATTTTCAAACCCTTACCTAATCCAAATTCAGGCAACTATGCTCCCCCGCCATTGCGCACAGTTGTATATTCGAAAATCAGTATGGCGACATAATCGATTAATCCCTAATCAAACTATGATTGCATCTTTATGATCTAACTGTATTTATTGCCTCGTACCTGCATTAGCAGGAATCTTATCTATGCTTGAGAAACTACACAGGAGTGATGCAGATGAAATGGATTGGTACGCTTGTCTCGATAGTCTTATCTTTCAACGTGTTTGCGAGCGTTGAACAATACGTTCGCTTTGAACAGCAGGGAGAGATTCAATACGGAAAGCTGAGCAACAATCAGATCTACCCCATATCTGGAGACCCGTTTGCTGAGCACAAAACCTCGGACAAGGCCATCTCCTTAGATTCTGTGACCCTACTTTTGCCAACCGAGCCTGAAAAGGTGTTTGCCGTTGGGATGAACTTTGCCAGTCACCTTGCTTCATCATCTTCTGCCCCACCACCGCTATTTCTTAAACTACCCACTTCATTGATTCTTTCGGGGAAAGCATACAGGCACCCAAGGATGCTATGAACGTGCACTTTGAGGGAGAAATGGTGCTAGTAATAGGTAAGACGGCCAAAGAGGTGTCGCTGGATGACGCGTCAGATACATCTGGGGAGTAACCGTTGGAAATGACCTAACCGAACGCAGTTGGCAGGGGCGAGATCTGCAATGGATGCGAGCTAAAGCAAGTGATGGATTTGGTCCAATAGCACCGACAATGACGAAAGGGATTAACTATAAGGACGTGGTGCTAACTACTCGTCTGAACGGCAAAGTAGTTCAGCAGGAAAGCACCAAAAATATGATTCATAGCCCAGAGAAAGTGGTGAGCTATCTTAGCCATTACTTCACCCTAAAACCGGGCGATCTTATCTTTATGGGGACCCCAGGAAGAACCAAAGCCCTCAAGGACAAAGATGTAGTATCCGTATCCATTGAAGGCGTTGGAGAGGTCAAAAATGAGATTCGATTTAGCCCTTAAGTTTCATCAAATTTCTATAAGCTAAAATCAGGCCTGAGATCGCGGTTATCTTAAAGCTGATTTCAGAGGTTTTATGGAGTGAGCCAAACATAGGGCTTTGGGTTACTTCTGGTCCTTGCGCTTGAAGGTGAACAATCTCAGGTACGAAGTAGAAACTGAACATCAATCCGGTTGCCACCATCAATGACATGCTGATCAATGCTATCCAATCTGTTTGTATCTTAAAGTAACGATACAGCTCGAAAATAAATGATAACAAGCACACCAAGGCTAATGGATAGGAAAGGCGAACGAAGTTCTCAGTCATGATCAAGCCCTCTTGAAAACGGCTCAACTCAGCACTTCCTAATGCCAGCTTTGAATTAAAAATAACTGGAGCAACCACAGCACCCGCATATAGTGATGCCCCGATAACTCCAGTTAAAAGTAGGGTGTAAATTATTGTGATATGTCGATAAAGAGCGGACATTTTCATCCTTGTAAGCCGGTGATTAGACCGCTCTAGTATACCGAGATTAGCTCAGGCTTCTAACCTGCTGACGTTGTATTTTTGTTCCAATAATCCAGCAAAAAAAAGCCCCAACTAAAACCAGTTAGGGCAAAAAATAAAATTAGCAGTCAGGTTCAACTAACCAAAATAATGAAAAAAACAAGTTACTCATGAACTAAGACTTGTGTCCATTGCAAGCCTTGCTCAAATATTGCTCATACGAAGCACCGTAATCTGCCAATACAGTGGGTAAAGACGATGTCATCAGAAGAACAACAATCGCTAGGTATACAAGGGTCTGTCGACCTTTTGCGTTCGAGTTTTGCTCGAGTCAGAAACGATTTAATCGCGGCGAGCACCTTGAAGCTAGTCATCTAAGCAAAAGGGGCTCAACAAAGAGTAAATCGTTTCTGGCCGAGCCCTTTGGGTAGCGCTTGTTGGGCATTTCTACTGCGTTAGTCACTTTTCATGTAGACCCACTACACCTAAAAGTGTCTGCCTTGTATAAAAGCCCAACAACTCGCTACAAAAACGAACTCAAAAGGTCAACAGACCCTACGGTTTGCGTTTTACTCGATTTCACAGCTTTACCTATTCTGAATAATTCAATCAAAGTTAGATATTCAGTCAATTAGGCAAATCCTTCTGCACGGGGTTTACAACCAAGACGCTAATTGATGGGCTCACATCTTGGAAATAACTTTTGGATTAGAACTGGTAGGCTAGGCCTAGGGTCCAGATGCTATCGTTTTCTACTGGCATAGAGTTTGAACCAGTATTACTTTCAAACAAGGTTCCTTCAGCAGTATTGAAATAGGTGTATTTGACATAAGGGGTAAAGTCATCAATCTGTGCTGAAAGGATCACTTCATGCTCGTTGGTGCGGTAGCTATCTTGGCTAAAGTAATATTCGTTGCCGATATGAGTAAAGCCACCATTTGAACCCTCACGGTTTTCATGAGTGTAGGTATAATCTAGGCTAAACATGCCAAAAGTCATACCGGTACCAGCAATGAACTTATTGGTATTAATTGAAGTATCACTCAAGTTTTCAATAACTTGACCAGAACGGTTATAAGCATAACCACCAAACACATTGAAGTTGTCGTTGATGTTGTATTGAAGGATAGCTTCAGCCAACAGCTCTTCACCGGTTTCCCACTTACCTAGCTCACCATAAAGATTTAGGTCTAGAGCATCGGTAAGACCGAAGCTGTAACCGTAACCCGCGGCTAGCCAGCCTTGGTCATCAAAACCGATATACACATAACCATCTTCAGAGGTTTCGATAGTTGCACCCGCTTCAGTGGTGTACGTGCCATCATCAGCAGCATTTGAGGCAACGTTTTGTTCGATATAGAGCTCAACTGGTGCGGCGACTGCAGATGCAGCGAAGGCCAAACCAATTGAAGCAGTCAGTAGTTTTAACTTGGACATAATAATCTCCCGTGTAGAGACAGTGATGAGCAGTGTTGCTCGGATGCGGGAGATTATTTGATAAAGATCACTTCATATAAATAAAGCCAACTTCACTTGTGAAATAAATTCTATTTATGAATTAGCGAAAGCTTGATGGATTTGTTCTCGTTTTTGCTTGTGGAAAGGATCATTTAAGTAACGTCGATGGAAGATCAGATTGTATCGAAGTGGCTTGAGTTCGAACGGGAACTCATAGATTCTCAACCCAAGAGATGGAGCCAGTTTTTCAGCTAAAGAGCGGTTGGATGCAGCGACAAAATCTGTGGTAGAGGCAAGCAATAACATGCTCGATATCGAACTGGTCTCTATCTTAACCTTTCGCAACGGTAAAGGCGTTTCAGCAAGATAATCAAGGGTATTTTGTTCCCCCCTACGTATCCTCAAAGCGATGTGCTCCTCGGCAAAATAGCTATCGAAATCCATCTGTTCGTTGATTCTTGGATGATCGGCTCTAACTAAGCACACACCATCTTCTTCGACCAAGTGTTCAACAATTAAACCTTGTCGCTTGGTTTCCAAAACATCGATGATAAGGTCTACTTTCTGGGTTGTAAGGTCATCAAACAGCTTATCTTCTTCAAGAGGAGCTTCAGAAAAGCTCATATTCTGAATGTGGGCGACCTTATGCAGCATAGACTCGGCGCAATAAACCTTAAGCTCTTGCTGACTCTCGGCAATCACCTCAAGGGTTGCCAATGGATCCTCGATTCGGTTCGCCAAAGAAACTGCAAAACCCGTGGGCGCAATTCCTCGTCCTTCTCGAACAAACAGTGTCTGACCTAGATTTGCCTCAAGGCGCTTCAATGCTGCGCTAACGGCTGGCTGAGTAAGGTCGAGCTTTTCAGCCGCAACGGTAATTGAACGACAACGATATACCGCAAGAAAGGTAGAGAATAGATTCAGATCCATAGTTCGATTCCAAGAATATGCTCATAAAATCATAGGGATATACCGCAATTTGCTCAAGCCCACTTTGCGAACATAATTTTCTATTCTGGAAACTTGCGATCGAAACCTATATGATTCGCTCCCTTTTTTGATTCGTGGGAGAAAGAGATGATTATTGGTTTTGACTATGGCACGGCTAACTGTTCGGTTGCACAAGCAAAAGATGGCCAGGTAAACCATGTCTCTTTAGATGGTGAGAAGTACATTCCGTCTACCCTATGCGCTCCTACATCAGAAACCATCTCTGAATATCTGTTCAAGAAACTCGATATCCGTCCTGCAACTCAAGCAGGAGAGGCAATCCTGAAGCGCGCTATCGTTGAAAACCGCGAAGAAGGTATCGACGTGCTTGAAGAGGAGGTTCTGTTCGGTAAACCTGCTCTGGACCTCTATCTTCAAGACCCGAAAGATATCTACTACATCAAGTCACCTAAATCTTTCCTTGGTGCTCGTGGCCTGCGTGATGTTCAGTTGGCTTACTTCGAGGACCTAGTGTGCGCCATGATGGCGAACATCAAATCCAAGGCTGAAATCAGCCTAGAACAAGACCTGAGCCATACGGTGATAGGTCGTCCAGTGAACTTTCTTGGCCGTGGTGGTGAAGATTCAAACCTGCAAGCTGTAGGTATTCTTGAGCGCGCGGCAAAGCGAGCGGGTTTTAAAGAAGTCTCTTTTCAATATGAACCTGTAGCAGCTGGCCTTGAATATGAAAACGCCCTTACCCAAGACCAAAACGTATTAGTGGTCGATATCGGCGGTGGTACCACCGACTGCTCGATGATCCAAATGGGACCAAGCTGGCGTGGCAGTGCTGAGCGAAGCCAAAGCTTGCTAGCGCATACCGGTCAAATGGTGGGAGGTAACGATCTCGATATCCATATTGCCTTCCAAAACTTTATGAACGAGTTTGGTAAAGGTTCACGCAAAACATCAGGGCTTGAGCTTCCGGTGAGTCAGTTCTGGCATCCAATCCTTATCAATAACGTTCAAGCACAGCGTGAGTTTTATTCGCAGGAAAACCTTGCTGTACTCAAGCTATTGGCTCGTGAAGCCATTGAAAAAGATAAAGTTTCACGCCTAATTAAGCTACATGGAGATGCGCTTGGCTATGGAATTGTGGCGCAAGCAGAACGTGCGAAGATCGACCTTGAAGACAATGCAAATTACTTAGCCCAACTGAACCTTATCGATGAAATCCTTGAGGTTCCGGTTTCTAAGCAAGAGATGGAACAGGCCATCAAGGTGCCACGCGAAAAGATCCAGAAATTGGTGGCAGAGGCGGTTACTCAATCTGGTATCAAGCCGGATGTTATCTTTATGACCGGCGGCTCTGCGCGCTCTCAGGTACTTCGCGATGCTGTACAGGCTGAATTGCCGAATATTGAGGTTGTGAGCGGTAACTACTTTGGTTCGGTGACTGCGGGTTTGGCTCGTTGGGCTGAGATTATTTATAGGTAAGTTGGTAGCTGTCAGCTGCAAGCTTTCAGATTGTTTGAGCAGTTAATTGCTGAGTGTCTTGAACATGCAGATCACGGATAGGCGATGCCTTCCGTGATGACGAGTGGTTGAGTTTAGCTGAATCTTTAAATTCCGGTCATCCCGGCAGGCTTTTAGGCGGGATCTTCTCAACGTAAAGAGCAACTATCCACAACCCTTACTGACAGCTGATAGCTCGAGACTTACCGCTCCGCTCTCTCCCCAAACACCCTGTCAAAACTCGCCAACGCCGCCACTCTCGCATTCGCCTTGCGGTGCCACTTGCTAGAGTTCGCCACCAGCCACTTCTGCTGAGAGCCCATCAAGATAGCTTGGCTTACTTTTGCTTCACGAAGCTCATGTTCCATTGCGAATTCGATAGGCTCCTTTCCATCGGCATTGCCAGATACGAGGTCTTGTGTACTAGACACTCTCACGTTAGAAACAGATGCGCAGCTCACTATCCCGATATCCGCGCTGAACTTATCAAAGAAAGCCCCGACACCATCGCCGACTACATCACCATCGGTGGTTCTCAATCTTCCACCCGCAATCCAAGTTTCGATATGATCAAACTGAGAGAGGATATGCGCAGCCTGAAAATTGTTAGTTACCACTCGCAATTGCTGATGATTGACTAGCTTCTCCGCAATGGCGGCTATGGTGGTACCTATACCGAGGAATAGGGTGCAACCATCGGGAATATGCTTAACCACTTCACTAGCAATATCCCGCTTTTCATCTTGATTAGTGTTACTTCGCGACAGATAGCTACGGTTTGCCAGCGTAGTTGGCAAACTAACTCCACCGTGATGTCTCTGAGCAAATCCGAGATTACACAGCTCATTAATATCACGACGTATGGTTTGGGTGGTGACATTGAATCGCTCTGAGAGAGCTTCAATGGTGCAATATTCTTGCTGTGAAATGATCTCTATGATCTGTTGCTGGCGAAGGCTCAGGTTTTGCATAACTTGTTCTAGGCTTCCTCAAGATACGCTTGAGGCGTATCTGTAATCATCATATCTACCCCCATTTCCAGTGCTCATTTACCAGTTCTGGGAAGTTTGGCGTATAGCAATAAAGCTGATAACCATTTTGTTTAATATTTCTCGCTACAGACTCAGTCAAAAAGCGATAGTCACAGTGCACACTGTAGGCGCTGAGCTGTTGTAAAATCTGCATTGCATCGTTTGGAATGGATTGCCATAACTGACCTCGGCGCACCTCAGGTAGCAACTGCTTCATTTTCAATAGTGCCTTGGTTTCAAAGCTAGAAAACAAGATCTGCTCACTACTAACACCCGTTTGCACTATCACTTCCTTAACTCTCTGACACAAGGTATGAATATCGTCTTGCGGATAGACCTTGAGCTCAATATTGAGGCTGACGTTAGCATTTTTCACATACGACAAGGTGTCTAATAAGGTCGGAATCGGCTCTTCTCGGTATTCTTCACCAAACCAAAGTCCTGCATCTAGCATCTCGAGTTGAGATAGGCTCATCTCCGCAACCTTACCACTACCGTTGGTACAACGATTTACCGTCTGGTCATGGATAACCATAGGTATGCCATCCGCTGAGAGCTGAACATCGATCTCTATCCAATCACAACCCTGCTCAACTGCTAGCTTGAAGGCTGCCATGGTGTTTTCGGGAGCTTGGCTAGACAGACCACGATGGGCTGTGGTTTTTAATACCGTATGCATTTAGTTTCATTCCATTTTCATTTGAGTTCAAGTGAAGAATGTCAGCCATTTATGACAGCCTTATGTCACATTCTTGAACATAAAACCTTTCAATTAAGTTCATTTTTCTGTCACGGAAGCGTCATTTTTTTCCTTTAACTTTCATTCGAACTTAAGAAACGACGTAAAGTCGCAGTTATGAACATAAGTGAACATCAAGGTTCATTTCTGCATTCACTACTCACATTGAAAAGGAAATACTATGTCGATTAAGCACCTGACGGGCGCAGTGTTAGCAACAGCGTTATTTGGCGCACAAGCTCATGCAAAGACCGAGGTTGAATGGTGGCACGCTATGGGTGGCGCATTGGGTCAGAAAGTGAATGAGATTGCAGCAGACTTCAATGCAAGCCAATCTGAATACGAGATCAAGCCAGTTTATAAGGGCAGCTACGCTGAGACCATGACAAGTGCGATTGCAGCTTTCCGTGCTAAAGAGCAACCAGCTATCGTCCAGGTTTTCGAGGTAGGTACAGCGACCATGATGGGCGCAAAACAAGCGGTTTATCCTGTTTATCAACTAATGGAAGATACTAAAGAACCGTTTAACTCTAACGATTACCTTCCAGCGGTAACCGGCTACTACACCACGAATGACGGCAAGATGATGTCTATGCCATTCAACAGCTCCACCCCAGTGATGTACTACAACCAAGACATGTTCGAAAAAGCGGGTATCAAAGAAGCGCCGAGAACATGGAAAGAGATGGAAGAGACCTCTCGCAAGCTAATGAAGTCGGGCGCTAAGTGTGGCTTCACTACTACATGGCAATCTTGGGTACAGATCGAAAACTTCGGTGCTCGTAACAACATCCCTGTAGCGACCAAACATAACGGCTTTGATGGCTTCGACACTGAGTACACCTTCAACAGCGAGCCATATGTGAAACACATCGACCAGATGGCTAAGTGGTCAAAAGAAGGCATCTTCAAGTACGGCGGGCGTCAGTCTGATGGTATGCCACTGTTCTACACCGGTGAGTGTGCAATGACTATGGGTTCATCGGCAGGCCTTGCAGGCATTCAGGAGAACATGAAGGGCACCAAGATTGGTGTAGCTGAGCTTCCATACGAAGATACCCTAGTTTCTAAACCACAAAACACCATCATAGGTGGTGCATCTCTATGGGTTCTACAGGGCCACTCAAATGAAGAGTACAAAGGCGTTGCTAAGTTCTTCAGCTACCTATCTAGTCCAGAAGTACAAGCAGACTGGCACCAGTTCACAGGCTACCTACCTATCACTAAAGAGGCGTATGAGCTGACCAAGAAGCAAGGCTTCTACAAGGCAAATCCGGCACTGATACAGCGGTAATGCAGATGACTGCGACAGCTCCAACAGCTAACTCTAAGGGTGTTCGCTTTGGTAACTTCTTGCAAACTCGCGACATCATCAACGAAGAGCTAGAAGCGGTATGGGCAGGCCGTAAGTCGGCTACCACGGCACTGAACACAGCAGTTCAACGTGGTGACCAACAACTGCGTCGCTTCGAGCGCACTCAAAAGTAATCCCTAGTTACACCTCGCTACGGCTGAATAATTACTTAACTGTCTAGCTAAAAGCAGGAAGGTGTCGCTCGCAAGGAAGCGAGCGTCAAGCGCACACGGATGTGTTTACCGCGTCCTTCCTGTCTCAGTTAGGCAGTAAAGCTAAAGTCACCGGAGCATTTCGGAATTTTATATGTCTTCTCAAGTTGTGTTTAAACACAAGTGGCTACCAATAGCTTGATAGCACCACAGTTGATCATCACCTTGGTGTTCTTTATCTGGCCTGCTGGCCAGGCGGTTTTCCAATCGACTCAATTAGAAGATGCCTTTGGCATGAGCCGTGAGTTTGTGGGATTGGAAAACTTCCTAAATCTATTCGTGGATAAGCTTTATCTGGACTCATTTTTGACCACCATGTTGTTCAGTATCAGCGTCGCGGTATTGGCGCTAGTAAGCGCTCTGGTTCTGGCGGCCTTCGCTGAGCAAATCATGCGTGGCGCGACCTTTTATCGCACCTTCCTTATCTGGCCTTATGCAGTAGCGCCAGTAGTAGCAGGCTCTCTATGGCTGTTCCTTTTTGACCCAACAATCGGTGTCATCACCGAAGTTCTAAACCTGTTTGGCGTAAACTGGAATCCAACCCTAAACGGCACACATGCCATGTGGATGGTGGTGATCACCTCTACTTGGAAACAGATCAGCTACAACTTCCTGTTCTTCCTAGCGGCATTGCAGTCTGTGCCTAAATCTCTGCACGAGGCTGCAGCAATTGACGGTAGCGGACCGATAAAACGCTTTACCACCATTAGCTTTCCGCTAATTTCTCCAACCAGCTTTTTCTTGTTGGTTGTGAACTTTGTTTATGCATTTTTCGATACCTTCGCGGTTATCCACGCCATGACTCAAGGCGGGCCGAGCAACAGTACCTCGACCTTAGTTTACAAAGTTTATAACGATGGTTTTGTCGGGCTAGACCTAGGCTCATCGGCGGCGCAGTCGGTAATTCTAATGATTCTGGTAGCGGGTCTTACCGTTATCCAATTTAAGTATGTTGAGAAGAAGGTGGCTTACTAATGGTAGAAAGACGCCCACTATTTAAGATTTTTTGTCACCTAGTTCTAATCCTAGGCATCCTAACTATTGCTCTGCCTGTATGGATCGCACTTGTGGCAACCACTCATGAAAACACTGAATTCGCCACAGGCACACCGCTATGGTTCGGTGACCTTGGCTTTAGCGTGTTTAAGCAACTGCTCTCTGGTAATGAAGCGTTCAATAACAACGCTCTGCCTATTCCGCAGATGTTGTTGAACTCCTTCATCATGGCGATGTGCATTACCATAGGTAAGCTGACTATCTCTATTTTGTCGGCCTATGCAGTGGTTTTCTTCCGCTTTCCTGGTCGCATGCTGGCCTTCTGGATGATCTTCTTCACCCTAATGTTGCCAGTTGAAGTACGCATCATGCCCACCTTTGAGGTGATCACTAACCTCAACATGTTGAACTCATTCTATGGCCTGACCATACCTCTGATTGCCAGTGCAACAGCAACCTTCTTGTTCCGCCAGTTCTTCCTGACTGTGCCGAGCGAATTGGTTGAAGCTGCCCGCATTGATGGTGCAGGTCCAATTAAGTTCTTTTTCGATATCTTGCTACCGCTATCGCGCACCAATATCGCAGCCCTATTCGTTATCACCTTTATCTACGGGTGGAACCAATATCTATGGCCTTTGCTAATCACCACAGACGCTAACTACTACACCATAGTCATGGGCATCAAGCAGATGCTAGGTGTGGTGGATGGTGTCATCGAATGGAACAAGATCATGGCTACCACCATCATCGCCATGCTCCCCCCTGTCATCGTGGTTGTCGCGATGCAAAAAGCGTTCGTCAAAGGCCTCGTGGACTCGGAGAAATAAATTATGTCTACTCTAACTCTTTCTAATATCGCTAAATGCTATCCGAACGGATATCAAGCTATTCAAAAACTCGACCTAACCATCGAAGATGGTGAAATGGTTGTATTGGTAGGCCCAAGTGGATGTGGCAAATCAACACTGCTACGCATGATTGCAGGCCTTGAAGAGATCTCTGGTGGTGAACTGAAGATCGATGACCTAGTTGTCAACGACCGCGAACCGGGTGAACGAGACATCGCCATGGTGTTCCAGAATTATGCCCTCTACCCGCACATGTCGGTGTACGACAACATGGCTTACGGTCTTCGTAACCGTAAGACACCTAAGGCAGAGATCGAAAAACTGGTTACTCAGGCCGCAGAGATGCTTGAGCTGTCACACCTGTTAGAGCGTAAACCAAAGCAACTTTCAGGTGGCCAACGTCAGCGCGTTGCCATGGGTCGCGCCATCGTGCGCAAGCCAAAGGTGTTCCTTTTCGATGAGCCACTATCAAATCTAGACGCAAAGCTTCGCGTACAGATGCGCCTTGAGATAAAGCGCCTGCAACGCAGCCTAAACACTACCTCAGTGTATGTTACCCATGATCAAGTTGAGGCCATGACGCTTGCTGACAAGCTTGTGGTTCTGAACAAGGGTAATGTTGAGCAGGTTGGTTCACCGTTAGAGATCTACGATGCACCTGCATCCCTGTTCGTGGCTACATTCATGGGCTCACCAGCAATGAATGTCCTAGACGCGGGTGTCAGTGAACTTGGTATCCACCTTGCAGAGACGGTATTACCGATTTCTACCCACGGACTGAAGCATGGCCAGGTAAAGCTAGGACTTCGCCCGGAACACCTAAGAGTCGATAATCAGATCCCTAGATTCACTGTCAAAGTCGAGTTAGTAGAGGCATTGGGCGCCGACCTACTGCTGTACTGCAACACCTTAGATTCTGATGGTCAGCGCCTTGTTGTGCGCGTAGATGGCCATGAGAAGATCACCTACGGTGATGTCCTGGGGATCAGCTTTAACAATGAACATGTTCACCTGTTTGACGCAGAAGATGAAAAGCGCATCGAATTTGATTGTATTGAGCAGTTTACTGCGGAGGTGGTGAATGCTTAAGCCCATTTCCACTCTTAACCACCAGCAAGCTAGCCAAATAGAGTGGCTTCTAACCGACGTAGACGACACTCTGACCTGGGAAGGCAAACTGCCTGATGCAACTCTAAAAGCCCTATATGAGCTTGAAGAAGTGGGCGTTAAGGTCGTTGCTGTCACTGGTGCGTGTGCTGGTTGGTGCGACCAAATCGCTAAGTTGTGGCCAGTGCATGGCGTGATTGGTGAGAACGGAGCTTTCTGGATGCAAAAAAGCGAATCAGGCTTTGCGGTAAGCTCAAAGCTACCTCTTCAGGAGATGCGTACTCAACAACAGAAACTTAGATATGAGCTCGAGCTTTTGCTTGAAAGCTATGAGGGTATCGACTTTGCTTCCGATCAGCCGTTTCGCTTTTGCGATGTGGCTATCAACCTAAGCCAAGACAGAGAGCCCGTCCCTCAAGAAGTTGCTGAAGATCTTTTACATAAAGCAAGGGCACTGACTATCGATGGTATGTCGGTATATGCCTCATTAAGCTCCATTCATTTGAATGTATGGCTTGGAGAGCATAGTAAACGTATTAGCGGTGAGGCTTACCTTAGGCAGAACTGTGATTTTGAGTCCCTGTCGCTTTCTAATATCAGTTATGTGGGTGACTCACAGAATGACGAGGCCATGTTTGAATGGCTGCCGACATCTTTTGGAGTGAACAATATTCAAAAAGTATTGGAGCAACTCTCTCACCAGCCAAGTCACCTTCTAACTGAAAACGGTGGCTTTGGGTTTGCAGAACTGGCAGAGCGCATCGTCACAGCCAAGAAAAAAGACTCGAAAAACTACCAGTATCTAAACGCATCTTGATGAATATACTGAGAATAAGTTGCTAACAGTGAAATGGGTGTCTAACTTGAAAGTAGAGTGGACTCAATGGAAGTGAGACGTATTTATGAAACTCAAACCGATTCAATTTGTCCTAGCGGGAGCCATTTTTGGCTTCACCATGAACAGCCTCTATCACTACTCAGCTAACGCGAATGAGATAGCGAGCAGTTCATCATCATTATTCTCAGAATGCACCATGAACAAAGAGGCTAAATGCCCTCTTCTGCTATTGATTGGTCTTGATTCGAGCCATGTGATAGACGCTGACGTATTCTCCATCTCGGAAGGCGTATGCCTCAGATTCGCCCTCTATCTCAAAACCAAACTTGCTGTATAGACCCAAGGCGGCTTTATTATCTACAAACACAGTGAGCTCAATTCTTAGAAGGTTCAGCCAGTTGTCCGCTAGGTCGACCATAGTTGCCACTAAGGCACTGCCAACCCCTTGGCCAAGAAACTCATCTTTAACGCCCATACCAAAAGAAGCCACATGACGACGCCTTGGATTCGGACATACTTCCATGCCCAGATTACCCACTATCTCGCCTTCTACCTCAGCGACAAAGGCATAGACATTATCTGGAATGTTAGAGACGCGCTTTTCCCAAAGCTCAAGAGAAGGGTTAGGAAGTTGCAAGGTGCCTGAATAGGCGTTCTCCCCTGCATAGATGTCGCGAATGGCCTCAGCATCTCTTGCTTCGGCTCGGCGTATACTAATCCCTGTCATTTCAATCCCTTACTTCTTTGATAAGTAACAAAAAAGTATCACGGATTGAAAGCAGGCTCTAGTGCTTGCGGCGTCTCCAAGCGAACATAGCTAGGGCTGAAAGACCAAACCATCCCAAACTACCACCGCTATCGTCACCGCTAGAGATTGTCTCTTCCTCTGCCCGTACGAAGTTGTCGCGGTTTTCTTGGGTCACCACTATCTTAGGTACTTCAAAACCGTTCAATACACGGTTAATCCAATCTCGGTACTCAGCAACCTCGGTGTAGGCAGACGAATAATCAGCGCTTGGGTCGCCACAGTCAGATGGTCCGAAACTGGTTATTCCGACCTGGATATACTGGCCGCCACGGTTCCAATAAAGCGGTCCACCCGAGTCACCACCACAGGTAGAGTTTCTCAAGCGTGTTTCAGAGTTAAAGTCGCCCTGCAGACATAGCTGACGACTGTTGATCCCAGCTGAGCGGCATTGACTTGCACTTAGCAGTGTTTGGAAGGTGCCTTGCAGAACATTGGAATCATCAGAGCCGTCGGTGGTGAAGCCGTGGCCGATAACGAACATCTCGGTGCCGATAAAATCATAGGAGGCAATGTCCGAAGGACTTGCTAAGGTGACATACTCACTCGGGTCGACCTCTAACGGCTCTTCAAGCTTAATAATGGCGATATCATCAGGCCAACTCAGCGCCTCGCTATCTCGAAAACCATCAGGGTAATAAAACTCACTGGCACGATACAAACCAACGCTACCATTTAAAACCTGAAGCTCATTTTGTACCTGAGGAGCGACCGAGGTGTAGGTGTAATAGTAGCTATCACCCTCGACACAATGGGCAGCAGTCAGTACATGATAGGCGTCTAGTATGGTGGCACCGCAGTAGTTTTGATAGAGACCAGAAGTATCTAATTGATCGAAATAGAGGCTGGCAAAAGAGGGAAAATCTTCAATGGATACGTTGATGCCATTAACGATATAGGTGGAATTACTTCCACTATTAGCTAGGCCGACACCAGCATGCATCGAGCCTAACAATAAACAAGCTACGGAAACTGCTCTACGCATACCCCTCTCCCTCGCAAGCGAACCATTCCATTCAAGCTCTTGCTTGTACGCTAGAGCTCTGGTGTAAGTTTAGTTGGTAATTCCTTTACCCTTGGTCACTATAACCCCTACCTTGGTCCTACTTCCATCAAATTGATAACAATTCAATAACTTAATGACACACCTCAAGCCATCATCGTTTAGCACTAAGCCCGAGAAACATTTGGTAGATATACAGAAGACCCTGATCTTAGGGAAATATTTCACTTAGATGAAGAATTGTAAGTAGATTTTAAATTTCACTAACTATGAAACATTGTAGTAACACAACTCTTCTATAAACGACCTTGATTTGAACAAACTAACCTTCAATGGACTAATCATGAAACAAGGATATCTACTGCCTCTAGTTGCAGCGCTCTCTTTCCCACTTTATGCACAAGACAAAGTGGGGGATGTTATCAACCTATCACTCTCGGAACTGCACCCTACTCAGCCTTCTATCGGTTATGACCAGGTAATGTACAAGCTAGGACGCTATCAGTTCGATGTGAAAAAGCAATTTGATGAGATCTGCGAGGCCTCTGGTCAAAAAGGCTTAGAGTCATACAACAAGAATTCCGTACCGGGAGTACCTGCCTCTTTTGACTGCGAAGAGGAAGTGGGCAGCATCAAGAAAGACATGAAAACTGTGGTGATTGCTCCCAATGGTGAATATTACCTAACCGATGGCCATCATACCTTCAACACCTTCACTCATATGAATGGTGGTGGTCTGAACTTTAAGGTTAACGTAGTTATCGACGGTGATTACCGCAACCTAAAAACCATGGATAAGTTCTGGGATGCGATGGCGAAAGATGGCAACACTTGGCAGTACGATCTAAACGGCGAGTCAATCACACCAGACCAACTACCAAAGAGCCTAGGTATCTACAACTTCGACAATGACCTGTATCGCTCTCTGATGTATTTCTCACGTGATGTCAGCTGGAACAAACCAAAACAGCCAGTGCCATTTCTTGAATTCTATTGGTCTAAGGAACTGCGCAAGCTAACCGACGCTAATCAGTATGATCTTGCGTCTATGGAAGGCTACAAAGCCGCTATCCAAGACGTGTCCAAGCATCTGCTTTCTATCAAAACCGACAGCGTAGGTGGCTCAGGTAAGTCTACTCAAGAGATGGGTATCTTCGAGGACTATCAAGAGAAGGGACTAGAGAAGGTTTCTAAGACCAAGGGCAAGCTGGACTATATGCTTCGCTATAAGACCTCACAGTCTGGTAATGGTCTAGCTTACGATGCCACTCAAACGCCGGTGACGGTGAATCAGGTTGATACCTTCACCATAGAGCGCAAACGTAGCTTTAATGATTACCCAGTGATTAGTGCCAACGGCTCTATCAATGCCATCGTTGAAATCCCAACGGGTACCTCTGCTAAATGGGAGCTTAATAAAGAGAACCCAAATCAGATCATCTGGGAATTTAAGAACGACGCACCACGCATAGTGAACTACCTTGGCTACCCTGGTAACTACGGCACTATCCCTCAAACCGCACTGCCAAAAGAACTAGGTGGTGACGGTGATCCGCTAGATGTTTTGGTTCTAGGTCAGGCAGTACCACGTGGTGACGTGATTAATGTGCGCCTGATTGGCGTGCTTAAAATGATGGATGATGGCGAACAAGATGATAAGTTGATTGCTGTTCTTACTAACGACTCACCCTTCTCCGACGTGAAATCGATTAAACAACTGAACGACGATTTTGTGGGCGTAAGTGAGATCATCAAGGTTTGGTTCGAAAGCTATAAAGGCCGTGATGGTGGTATGGAAGTGCTTGGTTGGGGTGAAGCCGAAGAAGCAAACTCTATCCTAGAACAGGCTAAAAATAGCTACCTGACAATGAAGTAACGATACGCGCCTCTTAAAAGAGGCGCACTGCTACTTAAACTGTCTATTGATATAAGTAGGCTTATCTTCGGGGTTACGCTCTCTTTTGACCGCAACCCTTTGATTTTTACCCATCATCACCTTGATTTGATACCAAGTCTCAAGCGCTAATGCTCTGCCCGGCGTCGACCACCAAGTGTTGTGATAGAGCTTCTTGTTGGCGGCGAGTATGTCTGGCGAACGATTGATACATTCCAGCGCTAGTTCATAGGCTTTGGCAAACGGGTCATCGGCAATCTTGGTGACTAGGCCAAATTCTTTGGCTTTTTCGCAATCTATTACCTTAGCGGTCATAGCCATCTCCAAAGTATGGTCCTGACGCATCAATTCACGAAAGGCAATAGCGCCTCCCATATCAGGAATTAAACCCCACTTAGCTTCCATAATAGAGAAATTGGCATCAGGAGAAGCAATACGAAAATCACCACCACTCACCAATTGCAGACCACCGCCCCAACAGCGCCCATGGATAGCAAAGAGCACTGGACATGGGATATCTCGCCAGCCTAATGAAAACCTTTGGGCTAAATTAGGCTTAAAAGGTAGCCACTTGAACAGCAACTTAGCGGCGCCTTTCTTATCACTCAGAAGCGATTTCACATCTAGGCCTGAACAAAAGTCATTACCCTCTGCTTTAACTATAACTGCACGTATCTGTTTGTTTTTACTCAGTCTACGGCTCATGTCATTTACTGCCATAAACATCTCGAGGTCGATAGCGTTGAGCTTGTCAGGACGGTTCAACGAAACAATGGCAATCTGGTTTTCATCTACAGTACAAGTGATGCGAGAGGTATTGGACATGGAGTGCTCATACTTAGTGGTCTTACCAGAAAGATAAGCAAGATCTCAGCTTTTGCAAAAATCATGTTTCCAACTCTGTGACTTCGCTACAGCCCAACAGCGAAAAACCTATACCTATCTCCAGCAGCTCGGCCTGTAAACGTCGCACAAACGACGCATACAATGTATGACTGTCTGAGTTCTTAAATAGACGATGAAACTCTCGCTGCTCTTCAGTCTTAATCACCGGGTGTGTGCAGCACCCAACTTCACTAACCGAGACCTCCAAGCTAAACAGAGATAACTCCTCTTCACATGAGCGCTTGAGCAAACTATGGAAGGCTCGGCAAGTGCGCTCATCCAATGAAAAGCGCACTGCTGATTGGGTCATAAACGCCTCAACCTCATCAATGGCAGGATCCAATATCTCCCTAAGCACTATGTTAGGTATGGTATGAGCAGTATTCGTTTCTAGCCAAACAGATACACGAACCCTAGAGACGCAAGCATAACTTGCATCAAAGGTAATTTTATACATATTTAAAATATCCAAAATCGCTCTGATTAATAATACAACTCAGAGTCTGTTCTATTTATTTAGCTTTCATTTAAGCCAATTATTGAAAGCTAAATATAAGTTCCTTTTTATTTCCAAGCATTTATTAGCTTCGTTCTCTAATTATTAAGAAAATCAAGCTCGGTATAATTTTAAGCTAAAGCCTCTTTTATGCCTCAGTCTCTCGACGCTGGTAGAGTAACTTTCACACTGATTGCAACCAGACCAAAGATGTAAGTGAGAGTGAGCGGTCTGAGTGAAACGGCCGTGTTTCGGGCATTCTATCTCTATTAGGCTTGTCTGGTTCAAGGCCTGCTCTGGCACCCCTGAATAGTCATATAAGGAACCGTAACGCTCTCTTGCCTTGAGGATGAACTCATATCGGCTCATGCTTTCACTTGGTTCAGTTGAAATAGAATCACAAACTGATTCTATACTAGCGCTACTGTCTGACCTGCTGTACATGCTCCCCTCCTATAGCGAACGTACTGGTATACACCAGCGAATATTACTCCGCTAAAAAGACATATTGATTCATAAAATTAATGTTTCAATTTTTAGTTGAACCCATAGTCCACTTGAGCATATGCATAATCTACAACAAATCCTTCAATATTGGCAGGACAATCATTAGTAATATCTATTATTCTGAGGTTGATCGATTAGTTAGTGGGCCAAAAATATATATTTGGATAAAAATAATTTATATCGAACAAAAAAATACACGCTCAAAGGCGTGTATTTTTAAAATTTAATTAAGTAATTAGATTACTTTTCTGCGCGACCCATGAATGATTTATCAGAGGTGTTCACGCGAACCTTTTCACCACCAGCGATGTATTCTGGAACTTGGATGATAAGACCAGTAGTTAGAGTAGCTGGCTTAGTACGAGCACTTGCTGATGCACCCTTGATTGAAGGGTCAGTTTCTACAATCTCAAGTTCAACTACAGAAGGCAGTTCAAGCGCTACAGGGTTGCCGTCAACGCAAAGTACGTAAAGACCTTGAGTTTCTTCGTTGATGTACTGAAGTTCTTCTTCGATAGCTTCTTTGTTGAAGTTGTAAGGCGTGTAGTCTTCATTGTCCATGAATACATACTCGTCACCATCGATGTAAGAGAACATTGAAGGATGACGGCTAAAGTCAGCTAGGTTGATGATTTCGTCTGCCTTGAAGCTTTCATCAGCTTTTGCACCTGTCGCTACGTCGTACATGCGCATACGGTACAGGCTTGCACCAGCACGGCCACTTGGAGTTAGTTTATTGATTTCTTTAACAAAATAAACTTTGCCATTGTGCTCGATAGCAGCACTTTTTTTAATTTCACTTGCCTTTGGCATTTCAATTACCTTGATCAAATGGGGTCAAATTCGATTGATTATACAATCTAAAACAGCTTTAAACACCATTTCTAGTGTGACATAAGATAAAGGAGTGAGACTTTACACCTGTGCAGATCACAAGGTGTTGCTGTGGGAGGTCTGAAAACTTAAAAAGAGGGGTTAAGAATCCCTAACGATCACCGAGTTAGGAGGTTCTGTTTTCTAGTTTGAAATGGAAACTAGCGTGTTTTTCTTTGTTTATGAGTAGATTCTGTGCGCAGTTTTTGGAACCAACGTTTGCGACCGACTGAACGAGACATAAAACTTTCCTTATATAAATAAACCATGAATGTTGAACAAGGTTCAAACACAGACGGTAGGTGTTGCTTTTTATATAGTGTTGCGAAGGAAATATTTAACGTGACGACATTTAGGAGCAGTAAATGCGAGAGAGGTTGTATTAGCGGTGTTACGATATAAAAAAGATAAGTAAGAGAGTATGGATGGCTCAAAGCCACCCATACAAAAACTGATTAAAGTACAGTTACTTCAGCAGCTTGAAGACCTTTTTGACCTTCTTCTACGATGAACGATACTTTTTGGCCTTCAGCAAGAGTGCGGAAACCGTCAGAAGCGATAGCACGGAAGTGAACGAATACGTCTTTGCCGCCGTTGTCTTGAGTTAGGAAACCGAAGCCTTTCTCTTCGTTAAACCATTTTACAGTACCAGTAGTTTTGTTAGACATGATGTCACCTTATTAAAAAATATATAGTTCGCTAATGCGCGTATGCTGCAATTGTGAATTATTGAATGTTACGATGAAGCTAAGAAACACAAAGGATGACGACAGAAACGCAGAAATACTGGGGTTTACTTTTACTTGATAACTCATTAATAACTCTGAATCACAGAGTGGGTTGCATAGTACACTAATTGGACAGCCAGTAAAGCCTTTTATTTTACCTATTGCACAATACTGGCTTAAGTGAGGAAGTTTCACTCTAATGAACAACTCATAACCACATCGCTGGCTTGATCGTTCTTGTCTTCTCGTAGCCACCCGAGACTTTCATACAAACCTGGGACATGGGTATAGGCATACAACTTGGATTGACTTTTAACCTGCTGCCTTCCAAGGAAGATAAGCTTGTGAGCAATCCCTCTATGTCGCCAAGTCTCGCTTACGTAAACCGCATTGACCCAGACAACTTCTCTGTCTGACTTTGGTTCAGCGAACTTTGTATAGGCAATTCCCCCAACGACCTGCCCCTCAACAATAGCAACGATAGGCTTAGGCAAAGTGCTGTCACCCTCCGGCTCATATTCGGGCCACTCACTCTTGAACAAGCTAGTCAGATTAGCAAAATGAGGAGAATCATCGGTGATACGTTGGTAGCTAACCTCAAACATGACTAAAGCGCTCCTAGAAGAATAACTAATCAAAAAACATACAAAAAATTGAGTGGCAAAGCATAGTGACCTAAAAGCTCGAGCATAGAGTAAATTTACTTAACATCATTCTCAACCCAAGCAATCACTTACTATTATCTATATAAATCAACAAGATAAATAAAAACCTCTCATAGTATAGACAATATTTACCTCCTCTTCTGCTACGACTGCAACAAGCAGAATCCATGTAATGAAAAACTCTCTAAGCACCATTGAAGTCTGAGATATACCTCAAATTTTTCAGCCCTAAGATCATCTCAAAGCTAGGATCTTCTCACATTTTTTGAACCTTCAACTTGTTCAAAGTAATTCAAAGGTAGAGAATCCACCCAAAATGTTTAACGTTAACTTTCGGGCTAACATTTTAGAACGCACTGAGTATGCGTTTTT
The DNA here is from genome assembly GCA_000830475.1 of Vibrio ishigakensis. Lineage (GTDB taxonomy): Bacteria > Pseudomonadota > Gammaproteobacteria > Enterobacterales > Vibrionaceae > Vibrio > Vibrio ishigakensis_A. The sequence continues at coordinate 167,954 of BBSC01000005.1, read as the reverse complement.
AAAACCCAATAAATGATAACGTTAACATAAACAACAGAGATTATACTTACTACTGCGTACCTACACGAGGCTTCCATGATTTTTGGTAAAAATAGGAACTACATACTACTCAGCGCCACGCTGTTCTTTTTCTTTGTCACTTGGTCATTCTGGTTTTCACTATTCCCGATTTGGCTAAGCCAACATCTGGGTCTTGATGGCGCTAATACAGGTATCATCTACTCGCTCAATGCCATTGGTGCTCTCTGTTTGCAGCCTCTCTATGGTTACCTACAAGACAGACTCGGTTTGAAAAAACACCTGATGTGGTTCATCGCATCGCTATTGGTATTCGTTGGCCCATTTATCATCTTTGTTTACGGCCCACTTCTACAAACCAGCATAGTGCTCGGTGCCGCTGTCGGTGCTGTATATTTAGGTGCTGCCTTCTTCGCCGGTGTGGGTGCAATAGAAACCTATGTTGAGCGCGTGGGTCGCGTATCTAGCTTTGAATTTGGCCGTGCACGTATGTGGGGTTCACTCGGTTGGGCATTCGCTACCTTCTTTGCGGGCACCTTTATCAACATCAACCCGAACATTAACTTCTGGCTAGCATCTCTATCTGCAATCGTGGCTGCATCATGATCATGATGGTTAAGTTCGATAAAAACGCCGCTCAGCAAGACGTTGACTCAGATCCTGTAAAAGTGACTGACGTTCTAGCGCTTATCAAGATGCCGCGCTTCCACGCCTTTGCCCTGTACATCTTTGGCTGTGCTTGTATCTACGGTGTGTACGATCAGCAATTTGCCATCTATTTCTCTTCTCAGTTCCCAACAGTGGAAGAAGGCAACCGCATGTTCGGTTACTTGAACTCACTTCAGGTATTCCTAGAAGCAGGTGGTATGTTCCTAGCACCTTTCTTTGTTAACCGAGTAGGTGCAAAGAACTCACTTGTGATTGCGGGTTTTATTATGGCAACGCGCATCATCGGCTCTGGTCTAGTAGATGGCCCAATCGGCATCTCTGCAATGAAACTTCTGCACGCAGTTGAACTTCCAATCCTACTGATTGCGGTATTCAAGTACTTCAGCAAGAACTTCGATACTCGCCTTGCGTCGACCCTATATCTATTTGGCTTCCAGTTCGTGATTCAGGTGTTCACCAGCATCCTATCGCCACTGGTGGGTCACTCATACGACGTGATTGGCTTCCAGCATACCTACTTGATCCTTGGCTCAGTGGTTGGGGTGTTCGCTACCCTATCCATCTTTACCCTAGTGAGCGACAAGACTCCCTCGGTAAACCCAGAAGAGCAGCCTAAAGAGCTAGCAACGGCTTAACCCTTTATCCCCTCTCTACTTGAGAGGGGAACCCGATTTTCCCTTGGAGTTACAATGAATAACGACACTCAAACACCAAACCAGTTTGTTCAAAACAAGGCAGCAGAGATCAACTGTCACCACCGGCCTGGCTTTCACATCGCTGCACCTGCAGGCTGGATCAACGACCCAAACGGCCTGTGTTTCCACAACGGTATCTACCATGCCTTCTATCAGCACCACCCGTATTCATCTGATTGGGGACCAATGCACTGGGGCCATGTAACCTCAAAAGACATGGTGCACTGGGAGCATCAACCTATCGCCCTTGCTCCGGGCGAAGAGGGCACCTGTTTCTCTGGCTCTGCAGTTTCAGTTGGCGATACTCTCGCATTGCTTTACACCGGCCACTCTTGGCTTGGAGAAGAGGGTGATGATGACCACATGAAGCAGATCCAGTGTCTAGCAACCAGTGAAGATGGTATCCATTTTCAAAAACAAGGCATCATCATCCCTGACGCTCCGAAAGCCGATATGGTGCATTTCCGCGACCCTAAGGTATGGAATGAAGACGATATCTGGCACATGGTTGTGGGTATGAAGGATGGTGAGCAAGGCCAAATTGCCTACTACCAATCCGATGACCTTAAAAACTGGGACTACAAGGGTGTGATGACGGGAGCAAGGCCTGGTATCGGCTTCATGTGGGAGTGCCCAGACTTCTTCCCTCTTGAAGACAAGCGCGTGGTTATCTGCTCACCTATGGGTATGGAAGCGGACGGTTACAATAACCTGAACTTCCACCAAAATGGCTACATGGTTGGTGACCTAGATAAAGAAACCTGTAAATTCAGCTTCGAGAAGTTTGTTGAACTGGATTACGGTCATGACTTCTATGCCTGCCAAACCTTTGAAGCCGAAGGTGGTCGACGCATTGCTATCGCTTGGATGGACATGTGGCACAGCGAAATGCCGACTAAAGAGCGAGGCTGGTGTGGCGCATTAACCCTACCACGCGAGCTAAAACTCGATGACAATGGCAAGATCTGGCAAACCCCAATCCGTGAACTAGAAACCCTGCGTCAGCATAGACTCGACACCTCAAACCTGACGAAAGTAGATAGCCAAATCTTGGATACAGGCATAGAGGGCGACCTTTTAGAGATCAAAGCCAAGTTCTCTCTAGCGGGCAACAGCGCGGAACGATTCGGTCTAATGCTACGTGTCGGTGATGCACCGTTTGAACGCACAGTTCTAGGTTACGATAACATGGCTAAGCGCGCTTTCTTCGACCGCACCCTTTCAGGCGAGGCGGTTACTGGGGTGCGTAGCATCGACCTAGATACCTCAAGTAACTCAGTAGAACTTCACATCTTCCTAGACCGCTCATCAGTGGAGGTGTTCATGAATCAGGGCGAGCAAGTGATCACCAGTCGCATCTATCCATCAGAAACGAGTCTAGGTGTGAAGCTGTTTGCTGAAAATGGTTCAGTAGAACTTGAAGAGCTATCCATCTGGAGTCTTGAAGATATCTGGAAGTGATAACCTACTCTGATTTGTTTTGATTCTTTACGCCCGATACCTTGTATCGGGTGTTTTTATTTAACAACACACCATTCAATATATTAATACAATAACTCAAGAATAATTACTGGTGGTGCGCTTTCATTTAGGAGATATAGAAATCCAACTCAAAACTTAATCCATAAATTTCAATTAGATAGCAATGATCAAATAGCGATCGTTTATATGAAAACCAGTTCTTATACACGCAAACAATTGATGAGATATTAGTCACAAAGCCACGACTTGTATGATTGTATAGCTACAAATTGGCTACAGTTAGTCAACATTAGCCTTTTAGACACACCACCTAGAAACGAGTAAAAGGAGTTTTAATGAAGACCCAATTCAGTAGCAAACTGTTGGTATGTAGCGTAATCGGTGCACTCTCTTCATATGCGAATGCGACCAACCTCGACATCGTGAATCCCGGATTTGAAACCGGTAATTGGGATGGCTGGCAGGATGTAGACCCATCATCCATCTCGGGTGATGCCCATCAAGGTTTGCATTCCGCCAAGATAAGCGGCAGTGGCGCCTCTTTTAGTCAAGCTATCTCAGTTACACCTCAAACTAACTATACCCTTTCCGCATACATCAAAGGCTCCGGTACTCTGTTTGCCGAAGTGGGGGGAACCGCACACAACAGAGCTCTAGTGACAGTGGCTGGAGCAAGGTAGAGGTTACGTTTGACTCTGGATCAAACAGTGAGGTCACTTTCGGCGGCTCCTACTCATCTGGCGAGGGGCGCTTCGACAGCTTTGAACTGATTCAAAATAGTTCTAGCGGTGGTGGCGAATGTAGCAGTACCCCTATTTCCATTGTCTCAGCAACTGATGATGGTACCAACGACGGTCATGTTCCAGCGAACACTATTGATGGAAGCTTGGCCGATACCTCTCGCTGGTCGAGTCAGGGTATAGGTAAAACAATTACCTACGATCTCGGTTCTCAATCCACTGTGGCACAAATCGATATCGCTTGGTACAAAGGTGACACAAGAAGTTCGTACTTCAGTGTTGATGTTTCCGATGATAACCAAAACTGGCAAAGAGTCATTTCGAATAATACCTCTAGTGGCACTACAGCAGGCTTTGAAAGTTACGCCTTTAGCCAATCAGATGCCCGCTACGTAAGAATTGTCGGCGAAGGAAACTCGGCCAACAATTGGAACAGTATCCTAGAGGTCGACCTATATGGCTGTAGCAGTGATTCAGGTGGTGGTGATCCTACCCCTCCTCCATCGGATCTCGACCCTAGCCTCCCACCATCAGGCAACTTTGACCTTTTAGATTGGACCCTCAGCATTCCTGTAGATAACAGCGGTGATGGCAAAGCAGATACCATCAAAGAAAATGAACTGTCGGCAAGCTATGAACACTCTTCTTTCTTTTACACAGCAGCCGATGGTGGGATGACCTTCAGAGCACCGGTTGACGGGGCAAAAACCTCTAGCAATACCAGCTATACGCGTTCAGAACTTCGCGAAATGCTTCGCCGAGGCGACACCTCTCATAGCACCAAAGGTGTGGGCAAGAACAACTGGGTCTTCTCTAGCGCCCCGTCTTCAGATAGAAATGCTGCTGGCGGTGTTGATGGCACTCTGACTGCAGAGCTAAAAGTTGACCATGTGACCACAACTGGCAGCAGCTCTCAGGTGGGCCGTGTCATCGTTGGACAGATCCATGCCAATGATGATGAACCTGTTCGTATCTACTATCGCAAGCTTCCAAGCAACTCACTTGGCTCTATCTATATAGCCCACGAACCAAACGGTGGCTCAGATTCTTGGTATGAGATGATTGGCAGTCGCTCTAGCAGTGCCAGCAATCCATCTGACGGCATCGCCCTTGGCGAGGTGTTTGGCTACAAGATCGACGTCCAAGGCAACACACTCATCGTAACCATTACTCGAGATGGCAAACCAGATGTGGTGCAAAGTGTAGACATGAGCAACAGTGGTTATGACGTTGGCGGACAGTACATGTACTTTAAGGCTGGTGTGTATAACCAAAACAACACTGGCGATGCCAACGACTATGTACAAGCCACTTTCTACAAGGTTGAAAACAAGCACACGGGCTATGCTCACTAAAAGCAGTCAATTATAAACATCATATAAAATAAGTAAGACATAAGCGGCTCTAGAATAGAGCCGCTTTTTTACATCAAAGGATAAAAATAATGTGAGCCAATCAACATATTTTAAAATCAAGTAATTACTCTAAAATAAAAAACATAAGGATAATTAACCGAGACTAATGAATATTATCTAGGATGGATATATAAAATATAATTCAGCTATATTAATATTTATTACAGTAAATTTGAATCCAATTATAAAAACCTACCTAAAAAAGCACTTTATACCAGTAACAAACTGAAATTAAAGGAGTAAGCTGCGCATTAAAAACCAGCACGAACATTAACAAACGATGAATCAAACTGAATATTAATTTTCATAACAATTAAAACAAGTGTGATAAACAACAAATAACCAACTAAAACACCGGTCTATCAACATATCCGACCTCCACTATTTTAATAAAACCTTAATAACATTTTTAATTATCAGGTAGTAAGGTTTTTATTACACACATCTGGTGTGGAATATAAGGATATAATAATGGATAATTTCAATCCAAATAAACTTACTTTGGCTTTAATTACTACTGGCTTAATCTCTACGAGTGTACACTCACAAACAATCACTGCTCCAGCATCCAAAGGTATGCCCAGTGCTGAGTCTATAGATACCTATATGGGAAACATCGCTCAAGCAAGAGCCTTCAACGTGCTAACTGCGCAAGGTAGCGCTTACCCAGGTTGGGAACAATTGGAGGTATTTGACGCATCTAAAGTGTACGAGGTAGCAGGTAATATTGTCCGGTATACGGATGGCAATCGCTGGGGTGTTTTCGAGAACAAGTGGTGGACACAAGTCGATGCGCCTAGTTTCACTGGTGCCAGTGATGTTTGGGAATTCCTTGCCGAAACAGACAGCGCTGGTAACTATCTTCCCGAGGCATCAAACATCAATACTTGGGAGTCTTCTTTTGCCTACAGTGGCGGTGATCAAGTTAAACATACTATCTCTGATACACAGTATTACTTTGAGGCTCGCCATTGGACTAAGGGTGACGAACCAGTACTAACAATCACCGATGGGGGTAGTGTTCAAGAATGGGAGACGCCATGGAAGCGTATTGATGAACCTTCTGGTGAAGGAGAACCACCAGTAACACCAGACCCAGAGCCGCCGGTAGATCCAGAACCTCCAGTTGATCCTGAGCCACCTGTCGACCCAGAGCCACCAGTGGTTATCCCACCGGTAGATTTACCCGCTGATGGATACAGCTTCCTACGCGAGCTAACACAAGAGCAGTGGGATTGGTTCTTTCCTATGCGTTCTGGTCGCTACAATGCCGAAGGAGGAACTCGTAATCAACCCCCGTATGCATCAGAAGATGGCTCTCTAGATACCTTTACTCTAGAGGCATTTAAAAAGGCAGTTCTCGAATACAATACTTGGGCAGCGCATAACGGTTACAAGCAGTTCCTAAACGAGGGCTCAAAGTCGCAACAAGCTCTCGAATTTACGACGTTTTGGGCGAAGTCGGCACGAGAAACCTCTGGTTCATGGGCAAACGCGCCCGAGCCTTGGATAGTAGATGATCAGGACGCTGGAATCGTTTGGAAAGGAGCTCTCTACTGGGTTGAAGAGGTGGGTTATTCTACTAATCCTGACGGCACTAGCTCAGCCATCAACTATGTTGATCATGCCTCCACAGAATACCCACCAGTAGAAGGTCGTTCATACTACGGCCGAGGCATTATCCAGCTTTCCTGGAACTACAACTATGGTGCCTTTAGTTACTGGCTATATGATAATGGTCTGATGCGAGATGTTATCAGCGAACGCGATATATTGCTGAAACGACCAGACTTTGTTGCAAGCAATGGTGCTCTTTCCATCCTCTCTGGTATCTGGTTCTGGATGACGCCACAAGGTGCGAAACCATCGTCTCATAACGTCATGCTGGGGAACATCACCAATGTGTCATCCTCCAGTCAAGAACTTGGCTTACCGCAACGAAACGATGGTCAAAGCATTATTACCGCCGAGGGGGAGTCTTATGACGAAGCGGTTATCTCTTATAGGCTGGGCACGGTAATTAATATTGTTAATGGTGGCTTAGAGTGTAATAAGGCAGCGGCTTACCATTCGGGACCACCACAGCGCGTCTCTTACTACAATGCTTACGCAAAATACATGAACGCAAATGTCATTGGAATCGACATACCAACAATACAAGAAGCGACCAACGTCTGGACATCCAAGGTCAACGACCAGAGTCCAGATAACCTTAAAACATCCACCTGTTATGCTCAGAAAAGCTACTACGCTGGTAAAAACCAATGTTTACAGATAACTAACGCCTGATAGTAAAAGACCTGACTGCAAACACACTGCGGTCAGGTCTCTCTTCATATAGAGTAAACAAATCGCCTACAAAGACTCTCTCTCTATAATCGGGCACTGAACCTTGATAATACCTGCTCGGTGCGCTGCTCCATGATATGAAGTGCAGCCTGCTTTCCAAGCTCTGAGTGGGGCAACTCAACGGTCGTAAGGCAGGTACGAACAGGTCTGCTACCTCTTCCATATTGTCATAACCAAGAATGGCAACGTCCTTAGGAATATCTAGCCCAAGCGATGCAGATGCATATAGCCACCAGAGCCACACGGTCGTTTCCGCAGACGATAGAATCGAACTGATAATTTTCCGCTAATGCCTTATCGATGATCTTTATGGTGTCGTGGTAGTCACACTCTGGAGTCATATAGCGCCAACGATAATCTGAGCTACTCAAGCTTTGCTCCGCCAGCGCCTTTTCAATACCTTGACTTCTCAAGGTGACCGCCGGTAGATTTTGATTTAGCATGATAAACAATGGTTTTTTATAACCTTTATTTAGCAGGCGTCTGAGCCAGCATATTGTCCCATGGCATCATCTGGCACATAGCAAGGCACACTCGGGTCGTCACAAAAACAGTTGGCTAGAACCACTGGTCTATCTTTTAGTGCCTCTGGCACCACTACCTTTCTCAAACCCATAGTGGCAAAGATAATACCTGCCGGCTTATGGGAAAGCAGACGGTCAACAGTTGCTGCATCTGGCTCTGGGTCAAAGGTATTGATGATAAGAGAGTTCCAACCACCGCTAGTCGCTGTGTGTTCTATGGAGTGGTTGATACCAACAGAGAACGGCGTTGTGGCGACCTCGAGGCTAATACGCCGATGCTAGTTTCCTGATACCCCTGCACCGCTTTAGCACGCATCTGTTTAGCAGAATGGTCTGGGGTGTAGTTCAGCGTTTTAATCGCATCATTAACTCGCTTTAACGTCTCCGCTTTCACCTTCTCAGGGTTATTTATCGCTCGGGAAACCGTCATCCAAGACACGCCGGCGAGTTTAGAAACGTCTTTAATTGATGCCATCTGTTGCTAACTTACTAAATGCTATAACGAACAACACTTTACCATGTGACAGGCATCTTTAAACAATGATGCTTGATTAGTTTTGTCACAAAACCGTGTCTTACCAATTCTTGTATCTATGATTCAGTTGATAATAATTATTATTTACCTCAAATGCGCTATAGTTGAGCGCTGAAGTTCATCATCAAAGGAAAGTAAAATGAGTTGTGGATGCGGGAAGGACAGTTGCAGTGATACAAACAAAGGTGCACCAAATCAGGGTGTTGTGCGCCGTTTTGTTGGTAAAAATCTGTTCTTGGTGTTTATCAGCGCACTCATCTTAGTTGGTGTGGTTCAGCAATACGTACTGGGTTAACTCTCGAGTTCTACCGAGAGTTTAAAGTAAGGCACCTGGCCCTTGTAGAATCGCTCTCCCTCTGGTTCAAAGCCAAATCGGCTATAGAAAGGAACCGCACTTTCGCGGGCATCACACCAAAAGTTACTAGCCCCTTGTTCTTTTGCAAAATCGAGCATGTGCTCGAGTAGCGCACTGCCAATGCCCTGGCCTTGATAATCATGGTCAGTGGCAAACTTGCGTAGACGAATAGAATTTCCACTTTGAAATAACGATGCCACACAGACAAGTCTCGCATCAAAGAAAACGCCGAAGTGTGTGCCAGTTTCATCGTCTTCCACATGGCAAAACTCAGGCGGTTTTTCAGGCCAAAGAACAGCGTGCCTGAGGCCTATGGTCTGTTGCCAGCTGATCTGTTCTATGGAAATCATTGAGCTGTCCATACTACCTCAACCAAGGTTTCACCTTTTTCTAGTACCTTGCCTTTGAAGGTCGAGCCTTTGTTCACCACACCCACGCCCTTTGGGGTGCCTGTCATAAGCACATCACCATCTTGTAAGCACATGAAGCTAGATAGCTCTTTTTGAATAATCAGTGGGGGATACATCATCAGCTCGACGCCACCCTGCTGGATAAGCACATCATCGATATATAGCTCCAAGCTAAGATCATCGAGATTCGAAAAACCAACAAAGTCAGAGAACAGCGCCGAGCCATCAAAGGCTTTTGCTCGCTCCCAAGGAAGCCCCTTAGCTTTAAGGCGAGATTGAGACTCGCGCTTGGTTAGATCTAATCCTAAGCCGACGCCCACAAACTCATTGTTTTCCATAATAAAACAGAGTTCAGCCTCGTAATGGATAGCTCTTCAGTGCCACTTTTTAGAACAGATGTAATCGAGGAGTTCGGCTTGTTAAAAACCACCATCTCATCAGGTATCTCGTTGCCAAGCTCAGAGATATGCTCCACATAGTTTCGACCTATGCACACCAACTTGGTAGGCGCTATCACCGCCCCATTTAAGTACACCTTTTCCATTTGTTACTCCATGATTTTGACGGTGTAGTGGCGCTCTACATCGACAGTGTCCTTGCCCCACTCGCTCTGTTTTACTCGTTGCTGATGAGCATCAAAAGCTTGTTCAGACTCGAACTCTTCATACACGCTAAAGCGCGTGGGTTCTGTGTCATCTTGCACTACCTCAAAAACCAAACAACCCGGCTCTTGCCGGGTTAATTGTATGTGTTTCTTAAGGGAAACTTTTATCTGCTCAAGCTGACTGACAGGGACAAGGATATATCCCTCTAAGATTACTTTACTCATCTCATTTCAACTCGAGAGCTAGCCTCGCTTTCCACCGATAGAATTGGGAATGCGAGGACCAATTCAGAACTTAACCGCGATAGTAGCGCTGAGGCACAAACGGCATTTTCTCTACTGTCATTGGTAGCTTCTTGCCACGAACTTCAGCAAAGATCTCTGTGCCAACTGCGATTAGGTCGCTACGAACATAGGCCATAGAAACTGGCTTGCCTGCGTTAGGACCCGCAGTACCACTTGTTACTACACCCACTTCAACATCGTTTGCATCAAACAGCTTACAACCTTCACGCACTGGCGCTTTAGTTTGACCCACTAGACCAACACGCTTGCGTGATACATCTTTAGTTGCGATCTGGTCAAGGATGATGTCTGCACCAGGGAAACCGCCAGCACGCTCGCCGTCAGCACGACGGATCTTGCTGATACCCCATAGAAGGCTTGCTTCAACAGGCGTCGTTGTTTGGTCTAGATCGTGACCGTATAGGCAAAGACCACACTCAAGACGAAGTGAATCACGAGCACCAAGACCGATCCACTCAACTAGCTCAGAGTCAGTCAGTTTACGCGCTAGCTCTTCAGCTTTCTCGTTAGGAACAGAGATCTCGAAGCCATCTTCACCTGTGTAACCACTGCGGCTTACGATGCACTCTACGCCAAGCAGCTCAATGCGCTTAACGTCCATGAATACCATTTCTTTAACCGCTGGGTTTAACTCGGCTAGAACGTCTACAGCTTTAGGACCTTGCAGAGCAAGAAGAGCACGGTCTTCAATCACTTCTAGTTGAACGTCTGCTGGCAGGTTCGCTTGTAGGTGCGCGATGTCTTGTGCTTTACATGCTGCGTTTACTACAACGAACAGGTGATCACCAAGGTTTGCTACCATAAGGTCATCCATAATGCCGCCTTGCTCATTAGTGAAGAAAGCGTAGCGTTGGTTACCTTCAGCAAGATCAATGATGTCTACTGGCACTAGAGACTCTAGGCCCGCAGCTGCATTCGCACCTTTTAGACGAAGTTGACCCATGTGTGACACGTCAAACAAACCCGCCGCATCACGTGTGTGTAGGTGCTCTTTCTTAACGCCAAGTGGGTATTGAACTGGCATCTCATAGCCTGCGAATGGAACCATCTTCGCACCTTGCTCAACGTGAAGGTCAAACAGTGGCGTTTTTAGTAGTGCTTCAGTCATCATTTCTCCTTAATTTTATCACGCCGGATATGCTGAAATGGCGTAACAAACTGTTCATATATGAGTTAACCTAAAAGTACAGGCAAACGATTGCCGACACTATAGGAAACTTTGCTTTTAACACAACCGCTACAATAAACGAGTTTTATTTCGCGGTTACCCATAAAATTTGAGCATCGCTTTCACTCACCGAAATCAGTGCATGGCCCATGTTGGCGTCGTAATAGACGCTATCGCCTTCACTCAGTTTCAGTGGCTCATAGAATTCGCTGTAGAACATCACCTCGCCATCGAGTATCAAAAGAAACTCTTCACCGTCATGGCGAACCCAGCCTTGGAACTCATCGAAGCTACGAGCACGCACTACAGACTTGAACGGCATCATGCGCTTTTGAGACATCTCTGTAGCGAGAAGTTCATGCTCATAAGTAGAGGTTGGATGCGATTTCCCTGCTCCCTTCAAGGTGACGTCTCTACGCCCGGAAGCCTTGATTTTCTTGGTGGAGTGAATAGCTGTGGCATATCTATTTCAAGGCCTACAGCCAGTTTTTGCATCGCTTGGAAGGTCGGGCTGATCTGCTCGTTTTCTATCTTGCTCAAGGTCGAACGAGCCAGTCCAGTACGCTGACTCGCCTCCTCAAGGGTCAACCCGAGCTTGCCTCGGATTGACTTAATTTTGTCACCTAACTTTAATGGTTCGACGCTGTTTTCTACCGAGGATTTCTCTATGGTTAGAGATGGATATTCATCCAAAATCGTCTCTTTCATTTGTTCCTTCACCGCGTTCAATCCTGTTTTTATGGTCAGAAAGTGTGCCACAAACAGACCATTTTGATGAAGAGGATAAGGTAAGAATAAGTGAGAGATAAGTTGCAAAGTTGAATTTTTTGTTTCCGATAGGAAATTTCAGCTTGAGTACAGAGTCAACTCGGTGTATTTTTCGAGCATAAAGAGACTCATTCCTTTCTATCTGATTATTGTTGGAGATTTTAATCATGGACAACACTCTAAAATTTACCGAGAGCCACGAGTGGGTGCGCGACAACGGTGACGGCACTGTTACTATCGGTATTTCAGAGCACGCACAACAAATGCTTGGTGATGTTGTATTCGTTGACCTACCAGAAGTAGAAGACAGCGTTGAAGCAGGTGAGAGCTTCTCACTAGTTGAGTCTGTAAAAGCAGCGTCAGATATCTACGCTCCTGTGACTGGTGAAATCGTTGCTATCAACGAAGAGCTAGAAGATAGCCCTGAGCTAATCAACGAAAGCTCTTATGATGAGGGTTGGATCGTTAAGGTTAAGCTTGAAGATGCAAGCGAGCTGGACAACCTAACTAGCGCAGAAGACTACCTAGCTAGCATCGAAGACGAGTAATTTTCGCTTCAAATTGAACAAGTTAACAAAATCCCCGCTTTTGCGGGGATCTTGCCATTCAGAAGACAGGTAAAAACTCTTATAAACCTTTATCGCCTGCTCTGAATGCAGAAAGTCTAATAGGAAACACACATAGCCTCATAGAAGGCAGGGTACAACAAAGTTATGACTGATCTACTACGCAGTTTAAGCACGGACACTGAGTTCGTTGCTCGTCACAATGGTCCAAACCTAGCTGACCAACAGAAGATGCTTGAGCGCTTGGCGTATCTAGCCTTGCAGAGTTAGTTGAGCAAACCGTTCCAGCTCAAATTCGTTTAGAAAAACCAATGACCCTAGAAGCGCCTCTGAGCGAAGCGGGTATGCTGCTGAGATGAAGAAGTTTGCTGAACTAAACCAAGTAAAGCGCACCTTCATTGGTCAAGGTTACTACAACACCTTCACGCCTAACGTTATCCTGCGTAACGTTCTTGAAAACCCAGGTTGGTACACGGCGTACACGCCATATCAGCCAGAGATCTCTCAAGGTCGTCTAGAAGCACTGCTTAACTACCAGCAGATGGTGATGGACCTAACCGGCATGGAGATTGCGAACGCCTCTCTACTTGACGAAGCGACAGCCGCAGCTGAAGCGATGACGCTTTGTAAGCGTGCAGGTAAGAGCAAGAGCAAGACCTTCTTTGTAGCTGACGATGTTCACCCGCAAACTATCGAGGTTGTTAAGACTCGTGCTGAGTTCATTGGTTTTGAAGTACAGGTTGGCCCAATCGATGCTCTACCAGAGCAAGATGTATTCGGCGCACTAGTACAATACCCAACTACAACGGGTGAAGTACGTGACCTGACTGACATCATTGCAGCTGCGCAAGCGAACAAGACCCTAGTAACAGTTGCGACTGACCTACTTGCTTCTACTCTTCTTAAGCCAGCAGGCGAGATGGGTGCAGACGTAGTAATCGGCTCAGCACAACGCTTCGGTGTTCCTGTAGGTTACGGCGGTCCACACGCAGCTTCATGGCAACGCGTGACAAGCACAAGCGTACTATGCCTGGTCGTGTTATCGGTGTTTCTATCGATACCAACGGCAACCAAGCACTGCGTATGGCGATGCAGACCCGTGAGCAGCACATCCGTCGTGAGAAAGCGACTTCAAACATCTGTACTGCACAGGCACTTCTTGCAAACATGGCTGCTTTCTATGCGGTATTCCACGGTAGCGAAGGTCTTAAGACTATCGCACGTCGTACTCACCACATGACAGCTATCCTAGCCGCTGGCCTAACACAAGCTGGCTACGAGCTATGCCACAACAGCTTCTTCGACACAATCACCATCAACACTGGTGAGAAGACTGAGTCTCTATACGGCATCGCACAGCGCGCGAACATCAACCTTCGCAAGCTAGACGGCAAACTTGGCATCAGCTTCGATGAAACCACCACTACTGCGGACATCGTTGCACTGTTCAGCGTGTTCCAAGTAACCGAGTCTATCGAAGCACTGAGCGAAGAGATCTCTAAGAACGAGTACGCGGCAATTCCAGAAGACTGCCGTCGTCAATCAGAATTCCTAACGCACCCTGTGTTCAACACCCACCACAGTGAAACTCAGATGATGCGTTACCTTAAGCAGCTAGAGAACAAAGACTTCTCTCTAACTCACGGTATGATCCCACTAGGCTCTTGTACCATGAAGCTAAACGCAGCTGCTGAGATGATCCCAGTAACCTGGCCTGAGTTCGGTGCGATCCACCCGTTCGCACCTATGGAACAAGCAGCAGGTTACACGGCTCTAGCAAACGATCTTAAAGCCAAGCTTTGTGAGATCACTGGCTACGATGATTTCTCACTACAGCCAAACTCGGGTGCTTCTGGTGAGTATGCTGGCCTTATCGCTATCCAACGCTACCATCAGTCACGTGGCGAAGGTCACCGTAACGTATGTCTGATCCCAAGCTCTGCACACGGTACCAACCTGCAACGGCATCTATGGTGTCAATGAAGGTTGTGGTTGTTAAGTGTGACGAGAACGGCAACATCGATATCCAAGACCTACAAGCTAAGATTGAGAAGCACGCTGAGAACCTATCTAGCATCATGATCACTTACCCTTCAACGCACGGCGTATACGAAGAGCAAGTGAAAGAAGTGTGTGAGATGGTACATGCTGCGGGCGGTCAGGTTTACCTAGATGGCGCGAACATGAACGCACAGGTTGGTCTAACTAGCCCAGGCTTCATCGGTTCTGACGTATCGCACCTGAACCTACACAAAACCTTCTGTATCCCACACGGTGGTGGCGGTCCAGGTATGGGTCCTATCGGTGTTAAATCGCACCTAGCACCTTTCCTACCTGGCCACATCGAAAACGGTGTACAGGGTACTGACCACGCAGTTTCTGCAGCAGACCTAGGTAGCGCATCTATCCTGCCTATCTCTTGGGCATACATCGCGATGATGGGTGAGCAAGGTCTGACGAACGCAACTGAAGTCGCAATCCTAAACGCGAACTACGTAATGGAGCGTCTGCTTCCTTACTACCCTGTTCTTTACCGTGGTACTAACGGCCGCGTTGCGCACGAGTGCATCATCGATATCCGTCCACTAAAAGAAGAGACAGGTATCAGTGAAGAAGACATCGCTAAACGTCTAATGGACTACGGCTTCCACGCACCAACTATGTCGTTCCCAGTAGCGGGCACACTAATGGTTGAGCCAACGGAATCTGAAGACCTAGAAGAACTAAACCGCTTCTGTGACGCGATGATCGCTATCCGTAAAGAGATGAACAAGGTTCGTGACGGAGAATGGCCACTGGAAAACAACCCACTGGTTAACGCACCTCACACCCAAGTTGATCTGGCAAACAGCGAGTGGGATCGTCCATACCCACGCGAGCTAGGCGCATTCCCGTCTAAGTCTCAGCGCATCTGGAAATACTGGCCAACCGTAAACCGCGTAGACAACGTGTACGGCGACCGTAACCTGATCTGCTCTTGCCCGAGCATTGACGAGTACGTGGAAGAGTAATCTTTACTCATAAATTGATATCAGAACGGGTTCCAGTTGGAGCCCGTTTTTTTAGCCTCAAAAATCACACGCTCTTCTCTATACCATTCGCGCGCGATTTAAAACTAATACATTGATTTTGCAATACTAATCTAGATGAAATGGAACGCGCCTCTTAGTTTGCCTTGAAGCAAATATGTCATTTTCATTAAAAGCATTTCATCCAGCAAAAATCCGCCACCAAACACAATCCGTTAACATTTTCATGACATTTAAATAACCACAACAAGCATAAATATGCACTCCAATAAAGGAGGATAAAAATGAAAAAACTAATACTTACCACCCTAATTTTTGCCACTTCTGCTTCATCTAGTGCAAATAATGTCGATAAAAGCGCCATTCAAGAAAACAATAAAAATTCATCTAATACTCAATACATATACATGATGACGTATTCGAGTGAAGAGGAGTACAACCACCTGAGTGTACTAGACCTTGAATCTAAACAGGTGAGCAAGGTTGCGGATACTAACGGCGGTTCAGCTATAGAAGTTGTTGGAGATACAGTATATGTATCGGCTAGCTCAACAGCGGCACAAGGCATATGGACGGTGAAAACTGATGGCACGGAAGAAGCACTATTTAACTATGTTCCAATGGCAGGAAGGCTCCCAATAGCAGTAGACCGCAATCAAAACGAGGTTTACGTGGGAAGCAGCGTCAATGACTCGGTGCTTAAGATGTTTTTTGGCAATGGCGATGACAGTTACCCGCAAGAGGGAGAAGATTACGAGTTTATCCTAGACCCCATTGCAGAGGGTTGTATGGCGGGGTGTGAACCAGGGGCTATGTTTGTGGATGAAGAAAATCATAGGTTTTATCTCGCATATGGCTTTGGTGATGATGCAAAGATCATCAGTTCAACCTTAGGAAGTTCATCCGAGATTGATCGAGTAGAGGAGGTTACAACCGCCGATGGCTTCTTTAACGATACAGAAGACTCTATCAAACACATGGAAGTAGATCCGAAAAGTAAGAACATATACTTCTCAAACAATAGATTCATCTACAAAGCAAAAATCACTGGAAATCAGGTCAAGATTAAGACTCTTCGAACCGCTCCTGAAGAGGTCGTAGATGGCATATTGGGTATGACCGTCGACTTTGCGGACAAAAAGATCTATTGGTCAGAAGACTACAACATCTATTCCTCAAACCTAGAGGGTAAAAATGTTCAATTAGTTCTAGAACACGACATGTTGGCACTGGATTTCTCTATCAGTAAGTAACGAAATAAAGAAACAGGTAAGCAAATCGCTTCACCTGTTTCTCGTTCTGCTTGCCCAACTTTTCCAATCTTGCGAGTGGAAACTACTATTTGCACCCAAGCCCCGCCAGATTATCCCTGATCATGGCTTTCATCTTTTCTATTTCTCGCACCTTAGCGTCTAACTCTACAAGCTTTTGCTTGAGGAAAGGCTTGAGTTCAGTGAGTGTAATCTCGTTGGAATCTGAGCTATCAAAGATGGTTTTTATCTCTTTGAGAGTGAATCCACAGGATTTACCACATTGAATAATCTCGATGCGTAGCAGGGATTCCTCAGCATAATCTTGATAGTACCTACTCCCTGCCGGCACAGATTCAGAGTGGATCAGGCCAAGCTGTTCATAGTGGCGAATGCCATCTTTACTCAGGCCGGTTTGTTTGCAGAGTTCACTAATTCTCATTGGATAGAAATAAAGCCTTGACTGTGGGGTTATCCCAACAGTTTATCATCTATTTCGATAAGTCACACAAACAGGGAAAAGCATCATGACTAAACAGTTGACCATCATTGGCGGCACAGGGTTTCTATCTACTAGCATCACCAAACAGCTTTCTAGTCTTGGGGTATCAATCAGGGTTGTAGCGCGAAATCCAGAAAAGGCTCGGCAAATACTCCCAAGCAGTGTTGAAGTAGTGCAAGGTGACGTGAGTGATACAGAAAGTTTAGACAAGGCTCTTAAAGGGACAGACACGCTCTACATACACCTCAACACCGAAACAACAGAGATGAACTTACCCTTTTACACTGAAAGAGAAGGTGTCAAAAACATAGTCACCGCGGCCAAGACAAACAGTGTGAAACACATTATGCAGATCGCAGGCTTGGAATCCCTGCATGAAGAACTGTTTCTCAACGGAACAATCGAAACCCGTCAGATCCGCGAGGCGGGAATGAAGCATATTGAAGAATCAGGTATTCCCTACACCTTTTTCTATTGCTCCTTCTTTGCCGACTTCTTTACCCGCTTTATCGAAAACAATCAGGTATACCTATTTGGTGAACTGCACTACAAGGTCTATTTCACTAATAGCCACCAGCTTGCGCAGCATATATACCACGCTATCAACAACGCTAACGCGCTAAACCAAAAGTATCCAGTGCAAGGCTCTGAGGGTATCACCTTCTATGATGCAGCAAAGCGCTTCTTCGCCGCTTTCGACCCGAAAGTCAGTGTAGAGAAGTTACCAATATCGACTATTGATGAGCTGGGATTGGACTCGAATGAAGCTGGTTTTCTCAAACGAATCTGGGAGGTGTGTGAGGGCTTGGATGAAAGATTTGTCTCATCTGAAACCTACCAGCATCTGGGTAAGCCCGAAACTGACTTAGGTACCTTTGCCAGCACTCTTGAGAGCAACCAATACGCATAAACACTGGATTATCTAACGAAAAAGGCGAGTCAATTGACTCGCCTTTTACTGTGTATTTCAATCAGTTTGCTGCTTCAATCGTACCCTTGAAGGTGCTAGCCAAGAAGTCATTGATTGCTTTGGAGTGATAGATAGACATGATCTGCTCATAAACCTCTTTGTCTTTATCCGCATCACGTGAAGCCACCACCATCACCGCTAGAGGTGCATCTTTTGACTCTAGGTAGATGCCCTGCTCTTTAGGGTCTAGGCCAGAAGACATCACGTAGTTCATGGTGATTGCGGCAGCATCTACATCGTCTAGTGTGCGTGGCAGTTGAGCTGCATCTACTTCTACAAGCTTAATGTTCTTTGGATTAGAAACGATATCGCCCAAGGTTGCACTGTAGCCAGCATTCTCTTTTAAAGTAATCAGACCTGCTTCTTCAAGCAGTAGCAATCCACGGCCGCCGTTAGTTGGGTCGTTTGGAATCGCGATTCGGGCATTCTCGGGGATAGATTCAAGGTTATCGTATTTATTAGAGTAAACACCCATACGCATCAAGATAGAGCGACCGATAGAAACTAGGTGGCTGCTATGGGCATCGTTG
The DNA here is from genome assembly GCA_000830475.1 of Vibrio ishigakensis. GTDB lineage: Bacteria > Pseudomonadota > Gammaproteobacteria > Enterobacterales > Vibrionaceae > Vibrio > Vibrio ishigakensis_A. The sequence continues at coordinate 149,069 of BBSC01000005.1, read as the reverse complement.
TAGTTATCCAGAAACGGCTGGTGCTGATAGCTATTGAGGTCGATGCTCCCGTCGGCAAGAGCTGCATTCGGGGTGATGTAGTCTGAGAATTCGACCACTTCGATGTTGATGCCCTGCTTTTCAGCCTCTTTCGCTACCGCTTCTACAACCTGTGCGTGCGGGCCTACGGTAGCACCTATTTTAATAACGGAGTCGTCTTGCTTACCGCATCCGGTCAGGCCGAATGCAAGTGATGCCAACAGAGGTAGTGTAATTTTTTTAGTGAACTTCATATTAATTCCATTTAAACGCAAAATGACACATTGGATGTCTAGACATCCATAATATATTTTCATATCCTCGGGTCAATAGGCGTTCGTTAATATGCGCTCAATTACTCCATTTTTATACTTATCAATAAGTTATACCTTATACCAAACACGCGCCCCCTCCGCTTCAACTCAGTGGCTCATGATTTGGGCAAGGTGTGATAGAAAGGGTATCAGCAGGTTAGACAAGCAAGGCATCTCATGGAAACAACAAATAAACCCGACATCGCTCAACTGGGGCACCCTGTTTTAAGACAGCGAGCGCAGGTGGTTGATGATATTTTAGCGAGCGACTGCCAAGCGTTAATTTCCGAGATGATTGATACGGTTGAGCAAGCAAGTGGTGTAGGTATCGCTGCTCCGCAGATCTACAAGAGCTTGCGCATTTTCATCATGTCATCCAAACCAAATCCACGCTATCCAGATGCACCGCTGATGCCAATTACTGCCATCATCAATCCAGAGATTATCGACGCAAGCTCTGAGATGGAAAAAGGCTGGGAAGGGTGCTTGAGCGTTCCGAGTATGCGGGGTTTTGTACCAAGGCATAAGCAGATATCCGTGCGTTACCATGACCAGCAAGGACAGGTTCAAGAGACAGAATTTAACGGATTTCTAGCTCGCATCTTCCAACACGAACTCGACCACTTAGATGGACTGACTTTTATCGACCGCTTGGAATCAACCAAGGATTTGATCAGCGAGAGTGAGTGGTATCAGCAGTTTGCACCGCAAGCTAATTAAATAACTCAATAAAAAGCGCGATACCAAAGGTACGCGCTTTTTTAAACTTACAATTAGCTTTCAGTTACAGTCGCAAGGCTTTGTGTCAGCTCTTGATAGTAAGGATTCCACGTCAATCTTGCGTGCACCTTGCCCTCTTCTTGGTAGCCCCAAGCCGACCACCAAACATCACCACCCTGCTCGCAGAATGTGGTCGACTCTTTATCCATGCTGTTCAAACACATTCTGTATTCGCCGTTTTTCCCGTAATAATCGTTAGAAGGGGCAAATAGTGGGCTCATATGAGAACCAGTACTGATCTGCATAGAATCTATCTTCATGCTTAATGAGGTAGCGCTCGGCAACGCTACTTCAGATTCACCGTACCAAAGCAATTGGTTCCTCGGATGAGTAAATCGCTCTTCATACATGGTCTTGACGGCAATAGGATCGACCACACTGTCTGCTTCACTTAAAGCGATCAAAGTCGGAACCGTTACTTGTTTCTCCTTTAATAAGCTTCGCAGTTTGCTAGCACTCTCTGAGTATGCAATCGCGCCATTGAGGGGAGCCGAACTATAGCGAGCCGCGTTATCCTCTTCAGTGTTGTAGCCATCGATAAAGAGTGCTGCGATAGGTGCCAGTTTTTCCATGAATGGAGCCTTGGATTGGAAGCCAGGAGAAAACAGCACCAATCCATCTACATCCCCTTGCTCTAGGGCATTGATAGTCACTAGGTTACCGCCAGTAGAAAAGCCGCCCAGCCATACCTCATCGTATTCTTGCTTCAGCAGATTCGCATAATGGTCGACCATAGTTTGCCAGTCTTGATAGCTAGGCAGCATCAAATCTGAAGGCTTGCTACCGTGCCCTGGCAGCAGAACGGCTTGAACGTAGAAGCCTTGTTGTTGAAGTGTTTTACCTATGTCTGAGAAACTGTATGGCGAATCACCCAACCCATGCACCAGCAAGATAGCCTTGTTTGTCTCGCCCTCAGGCTGCAGCTCAAACGGCATATTCATAGCGATCTCTTTATCGTGCTCATCACTCATATAACCGCGGTTCTTCACCAGCCACTGCTCTGTCTGTGAAAGATACTCAGAATAGGTCGGCTGTATGTAGTCGTAATACTCATCAGATTGATTCAGAGCTACAGACGGCGTTGAGCTGCAACCCATAAGGGTAACAGTCAATACCAAGAAGAGTGTTATATAAGAACGTAGACGCATCATTTTTGCCCGCTATCAAGAAAGTGCCGGCACATATTAGATTGATAAGCCTAGTGAGTCAGTGCACAAAAATGCATAACTTGTATACAAAACTACGAAGCCTGTTTGTTCGTATTTTTGTATACAGAATGAAAATTTGGGTGGCTCAGGAGCATTTTTCAGTGTCGTACAAAAAGTAGGCACGCAATATGCAAATCAAAATTCGAGCACGCAATTTCACAAGGAAGGAAGTTATGTATATGTCAGAACGTGTCGTATGGACAGAGCTAGACACCGTGCTTCGCCTAGCTAAAGATGAACCCCATTATCAGGCCGCTATGTCTGTTTATCGCAACATAGAGCCCCACATCGATGAGCTACTCCAAATTAAGCTGAACGCCGATGACGTCTATCGTCGCTACCAACAGACCCATGAGTGTAATAAGGGAGAGGTAGCGCTCACACAGCTTTCTTTGAGTGCCCGTGCAGAGGTGTTTGCCATTGAATCTCACCTACAAAGCGCTTTGGATGAGATAGCGAAAATGACCAACAACGAAGACCGCCAATTTGATGCGACCTTTGATAATTTCCGTGCATTCGCTATCAGAGAGGCAAATCGATACAGGAAGGAAATCGACTACTACCATGCCATGTGTCTTGAGCAGCAAACCTTACTCTACTATTGAGAACCGATAATTATAGATATGAGAATCATTTTGCGAGTTTGGTTCTCATGTCTATCCTCTTACCCTATCTCCTATACCCCTCCCCGTTTTCTGCACGATTTCATCTCATCTTTATTTGTAGACTGAGAAATCCATTTCTACAGTTAGGAAGCATCTTGGTAACCAATAAGGATTAGAAGCGCTATGAAAGCTATGGTTGTAAAAGAATTTGGCGGCAGTGATGCTTCGTATTGGATGATATTCCCAAGCCTGAGGTCTCTGCAGGCAACGTTCTAGTCAAGATAGTCACCACCAGCGTAAACACTGTCGATATGATGATCCGCGAAATGGGTCCTGGCCTTCCTTTCTCTCCTCCTGCTCCTGCCGTTCTAGGTATGGACTTCGCAGGCGTTATTGAAGCCGTCGGTGATGGTGTGAACGAATACCAAGTTGGAGACGAAGTATATGGTTGTGCCGGTGGCTTAGGTGGCTTACCGGGCACGCTTGCGGAATATATGGTGGCAGATGCAAGGCTTATCGCTCACAAACCAAAGAACCTATCCATGCAACAAGCTGCCGCCATACCACTGGTTGGTATCACAGCGTACGAGGGTCTTGATAGAGCTGGCCTGAGACCTGGACATAAGATCCTGATTCATGCGGTGCCGGCGGAGTAGGTCATATTGCTATTCAGTTGGCTAAACACTTTGGCGCAGACGTCTACGCGACCGGTAGTTCAGACAAACAGATCAAACTAATAGAAGAGCTAGGCGCAACCGGCATCAACTACAACACAGAAAGCGTTGCGGATTACGTTGAGAAATATACTGGCGGTGCTGGTTTTGACGTGGTTTATGATTCGGTTGGTGGTGCAAACCTACCAAATTCCATCGAGGCAACCAAACTCAACGGACAGATAGCGACTACCGTATCACTGCTGGAACTCGACCTTTCTATGGTGCACCTCAAAGGGCTATCACTACACGTAGTCTTTATGCTGATCCCGATGATCCACAACGTTAATCGTGAGCAACATTCAGGTATCCTCAAGGCAATGGCACACATAGCGAAGAGGGCTTCCTCACCCCTATTGTAGACCCTCAAGTCTTTGCGTTAGAGGAGGTTGGCAAAGCCCATGATCACCTAGCAAGTCGCACGGCTATTGGTAAGGTGATTGTAGAGATCTAATTATAAAAAAGGGGCGTCGAGCCCCTTTTCTACAAACTGTGGAAAGTTAATGCTTATTTGAATACAACGTTATCAGGTCCACCTACAAACAATAGAAATTTTGCATCACTAGATGCGAAGTCATCACTGTTTACGAGATAATAGGTTTTCCCTTTTTCAAGATATACTCCTGCAATGTGCCCTTGAGAATGCTCCGCTAACAGGTTGTCGTAGTCGCCAACTTCCTTTGGTTTACCATCAAAAACATACAGAACACTTCTAACTGTCATCCCTCCACTTGGCAATTTGTTTGCGGTTTTAAATCCGTACACTCCAGATGCATTCACCGTAAACTCTAGAGACGTATAAGGCACTGTTTGTTCTGTTCTTCCCTTATCTTCACCTGTGTAGTAGTCAAAATTGGGTCTATGCCACTCGCCACTATCACCAATAAACCCCTCTTTCTCAGTCATTACCGGGTTAAATAGCTCTATCCGAACATCTGCAAAGGAAGCGATGTTATAGTTCCAACTTTCAGTATCTGAATTATATGCAGGGATATTTTTGTTGGTATTCAAATGTTGAATAGAGTATTCAATGCCACCTGGAATACCTCTGAGTTCAACATCCCCATTTGATTCTACCCAAAACTTTGCGCCTCCCAGTGGTGCATGAAAATCAAATGAATTGGCTAGATCCTGTTTTAAGTAACCACGATTTTGTCGCTCTTGTGTAACCCAAGGGTTTGAGTACAAAAAAGTTGAAACATTATACTGAGACTCATCTGCAGCCCCTGTATGTTCATAAGTAACATCATAGATCGCTCGGAAACCAATGTACTCATTGAGCGGTGGCTCCGGCACCCACTCTTTTCTAGCTGAAGCCCCTCCTTGTGAACCACCTTCAACCCTCACTGAAAAAGCCTCTGAGGTTGAATAAGAAAAACGACTGTCCGATACAACACATGCATCGCCAACATAATCAAAGGTCATCGCACCGCGAAATAACACATTCTCTGCACATTGAACATATTCATTTTTGGTGATATCAAAAACAGAAATAGCTGTAATTGTATCCCCTACTTTGATGTTCACACTTCCTGCTTGGAAAAATCCGTCAGACTCAAAGTACACATGATCAAGGCCTGGTTTAATTATTCCATTCACTGAATCAGCGGCTACACCTGTCATTGTGGATGATTGAAACGCACCATATATGGAAGATTCAGTTAAATTATTGATGGAAATGGTATCTGCATATACTAGTGTTGGAACACTGAGAAGAACTGAAAATAATTTTAGTTTCATTGTTAATTATTGGTGATTTTATTAGAATCAACCGAAATTCCTTTTTATATTTAAAAGAAGAGTGCAGTTCGATTTTTCAAACTATTCATCGGCAATATCAGAGCGCCAAACAGGAATATAAATCGTTAACTTACAAGACTTACAGTGAAACAATAAACAAATATTGGAACTTAAATAACTAAAGTCAACTATGGTTCACATATAAACATCATTTATATGAAAATTAACCATTCACTCAAAATATAAAACACACTCTAATCCATAACCTTCCCTTTATTTAATTAATTCTAACTTTCTATATACTTCGCGCTTTATTTTTATTTCGGTTCAAAAAATGCACAAGAAATCCGGATTCACTTTGATTGAGCTAGTGGTCGTTATCCTAGTACTTGGTATTATTGCCGTAATAGCAGCACCACGATTTTTGAACCTGCAAACTGACGCTCGGATCAGTACTTTGCAAGGTGTGAAAGGGGCGATTAACTCAGCGAACCAGAAAGTTTATGGTAAAGCCGTAATTAAAGGTGAAGAGACAACCCAAGAGTGGCGATTTCCTGAGTTTGATGCAGGAAAAGTACAGTTGCGTTACGGTTACATCGCAGCAACTGGGGATGCATTAAAGTTCTTTGTTACTCTCGACAATGAAGTCGGCATACAAAAGAAAGACAACGTCGATGAAGCTAGAGTCATCCGACTATTCATCGCTGATTACGGCGAGAAAAACTGTTACTTAGATTACCAAGAGGCACTGAGTAACGGCGAACAACCAGTGATTACAGAAGAGTACAGTGACTGTTAATCAACTGATTATTCAGCAATTCCAGTCATGAATTTGCATATCTTCTCGATATAGTAACCAAATACGGTATCTTTCTTCCCGATATCTCCACGTCAAACCGCGTTTTTAACGTGATAGGGTCATTCCAAAATTTAGTCTGCTTTGGATGGAAGCAGGCATCAACAGTTTTAGGAATACCCAATGTCACTTTTATCAAACTTTGAGCGTGGGGGCTCTATCTCAAAATACGCCAAACACGGCCTATTACTTGGTCTAGTTGTCACCACTATGGCAGGCTGTGCCAGCATGTCTCCTGAGGAGTGCAAAGCCGCTAACTGGCATCAGGTTGGCTATCAAGACGGTCAGCAAGGTGAAAACCCTCAGATCATAAACGACTACACGCAAGATTGTGCCGAAGCTAAAGTAGTAGTAGATCGTATCGAATGGACCAAAGGCTTCCATGAGGGAACTAAGGTCTATTGTGACCCAAGCAATGGCTATCAGGTTGGTGTTGAAGGTCGTGAATATTATGGGGTATGCGAGAACCCTAAGTTCCTGAAGAATTACCAAATGGGTAAGCAGGAATACCAACGACAGCAACGCCTGAACAACCTTAATGCTCAGATTGCCTCTCTCGACGATCAAATCAGTCACGAGAAAGATGCTAAGAAAGCCAAGCAGCTCAGAGAACAACGCAAAGACCTCGCTCACGAGCGCTCTCAATTGCTAAATCCAGATGTAAACATGAACATCAACTTCAAATTCTGATATCTAAAGGCAACCTAGGTTGCCTTTTTTGACGTTCCACCCAGTTTTGATCTCTCAATCAAAACTCAGACCGTTTAAGGTCTAGGCTATATAGATCTCATACATCATCACTCGACTCATAAAGGGAATAAAGATGGCTCTTACTATTGTTGCAAACATCATCGCCAAGCAGGACAAGATTGAATTGGTTCAATCAGAGCTTTTAAAACTGATTGAAACCACTCGCGCTGAGAAGGGTTGCATCAACTACGATCTTCACCAAGACAACGAAAACCCAGCGCACTTCCTGTTCTTTGAAAACTGGGAAACTCGCGAACTGTGGCAAGACCACATGAGCAATAACCACCTTGCTGAATACGTTAAAGCGGTTGAAGGAGCGGTTGAGAGTTTCACCGTAAACGAGATGACTCTGATCGGTTAACCGCAGTATTTTCACGAACAACAGAAAGCGACCTAGTGTCGCTTTTTTACCCTCTGCGCTCTTGCATCTTTCCCTGCATCAGGTATAAACCGATTTGTATTACAAAACAAGGAACTCGAACACCGTGAGCATTTTGAACGCTTTTAATCTTGAAGGAAAAGTTGCGATCGTAACTGGCAGCAGCACTGGTCTTGGTCAAGGCATGGCTATCGCTTTAGCAGAAGCTGGCTGTGACATCGTGGGTGTGAACAGCTCCATTCCAACCGAGACAGAGCAAAAGGTTACTGCTCTGGGTTGTCGATTCCTGACCATTCAAGCGGACCTTAAAGACCAATCGGTTGTTCCGGGTATTGTTGAGAAGACCCTAGAAACCTTTGGTCGCATCGATATCTTAGTCAACAATGCAGGCATTATCCGCCGCAACGATGCTATTGAATTTACAGAGCTAGATTGGGATGAGGTGATGGATATCAACCTTAAATCCCTATTCTTCCTCTCTCAGGCAGTGGCTAAACAGTTCATCGTTCAAGGTGAGGGTGGCAAGATCATCAACGTCGCTTCCATGCTCTCTTATCAAGGTGGCATTCGAGTTCCTTCATACACAGCCTCAAAGAGCGGCGTGCTTGGTCTTACACGTTTGATGGCAAACGAGTGGGCGGCGCACGGTATCAACGTAAACGGCATTGCACCTGGCTATATGGCAACCAACAACACAGCTGCACTTCAAGCTGATGAGAAGCGTAACGCTGAGATCCTAGGTCGCATTCCTGCGGGTCGTTGGGGCACCCCAGAAGATCTAGCTGGTTCGTGCGTATTCCTTGCCTCAAGTGCTTCCAACTATATGCATGGGCACACAATGGCTGTGGATGGTGGCTGGCTAGCTCGCTAACATGAAAAAGGAGACCCTAAGGTCTCCTTTAAAATTTGTAGGTCTGTGGGCAGATTTCCGTGCTGCCTATGGTGAGCACATAGGTATCACCGAGCACATCATACGAGCAGAGTTTGCTAAAACCTTGGGTCTTCTCTTCTTTAAAAAAGCCGGTCTTATTTGCCTCAGGGTTAGGCTGTTGCAGCTTAGGGGTAATATCAAACTCATAAGTGAGCGGACAAAGGTCTGTGGAGCCTAGGTTTAGTGAATGAATCTCACCCAGCACGTCGTAAAAACACACCTTAGAGAATCCCTGCGTGCTCTCAGACTCTAGAAAGCCAGTCGTTGCCCACACGGCAGAGAAGCTGTTGTAAATAAAGAGCAAAGCAATAAGCGGGTTTTAGACATCAAACGCCCTCCTTTCCCGCGAGTTTACTTAGCTTTCAGTGATAGGGTCAACTGGAACTCCGCGACAGGCTCATCAGCATCTAGCTTAGGACAGATTGCGATAATGGTGACATCTCTATTCACACGCTCACCTGTAGATATGGTTTCCTTCAGCATCTCATCGATAAGATCACCGTCGCGACAGATAAAGTGAACATCCGACTCAGGCGCTTTAAAAAGTCAGCCTTAATTCCCTTAAAGGCGAGTGATATAGCTGACCTTGATTCTGCGCCTTCATTGCAGCGAGGAAACCACCAGCCACATCTGCACCAACCACTAGGGCACCCATATACATGCTGTTGAGGTGGTTCTTAGTGCGTCTGCGAAGGGGGATCTTCACCTCTACCCTAGCCTCGTCAATGTGCACAATTTTAGGCCTACACAGCCAAAGCAGTGGAACCTTGTTAAAACTGAACATCTTCAGATATAGTTCGCCTTTTGTCTCACCGATAATATTGCGCCCATCCTTAGCCTCTTAAACAAATGAAATTGGAACAAGTACTCTAGAGTCTATGCCAAGTTCTTGATTTTGACCGCGGTCCACAGCTCAAATTTTGTATGACTTTCAATAGCTAAGTCACTAAAAACCCAAACGAGGTCAATGATGTTTTTCACTCAAAAACGAACTTTTTCAGCCGACGCGCGTAAGCATCTAGTGTGATCCAAAGCACTCCCCTCTTTCTAAACTATACTTTTGGCTACTATTTGTTCGCAGAGGCCTCTGCGGAAACAGCGCATAAAGGACTTATCTATGAAGCTTGTTTGGACTTTGTTGGCAGCACTGAGCTTTACAGTTCATGCTGACACGACCAAAGATGAACAGTTTGAAATTGGCAAGGCAAAAGCGAAGGTATGCATGACCTGCCACGGTGAAGACGGCATTTCCACCCTAGATCCCTACCCAAATCTCCGTGGGCAAAAAATGGGATACCTTATTTCCTCCCTTAAAGATTACAAAGCACGTGAACGAACCAGTGGACTTGCGATACTAATGCAACAGCAAGTTGACGCCCTTACCGACCAAGACATTGAAGACATTTCTTATTTCTACTCGAAACTAGGCAGTGAGAACGAGTAATCAGGAGACAACATGGACGCTACAGCACCGGACTACAGCACTAAAGTAGTCAAGTTCTTCGTGGTGGCTTCGGTCATCTGGGCACTGGTGGGCATGCTGATCGGGGTTATCCTCGCAGCCCAACTCTACTGGCCTATTCTCAATTTCGATTCCGAGTACTTCCAGTTTGGGCGATTGCGTCCACTGCATACCTCTGGGGTCATATACGGCTTCGTGGTAAACATTCTCATGGGCGCCTCCTTGTATATTGCCCAGCGCACCGGTCAGTGCTCGCTGTTTAATAAGAGCCTAGCTTGGATGGTATTTTGGGGCTGGCAGCTGGTTCTGCTACTCGCGGTGTTGTCACTACCAATGGGTTATACCACCTCAAAAGAGTACGCTGAGCTTGAATGGCCAATCGACTTACTAATAGTGCTTGTTTGGGTTTTGTATGCAGTGCTTTTCTTCGGCACGCTAGCGAAACGCAGGGTTAACCACATCTTCGTGGCTAACTGGTTCTTTGCAGCCTTCATCATAGTAATTGCGCTGATCTTTGTGGTGAACAACCTTGCGATGCCGGCCTCTTTCACCAAGTCTTACTCCGTCTTCGCTGGTGCACAGGACGCAATAGTACAGTGGTGGTGGGGACACAACGCGGTTGGCTTCCTACTCACTGCCGGCGTTATCGGCATGAACTACTACTTCATCCCCAAGGTAGCAGAGCGTCCTATCTATCTTACCGCTTGTCGGTTATTCACTTTTGGGGGCTTGTCGGCTTCTACACTTGGCAGGTACACACCACCTTGTTTATTCATCGGTTCCCGTATGGCTACAAAACATAGGTGTAGTGATGTCGCTGATCCTGTGGCTCCCGTCATGGGCCGGCGCCTTTAATAGCGGTATGACTTTGTGGCAGAACAAGGAAAAGCTCAAAACCGACTACATAATGCTGTTCTTCTTCTCAGCAGTGCTTTACTACTGCTTGGCCACCTTCGAAGGCCCGCTATTGGCCATCCGTTGGTTCAATATGATTGCCCACAACAGTGAATGGGTTATCGGACATGTGCACTCCGGTGCTTTGGGCTGGGTGGGTATGTCTGGTATTGCAGTCTTCTACTACTTTATTCCAAAGCTGTGGGGCAAAGACAAGCTCTGGTCTAATCGCCTAATCAAATGGCATTTCTGGCTGGCTCATGCAGGTGTTGCCATCTACGCCATCGCCCTATGGGTTGCCGGTATTGGCGAGGGCTATATGTGGCTAGCTCAACAAGATAATGGCGAACTGATTTACAGCTTTGTCGAGGCGATGGACTTTAAAGCCCCTTGGCTGTTCCTAAGATTCTTTGGTGGCGCACTGTTTGTTCTGGGCTTGGTGTTGATGGCCTACAACCTCTACAAGACCGTCAATATGCCGAAGCCGATTCTTAGAAGGGAGGCTCAAGCATGAGTAAAGACTTCACGCAATCACTGGTGATTCTCATCATAACCACCATAGCGGTGGCCTCTTTCTCTATCGTGGTATTGCTTGTGCCTAGCCTAGTGCGTGGTGATGATATCGCCGAAGGCAGCCTTGCCAAGCCACTTACTGCTATTCAGGTAGCAGGACGCGATATCTATATCAGCGAAGGCTGCCATGTGTGTCATACCCAGATGGTTCGTCCACTAGAGCCTGAGATGAAGCGCAACGGCCGTGCCAACAAAGAGGCCGACGACATCTACGAGTTCCCTAACCTATGGGGCTCGAAGCGCACCGGGCCAGACCTTACTAACCTAGGACGTAAATACTCTGACCAATGGCATGTACTGCACCTAGTGGACCCTCGCGCGGTCGTACCCACTTCTATTATGCCTGCTTATCCGTGGCTGTTTGATCAAAACTCTCTGGGGATGACATTACCGGCAAGATGGAAACGCTGCGTAAGCTCGGTGTTCCCTACACAGATCAAGAAATCGCTGATGCTCGCTTGCAGGTCAGAGGCAGAACTAAGGGTGAGGCTCTGATCCAATATCTACAAAGCCTCGGTGTTGATACGGCGCAGGAGGTAATGCAATGAGTACTTTCTGGAACCTTTGGACCGTCATCGCCATTCTGCTCTTTTTCGTGACCATGGTCGTTGTGGTTATCTACTACTGGAAGAAGAACCATACTGCCGATGCGGATAAAACCTTAGACACCTTTGATGGCATTGCCGAAAACGATGCTCCAGCACCCAAGCTACTGTTCATCTCCTACACCATAGCGGCCGCTATCACTGTAGCTATCTGATCCTCTACCAGGTATGGGTAACTGGGACGGTCTAGCTAATTGGGTACAAAGCGACGATAAGCTGAGTTCGCCTCAAACCACACTTGATGAGCAATTTGCTGAGGTAACCGACACCTCACTCATGTCGCTCGCTACCAACGAAGCAATCACTACCAGTGGCGCCATGTTGTTCAAGACACACTGCGCCGCCTGTCACCGAGACAACGCGCAAGGTCAAAAACACTTCCCTAACCTCATTGATAACGATTGGATGTATGGCGGCAGTGATGAGGCCATCATCCACTCCATTGAGAAAGGTCGTAACGGTGCTATGGCTGGTTATCTAGAAGTGCTAACGGAAGATGAGATTGCCAAGCTTCTTACTATCTTGCCTCACTCAATCAGAGGCACAGTAATGTTCCGCCAGTGAAGGTGGAACTGGGTAAACAGGTGTTTATGCAGTACTGCTCCGCCTGTCATGGTGATGGCTCCCTTGCCAATGAAGAGCTTGGCGTGCCTTTGCTCTCGGATGATACCTGGCTGCATGGCGGTAGTATTGAGGAGATCCAACACACTATTCGTTATGGTCTTAACAATGTCATGCCTGCATTCGAAAACCACCTCACCAAGAATGAGATTCTTGCTATTGGTGCCATGCTCACCAAGTCTCGATTGGACTACGACGAGAAACTGGCAAGCTTAGACCCAGAGTCGGTCAAGCGCGGTGAATACCTAGCCCATGCGGGTGACTGCGTGGCCTGCCACAGTGCCGAGGGTGGTGAGCCCTTTGCTGGCGGTCTTCCTTTCGTAACGCCATTTGGTACTGTTTACTCCACCAACATCACTCCACACGCCAGTGAAGGTATCGGTGAATATGACTACGAAGACTTCAAAGCAGCACTAGTGGATGGTAAAGGTCGCCACGGGTATCTCTACCCCGCCATGCCTTACACCTCATATCAGTATGTCAAAGAAGAAGACATGCGTGATATGTGGGAGTACATGCAGTCCATCACAGCGGTACCGCGCCGCAACGATGACAACAGCATGATCTTCCCATCCAATATTCGTATCGGTCTTCTGAGCTGGAATATAGTATTCATGGACACTAATCCGCTTTCCTACGAGGTCCCTGCGGAGATTAAAGACGAGGTCGACGATGTTGAGAAATGGCAAGAAGGTAAATATTGGGTTGCCGGCTTAGGGCACTGTTCTGAGTGTCACTCACCGCGAAACATCGCCCAAGCCATTATCAGCGATCGCATCTTCCAAGGTAACCTGATCGACGGCTGGAATGCACCTGATATCACCTCCAACGAGCTGTATGTGGACGGTTGGGACATCAAGTCTCTCACCGACTTTTTGCATACAGGTCACTCGGACAAAGGTACAGCCTTTGCGGGTATGGCCGATGTTATCAAGAACAGTCTCAGCTTGATGACCCGTGAGGACGTTGAGTCCATGTCTTACTATCTACTCAAAGGGATATAAATAACTTCATCGCACCAGATGCTGTAGTGCTAGAGCCAAAAGGCTTCACTGAAGGTGCCTATGCCAACGAAATCTACCAGACTTATCAGCAGACCTGTGGTGCATGTCATGGTGAAGATGGTAAAGGGCGTGAACCTATCGCTCCAGCTCTGCTGGACAACGGTATTATCATGCACCGCGACCCATTCAACACCATAGCGGTGACCATTCGAGGGTTGCAGCCTACCTATTTGGATGAAGATAAAAACTTCATGCCGATGGCGAGCTTCGAGGATGTACTGTCTGACCAAGCATTGGCGGATCTCATTACCTTCGTTCGCTACCACTTAGGCGCTAGGACTATTCCAGTTACCGCAGATGATGTGAAAGAGGTACGTGAAACCCTAGAAGCTGCCGGCTATGCAGGGGGTGTGCATACCACACCTGACATGTACGACAAACGAGATAGGAATATCAATATCAAATAAGTACAAAGGGCACGCAATTAGCGTGCCCTTTCTCTATCCCGTCATTAGCCAAGGTTTTCAACCCTCAATCGCACAAGCCATTCAGCGCATTTTGAAAGTGCTGAACCTTATCGCCAACATCACTCTGGAACATATTGCTCAACCAACTAGGTATGTCATCACTGACTCGATTTGAGGCAATCAGATCCACCAGCACATTGCTGTCGGATTGGGGCGTCATGGTGAATTGAAACTCGGCGGAATCTACAAACATATTGTAGTTATGCAGGTGTTGCTGGACCTTGGTACCAGATTCACCCCTTTCAGTGGTCACATCAATATCAAAGGTAATATCGAAAAAACCGACCGGACGATTGCCCTTTAACTGACCACTTTCATCTTCTGAAAATCGTGTTTTGCGGTTGATGCTATCCAGAACCTGAGTGGAAGCAAAGTCCATTTGCTCGATACATTGTTTAGACAAGGTCGAAGTGAAGCGAGCTTGATACTGGCTCAGATTGCCTTGGTTCTGTACATGAATCCAGATATCTCCATTGCTTGGGATCTGGCTCAGTTTTTCAGGCGATACCTCGATTACCTCGGCATATGCAACAGGCGCAACCAGCAGCGCGCCAGACAACAGCAATGTCCTCATTTAGTCTCCCTTAGCATCACCTTTTAGATACTCATGCCAGTTATAATCGAGTTGCAGATAAGTCTCTTCACAGGTCTCTTTCTGCTCGGGCAAATAGTCCTCTTCTATTTCATCTAGAAGCCCTTTATTACCCTCTGGATCACTACCATACACCAGACACAGAGTGGCAAAATAGCGCTGCATATCAAAACTATGCACACCCGCATATTCACCGAAGTCGTAATACTCACCGCCCTCTTCCGATTCATAACTAAACATATCTGCGGCGTTAATTGCGGCTTCTGCTCCATTGTCCAGATATTGCAGCATGATAATAGTGGCGAGGTTATCAACCGCATCCTCCTCTTTACCCAAGATAGGGATGCCATTATCCGAAACCAACGCATGACCCGCCTCATGGAGCAGGGTGTGCATTAGGGTATCGATAGCCCCTTGGTCTACCTCAGACTTAGATCTGTGCTTTGAGAAATAGTGTTGAGCTTCTAGAACAAAAGCGTAGGGAATATATACGGTGTGATTACTCGGGTCATACAGCGGCCCTTCACTTCCGCCATACACTAGCTTCATTGGCTCCTCGAATGGAAACAGAGCATTTACCAACTCCGTAAACTGCTCATTAACACCGCTTTCTACGATAAGTTCGTATGCATTTTTCTCATTATTATTAGCCTGCTTTAAATATTTCACCTCAACCGAGTTATTTGAGAAGACAACCGGCGAAAACAAAGCAAGGCTCAAACATACTTTCCTTAGTATCATTTTTATTCTCTCCAACGTTCTACTTATTAATAGTAGCTAAAAACTCAACTCCCACAATTAGTAATCGACATTAAGGTCTTTAGTTACAATGAGTTACACGTGTTTCAGTGGTATTTACATTTATTTTTCTAAATCAAAATTCTTCCTAACCAACAACTTCTTTAAAAGATCTCTGTTCTGACTTAGATAAACTCTCCTGACAAAAAATGAACAGAGAGCACCAAAAACATACAAATAATCAATCCCATACCCGAAAATCAATAACAAAAAGCAATGATTGGGTTAATAAGTCGGGATTATTGAGCGTTTTCATAACTTTCCTTAACAAAAGCTCTTGGCTTTGTCGTTACAAGTACAATCCTCAACCAACTAAATATGAGGAGCGTTATGCTTATGATTACCCCCAAAAAAGCGCATCAAGTTCTTCTTCAAGCAAGCATGGGATTTAAAAGCCATGACCTTGATGGATTGACTGCAGCGGGAAGTATAGAAGCCTGGATAGAAACACAATCAAAGATGAACGGAAGTTCTTTAGTTGCTCGACAGCGATATATGACAGAGAGACATCATAATCCGAACTGGACCGATGTACATCTCAAGATTGCTTACACTGACATGCTACTAAATACAGGCTCAGTGCTGCGGAACCGTATTGCTTATATCCTGACACAGTTGTTTGTTGTGTCATTCCGTAATCCCCAATTAGACCTATCGTTTCGACGAATTGCAGTATCCAAATATTATGACAACTTAGCTCAGAACTGCTTTGGGAACTTTCGAGGTTTACTCAAGATAATTTCAACCTCGCCTGTGATGGGAGAGTATCTCACCTTCTTAGAAAATGATTTTAAAGTAGGGGTTGCTGCGGATGAAAACTACGCTCGAGAAATAATGCAACTGTTCAGCATAGGGCCTTCTCTTTTGAGTATGGACGGTAGTGTTATCGAAGAAGATGACGGAAGGCCAGTTCTCGCTTATACACAAAAAGACATAGAAGAAGCAGCCAAAGTCATGACTGGCTGGGCTGTTCACAATGATGATTGGCTTCAACCACTAAGAGAAAAAGCGGAGCTCACAACCCTGAATCAAAGACAATACTTGGACATACAATTCCTAGCGGAGGCAGTGCCGAGAATGACCTTGAACAATTTATCGACATACTTTGTGAGCACCAAAACATAGCGCCCTTTATATCTAAATTCTTTATCCAAAAGATGGTTACCTCAAATCCTTCTCCGGACTATATCTACCGTGTAGCAACAGCATTTAAAGAGAGTGGGCTCGATATGTTGGTGCTGATTAAAGCTATTCTGACTGATGAAGCGGCTAGCTACAATCAAGGTGATAGAGAAGCAGGATTGATACGAGATCCTCTGATCATCTTGTCACACGCCATGCGTGGCCTCAACCTGACTTTGCGATCAGGTAAAGCCATGTTGCCAGATCAGTATGCATGGAAATCACGACGTGTCATCTGTAGCGCTCCCAGCGTTTTTTACTACTACCAACCCGATGAATCACCCAATGATGAAAGGTTCCTGCAACTTTCCGCTCCAGAATTTAAGATCTATAACTGGGATGACATTTATCACTATTTTACTCAGGTAACCGATCTTGCTGTCAGGCTAGAGAGCGACCCTAATGCAGACGCCTATATGAATCGTTCTGCCATCGAAAATCACTTTGCAAACAAAGATAACGAGAACAGCGTAAACAAGCTGATTGAGGAGATAAATCATCACTTGTTTGCATGGCAGATGAGTGAAGGTATGAAGCAAATCATACGCGATTATATGCAAACAGCGAATCGTACCAATCCAGATGCTCTAAGAGCACTACTCATTCAAATCGTTATGTCTCCAGAATTCAGCACTCAGGGTTAAGCTATGCAAGTAACTAGAAGAACATTTCTCAAAGGTGCGCTGTCTTCAGCCGGCGTTACTGCACTAAACCTTACCTCACCCATGGCCCACGCTTTCAATTCTCGCTGTGATTCAGATACCCCATATCGGGCTCTCGTTGGGATTAACTTAGGAGGTGGTAACGATGGATTCAACTGCTTTATCCCTAAAGATAATGATGCATTTGATCACTATAGCGCTCTGCGTAAAAACCTAGCTTGGGAGCAACATCAGGTTGTCGATATTGAACTGGATGCAGGACAAACACGTCTTGGACTATCACCTGAATTAGAAGAGCTAAAGTGGCTTTTTGATCAGGGTAAAGCGCTTCCTATTGTAAATGTTGGACCATTAATGAAAGCGCGCTCTGGCAATGATGAATTAGAGAACCTAAAGCCGATTCATCTCTTTTCTCACAACCACCAAAGTCAGGTCACTCAGACCAAAACAACCAGTTATATCAGTTCCGAGGGGTGGGGAGGGCTTTCGGCTCACCTACTCGCTGACTCTTTTAATTTAGAAGAGCTTACTTCGTTATTTGAAACAGGTTCGCATACTACTTGGACCAACAGTATGCCAAAGGTAGCCAATCGAATTGGTACTTCACTACCACCGGATATGCGTCTACCTAACATGAGTGAAGAGCTATTTGACGCTTTTAGAAAGCCGAGTGAAACCAACGACTCTCTATTCAAAGAGTACTATTCGGAGCTCTGCTATGACGCTAAAAGCAAATATGCCGAGTTCTCAAAGATCTTTGACGATGAAGATGACTATGGGTTTGACCTAGACTCAAATGTCGGCAAACAATTACGCGTAGTTCTATTACTTTTACGATCAAGAGAGTCCTTTCAAAAACCTACCCAATTTTTCTCGATAACTTTAGGAGGGTTTGATACCCACAGCACACAAAAGGAGAGCCAAGGAGCCCTGCTCAGAGACCTCAGTTCCCAGCTGTCTATCTTTTATCAAAGGCTAGAAGAGCAGGGCCTGTCGGAATCGGTTACCACATTTACAATGTCTGAATTTGGTAGAACCCTAGAACCCAATGGGTCAGGTACCGACCATGGCTGGGGAAACTGCCAGTGGGTTATAGGTGGTGATGTATTAGGTAATCGGATTATCGGGAAATGGCCAAACCTAGCGGCAGAAAGTGAGGATCTGATGTCGCGAGGGCGAGTTATCCCTACAACGGGTGTTGATGTGCTCCATGCGAGTCTTCTCAACTGGTTAGGAGTAAGGCGAGATGATCTAGACATTCTCTTCCCATCCCTCGGCAATCAACAGACTCTACCAATTTCCGTAGCTGTGGCGAAGATGATATTCGTAGATTAACCATAGCCAATTCGACTGCAACAGCCGAGAACCCGAATGGGATCGACAAGGTAGCACACGGCATAGATGGAAATATGGGTACCAAGTGGTCAGCAGAAGGGCAAAATAGCTATACGATTGAGCTAGCAATGGCTTCTGCTGTAAGTCAGGTAAAGTTTGCACAAGCTAAAGGCGATGAACGCTCTTACTCTATGGATATCGAAGTTAGCCCAGACGGTTATAGCTTTGAAAGTATCTTGTCGATTACAACCGACGGAAACAGCGAACAACTCGTCACGTACAGCTTCGATACCGTTCAAGCAACGTTTATTCGCTTTATCTGCCACGGTAACAATGATCTAGACCTATCAAAAAGAGGCTGGAACAACTTCAAGCACATTGAGATTTGGGGAAATTAACCATAAAAAGCACCCCTCGAGAAAGGGGTGCTTAACAAACAGATACGCTTCAACCAATATTAGCTGCGATCAGAAATATACATCTTGGCGCTGTCCGCTAGGCCTAGGTAGTAGTCAGCCTCGAAACTCGATGCTACTTCTGCACATTGACCGTAATAAGGTGTTCTGGTCAAACCCACCGAATAACCATTTTGCGAGCAGAACTCTTGGTTGCCTTTGGCATATCCTTGTTCAAATTCTTGACGTTGCTCAGCATTTGCCAGCGCAAGTATTGTTGTATCAGCACGCTGACCTTGGGACCCAGTCTCATAGCCATAGGATGACCAGCTGATGTCTTTGTCATTTACGCTCGTGTTTGAACAGCCAGCTACAAACAGCACGGATAGCGATACAACTAGAAGGCTCTTAATCATGAATCAACTCCTTAGGTTCACTAGGGGCGCCAAAACGGCGAATCCGCAAGTTAATACGCCTAGATATCAATTAAGGTCATTTTTCACAGAAGATCCAATAATCTGCCCACCAGATCAATAAATTTTAGGTATCAGAATGCAAAAAGGCGGAACCACCTGAGGTGAATTCCGCCTTTTCGAAAGAGACCTAGAGCGCTTATCGCTTAAAGGTTACCTTTTCTTGTTTGTCTAGTGTAATCGTTGTAGACGCAGGGACAGTCGACGAAATCACCTTACCGTGGCGCACTGAGTAGCGCACTGGTACTTGGCGACGAACTGCATCAAAGCCGTTTTCAGCCGGTAGGATCAACAGGCTACCAGGCTTACCAACCTCAATACCATACTTGTCTTGAATGTTCAGAGCATTAGCTGAGTTTTGACCAATCAGATCCAAAGATTGATTGATTTGGTCATAACCCATCACCTGAGTCACATGCAGACCCATGTGCAGTACCTGAAGCATGTTTGCTGTGCCCAGTGGATACCAAGGGTCAAACACATCGTCGTGACCAAAGCAGACATTGATGTTCGCAGCCAGCATCTCTTTCACTCGGGTCACACCGCGACGCTTAGGGTAATCATCGAAGCGACCTTGCAAGTGAGTGTTCACTAGCGGGTTTGCCACAAAGCTAATACCCGACATCTTAAGCAGACGGAATAGACGCGAAGCGTAAGCTCCATTGTATGAGCCCATCGCCGTTGTATGACTCGCAGTTACGCGATGCCCCATCTCAAACTTGTGCGCAAGGGCAGCAAGGGTCTCAACAAAGCGAGACTGCTCATCATCAATCTCATCACAGTGCACATCGATCAGGCAGTCGTACTTTTGCGCCAGTTCGAAGATGTAGTGAAGAGATTCAACGCCGTACTCACGAGTAAACTCAAAGTGAGGAATAGCACCGATTACGTCTGCACCAAGCTGCACTGCTTCTTCAAGCAGTTCTTTACCGTTCGGGTAAGAAAGGATGCCTTCTTGTGGGAACGCAACGATCTGAATATCTACCCACTCTTTCATCTCTTCACGAACCTCTACCATCGCTTTAAGCGCCAGTAGGGTTGGGTCTGAAACGTCTACGTGTGTACGTACGTGTTGGATACCGTTAGCAATCTGCCACTTTAGGGTCTGCTTAGCGCGCGTCTTAACGTCTTCGATAGTAAGTAGTTGCTTACGCTCTGCCCAACGTTCGATACCTTCGAAAAGCGTGCCCGAGATATTCCAGCTAGGCTCACCTGCGGTTTGTGTCGCATCTAGGTGAATGTGAGGCTCACAGAAAGGAGCCACTGCGATACCGCCCTCTGCATCGAGTGTCTCACCCTCAAACGAGTCTAAGGTGCCTGCTTTTTCGATACGGGTAAATTGACCGTTTTCCACCAAGATTTGATGCAGCTCTTCTTGGTCTGGGAAACGAACGTTGTTGATCAGTAATGAATTCATTAGAAAATCCTAAGCTGCTTGCTCAGAAGCGATGGCTTTTTTGTTCATCATAGGGTTCAACAGGATATAGCACAGTGCGCCACCTAGTACAGCATTTAGAGGCACGATACCCGGAATAAACTTACCTGCTGCCACGCCTACAGCCACTGCAATGATTGCTGCCCAGTTAACGGTTTTAAACTCTGCTTTTTCAAAGTTCTGATAGCGCTTCTTATTCATGATGAAGTCAGCGATGATTACGCCACCGATTGGTGGAATCGCCAGAGATAGGAAGGTCAACCAACCAACAAAGTTATTGTATAGCCACAGCGCAAACAGGGTACCTACAAGGCCGTTGATAACCGACAGCATTGTGCTTGATTTGCCTGTGATGTTTGAGAAACCAAGGCCAGATGCGTAAAGTGCGTTCTCGTTGGTGGTCCAGATATTTAGACCAAGAACGATGATTGCTGGGATAAGTAGACCCTGAGCCATCATCACATCTGAAATGTCCGCTTGACCTGTTGCTGCAGCACCTGCCGCACCAAAGATGAACATCAGTGAGTTACCGATAAAGAACGCAACCATGGTCACTACAACTGCGCTAGAAGCCTTTTACCGAAACGTACGAAGTCAGCAGTCAGTGTACCTGCACTCACGAATGAACCTACAACCATAGCTAGTGCTACAGAGAAGTCGATTGGTGTTTCAGGCTTGATAAGCTGAAGCTGATCCAGTCCACCTACGCTGTCTACTGCCGTAAATACAGAGAAGCCACCCAGCATAGCGATAGCCGGTACCGCGATAGCCGAAAGCACCATCAGGGCCTTGATACCGAAGTAAACCGTACCTGTCATTAGTAGGCCAGAAACAAGAATAAGAATATTAGTATCGATACCAGTAGCTTTTTGAACAGGGATAGCGAACATAGCTACACCTACACCGAACCAACCTACTTGCGTACCGCCAAGCAGTGCAGATGGAAGCCAAGAGCCTTTTGTACCAAAAGAGAAACGAGCTAGAAGGTGAGTTGAAAGGCCAGTAGAGGCGCCGATGTATCCGAGGAAGGAAGTATAGATACCGAGGATTAAGTTACCGATGATTACGGCTAGGAAGAAATCGTTGAAACTAAGACCTGTGCCGAGCGAACCACCCGTCCACATACTCGCTGAGAAAAAGGTCAAACCCAACATCACCATGGTGAGTGATGCGACACCCTTTCGTGCGCTCTCAGGAACCGGCCCAAGGCTATAGTTGTTGTCACCAGCCATACTTACCTCCGTACTACTTAGCAATTTCGTGTGCAAATTTCAGACAAACGGGCGGTATTATGGTGATATAAATCACAGAGTCAACGTGTTTTTAGTCATATAAACGTTTGCGTGTAAGTTATCTTGGTAATACATCATTTATATCAATGGGTTACAAACTGAAAAAAATTATAAGACTACAGATAAAGAAACGCCCCAACTCGACTTAACATCGAATGGGGCGTAAAAATTAAGAAAACTTAGCTTTATTAGAGAAAAGTAGGTTCATTACTGACTTACCTAATACTGACTCTAAGATCTCATCCGCATTCTCATCAGGAAGGTGCGAGACGAGCATCTGTTTTAGCCCTAAAATACCACGCTGGGTAAACTCGTTCGGATGTGGCTTGGTAGAGTTAGATACAAACATTCGGACGATCATAGAAAACTGTTTCTGCTCTAGGCCTTTCATCCAAGATTCAACGAATGCCTCTGCAGAACTAAAGTCCAGTTGCTCCAACACAATCGGCATAACCTTGCCTTGCATTGCCTGAGCAAAGTCCTTGTTCGACGGATAGTAGCCTTGCAAGGTACTCTTTCTCAGTCCAGTTTCCTTAGCCAATCTATCGTAGGTAACGCTGTCCCAACCCTCGTCTAAAAAGACTCTTAGGATGATTGAGTTGTAACGAGCCAAGTTTTCCGCTTTTTGCTGTTGTGTGATTCTAGCCATGTCAGGGGTCTTTTAACGAAATAAGAGCGATAGTATCACAAATCGTATTCGGAACGAAAAATTACTTGCTATTCATATTTGGTACGATTATCTTGCCCGTCACTTAAACGTGAGGTTCTGCAAATATAGATGTATTTTTGAACTCAATAGGTGCTCTCCCGGCACCGGTTGAACTGTCATAGCTACATCTCCACCTCTCCGCTAAGCTCCAGCCAGTGACGGTCCCCCGACTGTTGCTGGCTTTTCTAGCCCATCACACGGTCAAACTTTACTTTAGTTTCAATAAAAGGCTGTATCTGAGCGGAAAAGCGCTTGTGGATCGGATGATCAATATAGGTTTCTAGCGCACTCTTATCTTGCAAAAAAACCTGTAACATAAGGTCAAAATTACCATCTCGCTGAAATCCATTTTGTGAAAAGGTTGCGGACAAAACGCCCGGAATACCACTTAGCTTGGCCACAAAAGGGAGCATTCCTCTAGCGACTTCATCGCTTGGAACTGAATCATTAAGCTTAAATAATACGTAGTGCTGTATGGTCATATTGGCTCTCCTAAAACTAATAAACCTAACTTAATTCAATCAGGCCTAAGACAGAGCCAAGTAATATGACGTTGCATTCTTGAAAGCTGGGGGGCTATTGTTCCAACGCCTCTAGTTCAGTCCCATACGAAGCCGAGTCGGAGCTTTGATCTATCAACCAAGCTAGGAAGATATCTATTGCACCGCTTTGTGCTTGCTCCGGTCTTAGCAAGTAATAGCTTTGCCCCGACGCGACAGACTTACTGTATGGTCTAATCAATCTATTGAGCTTTAGATCCTGCTCGGCGAGAGTGACATCACCAATCGCGATACCGAACCCTTGCTGGGCTGCATTCATGGCCTGATCTAGAGTAGAAAAAGTCTGGTTTCGCCTAGCTCGAACCGAATTTATCCCCCCTTGTTAAGCCACAGCTTCCAATCTCTTTGCTCTATATCGGCATGCAACCAGGTAAACTTAGCCAAGTCTGCATCCTGCCAGTTGTCTTCCATCACCTTATTCCACAATTCTGGAGAGCAAATAGGGGTTAACATCTCATCAAACAGCACATGTTGAGTAACAGACAGCGATTGAGCGGGCTTGCCATACACAATCACTAGATCGAAGGTATCGAAGTTCGGCAGGATCTGATGTTTGATACTAGAGGTGAGCTCCACCTCTATATCTGGATAGTGCTGTTGAAAAGACATCAATCGTGGGAGAAGCCATGAGGTAACACAACTCGGTGCATTCAGCTTGATACGATTAGAACGCTCGGCCACCTCGAGCATAGCGTTTCGCATCCGCAGTAAGATGTCCTCAGCCAAGGGCACAAACTTGCTCCCCTCCGGCGTCAAACTCAGTCCCCTAGCCTGTCTAAAAAACAAAGAAACACCAATAAGTTCTTCTAAAGATTGAATTTGTCGGCTAATGGCACCTTGCGTCATATTTAGCGACTGCGCCGCATGCGTGAAGTTAAGGTGCTCTGCGGTAGCCAAGAATGCCTGCAAATTCTTGGTCGAGGGAAGATGTGTGTTCATTTACTGTGCTTATCCATGCATTTTTATCATGGCTAGTATGTGATTATTTCGCTTCTTTAACAATCACAGATTGATTAGATTATTACTAAATCGAGATACATATGCATAAATTAGACATTAATCTGATTCTGCATTCACAAGGAACGTACACCAATGACGTCACTGGCTGAAAAAACTAGCGCCTGAAAGCATAAAAAAACTAATACCATATCAATCGGCGCGCCGCATTGGAGGCTCGGGCCGATTGTGGCTGAATGCCAACGAATTAGAACAAGGGGTTCATTACGATTCATCATCGGTCGACTACAACCGCTACCCAGATTTTCTACCTCAAGATATCGCTACCGCCTATCAAGAATACTGTAGCACTGAAGTGCCTACACTGGCTGTTCGCGGTGCGGACGAGGCAATCGATCTGCTTATTCGCAGTTTCTGTAAGCCAGGGCAAGATAAGATCCTTATCACCTCACCGACCTACGCCATGTATGAGTTCTGCGCTGATGCTCTGGCTATCGAAACATTGGATGTTCCATTATTAACACCAAACTTCGACCTAGATGTTGAGGGAGTGCTGGCTATAGCACCAGAAGCCAATCTTGTCTTTCTATGCTCGCCAAACAATCCAACAGGTAACCTTCTGAGTCGTGCTGACATCATCAAGGTACTTGAGGGTACTTCAAATGAAGCACTAGTGGTGGTTGATGAAGCCTATATCGAGTTTGAGCTTGAAACTAATCTGGTTGAGCTTATCGAGCAGTATCCAAATCTCATCATCATTCGCACCTTATCAAAAGCCTTTGGTCTGGCTGCGGTTCGTTGTGGATTTATCCTTGCCGCACCTGAGGTAATGCAATTCGTTGAAAAGCTGATCCCACCGTATCCAATGCCGGACTGTTCAGCGGAGATCGTGCTAAAAGCCCTTTCGAAACGAGGCATCGATATCGCAATGACTAATACCCAAGCCGTCATTGCTACCCGAGAAAAGTTTGTAAGTTCAATCCAACACCTAGATTGGATTGAAACCATTTACCCGTCTGCTACCAACTTTGTGCTTATCCGCACAGAACAAGGAGTAGACCTATTTGATTACTTGAAAAACCATGGGATTGTAACGCGTAACCAAACTCACGAACCTGCGTTACAAAACTGCGTCAGAATCAGTGTTGGCTCTTCTGAGTCGATGCAAGAAGTCGCTGATTTGATCTGTCAGTACCCTCAAACCGCACTCTAAAAGGACTTGAACATGAAAAAACTACTTATGGCACTGGCATTTGCTGCAACCCTAGGTTCAACGGCTGTGGCAGCAAAAGAGGTTCGCTTGGCTTCTGACTTCACTTACCCTCCATTCAACTACAAGAATGCTGAAGGTCAACCTGTCGGCTTCGATATCGAGATTGCTGATGCCCTATGTAAGGAAGCAGAACTGAAGTGCACTTGGGTTTCTCAGGGGTGGGATTCATTGATCCCAAGCCTATTGGCGCGCAAATCTGATGTCATTATGGCGTCTATGCGAATCACTGAAGAACGTAAGCAGCGCATCCTATTTACTGACAAATATTATCAAACGCCAGCTCGCTTTGTGGCTCAAGCTAACGCTGATTTTGCAATGGATGCTGAGGGCCTAAAAGGCAAGGTGATCGGTGTTCAGCAAGGCACTATCCATGATCGCTATGTAACTGACAAGTTTGGAAAAATAGCTGACATCAAGCGTTACAACGGTCAGGACGAGGTGTATATCGATATGCAAAACGGTCGTCTAGATGTGACTTTTGGCAACGCTGATCAGCTAGAGCTAGCATTTCTTGGCAAAGACATCGGCAAAGGTTTCGAGTTCAAAGGCGAAGCGGTAACAGATAAAGCTTATATCGGCGAAGGCACAGCCCTAGCACTGCGCAAACAAGACAAAGAGCTGGCTGAAAAATTCAACCAAGCTATCGAGAAGATCCGTGCCAACGGCACCTACGACAAGATTGCTGCTAAGTACTTCAACTTCGATATCTATGGTGAAGCACTTTAATAGCAAAACTTATAACTAGTTCCTAGTTATACTCCATCTTGCCGGGCTCATGCTCGGCCTTTTTTGTTTTAAAATTAGTGGTTAATGTCACAACGATATGCAGTCACTTTTATAGAATAAACAAAGTATTAAGGATATGGACATCTATAAATGGCGATTAAGCAACAGCGGTTCCTCGAGAGTTACCTAGAAACCCTCTCTAACACTCAAAGAGCTGAGATAGGGAACATCACCTTTGAGCACTTTTGCGCCGATGAATACAACGCCAATGAGTGTGCAAGACTTATCAATCAGAACATCAAACGCGCCTCTTGTAGCCTAAAGGCAGGTTATGACATCGAAGGCGTTCCATTGCCAAAACCTGGCGATCTCACTGTGGTATTAGACTGGGCGCAAAACCCAGTGTGTATCATCAGAATCGACAAAATCGAAACCTCAGCCTTTAACCAAGTTAGTGAAGAATTTGCAGCCCTAGAGGGTGAAGGCGATCAAACCCTAGAGTGGTGGAAGAACGCCCATATGAATTTCTTTAAAGGTTACGCAGAGCATATTGGCGCTGAGTTCACACCAGATTCCATTCTCGTACTAGAATATTTCAACAAGGTGTTCCCATTGGAAGAGGTAGCATGAGTGAGATAGAAAAGTACGAGGCGCAGTTTCTCGAGTTCATTTCAGAGCAGATGGAAATGGATGCAGCTCACGATATTTCACACATACTTAGAGTGGTAAAGACCGCTAAGCAACTCGCATCTCAGGAAAACGCTAACATGGCAGTGGTTATCCCGGCTGCTTACCTGCACGACTGCGTTAATCTTCCTAAAGACCATCCAGAGCGTCACCTTGGTTCGCAACTCGCCGCCGATAAAGCAGTTCAATTTTTAATAAGCATCGATTACCCAAGCGATACTCACAAAGCTATCTATCACGCCATCAGTGCCCACAGCTTTAGCGCGGGAATTCCCGCCGAAACCATTGAAGCAAAAGTGGTACAGGATGCTGATAGACTAGACGCACTAGGCGCTATTGGTATTGCGCGCTGTATCCAAGTCAGTAGCCAATTTTCATCCGAGCTCTATCACAGAGAAGACCCCTTTGCCGAGAATAGAGAGCTAGAGGATAAGAAATACTGTATTGACCACTTCTTTACTAAGTTGTTCAAACTGCCGGAAACCATGCAAACCAAAGCCGGGCAGAAAGAAGGGAAAAAACGCGCCATCTTCATGCGCCAATACCTCAATCAATTGAGGCAAGAAACCTTATAGCAAAAGGGCCACATCTGTGGCCCTTGTTAGTTTTACAGGAATGCCAATATCGGCGAGATACAAAGCAGGATGCCCGTGCCTATTATCAGATTCGTCGACATGCCTTTGTACTTATGCAGGTGTGGCATCTTATGGACCAAGTAAGCCGGTATCAAACACCCTACGAGGCCGAAGATTGGGCTACAGATTGAGGTGAATGACAGGATAGGTGCATTCAGTGCAATCGCGCTCCAGGCTAGCATAATGATGAACGCGATTACGCCCTTCTCTACTAAATCCTTATTGATCTCTTCTTCTTTGTATTTACGTTGCAGAAGGTTCATCGCCAGTCCCTTACATGCCTCACGGAATGCTAGGAAGACACCAAAGAAAGAGGTCACTACTGCAAAGATATTGATCACAATGCCAGTCACCGTCGCCCACGAACCAGGGAAGTAAGCCGCGATAATGGCCAGCGCAGAAACATTACGGTTCATAGCATCAACCGCCTGCTCTTGACTGATGGCTAGAGTGAAAGAAACCGCAAAGAAGAACACGATAACAAACAGAATAGAGAAGGCGATCTTCATTGCTCGACTAGCTTTGTAGCGAGCGACCTCAATAGATTTCTCTTTTGAGCGATACGAGATAACCATAGGGCTCAGAGACTGAATAAACAGGATTGAGGTCAAGGTAAACGGCAAGGTAATGATGGCATCTTTCAACATAGGAATGAATGCACCCATGGCAGGGATATTGTTCATATCCCAACGTGCCATCAATAGAATCCCCATTACGGCCACCAGCGAAAGTACGGTTACCGCCATAAAGCCAGACAGTTTAAACAGCAGTTTTTCACCCTTACTACCGATAAAAGAAAGTACGCAGATAAGCCCAGACCATAGAAGACATTCTCACTCATCAGGCTTTCGGTCACTCCGAAGGAGTGCAGATAAGAGGCGCTATCATTGGTAACCGCCAGTGAGTAAACCAGAACCCATATCACCAACATCATAAAGTAGAGCACGCCCAGAGCCACACCCCAATTCTTGCCTAGGTAGCCAGAGATAACACCCGGATAATCAGTACATTTCTTCGATTCAGCTAGGGTGTTAATAAACAGTTTTTGGAACATATACATGGCTGGATAGCCAATGATAGAGGAGAGCAGGAAGACCCAAAGGCCCATGATGCCCACCTGCACAGGCAGGAACACGATACCTGCTCCGATGGCCATGCCGATACTCATCACCACCCAACCGATATCAACACCATCGAACTTAACGGCTTGTTTCCACTCGGCTTGGGTCATGCCCGCCTTTTCCCAGATCTCTGGTTTAGAGTCCAAAGGCAGATTTTGTATGTTTTCACTCATTGTTCACGTCTCTTTGAAATTATTGTTAGTTGTCCTTGAATCTTCCTCAACGATATTTGAGAAAAACACTTTCAACAATAGACGAAACAAAAATTCATCAAAATCTGAGATCTAAATCTATAAGCTATTGAATAAACGAGATCTTTGGCACAATAAGCTGGTAACCAACATTAAATTTCTCAAATTATATTGAAATTAATTCAAATCGATCGCAGAATTACTCTCAACAAATGATGAATAACTCAAATTTATGTGAGGATTATATGAAGACTACAATCAACTCAAACAAAGCACCTGAAGCTATCGGCCCATACTCACACGGCACAGCTTTTGAGGGCCTGATCTTTACCTCTGGTCAACTTCCAGTGAACGCAGAGACAGGCAAAGTAGTAGAAGGTGGCATTACCGCGCAAAGCGTTCAGTCCCTTGAGAACCTAAAAAGTGTGATTGAAGCGGGTGGCGGCAACATCGATACCGTACTGAAAACAACCTGCTACCTAGCCAATATCGAAGACTTCGCTGCATTCAACGCGGTGTACGCTGATGTGTTCAATAGAGACTGTCCGGCTCGTAGCTGTTTCGCAGTAAAAGACCTGCCACTAGGCGTTCTTGTAGAAGTAGAAGCTATCGCTCATAAAGCGTAAGACCTAGCCTACCCTCAACTATTATCGGTTTATGCCTCCAGAATCGATGATGCGCCCGCAACTCTTATTGCGGGCGTTCTCATTTATGAGCCAACCCAGTAAATTCATTCCCTACCACTCGAAAAACCCAGCAAAAGATTGGTACTATTGAGCACAAAGGCACGCGTAAAGATGCCAAGAAATAAGAAAATTTGGGCCATTTGGCCAAAGAGGTAAACATTGGAACAACTACGCAAGCTGACTAAGAGCGATTACGACATCCTCAATGCCATGGGAAATGTGGTAGATGGAATCGCTAAGATGTTCGGGGAATATACCGAGGTAATTCTGCACACATTAGATGTGGACTCCCCCTCTATCCTAAGGATCGCCAACGGCCATATCACAGGTCGAGATGAAGGCGCCCCCATCACCAATATAGCGCTACTCAAATTAAAAGAAGGCCAGGATGTGTCTGAGTCTTATATGACCAAGAGCACCTGTGGCAAAACTCTGCGCTCCATGACCACCATCATCCGTAACACCAAAGGCAACCCAATCGGCCTGCTGTGTATAAACGTAGATATGGATGCGCCGGTTCAATCCTTCCTAAAGACCATGCTTCCACTGGAGCTTGGAGAGATAACCAAGGCCCCTGAAACCTTTGCCAAAGATATCGATGAAACGGTAACCAGCACAGCCGAGGTCGTTCGAAATGAAGTGCATGCCGACACCTCCATCGCACCATCGAAGCGCAACCGTGAGGTGATCACTCGCTTGCAAGAGCTAGGCATCTTCAAATACAAAGACAGTATCATTCTGGCTGCTAAGACGCTGGGTATCTCAAGGGACACCATCTACCTCTATTTGAGAGAGATGGGTTCAAGATAACCCTGCTCGACAATAGACAGTAGCCCAACCTAGTGTTGGGCTTTTTAATGGTTCATCGCAGATTAGCGAGAACAACTACTACTTCAGGTTCGTGTACTCACTCTGCCAGTGATGCATGGCAAGCCGCTGTAAATACCTCCCTGTAGGTTTGATTTGAGCATCCTTGCCTCAACGCGCCTTTCTACAGCACCCAAATATATTTGAAATACATTGTGCCTCCCCTAACTTACTAGAGCTAAATAAACGAGGGTATGGCTATGGCACATATCATTAAGACAATATTCATCCTCTTACTTTTAACTCCTAGCGCTAGCTATGCGACGCATCAAAACGGACGACACGCCGAACTCGTTGCATTGGTCAATACCATCAATAACCACTACAACAACACCTACTCATACGAGTACGATAAAAACATTTATAACACCTCCGATTTCTGGGCAACACCAGAGGAATTTAAAGCTAACATGAAAGGCGACTGTGAGGATTTCGCTATCGCTAAGTTCTTCGAACTGAAAAACTTTGGCTTTCAAGACGTGAAACTGCTGCTTGTAACCACTCAGCGCAACACCAAACATATGGTTGCTAGCGTTACTATCCACAATACCGTTTACATCCTCGATAACGCACGAGATCACATCTCATACTTAGAGGAACGCAAAGACCTACGCTTTGAAATCGCATTCAATGAGACCGATGTCTGGGCGGGTCATGGACACAACTCAACTAACACAATACCCATGAGGCTAAAGAAGTTTCAACGCGTCTTAAAAGCCCGATAGTCGGTTTTTTGCGTTTAGTAAGCATATGACCACACTAAAGCAGTTACTCTCACCACAACTCACTTATATGACCATCAAAGAGTGGGGCTCTACCCACATTTAGTTTGAAAGCCAACACCTCCACAGCACACTTTACTATTACCTAGAACCACTTGTGTCTCGTCCTAAAATACAAAAAAACCCCCAGGAGCTGGGGGCAAAGGTCTCTTAGAGAGGAGATTAATGAGTCGCTAGTTTTAGCTCTTGGTTCTTTTTAACCTTGTTAAGGCGCAGCTTCTTCAGTGAAATAGCCACGAATGCGGTAACCATTACACCGATTGCCATAGCCAGAAGCGCCAGTAGAGGCTTGTTGAACGCACCCAGTAGCACCACGATTGGACCACCGTGAGCAACGTTACAAGTAAGACCGAAGGTAAAGCCAAGCACACAAGCTACAGCTGAACCAATCATGTTAGCTGGAATAACTGCAAATGGGTCGCGCGCTGCGAATGGGATTGCACCTTCAGAGATACCTACCATACCCATAGCCGTTGCCGCTTTTGCGTTCTCAACTTCTTCACCTTCAAACAGGTTCATCTTGCTACCGATGAATGCGGCTAGTGCCATACCAAGAGGCGCTACTGGAATAGCAGCAGCCTGCGCACCCATAAACTGAGTTTGACCTTCAGCAATAAGGCCTACGCTGAATAGGAAGGCAACCTTGCCGAATGGACCACCCATATCGAAGCCTTGCATCAACCCGATGACCACACCGATAAGAATAACGTTACCTGTAGATAGGTTCGCTAGCACGCCATTCATGGTATCCATGATGCCTGCGATAGGTGCGCCGATAATGAAGATAAATACCGCAGCGATAAACAGTGAGCCGGCAATCGGAGCAATCATGATAGGTACAAGCGGTTGCAGCATCTTGGAGTAGTTAAAGCTCACAATCCACTTAACAAAGTAACCCACTAGAAGACCTGCGATGATAGCGCCGATAAAACCAGTACCCGCATCAGCATCATAGAAAGAGCCGTTGTTTGCGATCCAGCCACCAATCAAGCCTGGCGCAAGTCCCGGACGGTCAGCAATCGCGTAAGCGATATACCCCGCCAGCACTGGAATCATTAGCGTAAAGCCAACCACACCTACATCGAGGATCTTGTTCCAAAGGCTTCCTTCTGGAATCGCAAGACCACCTGGAGTTGGTTCACCGCCAATTGCCAATGAAAGGGCAATCAAGATACCGCCCACTACCACGAACGGGATCATATGAGATACACCATTCATCAGGTATTTATACAGGTCTTTACCCGAGCCGCCTGGGCCTGCCGTGGTGGTGGCACTACTGGTTTTCTTACCATCGCCCTCATACAAAGGTGCCTCAAGAGCTTGTTCGATTAGCTTGTCCGCTTCTTTGATTGCAGCCTTAACGCCGGTGATAACTACTTTTTTGCCTTGGAAGCGGTTTAGGTCAACCTGCTTATCACATGCTACAACGATGGCATCGGCACGAGCGATCTCTTCTGCGGTTGGTGCATTACGAACACCGATAGAGCCATTGGTTTCTACCTTGTGCTCATAGCCCATTTCCGTCGCGGCTTTTTCGATAGACTCTGCAGCAAGATAGGTATGAGCAACGCCGGTAGGGCAACCAGTAACGCCAATGATGAAGCCTTTGTTTTGTTCAACTGGGTTTGCTTGAACTGGATCTTCTTCAGCGGTTAATAGTGCTAGTGCCTGCTCTGGAGTTTGCGCATTTTGCAGGTCTTCCAAGAAGCTTGGCTCAATGATTTTTGAAGAGAGTTTTGCCAATACCTCGATATGGAAGTCAGACGCTTGCTCAGGAGAAGCAATCATAAAGAAGATTTTCGATGGCTCACCATCTTCGGCGCCATACTCGATACCAGATTTGCTGATACCTACCGCAATAGCTGGCTCGATAACCGCAGAGCTCTTAGCGTGCGGCAGAGCAATACCATCTTCAAAACCTGTATTACCTGTTTGTTCACGTTCCCACAGGTCTCGAACAAATTGGTCCTTGTCTGATACCTTGCCGGCATTCACAAGCACGTCAGCAAGCTCGGTGAACACGGCGTTTTTATCTGATGCAAGCAGGTCTAGCTTGATCAGCTTTTGGTTTAGGATCTCTTTCATCATAAGTGCGGATCTCTTTTTAATTTTAAATGTAGGGTAGTAAGTTGTTCTTGTTTATTTAATGTATTTACAAATTACAGATTCATACTAGGGAGTAACGCTGCTTTTAAAATTGACTCATGTCATAGTTCAGAAGCGAAAATCCCAATTAGATTGTAATTTGTGAGCTGTGCAACCTAGATAAGAATGCAATTGAATGGTCTAAGCATTACTTGGGTCACACTCTTTAGTTTCTTTATTTGTATATACAAGACTAAAAGGAAGGGTTTGCTCTGCTCTCCACTGGCTAATAATCAGCTTATTGTCTTCTAACACCAGAACATCATGTACGTGATGGAAGGGAGAATCTTCGGAAACGCACAGAGGAGTAAGGACGCCATTGTCATAGAGAGTCGCCTCTGCACCCAAAGCCTCAACCACCTTACCTTGCTTATCTAGGATCAAAACAAAGCCACTGTTATCATCTCGCTCTAGATAATTTTCTAGATCAACATCGCTGACGATTGGCCCAGACCAACACACGCCTGCATACAGGTAATCCCCTTTGATGACAGGACGGCACGGATAAGCGCCGGGCAAGTGAATAGCCTCGATATATTCGCCATCGAGCGAGTAAAATTTAAAGCGCGATTGTTTTCGGGACGATACCACTAGGCGTTCAGTTCCAGAGCGAGAATCAATAGCGATACCGTGTGGGTTAAGCAGTGAACTGTCCAATTCACTGAAGCCACCAAAGGTATGTTTATAAGTGCCTTCTTGGTCAAAACAGTGCACAAAGCTCGCACCATAACCGTCGGCGATGTAGATATCGCCATTGCTGGCAACACAGGTTTCGGTTGGATTGTAGGTTAAACCTTGCTCATATAGACCAAGTTCAAATGGATTCTTAAAGGTGTGAAGCACTTTTCCATCCAAAGTTGTTTTTACAACCTTACCTAACCCTTTGTTAACCACACCATCAATTTCAGTCACTCCAGTTTGGGTAATAAGCAGGTATTCCTGACCCTCGTCTTCGAACAGGGTTAGGCCGTGGGTACCATCAAAACCTAAGGTCCAGCTTTCGAGGAACTCCCCTTGTTCTGTGAAGATTAAGATATTGTTTTCTGGGCAATCGACGCTTAGAAACACCCTACCATCTCGGCTTTGGGCCAGCTCATGACAGTTATCTATACGGATATGTGGTGGCACCTTGGTCCAATTGGTATTGACCTCAAACTTGGCAGGCATAACTGATCCTCTGTTATTACAAAGTTAACAAAATAAAGTTTGCATAACATAACAAACAAGTTTAATTTGTAAATACAAAAACGGAGGACATCATGACAACAGCTACCCCTACGCGACCTGAATCACAAAATCCGACTGCCCTACAGCAATATCAAGAACAGGGCTTCATTCTTCATAAGCAGCCTCTTCTTGAAGAAAGTCAGTTTTCTAAGCTGACCGAGATCTTTGAATCTCTACTCGCTGAGAAGGGAGACCTCAGAGCGGATGAACTCAACCGCCCTCACTATGCCGATCCGAGACTGTTTGAGTTTCTAACCGCAAAACCTGTATTAGATCTGGTTGAATCCTTGATCGGCCCTAACATTGGCCTTTGGAGTAGCCACTTCATCTGTAAAGAACCCTTCACCGGACGCACTACACCTTGGCATGAAGATTCAAAATACTGGGAAGGTCGAATCGATAGAATGGATAAGCTGGCAACCATTTGGCTAGCTATTGACCCTTCAAACAAGCAAAACGGTTGTATGCGCGTGATTCCCAGCACCCATTTGGTAAGTGGCGATCTAGAGTATGTACCCGTAAGCAAGGAAACCCATACCTTTGGTACAGAGCTTCACAACCGATACTTCGATGAAAAAGATGCAGTCTATTTTGAACTGCAACCGAATGAGTGCTCGGTGCATGACGGGCGCATCTTCATGGCGCTCTAGCAAACACCAGCCCAATGCGACGCTGCGGATACACCATGCGCTATGTGTCTCTCGACTGTAAAATTAACCAGAACCATCCAGATAACGAGACTCACAAGCTTTACCACCTGCGTGGTGAAAACCTGGGTAACAACAAGGTTGTACAAGTACCTAAGTTCTAAAACATAGTGTCGGTTGCTCATTAAAAGGCTCTAGGTATCTAGAGCCTTTTTTCATATCTGGTTGATGATAAGTTTTGCTTATCATCGATATACGAAAGACTAAATAGTCCAGCAGATTCTGGACTGATATAAATTGCGCCGTGTCCCACTGTTCACTCGGTTTTTATATGAAACGTCTTGTTCCTCTATTCCTAGCCCTAGCTACAGTCGGATGTAACTCTTCCGATAGCCAAAACGCCTCACAACAACTGCCACCGGTACATCTCCCTGGAGATATGATTCCTGATCGCCCAAGTCCTGAAGACCCTGCACATCTGCCAGAAGATCTGATCCCAGATAGAGACCCTTATCATTGGTATTTTGAAGCCTCTGCGCGCTATGGCATGACGGTTGAAGACCTTGACTCAGTATGTCGCTATGAGGGAGAAGAGCATCCACAGATGTTTACCCATGTTTCGTGCAACTGGCAAAACGATGAGCTGAACGTGGTCTACTACATTTCTCGCGGTCAGAGTGAGCCAGAGATGCTGTATGAACACGCCTTTATCTGGGTGATTAATGACAAGCAGATCAACAACGGCCGTATCTGGCCGATGATCAATCACAATGCTATTGGTCTTGCCGACCAAGATGTGACCCTAGATGCGGAAGGTGCGACCATCAACATCTCTTATGATTGCAAAGACTATACCTGCCAGTACATCAATCACGTATTACTCGCTCGTGGTGATACGCCACATGTACGTTCAGACGGTAGACCACTGTTTGGCAGCACAGACTTTGATATGGATGCCTATAAGAATGCGGAACGTTTCTTCTTCAACGCGACTTTCCGTCTTCCAGATGGCTCGCTTCATACCAATACCCTATATCTATTTAATGACTTCCCTGCAAAGATACACAAGGTTCTTGCCCCTGCTTTCGGTTACTAATAGCTGAACTGAATTAAATAACCTCCACACCTAGAGGCTATATGAATTCATGGCACGTTACATATATCTGTGGTGAGCTTCATATTTTTACACTCGCGATGAAGCTCCTTTCTTTACAGAGACCCATGTTGTTTCAATACTTGCACTGATATTTATATTTCTAAAAAAGAAAAAGCAGTGGAAAATCAAGAACAACAGGGAGGTGCTAATGTCTCATGGTAGACATGTGCCACAGTTAAAGACGTTCGAAATCACATGGATAATGCTAGTAATTGCTCTCGTTTCTGGGGTCACCTTCGCGGTAGGTCTGTTTATGATGGACATCTGGCATATACATAAATCCATACCAGGTCTGTCATTGACAGAGGATACCCTAGCTACCTTCACCGGAGCATCAATGGTCATCTGTCTAATCTGCACCACCCTATACGTTGTGCTCCCAAACAAGTAAATCCGATACGAAACGCAATAGCGAGGTTAGATACCTCGCTATTTTTTGTCTAAAGACTACTTAGAGGATTCGATCCATCAAGGTTGAGTTAGTCATCCATCCAATTGCCCCTAATCTAGGTTCCAAGTTAAAGCTATGGAGACTGACGATGAAAAAAATTCTATTTGGAGTGATGGGCAATATGGGCCCTGAAGCTGACGCACTGTTTCAAGACATTGTGGCTAAGAAAGAGATCGAGCACGGCGCTCTAAAAGACCAAGACCATATGGGTATGTTAGTGGTAAAAAACCCCGATATCCCAGACCGTTCAGAAGCAATTAATGAGGGCGGACAGGACCAGTACCTGAGATGGTGAAATCTGCAAAAATGCTTGAGCGAAACAACGCTATGTTCGCGGTAATGACCTGTAATACGGCGCACTACTTCCGCGAACAGGTTCAAAAGCAAACCCGCACCTATATCGTCGATATGCTGAAAACCACGGTTGACCGTATCAAGGCTGATAACCCTGAATCAGTTGTGGGCATCCTATGTACCAATGGTACCTATAACTCGGGCATCTATGATACCTATCTGAAACAAGCGAACCTTGTATATGTAAAACCTGAGCGTTTCGAGCAAGAGCACTATGTGCATAGCGCCATCTATGGTGAGGTAACAGGACAGAAAACCGAGTGCGGACAAGATATCCGCCACAAGAACGGCATTAAGTCTGGGGAGTTTGAACGAAATGCGGGGCTACTTGCTCTAGCTATTCAGCCCCTTGTTGAGAGAGGCGCAACCACCATTATCTTGGGTTGTACTGAACTACCACTAGTACGTGGCTATCTGCAAAAGCAATTCCCACAGCTCAGCTTTATCGACCCTATGGAAGCCGTTGCCAACAGAG
The DNA here is from genome assembly GCA_000830475.1 of Vibrio ishigakensis. Classification (GTDB taxonomy): domain Bacteria; phylum Pseudomonadota; class Gammaproteobacteria; order Enterobacterales; family Vibrionaceae; genus Vibrio; species Vibrio ishigakensis_A. Next base: position 111,276 of record BBSC01000005.1, on the reverse strand, counting down.
TGGTGGCAATCTACCAAAGAGCTGAAAAGCTTATCGAAGCTGGTTACTTCCCAAAGGTAGGATTAGAGCCTACTCAAATCCATGAAGATCAAGACATCATTGATTACATCTTGAGTAATACTTCTTACTGATAGCGAAAAGCGAGGGGTCCGACCCCGAGCTGTTTAATTATAATGACAAAGGAACTCAATGAGCTCCTTTGTCTGGTTTTGGCTAGTGTGAAGAAACCACGCTTTTCATGGTTAGCTGAGCGTAACCTCTATCTCGCCATAGCTTCTAATTTTATCTAACCAAACTTGTACAGTTTCACTTTCTGGAACCTCTGCCTCTACCTCATATTCTCGCCCTATCTCGCGAGCTTTGCCCTGACCAAAATTATGGTAAGGAAGCACTTCCACTTTTTGGATGCAGCTATATTTATCTCCAAGCTGCGCAATAGCCGCTAGATGATCGTCATTCAGGTTATAGTTGGGAATGATTGGACAACGAAGTATCACCTTGGCTCCAATCTTATCCAGTAAGGCTAGATTGCGTCCACGAGCTGCGTGGCATACCGGTGAGCTCTTTATGCAATTTGTCGCCGGTAGCTTTGTAATCGAATAAGAAAAGATCCACATGAGGCGCAATGGCTTGGTAGTGCTCCGGCTTAGATGCTCCATTGGTTTCGACACACACATGGATGCCATTTTCTTTGCATTTTTTAGCCAATGCGAGACTAAACTCAAACTGCTTGAGTGCTTCGCCTCCAGAGAGGGTTAGGCCTCCGCCCGATTTATTGAAGTAGATCTCGTCCTTTGCCACCTCGTTATAAACCTGTTCGACCTCCATCTCTTGACCATAAATCTTAAGCGCGCGATGGATGCAGACCTCTACACACAATCCACAGGCATCACAGTCATCAAACTTTACTTCATGCTTACCCTCTACAAAGCTGTGCACGCCCTTAGGGCACACCTTGGCACACTCACCGCATGATTGGCATTTTGACTGGTTAAAGGACAGCTGCTTTTTGATGCTCATCGACTCTGGGTTATGGCACCACACACATTTCATCTGACAGCCCTTTAGAAACACCGCGGTTCGTACTCCGGGACCATCGTTGACGCTGAATTTTTGAATATCAAATACGATGCCTTGCATGAGAAAGCCTTTAAAAAGAGTTGAGTAAAACCACCCTCGACAGGAGCAATCGAGGGTGGTGGAGGGGCTAATCGTTTAGGGTGCGGTTAAGGATTTCTAACTGAACGTCTTTATCCAGATTAACGAACTTGGCGCTAAAACCACCTACTCGTACAACTAGGTTCGGGTACTTCTCAGGATTATGGTAAGCATCTTCAAGCTCACCCTTACCCACAACGCTCACCATGATCTGTGGGCCGCCTTGCTCGAAATATCCATCAAGCAGTGCCTCAACGATCATGCGCTTGTCGTTGTACATATTCTTACTGAACTTCATGTTCTGTACAGAGCCAGCATGTACTTCGGCCTTGAGTTTAACCAAAGAATTGAGCATAGCGGTTGGACCATTTTTATCTGCGCCACTTTGCGGGTTATTTGCATTGCTCATATAGACGCCGCGATGTCTGCCATCCGCCGATGCACTGGTCGCGCGGCCCCACTCAGTGTTCACTTGGTTGTTGATAATAACCACTAGATAGCTATCCATACCCACGCGCTTGGCCGAGTCTTTGATGCCATTACAGATGTACTCGTGCATCTCAACCGCAATGTCATCTACATATGAATCGTCGTTACCAAATTTAGGCGCATTGATAAGGTCGAACTTCATGCGCTCATAGCCTTCAAAGTCTACTTTCAGCGCTTCAATCAGCTCACGGTAGCTGTACTTTTTATCCTCGAATATCACCTTCTTGATAGCCGCCAATGAGTCATAGGCATTGGTATTGCCGTAGGTTTCGTTGGTGCCACCGAGCTTGTATACGCCACCATCGAGAAGTGCTTTGCTGCGACCGATACAGTCGTCGGTTAACATGCTAGTAAACAAGAAGCCAACCTGCTGATTCATGACTTCATAGGAATAAGACTGCGCTTTAGCAGTAAGGTCGATGTAGTAATCAAGCAGGTCTTTGTAGTTCGCCATCACATCGTCAAAGCTTGTGATCTGCGCTGGCTGAAGCAGCTCGGTGCCACCGCTCTTATCTTGACCATCCCAGAAATCGGTACCACCAGCGATAGCGATGTTCAGAATCTTAAGGATATTCACACAGGTATTCGGCGTGCCGACACTCTTACCTGACAATACAAATTCACCACAACCGAATGGTACATAGTGCTGAGCATCTTGCTCTGAGATGCCCATAGAATTCATCACAGCTGGGACATTCACATCATCGTTGTACAGAATCGGATAGGTCAGCCCCTCACCAATAGCGTCTAAGGCATTGTTGTACACCTCTTGGCTCATGCCCTTGAAGATACGAAGGGTAAATTGAGGCTCAGTGTCCTTGTTTTCACGAACAGCTTGGATAGCAAGGTTGCAGTACACATCTGCAGTTTCTGGGCTGCGGCGACCGACACCACCCACAACAACACGGCCGTTTACTGTGGTTTTGCGAGCTTCAATCAAGCGATAGTGAGAGCGTATATAGTCAATCGCTTGGCGCTCAGAGATGCGCTTCGCTTCAAGATCAGCGACTAGCAAGTCACCTAGATAGTCATCCATACGACCGTAGTTAACCACACCCGCACATAGCTATATAGCCAGGTTAGTTGAATACCCTGTAGGAAGGTTGCAGGCTTATTGGTCTTGATTTGAATAAGGGCATCCGCGATATCGTTAAGCTGGTGTTTACGAGTCAACGAGGTCTCATTTTCCATATCCCTCGCGCACATAGCGATATGCTGATCAATAACCTCTTCAAGGATGTCCAAACAACCCAAAAACGAGCGATGCAGAGACTCTGCTTTACCGTCGGCCACAGATTTTGCACTGCTCAGTTTGTCTTGAATTAGAGCACGCATCCCCGGCAAACCGAGGTCGACCAACTTGTTATAGTCAAGATACATACCACTCAAGCGAGCAGTGGCGATAGCTGGATAATTAACATCAACAAACTTACCTAGCGTGGTTTCTGTGATGGTATCTTTAAAATAGATGCTGCGGGTATCGTGAGTCTGCCAATACTCAAGCAATGCATCCACCTGAGCATGCTGAGCTTCATCAAGTTCGCTCTTAAGCCTTCAAGCTTGTCGAAATTACAGTAGTGACCCACACCACCTACTGAGGTAACGCTACCAAAGCCGATCGCAAGCGAATCAACTCGACCAACAACCACATCCTCAGACTCTATTTGTCTAAACAAAACAGGATACAGTTTCGACAGACACTGCACCTCACGCTGATAGATATCTTGCTCAGAGCGATGCGCATCCGTGTAGGCTTGCATGATGGCTAGTTGCTCTACAGGCGATTTAGCACAAGGAATCTTCTTATTCACATCTACTTGAGATGGGTTATTGGTGATCTTAGATGACATGGTAGGGCTCCTCTTATATTTATGTTTCTACCTTAGTCGCGCCCTTTTATTTGTAAATACAAATAAAAAGTACCATCAACAAGATTGATCTCGATCAATTGCTCTTTGACATAATCAACTAACTGCTCCTATTGTAAAAATCAGCAGTAGCATACGAGTATCAAAAAGAGTTAAGATTTCTGAAATTGTAATGACATCTACACTGCGTTCAGAATCATGAAATATATCGAGGTTTACCAGTCCATAAAGACTGATATCACTAGCGGAAAATTTGCGGCTTGGTCTCAGTTAGACGGTGAGCACGCTCTGGCCGAACGCTTTGGGGTGAGCCGTCCTACCCTGCGCAAAGCAATCGAGAAGCTGAAACAAGAATCTTTTGTTCACTCAAGACAAGGCTCAGGTATGTTCGTAAACCCACCAGAGTTCTATCAAGACAACAATCTAACCAGTATCTCTGAGCGCATTAACAATGATGCGGTATTGAAGAATATCGTATTGGAGTTTGCTGAAGTTGAGGCAGACGAGAGCCTAGCCGAGAAGTTCAAGATCGAGCTTGGCGCTAGCATGTATCACTTCAAGCGCATGCGAATCATCAACAACGAACCTTCAATCATCGAAGAAACCTGGATGCCAAAGGCGATGTTCCCAAGCCTAAAAGAGCAAGACTGCGAATCTTCGATGCTAAAATTTGTTGAACGCGAATCAGGCCAGAACATTAGCCACGATGCTAAGACTGTCTGCGGTAAGGTGCTAAACGACAAAGAGGCATTCCTGCTACGCAAAGATACAGGCCATGTGTGTCTCTCTATCCATCACCATGTTTACCTGCTTCACTCCGTGTTGGCGCAGTATACGATTGAGACGCTGGCTTCGAATGAGCTGACTACGGTCTCTATTCGATAAGTTCACTGCACTTAAAAATATTTTTTAGTGCGATAAATATTTATCGCACCTTTTTATATTTTTCTAATAATTAAAAGTAATATTCTTTTGAATCAAAATATTTACCATGCTCGTCCGATAAAAAGCACTTACTGCCTCCATCATAGTGGCACTCTTCATATGTATCATAGCTTTTTTGACCACCATTAGCCCAGAACTGTTCTTTTTCCCTTGCACTCATAATTGGATAAGAATTATCTATATCTTCAACAAAGCTGCGCTCGGAAATATAACCAACCTTATCAAATGAATAACGACAACTGTTATTCACTTCAGACTCACATTGTGATAAATCATTAAAAACGACAATATCATCTGGTTCGGTTAATATTCTTCTTTGCAGAGGAACAATTATCTCTTTTGACAACCAGTCCTGTACAATAATATTCGCAACCTGAGCCTCATACGAAGACTCCGTCAACGAACTCAGCAATCCCAGCACTTGGCGCTTGTCCTGACCACCTTCTTCAACATCAAACTGTGATTGATATACGGGTCCAGTCTCGTCCATAAGCATGACTTTAATACTCCCGGCATGATACTGTGAGTTATTATCTTGACACTGTGTAGTGCCATAGCCATCAGAATAACAATCGGTACCATAGTTTACCGTTCCTGATGCGGAGTTTGATGTCACAAGCAACAAATATTTTGGTGGGTTTTCACTACGGACTAAATCATTTATTGCTTTTTTTCCATAAAGCTTAAATTGGTCAGATGCCAACTCAATATCATAGCCAGGCAGATTCTCTGCCAATATCCCCTCAATCCTTTGAGATTCACTCAGATCGGAACTAGCAATCATAACAACTAGCTTATCACTGGGTTTTATAGTCGTTTTTTTCTCTAAAGCACTTACAAAGTTAATCGCACTTGGTTCTTCATAAGTAACAGGCTCATTTTGAACAACATGATTGTTACTTGCACATCCTAATAAGGATGTTGAAATAAGCATTGAAAGAAAGAGTCTTGAATTTTTCATTTATATGATCCAAATAGTTTTTTAACTTGTCTATATTTAGATCCATCTTTCCTATTACTCCTTTTGAATACAGACTAATATTTGAACAAGTCTAACAACTTACATTGAAGTTACTAAGTTAATTTAGAACATATGTGATATGCAGATATAGTATAACAGCCAGACCAAGACGAAAGTGAGAAAGGGTAATAACAGGTGCTGTTTATGTTCACCTCGGCGCAAACATGATAATCGCCATACCCAGCAGTGATACCGACACGCCTAATACATCCCACATACTTGGTTTGATGCCGTCCACAGCCCACAGCCACAAAATCGCTACGAAAATATAGACACCACCATAGGCGGCATAAACCCTACCAGCGGCTGTTGGGTGAAGAGATAACAGCCAAGCAAACAAGCCCAAAAAGAAAGCCGCAGGTAGTAATAGCCACACAGACTTATCTTCTTTTAACCAAAGGTAAGGTAGATAACACCCTAGTATCTCTGCAATTGCGGTGATGAAAAATAGGCCGACTGTTTTTAACTCTGGCACTTAGGTTTCCTGTTGAGATGGAGGTAAAGAGGCTGAAGTATCTCATTCAGCCTCAGATTAGGCTAGCAATGCAGTAATCCGCTAATCGTCATCCTGTATGGCTTCTAGTAGACCTTGCGCTATAACGCTATGTCCCTTGGTTGTTGGGTGAATTTCATCGAAGTACAAGAAACCTGGGCATACAAATGTAGGATCATTGATTGGACCACCGGTAAATATGTTGGCACACGCTAGGTCGATTTCAGAAAAACCAAAGCTCGCTGGTGATGCAACAACGGCTTTTTCTAATGCGAATAGATCAAATTCAATGATGTTTGAGTCTGGGAATTGTGCCTGTAACAGCTTTAATCCTTGGCTTAGTTGTGCGTTGTAAAACTTGGTTAGGTTGGTTGCGGTCTGCGGCAGATACCTTGCCTGAAAGCGCTCAGAAAAGTTTGTTGCTTCGGAAAGTTTCGATTGGGACAGAACGTCAGATTCCGGAATTAGTCCTATATTAGGAGCATTCATGACTACGATATTCCTTGCGCCAAAAGCGGCTAGTTTACCCACCTCAAAGACTGTTGCCTCTGCCGCATCAGCTAATTGAGAATATGCCTGAAAACGGGCAAAGAAAGCTCCGCTTTTACCAATACTCGCTTGTATGATAGCTCTTGCATCTCTTATGTCATTGCCGCCCACGCCCACAAAATATAGAGCAGCAGGTCAAATGAAGACCCCTCAAACTTCAGGAATGCATTTATCTGAGTACTCAGATTGATTGCATTTTCTTGGGATGTTGCCTCAGGATTGTCCAAAGCTCTGGCTCCGCCTACCGCATAGTTCGTTCCTGCGATAGGTATACCCTCAACCGCAAGGGCTACTAGATAGCCTGACGGCAGTAGCGGGTTATAACCGATATCATCAGCCAAATACTCAACGGCAACGCGACCATTGGTAAAACTATTCTCATACGGAAAAATGTTCTGAACCTGTTTTAGATTGCCGTTATCAGAAAGGCTATCCCCAAACACATAAAAGTTGCTGTAGTTAGGTGTGTCTGCAAAAGCAGAATTGCTAAGAAATAAAGAGAGGCTGAGTGCTTTGAGTGAAAGTAGTTTCATCAGACATAAACTCCATTTTACTAGATGTAAGAGGTAAATTTAGTTCAAAAAAGCAAACCTCAGCCTTTTACGCATGCATGGCATTTAAGTGTTAAAACAATAAAAAAACCCTCACAGAAATACTGCAAGGGCTTTAATTCGGACTTCAGAGAGATTTAATTATTTCTCACGCTTCCACTCATCTTGTTGGAAGTTTTCGTAGCCTTTCACGTTTTGCATGTGCTCACGAATATCGATTGGGAAGGTTTCCTCATCCACTCGTAGCTCACCCGCTTTACGAAGGTCTTCACGTGGATTTTCAACCGAGATGAATGGCATTGCACGCTCTTGTTCGATGTTTGGATAGGCATCGATCATCATGTTGTGGCGAGCCTTCATGGTAGTGAACATACCTTTTGCAGGGAACATAGGTAGCATCATACCAACACGCTCACGTGGGTCAGCGTAGATGTCGTAGTACTCAGCACCTGATAGACCTTTAGCCGCATTACCTGCATGCCACTTGTAACGACCTTTCACAATCGCACCTAGCTCATCACCAGTGTAGATATATACGTAGTCACGACGGCTGTGAGTGTCACCATTAATGAACAGTGAGGTTTGGTCAACACCATCGATAATACGGTCAGTCGGAACACCATCTAGAGCGCCACCTAGACGAGCAAAGGTGGTAAACAGGTCGGTTACGTGAAGGATATCACCCGGGACAGAACCCTCTTCAATCATACCAGGCCATGTCGCCACCATAGGAACGCGAACTGCGCCCTCGGTATACATACCCTTACCACCTGTGTGTAGGGTTTCGTTCATACCCACTGGACCACCGGTTACCATAGGGCCGTTATCCGCCATAGCAATAATTAGCGTATTTTCTTCAATACCTAACTCTTTAACCTTGTCCTGAATCTCACCTAGCATGTCATCAATGCGAACTAAGCCTTCAGCCAGAATTGAACCGTTTACTGTGCGGAAATCTTCACCTGGTTTGATATTTAGGAAAGATGCCATAGTCGGCCAATGTGCAACGTAGAAAGGCTTGCCTTCATCGACACTGCGCTCAATGAAATCTAGAGTACGGTCAGTCGCTTCACGGTCGATGTTGTAGTAGTAGTCTTCGGTTGGCTCGCCCCACTCTGTTACAGGACCGCCTTTGTTACCTTCGAGCGCATACACAAAACCGTTTGGACGCCACTCAGGGTCAAGCTCATATGGGTCTTCTGGGAACATTTCAGGCATCAGTACGCCTTTTGCAAGAACGCCATGTTGGCCACGTGCATTGTAAAGACTTGGTACCTGGTTGTATGGCGTCCAGAATGCTTCATCAAAGCCCTGCTCATTCATGTTACCGCCTTCGGTATCACCTTGGTGAGCTTTACCGTGGAATGCAGTCTTATAACCCGCTTCACTCAGTATTTCAGCGATAGTGACCTCAGTACGTGGCAGACCTCCATACTCGTACGGGAAACCAACGGTGTACATGCCGTTACGTACTGCGTAACGACCAGTTAGTGCAGCTGCACGTGTGGGAGTACAAGAAGGCTCGGTGTACATACGCATGAAGTTTGCACCGTCTTTGGCCATCTGGTTCATCACAGGTGTTTCATAACCACGTGTTTTTTGGATATCAGGAATACCCACATCACCTAGCGGTGTGTCATCCCACATATAGTGAATGATGTTAGGTTTAGTACCGAAACGAGCCTCTAGCTCAGCTAACTTTTTATCAAGCTCACCATCTTCAACCGCCCAACGCTCACCACTTTGTGCGTGAAGAATGTAGTGCTCAGCATCATGAATGATTTCATTTGCTTGTACAGTAGTGGCACCGAAAGTAGCAGCAGCTACAGATGCCGCGACTATTGATTTATTAATTTTTAACACAGTATCGCCCTCGTAGATTATGTACTGCTATTCGGTTTCGAGTCTGACCGGCTCGCTTGTGTACATAACGAATAGGTGGATTATTTAGTCAGCTGTTTGGATAAAGTAACCAAACCAATTAGCTCCTTGAGTAACACCTTTCCTAGTGCGGACAACTAATCTTTTTTCTGACGGCTTCGCCTTCTTTATAAATAGGCATGTGCTCCGTGCGATACGTATCCTCTAATTTATCCCGCTTTCAATCAATTAAGTAAACTTTACATGAAACCTCACTTTTATTTATGTTTTACGTATATAAATAAAAGCAGAAGCAATATATGGAAATTAATATTTAAGTGGTCCTATATCTAAATATAAATTAACTCATTGCATGAACCACAAACCAATTCAATCCATTGAACATTCAAAAACAAACAATAAAGCTAGTTTTACTTGTCACCTCAATCTCGTTTATGTATCAGTTATCACACCTCCAAACCATTGATAATATAAGCATTATTTAACTATGCAGCCTCGATAAATAACCTCGACTTTATCTATCAATAAATTAATGCATTTCACTTTATAAATATCTCTTTTATAGTTCATCGCAATTCAAGGCGCACTGCCTTATTCATTACTAATCAGAGGTAATCATGGATACTAAAATCGCTCTAATAGCATTATCTGCGTTAATTACTGCAGGTTGCCAAACTGAAGAAACAACAGAAAAGAAACAGTCTGTAGAGGTTGTCGAGAATTCAGTAACTGAATCGACTGAGGCATATATTCCGAGTGATAGAGCGGAACAAAAAGCCTACGCATTGGCTCAACGGTCGCGATACGAATGTCGATGGAGCTTGAGCAATCCGCTGAAATCGGTGTCGAGATCGATAAGAACTACGTCCTACAGGGCATAACCGACACCCTCACTGGCTCATCACTAATTACCCCAGCTGCATCTTCAGAACTGCTTGAAGAGCTAACAGAAGACATTGCTAGCACAGTGCTCAGTTAGAGAAAGAAGCCGGTCTACAGTAACAAGCCCCTCTTTAGCGAAATAAGACATCAATTGTGTGTTAACAACCAAGTGACAGGTAAGATATGACAAGCATCAACAACATCCACACCTTCAACGGTAGCCCTATCAAGCGCACCCATATCATGCAAAGCCTATTGGTGCTGCATGCAATATCGATTGTACTTATTGCTATTACCTGAGTAAGCAAGACCTACTTGAATATAAGAAAGGCTGCACGCCTAAACTGGATAAAGCTGAGCTTGAGAACTACATCAAGATTTATATCGAGTCTCACAATGCCCCAGAGATCATATTCTCGTGGCAAGGTGGCGAACCTACTCTTCTGGGCTTGGAATACTTCAAAACCGTTGTTGAATTGCAACACAAATATTGTCCTTCTGGGGTCACAATTAAGAATGACCTGCAAACCAACGGTATTCTTCTAAACGATGAGTGGTGCGAATTCCTCGCCAAGCACGACTTTTTGGTTGGCCTGAGTATTGATGGTCCAGAGATGCTACACAATGCGCATCGCAAGAACCGTGCAGGTAGAGGCACCTTCAACCAAGTAATGAGAGCGGTTGAACTGATTCATAAACACAAGGTGTCGTTTGCCACCCTGACCTGCGTGAATAACCTCACTAGCCAGAATCCAGTTGAGGTGTATCGATTCCTGCGTGATGTAGTGAAATCGACCAGATGCAGTTCATTCCTATCGTTGAACAGAAAACCTTCCGCACCGATGCACCACAGAGCGATACGGATTCTTGGAATACAGAGAATCAGATCCTACAAGGTGATAAGCGCCTGATCCCAGGCAATAAAGACTCAGTAGTAGAGTCATTCTGTGTATCTGATCTCGGCTGGGGTAATTTCCTTACCGCTGTGTTTGATGAATGGGAAAAGCAAGATATTGGCAAGGTATTCGTTCAATATTTTGAGGCCAACCTAGCATCTTGGATTGGTGAGAGTAGCCAGCTTTGCACCTCAACCCTGTTTGCGGGAAAGGGCTAGCAATGGAGCCAAATGGCGACCTTTACACCTGTGACCACTACGTATATCCCGAGCACAAGGTCGGCAATATCCATCATGACAACCTCGAGGGCATCATCTATGGCGAGAAGCAACAGGAGTTTGGCTATAACAAGATTGAGTCACTGACCAGAGAGTGCCAGACCTGTGAATATGTGTTTGCTTGCTATGCGAGTGCCCTAAAATCGTTTCATCAAGAACAAGAATGGCGAAGCCAATCAAAACTACCTGTGTGCTGGCTGGAAGAAATACTTTGCCATATCGACCAGCGCATGGCAAGAATCGCGCGCCTTTATGGTTATCCGGTGAAGTTTGGTCGCTACAACGATGAGCGCATGGCACAGATGCTTGGTCAGAACCAGCGCCATATCTTTAACGTTAGCTACTAGTCGAGTAGGCAGTTCCTCCCCACAGCCTCAAATCTAACCATCAATGCAAGAGCAAGGCAGGCCTCAGCACCTTGCTCTCGGTCGAGCTACGTCCAATAAAAGCCAAGTCTCACCAAATTTACGAATTATCCCTATCTAAACTGGAGAACAATAAATGAAACACAAGATAAAAATAACCAGTCTGCTTCTGGCATCATCAGTCGCGTATGCTGATACCAGCCTATCACACAATCCCAAGTGATGGAGAGCGGCAATCTGCAACTTACTATCTCAGGCTATGACTTTCCTCGTCTTGAGCCTATTTTAAGTGGCAAGGTCGATATCCAAGGTGTCGATCTGGAGTTCAAGAAAATGGGTATCGGTGAGATGAACAACGACGTGCTCAACGGCGATCAGACTCTAGATATTACTGAGATTGGTCTGCATCCATATATGCTCGCCTATGCCAACGAAGACTTCCGAGATTACACCTTGCTACCTATCTATCCTCTCAGAGTTTTCCGCCATAAGAGCATCTTTATCAACACAGATTCTGGCATTGAAAAACCAGAAGATCTGAAAGGCAAAACTATAGGCACACCTGGTTACTCTTCAACATCTCTAACTTGGATCCGAGGCATGCTCCAAGACGAATATGGCATCACGCCCCAAGACGTAAACTGGGTTTCATCTGATGCTGACTCATCTAAAGAGCTGACAGGTGCCGTTTCAGCACAAGAAGCAGTCATGCCAAATGGTGTGGTCATTCGCACTGGGAGCACGGGCAAAGATGAATCTGAATTGTTAGTAAGTGGTGAGGTAGATGCGCTATTCCATGCGGCGGAACCAAAGGCCTATGTAGAGGGTGATGAGCGAGTAGGACGCCTGTTTGCTGACTCTCGCACAGCTGAACAAACTTACTACCAAGAGACTGGCATCTTTCCAATCATGCATGCTGTTGCCATCAAGACGGAGTTGTTAGAAGAACACCCTTGGTTAGCCGAGGCTGTGTATGAGGCATACATTGAGGCCAAAGATATTTCTTACGCTCAAATGAATAAGCTAGGTTGGGCTGCGACATGCTTCCTTGGTATGTCCAAGAGATAGAGTCTACCCGCGCTCTGATGGGAGAGAACTTCTTCACCTATGGCCTAGATGAGAAGAATACCAAGACACTAGAGACCCTGTTCCGCTACTCATACGAGCAGGGGCTAGCGAGCAAACAGCTAAAGGTTGAAGAGCTCTTCCATCCATCAACACACAAATTCACCGATTTAAGCGGACTTTAACCACTTAACTCCATGCAGTCAGCAGCCTGTTGTTGCTGACTGCAACCCATTCTAAACGCTAAGAGAGGTAAGAAATGGACCTAAATTTGTTAACCACTTTTTTATCCGTGTACAACCGAAAATCAATAACGTTGGCGGCCGAAGAGCTAAAAATCAGCCAACCTGCAGTGAGTGCGGCGTTAAAACGCTAGAGAGCAGCTTAGGCAAGCCACTCTTTGTTCGAGATGGTCGAGGTATTGCTCCGACTAGTTTTTCCGTTGCTCTAGCGAAAAAAATTAGCCATCCGCTTTCTATTCTTGAAGGTGTTGGGCAACAAACCGGACATGTAAAACTGTATTGCACCGAACTGCTACTTCACAAGATTGCATGTATCGAAGCGATTGATATTGCAGCGACCCCTGTAAGCGAGCAAGAAATCATAGATAACATGGTGATGCAGAAGGTAGATTTAGTTATCGATGTGATGCGCAACAATTTTAGTGCACTCGTATCTGAAGAAATATACGAGGAGGAGGCTGTTTGCTTGGCAAGAATTGGTCATCCGAGAATAGGCGATACGATAAATGAGGAGCAATACTATAAAGAGCAACACATAGCGTGGAGATTTCGCCGAGATAACTTAAACACTCTAGAGTTTTTGGCTGAGCAACCGGTCAAAGAGCGGCAGGTTAAGGTAGAAACCGAGTCCATTTCCTCAATGCTGTCACTGGCTTCGAGAACGGATTACATTGCTTCGGCTCCTCGTTCTATCGCTGAAGAATTAGCACCACAGTTTGGCTTAAATATTTATGAATATCCTATCAAACTGAAGCCTGCAAAAATAAATATGATTTATCATCGCCGCCATATCAATGACCCTTTCCATAAGAATATAAGGGAAACGATAAAGTACTCTTTGTCCAAGAATCTTGGTTCATCTAGGCTACACGCTTAATTTAAAACTCGATGGTATTTAATAAATTAACACTAGCCACGAACATATTCTAGACATAAGCATTATTTATTTCTTTCACAAAGCCACCATTATTTAATGGCGTTAATTTATCTTGTTAGCCTTTACATAAGTTTATTTACAGTTGGTTCTATTTACATGCGTTTTATTTATAAATACATTTTGGTATCAAGTTGCTTATTAGCCTCAGGTTCGGTACTAGCAGAAGATGAAGCGACAAGTGTCGATATGGCTGATCCTACCGCTGTTTACTCGAGTGTGGGTGCAAGGTTAGATGCGGATGGTAATTTTGATGTGACTACAGGGTTCTCTTGGGGTAGCAACTTATTGCTAGCCGAGACTAAAGACGGATTTGACGCCCTCAAATTTCGTTATGCACACATGAACCTGTGGAACAGTATCGGTGTTTACGCTGAATCCAAGATTGAGCTGGACGGCAACTCAGGATCAACTGCAAGCATTGGTGGTATCTCGACGATTCAGGTGAACGATAGCCTTAAGTTTCACCCCGTTCTAGTCCTTGGGGGCTTGGAGATTGAAGAGGATGACTGGATTGCAACTAGCACCTTAGGTCTCTATACCCGTGCAAAGCTATACCCAGGCTTATCACTCGGCTTTGACCCTTTTATCAGTGTCGGTGAATCAGGTTACAACAGCTTTAGTGCCGATCTATTCCTCAGCTATCAGATGGGAAATAATCAAATACGTTTTGGCTACACTGGTTCGAGTATGGAGTATGACCATTTAGATTATGATAAGTCATTTGATGGCGAAGCATATATTCAATATAAGATTGCTTTTTAAAACTGCTCTGAATTAATCAGTAGATAGATTCAGAGAAATATATCTATTGATATTTACACAATAAAAATATTAATTAGACCAAGATATAATCAAAATCCAAAACGAAGGATTGGCAAGTTAAAAATCTATCTGAGCAGATATTCCAACCATTTGATTTGGAATATCTGCTCAGCTACACCTAAGTCTGTTGCCGCACGCTGGGTGTCTCTGTCAAATGTACACTGGCTTGCGCTATAACATCAGGGACGTCAAAGACAATTCCGCGATAGCACGCCTCATTATCTTCGCAGATCCACTCAATGCTGTAAGGCACTGGCACCGTATCTTCATCATCAGATGAGGTGGCATAGAACACAGCTGTAATCGCAGCTATTGTCGCTAATACTGGCATAATCTCTCCTCCTATTTCGATATAAAACAGGATATAGCGAGTACCTAACGGTATAAATTAGATCAGCTTGGGTTCAAACCTCAACGTTATTGATAAGCAGCTATCTAGACTAATTAGCTTGGCTTTCATCACTCCAAATATCTTGAAGAACAGGCCAGCCCCAGGTGTTCATAGCTACGTTTTTTAGTACACCCTCAAAGCGCAGTGTCTGACGATGATGAAACATAGGGATAACCCAGCCAGATGTAATCAAGGCCGATGCGATAGGTTCTAGTTCTTTAAGGTACCTTGTTATAGGTTTTTCGCTTCTAATCTCGGTGAGACGACCTTTTAGCCAAGTAGCATCTTGAACAGGCAGGCTTTGGTGAATAATAGGATTCGACCACATCCAATAGAAGGCTGAAATAGGGCGATTCTCATCTAGGTTCATGCTGGTGAGTAGCAAGTCCTCACACAGTGCATTGTCATTTGCACGCTGATGAAACTCTTCAAATGAGTATATCTTGGTCGTACAAGTCACCCCCACGCGCTCTAGTAATTCAGTGATTATCGGGGCACATTTTTTAAGGGCTTTGTGCTCAAAGGTGCCTATGGTCAAGCTCTTCGGAAGTGATTCAACACAGTCTTGTATTTGCAACATACCGAGCCAATCAGGGAGCAGATTGTAGGCTGGAACAGCTTCGACTTTATCCGTTGTAGAGGCTACCTGCTGCAAAAGTCGCTCGGTGGAAATAAGCTGGCCCAGAAACTTTCGCTGAGACAGAGATAGTTGTGCGCGACTATTCACTAAGGTCAGTAGACACCCGTCCTCGATACTGCTTCTCTGTTCACTCTCCGATTCAGATTGACCACCATCTACAGATAAGTAGTTAGAACAAAGAGTGCTGGTCAGCTTCCCTCTTCCCGCCTGAAGCACAGTGTCTCCAAATACTTGCGAAGATTGCTCTACCACCTGCCAAATCGTAATCGACTCTGTGAGTGCTCGAAAGCCATGGTAATCATCAAAAGCCTGCAGCGTCAGTTGCTGGGGCTGTGTTCTGCAACTTTGAACATGCCGCTACCAACTACTTTTCTTGCTTTGGAGCCTTGAATGCTAGGCTGAATTGAATACTTAATCTGAGATAACAGGCCCGCTAAGCCGGGGTCGGATTCACTTAATTCAAGCTCAATACAAAGGGGGTTGATTGCCCGCATCTCTTTAATATGAGAGAGCTCTTGCTTATACACTGCACTCTTTCTAAGTTGCTGAAATAGCTCTACAACAACTGCCGAGTTAATGTCACTACCATCATGAAATCTAAGGTAAGGCCTTAGATGAAATCGCCACACCAATTTTTGTTCATCGTAACTCCAGTGATGAGCGAGGTCCGGCTGAATATGACCCAGTTCATCACATCGAGTGAGGCAACTGTATACCTGACGCAATAGGAAACGCTCACTGTTTCTCTGAGGAATATGTGGAACTAAGGTAGAGAACTGGCGGTTATAGGTAAGCTGAACATGGAGCCGACCTTGGTGCTGTTGCGTGCCAGAGGTACTTTTCAGCAGGCGGCCAAACAGCTCTTGGTCATTGTCTATGAGATTGAGTGCTTTCTCATAGCTTCCCTCTCTTATGAGTTGCTTTGACAGCTCTGCCTTCATACCTTCCAAGCTGTAGTTTAGGAAAAGGTGCGAGCGTTGATTGCGCCCCACTTTTGGAGTCCATTCTATCCAGCCTGCATTGCTGAGCTCTTTTAGTAACGCACGACAATGCCGTGTACTAGTGAACATGGCCTCTGCAAGTTCTGGAAGTGTGGTGAGTATCTCTTTGCTCACCCCTAGCTTAGCCAAACGAGAAAAATAAAGAATCTGTTTTTCGACATTCAAAATAGGCACCCCCAGTAACTAAAAATTTCCACATTTAACCGTATAGAACCAACTTTAAGCTAAAAAACTCATTAAAACAGCAATATGTGGAAATTTATAGATTTCCATTCTCTGTTTTTGATTTCCGTATTTTATTGATAATAAACCCAACTAGCGGAGGTTATGACATGTTGACAGCAATGAAGGCTTTTATTCAAAACCTGAACTCAAAACCTATTACCCACTACTACCAATCCCGATGTGAAAGAGCAAAAACCGCATTGGAGCGGGAGATGATAGCTTACACCCAGTCATTACTTTCTCTCTATGACTGGAATGAATCGACAAGTGACAAGGCGGACAAATGAAGATTGAACACATAGCAATATGGTGTGAAGACCTAGAGAAAATGAAGTCCTTTTATGAGACCTTCTTCAATGCCAAGAGCAATAACAAATACGAAAATCCGAAAAAGGGATTTTCGTCTTACTTCTTATCTCTTTCTGAAGGTGCACGTATCGAGTTGATGAAAATGGACTCGGTTGAGACGCTACCCAAAGATGTTCAAAAGCAGTTCACTGGCATGGCACATGTGGCGTTCTCGCTTGGTAGTGTCGAGAAGGTTGAAGCGCTTACTGAGTCTTTCGCCTCTAACGGGTTTGAGGTTATCAGCGGACCGCGATGGACGGGTGACGGATATTATGAGAGTGAAATTTTAGACCCTGAAGGCAACCGAGTTGAGATAACGACCTGATTATGAAAACTGAAAAAGAAAAGATGTTAGCTGGTGAAGCCTATCTGGCTTCCGACAAAGAACTATTTGAGGAGCACACGCGATGTCGCGAGCTCCTAATGAAACTGAACCAAAGCACGCGTCACTCAGATACTTGGAAATCGACGATAGAGAGCTTGTTGCCAAACAGAGTAGACATACCGCAGATCAATCCACCCTTTTACTGTGACTATGGCAGTAACATCATTTTTGGGAAGAACTTCTACGCCAACTATAACTGCACAGTGCTAGACGTAAATACTGTGGAATTCGGCGACAACGTCATGCTCGCCCCTAACGTGCAGATATACACGGCCGGTCACCCTCTCGATGTAAAACAGCGCGTCGAGGAAGGCGTCGAGTTCGGACTGCCAATAAAGATTGGCCACAATGTATGGATTGGTGGTGGGGCAATCATCTGCCTGGAATCACTATCGGAGACAACACAGTGATCGGTGCCGGTTCAGTAGTCACCAAGGATATCCCTGCGAACGTGCTAGCCGCTGGAAATCCTTGCCGAATATTGCGTGAACTTAACAACTAGTTAGCGACGAGCCTAAACTGCAATTACCCTCAAAGCGGTCTAACAGTATCGCGCTCCACCAGTTTAGGCTCTAGCTGCACTATCTGATGTTCGCTATCTTGGCTCTGTAGTTTATTCAAAACCGCATCCACAGCGGCTTTACCCAGTCGAAACTTTGGCTGATGTATGGTAGTTAAAGCGGGAGTCATAAACTTGGAGATGTGCAGATCATCGTATCCAATGATAGATAGATCTTGTGGGATCTTAATACCGTGTTTGGCGGCGGCATTGAGCGCACCCATAGCCATCATGTCATTGCAGACAAACAAAGCACTTGGCAGTTCACCCTTGGCAATCAATCGCTCAAGGGCTTCGAATCCACCCTCGCACTCAAAGTTGCCCTCTTCTATCCACTCTTGATTTAAGTCGATATCAAACTCAGCTAACGCCTGCTTGAAACCATCCAAACGCATCTGAGCTTGGTGCTTAGACAAGGGACCGGTAATACAGCCAATATCCTTGTGCCCGCAATCAAGCAGATGCTTGGTAGCGATATAACCACCCTGCAATGAGTTGTCTTGGATCTTGTCACTTTCGAAGCTAACAGAGCCCCAATCCATTACCACCAGTGGGATGCTCGGGTATTTGTCGAACACCTCTAGCTTCTCACCCTCGAGGGATGGGCACATTAAGATAAGGCCATCCACACGCTTTTGCATCAAGGTCTCGATGGAGTCTCGCATTCGCGCTTGGTCGCCCTCAGTGTTACACAGGATAAGGTTGTAGCCACGCTGGTAGCAGTGGCGCTCTACCCCTTTTACCACTTCACCAAAGAAGGGATTGGTGCTGTTAGTCACCAACATACCTATGGTATTGGTGCGGTTGGTTTTCAGGCTTCGCGCCAGCGCAGATGGAAAGTAATTCAGCTCTTTAGCTGCCTTGTTGACGCGCTCAGAGATCTCTTCGCTCACATAGCGACTCTTGTTAATCACATGGCTAACCGTTGAGGAAGAAACCCCTGCCAGCTTAGCTATGTCTTTCATTGTCGCCATATGTATCCCTTATTTTTCTAAAAATGCATCTACTTCATCGCGGCTTGGGATGGATGTCTGCGCACCAAATCGGGTAACAGAAATCGCAGCAGCCGCATGGGCAAAGATGATCGCCTGTTGCAATTCCTTACCCTCGATAAGCCCAGTCACGAGCGCACCATTAAAGGTGTCACCCGCTGCCGTAGTATCTGTCGCTTCGACTCTAAAGCCTTCAACGATGCGACCTTCACCGTTCTCACTTACCCACACGCCTTTCGCGCCAAGAGTAATCATCACGGTGCGAATGCCCTTTTGATGGAGCTTATCCGCGGCTAATTGTGCCGTTTGTTGGTCAGTAACTGCAATACCCGTCAGCACTTCTGCTTCGGTTTCGTTTGGAGTGATCATATCCACCAGCGCAAGCAGTTCATCGGAGAGCTCACAGGCTGGCGCTGGGTTTAGGATAACCTGAGTGCCGTTTTCTTTGGCATGCTGAGCTGCTTTTTGAATGCCACACAAAGGTGTTTCAAGTTGTGTGAGAAGGTACTCAGCGCTGGCAATGGCTTCCAGGTCATCCGTAATAGCGTCAGCGGTTAGGTCTGCGTTTGCCTCAGCTGAAATACAGATGCTGTTCTCGCCACTGTCTGCTACCTGAATCATGCGATGCCGGTTGGGCGTCCCTCTACAATTTTTACGCCTGATGTATCGATACCATCGCCCTTAAAGTCTTCGATGATATTAATACCAAAGGCGTCACTGCCCACG
This sequence comes from Vibrio ishigakensis, assembly GCA_000830475.1. GTDB lineage: Bacteria > Pseudomonadota > Gammaproteobacteria > Enterobacterales > Vibrionaceae > Vibrio > Vibrio ishigakensis_A. The sequence goes on along the minus strand of BBSC01000005.1, from coordinate 91,567 downwards.
CTAGCGATGAAGCCAACGTCTGCGTTCAATCTTGCTGCGGCAACCGCTTGGTTTGCGCCCTTACCACCAGGGATCACCTGATAGTTGCGACCGTGTAGTGTCTCTCCCGGACGAGGAAAAGATGGAACCTGCAACACATGGTCAGCGTTCACGCTGCCCAAAACGACTAGTTTGCTCATTGGTTGCCCTCTGGAAATGGGGTGATAAAGATAGGTATGGGCACTTTGATAAGAACCCAGACATATCTTGCCCCTCACCAGAGAGGGGGCAAATAAGGTAATTACTGCTTAGTAACCACTTTTAGAGGTACTGGAATGTACTCTTCAACTTGCTCGCCTTTCAGCATCTTGTCTGCAGTCTCAACACCCAAAGCACCGATCATGTCTGGTTGCTGTGCGATAGTTGCAGAAAGTAGGCCACGATTAACCGCTGCGATACCATCATCTGTGCCGTCAAAGCCCACAATCATCACGTCTTTACCTGATGCTTGAACTGCGCGAAGTGCACCTAGAGCCATCTCATCGTTCTGAGCAAATACCGCTTGAACGTCAGAATTTGCCGCCAGTAGGTTCTCCATTACGTTTAGGCCCTTAGTACGGTCAAAATCAGCAGGCTGGCTCGCTAGTACTTCCATCTTGCTCTCTTTAACAGACTTCATGAAGCCTTCACCACGCTCACGTGCTGCTGAAGTACCCGCAATACCCTCAAGCTGGATTACCTTCGCCGTCTCACCTACTTTCTCCATGATGAACTTACCAGCCATCTCACCACCAGCAACGTTGTCTGATGCGATGTGGCTTACAACCTCACCACGGCTTGCACCACGGTCAAGAGTTAGTACAGGAATGTTAGAACGGTTAGCCATACGGATAGCATTCGATACTGCATCTGAGTCAGTTGGGTTGATCAGAATCGCTTTAACACCACGTACAGTCAGGTCTTCCACGTTAGAAAGCTCTTTACTTGGGTCGTTTTGCGAATCAAGAACGATCAGGTTGTAGCCTAACTCTTTTGCTTTCGCTTCAGCACCGTCTTTCATGGTGACAAAGAACGGGTTGTTTAGGGTTGAAACAACGATCGCCATAGTGTCTTGAGCTTGCGCTACCACAGACATAGTCGATGAAAGCAGAGCCGCGGAGATCAAAGTAGTTAGTTTTTTCATTGTAATTTCCTTGTGTAGGGAGAGGTTTCCAACTGACTAGCAAGCCAGTTGGCATTCCTTTAGGTTTGTTTACCAAATGAGATTATTTATTTTTATTGTCTACCATCACTGCCAGAAGGATTACGACAGCTTTAGCAATCATCTGGTAGTAAGAAGATACGTCGAGTAGGTTTAGGGCGTTGTTGAGGAAGCGATAATAAGCGCACCGATCAGGGTTCCCATGATGCGACCCTTACCGCCCATCAAACTAGTACCACCCAATACAACCGCTGCAATCGCGTCTAGCTCATAACCCATACCAGCGGTTGGCTGAGCCGAAGACAAGCGAGAGGTAACGATAATGCCAGCAAGGGCAGCCAACATACCGCAGATGGCGTATACGCCGATCTTCACGCGGTCTACGTTAATACCTGAAAGGCGAGTTGCTGATTCATTACCACCCAGAGCGTAAACATAGCGACCAAAGCGGGTGTGGTTTAGTAGATACCAAGCCGATGCAAATACGATAACCATTAGCCAAACAGGAACTGGGATGCCTAGAGCGTAGCCAGTACCAAACCATGCAAATGCGTCAGCAGTCTCGGTAAAGCCAGTAGAGATAGGACGGCCGTCTGTGTACACCATGGTCACGCCGCGAAGCAGTGTCATGGTCACTAGGGTTGCGATAAAAGCCTGCACCTTACCTTTGGCAATGATAATGCCACTGATAGCACCCAAAGCTGCACCGGCAAACAGAGCAGTCGGAACTGCAATCAGCACCGGCACCTCAAGGCTATCATGCTGGCAGCAAATGCGCCACACAGGGCAAGCACTGAGCCGACCGAAAGGTCGATACCTGCGGTTAGGATAACCAGCGTCATACCTACCGCGATAATCGCATTCACTGAGGTCTGGCGAAGGATGTTAAGGATGTTGTCTACGGTGAAAAAGTTCGGGTTCAAAAACGACACCACGACAATCAAAAATAGCAGTGCAATCAGAGACTTCTGCTCGATTAACCACTCTTTGCTAAACAGCTTTTTGCTGCTGTCCATTTCAGTTGTTGATTTGCTCATAGCCTTGCTGCTCATGCTGCTACCTCATTAATACTCTTGCCAACGGCGCATGCCATTAATTTCTCTTGGTCTGCCTGTTTGGCATCGAATTCACCGCTAATTCGACCTTCATGCATCACTATGATGCGGTCGCTCATGCCTAGCACTTCTGGCATCTCAGATGAAACCAAGATGATGCTCATGCCATCGGCTTTGAACTTGTTAATTAGCTGATAGATCTCTTTCTTCGCACCCACGTCTACACCACGGGTCGGCTCATCGAGGATAAGCACTTTAGGTTTGGTCATTAGGCCCTTAGCGATAGCCACTTTTTGCTGGTTACCACCTGATAGGTTGCCAATGATCTGGTCTCGGGTCGGGGTCTTGATATTGAAAAGTCTGATGAAGTCTTCAACCGCTATCACCTCTTCGCCGTGTTGAATACGACCACCTTTAGTGAGCTTATCTAGTGAACAAAGAGACATGTTCTCTTTCACTGAAAGGCCAAGCACCAATCCATCACCCTTACGGTCTTCCGAGATATAAGCGATACCATTGGCAAGGCCATCTTGTGGCTGACTGGATTGATCGTGCGATTGTCTAGGTTGATAACACCACGCTCGCTCGGCAAGGCGCCATAGATAACCTTCATCAGCTCGGTACGTCCTGCGCCCATTAGGCCGGATACGCCAAGGATTTCACCACGCTTTAGGTTGAAGCTGATATCATGTACGCCAGAGCCAGTAAGCCCTTTTACTTCGAGGCAAAGGTCACCATGACGCACATCGATTCGAGGATATTGTTCGTCTAGCTTACGACCTACCATCATCTCGATAAGGCCATCTTCATCGGTCTCAGAAACCTGACACTGACCAATAAACTTGCCATCACGAAGCACAGTAATGTCATCACAGATCTCGAAGATCTCTTTAAGACGGTGCGAAATATAAACAATGCCGCAGCCCTGCTCACGCAGCTCACGGATTACAGAAAATAGAGATTCAGTCTCGGTGTCTGTCAGCGCGTCAGTTGGCTCATCCATGATGATGACCTTGGAATCAAACGACAGCGCTTTGGCGATCTCCACCATCTGCTGCTCACCAAGACTTAATGCACCAAGCAATGTCTTAGAGCTGTGCTTCACATTGAGACGTGCAAGTAGGCGGTCGGCCTCTTGATACATTTGGTCCCACTGAATGCGGCCAAATTTTGAAGTGAACTCACGGCCAAGGAAGATATTCTCGGCAATGGTCAACTCAGGAATCAGGTTTAGCTCTTGGTGGATAATGCTGATGCCTGCCTCTTGCGAATCGCGAGGTCCTTTAAAGGCAACGGGGGCATTTTGATAGGAGATAGAGCCGCTATCCATGGTGTAGATGCCGGTCAGCACCTTCATCAGGTCGATTTACCGGCGCCGTTTTCTCCCATCAGGCCATCACTCGGCCTGGGTAGACATTGAGGCTGGCTTTATCTAGCGCCTTAACGCCAGGGAATGCCTTTTCAATCTCTGCGAGTTGTAGAATGGCTTGTGTCATACCAATTCCTCTAATGGGTTAAAAAACCACGCCAGCTTGAAAGATCACGTTTGCGTATGGCGTGCACTCACCGGTTCTAACCACAGCACGGCTCTCACGTGTCTGGGTCTTGAACTCCTCATGAGACACATACTGAATGCCAATCTGTTTGCCACAGCGTGACTCTTCAGTCTTAAGCTCATCAAGCAGTGCATCATGAAGCTCTGGGCTCACGGTTTTGAATTCTTCCGCGATAACCACACCCTCAACCTGAGACTCAGTCAGGATCACCTTTACCGTGTCGATAAAAGATGGCACGCCATGGGTCAGCGCAAGATCAATGCGTTGCACCTCATCTGGGATAGGCAGACCCGCATCGCACACGGTTATTTCATCTGTGTGGCCAAGGGTTGCAACCAGATAGGATATTTCTGAGTTGATTAGGGTGCTTTTTTTCATGTCAGAGACCTTTTGCTTAACGCTACTTTTTATATTTTGTTAACGTCGAGAAATACACATCGATACGTTTCGATGAGATATTAACTATGATTCAGAAATTAGAAATATTCAAAGATTGAATGTGTGATCGGGATCGAAACTGGATCTAGAAAGAATGTGAAGGGGTTATCAATTAAAGGGAGTTTAAGTGCCCTAATTGAATACTAAACCGTCAGCTTATTGAGCCTTGAGCAAATCGACTTGTTGCTCAAATAGGGCCATATCAGCCTGTTTGTTCGACTTAGCTACGGATACCCACTGCTCTCCAGTCTCATCGATATGTGCGAATTTGACCTGAAATTCGTACCTTTTGGCGGTAAAAAGGGCAAAGATAACGCCAACAAGCATAGCAACTGGCGCAAGTATGGTAGCGAAACCACCAGGCAGATAACCCAAACAATACTGGAAAATAAAGCCCCAATAACTAGAACCCTAACTAACTGACTTTGATATGAATTTTCTCTAGCTCGGGCACTTCTTATTCTATCGAGTTTGTAAGCATCAGACTTAAAATAAAACCGATTCCCCTTAATGCCAAAATCTTGATTATTTAGCACAGACGCCCTCATATTCAACAAAGTGGAATAAGGAATAAATTAGCGCACTAACTAAGTAACTGACTGATTTAAAATCAATTCTGTGATCAAGGGTCTGAAGTTATTGGAGTTATATTCATCCAGATCAATATTTAAATTCCAAACTTCTTACACTCAAAAAACAGGGGGCACTCTTCACAAATTGGACGCTTTTTACAAAACCTCTGTCCATGCTCCACCATTAAGCCATGATAGTAGGCGTAGGTCTTGGTATCGGACGCAATGGTTTGTTGCATCATATCCCTGAATGACTCATAGCTTTTCGGAACTGTGAGACCAAATCGGGAAAAGATCCGCCTAGCGTAGGCATCAATGACGAACGAGGCCTTGCCGATGGCATAGGTAAGGATTACGTCGGCCGTTTCTCCTCCGACGCCCTTAATCGCCAGCAGTTCACTGCGCAGTTTATCGAACTGCTGTTCGCGCACTAGCGCAATATCAAAGCGGTATTGTGCATACCATGCAGTGAGGGCTTTTATCTTGATAGCTTTCTGGTTGTAGTAGCCACTAGGGCGAATCAGCGGTGCCAATTCGTCTAAATCCATCGCAGATATTACTTCAGGATTGAGGCGCTCGCCTAGATTATCTATCGCCTTCTGGCATTGTTCCAGTTGGTGTTCTGAACCAGTATCGCCCCTAGCATGATCTGATACGCATCATCACTTGGCCACCAGACAAAATAGCCATAGTAAGACTCTAGGTCATTGAATACCTTGCGGATGATGATGTCATCTGAACTCGAATTCTGCATGATATGATCCATAAAAGTTCTGTGATTTTATCCAAGGTAGTTGGGAATACAGGTAGGCGACAAGCGACTGAAGACCTGAGCATAAATTAACTATGTGATGGTCGGGGCAGGCCTACCAGATGGGAGCGCCAGTCAACACCCCTGTATTTTCAAATACGAAGGATAAAAACGGAAAACCCCGAGCTTATTGGTCTCGGGGTCTTCTTCTAACAGATAGGTTGAGGTCTTTTCGAGACTACTTATCCAACTCCATATGCAGAATTGGGAAAGGTTTTCCCATATCATCGAGTGGTGAGCGTGAGGTCACCTTAAACCCCATCTTTTTGTAGAAGCCTGTTGCCTCTGGATTCTGCTCATTCACATCTACCTTAGTTACCTTTAGGTGCTCCAAAGCATAATGCATCAGCAGTTTACCTATCCCCTGCCCTCTGGCTGAGTCCAGCACAAACAGCATCTCTATCTTGTGGTCATTGACACCGATAAAGCCAAGGATAGCGCCATCCTTGTCCTTCGCACACTTGAGTGCGACTGCAGGAAAGGCGTGTTCCATAATGATGGGTTTAAAAAACTCGATGTCTTCTTCTGTGATGAAGTCGTGAGTAGCTCGGACTGAATCTTCAAACCGCCAGCATTTCTGCGTAATCGGCAGGGGTCACGTCAAAGAGTTTCATCTGTTTCTAAACTTAAATTGTCGACTCAGGATTGAGTCGCAGGGAGTATACCGCAATCGACTCGCTACCTAAATAAAGGTTCCATAACCAATGGCTATTTGCGCTCTAAAGATCAGCCTATTCTTTTTACATTACTCACAGGTTAGTGTGAATAAGTCGACATTGGCACCTGTCTTGATTCACAGAACGCTCTTCCTGCACACACGAGTTTACCTAGCATTCTTGTGCAGGTGCCACTCCCTTCACTTAAGCCAGATCATCCTTGGCTTCAATCAAGACATGATCACTGATAGAACCTCAGTGCGAGCCTTAAGGTGAGGCAGATACTCTGGGTCATTCATGAATGCAATTGCGGCCTCTTTTGATGGCCACCAAAGGATAATACGCAGTGCTGGCTCGGTTCCTGCTCCCTCGATACGTTCGTGATTCACGGTACGCGCCACGTATTTACCACCGTGCTTTTCAACGATGCGATTAGATACGGGAACATAGTCCGCTTGCCAAGTATCTGTGGTTGGAGTTACTTCAAGAACTGAATAATACGCCATCTTCAAAACCCTTCTGTTGATGCATGATGTCCAAAACAGACTTAAGCATAGCAATAGGTCTTAAGATTGATAATTGCTCTACAAAGGTAATCAGTTTCAATAAAAACTAAAAAATCCCTTCAAGCACAGAGCTTAAAGGGATTTTCGTTTAACGCTGTATCAAGCAGTCAGTTGTTCAAGCTCTGCTTGTTCGTTTCGGGAGGTTTCGGTCTCCTTAACCTCATCACCAGAGAGCTGCATCATCAGGGTTCTGACCAAGATGGCGTAGATAAACATCATCGGCAGACCTGCAACCACGCACAGTGATTTGATGGTATTAATGCCGCCACCACACAGGAACACGCTGAAGCTGATAAGCGCAATGGCGCCAGCCAAAGCAGTTTCACCTTGTTGTCAGGATCACCGCTCAGTGCCAGTTGGTTGGTAGTGAGCATAGATGTGGCCACACTTGCACTCGACATAGTGGTTAGCATCAGGAAGAACTGTATTACCAAGAATACCGCTAGGATTACGTTTTTCGCTGGTAGTGTCTTGATAAGAGAGACCACTGCAAAGGTTAGACCGCCATCGCTCATCCAATCCTGCACCGGATAGCCACCGAGTAGCTGCGCCCAAACTGCATATCCACCGAAGATAGAGATAAAGAATGCACAGCCAAGCGACCCCATCGAGATAGCATACAGAATCACCTCACGGATGGTACGGCCACGGGATATACGAGTGATAAATAGGCCCATCATGATGAGATAAGCGTAATACCAGAACCAGTAATACTGGGTCCATGCCTGTGGGAAACCGCTTTGCTGCACTGGGTCCGTCCACAGCGACATACGGAAGTAGCTATCCAGCATCACACCAATGGAATCAGTAAAGTTATTCAAGATAAAGTGAGCGTTGGATGAAAACAGCACGAATAGAGCAAAACCAATGGCCGCCATAACGGTGTAATCAGATACCTTGCTAATGCCCTGATTAAAGCCCACCAGCATTACTGCTAGAAGAACCAAAACAAACAGCAGAATGATGCCACCTTGTAGGACTAGGCCATTCTCGATACCAAACAGCTCAGATGCGCCAGTGCTGAGCAAGGTTACCGTCAATGCTAGAGAGCTCGCAAAGGCTGCTAAGGTACCAAAGATAGCGAGCAGGTCGATACACTTAGCCACTACTGGATTCTTACCTACCACTGGTTCACACAGGTAGAGAGCTTGAGTGTGCGTTTCTTCTGAACGTAAAACGCATAAGCAAAAGGGATCGCTGGGAAGCAATAGATAGCCCAGCCTGTAATGCCCCAATGGAAGATGGAATAGGTGACCGACCAGGCTGCAGCTGCGTAGCTATTGGTATCTGCAAACAGTGGTGGCGACTGTAGATAATACATAGGTTCGCCGATGCCCCAATAGATTAGCGACGCGCCGACACCTGCGGTAAAGATCATACCGCCGTATGAAAAATTAGAATATTCAGGCTTGCCCTCTCCCAAACGGATAGAACCGTATTTAGAGAAAGCCAGCCAAAATAGAAAGCCCACCAAAGCTAAACTGCCCAGTTGCACCAGCCAACCGAACCAGTCGGTCACAAAGGTCATGGCATTGCCGGCCATCGCCTGAGATTGGTCGGGGAAGAAAGAGGAAACGGCCAGCAACAGGATAACTAGCGCAATAGCGGGAATGGCTAGGCCAAAGTTAAGGTTCTTCACGATTACTGCTCCGTCTCGTTTACTAGGCTGTTACTCCATGCTGTCAACTCTTGAATGTGGCTCGGTTCAATGCCACAGCAGCCGCCAATAATGCTCGCACCCAGTGCTTGCCAAGTTTTTGCGAACTCTAGATATTCCACAGGAGAGAAGTTGCGTAACTCTTGGATAGTGTCATTGGCCTGGTGGCCGGATTTAATAGGCGTAAAGCTATTGGCGAACACGCCTATGGTGAGTGTTTTACCCGCTTTTTCTAGGCTTGATTGACATCCTTGATAGCCTGCTCGACTACCTCAGGGATAGAGCAGTTGAAGAAAATACCACTGGCATTGGTTGTAAGAAGCTGCTCTACCGCATCCGTTACCAACTCTCCTGAGCGAAGACGCGCAGGTTCATCGACTTCATCAATCAAGGTGTAGGAGATGTAGCTTGGCTTATCGGTCTTCGACAGTACCTTGGTGATAACCTCTGCCTCTGCAATGCTGGCAACGGTTTCAGCAAGCCAGATATCCACGTGTGGCTCTTGTGCCTTGAACAAGGTATCGCTTATCTCAAAAGCCTTTTTCTCTTCAAACAAATCAGGACGATATGAACCAAATGCAGGTGGAATAGAACCAGCAACCAACACCTCTTTCTGAGACTCAGTCACTGTATCGCGGGCAATCTTAGCCGCTTTTCTGCAAGCTCGGCGCCTTGCTCTGCGTAAAGCTCCTCACCTAGGTGAAATGGTACACAGGCATAGCTGTTTACTGTAATGATCTCTGCACCCGCCTCGATAAAGCCTAGGTGCGCTTGTGCCACATGCTTTGGCGATTCGATAAGCGCCTGTGCGCTCCACAATGGTTGTGAAAAAGGTGCACCGATTCGCTTAAGCTCGCGTCCCATGCCACCATCTAAAATCGTTACCTTTGTCATTGTAGACTTCCATACTGCTAAACGGATATGGCTCCATTCAACCACAGTGTGACGCGAATCAAAGTGAAAACTCCTCAGCATCAACATGAGTAAAATTCATGTTGGCACTATGAGTTTTACTCATGTTCAGATTCGCTATGCACTCAAACTCATGAATCAAAACAACAATTGAGCAAGCCAAGGCTAAGTTGCGTATGATGCACAGGAAGTTAAGGAAGAGGTTCTGATATGGCAGTCGAAGAAAGTAAGGTTCCCACCCATCGCATTTCGCGCTTTGGCAAGATTGCATCCCTAGCCACACGCGTCGGCGGTGCCATGGTGACCGAGGGAGCTAAGCAACTGGCGCAGGGTAAACGACCCAAGGCCAAAGACCTTTTATTAACGCCTGCCAATGCCAAGCGCATTGCCGATCAACTGGCTCACCTTCGCGGTGCGGCTATGAAGGTAGGCCAGCTACTCTCTATGGACGCTGGGGATCTTATCAGCCCTGAGCTCGCTCATATCCTCTCCCGCCTTCGCTCAGACGCAACGCCAATGCCAGCCAAGCAGCTTTCACAAGTGCTCACAGAGCAGCTAGGCGACAACTGGCAGCACAACTTCATTGAATTCAATTTTAGGCCTATCGCCAGCGCCTCTATCGGCCAGGTTCATCAGGCACATGCAGACGATGGCACTAAGCTTGCGGTCAAGGTTCAGTATCCCGGTATACGCAAGAGTATCGACAGTGACGTGGACAACGTAGGTACTGCTCAACCTAATCGGGCTTATCCCAAAAGGGGTCGACTACAAAGGCTTGCTTGATGAGGCCAAGAAACAGCTTCACGCTGAAGCAGACTATATATTGGAAGCAACTTGGATAACCCGCTATCAAGAACTGCTAAGTGGGAATCCTGACTTCGTTCTGCCGACCGTACATCCAGAATCATCCTCTGAGGGCGTACTCTCCATGACCCATGTAGAGGGACTTCCCATAGAAAGCCTTGATGGCGCCGACCAAGAAACTCGAGACCGCATCATGCACCTGCTGCTAGAGCTACTTTTTCGCGAGATATTCGAGTTCAAGCTAGTGCAAACCGACCCTAACTTCGCCAACTTCTTATACCAAGAAGATTCGCGCCGTGTGGTGCTGCTAGATTTCGGTGCAACGCGAGAGTATAGCGACCGCATCAGTGACGCTATCGCCATGCCTTTAACGGTGTTTTACACAACGACGACCAGCGTCTCAATGATGCGCTAGAACAGATAGGATTCTTCAGCCAGCAGATAATGCCCGAGCAAAAACAAGCCATCTTCGAGCTAGTGAAACTCGCATGCGAGCCTCTCAAGCACCAAGGTAAGTATGACTTTGCCGAGAGCGGTCTTGCACAGCGGATCAGCGAAGCGGGTAATGTCCTTAGCATGGAGCAAGATTACTGGCACACCCCACCCGCCGATGCGCTGTTCTTACATAGAAAGATCGGTGGACTCTATCTGCTTGCAGCACGCCTAAACGCTCGCGTTGATGTGAGTGCTATCTTTTCGGCCTATCGAGACTGATCTCTCTACCCCGCTTCCAATTTAGCTTACAATCTATATCTAACTGATAAAGCGGGGAAAATCATGGCTAATATCGTCTACATCGCCACTAGCCTAGACGGCTACATTGCTGACAAGAACAATGACCTAGACTGGTTACACCAAGTGCCTAATCCTGATGGTTCTGATTTTGGCTTTGCTGAATTTATGGACTCTATTGATGCACTGGTAATGGGGCGAAACACCATGGAGAAGGTGCTCTCTTTTGGTATCGACTGGCCATACAACAAACCAGTATATGTGCTGAGTTCGAAGCTGACCCAAGCGCCAGAAGGCCTAGAGGATAAGATCTTTCCAATCAAAGGTACTCCTGAAGAGATAACTGCTACGTTAAAAGAAAAGGGCCTGAACAACCTCTACATCGACGGCGGTAAAACCGTGCAGAGTTTCTTGAAAAAAGACCTTATCGACAAGCTTGTTATCACTACCATCCCTATCTTGTTAGGTGGCGGAATTCCACTGTTTTCGGACCTTGAACAGCCCTTGCAATTCAAGCTTGAGAAGAGCGAAACGCTGAATGGCCTTTTGGTTAAAAATACCTTCACAAGATCCGACTATGCTTAAGGTAAGCATGTAATTTAGGTTTAAGAATGAAGTACTTACTGGGCATCTTTGCCTAATGGCGTTGGCAGGTTGCACAACGCCTACCAAGCAATTAGAACCCACTGCCGCCAACGTGGCAGTGGAATCCTTCCCTATTCGAGCCAATGCCGATTGTGAATGGCTTGGCGAAGTTACAGGATCCGAAGGCCATTGGTATAGCTATCTGTTTTACCCTAACGATACACTCGTTGAAGGCGCACTAAACGAGTTGAAAAACGAGGCCAGCGCCTGGGTGCTGATACCGTGCTTACCATAGACAAGCGTTACTTCCAGACCTCGGTTACGTTTTCTGGCAGTGCGTACAAATGCCTTAAATAGGACTGGATATTAGGTTTCCCTAGCATCCTTTTTTGAACACCCTCAAAATACAAATGATAATTATTTGCAATTGGAGCTTAATTGCATTTAAATATTGTTTGCTGATTACAAAGGGAGCGTTCAAGAATGGAACTCAAACAGTGCTGGATTCAATACCAAAAGGCTGAAAAGCTAATGGAGCGAGGTCAACTTCCCGAAGCATTTAGCTTGTTCAAGTTAGTGTTAGACAACCTTCCAACTCATGTTCACAACGCAGTAGAAAGTACCAGTACTAGGCCGTGCCAGTTTGTTTGCTTACTTGGCGGTATAACCGATGCGGCTATTGCTCAGTCCAAGATCCTTGAAAGCCTAGGTAGGCAGCAACAAGCGTTCGATACCCTAAATCAGAACTACGCTTTAATGCAGTTCCTTTCTTTAGAACAGTCCGATCTGGTAAATGCCACCATGCAGGTTATCGAAAGTAATGGGGAGACCTTGCTCAAACATATGGAAGCTTTTTGTGCCCAACAACGCTGCTCCAAATGGATGTTAGAGTTCAACGAAATCCAACGAGCCCACTACCACTTTAGCTGTTTAAAGCCATCAAGCTATTGGACTCCTTCAGCTCGCCACTAAACGCAAAAAAGCCGACACTAGTTCGGCTTTTATTATTTTAAGAGGCAGTCCTAAAGCTTAACTTGGAACGACTTCGCCTGACATGGCTTCAGCGTACCAAAGCTTTGCATCTCTGCATCTGTCTCAAGTAGCGACTCGTTTAGGTCTACTTCTCGCCAGCTTGCGACTTGCGAGGTGAACTCTACCTTGTCCTCTACTTCTGCACCTTCTGCTGGGTTGTAAACACGAAGCACTAGCGCATCTTCATTCTCTGCTTTCTTCAGCACACTTAATACCGCCCCTGATTTTGGCTTGTTCAGCAGGCTAAACTCTATCGGTAGGTTCTGTTCACCCACATTTAGCTTCATCGCATTGTATGGGATCTTGTTGTAGCACTGAACTGGGGTCACATTCTCACGCGCTTCTGCCATCACGTTAGCTTCAACATGTGTGCCTTCAAAACCGAACAGGCTAAAGCTACAGCTGAGCTTGCCACGAGTCTGTGAATCTGGGGTTGGGATCTTGATACCCGATGGACGACCAGGACGAAGCAGCAAATTCTCTTTACCAAGCACACCTACACCGCGGAATAGGGTCAGAGCAAAGGTGTCACGCTTGCCAGCATTTGCTGATTCAATCACTTCGAACTCACGCAAACCACCAGACATGATCGCCATGCCAGCACCGCTCTCTTCAAGAGAGGCAACGTTCATCATCTGATACACAGGTACTGGCGCTTCTTTCCAACCCTCTTGCTCCCACACTTCCATAGCAGCATCTTGGGTAGTACGAGTGATAAGACCAAACTGGTTATCAGCCACTACTGTGTCGGTAGTGAATGGAGTTGGGATAAGCACACGCAGACGATGGTCGTTAGCTTGGTTATCCAGCTCCATGTTCACCTCGATGCGACGAGAGCCCTGCTTCAGTACAACCTGACAAGCCACATCTACATAACCATCTTGATTGGTGCGGCTCTCACGAGCCTCAAGATCCGTTGGCACCTGCATGCGCAGTTTGATATCAGCAACAGACTGGAAGCCTTGCTGAGTCACCTTGGTATCTACCTTGAACTCATCCGAGTAGATAAGCCACTCTTTACGAGATGGAGAGTAGTCGTACTCATCACCATCATCTGAGCCGTTCTCTAGGCGCAGTACCTGTTCAAAGGTCTTTTGGGTAGCCTTATCGAGAACAGTAAGGGTTCCGTTTTCGTTAACGGTAATGTGGTAGAACTCGTTCTCAAGAGCATTACTATCAGACGTAACTGCTTTCAGTGAGCCAGACTTGTTACCTTGAATATGAAGGGTGGTGAAACCCATCGCTGGCACGGTGCGGTTAAACTGAATATCGAATTCCATGAATGGGTCGTAGTTACCGTAGTGAACGATCTGGCGGTCTACCTTGCCTGGGTCAATCTCACGAGAATCGGTAATGAAGTACTCAACCTCGTTGCCTTGGTCATCAAACAGACTGAACTCTTGAGCACGGATAGTGATGGTAGTGTTGACTACCTCTTCGCGCTCATACGGCAATAGGTTGAACAGTGCTAGCTTGTCACAGCCCTCACGCTCAGGCATGTGGTCGACAATCTTACGCTTGTAGAATTTAATAAGGTTGGTGGCCATATCATCAGCAAGGATGTAACGCGCTAGGATCTCAGCGTGCACCTTGTCGCTACAGCAGCATCCGATAGAGTCGTGGGCATGGTTCTTCATGCTCTCTTTCCACATCTTCTCAATAAGACCGTGGTGATATTCAAAGCCAAGTGTCCAAGCGATAGACGCCAATGGCTCAAGAATATTAACAATCTTGTTCTCTACCTCAGCGTGGATAAGCTTGATATCCATACGAGTAGAAGAGATGGTGCGGTGAACACGCATGTATTTGCCGTCGTTAAACTCACCCTTAACCGTATCAAGCTGATCGCGGACTGCTTCAATACGCTCGAACACCTCTTCAAAGCGACTCATCTTGAACTCACGCTCAGGGTAGATCTCGCGAAGCTTGTCCATCACCTCGAAGATATCCTTTTGGATAGGCATCTGGTCATGGCCGTTTGGCAGCAGGATGTCTTTAGTTACCGACGGCTTCTCGAGTACAGGGAAATACTTGTCTAGGCGGTCACGCAGACCCTGTTCATCTTGTGGCAGATACTTACCGATAGCATAACCTAGTGGTAATACTTGAGCGGTTACTTCGCTGCCATCGTTAGATTGCCACACGAACTCAGTTTTATCAGTACCATGCGCTCAGAACAACCACGCCAGAACATAGCACGGTCGATACCGAAGCCCTTGTAGATCATCGGTAACTGCGAGCTCATTGAGAATGAGTCTGGCAGGTAACCTATCTTCATTGGCTGACCGAACTCTAAGCAGTCCTTCATTCCATACAGCATGTTACGCACGATAGACTCACCCGAAACCTGCATAGTATCGGTTTGGCTATACCATGGTCCGATAATCAACTTGCCCGCCTCAACTAGAGCTTTCACACGCTGTTTGTTCTCAGGCTTAATAGCGAAGTAGTCTTCCAGAACTGCAGTCTGGCCATCGAGCACATAGTATTTGTACTCAGGGTCCGACTCTAGGCGGTTCATGATCTCTTCCATGTTGTTGACCAGAAGAATACGAGACTCTTCAGTCGTAAAATACCATTCACGATCCCAGTGCATGTGTGGAGTAATGTGGACGCGAGATGTAGTCATAATCTTGTACCTGTGCGAAACATCGCTAATGTTTGGAATGGCTCGGGTTGCTTGAACCCGAGCATCTTTGATTGTTGCTAAGTGATTAGTTTTGAGTCGCTACTTGAGCGTCAAACTTGCCCTTTTTCACAGCGTGTGCACGCCACGAAACCAGAAGCAGTGTAGAGATGATGGTGCCGATAATAGCGGCGCCGAACCAGATGCCAGCGGCCATGAATGAGCCTAGGCCTGCATCGTGTAGTAGGAAGATGGAGAAGATACCTGCACCCGGAGTTGAAAGGCCAACACCCGCCGCACCAATCATAGCGCCAGTCACGATAGAGCCCACAAGGAAGGAGCCAATTACGCGGATAGGGTCTTCAATCGCCATTGGGATAGCACCCTCGGTAATACCCGCTAGACCAAGTAGCCAAGTGGATTTACCCGTCTCAATCTCGAAGTCTTTGAATAGTCTCGGAGCTAGCATGGTCGAAGCCGTCACAGTGAACGCCGATACCATTTTAACGCTACCAAAGATGGCATAAGGACCATACACACCGTTCGCCATAGCCCCCAGACAGAAGGCATATGCGGCTTTGTTTACCGGACCACCAAGGTCGAACGATACAAAGCAACCGATAACTGCGCCAAGCAGCAGTGCGTTGGTGCCAGACATGCCGTTTAGCCAGTCGGTTAGACCTTGGTTTAGCCAAGCTACTGGCTTACCGATTACGAACAGCATCAAGCTACCCGCAACCAAGGTGCCGATTACTGGATAGAGGTAGAAGGTCAAAAAGCCATTGAATGCAGGCTCAAACGAACGTTCTCTTTCACCCAGCGCATCACGTAGCCGGCAATCAAACCGCCCACAACACCACCTAGGAAGCCAGAGCCGATAAGGTTCGCGGCGATACCAGCGGCAAAGCCAGGGCCAAGAGCAGGTTTATCCGCCAGGGAGTATGCGGTGTAAGCAGCAAGTACTGGGACCATCAGCGTACCCAGCAGGCCACCGCCGAGCTTACGATACATCCAAAGCCAAGAACCGTCGGTTGCGTAAAGCTCTTGCAGGTCAAAGATCTGTGCCAGAAGAACCGCTACAGCCAATACGGTACCACCAGCAACAATCAGTGGAACTGCGTAAGAGATACCGGAAAGCAGTGCCTGTTTAAGCTCTGTCTTCAACGGCAGTTTCTTTGGCTTGTCATCCGTTGCTACCGCACGCTCTTCACTAGAACCAGACTTAGATGCTTCGATAGCGTCGTTCAGAATGCGCTCAGCGTGGCGAATAGGCTCAGCTACTGGGGTTTCTACTCGCGGAATACCTTGGAAACGCTCGACTTCTTTAATAGCAACTTCAGCGGCAAATACCGCAGCGGTTGCCTTGTTAAGTTGCTCAGCAGTCAATCGGCCTTCGATGCCATTTGCACCCTGCTTTTCAACTACCACGTTGTAGCCTAGCTTTTACCCGCTTTTTCAAGGTACTCTGCGGCCATATAGGTATGCGCAATGCCTGCTGGGCAGGCAGTGACACATACTATAGTCGGAGCATTCTCATCAGCAGGGGAGTCTGATGAGGTCGACTTTGGTTCGTCTTCGCCTAATAGTGCCAAAACCTGTTCTGCATCAGTTGCGTTAAGCACGGCTTCGCGAACTTCGTCGTCAACGAGAGTGGTGGTCAACTCGGTCAGCAGATGCATATGGGTAGAACCCGCTTCTGCGTTTGGAATTGCAATCAAGAAGATAAGGTTAACGTCTTCATCTTCGTCGATGCCTTGCCATTTGAGGTCTTGCTTTAGTGTTGCAACAGCAAAAGCCGCTTCTTTTACTGCATCGGTTTTACCATGAGGTACCGCTAGGCCCTCACCAAGAGCCGTAGGCCCTTCTTGTTCGCGCTTAAATACAGCGTCTAGATATTGTTGTTTGTCGTGCAATTTGCCTTGTTTATCTAGTTGGTCAGCAAGTGCATGTATTGCCGCATCACGACTTTCAAAAGTCGTTTGTAGGTTTATTAGCGATGCGTTGGTAAGAGTTGTTAATTTCATAACCTGTCGTCCCGTTAGTCACGTTCTATGAGGAGGTAGCTACTCAACGACCCAAATAATACCTATTTAATACAAATAAACTGTGACAACGATCCCGCCCAACAATATTTTTGTATTGAATTTGTATTTAAATTTACTTTAAAAAGTCCCATACAAACTCTTGTCCAAGTAAATAAAAGTCGTATCATAGCCATCAGTGACTAGTCACAAGTTTTACTTGAAGACGCCAATTTGTCTCAAGCAATGCATAATTCCGGTCAATATGCTGGATATTTATTAATCAGCAAGCGGTGCCATTCAGGTTTGTGATATGAACACCCAAGTATTTCAAAATGTAACCTTGATGACAGATTGAGGTTGCGTGGGTGTAATAAGAATAAAGATCGGCCCGTAACAAAGCGGGACATTTGAAGTTAGTTGGAGTATTCATGGCCAGATTGCCCATGTATCGCAAGATCGCTGATGAAATCAGAGAAAAGATCAGCAGTGGTGAGTATAAGGTAGGCGAAGCCTTGCCTACTGAGGCGCAACTGCGCGAAGAGTTTTCGGTAAGCCGCGTAACCGTTCGTCAGGCACTTAAGCTATTGATTGAAAACGATGAACTGGAAAGCGTTCAAGGCAGTGGCACCTATGTTAAAGAGAACAAGGTGAACTACGACATCTATCAACAATCGAGCTTTGATGAAAAGTGGGCGCACCTTGATGTGAAAACTCACAGTGATGTGATTGCGTTTGAAATCTCGACAGCCTCTATTACCATGGCTGAACACCTCGACATAAGTGAGGGCGATAAGATCTTCTATGTGAAACGCGTACGTTACCTAGACGACAACCCGATTACCGTCGAGGAAACCTGGCTTCCATTAGCACTGTTTCCTGATCTCTCATACCAGACTATGCAAGGCTCCAAGTACCATTTCATCGAGTCTGAGAAGGGTATGATCATAGATAGAAGTGAGCAGGAGATCATTCCGGTGCACCCACCTCAAGATATCGCCGAGCTTCTGGGTATCGATGAAACTCAGCCTATTATCGAGAAACGCACCCGAGGTTATCTGCACGACGATACGGTTTTTGAGTACAGCAGAAACTTCTTTAAATCAACGGACTACAAATTTACCTTGGTCGCAAAAAGACATAAGAGCTAGATTTGTATCTATTTTGTATTGCCAGTTATTGCTAGTTGTATCCCTAGCGTGACTGGTTGATTTTCTCTATCAAGAAGTCGATAAGTACCCGCACCCTTTTTACCTTTTGGCTGTTCTGCACAAAGTAGACATATAAGCCGGATAGATAGCCCACTGCTGTTGCATGATGGGAACAAGCTCGCCACTCTCAAGATGCTTTTCAACGCAAGGCAAAACAATACTGCCAATGCCCATACCATTTAGCGCGGCATCCACCTCAAGCTCAATATCGTTCACCACGATCGCCGTCGGCATTTCCAGCTTGCGTCTTTCCTCTTTATCCATCACCTCCAAATAGGCGAACTGGTTCGAGGTAATGTATCGATATTGAATATAAGGGTGTGCCTTTAGCTCTTCTATTGTCTGCGGTGTACCATGCTTGGCAAGATAATCAGGCGACGCAAAGATAGCGCCAGGCATGGGTTCGGTGAGCTTTCTCGCCACCATACCTTGCTCAATGCGATCGCCAAATCGAATCCCGAGATCAAAACCCTGCTTCACGATATCCACCGCTGCATCAGACACAGAGATCTCTAGCTGTATCTGCGGATAGCGCGCGCAGAACTCAGGGTAAATATTCTTGAGATAGGTTTGATAAACAAAGCGTGGCAAGGTGATGCGCACTAACCTGATGGTACCTCACTAAGTTCATTCACACTCTCCAACGCGCTAGATAAGGAGGAAAGCGCCTCTTTGGTTCTGTCGTACAGTAAGTGCCCAGCCTCTGTCAGTTCCATACGGCGCGTGGAGCGGTTAAACAGGGTCAGGCCAATATTTGATTCCAATAGCTTCAGAGCTTGGCTCACAGACGGCGGTGCCATCTCTAGACTGCGTGCAGCACCACGAATACTTCCCTGCTCCACTATGCTGTGGAACACCATCAGCTGATTATATGTTGTGCCTTTCATATCAACCTTTATTGTTAGCTTTAACCTAATTAAATAGTAGTAAAGTGTGCCCTACCAACACAATAGGTGGCTCGCTAGAATACTCACAAATCGAGCAATAACCCATTTTGGAGCATAGCAATGAGCAAGGTTGTAGTAATTTCTGGTCACCCTAATCTAGACGAATCTTTCACTAACAAGGTGATCCTAGACAAGGTTCAACAAGACGTATCAGACATCCAGGTTCGTCGCTTGGACAGCCTATACCCAGATTACAAAATCAATGTGGAAGTGGAGCAGCAAGCGCTACTTGAAGCGGATGTGATTGTCCTGCAATTCCCATTCTACTGGTATTCGGTTCCAGCACTGCTGAAGAAGTGGGTAGACGATGTGTTCTCGTACAACTTTGCCTACGGCTCAAAAGGCGACAAACTAAAGGGCAAAGACTTCCTATTGTCTGTCACTATCGGCGGCCCAGAGGAGTCTTATGACCCACTAGGTTACAACCACTTCACCATCGAACAGCTGTTGATGCCACTTCAGCAAACCGCTTACCTAGCAGGTATGAACTACCGTAAACCTATCTACACCCATGGCATGGTATTTATCCCTGGCGTCTACAACACTCAAAAAGGGGTTGAGGCGAAAGCGATGCAGCACGGTGCTGAGCTTGCCGAAAACATCAATGAGCTACTCGGCTCGACTGAAAACCGAGTAAAGAAACTGGTTAAAGAGTGGTTTGCCGAGTTTGATGTGCTGCCAGAAAGCAATGACTATTTCCTAGAGTCTCTATCTGAAGAGATCCGATGGATTTCACCTGAGGGTGAGTTCAAGGGACATGCTGGCTTTAACGATTGGTACACAACAGTGCGCGGCATCTTTAAGCCAAACTGCGAACATATTGTGGAGAACGTCGAGGTATCTGAGCAAGATGGCGCAATTACAGCCGAGCTTCGCATTCGATTGATTGCGGATACCTATCAAGGCGAATCTATCAACCTACTGGTCAATGAGAAATGGGACCTAGTAGAGCGCGACGGCAAGCTTTTCATCACTAAATACCTAGTCGAGCCTGTACAGGGTTAAGCTAAAAAACACCCCGCTATCGAGCGGGGTGTTTTCAATTAACAAGCGTAGGTTTTGGCTATATAGGCCTCAAACTGATCACACATCTGAGTATCCGAGTCTGTGTTACTCGCCAGCTCTGCATCACCATCAACCACTCTGATGCTTGCGTTCAAAGAAGCGATTTCAGCTCTCTTGCGAGTAGCTAGAGAATCAATCTTCTGCTGCTCTTCACGCCAGGTTTCTTCTACTGTGCGATTACAGTCATCAGCAAGATACTTGGCATTAAAGCCCTCTCCTGTAAGTGCCAAGATAGTCTCATTGTGAGACTGACTATTACCCGGCTTCCAATAGTGCTCAGCAAGCAGCGGACCAATCTCTGGGTTATCCGTCAAATAGCCGAACTTGTCTGTAAAGTACGCGCGGGTTTGGTACACCGCCATATGCGCCAACAGGTAACCTTGGTATGCACAGGCTGCTTCATCAGACAGCAGATGCGGAATCGCGATTAGCGGCCTCGGACTGCACTCTAAACCTAGGATGTCTTGTTCACACTCACGAGCCAGATTAGTGATACGTTCAGGCGTCAACTCGTCCTCAGCAAGCTCATACAAGGCACGCTCGAAGTATGGCACCACCAAGATACTGCGCTCTTGATACGCCTTGAATGGCTGACGACTCTCTATCATAGATTTGATAACCGAGTCCGGCACACTCTCACCTGTGTCATTGGTGGCGTATTGCTTCAGCCAATCGGCGTCATTTAGCAATGAGTCGCAGAACATAGACTGAGTTTCTGCATACGCCATCGAGGTAGGCGCAAACTCTTGCGAGAAGCACGGTGCATTCATTTTCACGTTGGCAAAATGGGCCGCATGACCGCCCTCATGAAACAGGGTATTAATGCCGTCGAAGCCACTGCCTATTTGGTCTGGCTTTGCGTTACTGGTGAAGTTAACCTGAGCCGCTACCCAATAGCCATTGTCATAGAACGACGGAATAGGACCATGGCAGAATCCGTTCGGATACTTGCCCTTGCGGTCCAGCAAATCTAGACACAACTCAGCCTCAGAATAATCAATGTTCAAGCGACCGAACGATTCAACCCAGCGACGCAAAGACTTAGAGAAAGGCACATAAGGGTCAAGGTCTCTCATAACATCGCCGGAGAATGAGAAGTTGAAGTTGTACCCTGTTAACGCCTGCTCTCCTTTGTCACTCGCCAGTTGTTTTAAGCTACGCTCATTGGCCTCGCGCGTGCGCTGTTCAAAATCATCAAGAATGGTGAATAGCTCTTCTGTGGTCATATGCTCGGTCTTTTCTACCGAGTAATCGAAGAAAGAGCCGTAGCCCAGTGATTGAGCAAACTTGTTACGTAGCTTAACCAACTCAATAAAGCCGTTTTGCAATAACCATTGCTCCAAATCAAGCAGGGCCTTATGAGCAGACTGACGTACATCAGCGTTTTCATTGGTGCGGATTATCGAAGCCAATACAGGTAGAGAGGCATCTACTGAATTACCGTTCTCATCTATGTAGCTAAGTTGATGAGCCTGTTTCTTCTCAAAAAGCTCCGCCTCAAACTCGATCAACTCTTTCTTTAGAGCCTGAGACTGTTCGCCTTGAATGGCGTGTGCTTTGAAAGTATTCAGCCAACCAGTCAAGCCTTGCAGGGTTTGCTGTTTTTCTGTGGCATCAGAGATAGATTTGGCCAACTCTATCTGGGCTTCTACCTCGGAGATCTGGTTGGCATCGCTTAGAAACTGTGTCCAATTTGTTTGAGCCGCTGTAGAGCCTTTATGGTCATCACTGGTACCCATATAAGTGCTCCAAAACAGGTCTTCTTTACTGCGATGGATTGCAAGATAGTCTTGATTCAGTTGATTGAGAAATTGTGTAGGGGTTCGATCCATTTTCTATTTATGCCTTTTATATCCGTGACTTATCTAACGTAACAGAAATCGTCACATTTAGATAATTTCAACGAATCAGACAGTTTAGAAATATACCCAAAGTAATTGGAGATGCTGGTAGGCGGCCAACGAGGCAAGCGCCTGAGCATAGATAAACTATGTGATGGCGTTGGCGAGTGCCAGCCAACACCCCAGCATCTTCAAGTAAGAAGGGTATAGTGATCCACCAGCAAGCAAACGAATAACAACATCAGGTGATAAATGGAAAACTTAAATGTCTCCATCGCCTGTTTCTCATCACTGCGATACTTCAGCTTCCACGCATGATAGATAAAGCCAGCGCTGAGAACGGTTGAACCAATCATATAGATATAACCACTCATACCCACCAAGATGGGCATGGCGCACACAAGGGCCAAGAGCACGGTGTAGAGCAGAACACTGGTCTTGGTGTATTCCACACCATGAGTCACGGGCAGCATAGGCACATCTGCTTTTGCGTAGTCGTCTTTCCTATGGATAGCGAGCGCCCAAAAGTGTGGAGGCGTCCAGACAAAAATAATCATCACCAACAGCCACGCATTGGCATGCAGTTCTCCTGTCACTGCTGTCCAACCTAGCAGTGGTGGCATAGCACCAGCGATTCCGGCAATCACGATATTCTGTGGTGTTGCCCTTTTCAGATACAAGGTATAAACCACCGCATATCCAAGTAGGCTGGCAAAGGTAAGTACTGCAGTGAGAGCATTTACTCCAAGCCAAAGCACCGCAAATCCAATTACGCCTATGCTAGTCGCGAACACGAATACCTTGTTTGAGGAAAGCTCACCAGAAGGTAGCGGGCGCTTGTAGGTGCGCGCCATGATGGCATCGATACGTTGATCAATAAGGTGGTTGTAGGCCGCTGCAGAACCTGCCATCAAGGCAATGCCAAACAAACCAAGCAGAGAGGCTTTCAACGGTAAAGCGCCCGGCACTGCAAGGCACATTCCCACCACAGCGGTTAGCAACATTAAGGCAACCACTTTCGGTTTAGTCAGTTCATAGTAACTGCGCCAATTACTGCGCGCTTTTATCGATTCGGTGGAGGCTGAATATTGACTCATAGCGACAGTTCCTTATCTGATGAGACTTGTGATGAGAGAGGAGCCGTTGTGACTCGAGACCAGAGAGCGTGATTGGTGGCTACCAAGGTGACCAGTAGCAAGGCCGCACCTAGGTTATGCATGACGGCATTAATTAGGGGAAGGTGGAAGATTACGTTGCGATACCCAGCCATACCTGTATGGCTAAACCCACGCCGATAACTTTAGCGAAGCTCTTCAGCATCTGAGATTCACTGCGGATCAATTGCACTATCAAGAACAGCAAACAGATGGTGGTGATCATGGCACCGATGCGATGGGAGACATGTATGGTCATGCGAGCCCCGTAATCCAATACCCCAAACTCATAGTTATCATGACCTGGCTGAATGAAGGCAAAAGCATTGGCAAAGTCTAGATGTGTGGCCCACTCGCCTTGGCAAATAGGTAGGGAAGTACACATCAAGGCGGCATAGTTGGAAGAAGTCCATCCGCCGAGCAAAATCTGTAATACCAAGACCACAGTTGCGACGGCCGCAAAGCTTCTAAGATTATACAGAGCCTCATAGGCAGGAGTTTTGGCTCGGCATTGGCAAACCTGAGCCTGCAGAAAGTGAGTGCTAACAAGCAGAAGAGTGTAAAGCCCCCAAGGAGGTGGAGCATGACGATGACTGGCATAAGCTTAAGAGTAACTGTCCACATACCCAGAGCAGCCTGTGCCACAATAAGTACGCTCATTCCAATGCCAAGGTTGCGCATACTCGGTTGATGTTTGCCAAGAAGATACGCCAGCGCAAACACCACCAAGCCAAGGGTGCCGGCAAAGTATCTGTGAATCATCTCTAGCCAAGCTTTATAGGCTTCAACGGGTCTTTCGGGAAAGGCTTGCTCAGCAGCCATCACGTCTTGGCTTTTCATTGGCACTGATAGTTGCCCATAGCATCCTGGCCAATCTGGACAACCCAAACCTGCATCAGCAAGCCTAGTGTAGGCACCTAGCCCAATCACCACAAAGGTGAGAGCAAGGGCGCCCAATGTGATTTTCTGTAGTCTTTGCTGTGGTGCTGTGCTTCCTTGCATCTATCCTTACCCCACTCGTGATAGCTTGAGTATCTTCCTAACATCTGAGATGAGTCCCTTGCTTTGGCTCACCGCTTGCTCTGAGTCCACCTCAGGGTAGCGGATAACCCACTGACCGAGAGGATCCACTAGCAAGTAGTCTTGGTCTGCGATTGGTAGCTCTTGCTCCGGCAGTACAAGAACCTTGTGCTCAATCTCAAGCGCCTCCACCCATTTGGCATCTGATGAAGTTGACACATACAGCGCCACTTCTACACGCTCAGAATAGACACCTAGTGCGATTTTGCTTTGATTTAGAAGATACCAGCGCTCTTCGCACACCGAGTCACACACCTCAGGGACGATAAATACCAACTGCCAAGACTCAGGGATAGGGTTTGAAAGTCCTGCTTTTTCGAAGGTGAACCTTGGCTCTATGAGGGTCCCCTTGTTGGTGGCCCCACCCTCATACCAGTTCATATAAAGAATGACTTTGGCGGCAATAACAGGAATAACGAACAGGGCAAGGAGGGCGAGTAGTTTGATTCGTCCATTGCGCTGTCTCTCTTTTGCCAAACTAGCTTGCATGTAGTTTCCTTCTTACAACAATGAGTACCACCAGCAGGGCATAGACACCCGCCATAGAGAACCACTGAAAGGCATAGCCAAAATGCTTTTCTGAGGTCATGGGATAAGGCTTCCAGATAAGGGGGAGTGATGACTCACTTGCCTCTGGTTGTAGTGCAAAAGGCGAGATTGGCAGGTTAAGATAAGCACTCAATTGCTGCATGTTAAGGTTCTGGATTCTTAAACCATCATCGAGTACCTCGGGTAGTAGATCCGAACTAAGCGGATTGTTGCTTTTCTCGAACACCCTTCCGATGACTTCCTTAGTGTCTAGCTCAGACTCAATCTTGGGCAGGCTTTCTCTGGAGCGTTCTCCTTTGATAAAACCTAGCTCCACCAACAAGCCTTTGAACTCTCCATCAACCACCACCTTCATCACCTGAAACACTCGATATCCAACTTGAGATCCATGGGTCACGTTATCCCAATAAATGAGGGGGATCGAGGTTATCTCTACCTTGGCTTTAAGTGGGTATCCAGTTAGTACCTCTTGACCTACCTTACTCTCAATCTGCTCCAAAGAGAGAGGTGCCATCGAATCTCTTGCACTTAAATCTTCTTCAAAGCCTAACTTTTCTTCACCACGGGAGAGTTGCCAAAATCCGAGTTTGACGAGCAGAACAAACACTCCCACAGTTAATAGAGTCACGGTCACTCGCACCATCAACGCAGGGGCACTCATGTCACCATTCATCTTTAAGTTAATCATCATTGGACTACTGCTCTTTATCCTAGTGAATCTGGCTAAGGCTCTGTTCATTATGGTGAAAGAAGACGGGTCGAAACCCATGACTCGCTATCTAGGCAGACGTGTTTTGCTCTCTGCCTCTGTTATCTTGTTTCTGATACTTGCCCTCAAACTGGGTTGGGTGACTCCTAATCCTCGTCCTTATTGATGTTTCCTAGATGGGTATTCCGCAAGCTAAAAGGACGCCGTGAATATATCCCTATAGGCTTGACTCTCGCTTCCATGCGAGTGACACCTTTTATCTCACTGAACACCCACCCCACATAGCTTTAAATCACGTACACAAACACAAACAAACACAACCAGACCACGTCTACAAAGTGCCAATACCAACTACCCGCTTGGAAAGCAAAATGGTCTTTGGGAGTGAAATGGTCTTTAGCAATCCTGAACAGCAATACCACCAGCACGGTTGTTCCTAGGAATACATGCAAACCGTGGAAACCAGTTAGCAAGAAGAAGGTGTTACCGTAGATCCCCGATTGCAGGGTCAGCCCCATGTCTTGATAAGCATGGATGTATTCCACACCTTGGTAGTAAAGGAAGAAGGCGGCTAACACTATGGTGATCTCGAGCCACACAATCAGCGCCATACGCTTGTTTTGTTCTAGGCTGACGTGTGCCATATGCAGAGTCACAGATGAGATGAGCAGGATAACGGTGTTCTTAAGAGGCAAGCCCTCCCATCCCATCGCCTGAGTGGTGGTTCCATCAGGGGTAGTAGTCAGGGGCCAAAATGCCTCAAAGGTCGGCCACAACACCTCGTGGGTCATCGCGTTATTATCGGCACCACCTAGCCAAGGTACGGAGAACATACGCGCATAAAAGAGTGCGCCGAAGAAGGCACCGAAGAACATCACCTCGGAGAAGATAAACCAACTCATGCCCTGTCTGAATGAGCGCGCTATCTGATCTGTGTAATAACCTGCCAAAGACTCCTGCACCACGTTGGTAAACCAACCGGCTAGCATCACCAACAATATGACCATGCCAATAGCCAACACCCAAGGGCCAAGGACCCCACCTGTATCTTTAGTCTGTACAGTTAGGCCCGCTCCAACAGCAATAAAAAATAGAGCGATAGCCCCGACCAAGGGCCAGTGACTCTGAGCAGGTACGTAGTAAGCCTGATGCTTATTACTCATAAGGTGTCTCCTAGTGTGTCATCCGCATTGACAGAGCTTCACAATCTCATTGGAAATCGACGCCGTAGAAGCAAGCTCAGGGGAAATATCGTAAAGGGTGTAGGAAAGAGTCAAAGTGTGGATTGACTCTGGAAGGTCATGCTCCACATAAAATATCAAAGGTAGCTCTGCTTTCTCGCGTCCCTCAAGAGGCTGGCGATTAAAGCAGAAACATTCAATCTTGTTAAAGTGTGTGGCACCTAACCCAGGGGACACTGACGGTACCGCCTGTGCCACCATAGAATTGCCAGACTTGTTGGTAGCAAAGTAAGCAGTGCGAATCACCTGGCCAGGGTGTACCTTCATCACTCGCTTTTCAGGCTCGAATGTAAGAGGCAAGCCCTTAGAGATATGCGAGATAAATTCGACCTTGATGGTGCGACTGGTATCCACCTGCATAGTCTCTGGCGCAACCGCTGCCTCAGTTGAGGTCTTGCCGTTAATGCCAAGTTGCTCACACAGGATGTCGTACAAAGGAACTAAGGCAAATCCAAACCCGAACATAGCCAGCGTAGCGCCGCACAGCACTAGGGTTAGCTTTTTGTTGGACATGGATTTAGCCATAACTACTACTCCACTTTTGGCGGTACGCTAAAGGTGTGGTGTGGAGCTGGGCTTGGTACAGTCCACTCAAGTCCCTCGGCGCGCTCCCAAGGCTTAGCCTTAGCTTCTCACCACCTCGAATGCATTTCACCACGACCCACAAGAACAGAAGCTGCGACAAACCAAAGGCAAAGCCACCAATTGAGACTATCTGATTCACATCCGCAAACTGAATAGCGTAATCAGGAATACGCCTTGGCATACCCGCAAGACCCAAGAAGTGCATTGGGAAGAACAACAGATTTACTGAGATAATTGAGGTCCAAAAGTGCCACAGACTCAGTTTGTGGTCGTACATGTTGCCGGTCCATTTAGGAAGCCAATAATAGGCGGCCGCCATAATGGAGAACACGGCCCCGGACACCAATACATAGTGGAAGTGAGCCACTACAAAATAGGTATCATGGTACTGGAAATCGGCCGGAACTATCGCCAGCATCAAACCAGAGAAGCCACCAATGGTGAAGAGCACAATAAAGGCAATGGCAAACAGCATAGGGGTTTCAAAGGTTAGCGCCCCCGCCACATAGTCGCCACCCAGTTAAACACCTTCACCCCTGTTGGCACGGCTATCAGCATGGTGCAGTACATGAAGAATATCTCGGCAAATACCGGCATACCAGTGGTAAACATGTGGTGCGCCCAAACCAAAAACGACAACAGCGCGATGGAACAGGTTGCGTACACCATAGAGTGGTAACCGAAGAGCTTCTTACCACTAAATGCTGGAACGATAGCTGAGATGATGCCAAAGGATGGCAAGATCATGATGTACACCTCTGGGTGTCCGAAGAACCAGAAGATATGCTGGAACATCACAGGATCGCCACCACCAGCGGCGTCAAAGAAGCTGGTTCCGAAGTACTTATCGGTGAGCACCATGGTTACCGCGCCAGCCAATACTGGCATTACCGCAATCAACAAGAACGCAGTGATCAACCAAGTCCAAACGAATAGTGGCATCTTCATCCAGGTCATGCCTGGGGCACGCATATTGAAGATGGTTACGATAACGTTGATAGCACCCATGATGGAGCTGATACCCATGATGTGTACTGAGAACACAAACAAAGCGGTACTGTCGGGACCATAGGTAGTGGAAAGCGGTGCGTAGAAGGTCCAGCCGAAATCAGGGCCACCGCCTGGCATAAACAGCGAACTAAGCAGAATCAAGAAGGCAAACGGTAGGATCCAGAAGCTGAGGTTGTTCATACGTGGAAGCGCCATATCCGGCGCCCCTATCATCATAGGGATCATCCAGTTGGCAAGACCGGTAAAGGCAGGCATCACAGCACCAAATACCATGATCAGACCGTGCACTGTGGTCATCTGATTAAAGAATTGAGGGTCGACTAATTGCAGGCCTGGTTGGAACAGTTCTGCTCGTATCACCATGGCCATAGCGCCACCGGTGAAGAACATGATTAAACTGAACCACAGATACAAAGTGCCTATGTCTTTGTGGTTAGTGGAATAGATCCAGCGAGCGATCCCTTTGGCAGGCCCATGATCGTCATGATCTGCACCGCCCCCTACATGGGTGTCATCGACCGCAGTGCTCTCGTAAGTAGAGGTTTTATCGTACTCTTTCATAGTTTCGCCCTTCCTCTATTCCCCTTGCGAGCTCATCTGTGCGTTCACATCTGATGCTTGAACCACATCTCCGGTGTTGTTCTCCCAAGCATTTCGCTCATAGGTCACAACCGCCGCAATCTCTTCTGCAGTTAACTGAGTGCCAAACGCCTGCATCGCTGTGCCACTGACGCCGTTGACGATGATATCGATGTGATTGTTGACATCACCCAACACCACAGGGCTGTCTTTCATCGCAGGGAATACATTCGCCACACCCAAGCCATTGCTCTGGTGACACACCGCACAGCGGCCTTCGTACACTTCCTTACCCTTCACCATCAATTCATCCATAGTCAGGGTAGTTTGTAGAGCCTGCTCTTGTGCGAGCTTCTGCTCTGCTAGCACAGCTTCTTTGTTCGCAATCCAATCATCGAACTCCGCTGCCTCGACTGCGTGCACTACGATTGGCATGAAGCCGTGGTTACGACCACACAATTCAGCGCACTGACCGCGATAAATGCCTGGCTTGTCTATCTTGGTCCACGCTTCGTTGATGAAGCCCGGGATAGTATCTTTCTTCACAGCAAAATCAGGCACCCACCAAGAGTGGATAACATCGTCTGCGGTCATCAAGAATCGAATCTTCTTGCCGATTGGCAGAACGAGCGGATTGTCTACCTCAAGCAGGTAGTTTTCCCCTTTCTCGTCTGTGCCTTCGATCTGTTCATTGGAAGTGGAGAGGTAACTAAAAAACTCAACATCATGGTCGAAGTAGCTGTAGTGCCACTTCCACTGTGAGCCGGTGATTTTGACCGTAAGTTCTGATTCACTGGTGTCTTCCATCTCAATCAAGGTCTTGGTGGCGGGGATCGCCATTGCCACCAGAATCAAGATAGGGATGACGGTCCAGATAATCTCGACCTTGGTACTTTCGTGGAAGTTGGCGGCAACCGCGCCCTTGGATTTCCTGTGGGCGTAAATGGAGTAAAACATTACCCCAAACACCACCACGGCGATCGCGACACAGATGTAGAAGATGAGCATGTGCAGGTCATAGACCTTACCGCTAATCTCGGTAACGCCTTTTGTCATGTTGTAAGAGGGCTCTGTTTGAGCATGTGCAGCGCCCGCAAGAGCGCACGCGCCTAGAGGCGCTATCGATACGAGCGATTTGATGTGGTCTCTCATTTGGCGTTTCACCCTCCTGGTGAGCCATGGTTTGAGGCCAGGAAGCTGACTCAATTGGGAGTCAGGACCAAGCTCAGGACGACTGATGCATTGTGCTAAGCCTCTATGCTTAGCTTCAAAACATAACTGAACCCGATTCTGCTACAGCAGAGGCGTCAGATATGCGCAACCCAAATGCTTAATGCCGACAACGGACTGACATCACTTAATGTTATTTTTATGTTAATAAATGCTAGTTTAGAATAAATATTGTTCAAGGAATCCGCCGTTTCTTTGTTCGCCAAATTTTCCTGACAATCATCTGTCAGCAAAACCGAACTTTGTTTCCTATACTCATGCTAGCCAACTCGGCATCTATTTTTTCACATAAATTCAAAGAGATACGAGCATGAAACTAGGTAGACTCCTGCTAGCGATACTGCTTCCACTTTGTATCGGTCTGGCGCACGCCGCCGATATCGATCATCTAATAAAACAGCAGACTGCAATTTCTGCTCAAGTCGAGAAGGTGAAGGCCTCAGAGAAAGAAGAAAGCCTTTTCCTTGAAGACGTTTTACGTCGTAAGAACAGCGTGCTGCGAGAGCAGATTGGAGCAGAAATCAGTGCTAAATCTGATCCAGAGAAGCTAAAGCTTTTGGTGACTGAGCAAGCCACGCTCCTGCAAGCACTCATCGATTTTTCAGAGATAAAGTCAGCGCAGTTATTTGAAGATTCACGTAGGCAGAAGCTGCGGATAAAGCAGAACTCCAGTTCTTAGCACAGCAGAGACTCAGCACGGTAGATGTTTATTACAACGAGCTTTCTACGACCTTAGATTGGGCTAAAAGCTTGGGAATTGAGATTGACGAGACTCAATTTAAACAAGACCTAGCTACCCGTGGTGAACAGTTATACGACATCGCTATCTATTTAGATTCACGTAAAAAAGCCCTAGATGAGCGCCTTAACTTCACAGCTGAGGAAGATAAAGGCAACGTTACCAAGCAAACCATCGCTTTGGTTCAGCTTCAAAAGTTCCTCCTCGCAAGTCTAAACAACACGGTTAGTCTGATGGAGAAATATGGCCTAGATGTTACCGACTACAAGCAAACACTGTTTGCGATGACAGGTGATATCAATGCCGATGTACTGGATGTAAACGTGGCCTGGGGGCTTTTGAGTGAATGGATAGATTCATTTAAAGACTGGGCGCTCGACAGCACACCGTCACTAGTAGTTAAGCTACTGGTATTCTGTGTCATCCTTTGGATCACACGTTCACTGGCTAAGGTAGTAGCTAATCTGGTCAAAAAGAGTGTCTCGCACTCCAAGATGGATTTCAGCGTCTTGATGCAGGACTTCTTTATTTCTATCGCGTCCAAGGCAGTGACCTTTATCGGCCTATTGATTGGTCTATCACAACTGGGCATTAACCTTGGTCCACTGCTTACCGGTTTCGGTGTCGCTGGTGTCATCATTGGCTTTGCGTTACAAGATACCCTTTCCAACTTCGCATCTGGTTTAATGATACTGATCTACCGTCCATTCGATGTAAAAGACTTGGTTCAGGTGGCTGGCATCCAAGGCACGGTGAGCCATATGAGCCTAGTATCGACCACCATCCGAACCCTAGATAACCAAACACTAGTCATTCCAAACAATAAGATTTGGGGTGATGTGATCAACAACATGACCGCTGAACGTGTTCGCCGTGTGGATATGGTATTTGGTATCGCCTACGAAGACGACTTCGACTATGCGAAGAAAATCGCAATGGATGTGCTTGAAGCAAATGATATGGTTCTGAAGAAGCCTGAACCGAACGTGCGTGTTCATACCCTAAACGAATCTTCAGTAGACCTGATTGTCCGTCCTTGGGTTAAGACCGACGACTATTGGGATACCTATTGGGATGTCACCGAAGAGATCAAACGTCAGTTCGACGCGAAAGGCATTACCATTCCATTCCCGCAACGAGATGTGCATCTCAATGTGGTCAACGGCAGTGCTGAAGAGATCACTACAGAGCTGAAAAAATCAGTTTAAAAGACGCAAAAAACCATCCCGGAGTGTGCCGTCATGCTCCGGGATTTTTAATAGCCTTTTTCTAGTCGTCGCTGCTTCTAAACACCATTCCCTGGTCTAGCGAGACGCTTGAATTGTTAGTTCCTTTGTTGCTCGCACCCATAAGATAGATACTCTCACTCTCAAACAAGCCGTCTTCCAAGCGTTGCAAGCGTTTCTCTTCAAAATAGTGGTCAACGTCTAACATTCGAGATTGTTTACTGTCGCTCTCTTTCGACTTTAGGTTTCTCACCGACGCAAGATAATCTATACATCCCTGAACACTCATAACTAATTTCCCCCTTAAGTTACGCAAATCTTGTATCAGATACAGCAAG
Source organism: Vibrio ishigakensis (assembly GCA_000830475.1). GTDB lineage: Bacteria > Pseudomonadota > Gammaproteobacteria > Enterobacterales > Vibrionaceae > Vibrio > Vibrio ishigakensis_A. The sequence goes on along the minus strand of BBSC01000005.1, from coordinate 58,859 downwards.
CCTTTTCGCTTGTACAAACTATGCTCCCACTCAGCATATGAATTGCAATGAATAACGATTATTAGGAAACAGATTTAACTAAGAAACGCGATCAAGATGACAAAATGTGGTGGAGGGTAAGGTGCGACTCTGGGAAGGTTTTTATCGAGAACAAATAAAGAAAAACCCCGAAGGGCGAAAGCGACGGTTATAGTCTTACTCGCAGCAATCCGGCTACTAAAAAGTGCTCCTTGCATCTAATCCTTGATAGCCTGCTTATCCTAAGCTTATTCCTTTCTCGCCTTCCTAGCGGTGTCCAACGCCTTATCCCGGCTGACCAATGTCCTTTTTGGTGCTGCTCACTCATATCCTTGAGCGGTATCCTTTACATCATCCTGATGTTGTTCCTTTCCTCTATCCTAGAGGTGTCCATTGCGATCCTTTGCTAGCTACCATCCTAGTAACTAATTGTATCCGTACAATGTCCTAAGTCCTTTTTCAATGACTATCCTAGTCATCGTCCCTCATCCTGAGGTATCCATTTCCTCGGCTTCCTGCTACAACTAAAGTTTCGTCTTTTTCTGCTGTTCTAACAATAGATGTATGGCATTCAGATCATTTATGGGATCGATAAAAACAATAAATAACCTTATATAACAATGACTTAGAGTAAATTTTCTGTTTTATTCCAGTAATAAGAACCCCTTTTCTCACGCATTTGTAAGAGATCTCGCACAAAGGCTCTGGCAAAACGGTCGTAAATCTCACCTCGAGAATGTTTATGTCGTAGATTTAGATACGAGTTTGGTGCAACAAAACGCCTTTGCGCTAAGATTTCAGTAACAAAGCTTGGAGATAAACAATGACCAAAATACGCAAAGCATCCTGCAGTTGTGGGGAGGTAGAAATAGTGACCCGTGGTGAGCCAATCCGCTCAGCGCTGTGCCACTGCATTTCCTGCCAAAAAAGGACGGGGAGCGTATTCGGAGTCCAGGTGAGGTTCCTTCAAGAAAATGTCTCTATCAATGGCAATCTCAATCACTTTACCCGCATTGCGGATAGCCAGAATTCAGTAAAGCACAGCTTTTGTCCTGCGTGTGGGACTACCATGATGTTGTCGCTATCAGTCGCACGTGAATTCGCGGTGATTCCTATGGGTGTGTTTGATGTGCAAGACTTCCCGCCGCCGAGCTTCTCTGTTTACGAGCAACATAAACAAGATTGGGTCGAATTTGGCAGTCAGATGGAACACTTTAACTGACTTAGTCAAAACACAAAATATCAACATTGATACAATCTCATTTACATAAACCTACCAATCCGATCAGCCTCATATTACTAACTGAATACTTAAACGTGTTTAGTGAATACTATTGCCAAGAAACAATTGTGCATATATGATTCGCGCCAACTAAAATTTCAGCAAAACGAGAATACGATCTTCGTGATTCTCGAACTAATAACGTTGCTCGCGAGCGAACTATGCAAAACAACAGCACAACACAATCAGAAGCGCCAAAAAAAGCGAATTTCTGGAAGTTCTTTATCCCGTCTGTGATCGGTCTATTCCTGTTTATGGCACCGATCAGCTATAACGACTCACTGACTATCCCAGTGGCCGTTCTAGCTAAGACATTGCAATCTGTACTAGAAACGCATCTTGTAACTATCGTTACCCTTGTTATTGCGCTTATGGCAGCGGCATCCCTTGCCTGTAAGGTAAAGAACCCTGAGTTTATTGAACGTAGCCCGTTTCTTAATAGCCTATTCAACCCATCGCCACTGTGGCTAGCCGTACGTGTAATCGGTGGTATCGCGGTAGTGATGACTTACTTCCAAGTGGGTCCTGAAGCGATTTGGGAAGAGAACACTGGTGGTCTGGTTCTAGACGGTCTTCTGCCAACTCTGTTCTCAGTGTTTATCTTCGCCGGCTTGCTGCTTCCTTTCCTACTGAATTTTGGTCTGCTTGAACTATTCGGCACCCTGCTTAGTAAGGTAATGCGCCCTATCTTCAACCTTCCTGGTCGCTCTGCAATCGACTGTATTGCTTCATGGTTGGGTGACGGCAGTGTTGGTATCCTGATGACCAGCAAGCAGTATGAGAACAACTTTTATACCCAGCGTGAAGCCGCAGTTGTGGGTACCACCTTCTCAGCAGTATCTATCACATTTAGCCTAGTGGTTATCGCTCAGGTTGAACTAGAGCACCTATTCCTACCGTTCTACGGCGCTATCTGTCTTGCAGGTCTGGTTGCGGCGATCATCATTCCTCGCCTTCCACCTCTTAGCCGTAAGAAAGACCTATTTATCGATGGCACAGCTCCTCACCATGAGCACAACGCTATCCCAGCAGGTCACTCGACCTTCTCTTGGGGTATGGAGCTAGCACTGACTAAAGCGGCACAAGTGAAGTCTGTTAAATCGGTTGCTCAGGAAGGCGTTAAGAACGCTGTAGATATGGTATTTGGCGTACTACCTGTAGTTATGGGTCTGGGTACCATTGCGCTGGTTATTGCAGAATACACCTCAGTATTTGCAATCCTAGGTAAGCCATTTATTCCTTTCCTAGAGCTTCTAGCCATCCCAGAGGCAGCGGCAGCGTCTCAAACTATCGTGGTTGGTTTTGCGGATATGTTTATCCCATCAATCCTAGCGGCATCTATCGATAGCGAGCTAACTCGTTTTGTTATCGCAGCTATGTCAGTTACTCAGCTTATCTATATGTCTGAGGTGGGTGCACTGCTACTAGGTAGTAAGATCCCAGTGAACATTGGTGAGCTATTTATCATCTTTATCCTGCGTACCATTATTACGCTTCCAGTGATTGCAGGTGTTGCTCATCTAATTTTCTAAACTGGTTAGACGAACACAAAAATGCCCCGAACAATTTCGGGGCATTTTTTATCCAACGCTTGAAGCAGATTCCCAACTTTGAATAGCAAGCTTTCGGCTTGCTCCCCATCTAAATTGCCCTACGTCTCCATCACCTCGTATAACGCGATGACAAGGAATCAAAAAGCCGATGTTGTTATTGGCAAGTGCTGTTCCTACTGCTCTTGATGCCTTGGGTGAATCAATCTTCTTGGCTATTTGACCATAGGAATAGAGCTCACCTGGCTGGCTGTTGATTAAAGCCTCCCAAACCTTAATCTGGAAGTTACTCCCTTTAACTAGCAGGTTTAGTCTCTCAGGTGTATGCCCTTTTTCTGATGGGAATATCTTGTCTGCAATAGACTGAGCATCAGATAACTGGAAACTCGCCAGAGGCCATAGCTCTCGAAGTTGGTTTTCTTTGAGCTTGATATCGTGATCAACAAACTGCAAATAACAGATGCCACGGTTAGTCCACCCTATCAAAGCCTGACCAAATGGCGTTATAGCCACCCCATATTCGATAACCAATTTGTCACCCAAGCTTTGAATTTCCCCCGGAGTCATGGCCTCACAGGTGACCATAAGGTCATGCAAACGACCAGTACCGGAGAGCCCTACTTCATGGGCAACGTCCAGCAGTGAGTCCGACTGTCTCAACATCTGCATTGCATGTTGCTTAGTCAAAGACTGCATAAAGCGCTTGGGAGATATCCCCGCCCACTGTACGAACAAACGTTGCAGGTGATATTCGCTCATGTGAACCGACTCTGCTACCTCAGCTAAACTAGGTTGATTCAAAGTATTATCACGGATGAATTCTATAGCACGCTTAACCACATCATAGTGGCGCTCTGTTTCATTAAGATTCATTGCGCGCAGTCCTCGACATCACAAAAGATTTGATTGAAAAGCCCGTTACCAACATGGTGCCGCCAACTACAAATACAGCCCCCAATACAGTATTCCAGCCAACCTGTTCATTCAAAAACAGGTTGCCCCACAAGATGCCAAATAAAGGGATTAAGAAGGTAACAGAGAGCGCAGACGCAGCGCCAATGTCTTCAATCAACCTGAAGTAGAGTAGATAAGCTAAACCAGTACAGACAACACCAAGGGCAATCACAGATACAGAAATAGTCAGAGTAGGCTCTTCTCGCATCGGCATCAGAGGCAGTAGCGGCAGAACGATAAGGCTTGCCATCCACATACTGCCATGCGCATTGTTAAACGAAGATATCTTCGGCGCATTCTTGGCATAATTACTGGCAATACCATAGCAACAGGCTGCCATTACCCCAGCAAGCATCGCCCAACCCGAGCCATCCCCGAGATTGGTCTTATCGACACCAACCAAGATAATCACCCCAATAACACCAGATATCAGACCAAACACAGCTTTAAGGCTCGGCAGCGTTCGTGTCCAAATAATCGCAATCGCCGCGCCCCAGATCGCTGCTGTAGAGTTCAAAATAGAAAGCACTGATGCGGGTAGTGTCTGTGCGGCATAGGCAAATAGCAAAAACGGAAGTGCAGTATTGAACAGACCAATAATAAAGAAGTGCTTTCTATGTGCTAACAAGGGCAGGCTACGTTTGAAGTAAAGAGCCACAGCAAGAAGACTGATTGCGGCTAGTGCTACCCGAGCCTCAATAAGATAAGCAGGCCCCAAAGCATTCGCCGACATACGCATAAACAAGAAAGAGCCACCCCATATCGCTGCAAGAGAGATAAGACGCAACATACTGGCAAGATTCACACTGTTTTCCTCGATTCTTTTGATACTCAGAGTTTGAGAGAGGAAGGTATTTCAAGCAACCCGATTCTTGCTCTCATTCCACTAGAGCTTAAAAAAGTTCAAATACGATATTCAGCAAACTGATGCATAGATCACACATTTAACATAAACCGTACACTGCACACAGAAATGGTAAACAAACTGTAAAGTCTTATACAGAACAATATGTTAGGTTAAATAATGAACTCACTAACAACGGTTCTTTTTTAAAGCTAGAAAAGGAAATCAGCCAATGAAAAAAATAACCTTAGCTGTTCCATTAATGTTGGCCATCTCATCAACAGCATTCGCTGCTGAAACCGACAGTACCTTCTCTCCACATTACTACGGTGGTCTTAAATTTGGTTCAGCTAACTTTGGAAGTCTCGGCTCTGCTGTAACAGATGTCACGGGTGTTGACGACTCTGACTTCTCTTGGGGTGCATTTGTAGGCATGCAAGCTCTACCGTGGCTAGCGGTGGAATTGGGCTATCATGATCTTGGTGAAGCAGACCTAAAAGACGTTTCCGGTAGTTACGACGCGCAAGTTATCAACCTAACCGCAAAAGCCTCTTATGAGATTGTTGAGAAACTGTCTATCTTTGGTAAGGCAGGGACACAATGGTTCGACTGGAATGCAAATGGTTCTGGTGTCTATGAGAGCGAAAACGGTTGGACCCCGCACCTTGGTGCCGGCTTAGAGTATCAGTTCCACAAGAATTGGTCAGGCGCTCTTGAGTACACTTGGTACAACGACATCGGTGGACCTGATATCGATTATTTCGGGATTTCAGTGGCCTATCACTGGCACTAATGTGAAGTAAACCTTTTTCGAATTGTCCACGAGACAGTTATTTCACACAGGAGGATACTGTGAAATATAAAATTCTAACTTTAGCTGTGAGCGCAGGATTGCTAGTAGCTTGCGGCAGTGATAACGAAAACCGAGTCGAGCCTCAGTCGACACCATTACAAGCCTTCGATGGTGCAGTTCGTTACCTTGATGCCTACATCGATTGTGGCAATGGTTTAGATTACATCGGAGAGACTGGCGGTAACGGTACCATCAATATCGGCGTTGGTAATTTCCCGCTGTTTGATGAAGACCCAACTCAATGTTTCTTTGAATTTGGTGAGAACATCACTGGTTCTGGCGGTACACGTGATGCAATCGATGAAAGCAACGGTAAGGACATGACCAATGTTCGTTATATTGTGCCATCTCAGTTGATGACTTCTGGTCAAGCGATTGCTGCAACACCATACTCGACGCTTGTGGCTCTGAAGATTGCTGAAGCAGAAGAAGCAAATGAAGAGTTTGACCTAGAAGACCTAATCGAGGAAGCGTTTGAGGAAACGATTCCTGGGGGTACTGAACTTACAGACGCGCAACGTCAACAATTCCTGACTGATCCGCAATCGGTGCTGAATAGTTTAAGTGCGGAAGACTCTAAGAACCTTCAAGCTTCAACTATGGTTCTTTCTGATGCTATCGCAAGTCAAGTAGCCGGCATCGAAGATGGAAGCGTTGATTCGTCAGCACTGCAAACTGCAACGAAAAAATCAGCAGAAGTGCTTGCCGAAGATCCAAACTTCCCTACTAAGGTTAATGATCAAGGCGAAACGGTTCCAACATACGTCGACATGACTACCGAGTTTGATAACAACTTCGACACCATATCTGATCCGACAGATGACACTCCAGTCGCTGTTCCTGACCCAGAAGAAGGTGAAGAACTAGAGCCTATCCCTGAAGAGGAACTTCCACCACCAACCGGCGGTGGCGGTACTACAGGCTAACAGCCAACAATCACAACGCCTCCCCATGAGGCGTTGTTTGTCTCTCTTTTCTTTGCAACCTAGGATATGGATGTTCCTATGCGCACACCTGTTTCACGAGCCCTCTCGCTTTCGCTCGTTACCGCTTTCAGTTACCCAGCTATGGCAAAGGTCGATATCTTGCCGTCTCAACAAGGCTTCAGTGGCCTTATCTTCACACCCAATGCCCAAACTCTAGAAACGGGTCGAGGTAGCGCACAGTTTGGTCAGGGCGTTCCCTACCGTGGAGCTATTGCCGAGCTTGACCACTGGTATGTTAATGCTGGGGTATTTCCACACCTTGAAGTAGGTGGTCGTATCGTTACTGATACCTACGACTGCAATGGCTATTTCGAGTCCAACTGCGGCATCCGCGACCTCTCAGCCACCGCCAAATTCCAGCTTCCCTATCTCGAAGAGTGGACTGGATTCAATCTAGCTTTCGGTGCTCAAGATATAGGCGGAGCGGCCAGCAACTTCGATGCCTACTTCGTGGTAGCCGACACTGAGATCGATGCGTTTAATCTTCGCTTAAGTGGCGGTTACGGTAAGTCCAACTTAAGCCTAGGCGTGCTTGATGGTCCCTTTGCTGGTGCAGAGTGGCAACCTTTTGATTTTGTTCAGCTGACGGGTGAGTACGACGCCCAAGAATTCAATGCTGCGGTTCGCCTAATGACACCTCAGGATATGCTGCCATACGGGGCTCAATTGGCAGCTCAGTATCAGCTCTATTCTGGTCATGAGAATCAAGACCAAACCCTGTGGGGTGTAAGTGCTTCGGTACCCTTCTTTGGAGACACCTTCACCCGTAAAAAATACTCAGACATCAAACCAGACGCACAAACTCAACTTGAAACTGAGCTCGCCAAAGGCGAAGCAAGCAGCCTTACTCAGCTTATTGGTCAGTTAGAAAAAGAGGGCTTCGTAAACATTCGAGTTGGTTCCAATCTAGACACCTTGGTTATTGCCCTAGAAAGCAAGCGCTACCAGCACAACCCTATGGATGGTGCTGGCGTTGCACTTGGTATTATCTCTGCAAATTCAGGGGAAGACTTGTTCTCTGAATTGCCTCGAGGCTCTAACAGTGGTCAGAAGATTGAGTTAGTTCTTTTGCAGAACAAGATCCCTATGCTCGCCATCAATACCGAACTTAACTGCTATCGAGATTTCCTAAAAACAGGCGCTGAATGTAGCCAAGTTGAATTATCAAACGAAGGACTTAACGCCAAGCTAGGGCAAACAAACTGGCGCTATGAAACCGTTAACGATGGCTTTGGCTACAGCGAGCTTATCTTCTCTCCAGTGATGAACTACGCCGTTGCCACAGAATATGGTTTCTTCGACTATTCAGTAGGTCTTGGAACCAACCTGTATACGCCTTTGTGGAAAGGTGCCGCAATCGATATCCGCCACATACTGCCTATCGCAAACAGTGATGATTATGATGATGGCTATTACGCTCCCGATGCTCTAGAAAATGAGATAGATCGAGCTCTGGTGCATCAGGCATTTCGCCTCCCAGCAGACCTAATGACTCAATTCAGCCTTGGTTTGGTGCGTAGTGACTACTACGGCGGCCAGAATGAGACACAGTGGTACAGCCAATCAGGTATGCACAACCTTGGCTTTGAGGTTGGCTATTTTGATGCTGATAACAGTACTGAGGACGCCAAAACCCCTATGCTTGCCCATTATCGATTGTCAGTGGCACAGTGGAACTGGCAAATGCAGGTTCAAGGTGGTGAGTTTTGGGGTGGAGATCAGGCGTTAAGGCTACCTCTAGCCACTGGCTTGGTGATACTCGCTTAGATGCGACCTATCTAAACAGCGAGCGCGAGCAGTTCGTTACCTTGAATGTATCGATCCCGCTGACCTTCTGGCGTGGTATGAACAGAGTACCTAACAGTTCGAGGTGTTAGCGAGTGGAACTTCGGTGTTCAGACACGTGTTGGCGAGACTCACAACCAGCTCAACACTGGTCTTGGTCAAACAGCGAATAACTACCACAACCTAGACAGACAATACTTCGATAGAGCTAGACTCAACCCGAACTATTTCGACAATAATCCAATTCGTCTGCGTAATGCTTATATGCGCTACCTAGACGAAGTAGTTTACGAAAACTAATCTGTTGACCCTAAACACCCCTTAGCTTGCTAAGGGGTGTTTCTTTGCGCAGGCCTTTGATACCAAGGGCTTCGTGCATCGGTCACATCAAACAGCTGATATTTTCGCTTGAGCATCTGCCACCATCGCGGGTAATGGGTTGCCAGCTAAATGAAGCTCGATTGCCACTTGGTTTCACCGTCATCACATCAAAGGGTACCGAGATATAAAAGCCTTAGTGAAGCTTCCTTCTCCGTACTCTTCAGGAGTTAGATCTGTGATACTGGCAAACACTCCTGCAATCACCCCACTATCAAACTGTTTAGAGAAATCAATACGAACACCGATATCTCCGGCCAAAAACTCGCCCGCACCCACTTTGAGCAGGGTATCATCTAACCAAGACCACTGCGGCATGTAGTAAGCCGTCAAGAAGCCTGTGGTGCCCTTATCCACCACGTTATAATAGCGCTGGTCAGCCTCGCTAAACTGCCTTGAATCTTGAAACACGCCAAACCAAGACTCTGGGTCACGTTGAGCGATAAAGTTAAAATCGGCACCGATTGCCCAGCTGGCATTAACCGGACGATACAACAACTCGGCACCTGCACCCGCGAACATGGTTTCGAGATACCCACCGTAGCCTTGGAAGAACCAGTTATCGCCAAAGTCCTCGAACCAAGTCAATTGCAGGTTATTCATGCGAAGGGCACTCTCATCCACATAAGCTCTAAATAGTGTTCGCACCCTTGGCACATCGGTGCCGTCCGGCGGCGCTATGTAATTGAACTTATCGTAGTTATCAATGAGGTTGAGATACAAAGAACCGCTAGCTTGTAAGTTTCGAGTTAGCCAAAAGCTTGCCTCAGCATTCACACCAATACTGTAAAGATAAAAGCTCTCAGCCGAGCCAAACGACTGCACCAATTGCGGTGAAAAGGCATAGTCAAAGCGGTCAAACTCCTCATATTGCGACAAGCCTGCACGCTCTGAAACCACGTAAGACGTTGCTCCTTGCGAGAAATCCGCATCTAAGCTCTGCTGGGTTTTGTAGGCAAGATAAGACTGACGGTCTATCTCTGCTTGAGTCAGTGCCAGAGACTCTTTGGTTTCTATGATGTTATAAGACTTGATATTTTCATGCGTGTGATTGGCGATAACAGTAGAAGCGCGAGATCTGGCTTTGGTACGGTCACGATACTTACTTTGCTCTGCTACAACCACCAGCGTATCTTGTTCCAACTCTATATGGGAGACCTTGTATCCCGCCACATCATAAAGCTCTTGAGCTAGCCTCGAATAATCAGTCGATTCATCCATTCCACTCGGACGAAGTTCGGGTTCTGGCTCATCTACCAAGTAGCATACAAGTCATTGAAATTAGTGGTGAGGGTGAGGCCTGCGGTGAAGGTATCCCCACGTTCGTAACTCATGCGAAGATGAGCCAATCTTGGTGTTTGTAAACAAGACCAAAGTTGACGGGAATATGCTGAGTCATATCCGCCCTGCCACGCACTACAGGGGCATCTTGCGAGTAATCGTTGGTATCGTATTCTACTTTGATTGAAAGGGGCTGAAACGGCGTTTGGTATTCGATACCAGCGTATATAGAAGCTGGGCCAGTAAACCACCTATCTGCGTCGAACTGCCCACCGTTGCCGCTGAAACCTTGCGGTCTAGTACAGAACCTGTCGGCGATGGAACACATAGGGTTGGAGATATTTCCGCTCTGTCCCAGATAGCCCCACCCTATACCTACAGTGGCATCGAGTGGACCAAAGCGTTTAGTAGCGGCAAGAAATTCTCCATCAAATAAACCGGTACCACCAAAATCCCGAAAGCCTAGAGAAACCTCAGGAATATACCGACTCTCCTTTAACAGCCGCACCTTAAAGTCGATACCTTTATCTGCCAACTCATTGTCGCCACTAAAATCTGGGTCACCACTGTATAGCAGGTCTTGAACCAAGGTGTAGCGAATACTCGCCTCCAACCAAGGCATCACTTGCAAACTAATGCTGTACCAATGGTATTCGTTGTTCCAGGTACCATTAAAGCTAAACTGCCCCTCCCTTGCCATTCTCCCTGTGGGCATCTGCATTAACCCCACACCACCAAAATCCGACTGGGAGGGTTCAAGCTTTGCAGAATAAAACTCATCAGCACTGATGGTCATTGGAGCTAGACATACAGCAATGAAGGCAGTCCTTTTCATAGGCCCACCCTGAGCACGAGTAGCTCAGCAATTTGCCGATTCAGTTCTTCATTTTCATTCCAAAGGCTACTTAGACCGATAAAAACAATCGCTCCGGGAGCAAGGTACGTTTCTTTGCTGTTCCACCAGCCAAAACCTATCTCAACGACTTGTCCATCAGGTTGAATAGCAATGGCCTCGGTTTTATTTGCGCCATCAAGAAGAACAATTCCATGCTCGTCTAGATAATCAGTGAGTTGAAAATGGGGTTCAAAGGTCAACTTTCCCGGTCTATCAACAGCGCCTATTAAGGTGATGTATTCAGGCCGCGGGAATGCGTACACCTCAAACTTGGACTGACCTGGATAGGTGAGCATAGGATCGCTCATTGGACGCGCTCTTGCCCAGTCATAATCCAGGTTAAGCAGCATCCGGCTTTTGAATTGAAAGCTGGTCAGTTGCTCAAGAATCGTCTGAGAGGCTTGATTGAGCGCTGTATAGTTAGGTTTATTCTTTCTTTGAGTAAGCTCTGATTCTATCTCTTGAAATAGCTCATCTACCTCTGCTTGCTTACTTAGATCAGCGAGAAACAAGCCCAATGAGTATCGCTCAGGCGCCACACTATGGACATCTATCAGAACTTGGCTGAGCCTAGTCTTTTCCGTGTACTGCAGAGCCTTATTCTGCAATGGGAGTTCTACGACTAACTCTACTGCGAAGAGATGAGTGCTAACAAATAGGCTTATCATCCATGATAAAAATCGTCCCATCGGCTATCCAAAATCCTTTATCAGAAGAAGTTCTATCTTGTGCATATCCGGACCTAGATATTGAATGGTTTTTATCACCCGCCCCTTCTTGTTAATCCAATAGTGATTCTCGATGCTCTCGTCCAATTGCGCGAACTTAACAGTCTCTATGTAGTGTTCTGTCTTGAAATCCTGCAGTGGCGTTTCAACTAGCTCACTAGCAATCATCTCTCTAGAGATTACTGCGGTATAGCCGTAGCGATAGCCAGGTTGCCAATCATAACTGGCTCTATCGGAATCAAGCGTTAGGCCAGCTAAATTGGTATCTGGGAGGGCAAGGGTCTTAACGATACGACCATCCAGGGTGACAATCATAGCTCTGTCTGCCGACATCCATTTCAACAGCTGTTTTCCCGTTAATGGGTCGGTTTCAGCAAATGCCAGCACCATGTGGATCTGGCGTCCGTCATCCACACGAGCATAGAGGCTGGCATAGGGAGAGCCTCGCAGCTCTTGCTCTGAAAGCTGTATATCTTTTTCTCCGAACACCGCATTGTCCATCGTTGCCCCGAGGTCTTTAAACTTTTGGTACAAGCAGACAGAGGCAAGACTAGTAGGCAGACAAAAAGAGCTCTTCGAGTGGAAAGAGTAAAGTGTTTGAGAACAGCGAAGAGTTTAAAAAATTCTTCCATGCAACAGGCACAAAAAAGCCACCAAAATCTTGGTGGCTCTATGGTTTATTCTACATCTATGGTGGTAGATGGGGAGTCATCACCTGCATCGGCTATTGCTATGCCACCAACAATTACTACGGCACTAACAGCAACTACTGCACCCACTACAGAGCCGGTAGCGACCCCTGCTGCTCCCGCTCCCGCAGCCGCTCCAGTTGCTGGAGCTGAACCTGTTGCTGCTCCTTCTGCAGCCACCTCTTCAGCTGCATGAGCCATTCCTAGGCCGCTCGCCAAAGCGAGCGCTAAAGCTAGCTTCTTCATCTCGATTCCTTCTGATTTAACAGGGCACAACCTTTGCCCCTACTCGTTTTTCTTTCTCAACCTCGAAAAGTATAGACCGCGAACAAGCAGTTCGCAGACCTTCTATTTGGACTCATCCTCTATATTGCCATCCGCTCTATCCATCCACATTTTAGCGGTTTCTTTATTAGCAAATGGGTTTTCTGGCGACTTGTACCATTCAGCTAAAAACATCTGAGCACGAACACAGCGCTTCGAAGCAGCATGTTCGATAAGCTCTAAACCTCTGTCCATATTGCTTCGGATGCCATAGCCTTCAAACAGTGCCAGGCCTTGTTCAAACTCGGCTTGTTCGTCGCCTTTTGCAGCTTCTAGCGCGTTTTTCCAATAACGGTATTTATCTTGCGCCACTATCTCTTCGTCTGAACTTTCACAGACTCGAACAAAACCTTTTATACCTTCCATTTCATCTTGTTCAGCGGCACGTTCGTACCAGAAAAGGGCTTCTTTAAGGTTGGATTTCTCACTTTCTCTCGCGAGTTCAAGTTGGGCAGATACTAATCCTTCACTGGCTAGAGCTAGCTTTTCATTGTGAAGACGTACACGTTCAGCAGCCGCCTTTTTTAGCCTCTGCTCTGTTTCGATTTCACTACGCTTTAGACGCTCTGCCCTGTAGGCAAAGAATCTACCTATGGTGAAAAACAGTGCCACGAAACCGGCAATAGCACCAATCGTATATACAATTTCAGTTGTTGCATCCATACAACCACCGCTGTTCCTCACCTTGAGTGCACTGTTTCTGCCTCAAGGATGAATGCCAAATACTCGCGAGATTCGACTCGCTTTCCTAGGAACGAAACAAAAAATACGTTTACCCAAAAGTATTATAGTTCAAGATCACAATTTCGATTTCTACGCCCCTTTTATCTGAACCAAGGGTGACGCTCACTGACAAACAGATGAATAACATCAAACACATTCAACTCACCTATTGGAAACTCAGCGATGTCTCATCAGAAGTTCAATGTTTATCAAGTATTTACTCGTCTGTTCGGTATAACTAACACCGAATTCCAACCTTGGGGAACCGCGCAGCAAAACGGCGTGGGCAAGTTCAGTGACTTCACTGACAAGGCGTTACAAGAGATTCAAAAATTAGGCATAACTCACATTTGGTACACTGGCGTACCTCACCATGCAGTAATTGCCGACTACACCGAGTTTGGTATCAGCAACGATCACCCATCGGTAGTGAAAGGCCGTGCAGGCTCTCCTTATGCAGTAAAGGATTACTACTCAGTCAACCCTGACCTAGCCGATAACCCAGCCAATCGTCTTCAAGAATTTGAGCAACTTATAGAGCGCACTCACAAGTCAGATATGAAAGTGATCATCGACATCGTGCCTAACCACGTGGCCCGTCGTTATGAAGGTAAAAACAATCCTGAGGGCGTGACTGACTTCGGTGCTGAAGACGATACCAGCGTTGTTTATCACAGAGACAACAACTTTTATTACATCCCAGAGCAAGGCTTTGAACTACCTGATATTCCTGAAGAGTTCACACCTCTCGGTGGCGAAGCACATCCAGACCTGGCTGAGCCTTTCAAAGAATTCCCAGCCAAGTGGACAGGTAACGGCAGTCGCTAGCTAAGCCAGAGCTAGACGATTGGTACGAAACGGTCAAAGTAAACTACGGCATCAAACCAGACGGCACCAAAGACTTCGATGAACTGCCTGCAGACTACGCAGAGAAAGACTTCAAAGAACACTTTGAATTTTGGAAAGATAAGTCAGTTCCTAGCTCTTGGATCAAATTCAGAGACATCGCCTTATATTGGCTAGACAAAGGTGTTGATGGTTTCCGCTACGACATGGCTGAAATGGTGCCAGTAGAGTTCTGGAGCTTTATGAACTCAAGCATCAAGATGAAGAACCCAGATGCCTTCCTGATGGCTGAGGTTTACCAACCAGACCTTTATCGTGACTATATCCACCTAGGTAAGATGGACTATCTATATGACAAGGTAGATCTGTACGATACGTTGAAACTGATCATGCAAGGTAAAGCATCTACTGCGACTATCGACCCTATTCAGCAACAGATGCTAGATATCGAACATCACATGCTGCACTTCCTAGATAACCACGATGAGCAGCGCGTTGCTCATCCAGAGTTTGCAGGAGATGCTGAACTAGGTCGTCCAGCCATGCTAGTGAGTGCTCTGCTAAGCAGTGCACCAACCATGATTTACTTTGGGCAAGAAGTGGGTGAACCTGGGTTTGAAGATGCAGCTTTGGTAAACCAAGCCGCACCTCTATCTTTGACTACATCGGTGTTCCGCATCACCAACGTTGGATGAACCAAGGTGAATTCGATGGTGGTCAACTAACAAAGCAAGAGAAGCAACTGCGTGAGTTCTACCAAGAACTGTTGACCTTTAGTTTACAGTGTAAATCTCTAACCGGTGACTTCGAGCCTCTTTATCCGCACAACCAAGAGAGACTGGGTGAAGCGGCTGACCAGGTTTATCTATTTGCTCGCACCAGTGAAGACAATGAAGAGTTTGTTATCGCTGCAACCAACTTCAGCACAGAGCAAAGCTACCAAGCTGAGATAGAAATACCTCAATCTCTAGTAGCTAAATGGAGACTGGAAGATGGTGAGTATGAGCTGAGGCAGAACATTGGTGAAGCGCAAAGCCATACGCTGAGAGTTCAAAATGGCATAGGTATGCTTAGTCTGGATTTACCGCCATTAGCGACATTGGCTCTCACTAGAAGCTAACTAAAAGTGCAAAGAGCTCCAATTGGAGCTCTTTTTTATTTGATAATAGATAAAAAAACCAGGGTCTAAGCCCTGGTTAACAAGTTAACAAAAATGAACAACACTAAGGTTTGGAGTTAACAGTATTTACATAGGATTTTGGATACATTGATTCTAAGAACTCAACGAACCAAGCAAAGTAAACAATCGAATTACATATAAACCGTTCCTAATTTCTTCTATTTTTTGAACCGGATTTAGATTAAAAGGCCAGTTAAAGTTCAGACATCTAACTGACCAATCTTTTATCGAGCTTCTAGTGCCTCGATGTAGACCTTCTTCGCATCTTTAACGCCTAGCTCCTGAGCCTCTTCAAGTAGAGCTAGGGCTTTTGGCATATTGTTATCAGCAACAGCTTGGCGAATTGCACTGTGGTAATAGGTTGTCGAGTCACCAGCTTGGTCTGCTCGAACAACGTTCTCTTCCACTGGCTGAGTCACACCTAGCTGTGACGTTATCTCAATCTTGAACTCACCCGTGTCAGTGTGTGCAGCAATCGGGTTAGGGATTTCAGGCTCTACCTTGCCAGTGCTTCTTGCAAATGCTTTAGCTGGGTGCAGAAGTTCTGTAGTTTCAGCCAAGTCTTTTGCTGTCGTATAGATCAGAACTTGAAGCTGCTCCTGCCCTGCCGGTGGTGAAAAGATGAACTCACCTTCCAAGCGATCAGGATAAATTAGTTTCGCGTACTCATACTTAAATTCGTCCGCATCATAGTTAAACAGCAATTCACCTGTGCTCGAGTAAATCGCAACATTTGGAGAATATACGGTTTGTGTAGCAACACTGGTGATTTCAAACTTCAGTGCACCTCGGTTACCAGGAACCGAAAAGCTGGCTACGTTAGTTGTAAGTGAATCTTGTTGTAATTGCGGGCTCTGGTCGTTAATAACGAATTCCAGATTAGCTGGCAAAGCTACATTTTGACTCTTTAGTTGTGATATTTGTTCAATGGTTACTGCACTGAAGTCTTCAGCTGCTGAGGTGTCCAACACCTGAACATTTGAAGCACAGCCTGCTAGCGCGGATGATAACGCAACCATTAGCACAATCTTTTTCATTCTAGTTTTCCTTTTGAGCTATCAAAGCGACTAACTGTATCAAAAAAGGCCAGCCCTGCGGACTGGCCTTCACGTTTTATATCAAAGCGTTATATTGCTAAGAATTGATTCAAAAAATCAGTTCTTACCACCAAGCTTCAACTTGAACACCGAAGTTCAGCTCAGAATCACTTTGGTTAGCAGAGTTACCTACGAAGCCTTCGTCATTTTGAACGTAGCTCGCGTATACACGGAACTCAGGACGTGCCCAGAAGCTGTCGCCAGCAGAGATTGCTTGCGCGATTGTGTATTTCTGACCACCTTTGTCTGAACCATCAGCATTTTGACCAGTGAACGCACCTAGCTCAAGGATAGTAGTGTGTAGTTCGTTCCAACGGTATTGAGGACGAACAACTACAGATAGAGTTTCGATGTCAGCAGTTTGGCCTGCTTGTACGTCATCAGTCGATGCTTGCCACAATAGTTGGTGAGAGATGTCGAACTGACCGAATGTCATCACACCGTGGTTGATGATACGGTAAGCTGCTGCACCGTCTTCTGCTTCTGCACCGTACCAGTTACCAGCACCGTCGTATGCGATTGCTTTACCGTAACCTTCTGTACCGTACTGAAGAACAGTTTTGTTGAAGCCGTTGAAGATAGATTGAGTCAACTCAGCAGTAAGCATTACGCCGTCTTTTAGGCTCTTACCTGTGTATGCATCAGACTCGTTAGTCATTGCATAGTCGATACCTAGCTCAAGAGAAGAGTTTGACCATAGTTCTAGACCAGCATAGCGAACGTCAAAGATGTTTACGTTTAGAGCTGGCTCACGTGAAGCTGAACCTGGGTCAGTAACGTCGGCACGGTCAGAACGAACCCACATTACAGATAGACGACCTGGGCCCATATCGATGTTGTCGATACCAGCACCTGCACCTGAGATATCCCAGTAGTAACGGTCAGTGATGTGGATGTCGTGACGTTGGTTATAACGCTTACCAGCCATAGAGTCGCTTCTGGAGCGAAACCAAGAACGCCTTTAGCTTCTACGTTGAACTGACGAAGAGCGATTTCATCAGGCTTATCACCACCTAGGCCTTCGTAGTCGTTGCTTTGATCAGAAACAACTGCAAGCATAGAGTTCACGCGGAACTTAACATCGTCTTTTTCCCAAACGTCTTTACCGATGCCGATTTCACCGTAGAGCTCATTCTCGTTACCTAGACGACCTAGGTTGCCTCTTTCAAAAGAAACGTTTTGACCTTGACCACTTACGCCAACACCAGCACGCATGTAACCATTAAAGTCTACTGCCAAAGCAGAGGTTGATAGTAGGGCAGCAGATACCGCTGCAGTTAATAGGTTTAGCTTTTTCATTACTCGTTAACTCCCGAACGATTTTATTTTTTTAATTTCCTAATTATCTTCCAGCTGACCACCTTTCCGTTGGCAAATACTGTAGTGAAGATAAATCCGAAAACTTTTTCTTTTCGACGAGAAGATAATAGGGCGAATAAAAAAATAATTCTGTACTCCTCCCCCTAAAATGCGAAGGGGGAAGTAGACGGGATTAGGGGGGCGTAGAAATAGCGATTTGGAGGGTGAATCACAGATCTGGGGAGTATTTTAACGATCTCTAGTGATGTCGATCACAAGCCATTTTGTGCAAAGTTAGATCCCGATCGATTTATAAAAGTTTCATCGGTTTTTTATTATTTTTCAGGTTCTGTTTAAAAGTGTGAGCTCTCGCAAAATATTGTTTCATATTGGTGCAAACATTCACACTCGCGGTGCACTCAAAAGTTTGAAGTAGTGCAAATAAGCCGTTTTTCTCAAATTTCTAAAAGAAATAAAACATCTAAAGCTTTATAACGAACCGTTATCAGACCTAGCTTCTCGACATTTGGTGTTGCGTTAAATTCACAAACCTTTTACCGTAGGCGGAGGCCATTCAAAAATAATATAAAACGAATTTTAAATAGAATGAGTAACAAGCGATCTCGCCCTTATCCACTGGGTGCCGAGCTGGAAGCAAGTGGATGTAACTTCTCTATTCATGCGCCACACCGTAAAGACATTGCGCTGGTGCTATTTGATAAGAATGGAGAGTTTAAAACCTACCCAATCACCGAACAGTACGGTGGCATTCGACATATCTTTATTGAGGACGTAATAGCAGGCCAAGAATATGGCTTTGTGGTTACGGACGAAAACAATCAGCAATATCTATTATCTGACCCGTACGCGAAGGCGCTAAGCAAGCCTCTTCATTATGATGCGCCATTCTCACCAGAAAAAAGCTGGTCGATGGCGAAATCTGTGGTCACAGCAAATAACTTCGACTGGCAAGAAAGCGACTATCCGCGTATTCCGCGCTCTGAAATGGTGTTGTTCGAGACCCATGTAAAAGGTGCATCTAAGCTCAACACCAAGGTGCCAATGCAGCACCGCGGTAAATACCTGGGTCTGGTTAGCGATGAGATGCTCTCTTTCTATAAAGAGCAGAACATCAACTGTCTACAGCTACTTCCTGTAGCGGCTTGCATGCATGAGCCGCATCTTCTGGATATGGAGAAGGTAAACTACTGGGGCTACAACCCTTATGTGTTTATGGCACCAGATCCGCGATATGCAGAAGTAGACGCGGTACATGAGCTAAAAACCGCTATCCGTGAACTGCACAAGAATGACATAGAGGTCATCCTAGATGTAGTTTATAACCACACGGCCGAAGGCGGTGATGGTGGTCCAGTGTTTAACCTTAAGCTGCTGGACAACGACTACTACCTAAAACACGGCTGTCACTATGCTAACTTCACCGGTTGTGGTAACACGGTTGACCTTAACTATCAGCCTGCCATGAACCTAGTGATGGATACCCTTCGCTATTGGGTTACTGAGTTTAAAGTAGACGGCTTCCGTTTTGACCTTGCCGCAACCCTAGGCCGTAATGGCGACAACTTTAATCGTGAAGCAGCATTCTTTAAGGCTGTGGCTCAAGACCCTATCTTGAAGCAGACCAAGCTGATTGCTGAACCTTGGGATATTGGCCCGAATGGTTATCAGGTGGGTAACTTTCCTGATGGTTGGAACGAGTGTAACGATAAGTTCCGGGATATTACCCGTAGCTTCTGGCGCGGCGACCAAGGCTTCCTTAAAGAGTTTGCTACCCGCATCATGGGTTCTCGCGACATCTACAGTGCGAGTCGCTGGCCACACAAGATGACGGTTAACTACATCACTTATCACGATGGTTTCACTATGCAGGACCTAGTGTCTTACAAAATGAAGCATAACGAGGCCAATGGTGAGCATAACCACGATGGTCACGGTGATAACCGCTCTGACAACCTAGGTGTCGAGGGTGAAACAGACAGCGCTGAGATTCAATTGCTGCGTGAGAAACGCAAGCGTAACTTTATGAGCTCGCTGCTGTTCTCGTTCAGTATTCCGCATATCTTGACCGCCGACGTGCTGTCTCACACCCAGTGGGGCAACAACAACGCCTATTGTCAGGATAATGAGATTAGCTGGCTGAAATGGGACCTAAGCATCTACGCAGAAGAGTTTAAGTCTTGGCTCTCAGATATGATCGCTGCGCGTCAGGAACACATGGTGCCATTTATCGAGGCATTCAGTGGTGAGACTCGTAACGATAACCGTGTAAGCTGGCATCGCCTGACGGTCAGTTGATGGAGATGGATGATTGGAACCGTTTAAATGCAGTTTCTCTAAAGCTGGGTATCGGTGAAGATGGTGCAGAGCTTCTGTACTTCATCAACCAATCGCAAACTCCGGCACGATTTAAGCTGCCTCAAGGTGGCACCGAGCGCTGGAGCATTATCTGTGATACTGCCTTTACTAAGACAGGCGAAGGTAACCTATCTCGCGATATGCTGCTCAAGCCCCAGTCTATGGTTATCTTGAAAGCAGAAGGTCCCGCGAAAAATCTTCCGATTAAGCAAGAAACCCTAGAAGCCTAAGACTTCTGAAAGCTCAAGAGCCCTTACAATCTCAGTAAGGGCTTTTTTAATGCCTAGAAATAAGCAAACCTGATATTTGAGGTGTAAATATATTCATCTACATGATTAAGGAATCAATTAATTACAAAGAGACCTTGATCACAAAAATATTTTCTTTAGTATCTGCGCCAAACATGTTCATGAAATGAACAAAAATAAACAAATATAAATCAGTTACAACATCAGATGGCTTTACCAAAAATACTAATTCGCTCACTGCGACCCTATGTAATCGGCCTTGCCTTACTTGTGGGATACGCAAGCTTTCAGCAATACCAGACCAATAAAGAAGCAATATACGCTCAGGCTCAAGCGAACCTGCGCACCGCCACTAAGCTCGCCCGTGAGCAGATGAAAAACAGTGTCGGCAACTTTACTCTGCTACAAAACGCATGGCGAAATGGCGGTGATGTAGCCGCGAACCAGACTGCCTATCAGATGATAAGCAGCAACCAAAACTTCGCTGACATCATTCGCTTCGACACCGAATCCCTGACCGCCATCTCCGAAAAACAGGCCCATAGAGCTAGAAATAACGGTTTACCTGTACAAAGCTTCACTCTGCCTAACCTTAACTGGTCAGCGGTAACCATAGGTAAGCACGTCTATCAGCTGTCTAATATGTATCGCAATATAGAGGGACGCTGGGTATTTGCCCTAACCAAAGAGCAGCTGGCGAAAGGGCCTAGCTACTATATCGAATTCGATCTTCTCTATATGACGCAACTGTTTATCGACCTGCGCACACTAGATCTTGGTTTTGTGTTCGTAATGGACAAAACCAATGGACAGATCATCTTCCACCCTCACCCGCATCGTGTGGGCCAGAAAGCAGTTATCTTTGATCAATCACTAAAGAAAGAGCTTGAGCAAGATAGACCGATTGGTCGCGTTAACTACTACTTTGAAGACCAGTACAAGATTGCCGAATACAATGCCTACAACGACCTTAACTGGGTGTTTGTTTCTGGTGCGCTTCGTTCTGATATTATCGCCTACACCTATTCGCACTTCTTGATCTTCTTGGTTTCAGCAACCCTGATTCTGGTTGTGATTATCTTTAACTACCTAGTGCTGAACCTGCGCAAGGAGCTTCACACCCTTAACCGCGCCACCAGCATGCAGAAAGCAAAGGATCAGACGCTACATATCTTCCGTCGCTTTGTAACCTCCAAGCGTGTACAGGTTTGCTTCTACCACAACGAGACTCGTGACTTCTATACCTTAGATTTTCACGGCAAGAAGCAGCTTGTGATGAAGAACGAGAAATATGCACGCACCATTTCTGGTGAACATACCCGTTTCATCAAAAACGCAAAAGACGATGTGCTTGCTAAACATCTGCAGTTTTCCAAACGCTACTACCGTATTCCACTGTATGGCCGTGGTCGCTTGCTCGGTGTGATATTCGCCGAAAGCTGGCTTGCTACTTATGCCAGCCTTATTAACCTACTCAAGACTTACATTGAAAACTCATTGTCGAATCTTGAGCTAAACGAGAAGATCTATCTGCACGACAGCATGACGGACCTCGATAACCAACTAACGCTGCGTCAACACGTTGGCAACCATATCCGAGCAAAAGACCTGTATCTGATGACCTTAGATGTGGACGATCTAAACAAGTTAACTACCAGTACGGCTATCTGTGCGGTGACCAAGTGATTCTGGCGATGACCGATGTTATCAACGAACACTTCCCTGGTAGCGTCAGCAGTGCACGTATTGGCGATGATGAATTTGCGATTCTGTTTAGAGCAGAAGATCACTCACAGGGCTTTGCGCAGGCGGAAAAACTGCGCCAGAACATCGAGTCGGTCTCTTTCATCTATGAAGACAAGGATATCTCTTTCACTGCCAGTGCAGGTGTCAGCCTAGTTCAGATAAATGTGGACGAAACCCTGAAACAATCTCAGCAAGCGCTCGAACAGAGCAAACGAAATGGTAAAAATCAGACTACAATGAACGTACTCTAGTTTCGTTGCTATATCTTTGGTTTGAAAAATGTAGGGTTGTTGGCTCAAGAGTGCCTACATTTTCACTATCCTTGGATATAATTAATTGAGATTTCTCGATTTTTTATCTCAAGCTACTTTTGATTCATCCTCGCATTCGCGGGATGAGTCGTTTTCATCGTTTAGGAAAGCAGTATGTATAAGATATTCGAAGGATTCACCAAGGCCTTCCCCAAACAAGATCCTGAACAGCCACCAAACAGCATGTTTGCCTTTTGCCGCTACTACACTCGTGGGTTCGAGAAGCCTCTGCTTCTTATGGCGGCGCTGAGTACAGTGGTGGCTATTGTCGAGGTCTCCCTTTTCGGCATGATGGGTAAACTGGTCGACTGGCTAGGCAGCAGTAACCCTGAAACCTTTTGGGCTGACAACTCAAGCACCCTGATTTTTTATGGTGTTTTGCTACTTATCGTTATGCCTTTGTTGGTAGTGGCGCATTCACTTATTCAGCACCAGACGCTACTGGGTAACTACCCTATGTCTATTCGCTGGTTAGCACACCGCTACCTGCTAAAGCAAAGCCTCTCTTTCTACCAAGATGACTTTGCAGGGCGTATTGCAACCAAAGTAATGCAGACCTCTCTATCGGTGCGTGAGACGGTGATGAAGACTCTGGATGTGTTCGTGTATGTCTCCGTCTACTTTACTTCTATCATAGTGCTACTGGCGCAAGCGGATTACCGCTTGATGCTCCCTATGCTGGTTTGGCTTTTGGCTATATCGCATTCAGATCTACTTCGTTCCAAAGCTGAAGAAGGTTTCTTCGGAACAAGCAGATGCGCGCTCTACCATGACAGGGCGTATCGTGGATAGCTACACCAATATCGCCACAGTTAAGCTGTTCTCTCACAGCAAGCGCGAGACCCAGTATGCCGAAGAAGGTATGGAGGGTTTCCTAGATACGGTTTACCGCCAGATGCGCTTGGTTACTGGCTTTAACGTCAGCGTAGAGATAGTGAACTATGTGTTGGTGTTCGCCATCGCTACTATCTCTATCGTGCTATGGATGGACAGCGCAGTTAGCTTGGTGCTATCGCCATTGCCATCAGTTTGGCACTTCGCTTAAACGGTATGTCGATGTGGATCATGTGGGAAGTAGGTGCGTTATTTGAGAACCTAGGTACCACAGTGGACGGCATGTCTACCCTATCTAAGCCAGTGGACATCCAAGACAAAAAAGACGCCGAGCCTATCAAGGTAGAGAAAGGCGGCATCAAGTTTGATGATGTTAGCTTTCACTATGGTGAAAATAAGGGCGTGATCAGCAACCTAAGCCTAGATATCAAGCCAGGTGAAAAGGTTGGTCTTGTAGGACGTTCTGGTGCGGGTAAATCTACCCTAGTGAACCTGCTGCTGCGTTTCCATGATGTGGAAGGCGGTAAGATTCAAATCGATGATCAGACTATCTCAGATGTCACTCAAGACTCCCTACGCAGCAAGATAGGCATGGTGACTCAGGATACCTCGCTATTGCACCGCTCTATCCGCGACAACATCCTGTATGGCAATCCAGATGCTTCAGAGGAAGAGCTGATTGCGGCGACCACTCAGGCACACGCACACGAGTTTATCGAAACCCTAACCGACCCGTTTGGTAACGTTGGCTACGATGCTCAAGTAGGTGAGCGCGGGGTGAAGCTCTCCGGTGGTCAGAGACAGCGTATCGCTATCTCACGAGTTCTGCTAAAAGATGCACCTATCCTAGTACTTGATGAAGCGACATCTGCGCTCGACTCAGAAGTCGAAGCGGCAATCCAAGAATCGCTTAATCAATTGATGGAAGGTAAGACGGTAATCGCTATCGCGCACCGCTTATCGACTATCGCAGCCATGGATAGATTGATAGTGCTGGATAAGGGCCATATTGTTGAACAAGGCACCCACCAAGAGCTAATCAAAAACAAAGGCATCTACGCGCAGTTATGGGCGCATCAAACCGGTGGTTTCATCGGTGAACAGGTGGAAAACTAAGCCCGAAATACATTGACCGCCCGAGTCTTGGGCGGTCATTTATAAGCCTCAGCTATGGCAAACTGGATTTTAAAACAGTGCATCCAATCACAAATATTAAAATCCATACTCAAATTTTGTCGTATTTTTTCAAATCCATAAATAATCACTCTCCGCTCCCCTCATCAACCAGTTAATTTGAAAATTTCTGCATACTTAAGTTATATAACTGCATAAATGATGATGGGCGTGCACAAATCCTCCATTTATCACCTTTTGTAGCGCTTGATCGGCCAGTCTAAGTCTGTATTTTGAAGAAAAGGATTTTTCAAAAAGGATTTAGGGACGATGCTGATAGTACGACCTATCACAGAGAACGACCGCGAAGGATTAGCGGCACTGGCAAAAGAAACCGGCACTGGCTTTACCTCGATGCAGGATTGTCCAAAGCGTATCGAAGACATGATCAGCTCTGGCTGTGCAGCCTTCGCCGACGGTGAGCCACTAGACGATGGTTACTATCTATTTGTTGCCGAAGACCTAGAGCAAAACAAGCTTGTTGGTACCTGTGCAATCGCGGCAGGCGTTGGTCTGAGCGAACCTTTCTACAGCTATCACCTAGATACCACAGTACACGCTTCTCGTGAGCTTGATGTGTACAGCAAGGTACAAACCCTAAGCCTAAGCAACTTCCATACAGGTTGCAGTGAGATGTGCACCCTGTTCTTACTTCCTGAGGCGCGCAAGAACTTCAACGGTCACCTGCTTTCGAAAAGCCGTTTCCTGTTTATGGGTCAAAACCAACAAAGATTCGACTCCACTGTTATCGCAGAGATGCGCGGTTTTAGTGACGAAGAAGGCAACTCACCATTTTGGGAGGGTCTCGGTCGCCACTTCTTTAACCTAGACTTTGCAACCGCAGACAAGCTTTCGATGCACGACAAGGTGTTCATCGCCGAGCTAATGCCAAAGAACCCGATTTATACCAACCTGTTGCCAGAATCTGCGCAAGAGGTGATTGGTCACACCCACCCACACACACTACCGGCGCGCAAGCTACTCGAATCAGAAGGCTTTCGCTTCAACCACTACGTCGATATCTTCGATGCGGGCCCTATGCTGGAAGCTCAAGTGGGCGATATTCGTGCGGTACGTGAGCAGCAAACCCTAACAGTTGTTATCGATGATGAGCGCAAGCTGCACACTAGCAATCCATTTATGCTAAGTAACGGTAAGTTGAAAGAATTCCGCGCTATCGCAACTCGCGAAGCAGAAGTCATCAACGGCAACCTACACATTACCTCTAAGGTGGCGGATGTGCTTCAGCTAGCCGAGGGCGACCTAGCCCCTATTGCACCACTGTTTAACTCTTCAGCCGAAGCTGAATAAGTGTGACCCAATAACTGTCTAAGGAGTGACAATGAGCAACACTAAGTCGCACGTAGAAGCGAATTTTGATGGCCTAGTGGGCCCAACCCATAACTACGCTGGCCTATCTGGCGGTAACCTAGCTTCGCTGAACAACAAGACTCGACCTTCAAAACCTAAGCTTGCGGCGAAAGAAGGTTTGAAGAAGATGAAATCACTGCACGACCTTGGTATGACCCAAGGCGTGATTGCACCACTATCTCGCCCAGACCTTGGCAAACTGCGTGAGCTTGGTTTCAGTGGTGATGATGCGAACGTACTCAAGAAAGCCGCAGAGCACTCTCCAGCACTTTTAGCGGCTTGTAGCTCAGCATCGAGCATGTGGACGGCAAACGCTGCTACCGTATCCCCAAGTGCGGATACAGAGGACGGTCGCCTACATTTCACTCCTGCCAACCTAGTCAACAAATTCCACCGCTCAATCGAACATGAACAAACGGGTCGCATCCTAAAGGCGATGTTTGCTGATGAGAAACACTTTGCTCACCACAAGGCCCTACCAATGAGCAGCTACTTTGGTGATGAAGGCGCGGCTAACCACACCCGTTTCTGTAATGAGTACGGCGATCACGGCGTAGGCTTCTTTGTTTATGGTGAAACCGCATTTGATAATAATGCACCTAAGCCACAACGCTTCCCTGCACGCCAAACCTTTGAAGCGAGTAGTGCTATCGCTCGCACCCACGGCCTAGCTGATAAGAAGGTTGTGTATGCTCAGCAATGTCCAGATGTGATTGACGCGGGTGTATTCCACAACGACGTTATCGCTGTAGGCAACCGTGATGTGCTGTTCTGCCACGAACAAGCATTCCTAAACAAAGAATCGGTATATCAAGATCTGAACCAGGCGCTAGGTAAAGAGATGAAGATCATCGAAGTACCAACTGCTTCGGTTTCAGTGCAAGACGCTGTTGCTAGCTATCTGTTCAACAGCCAACTTCTAACCCTACCATCAGGTGAAACCACCCTTGTGGTGCCACGTGAGTGTGAAGAGAACAGTCGCGTAAACGACTACCTACAGAGCCTTATTACCAGCAAAAAAGGCGTCGACAAACTGCTGTGCTTTGACTTGAAACAGAGCATGCAAAACGGTGGTGGCCCTGCTTGTCTGCGCCTGCGTGTTGTTCTTTCTGAGCAAGAGCGAGCAGCGATGAATCCATCTGTTCTCATGAATGACAGCCTATTCGAGACGCTGAACCTGTGGGTCGACCGTCACTACCGTGATGAGATCCACGCCAAAGATTTGATCGACCCAAGCCTAGTGCGTGAAAGCCAAGCCGCTCTGGACGAGCTAACCCAGATCCTAAATCTAGCTCTGTGTACGACTTCCAGCAGACTGGCGCTTAATCCAAGCCAATTACAGGAAGAGCCGAGGTTGATAGCCTCGGCTCTTTTTTTACGTGTCATAGAACACAATCTTCGGTAGCCAAAATATCAATTCCTCATTCGAGAGTTCTAACACTTTCCCCTGTCTGAGGACACTTTTCTAAGCCCACTCTAAATAATCTACATTTATTAGTGACTATCTGCACAAAATCAGCAAGATAAACAGAGTCAGCGCTGGCGTTTTTTCAGTATTACAAAGAGAACTGAGTATGAACGCTAATACACCTAAAAAACCACTTCCCCGATTCATCGAAGACCGCTTGGACTTTTTCCTCCAAGATAGGATTGAGAGTAACTTGAACAAAAAACACCTTGTTCAAGGGAAAATACCGACTACTGATGCCATTGTGTTGCAGAGCAATGACTATTTGTCTCTGTCTCAAAATATCCAGATTCAAAGAGCCCACCAAAGAGCTATTTCCGCGAATGATGATAACGTCGTTATGTCGGCCATCTTTCAACAGGATGAATTGGTTAAACCTGAATTTGAAACCGACCTTGCCAGTTCATGGGGATGGAGAGTTGCCTACTGGCTCAATCAGGATGGGCCGCTAACATAGGCTTGCTTCAAACCATCTGTGCAGAGGGGGTTCCCGTTTATATCGACTTCTTCGCGCATATGTCTCTATGGGAAGGAGCCAAAATAGCCGGTGCCGATATACATCCATTTATGCACAACAATACCAATCATCTGCGCAAACAGATCGCTCGCTATGGGAAAGGGATCATATTGGTAGACTCGGTCTACAGCACTATAGGTACGCTTGCTCCTTTAGAAACTATCTGCGACATAGCACAAACCTCGGAGTGTGCCCTTGTCGTCGATGAATCACATTCGCTGGGTACTCATGGACCGCAAGGTGCCGGACTGGTTAAACAGCTTGGTTGAGTCATCAGGTGGATTTTATTACCGTGAGTCTTGCTAAGACTTTTGCATACAGAGCGGGGGCTATCCTTGGCTCAAAGAAAATATCGCAAACCCTGCCTTTCGTCTCTTATCCCGCAATATTTAGCTCAGCGATGCTTCCCTCCGAGATTGCCAGACTGGATGCCACCTTGGAAGAAATACGACTAGCCGAGGCCAAGCGAAAGCGATTGTTTAGTCATGCTCAAACCCTTAGAAAGGGTTTAAAGAGTATTGGGTTCAAGGTTCGTAGCCAATCGCAGATAATCGCACTGGAATGTGGCAATGAGAGGAACACTGAGCGCGTACGGGATTTTCTAGAGGACAACAATATATTTGGCTCTGTTTTTTGCCGACCGGCAACGACCAAAAACAGCAACATCATTCGTTTTTCACTCTGTGCCGACTTAGATCAACAAGACATAGACGACATTCTAACTGTGTGTCAGTTAGCCTATGACAACCCTGAGCTGGAGTTTATTTAAGTCTATCGTGACTCTCCGGTTTACAGGCCGGAGAGTCTTTAGATCCAGTCGGAGATTTTCTCCAGTAATGCATCTTGGCTAGCAGGCTTGCGCAGATGGTCATGCATACCACTGAGCCTTATATTATTCACAGCATCCGCAGAGATATCCCCTGTATGAGCGATAATCGGTACGTGCGAAAACTCTCGCTGCGAATTTCTGATTGTTGCCGTTGCCTCTAAGCCATTCATGTCAGGCATATCCACGTCCATCAAGATCAAATCCACTTGGTTCTCTTCAAGCGCTAAGATTGCTTTCCTGCCGCTATTGCTCTGAATAACCTCAAATCCCTGCTTTTGCAGAATAATCGATGTCAGCATGCGCAGAGAATCGTTGTCATCAACCACCATGACCGTTCTGCCCGCATAAGACCTCTCGGTAGTATCAGGGCGCGCATCTTGCGTATCATTGGAAAGTTTGCCCAACAGCATATTTATCAACATAAACTCAGAGGCTTGTGACCATCTAGGGTAATTGGTCCAAAGTAGCTCAATGCCAGCGTGCTCATGTTTGGACAGTACCACCGTATTTGAGAACTTTGGTACTGCACTTAACTGTTTGATTTGGTGCAATTCTAAGCAATCGCTATCAATCAAAATCAGGTCGGATTTAATCTTTTTATTGCCTAACAAAGCATTAATATCCAGCGTCTCAATGCTAACACCAATATTTCTTGCAACCTTGTGCACCGAATGTATCTGTGATTTATCATCACTGACCAGATGCACTGTTTTACAACCAAGTACTTGCTGCTGAAGGTTTTTAATCGCTTGAGAGTCAACCCTTGGTACTGTGATGATAAAACTCGTGCCCTGACCTAGCTGCGATTCACATCGAATGTCTCCCTCAAGTGCGCGAATCACCTTTTGACAAAACGGTAGTCCAAGACCGGAGTTGCTCTGTCCCCCAGTTGAGAAAAAGTCATCAAAGATTCGCTCTACTACCTCTTGAGGCATGCCCTTGCCGTTATCTGTGACAACCAGTCTGTTTTCGTGCTCCGACGGCACAATGGAAACCTGGATTTGAAGTTCCTGCCCATCGGCTACACCGTGCTGATACGCATTCTTCAGCAAATTAAACAGCACATAACGCAGTAATACATCACTACCTAAAAACTCAAAATCACCAGAAACAGATAAAGAGGTGTTGCCTTTTGAATGAGGCTGCTGGTAGCCAAAGCTATCAATGGCATTTTCCACCACATCCTTTGCGGAATGGTACTGAAAGGAAGCACAGGAGATTTCACTTTCGTCTATGGATGTCAGCAAGAGGTCGATGGCCTCTCGCCCACCTTGGATTGAGTTCTTAGCAAATTCAGTGGTTTGTAACAGTTGCTCAGCTTCGGATGCAGAGATCTGATAGGTGGTGAGGTCTTTCCCATCAGGTTTGGGGATAAGAGATTGAAATACGTCTACTGCAGCAGACAGTGTAGCCAAGGGGTTTCGCATCTCGTGTGCAATCCCTGCCCCGAGGGTTTTAGTTAACGCAACCCTGCCCTCATGCTGATTCTGATTACGCACATAAAAAGCACTGCCAAACACATACACAAATAAGAAGATAGGAACATACGCCCAATCAAAGGCGCTATTTCCCGCCAGATCTCCAGACAACCAGGTGATTGCTATTGCCAGTAAGACACCAACTATCCCCTGAGCAAACAGCAGCCAGGTCACATGAACCAACAATACATGCAGGAAAATGGCTGACATATAGGAGAGTAGCCAGATCGTCGACCAATCATTCATTATCAGCATGTAGAAAAAGAAGAAGGGCAGACACAGGGTAATGACTATCTGGTAGTAGATATGGAAATGCTTTTTCCAAGGGCTCGCGAGCTTATCCCTAAGAACCACTCCTAGAAACAGTAACGAGCAGAATACTCTCAGCTCTAGGCTTTCATAGGGCTGTGGGAACAGGTAGGTCCAAGTGATGTAGTAAATGGGAAAGCCAACGAAACCCATCCAACCAACCAGTGTTAGGTTTGGGCCTGCATATTGATACGCTTTCTGGGAAGCATTTTTTACATCCATTAACCACCACCGTGAAATTGCGAAATCGTTTTTGATAAACACGCAACTTGAAACTCAGTTGCCACTAAAACACATTTAACTGTTTATGAAGTGCGAATGGTACACATTTTTCATTTAGCCTCCCACAACCGTTGGCTAGGCGCAAAAGGCAAAGTGTAAACCGTCGTTATTCTCTCATTTCATCAACAAGGTTACTCAAATAATTACCATAACTAATGGCTTAAAATCACTCTCAATATAAAGAAAATGCCCAGCTGATGGTTACAAATAAATGAGAATAACCTTGCCTAAAGATCGGCAACTAAAACAAACATTCATAACCTTCTAAGGACACACCAAAGCGTTAAGTATTCACAGCGGGCATACCATATACAATTCTATATATACCTACTTAAAACTATGACAATAACGAGCCAATAAGAATATTATTCGAGCTTATTTGAATGGTTTTTATATCCTGCTTAGGGATAATCGCTACAAACCAAGCAATGCAAGGGAGCACGCTTGGGGAGCACCACCGAGTAATAAGGATATTAAAATGATCAAAGCAGAATTGGCTTATAAGCCACTTGGCATTGGTAAATGGACCACAGTGACCATTTCTCGCGATATGGCACTAGCACTTGCCAAGGAGTACGCTGAATCGGGCTGGCCTGTAATGGTCGATGGCATCAAATTTGAACGCTTGGAGTCGCCGCTTGATTGTCCAGTCGAGGTAATAAATTGCCTCGACTTTCTTTTCTTCCCCTGTGAATAATATTCAAAATCCTATCGATTTTATGCTTTGAGCTATGCTTAAGCATGTATTCGGTACTTGAGTCGATTAAAGTAGTCGCGATTCTGGTATCCAAAAAGCTCAATCAACATAAAAATAAAAGGGACTTGGATTATGCGCAATTCTCTTATCGCATTGACCGCAGTGGTTGCAGGCTACGCTTTCTCACCTTCCTCTCACGCCGCAGGTGTGTACGACGATGACGGAGTTTACTTCGGATTAGGCGTCGGCTTCGCAAACTTTGACACTCCATGATAGGCGACTCCCATGACGTTCTTGTGGGTGGCGTTCTCGGATATCAATTCTGGGACTACCTCGCCGCTGAAATACGAGGGTATGGTGGCACCACTGATGATGAAGTTCAGGTCAAATACCACTATTCAGCTCTAGTAAGGGTTATCTGCCGGCAACACCGGCGATCAAACCTTATCTCATACTTGGGTACGGTAATACAGAAGCCAACTACATCAGCAACACTGAGTCAGACTCAGATTTTGTGTATGGTTTAGGTGTATCGTTCCGTAATCAGACTCCATTTATCTTCGCTCTTGAATGGCAATCCCTCTACGATGAAGAGAACAACGGAGTGTCGGTTGATGGTTATATGATTAACACCAATGTGTACTACAAATTCTAGTTACATGGGAAAAATTGACCTAATTCAAATATTTACGGTTTATAGTCAGCTCGTACGGTTTAAATAGGCTAGACTTTAGAGACGTTGTAAAGACGTCAAAAGCAACTAGAACGTAAAACAGGTCAATATCTCTGTCAGTTGGCACTACGAAGATGACCCTTTTCTCCAATCCCGAGGCTGTCCCTCGGGATTTTTCTTTATTTACATAAAAACAACAAAATCAAAACAAAATTGATCTCGATCATTTTTCATTCTTTCGAGCAGAGGTAAGGTTTGTATTGTTAAGGAAATGTAAAGCAACAGGAGATGCACATGAAACTGAAACAAGACCCAAGATGTTACACAGACGTGTGCGTGAACGGACTTTGGTATCACTATGATCACTGCGGTACCAAGGCGTACGTTCTAAGAGGTGGTTCTTCCCCTGAGATCAACCTGTCGAAAGAGCCTCAAACAGAAGACGAATTGGTACAAATGTTAGAGCAAGTGAGTTTTAACAAGTAACTAACAAGCACTACGTAACTGCCCTTGACTCTCCACTGGAGGGTCTTTTTTTATCTGTTATTCAATGCCTTATAGCAAATACAAAAAAAGCCCTCGACTAGGTCGAGGGCTTCTAAAAAGTTGTGCTAGCAATTAAGCGTTGCGACGTGCTTCCACCGCTTTAGCAAGCTGACGTAGAGCTGTTTCGGTGTCTTCCCAACCGATACACGCATCGGTAATAGACTGACCATAGGTTAGCTCTTCACCCTCGACTAGGTCTTGGCGACCTTCTACAAGGTGCGATTCAATCATTACACCGAAGATAGCCTTTTCACCACCTTCGATTTGACCAGCAACGTCTTCACACACGTTCATTTGACGCTGGAACTGCTTAGAGCTGTTTGCGTGGCTGAAATCGATCATCACCTTCTGAGGAAGACCAGACGCCTCTAGCTTAGATTTAACGTCGGCAACATGTTCTGCGCTGTAGTTAGGCTCTTTACCGCCACGCAGAATAAGGTGGCAATCTGGGTTGCCGCCAGTTTCTACGATAGCTGAGTGGCCGTATTTGGTTACAGATAGGAAGTGGTGCGAAGACTCAGCAGAGCGGATTGCATCCGATGCGATCTTGATGTTGCCGTCGGTACCGTTCTTGAAGCCAACTGGGCAAGATACGCCAGATGCAAGCTCACGGTGAACCTGAGATTCAGTAGTACGCGCACCGATTGCACCCCAGCTGATCAGGTCACCCACATACTGTGGAGTGATCATATCTAGGAACTCACCCGCTGTTGGTAGACCCATGTCCGTAAGATCAAGAAGAAGCTTACGACCAAGACGAAGACCATCGTTTAGCTTAAAGGTGTTATCCAGGTAAGGGTCGTTGATCAGACCTTTCCAACCCACAGTAGTACGTGGCTTCTCGAAGTAAACACGCATGACTACTTCAAGGTTATCGCTTAGCTCATCACGCAGTGCTTTTAGGCGCTTACCATACTCAAGCGCAGCTTCTGGGTCATGGATAGAACAAGGACCTACGATCACCAACAGACGGTCATCCTTGTCGTTCAGAATATTGTGGATAGCGGTACGAGAGTTAAAGGTCGTTGCTGCCGCTGTTTCAGACGTTGGGAAACGCTCCAAAATTGCGATTGGCGGAAGTAGTTCTTTTACCTTGTTGATACGTACGTCATCGGTTTGATACATAGCGAATAATCCTTGCTTTGATGCATGTAGCAGAATAATTAAACAGGGCTTTAGCTAAAAAGCAGTGCTACATGGCTTATATAATTTTGCCTAGTGAGTGCAACTTAACTAAGAAAAAACGTGAGTTGCAATCACTTTTTCATTTAAAAGGCAATAGATAGGATTAAATTCAATTTTACATGAGGTGTAAAATTTTAAATACAGAGGGTGATAGGACAATCCCCTCAGCATGAGATACTGCATAAAACTTATGATTTATAATAGGTTAGCAATAAATCTACACAGTTTTTGACGTGTAAATCTTTCTCTTCTGCACTAGGAAAGTCACGCATTCCAGCCAAAAGTGGCCAAAAATAAACTCCCTTAATTAATGTGTAGCTTTGCTCAGTAAATAGCTCAATATCGCACTCTTTGATGGAACCATGCTCTACAGCCGCTTTTATCCAACTTGCTATCGCGCTCTCTTTCTTAGAGAACTTGTCTACCTGTTTTCTGAGCTCTTCTGGCGAGAAAAGGTAGTGTCCAAAGATAACTCGAGCTATCTCTATATAGTCTGGTGAGCAACTGGCATTTAGCTCCGCGAGCAGTATTTTCTCGAACTGGCTATGCAAGCTTTGTTCAGGATGAAAGGTCACATCTATCTGCTGAACCGCTTCACGCCATAATGAGCTAATAAGCTCCATCACCAGTTCTTCTTTGCTACTGAAATGGTTATATACAGTGCGCTTTGAAACATTGGCCAGGCTTGCAAGCTTATCCATACTGGTGCCTGAGACCCCTGTTTCTAGAAAGGCTTGCTTGGCTGCAACCAGGATAGCTTCTCGCTTTAATTCACTTCGAGTCTTCTTCATATTTCTTCAACGCTATGGTCATTCAAACTTAATCGCAGAGGGTGACCTTAAGATCAGTTTAAAAATAATTGTTCAAAATTACGGCTTAATGTTCAACAAGTTAACCACTCTCTGAACCTAGCAATATCAAAATAGTACACTACTTAGTTTACTTTTTTAAATTCACATGTAAACTACACTGTATAGTTTACTTTATGAGAGTAAGTGTGATGAAACATATCGTGTTAGGAGCGGTTCTTATGTCAGCGACACCACTACAAGCAGAAACCTTTGAATCAAAACAGATTGATGGCAAGTTTCAAAATAGTGAAATCTCTTACAGCACAGGATGGGCGATATCTACGGTGCAATGAAGGCATACTTCACTACCACACGTACCGAGCCTGTACCTACCGAACCGCTACCTAGCATGACGCTCACCGCTGAGCAGATCGAAAACACCAAACAGGCATCGGTTGCCCGCCTGGGCCACAGCACCATGCTGATCCGTCTCGATGGAAAAACTATCCTTACCGATCCCGTGTTTAGCGATCGCGCCTCACCAGTGCAGTGGGCAGGTCCAAAACGCTTCCAAGATGCCGCGATCTCTTTGCAAGATCTGCCTCATATCGACATGGTAGTAATCAGTCACGACCATTATGATCACTTAGATAAAGGGGCGATCAAAGCACTGCATCACAAGGTAGATCACTTCCTTGTACCGCTAAAAATTGCCAAGATCCTAACCGATTGGGGTGTATCTGAGCACAAGGTGATAGAACTGGACTGGTGGGAAGAGAAGCAGATCGACTCTATCCTATTTGCGGCAACACCAACTCAGCACTTCTCTGGTCGTGGTCTATTCGACAAAGACAGCACCTTATGGGCAAGTTGGGTAATCAAAGGCGAACAGGCGAACCTGTATTTCAGTGGTGACTCAGGCTACTTCTCTGGATTTAAAGCAATCGGCGAAAAATACGGCCCGTTTGATCTAACCATGATGGAAACTGGGGCGTATTCAGAGGCGTGGAGCCAAATCCACATGATGCCAGAACAAAGCGTACAGGCGCACATTGACCTCAAGGGTAAGGCTATGCTGCCTATCCATAACTCCACCTTTGATCTGTCAGTACACGACTGGTTTGAGCCCCTAGACCGTGCACTAAGTGCAGCACAATCACGTAACGTGCAACTGGTAACCCCGATATTCGGCCAAATGATGCCAGTGCAGGATATTCCGACGAGTGCACAATATGCGTGGTGGCGTGAGGTGCAGAAGCAACCAGAAAGTGAGATGCAAACGGCTTCGGTGAAGTGATTTCATTGGGGCAATCTTCACATACCCTCTGTCGTCATCCCAGAAATTGCAAAGCAATGATCTTGGATCTTCATGACTACAGCACCACATTAGATACCGGATAGCCTATGGCTTCCGGTATGACGGGTGTTTTTTGACGCTAACT
Organism: Vibrio ishigakensis; assembly: GCA_000830475.1. GTDB lineage: Bacteria > Pseudomonadota > Gammaproteobacteria > Enterobacterales > Vibrionaceae > Vibrio > Vibrio ishigakensis_A. Next base: position 22,871 of record BBSC01000005.1, on the reverse strand, counting down.
AACTGAATAACAAGTATTAAGAAGTCATCCCGGAAGTTGTGAAGCAACTATCCGGGACCTTCCAAACAAGCGCATTACAACTATTCCGTTCAATCCTTAACCCGCTTCTCCTCAGCAATCTGCTCCACCAGATAATCCAAAACAACCGCGTCCGCGTGTGCTCATAATCCAACTTGGGGTAATAGGCATACACAGTAGTATCTCGCGCATACACCTCTGGCAAGATAGGGACTAATGCGCCCTGTTGCAGCTCTTGCTGAATCATCACTGAGTTGGTTGGCAATATCCCCATACCATTTTTACCCGCATGGAACAGTGCCTCTGGGTTAGTGGTCGCAAAATTACCCGATACCGAAATACGCTTGCCCGAGGCTAGGGTGAACTCGCGTTGAAGCTGCTCACCGAAGATCAAGATATTGTGCTGTTGCAGTTCCTCAACCGATTTTGGCTCGCCATGTTGCTCAAGATATTGCGGCGAGGCGTAAAAGCGAAACCTGTCTTCGAATAAAAGCTTGGAACGAAAACTGAGTGAGTTGAACTGCTCGAGCTCTCGACTGATGAAAAGGTCTAACTTCATCTCGGGAAGTTGGCCTGGAATGGTGGTGGTGAGCTGAATACGGATATCAGGATAACGTTGCAAGAATCCATCGATATAATGCAGCAGGAACTTAGAGCCTACCGCTAGGGTTGCACCTATCTTCAGTAGCCCTACTGGGGACTCGTTTACCGAGCGGGTTTCATCGATGATGGACTGAAAGCTGTCTAACGATTGCTTCATACGTTTGTAGAAAAGAGCGCCAGCCTCTGTCTGGGTGACACTGCGTGTTGTGCGCTTGAGAAGTTGTACGCCAATCTTCTCCTCTATCCAATGTACGCGCTTACTAACTGCTGAGCTGGTGGTGGACAATCTGCGGGCTGCTCCGTTAAAGCTTCCCTCCTCCACTACCATCACATAGCTACGAATACTCTGTATCCAATCCATATTAATTCCTAAATGGAAACAATCTAGTTCCTCAATGGTCAATTATCATCCGATGATTTTCAACATAAAATTCAATTCATGAATAAAAAGTCTCAAATGAATCTCATCCCATTAATGCTTGCCATGCTGGTTATCGCCACAGGGCAAGTAGGTGTAAGTATTTACTTACCTTCTCTTCCCCTTATCAGCGCAGACCTTGGTGTCAGCAAATCCGACCTTCAATCTATCGTCACCCTTTTCTTGGTTGGTTTTGGTTTATCACAGCTGTTCTATGGTCCGCTCTCTGACGCCATCGGCAGGCGTCCAGTATTTCTCATGGGTCAGGCAGTCTACATAAGCGGTACCCTGCTTTGTATTTGCTTTACCGATAACCTAATTGCCTTGGAATCGGGCAGACTACTACAGGGCTTAGGTGCAGGTAGCGCGTCAGTGCTCGGGCGCAGCATCTTGCGCGATAGCTACGATGGTAGTCAGCTCACCAAGGCGCTCTCATACCTCGCCATTACCGCCTCTATCATGCCGATCATATCTCCGGTATTTGGCGGTTGGATTGCCTTCCATATCCATTGGGAAGCGGTCTTCACCTTTGTCTTAATCTATCTTCTTGCGACCTTTGCGGTGGGCTGGTACATACTTCCAGAGACCCTACCCTATGCCAAAAGTAGCTTTAAGCTCAGCAACGTGCTCAAGAAGTATGTTGAGCTTATCCAAAATCCGCAGGTTATCTCTAGCGCCTCATATAACTGGTTAAGTTATCTGGCTGCCGTGGTGTCTTTGTCACTGATGCCATATTTGATGCAGCAACAGCTGGGTATGACAGCCGCTGATTATGGTGTGGTGATGATTATCCCATCGGCGGGTTTGATGATGGGTAGCATCTTACTTAATACCCTCAATCGCCGTTTCGGAACCTACCAGCTGATTGGACTGAGCATAGCTATGTTCTTCTTTGCGGGCTTATGGCTCCTGTTTGCGCCGTTCACTGTGTTCAACCTAGTGTGGTCCTTCACTTGGATAGCAGTGGCGCAAGGAGTCTCTTTCCCGCTCTCAATAAGCTTGTTGCTCAAGCCACATAAGAAGGATGCGGGCTCGGTATCAGCCTTAGCAGGCTCGATTCAGATGTGTTTGGCAGGCTTTTTTGGTAGCTACTTGGTAGGTACTTGGGTATCAGACAAAACCGAACTTGGCATCTTCTATCTGATACTAGGTCTGACTATGGGCGCAGTCCTTCTGGCAACTGTAATGCGCCCAAAACAGGCTAGAGAGACCTCGACTTCAGATTGTTAATATCGCACTGATACATAGCGATTACGACCGGTCAGTTTGGCCTCATAGAGGGCATCATCAGCATGAGTTAGCAACTGGCGCAGAGACTTACCCGAGTTGGGAATGACAGACGAAATCCCCATACTCACAGTCACGTGATCAGCAACATCACTCTTGGAGTGAGCGATATTAAGCTCAGCTATCTTATTCATCACCTTTTCAGCAATAAATTCAGCACCCTTGATATCTGTGTTTGGCAACAGCAAAACAAACTCCTCCCCGCCATAACGTGCCACCAAATCCGCGGGACGCGCCACGCTCTTCGCCAAGGCATTAGCGATTGTTACCAAGCAGTCATCACCACCAATATGACCGTAGTAATCGTTGTACTGCTTAAAATAGTCCACATCGCACATAATGATAGAAAGTGGCATTCTGTCACGACTCATGCGACGCCACTCAGTGCGAGAAGCTGAGTCAAAGCGCAGTCTGTTAGGGATCTTTGTTAGCGAGTCTGTCACGGAAAGGTGTTTAAGCTCGCGCATAGCCTCTTGAAGTTTCTCTTCTCGAGTCTCGATGGCATCTAGCATATTGTTCAGCTGTAGTGACAACCCACCAATCTCATCCTTGGTTTCAATACTGGTGCGCTGACGATAGTTCTGATTCTCAGTGATTGAAGAAGCTGTTTCTTTTAATTTAGAAATTGGAGCCAATACAACCACTTGCAGAACATACCACTGCACCACCAGCAAAAGTACGCCCAAGATAACCGAAGCAATAAGTGCGGTTTGCACTGCTAATTTACCCTGCAGACTTATATTTCTCGGGTAGTAGGATTCCAGCAATATAATCGGCACACCATTGCTGTAGATATAACGGGATACCTCTAAAGTCTGTGCGTCCATCACCTCAACCATAAGGTCTGGCGTGATCTCTTTATTTGCGTTTTCCACCGCAGTGAGCTTAAACCTCACCTGTGTCTGCTTCATATAATCCGTTATAAGGCCTCTATCTATGCGTTTGCCGCGGATCAGATAACCCATTATCGGTCCCTGATTATTAGATTTAAGAATTGGTCTGATAGAGAACAAGACCGGACGCTCATTTACTACCAACAGCCCCATGAAGTTACCGTCTAGAGTATTCGGCATGAAGGAGTCTGTACCGTACTTACGAGAAAGCTGACCTATGGTCTGATCCACTAGATCTTTGTTCTTAACTACATTGTCCGCCGTCTCACTGTAAATACCGTGCCAAACCAACTCCTCGCGGGTGTTAAAGAACATCAAAAAATCGAAGTCACCATTCTTAAACGACTCAACACCTAGGTTTGCCTTTTCATAGTTGGTATTTTGGCCTTGCACAAAGGCATAGGTGTCATCCCAAGACGCCCAGTCTCGGTTCAATTTATCTAGGGTCTGAGAGTCTTCATTAAAGCGAGAGACTACTCGCTCGAAGTTCTTGATGGCAGAGTCTTGTTCTAACTGGGTAAATACCGGATAAATATACTTAATTTGAAGCCACGCAAGCACACCCACTAATAGTAAAAAGAGTGGGAACAGTGCTAGCAAGATCTTCTTTGATAAGGACATTAAATAACTCAGGGATATGAAAACGGCAGAATTGTAGACGTTTTCTGATTAAAAAGTAACAACTTGTTAGCTTAAGTTACTAAAAATTTCCATGTTATTCCGACCAAATATAACGCATATAGAATATTAGACGGTAAATACATTGATGACAGGAATATCATGAACTTAGTTAAGCAAGGAATCCCGCTTTCGGCAATTTCACTACTACTCTCAACACCTACACTTGCCGACTCGCGCAGCGTTGCCATGGGCGGAACAGGTGTCGCCTCCGCCAACTTTATGTCAGCAAGCTTTCACAACCCTGCCCTAGCGGCAAAAGGCGAATCTGAGCACAACTTTGGCATGATCTTGCCAACAGTTACCGCCTCGGTTCATGACGGGGAAGGCGTGTTGGACAAGCTAGATACCTACTTCGATGCAGAAGACGACTGGATAGATAATCCAGGAAGTATTGAAGCTCGTAATGCATGGAGACGTGCACTTCAGGATCTTAATAATGGGGACATCACAGCAGATGCCTCAGCTGGTATGGTTTTCGCTATCCCCAATAAGTTTGTGAACACTAACTTCTTTGTTTCCACCCATGCGACAATGCTCGCCACTGCAGATATCGACGACAACGACCTTGATAACACCAGTCCTGATGATGAGGTTGAATCAACCGCAACTGCCTTATCGGCGGTACGCTCGACTATGGTTTCACCTTTGCTAAAAACATAGAGCTCTGGGGTCAAGATATGAGCTTTGGCGCCTCCCCTAAGGTTCAGCAGATATACACCACCTACTTTAGAGAGCGTCTAACCGAGGATGACATCGACGATGCTGATTTCTTTGATGACTTAGAATCTAAGACCACCTTCAATATTGATCTTGGCGCAAGTTGGCAGGTGCAAGAGCATTGGAACCTAGCAATTAGTGCAAGAAACCTTATCTCTCACAGTCTAGATACCAATATGCAGCTTGGTGAGCGTGCAACCTTCGAGGTAAAGCCCGAATACAAAATCGGTACAGCTTACTCCACCAATTGGTACACCCTAGCTGCCGATATCGACCTCAACTCCCGTAGCTACTTCAAGCAGCAGAGCTACAAAACCCAATACGCAAGACTAGGTGCCGAAGCAGACCTATGGAAATGGGCTCAACTGCGCGCAGGCTACATGCACAGCATGACTAGCTATAGCGAAGATGTGTTCACTGCCGGTATCGGCTTTAGGCCATACGGCGTATTTGGCTTTGATATCTCCGGACAATTTGGCAACGATGACAACTATGGCGTATCGGCTCAGTTAACTCTGGTGATTTAATTTGCTAGTGTAGGATTTGACCTAGCAAGGAATTAGAATGATAAGGAAGTCTCATGTCCCGCGTTAACATCTACAAAAATCAGCCCGCTGCTTACAAAGCTTTCTTCGGTGTAGAAGCCTATCTTAAGCAGTGTGGCTTTGATCCTATCCTGGAAGACTGGTGCGTGTGCGTACCTCTCAGATCAATGGCTGCGCCTATTGTATTCACGTTCATACCAAGGGAGCGTTGGCGCACGGAGAAACACAAGAGCGCATCTTTGCCCTATCAGTATGGAAAGAGTCCAAGCTGTTTAACGAAAAAGAGCGCTCGATATTAGCATTGGTAGAAGAGATGGCACACATCACTGAAAAGGGTGTCAGTGACGAAACCTATCAAGCGCTAGAGTCTCACTTTGATGAAATCCAGATATCTCAATTTATTGTGCTCTGCACCATGATGAATGCATGGAACCGCCTAGCGTCGCAACTCACGCCAACGAGCTAACCAAATACTAAACCTCTCATGCGGTAAACCCTTACCGCCTTTTTCTGCTATCTAGATTACAAACCAAAAAACATAGTGGCGCGTAAAGGGCATCGCGTGTGATTTTGATCATTAAACTACGCCTCAACTTCGAAAGATTGATTGGGCGAACTGATGAACAAGATTCTACGCAAAACCACAACGGCTATCGCACTGCTTGCATCCCTAATTGCTCTGCCAACCATGGCGGACCAAGAGCAGATGGACAAAAAAGCGTTGGCTGATAAAGCGGCAAAGGAACTGGCGAACCCAAATACGGCTCTAGCGAGCCTAAACTTTAAGTTTCAATACTATGGCGGCTATGAAGATGGGGGTAGCAGCTCGACTGTGCTATTCCAGCCTCAATGCCATTCCCGCTAGATAATGGCGATAAGATCCTATTTCGCCCTGCGATACCTTTCTCAATGAACTACGACAAAGCCGGCGAGTATGGTGACGACAGTGGCTTCGGTGACATCAGCTTCGACCTTGCCTATGCGCCTAAGACAGAAGCAGGCCGCATCATGGCATTTGGTGTATTTGCACAACTACCAACAGGTCAAGAGGGCTTTACTGCCGACCAGTTTGCTGTAGGTCCTGAAATGCTTCTAGGTACGCTCAGCAAAGACCGTATCTTTATCTTCTTCCCTAATCATCTTTGGGGGGTGTCTAATAACTCAGATAAGATAAATGGCGAACACGTAGTCGAAGACATCAACCGCACATCTGTACAGATTGGTTGGGTAGAACTCCTAGGTAATGGCTGGACCATAGTTTCAAGCCCAACGCTGAGCTACGACTGGAATACAGACCAAGCTGAAATCCCACTTAACTTCCAAGTAAGTAAGACAGTAGTTCTTGGTAGTCGCCCATGGAAGTTCGGTCTTGAAGCTAACTACTACATAGAAAAGGATGAAAAGACTCGTCCTGATTTTATGATTGGCCTTAACATCACCCCAGTAGTAGAAAACAAGCTAGCCGGCTTGTTCTAATACCCCAAAAACGCTCGGTAGCTCACTATCGAGCGTTTTTTGTTTTGAAGGAAAGCAGACCCTAAGACTTCTAGATATACTGAAAACATCACTTAAAACAATAGCCTACTCAGTGTCATATAATCAGCTTCCCTTGATTCGTGTAGAGAGCGCCATCATCATTACTGAGACCGCGCGAGACTTCTTCCCATCTAACTTGCTCCACAAGGCACAAGAGTTCCTGCCTATTCCTCTTGAGCGCGGAACACTGACTATCCCTGCGATTCCAGAAAACGCCATCATTCACTTTATGCAGCAACTCCACCAACACGCTGACAGTGAAGACTTCTTTCTTTATCTAGAAGAGAGCATGAAACAGCTGGCTAAGCTATGGCCGATTCCAAGCTCTAGCCAATGTAACAACTTGGTTTCCATACTCGAGTACAACGTAGCGAATTTTCAATCCAACTCCTCTCAGTCTTTACTCTCTATAGAAAAAGAGGGATTTGAACAGCAGGTCACTTTGACTCTAACCACAGATGAACACTATCTTGAGCGCTATTCCGGAACTGCAATTTGGCTAGAGCTTCAGAGCCTGATGTTCTTGGTGCAGTACATTCGGCGCATACTAGGAGATGAGTGGCTTCCCTTATCGGTGGGTCTACAGCATGCAGAGGTGGATGAAGTTGAAAAACATGTCCCACTTGCCCACAAGGGGTTATTTGTTCAACGCGAAGTCACCTCTATCACTCTATCTAAACAGGATGCCTACACGCCTCTTGAGATAGAACCCCAGAGCGTTTCTTTGCCTGAGCTCTCGGTTCAGAGCTTATATTCGGAACAATTGATAGCAGCGCTCTGGCCGTACACCGGCGAGCGTAAGTTAGAACTCGGCGTGTGCAGTGAGCTCCTTAATACCTCAAAGCGAACCATACAAAGAAAATTACAAGGCGAGGGAATGACCTTCCGAGATATCGTCGACAAGCTTCACGTGAGGTTCGCTTTGGCTGTACTGAGAGAGGACAGATTCACTGTCGCCGACGTTGCTTCACACCTAGGCTACGCCAACTCCTCCAAGTTTATCCGCGCCTTCAAACGCATCACCGGACTGCCTCCGATGCAGTACATACAAAAAGAGCCCAGATAACTCTGAGCTCTTTGCATGCCTAATTCTTCTTTTTAGAAGAAAGAAACCAACACACCGTAGCCAATAAAGCTGGCAACCAAGCCTACAATAGGAAGCTTAAGCTGCTTGAGTAGGAAGAAACCTACTAACACTACCGCAAAGTCTTGTGCTCCGCTTACTGCACTCACAAAGATAGCTGATAGAGAGCCGCAATCAGTAAGCCAACTACACCCGCGTTGACACCTTTAAGCGCCGCCGACACCGAAGGAATACTCGCCAATGCTTGCCAGTTATGGATAACGCTCAGTACCAGTAGGAAGCCCGGTAAGAACACAGCCAGAGTTGCCACAATAGAGCCCAGGATAGGTTGCTGAGGTAATAGCTCATAACCCAAGAAGGTGGCAAAGGTAAACATAGGACCCGGAACAGCCTGCGCCGCTGCATATCCTGTTAGGAAAGCATCTGTGCTTAGTGAGTCACCAATCAGGTTTTGCAGAAGCGGAAGTACCACATGACCACCACCAAATACCAGAGAGCCAGCATAGAAGAAGTCGTGGAATAGCTTAGCGATAGGTGCCTGGGATGCGAGAAGTGGCCCCAATACCAGCACGGCAACAAAGATCACAAGCGGCAGCATCTGCAACTTAACCTTACCTTGTGGCTTTTCTGCAGGTTCTGATTTAAACCAGAGGGTGCCCAAGATTGCACATGTTAATAGCACAATGATTTGAGCCGCAATACCACTAAACAGCAGCATGGATACCGCCACCAACAAGCAAAGGCCGATGGACTGCTTGGTTTGGCAGAAATTTTTGTACATACCCACGATAGCATCTGCCACGACTACAACTGCTAACAATTTCAGAGCATGAATCACTGAGACAAAGATGGAGGTCTCAAGCAAACTACTGCTGAGCAGTGCCAGAGCAATCATCAATATGATAGAAGGCAGGGTGAAGCCTAAAAAGGCTGCGATTGCACCACCTAAGCCACCTTTTTTGTAGCCTAAGGCGAAGCCCACTTGGCTAGAGCCTGGGCCTGGCAGAAACTGGCTAAGAGCGACAAGCTGAGCGTATTCGTCATCACTGAGCCATTTCTTCTGCTCAACGAAGGTTTTACGAAAATAACCAATATGGGCGGCAGGCCCACCAAAGCTAACCCAGCCCAGTGCGAAAAAGATCTTAAAAATGGAAAACATTAAGGTAATACCTCAATAAAAAAGTTAGGCATAAACTATGCTATGCCTTTATATGATTCAAATTGATAGAATTGATAATCTATATGAACAGGATAGATGTAGGAGCCCAGTTTGGCAGATATTAACTGGAAAGGGATAGACCTCAATCTGCTGGTCGCCTTTCAGGCACTGTATAAGGCACGCAGCGTTTCCCTAGCTGCAAATGAGCTTCATATCAGCCAGTCTGCAATGAGCCACAGCTTGGCAAGGCTAAGACAGATGCTAGGTGATCCCCTTTTCCATCGTCAGGGCCACAAAATGGAGCCCACCGAAAAGGCGGTACAGCTTGCTCGAGACGTTGATTTGGTAATTGGCGTGGTGACCAACAACATCCTCAGTCAAGAGAGTTTTTCGCCTGAGAAATATCAAGAAGCCTTTAAGATCGGCCTTACCGACTATGCCGAATTTGTATTCGCACCACAGATCTTTGATCGATTAAGCGCTGAAGCACCCAACTCCAAGATCAGCTTTATCAATGTCAATCGCCACAACGTATTAGAGGTGATGGAAAAAGAGCGCTTAGATCTAGCAATAGGTAGCTTTCCATCGCTTCCTGATGGCTATCAAACCCAGCCTCTCTATCAAGAAAGCCATGTATGCCTGTTTGATGCCAACAAAACCGGATTGACACCACCACTTTCAATTGAGCAGTTTTGTCAGCTTCCCCACGCCTTAGTTAGCCCAGATGGAAACTGGGTGACCAATGTCGATAAGAGCCTGCAAGAGCAGGATAAAAGTCGCCATGTGCAGGTACTATCCCGCAACTTCTTGACCATAGGCCAGCTGATAAAAGGTCGCGACCTTGTATGCATCGTACCTAAGCTGATGTCTATGATCCCTTTTATTGCTGAAGGATTAACGCGCAGTCAGCCACCTATTCCGGTAAGTGATTTCACCATCAGCATGTTGTGGCGCAGCAATCCCTCGAACAAAGACAAACAACACTGGCTACAAGGCTGTGCTGCCAGTGTCATCAACCCAGATTTCTCAACCAAGGATTAGATAATGTCTGAAACCTCAACATGGCTTGAAATGTTCCAACTGACAGAGAGCCTTATTCTCAACGAGGTGATTTTTATCACCACCTTCAGCTTGATTGCTTGGGGTGTCTGGCGCGTGGTGCTCGGCAGGCTGGAAAGTCTCGCTGAAAAGACCAAGGTGACTTGGGACAACGCAGTTATTCACGGTATTCGTGCCCCAATCAGTGTTTTGATCTGGTGTTGGCCTGCCACCGTATCCCTAGGCTAGTACTCGAAGACAACCTCAACCATTCACTGGATTGGCTCGCTACCCTAAAGCTGATTTTGCTGATCTTTGTGGCTGTCTGGGCACTCTATCAAATCATCTCTAACTTCGAAGCCGAGGTTCTCTCGCACCCTGAGCGCGATCCAACTACAGTACAGGCCGTTTCTAAGGTGGTGCGCCTTGCAGTTATTATCCTCGGCGTATTGACCGTGATGCAGACCCTAGGGCTTAGCCTGTCAGGTCTACTTACCTTTGGTGGTGTTGGTGGTCTTATCGCAGGTCTCGCAGCGAAAGACCTGCTGTCCAACTTCTTTGGCGGCATGATGATCTACTTCGACCGTCCGTTTAAGGTGGGTGATTGGATCCGCTCCCCAGATAGAAACATTGAAGGTACGGTAGAGCGTATCGGTTGGCGCATGACCATGATCCGCACCTTCGATAAACGCCCGCTATACGTACCGAACTCAGTCTTCAGTAATATAGTGGTCGAAAACCCATCGCGCATGACCAACCGTCGTATCTACGAGACCATAGGCTTGCGTTACCAAGATTCCGCCAAGATGGACAAGATCATCGCAGATGTACACGCCATGCTAAAAGAGCATCCGGAGATCGACGCCACACAAACCCTGATAGTCAACTTCAATGCCTTTGGTAAGTCATCACTAGACTTCTTCGTGTACACCTTTACCAAGACGGTGAACTGGGTGAGATTCCATGAGGTGAAGCAGGATGTAATGCTCCAAATCATCAATATCATCCACGAAAATGAAGCGGACATCGCCTTCCCAACACAAACACTCAAGGTCGACCCAGCAGTAGAAAGCGCTGAAAAACAGATGCTAAATCTATAGTTTTAAGTAGCACACATTCAAGCTAAAAATAGCAAGCTAGTAACCTCAAAATTTGTTCAAGCTTGCTGCTTTTTTCATAAATAACAATCTGTTACATTTGCGCTTTCTTTCATAATGGAATCATAAGAAATGAAGCGCTCACTCCTACTTCTCGTTCTATTCAGTACTGCTATTCAAGCCGAAGAAACCAAAGAATATAACTGGCATATCCATACTGGTCTTAGTGACTCTTCACAGGTTGAAGGGGTGATCGTGGGCGCTGGTTACAGTGGTGATATCTTTGGTGCAGAGTTTAACTATCACATCTTAGATGATAGCGCTAAATTCGATGCCAACGGCATGTATGAGTTCAATATGGAAGCAGGCTACAAGATCAAACTTAACCGCCTGCAGTTCAAGCCCTATGCCTTCGTCGGTAAGAGCATTCTCAACGGTCCCAACGCTCAAGGACAGCGCTTTGACGACGCCTATCAGTATGGCGCGGGTATCAAGGGTAACTTGGGCCTCATCTATGCCGACCTTAGATACAACAACCTAAACATCAACACCTATGACCCAACCAACGCCAACAACCGTGGTGATATCAACGAAGAGTATGTGCAATTTCATTTAGGTGTGACTTTCTAAATCACTGCTGTTATTTGCCTGTGTGCTGTCAAACAAAGGGGACTTGCTAGAAGGAAATTAATTTCGTCTTTTTAGCACCCCCGACGTCTTATAATAAAGACACTCAACCAAGCACAATAATATGAACAGTTTTTCCTTTTCCAGCATAGAGATAGACGGCCAGACTGGCTCCCTAAAGCCAGACGATTCCAACCTAGTTGAGGTTGCCCAAAGATTAAAGATCAATATCCCTGCCCCTTGTCTTAAGAACGGTCGCCGTGATGGTTGTTGCAAGGCATGCGTAGTAGAGGTTGATGGCAAGCGCGATTTCGCCTGCTCTACAAGACCTAAGTCAGGGATGAAAGTGACAGTTCGCACCAAAGAGCTGGATGCGATTCGTAAGGCTTCTATTAAGGAATACAAACAAAACGTCAAATCGGGCAATACCACTGCCTGTAATTGTTCTTGCTAAATCTGGCTTCCGATATGCAACCCGACACTTTTTGCCATAAATAACAAAGTGTTACCCTCCGCGTATTATTTCCTGATACGCAAGAACAATGAACAAAATTGGCATACTCGCCCTGCTCATGAGCTCACCTGTGTGGGCTTCAGACAAGCCATGGCATGTGAATATGGGAGTCACCAATTCAGATAACCTACAAGGGGTCAGTATTGGTGGAGGCTATAGCGGCAAAATCATCGGCGTTGATATAAACCACACTAACCTACGCAGCAATGCAAAATTTAAGGGTGGACCGGTATGGGATGTAAACCTAGAGGCCGGGTACAAGTTTTCTGCAGGCCCTTTCCAGGTAAAACCATACCTTTATGTGGGCAAAGTGGTGTTTAACGGCACAGACCCACAGGGTTACTACGTAGACGATGCCTATCAATACGGCTGGGGGTTCAAAGGCGCTATTGGCTATCTATTCACCGACCTGCAATACGGCAATATTCGCATCAACACCTACGATGACAATGACCCTAGCTATCGCGCTCAAACTGAAGAAGAGGTGGTACGTTTTAAAATGGGCGTTACTTTTTAAAGCTAACTATAACCCTGCCTTCTTTAGTGATGGTATTTCGAAGACTCAACTGCAATGAGATCGTGACCGAGATATTCATCACTACAAAGATGGCTATCATGATCATCAGCTGATATTTGATTGCACCATAGGTGAGGCGCCACCCAAGATTTGACCTGTCATCATACCCGGTAAGGTAACCAAGCCCATGGTCGACATAGAAGCCAATGTTGGCGCAAATGATTTCTGCATTGCCATTTGCACAAACGGACGCGTGGCATACATAGGAGGAGCGGCTAGAGCGATTGCTGCTTCATACTCGTGCCTGCGCTCGTGGAAGGCGGTGTAGAGGTTCTGAAGCGCTACTATATTGGCACTCAAGCTATTTCCAAGCAGCATCCCCGCAAGCGGGATAACATATTGAGCACTATGAAAAGGCTCCGGCTGAATTACCATCCAGCAGAGTAAGAACAATACCGGAGCTAAGCCCACCAGCAAGCCGGTGGATACGGGCATCAACAGCGACTTATTCGGCAGTTTTGCCTTACCTATAATAGCGCTGGCACCAACGCCGATCATGATGCTATCCATGCCACGTTGACCCAAATATTATTTAGATCAAACAGATACTCGAGATAGAGACCGATCAATATCAGTTGTGCAGCCATACGCATCACAGAGAGCACGATATCTTTACCTAAACTCAGCTGAAAATGCCGATTGATAGCAAATGGCACGATTAGAGTTAGAGAGAAAAGGGCTAGAAGCACCAGTCGATATCGATTGAAGATTGCATACACACGCTCAAAGACAATTACTCAGCTTAGAGTACGCCCGTCTGTTTTATGAATCCAATTAATAGAATGGATAGTGTGTATGCAGGATGTAGATTTAAAGGTTCAATCGCTTCAAGAAGTCTTTACCTACCATGATGCCTGTTTCGTAGTCCACTAGGATGTCATCCTTGCCACTCATCAAGCCAGTACTACTTAGCGGCTTAGGTGGAGCAAGTTCATGAATCACAACCCCCTCAGGCGGACAGTTCATAAACTCGGTCACACTCATATGATTGGTATAGTGAGCAAACAGCATCTCCATGGTACGCGGCGTATGGGTACGCCACTTCTGCGATTGCTGAGTCAGAAGCTCAGTGAGTTTGTCTTTGTTTGGCAACCAAGTCTTGGGAATAGAGTCAAACCTTGGCCACTGATGATCCTCTTTCATCTGATTTACACGCTCAGAGATAAGGTCACCAAATTGTTTGAGAGATTCGTTTTTGGTCACTGGCGCCATACGTTGCAGGTAACTGTCGATCCCCTTACTCCACTCCCCCTTGAGCTTTTCAAAAGGCTCTGCCGCCACCGGCATAAAGCTAGTCGCGTGTTCACCAATCACTGGCTCGGTGGTTATCACCACCATATGCGAGATGCCACGGCGATACGCCTCTTGAACGGGTATGGTTGCCGAAACACCACCGTCGACCCATTTAGCGCCATCGATCTCTATGTCATGGTAATAGAGAAGTGGGATAGCGCAGGTCGCTTTCAGTACATCGAACCAGTTTTCAGAGAAGATGGGAAAGTAGTGATCCCGCATATCCTCAACGTTAGTCACACAAGCAAGCGCTTCACGCTCAGTTCCGAGAAACTCCGCGCCCTTATTCATGTCCAGTGGAAACTCGCCGCTGTGAACAAACTGAAACGCCCAATCGAGATCCATAGGTTGCTGTTTCTTCACTAGCTTGTTGAAGTCAAAGAAGCGGTTTTTGGTGGTGTAGTTGAGGATAAAGTCGAGCCCAAGACCTCTCTGCTTGGTAACAAAAGAGGAGACATTTAGTGCCCCAGCGGAGGTGCCAAGATAGAGGGAGAAGGGGTCAAACTCAGCTGAGTTAAAGGCATCTACACACCAGCAGCAAAGGCTCCTTTTTGGCCCCCGCCCTTGAACCACTAAGGCGTACTTTTGCTGATCTTCCCATCTCATCTACGGCATCCCTTATTGAAAATTACTTCGTATTCTCAACAACATAGCGTGTAGGATTTACAATGTAAATCGACTTCGGAGAAGATAGAGCTTAGCTCAACTAACGCCGTTTCTGTGCGGAATGAAACTCTTCAAGCCCAGCGATTAAGTCTAACTTAGTAATGCTACAACCGCGTATCAAAACCCTCCCCTCAAGGTCTTCCAGTTCGAAATAGATTCGGTTATCACCACTCTCTGTTTTCTTTTTCTTGCATCTCACTAGGTAATTTTGAAAGCTAAATGCTTGGTAGTCCAAATAACTCAAGATCATAGGATCCAAGTTATCTATATCAACTAGCTGCTGTATACGCTCTATGGTCACGTCCTCTCCTACTCTATGCTTCAGGTGATATTTCAGAATATCGAATAACAGAGACCGGAAAGGATACGAGTTAAGCTCAAGCTATACATGGTTTACAAAGGAAAATCGTGTTATCAGCACGCCTCTGCTATTTCGGTATGTTTAAGAGGCTTCTTGCTCAATAAATACATGCTAAACGATGCCAAAAGCATGACCATGGCCGCTAGTACAAAACCAAACTGGGTAACCTGATAGTGACTCAGCAATGCGATAGCCACGTAGCTGACGCTCTGTACTAAAGTAGCAAACATCTGCAGTATTCCGTCTGCGCGACCTCGGCTCCCCACTTCCACAGAAACATGCATCCAATTGGTTCTCGCAATGCGATTCATCGCATTGAAGAAACCAAAGATCAGAGTGAACAAAAGTAGATAAATAGGATGCGGTGAGACACTCATTCCAACCACAGTAAATCCACAGATAGCCATGGTGCTGAGCATGGTATTTTGCGCGGAAAAGAGTCCCAGTAACTTAGCCACAAACAATCCTGTGATAAGAGAACCTAAGCCAAACGCAAGGTTGTACCCAGCCAACCACTCGCCCGATATACCACTTTCTGAAAACCATATAGGAACGAGTTTTCCTAGGTAGGTCAGCACCGGATAAGACAATGCCGATAGCATCAGGAAAAGATAAAAGCGTGGCTCATTGACGATGAGTTGCTTGCTCTCTTTTAGCTGTGCGAAGAAAGGCATGGCATTGCTGGTGCGAAGCTTACGGCGGTAAGGCGTATAGATATAACAGAGAGTTGCAATGCCCGAAGCAACTGCCGCAAAGGCAGCAAACTCCAACATTCCCCACATCTCGAGAAGCACTACCCCTAACGCACCTGCGCCTAAAGTAGTACCCTGCATGATCACCTCTTGTTTGCCAGAGATAGAAGCGTACTCGTGGGGATCGTAGTTTTCTTGAGTGAAGGCATTGTTGGTTGTCCAAGCAAGATTACTGGAGATCCAAAATAACAACTGAGCAAAGGCCAGTAGCCAATGCGAACCCAAACCAAACCAATAAGCGACAAATACCAAGGTCGCAGTTGAGGCTTGGAGAGCCTGCACTATCACCAAGATAAGCTTGCGAGAATGCCTATCTGTTAACGTGGAAAAGAAAGGAGTACAGAAGAATGAGATTCCAGTACAAGCAAGGGCTACCATAGCCACAAACGGTCCCATATTGGGTGATTGCAACATGATCCACGGCAGAGCCATCATGAAAAGCCCAGATGAGATGCCATCAAAGAATCGGGCAGTAAGATAGGGGAAGGTACGTTTATCCATTTGAAAGCTCCATATTATTCTACTGTTGGCTACTGTAGAACCTCAACTTAAGTTGAGGTAAAGAGCTAAAAAGAAAAAAACTCGGATGATATCCGAGTTTTTTAGCTATAAGCCATAAGCGATCAGCTGTCAGAGGTTACGCCTGATCGCTGATCGCTGATCGCTGATCGCTGATCGCTACAAAGTTTAGTGCTCTGCTGCGCCAAGTTCCAGAAGCGTTGCGTTGCCACCTACAGCTGTGATGTTGATGGTACGAGTGCGCTCTGTGATATAGCGAAGAACCAGTTTAGGGTCTAGCGCTACTGGCATTCTCTTAAGGTCGGTTTCAACCACTAGAGGAGCAATCACACCGCGCTTCTCAGCCAACTGACGGTTAACACCCTGAACTAGCTTATCTTCAGCAATAGCAGTAACCACGCGCACATCATTCTCAAGCACTTGAGAATATTGGTCATACTCAACAAGGCTTAGTACGCCTGTTGGGAAAGCCGCTTTCTCGATAAGAGACTGAACCTGCTTCGCTACTTCACTATCTTGTACACATGCAATCACGCAGTTGCCTGCGAGCAGAGCCACAGAAAGCTGTGCAAAGAAAGCACTAGCGTTGTCAGTATTCAGGCTGTCATCGGCAATGATAAGAGCCACACCACGACCAGCGGTGTACAGTTCATTGGTTTCACCAGTAGGACCCGGCATAAGCTCAGGCTCTGAAAGTAGCTGCTCGCTGTGCGCTTTATGAAACGCTAGAGGCTTCTTAAGCGAAGTAAGTGCTAGCTTTGTCGCCGCTGTTTCAAGAAGCTCAAGACGCGCTGCAAAAGGAACCTGATTCCAAACAGACCATACCTGTTGGGCCTCAGAAAAACGAATCGATGCTGATTTCATGTTACTACTCCTTATGCATCTGTCATTTCAGCGCTTGCTACATCAGCGCTAGACTGGATCTGGCGCTCACGGCATACGTGGTTAGTGAAACGGTATAGGTAGTTTGGACCACCCGCTTTAGGACCGTGCCGATAGACCTTGGCCACCAAATGGCTGAACGCCTACTACCGCACCTACTTGGTCACGGTTGATATAGCAGTTACCCACGCGAGCGTTCTGCTCGATCCAACGGTAGGTTGTCTCGTTACGAGAGTGCACACCCATGGTTAGACCAAAGCCCGTTGCATTGATCTGCTCGATAACAGGAGCCAACTCATTCGCTTTGAAGGTAACGATATGCAGGATAGGACCAAACTGCTCCTCTTCTAGGATAGAGATATCGCTGATCTCGATCGCCGTTGGTGCAACGAAGGTGCCTTGATTGCACTCTTCATCAAGCTTCACTTCAGCAATCACCTTCTGCGAGTTACGCATCTTCTCTATATGTTGCAGAAGCTTAGCTTGCGCCGTTTGATCGATAACAGGACCTACATCCGTGCTGTGAAGGTGCGGTTTACCTACGCGAAGCTCGTCCATCGCACCCTTGATCAAGCTAGTGATACGTGGCGCGATATCTTTTTGTACGAACAACACTCGAAGAGCTGAACAACGTTGCCCTGCCGACGCAAATGCACTGCGAACCACGTCACGCACAACCTGCTCTGGTAGTGCTGTGGAGTCCACGATCATCGCGTTTTGACCACCAGTTTCTGCAATAAACGGCACAGGATTACAGTCACGCTCAGCAAGAGTCTGGTTGATACGCTGCGCCGTTGCAGTTGAACCAGTGAAGGCAACACCCGCGATCGCTTCATGCTAGTTAGCGCAGAACCAATCTCTGCACCGCGGCCAGGAAGAAGCTGGATAACGTCCGCAGGGAAGCCTGCATCTAGCATCATCTCAACCGCACGCACTGCGATTAGGCTGGTTTGCTCTGCAGGCTTGGCGATAACCGTGTTACCTGCAACAAGGGCAGCAGTTACCTGACCAAGGAAGATAGCAAGAGGGAAGTTCCATGGGCTGATACATACGAACACACCGCGACCAGAGCGCTCACACCACTGCAGGTTACCGTCGAAGTCTTTAATAGACTCAGGACCTAGCAAGTTTGCGTTGTCAGCATAGAATCGACAGAAGTCTACCGCTTCACGCACTTCATCGATGCTATCGTGGATAGTCTTACCTGCTTCCATGTGACACAGCGCCACAAGTTCAGCGAGGTTCTCTTCCATCTTGTCTGCTAGATTACGCAGACATTCAGCACGCGTTGCGATTGGCGCACTGCGCCACTTCTCAAGACCAGATTGCGCAATAGCGATGGCCTCGGAAACATGATCAAGGGATGCATACTTGATCTCACCAACTTGGATAGAGTGATCAAATGGAGCGATCACAGCTTCTGCCTTGATCATGCTTCCAGTTTTCATTTGACCGCCAAGGATCGGAGCACCTACCCATTGCTTGCTTAGGAAAGCATTTACCTGATCTTCAAATGGCTTAGCTTCGCTCTCAACATCGATATTCACACCGATTGAATTCTTGCGGCTACCGAAGATCTCAGTTGGCAATGGAATATGGTTGTTATGCAGAGTTTCATTCGCCAAAAGCGTATCTACTGGGTGTTGAGTCAGCGTATCAACTGGGCAGCGCGCATCCACCAAGCGGTGAACGAACGAGCTGTTTGCACCGTTCTCTAGCAGACGGCGAACCAGATAAGGAAGTAGGTCTTTATGGCTACCAACCGGTGCGTAGATGCGAACCGACTGACCGTATTTGTCCATTACATGGTGATACAGAGACTCACCCATGCCGTGCAGGCGCTGGAATTCATAGTCACTGTGTTCCGCCATCTCAGCGATAGCCGTTACCGTGTGTG
Organism: Vibrio ishigakensis; assembly: GCA_000830475.1. Classification (GTDB taxonomy): domain Bacteria; phylum Pseudomonadota; class Gammaproteobacteria; order Enterobacterales; family Vibrionaceae; genus Vibrio; species Vibrio ishigakensis_A. Next base: position 3,707 of record BBSC01000005.1, on the reverse strand, counting down.
CGTTATGGCTAGCAAACTGAGGATAGATGTTGCCACGCACGCCTTCACTTAGTAGGAAGCGTGCACAGGCTAGATAAGAGGTATCGGTCGCTTCTTTGCGGGTATAAACAGGATAGTTGTCATAACCAGCCGTTTGAGACCACTTGATCTCGCTGTCCCAGTAAGCGCCCTTCACTAAACGAAGTGGGATTAGGTCGCCTTGCTCACGTGCAAGAGCATTCACCCATACCAATACTGGTAGGCAGCGCTTAGAGTAAGCTTGGATCACAAGACCAAACTTGCCCCAGCCTTTAACTAGCTCGCTGTTATAAACCTTTTCGAATAGCTCAAGAGAAAGCTCTAGACGATCCGCTTCTTCTGCATCGATAGTGATGGCAACGTCTAGCTCTACCGCACGCTTAAGAAGCTGCATTAGTACATCGTAAAGCTCGCTCATTACGCGATCTTTGTTCGCTACTTCATAACGAGGGTGCAGAGCAGAAAGCTTGATAGAAACCGACGGCGCAGGGCTGTCATCTTTGCCAACGCTGTGCTGACCAACAGACTCAATAGCAGAAAGGTAATCTTTAAAGTATTTGTGTGCATCTGCAGTAGTCAGTGCTGCTTCACCCAGCATATCGAAAGAGTGGGTAAAGCCCTTCTTACGAAGTGGTGCACCATTCTTCTGCGCTTCAACAATGTTACGACCCAGAACAAACTGATGTCCCATAATCTTCATCGCCTGATGCATTGCCTTACGGATAACCGGCTCAGACATCTTGTTAACAAGCTTAGAAATCGCAGAACTTGGACTGGTCTTCTCTTCATTGTTAATACCAACAACCTTACCGGTCAGCATTAGGCCCCAAGTAGAGGCGTTTACAAATACAGAGTCTGACTGGCTTAGGTGAGATTTCCAATCCGCTACCGTTAGCTTGTCCTTGATAAGTGCATCTGCTGTTTCCGTATCTGGGATACGCATAAGTGCTTCAGCAAGACACATAAGAAGGATACCTTCCTGAGTATCAAGACTGTACTCAAGTAGCAGGGCATCAATCATTTGAATAGAACGTTTGTCCGCACGAATAGCTTCGATCAATTGAGTGGTTTGACGCTCAATACGATCCTTTTCTTCAGCGGTTGGCTTAGCCAGTGGCAGTAACTCCTTGAGCCATGCAGACTCATCCACCATATACATAGGTGATATCTCAGCCCATAGGGTTTCTTTAGGCTGGTTGATAAATTCGGAGTCGAAAACTCTAGATGCTGTAAACATTTCTCTTCCTCAGCTCGACATCAGAGACCAACCCAACTTGACAGAAAACGTACCTTGTTCTACTGAAGTTGAGCATAATTGGCTCATCCTACCCCGTGAGATTGCGCTAGATCAAAGAATACGGATCAATGATCAAAAGAAATGTGATTACGGTTCCTTAACAATACATTTTGTGACATTTAACAATATTTCTGTGGAACTTTACATCAGATCTAACACTCTATAGACTCCTTTACCGCTGGTGTCTCGAACTCAAAACTCCTCCTTGGAGGGTATTGGCTTTCAGGCTTAAAAGGGAATTTGGTGTGAATCCAAAACTGACGCGCAGCGGTATTTGAGAACGAACGTCTAAGGCTATTGCCACACACTGCAAAAGTGGGAAGTGGGACGCTAGGTTGTAGGTGAAAAACCTACAGTGCTCATAAGTCCGAATACCTGCCAGTAAGTACAAAACGCATATATAAGCGTTTGATTTACTACGCGTATTTAGGATTCAAAATGAAAAAAACAGTTTTGGCGACAGCACTTGTTTCGCTGTACGCTCCCTCTCTTTTTGCCCAAGAAGCGGATTCAACCAAGGTTGATGAAACTATCGTCGTCACAGCAAACCGATTCGAACAAACCCAATCTTCTGCCTAGCCTCTGTCAGCGTTGTTGAACGTGAGCAGATTGAACAGATCCAAGCTGATAGTGCTTATGATGTTCTGCGCACCCTACCAGGTGTTCAGGTTGTCCCTCAAGGCACTAAAGCGTCATCAAATAGCATTTTTATCCGAGGCTCTAACAGCAACCAAACCTTGGTACTGCTGGATGGTGTTCGTCTGAATACTGCTGCTGGCGCAACCACAAACACACTAGGTTTAATTCCAGCGTTTGCTATTGAGCGTATCGAAGTAATCCGCGGACCAAGAGCTGCCGTCTACGGCTCTGACGCTATTGGCGGTGTAATCAGCATTACCACTAAGCCTCAAAGCGGTTCTGTTCATGAGCTGACTTTAAATGGTGGGTCAAACAAGTATCACCAAGAAGGATGGCGCTCATCCGGTGACATTTCAGATACCACAACCGGTCACTTCTTGCTTAGTAACGAAGGTAGCGAGGGCTACAATATTACCAGTCAGCCAACGAGCAATAACTTTGGCTACAAATCTCAGTTTTTTAATGGTGGCGTAAACACCCAAATCAATGAAAGCTGGTCGGCTGGCTTCAATGGTATGTATCAAACCTATGAAAACCAGTATGTAAGTAACATGCCTACTGACACACCAAACAAGCAAGAAACTGATGCTTACAACATTACTGGTACGCTGGCATACAGCGTAGAAAAATTCGAATCTTCGCTACAAGCTAACTTTTCTCAAGAAAAGCAGTTTGATGGGCTAGATCAGACCAATGCAGATCAATCTGTCATCGAGTCTAAGCGTAGCTCTCTGCTATGGATAAACCACTACAAAGGTATCGATAACACTGATCTATTAGCAGGTATAGATTACTCCTATGAAGAAGCACACAACGGCGGTACCTCTCCTGACTTTAGTGAAAATACAAGAAACAACACTGCTGGGTTTGTCGGTGCACACGTAAACCTAAACCCTGTTTCCCTCGAGGCAAACCTAAGACACGATGAAAACAGTGTGTATGGTGGCAATACTACGTGGGGCGCAGGTATTGGCTGGTTTGTGACTAAAGAAATCCAACTAACAGCTAACTACGGCACTGCATTCAAAGCACCAAGCTTCTTTGATCTGTATGGCTTTGGTGGCAACAAAGACTTGAAGCCTGAAGAGTCAAAGTCTTACGAGGTTGGTATCTCTGGCTATCACTCATGGGCAACTTGGAACTTAGTAGCATACAACAATGATATCGATAACCTCATTGTTTGGGATAGCTCTAGCTTCTCACTGAAAAATGTAGCTGAAGCCGAAATTAAAGGTATTGAATTAAGTGTTGATTTCGACACCGGCCCACTCAGACATCAAATAGCTGCTGACTGGAAAGATCCGAAAGAAAAGACCACTGACTCACAACTTATCCGAAGGGCTAAGCAGAACTACAAATGGCTTGTGGGTTATTCGCAAAACGACCTAGACCTAAGTCTGACAACCATCTACACGGGTGAAAGACCTGACGCAACCAAGACACTAGATAGTTACATCACTGTAGATTTAGCCGCCAAGTATGCGTTTACAGAAAATTTGGACGCCAAGTTTAAGGTTCTAAACCTTCTAGATGAGGATTATGAAACCTCAGAGGGTTGGGGTGGCTTTGACTTCGTTGGTCCTGAGCGTAGTTTCTATGCAGGTATAGACTACCGCTTCTAAAAAAGATGGAAAGCTTCCGTCCCGTACGATAAGAAGATCCCGGATATGCTGTCGCATTCCGGGATGACATGAGAAATTGGCGCACTCTCAAATATTTAACTCATCACCACGTCATATAAAAGAAGTAGTCC
>BBSC01000006.1:0-369571 GCA_000830475.1 Vibrio ishigakensis | reverse complement strand
TGTGGCTTGGGGCGCGGTTGGCGAGAGCGTGGTTGAGAACAACACCGTTGCCAATATGGAACTCCTAATGAACACCGCTGTAGAGGAAGGCTTCCCGTTAGTTATCAGCCGCACTACTACTTCCCTACAGACCACAAATGGAAATTTGAAGGTACTCTAGAAAAACTGATGCACGCTATTAACATGTTTGACCGCAAAAGCGCGCTAGACGTAGAGGGCTTTGAAGGCAGCGGTGCCGATTGGATGGAACAATTTAAGCCAGCTATCAATGACGAAAACACTGTAATCTGTGGTGCTCACAAGGTCTATGGCCCAGAAAACAATGACTTAATCCTACAGCTACAAAAACTGCGCGTCGAAAAGGTTATCCTAGCTGGTATGTCTGCCAACCTTTGTGTTGAATCTCACCTTCGTGAACTGGTTGAGCGTGGATTTGAGGTAGCGGTTGTCGCTGATGCAACAGCAGCGGCTAAAGTACCGGGCCTAGATGGCATGCTATCAGCACTGACCAACTACCGAATGATCGCCAGTGACATCTTTACCGCCAAAGACATTGTTGAAAAGATGAAGGCGAAATAAGCGCTAGCCTCTCGATAAAGACCTCCCTCTGGGAGGTTTTTTTTATGCTTACGCAAAATCTAGCCGTTATGGTGATAAGAATCCACAAACCATAGGCTTAGCTATTTGCCGATAGGTGTTTATCGTTCAATATCCTAAACACACATTAGATACTTTTTTGGACACATCAATCAACTCATCGTTTATTTAGAATTTTCATATTGATTTGCAACTCTCGAGTTTCCAGATGAAAAACCTAAATACAAATATGGACCGCAATCTCTCCATGATTAAAAGTAATAATCAATACTTGGTTGATACCGAACGAAAGTCGGATAAGTTAAACGATGCTCAAGAGAGTAAGCTATCTATTGACGATTTTTGCGAGCAACTTCTTCATGGACTATGTTAGCCAGAGTGTTTAGTTGAGAGAGCGCAGCATCAAGCGATCTATCTATGACCGCCTCAGCTAGTGTAGATAATAGCAAGTGCAGTATCTGCTTCAACCAACCAGAAACAAGCCAAGGAATGCGAATCGGTATACCGATCGATATTACGAGCCGTGGAGAACAAGGCAAAACCAGGCTTAGGGGTGTGCAGATAAGCAGTACTATGCACACATCAGAAAAAAAGAGGTACAAAGAATGATTATTAAAGCAAGACGCAGAAGTTTTTGTATATCGACTCTAAAGGAAGAACCACCACCCCAAGTATGGGGTGCTCACTAAAATTCTTTTAAAGGTGCTAAATATGAAACTCTTTTACTCAGCTTATATTAATGATTGCCTAGGACACAACGGAGACATTAACGGGTACTTACTTCAGAGAGCGACAGCCCCAACAAGGCAAAATTTGAACTTATGGAATATCTCAGGGAAGAGTACAACACCATCAAAATCTATCTAACGTCTATAAGGGCTTTTTAATATGAAACTATATCTAAATATTGCACCGTGTACCCGACTAGCAACAGTAACCAATCAAGACACAAACGAAGTAGAAATATTTGAGTTCAACAGCACTAGAGCACTGCTAAAGATTGAAGATGCAGTAGACAACCACAACAACGGCTCTAGAACCTTTGCCAACATGGAAGAGTTATACATACATTTGACCACTTGCGGAGTGTAACCATATGAAACTAGATATCACTACCTACAACAACACCTTTACGATCAAAGATACAGATACAGGCGAACAAGGCACATTTAAGGTTATGACCAAAGCCCAAGGAATTGTTGCAAAGACTATCAAGGATGTAGTGAACCTAGTATATAACCACAACAACGGTTACGTAGTATTTAAAGACTTTGAAGAACTGGCAGATGAACTAGATCTCAGAGGTTGCCAATAGAAAGAGTGTTTACTCTTTGAGAAGGTAAATTTACCGCACCGTCTTTAGACGGGTTTTTATGTCTGATAGAAAATGGACAGAATCTGCTCTTAATAACTTCCGAAAAATGTTAACCAAGGTGACTGTTGAGACAGCATTGAATGTTGAGTTTGATGAACACCTTGGATACGAAAAACATTCCCCTAAACCAAGCTCCAACTCCCTTTATATTGATTTGCAACTCTCGAGTTTCTAGATGAAAAATCTAAATACAAGTATGGACCGCAATCTCTCCATGATTAAAAGTAATAACCAATGCTTGGTCGATACAGAACGAAAGTCAGATAAGTTAAACGATGCTCAAGAGGGTAAGCTATCTATTGACGATTTTTGCGAGCTAAACTTATTCATGGACTATGTTAACCAGAGTGTTTAGTTGAGAGAGCACAGCATCAAGCAATGTATGACCTACTGAGCATCTTTGGTCATACTCAAAACTATTACTAGTAGTATCAATCGCCACTGTTCAAATGATAGAGCCCAGGCGGTGTTCTCTTCCAAGGATCCTGATGTAATCCCTGTTCAACCCCTATACTAAACAATCTTCGCATTTCAGGGCCGTTAAATTCATCCTCTGATTGCCATTCAAAATCCTCCGGCACCTCGGTATACCTAAAGTCATTTCCTCTCGCTCTCGCGATAGAAAAGATCTGATAAAGATCAGCTCTACCCATAGCTTGTACCATCGAAGTAATAGTTCCTTCGGTAATTGATGCTAAATTGCGATCAACCACTTTTGGGTGAGGAACAAAGCGTGCATTGCGGATGATGTACATCCTAGGTCTTGGGGTAAACTGGAAGCCATTATCTTGAGCGTTTTCAATTGCCTCATTTAAGTTGATAACTCTCAAAGGAATAAAGAATTGTGTATTCACGCCACCATCAGCGTGCATTTCATCATAACTTTTACCATCAATATCAACTTCAAATAGTGTTGGTGGCATAAGGATTGGAATTGAAGCGGAAGCCAACAGTACTTGCTTAAACAGTTCTACAGCTTTATCACCTCCTTCAGAAGCAATTGCCCCCATATTCCAAACTGTAAATGTCTGACTATCAAGATTACTGGTACCAATGTATAGACGTCTACCCGACTGGTATTCAGCCGCTATAGCATCAACTAAAGCCTCAGTGATATGAGTATCTAGTAGTTTTTTTAGCGGAGAGACAGTAGTAATAGAGTCACTCCAAAACAGCCCAAGTAAATTTCTTTGTTCAACGATGTAAGACTGGTTTTCAATCGTTGTGTAAGCACTTTCCAGCTCATCATCCAATCAGCGCCCAAAAACGCGAAAGGAGCAATCAGACCTCCGGTGCTGACACCCGTAACAATTTTAAACTCTGGTCTGTTACCTGTTAATGTCCATCCTTTCAAGAACCCGGCACCATAAGCACCGTATCCTCCACCACCTGAGATTACTAGGACACAGAAAACTATTTTATCTTTGTCTGTGTCACAAGCCTGTTGCGCACCACCATCAACCATAGCTTTGGAAAAATCTTGTTGTAGCGCTTCACTCTTATCCAAACCTAAAGCTCTAATGTGCTTCGGAAAGCCAACAATATGTGCGTTTTGGATTTGATCAACAGGAGCTGGGTTTCGTTTTAAGGAAGTGCAGGCGGTAATAAAGAAGACAAGAAATAAAGGTGCCATTTTTAAAACAAACATTAAAATCCCATGAAAATAGCCGGAACAGACAAAATTATAGCTACTGAATCAAAGGTTGTGATCTCATGTATTGGATTTGGAGGGCAAACGGCTGGCATAGTCGTTTGTCATATAAATTAGTACGCTGCACCATTGATCTTACGAACTGGAATACCACAAAGCACTTCACTTTCCGCCATTCTCATATTTATAGCCAAGATATTTTCAGGGCATTTCTGCGTTGTTATGTAATGGGTTAGACAACCACATGAGTTACAACGATGAAACTCTACTTCTTTGTCACCCCAGCAATAGAAAGCTGTTTTCTCATTCATGCTAATTTGAACTTGCTCTGGAGAAAAATATGCCCAAGCTGCGGCATAACGACGACAAATCGAACAATTGCACTCACCGACTTCTTCTGGGAGAGAACTTATTACTAAACAAACGTTACCGCAGTGGCACGTCAATTCCATTTGATAATTCCCTGTATTGGCTCAAGGCCATAACTTGAGCGTAAAAAGTTACAGAAGTTGTACCACCACACACTGTAAACTTTATAAACCCTATCTAAGGTAGTGATTAGAACGGAATATCGTCGTAATCATCTGGGCTTGGTTGATAAGGTTGACTTCCACCTTGCTGGTTTTGATTACCACCAAATTGATTTCCGCCTGACTGTTGCTGGCCACCGCCTTGATATGTGCCACCCGACTGCGAGCCACTACCCGGCTGAGCACCGTCACCACGCCCACCAAGAAGTTGCATAGTGCCGTTAAAGCCTTGCACTACGATCTCTGTAGTAAAGCGCTCTTGGCCACTTTTGTCTTGCCACTTGCGGGTTTGCAATTGACCTTCAATATAGACCTGAGAGCCTTTCTTTAAATAGTTGCCAGCAACCTCAGCTAGGCGTCCCATGACTGAAACGCGGTGCCACTCGGTTTTCTCTCGTTGCTGACCGCTTGCTTTATCTTGCCAGGTCTCAGATGTTGCCACGGTGAAGTTTGCCACCGCATTGCCATTTGCGAAGTGGCGAAGCTCAGGATCGTTACCTAGATTACCGAGCAAAATAACTTTGTTTACGCCTCGTGATGCCATAATCCTACCCTCTATTCCCTAAATTATAAGTTTATACCCTGTGGGATCGAGTGCTGTGTCGACTCGATCTCCGGATTAGAAATTACCTCAAGCTCAAGATTGGCTTTTTCTACCATCTCTTGTGGCAGTTCGCGATTTACCGCAACGCTAGCTCTTTAAATTCAGAGGCTTGCTTAATAAGGTTCCCTTTACCTGTATATAGCTGCCCCAATGCTCTGTCATAAGTCTCTTTGGCCTTATCAAGCTGCTTGCCCACGCCTTCCATGCTGCCAAGGAAGGTGTTTAACTTGCTATAAAACTTCTCAGCGCGATTTGCCAGCTCTTGGGTATGTTTGTTCTGCTCTTCAAAGCGCCATAGCTGTCTGACAATATTGAGGCTAGTGAGCAAAGTAGTCGGCGTTGCAACCAAGATGTTCTTCTCAAGCGCCGACTGGAACAAGTTGCTGTCGTATTTCAGCGCTTCAACATAAGCCGACTCAACAGGAATAAACATGATGACGACCTCAGGAGAGTTAATACCTGGCAGTCGGCTGTATTCCTTGCTTGCAAGCTCATTGATGCGGTCGCGCACCGCATCCGCGTGTTGCTTCAAAGCATAATCACGCTCGGCTGGGTCTTCTGAGTTTACGTAGCGGGTGTATGCATTAAGCGAAGTTTTAGCATCGATAACCAGGTGTTTATTTTGCGGAAGATAAACGATGGCATCGGGACGCAAACGCCCTTCTTCGGTGTTGATGCTTACCTCACGCTTGTAGTCCATACCTAAGCGCAAACCAGAGTTATCCAGCACGTTTTCAAGCATCAGCTCACCCCAGTTACCCTGCACTTTCTTCTCGCCTTTTAGTGCAGTAGTCAATTTCGATGCTTGGTCAGTGATCTCTTGGTTAAGTTTTTGCAGGTGTTGAAGCTCAGTACGAAGCTGAACCCTTTGCTCGGACTCCTTACTGTGGATGTCTTCGACTTTGGTTTTAAAGCCCTTAAGTTCCTGATGAATCGGGTTTAGGATGCTCTGCATGCTCTCACTATTCATCTGTTTAAAGGCCTGGCCTTTGCGCTCTAAGATCTCACTAGCCAAACGTTCGAACTCCTTGCTCAGCTCTTGCTTACTCTCTTTTAGAAGCGCAATTTGCTCATCGAAGTGTTGCTGCTTAGTAGCTAGTTCAGTCTGCAATTTGCCTACAGAGTGCTGTGAGCGAGCTAGGTTTTCGTTGCAGTTTTTAAGCTCTAGCGCTAAACCCTCAACGCGTTCAAGCTCTGCGGACAACTCTTCGCTTTTCGACATCAAGCTGGCATTGGCTGCACTCTCGCGGCTCTTCGCTTGCAGTAGAAATTCTTGAAGTTGATTAAGGCGAAGCTCTAACGTGTTAGATTTTTCTTTATGCTCAGTTCCTGACTTTCTCGCTTCATTAAGCTCAGTCTGGTTTTGTGCATAACGCATCTGCAACGCGATGTGTTGTTTTTGCTCATCATCTAGCGCTATCTCTGCTTGCTCAAACGCGGAGGCTAGATTCTCTTTCTCCGTTTGCAGACGCTCAAGCTCTAGTTCGCAGCGCACGGTCTTGCGATACGCCAACCAATAACTCAGACCAGAACAAAATGCGATTGCTAAGCCAAATGCCACATAAATGGTATTCATCACTTTTCCTTTTACCCAACTTACCTCTATATTATGCCTAAGTTAGAGACAAAAAGTGTCCCTTGTTTGGAGTTTTTAGAGATGTCGAAGAATTTTGAGCGATTTCAGTTGGTACTGCAGAACATTCCTTGTGCACCTGACCACATTACCAGCAGTGAACTGCGCGAAATCCTGCTAAACAAAGACCTGCTGAATCCAGAACTAGATGAAAAAAGCCAGCTCAAAACAGTGCAGCGGGTGATCAGCAAGGTCGCATCTGACTATCACTCCGTTGAACTGGATACCTCCAAACGCCCCCACCAGATACGCATCGCCTCTGGCCACCAGCACCCTATAAATCCAGCCGCTATGAGTAGCGTCTTGTCCTTGCAAATTATCGAGCATGAAGTGCTCAAGATGCTGCCGCCAAACATGCGTAAGACGGTTTCTAATCTGATAAGTACAGCAAACTCAGAACAAGACAAGCGTGTATCGCTGTGGAAAGAGCGCTTTTATTACGCGCCTATCGAGCTTCAATTAACTACCCCTGAGTTCGAAGAGGCTTATATCGAGGTTATCGAGAACGCCATACTCGAGAAACGCACCCTCAACATGACCTACCAGAAACGAGGCAATGCAGAGCCACAGGAATACGTGGTGGATCCGCTCGGTTTAATGCTCCATGGCAACAGCTTCTACTTAGTGGCATCTAAAGGCGATGACAATTATCGTACCTTTGCTATTCATCGCATTAAAGCGCTTAAGCCTAGCTTTACCTCTACAAAGCCAGTAAAAGAGTTCAACACCAAGAGTCATATTGAAGCAAATACACCCCACTTCTCTGGGGGCGATTGGATTGAGGTAGAACTAAAAATTCACAACCACAATGGGATGCATTTGATCGAAGAAACCATGCTGTCAGAAGAGCAAGAAATCATCGCTAAAGATGATATTCACACCTTAGTAAAAGCAAGGGTACGAGAGAGCTTAGGCTTCGAATGGTGCTGATGAAAAATGCCAATATAGTGCAGATCATCAAGCCAGAGCGGATCAGAAAAACGCTAAAAGAAAATCTAAGCTCAGCATTACAGTTATATAGTTAATGCCCTTTATTTTGGGCTTGCGAGATTAACAAAAATTAGCTGGGCCAATTATCAAACTCTACCCTTTCATCGGCTATGTAAAACAGTGTCTCGCCGCTCTCTATCTGTGTAGAGAGCTTTTGATTGATGTTCACTTCTCCACTGCGGTTTCGGCTGCCAATAATGGTTGCCTCATAGTTCTGCTTGAAATCTAGAAACACCTTTTCCAGCGTAAAACTCGGGGTCCCCTCAGGCACAGTAATACTGTATTGGGTTTGGCCCTTGTGCGCTGAGACCAGCTCACTGTGGACAAAGCTACTGCCAAAGTCGATAACGGACTTAGCGAGTAGTTCAGTTGATAGGTTTGAGATGCATTCAGCGTTCGGACAGTGGTCTGAGAGGATTTTACATTTCACATCGTCGATAAAGTGAGCCACCAAATGCGCGTCTGGATTCAGTCTAGATATGAATAAAGAGATGGTTAGGGTCATTTCATCGGTATCGGTATCCACAACTAGGCAAGAAGCTTTTTCAATACCGGCACGGCTCAAATCTTCTTCTTCAGTAAAGCCATGAGCATTGATGAACTCTACATCATCACCGAGGGGGTTCTGTTTTTCTGTGACACTCACCAAAACGATCTCACGCTGCTTCTCTTCTCGCTTTAGCATCTGCACTAGGTGTGGGGTTCGATCTCGGTTGTACCCGATGATGACGATGTGATTGCTATGATTCACGTTGTGTTTTCCTTTGAATTGGCGAAACCAGAGTGTAGAGAACCCACTTATCACCTTACCTATGATGACACCAAATAGGCCAAGGGATAATGGAATTACGAAGAAAGCGGTAAACATGCGACCGCTGGCGGTGCTAGGTGACATATCACCATAGCCAACGGTCGAACCAGTAACCGCAAGAAAATAGATAAAATCGACCAGCTTATCGGTAAGTGCATGTTCGCCAGTCAATCGATAGCCAAAATAAACGAAAGCGGAGTAGCAGAGAATCAACAGTAAGGCGTTGGTTCTGGCCAATATTAGGGTGTATTTAGAGAGATACCTATCCCACCATTCAAGGAGTTTCTCTTTCAAAGTCACTATAAAGCCTTCGTATGTTTCGTTATCTCATTGTAAAGATACATAAATTTTCACAAGTTGGCTTAATCAAAACGGTAAAAAGAGAAACAGATTGGTTTAGCTAGACATAGTGCTCGGAGTGAATATCAAGGTTAGCAATTGTCTTGATGCCAAGAATCTGGGATGGTTTGCCATTTATTTCGCATTTTTTCGATGGTTGCCCGAGGTACATCATGCACGGAATCAAACGCCCCATCACACTCAAGGTAAAACACCTTCAACCCTAACCTCTTCGCCATCTGTCTATAGGGTTTGATTTCCCATAGCTTTACCGAGGTATTAGACACCACAACCGACTGGTTATTCTTAAGAGACTCCTTAGCCTTGTTCTGACACCAAGAATGCGCATCTTTGATTTTGTCTGGTTCAAACTGGTACTCACCCTGCTCATTTTCAAAGAACATGTCCGCTTCTAGGTGTTGTAGAGAAAAACGCTTAGCTAACTCCCGCGCTAAAGTGGATTTGCCACTTCCAGGCAAACCCCTGATCAATAGCAGGTAGGGTTTGGTCTGCTTTTCTGCAAATTCAATAAACTGAGGACGTTGCTTGGACATAGATATGAGCGCTTTATTGGGGTTGGCTAGTGTATTCAAATTTCTGACTTAAAAACAGCTTACACTTTGAGGCTAAGTTTAGATCTGTATTTTGAGTTTAAAACTCAATAGACTAGAGATATCAATGGATACAGACTTGTAGAGTCTATGGAATAAGAGGACAACTGCATGGTCAACAAATGGGCCAAACGCTTTTATCAAATGGCTGAACTTGTGGGGTCTTGGAGTAAAGACCCGTCAACGCAAGTAGGCGCCGTCATCACCAAAAAGAATCGCATCGTTTCAGTAGGCTTCAACGGCTACCCTCACGGTATTTCCGACAGTGCTGATACCGACGAGCGCGATATGAAATATCTGAAAACTCTTCATGCGGAAGAGAACGCTATCTTATTCGCCAAGCGCGATCTTGATGAGTGTGAGATCTGGGTTACTCACTTCCCTTGCCCAAACTGCGCAGCCAAGATCATTCAAACTGGTATCAAGGCCGTTCACTGCCCCGCACAGGATGAAGATTTCTTGTCTCGCTGGGGAGAAAAAATTCAGGTTAGCCAAGATATGTTTGAGCAAGCCGGCGTCGAAGTAGATTGGATGCCTGTTGAAGAACTGAACTAACTGTTCATATATTCGCCTTGCTTGTTAAGGCAACAAGGCGAACCATTCACCACACAAATAGAAACAAACCCTCATATTTAGAAACATCGCAATCGATTAATCAGTTAAATATGTGTTTTTAATCACATTTTTGTTCAAACGGTTTATAATCAACGGTATGCTTACCCGTTTCTCAAACCTTTGGATTTCTGAATGGAACTCAAACGCTTTACCACCACTGCTGCCCTTATCGGCGCATCCATCTCAGCACCTAGCTACGCGACTTCATTTGAACTGCCTATCTGGAAATCAGAGGCAGAAGAGCGAGGCTATATACTTCCCAAAGCGTTTGGTATTAGCGTTGGATACATGCACGTTGAGCAGGGTATCAATGTTAATTCGATTGACCTGCAAGGGCTGAAAACCAACTTAGGAAACCCAGGAACACCTGGTTTTCCGGGTTTTGGTTGTAATCCGATCACCGGTGATTGTCTGATCCCACCTATCCCGGGTATTCCCGCGGATATCCCAATCAACTCCATTGATGTTGATACCATAGGTGGTTATCAAGAGAGTGATGTTTGGACAGTGCGTGCAGATATGTGGCTGTTCCCATTCCTCAACTTCTACGCTATTGCGGGTAAGATCAAAGGCTATTCTGAAACTGACATCAAAGTGAACGTCAATTTCGGTAATGACCGCACTCTTACTACACCGCAACTGCCTTTCCGTTTGGACCTTGATGGCAACATGTATGGTGGTGGTATGGTACTAGCTGGCGGTTATAAAGAGTGGTTTACCATCGTCGATGGTAGCTACACCAAAACCAACCTTACCGTTATTGATGGTGGCATCGACTCTATTGTAATTACCCCACGTGTTGGCTATGACTTTACTAATCATGGTCATCCGGTTCGTCTTTGGGTAGGTGGTCAATACCAGAATATCCAACAAACCCTGAAAGGTAACGTAAGTGATCTGTTTGGGGCTGCCGTAGCCGCCGCCATCTCAGAAGATGGTAAGGATGCGCGTTTCGTCGTTGAACAAGAGCTTGCATCAGAATGGAACACAGTTGTTGGCTTCAACTACGTCATCAACCCAACATTCAACATCATTGGCGAGTTCGGTTTTGGAGACCGTCAGAGCGCCTTTATCTCCTTGGATACCCGCTTCTAAGATGTACATTACCTTCTTTGGACACCACTCTAGATTAAACAACATGAGTTACAAGCGAGTGGCACTTAAGTGAAGAAATTATTTAAGGCCACCCCCCTACTCATTTTCTCAAGTTTTACCTATTCCGAAGTCAGCACCATCACAGGTGAGGAAAAAGGCTGGGTGGACTCCTTGTTGGAATTTTTTGGTTCTAGCGATGAAGTGGATGTCTCTGAAGGTATGGACTGGGGGGTATTGCCCGGTCCGTTTTCCAATCCAGAACAAGGCTTCGGTATCGGTGTTGCGGCAGTTGGTTTGTATGCCCCTCAAGGCACAGACTCTGGAAACCAACTCTCTACTCTCACCATTAGCGGCTATGCCTCGAGTGAAGGCACCTATGGTATTGGTGTCGACAATACTACCTTTCTTAATCAGAACACTTGGAAGCTTGGCCTGATGGCTCGCCTATCGCAAACTCCGAGTAATTATTGGGGTATAGGCAAAGACGCCGCTGAAATGGAGGCCAATGAAACCGAGCACGAAGCCCTCTATTTGCGCATTCAACCTACGGTTTCTTATCAGTTTTCTCCCGGTTACTTCATAAAAACAGGTATAGATAGCACATTTCTGTTTAACCAAAGCGCCGATGGCATAGCGCTTGGGGAAAACGAGCTAGACGACAAAACCAATCTCGGCATTATTTTAGGCGTGGAATACGACACCCGAGATTATGAGACCAACCCATATAGCGGTCGCTTGGTCAGCCTTGAACACAGATGGTATATCGATGCCTTTGGTTCGGATTATGACTATCAGGAATACACCTTTAACTACCGCGAGTATCAAAAACTCTTTGATGAGAACGTACTGGCGTTTTGATTTTTTGTACAAGGATTGAGTGACGAGGAAGAACTGCCTTGGTTTGCCATGAGCAAGCTTGGTGGTGATGCGCGTATGCGTGGTTACTATTACGGTCAATACAGAGACCGTTATCAGATGACTGCGCAGCTGGAGTATCGTCATAGATTTACACAACGACATGGAATGGTTGTTTGGGGTGGCGCAGGTAACATCGCCCCTCACTTTAACGAACTGTTTGAAGACAGCTGGCTCCCTACCTATGGTTTAGGTTACCGCTTCGCATTTAAGCCGAGGGTTAACGTTAGGTTAGATCTAGGTTTTGGCGATGAAACCACTGTCTACTTTAATATCCATGAAGCGTTCTAGATAACGCTTATACAGGTAAATGATGAAACTACGATCTCTACTTTTTGTATTAGCTACCAGTTTTTCTGCCTCGAGCTCCGCCGTCGATGCACCAAGCGGCGTGCGTCCATGCTGTGCCTTCGGTGTAAACATGAAATCAGAACTGGGCGTAGTCCCAGTTCCCTTCTTCCGCGTAAAAACGTGGTTGAGACGACAGATCTGGAAACACACCTATATAACGATGGGAGCCAAGGCGTTGCCAGTAGCCTCATGGGCACGGGTGATGAAGCCAACGGTCTTATCTATACCGCTCGTGGTGGGATTCTAGACACAGCGCACGTGCGCGATACTGCCGATTACACCCTGTACCTATACAGTAAGATTCGTGGTGAACTGGGCAATGAGAAAGAGATCGTTCTAGAAGAAGAGCTTCGCTCACGCGTAGTTAAGCTTAAATCTGTTGAACTTGAAATGAGCGACGAAGAAAAAGCGCAAGTGGAACTTAAGCTAAGTGCCCTACTGGCGTTTCGATTAGCTCAGTGGCATGAGATTGCACAGTGGTTTGGCTTTACTTCGGTTGCAGGCTTTAAAGAGTATCCATCGGCTTTTTCTCCTGAAGATCTCTATTCAAATATGCTAGGTGCTCTGATTGCTGTTGAGATCCTTGAGAATAATCCAACTCCAACTAAAAAAGAGTACCAACAAGCCTTTAGTCAGATCTTCTTGCGTAAGTTGGAGGAGCTTGGCGCTCAAGACGGTAAACGCACCGAGCAAATCATGAATGATCTAGATAAGAAATGGTGGGACAGCGGTAAACGTCTGCCTAACAAATGGGTAGTAAAGACGCGTGACTACACCCCGCGCCTGACTATCCATCCTCATTGGGGTGATAGTGACGATCGCGTGACATTGTCACTGGCACAGTACGAACAACTGGAAGACTATGGTTACCTAACCCTAGTTGCGACCAAGCATGAAAAGAGCTTTAGTGCCCTACCTGGTTATCTGAAAGAACGCAGTGTTTGGACCAAAAACAGTTCAATGAGATTGCACAGTTCGCTAAGAAGATTGATGACGAGCACAAGCTAAGTAATAACCATCTACTTCCTGCGTACGAGTAATTTTACTTTTCACTACTCGCAACTAGTTGAATTGCCTACTAGTCTTGCGCTAATGCTGACGATATCAAAGAGAAGTATGACAAGGACACAAAACACATCCCTTGGTAGAGAGCTGTTCACCATGACTTGGCCCATGGTGTTTGGTGTTCTCTCACTAATGAGCTTTCAGCTAATTGACAGTGCCTTTATCGCACAGCTAGGTGTCTTACCCTTGGCAGCACAAGGCTTCACCCTGCCTATCGGTCAATTAATCATTGGCGTTCAGGTGGGCCTTGGGATCGCAACCACCTCTGTCATTTCTATCGCACTGGGTGCAAACCAAGAGAAATACTCCAAACAGCTGGGTGGTCTAGTGCTTGCACTTGGTGGTGTGGGAACAGCCGTTATCTGTTTACTGCTTTACCTTATTCGCCACCCACTCCTAGAGATGCTTGGCGCGACTGCCGATGTTATGCCGATCATCGATACCTATTGGATAGTATGGCTTATCAGTTCTTGGGTTGGCGCGGTGCTTTATTTCCTTTATAGCGTATGCAGAGCCAACGGAAATACCATGCTTCCGGGTATCATGATGGTGGTGACCAGTATCTTGAACCTAGCGTTTGATCCACTGTTCATTTTCTATTTTGATATGGGTATTCATGGCGCGGCTGTAGCGACTATCTTAGCCTTTGGCCTCGGCGCACTTTACGTTGTCTATCGTATTGCCCCTAAGAACTACTACAGCTTCGATTGGAAAGACCTTGATCTTATAAAGAGTATCAAGTCGCTGTTCAATATCATGATGCCAGCCATGACCAGCCAGTTAATGCCACCACTGGCCGCTATGCTTTCCACCAAGCTACTTGCAAGTTTTGGCACAGCCGCAGTTGCAGCCTGGGCTCTAGGCAGTCGTTACGAATTTTTCGCCATAGTTGCAGTGCTAGCACTAACCATGTCTATGCCACCTATGATAGGCCGCTATGTGGGGGCTAAGCAGGCGGACAATATTATCAAACTGGTTAAGGTCGCTACCGCCTTTATCATTATCTCTCAGCTGGTTATTGCGCTTATTACACTAGCCGTTTCGGGCGGGCTATCTTCATTGATGACTGCCGAAGATAATGTTGAGAAGATCCTAGATATGCACCTCATTATAGTGCCGTTTAGTCTTGCACCACTTGGCGTATGTATCTTACTGGTGTCGGTTTCGAATGCTTTAGGCAAACCGATGCGGGCTCTTCTTGTCTCAAGTTTAAGGCTGTTTTTGTTCTTCTTGCCTTGTCTTTATGCAGGTGCGCATTTTGGTGGGATACAAGGACTTTTCTATGGCGCCGCCATCGGCAATACGCTAGCAGGTATCTTTGCTTGGATTGCCTATCAAAACACCATAAACAAACTGCAAAAAAATGGAGCGCTTAGCGCTCCATTTTCATATTCAGTTTTGAGGCAATTAACGGAAGTTTTCTTCTGTTACTAGAACCACACCACCCTCAGTTACTTCATACATTTCTGCATCTTTCACTGGGTCTTCACCGATGATAGTGCCATCAGGAATGATAGTGCCTTCACCAACGATAACCTTAGTCAGACGGCAGTCTTTACCAACTAGTACGTCTGGTAGAAGGATGCTGTCTTGAACCTTAGAGCCTTCTTCGATGCGGCAGTTGTAAGACACTAGAGAGTGCTCTACTTCAGCGCCTGAGATAATAGTACCTGCAGAAAGTACTGAGTCTACTGCGCTACCGCGACGACCTTCGTCGTTGAAGATGAACTTAGCACCAGGACGTTGCTGCTGCTGAGTGATAGTCGGCCAAGAGTGATCGTAAAGATCTAGTTCAGGCGTTGGCGCAAGAAGATCCATGTTCGCTGCGTAGTACTCATCTAGGTTACCTACATCACGCCAGTAAGCGTTGTGACCAGGGTGACCTTTCTCAGTAAACACATAACCACTTACATTGTAACGCTCTAGAAGGTTAGGAATGATGTTGTGGCCGAAGTCATGGTTGTAGTTTGGATCGTTCAGTGCGTCACACAGCTCTTTGTCCAGTACATCTGTGTTGAAGATGTAGATACCCATAGAAACTAGCGCTTGGCTTGGATCTTTTGGATGTGGACGTGGGTTCTCAGGCTTCTCATCAAACTGAACGATTTGACCGTTCTCGTTTAGAGACATAACACCAAATGAAGACGCTTGCTCTAGTGGCTTTTTGATACAAGCTACTGTTACGTCTGCACCGTTCTCAGCATGGAAGTTCAGCATGCGAGAGTAATCCATCTTATAGATGTGGTCACCACCTAGGATAAGCACCTGCTGAGCTTTTTGCTTACGGATGATATCAAGGTTCTGGTATACCGCATCCGCAGTACCACGATACCAAGCTTCACCTGTACGCTGCTGAGCTGGGATGATGCTAACACCTTCGTTTAGCGCTGAGTTTGTCATGAAATTCCAACCCTTTTGTAGGTGGTCGATAAGATCATGAGCCATGAATTGTGTAAGGACACCAACTCGACGAATACCTGAATTCACACAGTTTGAAAGTGTAAAATCGATAATTTTATATTTACCACCAAAAGATACTGCAGGCTTTGCAATCTCTTTGGTTAATCCCTTCAGGCGAGTACCTTTCCCGCCTGCTAATACTAGTGCAACAGTGCTACGCACTAGATTATTACTCGGTAGATGCGAGTAATTATTATTATGTTCCGTCATTTTGGGGGCCTCTAACATTGTTTAAGTATTGGTATAAGAATTTCGGCAATATGGCTTTTTAGCTCTTTTTGTTACCGATAAACGCATATTAAATTAATTGCTCGAAATTAATCGGTTTCAAATCACACTTTTCTGATAGACCAAATTTTTGTTCTACATTTTGGGATTTGCGTCACATATGTGAGCAATTTGTGTGCAGATCGGTGAATATAATCACAGAACGTGCTGATTTCAAACACCACTATCATGGATTCAAATTATGGAAAATTGGTGAAACTTGGATGACGTTTATCGCTATAATTTAGAAAGTGTGGCGCAAGTCGTTTTTTCTAATTAAAAACAAACGACTTAGCTCGCTGTATTCAAGCTGTAACAATGTTCATTTTTTATTCACCAGGGTTATATGGAAGAGAACCCACACAGCAGAATAAAAATGCAAATTTAAACTCACCTCTGAAATATAAATTCAGGTATCTGCCATTTGTTCCGGATAGAATTAATGCATAGACATGAAAAATCAGTCGTAATAACTACAATCGCACTCCTTCTCTCGGCCTGTGCTTCAGACCCAGAAAATCCGCAATTTGTGGAGTCTGAGTCCCTTCAGCCATATATGCAGGCAAGTTACGATAACTATCTTTCTGAAACTCAGGCTTGGGTTGAAAAACATCGTGTGTTTATCGGAGATAATCATCAAAAAGAACTCGATGCAGTATTACCGTTTGAGATAAAACCCGAGAATCCAAACGGCAAAGGCATCCTTCTCGTACACGGTCTTGGAGACTCGCCCTACTCCTACACAGACATCGCTCCTAACCTCGCCAAACAAGGCTACCTAGTTCGCGTTATCTTGCTTCCTGGTCATGGTACTCGAGCCGCTGATCTTGGACTACCAGAGCTGAAAGATTGGCAAGGTGTAGTGAAGCATCACTATGAGCTGCTTTCTAAAAAAGTCGATTCTGTTTGGCTTGGCGGATTCTCGACCGGTGCGAACCTAGTTACTGAACTCGCCTATCAAACTCCAGAGGTGGAAGGCCTATTACTCTTCTCTCCTGCTTTTATGCCAAGGGACTCTATGGCTAAGCTAAGCCTTATGCGAACTGGTTTGTAGATTGGGCAGGAAAAGACGAAGAGGACAACTACACCCGTTACAACTCTCTACATATGAATGGCGCTGCGGTCTATTATCGTAGCTCTCAGGTAGCTCGCGATTACATCGAAGATGCTAAGTTTGAAAAACCAACCTTTGTAATGTTAAGCGAGAAAGACGAAACCATTGATTCGCAATATGCCGCCAGTCAGTTGAGCGAGCAATTTACTAATCAAGACAATGTGATGATCTGGTATGGCGACAATGCCCTTGCCGACAGCCGCATCACCAAGTTCAAAATGGACTTACCTAAAGAACAGATTGTAAGTGCGTCACACATCTCTGTCATGTATTCACCGGACAACCCGGTTTATAAACGCGATGGAGAGGTTCGACTTTGCTTTAGAGATCAGCCTGAGGGAACACCCGAAGATTGCTCTGAGGTCGATGCCAATCAGGTATGGTTTGCCGCTTGGGGCGATGGCGATGAAAACACGGTTCGTGCACGAACCAGCTTCAACCCCTACTTTGAGCAAAGTATGCAGATACTAGATGAGTTTCTAAAAAAACAAGATGGATAACAATAAAGCCACCTTCAAAGGTGGCTTTTCTTTGACTAGTAGCTCCAATTGCCGTCTACAAACTCTGGCTGACAGGGCTTAACAATAAGTGCCGCTCTCTGCTTTAGCTCAACACCCGGGTTTGGAAATACAATCGCACCGCTCTCTACTGGCATGGTGAGGAGCTCTTCCCCATCCCGACCTAGCTCAGCGCCTAACTCAAATGGCGAGAAATTTGGCAGCTTGGCTTCGAAGAAAAACTCAAAAGCTTCATTCTGACGATAGATAGAGGTTGCTACTTGATACGCCTTTAAACTTCCAGTCTGCGAAAGACTCTTTCCTTGCAACAACTCGATTAGGGTTTGGTTGAACTGGGCTAATCTATTCATGTCATTGTGACCAAATTTAGCCACCTGCCCTAATTCAAGGGTTAATGCCTGAGCACCATACTTTGACGAGCTTAACCAACTGAAAGTGCTAGATGCCTCCTCCGAAAGCAGCACGGCTTCGATGCCAGACTTTTCGAGGAACTCAATCAGCTCTGGCGATCGAGTTTTATGATCAGACTGCGGGCTTATCGCAAAGGTGTAATGGATGGAGCTGCGGATAGAACAGTGCAGATCCAGATGCCAACGATTTAGTTGTGTCGTACCCTCAAAGAATCGCGCCACATCCTGTTTAAGCTTCTTAGCAATCAGCAGTTCTTGTGAAGCTGGGTAGTCTTTATCGGCAAAAAGTCGGTTAAGGTTGGTCTCAACGAAGCGCTTCTCTATGGCCATAGACTCGAAATGGGCAATGATAAGTAGGATACGGCATTCAGGTTGCCACTTCTGCGCAAGTATCTCGGTCGCAATTTGATCGACCATCTCAATCGGTGCGGTCTCATTGCCATGCACGCCACTGGATAACACTATATGCTTGGTCTGCTCGGTGACTGAGCTTGGAATGATCTCAATAACCCCACGACGCCACTTATTAACCGTAACACCGTTTCTAGACGCACTTCATCTGAAATTGCATCTAAGTCCTTGATTGAATCTTGTAAAAATGAGGTATGGAACATCACTCCGGCCATGGAACCCTCCCTTGGTTATGGCTATGCTTCACTCAGATACCCTAAAATATCTAAGGGAACAGTATTAACTATCTGATTGGGTTGATGATATAGCGATGGAAAACAAAAAACAAAATCTCATCATTGCTGGAGCCACAGGCTTGATCGGCGGTCACGCTTTAGAGACTGCTAGCCTGCAATCTGACCAGTTTGAAGGCATCTACAGCGTTACTCGGCGAACCTCCAGTACGCATTCCTGTGTGCTGGAGTTAATCTCGGAAAACCTAGATATCGATCTCGACATCTACTGCAATATCGGAATGATTTGTTTGGGCAGCACTAAAAAACAGGCCGGCAGTAATGAGGCTTTATATAAGATTGACCACGACTTAGTCCTTCACGTTGCCAAGCAGATGAAAGAGATAGGCGTGACCAAACTTGCTGTGGTATCGAGTATCGGAGCTAACCCTTCTTCTCCCTCCCATTACCTCAAGTGTAAAGGAGAGATGGAGCGCGATATAAAAGCGCTCGGCTTTACCCACCTCTTGTTCGTTCGTCCAGGTCCTTTGGTGGGACGCAAGATAAAAACGCGAGCCGATGAAAAACTAGTGCAGCTGATCCTAAACCCTCTGTCACCTTTAATGATTGGGCCACTGGAAAAATATCGACCTATTCATGCCCGAGATATCGCCCTCTATATGCTCAAATATCTGATGGAAAACGAACAAAGAGGCACCCACTATGCCTATCAACCAGAGATAACCGGCAAGTAGAACA
Organism: Vibrio ishigakensis; assembly: GCA_000830475.1. Lineage (GTDB taxonomy): Bacteria > Pseudomonadota > Gammaproteobacteria > Enterobacterales > Vibrionaceae > Vibrio > Vibrio ishigakensis_A. The sequence continues at coordinate 350,238 of BBSC01000006.1, read as the reverse complement.
TCATTCTGATTATAAGATATGACGATTTCAACTAACCGCAAATTTGAAAAATCGCTAACCTAGTTCTCTTACTTTTTTTATTCATACTTTCAGACAATTAGGTTAAAGGATTACACATGTCAGTTGCGGTTATTGCCAACCTAACGGTATTCGTTGGCATACTCTATTTCTTATTCTCACAACAACAAAAACAAAACACCCTTTCTCGCCTTGTGCTTATCGGTCTTGTAACCGGTAGTGGCTTTGGCCTTGCACTACAACTTATCTACGGTGAAGGCAACGCTGCCATCGCTCAGACCCTAGATTGGGTCAAAGTAGTAGGTAGTGGCTATGTTGGCCTATTGAAGATGATCATTATGCCACTGGTTATGGTGTCGATGATCTCAGCGGTCGTTAAGCTAGACAAGTCAGGCTCTCTAGGCAAAATCAGTGGCCTAACCATTGGTGTGCTTCTTTTCACCACCGCTATTTCAGCACTTATCGGTATCGGCGTTACCCATGTATTTGGTCTAACTGCTGAAGGCTTAACCGAAGGTGCTCGTGAAACAGCTCGAATTGCAGTACTTGAAAGCCGTGCAGGCCGTGTTGCGGACCTGACTATTCCTCAGATGCTAGTGAGCTTTATCCCTACTAACCCATTTGCGGATATGACTGGCAACCGCTCTACCTCTATCATCGCAGTGGTTATCTTCTCTGTGCTTATCGGTATTGCCGCACGCAAAGTAATGGCAGAAAAAGAAGAGCTTGCTCAGCCAATCACAACCTTTGTAGAAGTTGCTCAATCTACTGTAATGCGTCTGGTTAAGATGATCATGCGCTAACTCCATACGGCATCGCAGCCTTATGGCGAAGGTAGTGGCTACCTCAAGTGCCTCTGACATCCTAAACCTACTTGGTTTCATCGTTGCTTCTTATGTGGCAATCGGTCTGATGTTTCTAGTGCACGGCTTCCTAGTGTCTCTTGTTGGCGTGAGCCCAACAGAGTACTTCAAGAAGATTTGGCCTGTGCTGACGTTTGCGTTTACCTCTCGCAGCTCGGCAGCAACAATTCCACTTAACGTAGAAACTCAAATCAACAAGCTTAAAGTGCCACCAGCAATCGCTAACCTTTCAGCATCATTTGGTGCAACTATCGGTCAAAACGGCTGTGCGGGTATCTACCAGCAATGCTTGCGGTAATGGTAGCGCCAGCGGTGGGCATCGACCCACTAAGCTTTAACTTCATCGTTTCTCTAGTGGCGATCATCACCATCAGCTCATTCGGTATTGCTGGCGTAGGTGGCGGCGCAACCTTTGCTGCGCTAATCGTACTTCCAGCAATGGGTCTGCCTGTAACTATCGCAGCTCTACTTATCTCTATCGAACCTCTGATCGATATGGCGCGTACTGCCCTTAACGTATCGGGCGCGATGACAGCAGGTACTATCACCTCTCGCATACTAGGCAAGAAGAAAGAGAAAGAAGCTCTGCAGGAAGCGAACGCTTAATCTCATACTCTAAAATTAGAAAGGCCCACCTAAACAGGTGGGCCTTTTTTGTTTTGCATAATCCTTTTACTGACGGAATAAAAGTAAAGCAGCCAACCGTGAAGAACTTAGCTATCAAAAAGATTAAATTAGTTTAATTTCCCGTCCATTTTGAGTTTAAGTGCGCGGGCTATATTGCTCCTACAAGGTTCAGAGCATAACGCCCTGACACAAATGTAAGAGTGGAACTGAAGATGGAAAAAGTTAGCATAATCGTGATAACCCTAAACGAAGCACAGCGTATAGGTCGACTGCTTGAGGATCTTAGCAATCAGACCCATCAAGGGTTTGAAGTGATCCTTGTGGATTCGCAAAGTGAAGATGACACCTGTGAGATTGCACTTGGCTATCAAATCCAACTGCCAGAGCTCACCGTGCACGAGATGGATGCTAGGGGCGTTAGCCTCGGCCGTAACACTGGCGCAAAACTCGCTAAATATGAACGCTTGCTGTTCCTAGATGCCGATGTGCGACTCTCTCCAAACTTCTTGAGTCGTGCCCTGCACAAGCTTGAACTTACAAAGCTAGAAGTGGCTGGCGTTTACATGGGCGCAAACGGCTACCACTTATGCATAAGCTCGGCTATGGTCTATTCAATCTAGGGCTGTTTGCCACACAATATGCCTTCCCAACCGCTGTTGGCGCCTGCATCTTTTCAACCAAAACCGTGCACGAACGCATCAGTGGCTTCGATGAAAATATCACCTTGTGTGAGGATTGCGACTACGTTAACCGAGCATCAAAAACCTGGCGCTATCGTTTGCTGCCTATCACTTTCGAGTTTGATTCTCGTCGCCTAGACCAAGATGGCATGGTGAGAACTGGGTTGACCTACCTACGAGCAAATCTGCGTCGTTTGTTCATTGGTGAGATGCGTAATCAAGAGATTCGCTACCCATTTGGTCACTACAATAATCAAGCCTGATAGTCACAGGCGATGTTATGTTGAATGAACTAGGACTGTTTTTCGGCTCTCTTTTGGACTCTTTGATCGGGCCAAATCTGTTCGTGCCCGGTGAGCCTTTCTTGTTAGCTGCCGGCTATCAACTCTACCAAGGTGCCATCTGGGGGGTAGCCGCGGTTTTACTTGGAGGCTGGATTGGCGACCAGAGCAGTTACTGGATTGGTCGCCGCTCAGGAAAGCGCTTACTAAGCATCGTCACTAGCAAACGCCCCAAAACCCGTCGCTCCTTTGCCAGAGCGAGACTTCTGATGCAGAAACACGGCATAAAAGTGATGCTTTTCTCTCGCCTCCTCGGCCCTGTTTCTTGGTTCGTGCCTTACTTATCAGGGACAGCCAAGGTTTCTTGGCTTAGATTCACCGCCTGCTCCACTGTGGGATTACTATTAGGCGTCGGCCAGTTTGTCGTTATGGGCTATTTGCTGGCATCAGGTGTGAGCTTAGGAATAGATGTACTACCTATGGGCCAATCGCTGGCGCTGTTTGTTGATGAGCACACCTTAGCAATCACATTGGTTGGATTGTTTGTTTTAGTTAGTGCCGTCATCGCACGGTTTTGTCGCCGCAGAAGAGCGTATCTGATCCCAGTATTCGCTCTTCTCTGTCTGGGGCTGATGAACTACATCCATTTTTTCCAGAATTCAGATGATAACTTGGACAAAGCCAATTTGCCGAATCAATCGGTTTCTATCTCAGAGCTAGAGATGCAGGCTTATCCAGGCGCTCACAGGTCTATAAGGCTCAAATGATCAACGTCGTCTATCTAGGAGAATCACCACAGGCTTTGATGCAGGACTTAGGGTGGCAGGAGAACCAGACATTCTCACGCCACAATTTAGAGCTGAGCGACTATATTGCTCTGATAAGAGGGAAAATACCTCCAGTATCGGATCTGTTCTGGCAAGGTGAGCCACAACTAATGGCATTTCAACAGCCAGGTTCATTACTCAAGCGCTCACATATCCGTTGGTGGAGTGCTGGCATCGATCGGGCTACGCAGAAACGCGTTTGGCTTGGTGCGCTAAGCTACGATGATGGATTAAAAATAGCTCACTATTCGGGCATCATTACCCTACTGCATCAAGTCGATTCTGACGTAGATATGGAACGTGACAAGCTTGCCAGCCAAGTTAGTGTGCAATCTGATAAGTACAGTACTCAGATCATGGCGCTGTTGCCACCCAATCAGGAGAACAAAAAGTCGGACTATTTCACCGACGGTGGAGTGTTATTGGTTGCAGAGCCAAGATATCAACAACTGCTAGTTGCCAGTAACTACCCATGATTGCAGTAATCAATAAAAAGGAGCTCAATTGAGCTCCTTTGTGACTTATATATCTTTCAGCTAAGCACTGCGTCTTTTGTAAAGCACAGGACCTATAGTTGGTGTATGTGGAATGTTGTTCTTCAAATCTTGCATTCCTTTCACCATGCGAATAATCCAAAACACGATAGCTACAAAGGCAATGAAGCCACCCACGAAAGGAATTGCATAAGCGATGTTGTCGATCATGGTGTTTTTGTACCAGTAATCGTTCACCCCTTTCAGCAGACCGTTTGAGGTGCTACCGTTACGATAAGGACCACAAAGAAGGTTAGATTCAAAAAGAAGGTTCGAATCAAGCCGTAGTAATGAGAAGCGACTACCTCTGAGTCTTCCCCCTTATCCAAGCGATAGCCTGCGTACACTATCGCTATCACACCTGAGATCAGGCAGGTGAAAGGAGTAAAGATACTCAAGATGTAAGCAACCCAAATCCCGTTATGAGGTTTGTTCATTTGCTGTCGCTCCTTTTACATCATCTTGCTTAGCATTTTGAGCTGAATCCAGCTCTCCATTTGCTTCTTTGGCTTTCATCTCTTCGTACCACAGGTCGTGGTGCTCTTTAGCCCAGGTCTCGTCCACCTCACCGGTTACCATGCCTTCAAGCGCCCCTTCCATACCAAATAGTCCGATGTAGATGTGGAACACAAAACCACAGATAAGGATCAGCGCCGAGATACCATGAACTAGGTTGCTAGCTCCATATCACGCCTTGTTTGGTCGAAGATCGGGAAGTCCAACACCAATCCACTCGCCGCAGCGATAGCTCCAAACACAACCAGTAGCCAGAACAGTGCTTTCTCACCGCCGTTTGAAAACTCTGCTGATGGGTGGCTACCTTTGTGCTTGCCTACCATACCACCTAGCTTCATAAACCACTGGAAATCCACCTTACGGAAGATAGACTTGCGCCACCATTTTAGAAGCACCAAAACTACTAGAATGCCGAACAATGGCCCCACATAGTTGTGATACTGCTTAGCTAGCCAGATCACGAAGCCCCATAGGTCGGTTGGAACATAAGGCTTCAAAAAGTGCTTACCATAAACCAACATCAAGCCACTAAAGGCTAATGTTAGGAAGGTAAAGGCCATACTCCAGTGAAGTGCCCTATCCCAGCGTGACCAACGGGTCATAGTGCGGCCCGTTCTTGCCTTGCTCAGCTTCAATGGACCAACGATCAGATAGAAAGCCACCACCATAAAGATACTGCCGAAGATAGCTACCGCACCTGCTGGTGACATCCATTTCTCTTTTAGGATGTACCAAGTCTCACCCGGAGTACTAATAAGCACCCCATGCTCAGCCGAGCGGGATGTGGTTGTACCCTCAACGCCACCCTTTACAGCTCGCCAGTAATCCGCGCCAGCAAGCTGAACCATCTCTTTCTGCGCCGTATTTGAAGCACCCTTAGGTGCTTCTTCAGAGGCATAGAGAAGGTAGAGAACAAGAGCAGGATAGCTGCCATTATCGACAGCAATCCACGAGACATGTGTTTTATACCCTTAACCATATCTCTCTCCAGCATCAGCTCTTAGTTGCGTCGTAAGATAGGTCTTCGCCGTTACTCCAACCCGCTTCCTTAGCGCCACGATGAACAACACGATTACGGAAGATATCCGAGATAGTTGCTGCATCACCTGCAAGCAGTGCCTTAGTCGAACAAAGCTCAGCACACATCGGAAGTTTGCCTTCCGCAATACGGTTGGCACCGTATTTTGCGCGCTCCTCAGCAGAACCTGGTTCGGTCTCAGGGCCACCAGCACAGAAAGTACATTTGTCCATCTTACCGCGCTCAGCAAACGCTGACTGTTTAGGGAACTGAGGTGCACCGAATGGGCAAGCAAACAAGCAGTAGCCACAACCGATACATAGGTCTTTGTTGTGTCTTACTATGCCATCCTCGGTTTGCTCGAAGCAGTCTGTTGGACATACCGCCTGACACGGTGCATCCGAGCAGTGCATACAAGCTACCGAGATAGAGTTCTCACCTGGTTCACCATCATTTAGAGTTACTACACGACGACGTTGTATGCCCCACTCAAGGCATCGTCGTTTTCGTTTTTACATGCCGTGACACAGCCGTTACATTCGATGCAGCGCTTGGTGTCACATAGAAATTTCATTCTTGCCATAGTGATGTTTCCTTACGCCTTACGAATATTACAAAGTGTCACTTTCGATTCCTGCATCTGAGTGACAGGGTCGTAACCATAGGTGGTTGCCGTGTTAGCCGCCTCACCAATGACATAAGGGTCGGTACCTTCTGGGTATTTATGACGAAGGTCTTCACCCTCGAACTTACCGCCGAAGTGGAACGGAATAAAGGCCATGCCAGGCTTCACGCGACGTGTCACCATAGCTTTCACCTTAATGCGTCCTTTCTCTGCACCCTCTACCCAAACTTCTTCGCCATCTTTAAAGCCAAGGTCATTCGCATCTGCTGGGTTCACCTCAACAAACATCTCTTGTTGAAGTTCCGCTAGCCATGGGTTTGAACGTGTCTCTTCACCACCGCCCTCATACTCAACCAGACGACCTGAGGTCAGAACGATTGGATATTCAGCCGATTTATCTTGGTCTTGGATAGACTTATAAAGAGTTGGCAGACGATAGATTGCTTTAGAGTCATCCCAAGTCGGATAGTCCGCAACCAAGTCGCGACGAGGTGTATACAGTGGCTCACGGTGAAGTGGCACTCGGTCTGGGAAGGTCCAAACGATAGCACGCGCTTTTGCGTTACCAAATGGGATACAACCGTGGGCAATAGCCACACGCTGGATACCACCAGAAAGGTCAGTCTTCCAGTTTTTACCCTCTGCTGCAGTTTTCTCTTCTGCGGTTAGATCATCCCACCAACCAAGCGCTTTTAGCATCTTATCGGTAAATTCTGGATAGCCGTCCTCGATTTCAGAACCTTTCGAGAAGCTGTCTACCGCTAGGATGTTCTCACCTTCATGCTCCACACCGAAGCGAGCTCGGAAGTTACCGCCACCCTCAGCAACAGGCTTCGAGGTATCATAAAGGATGTGTGTTCCCGGGTGCTTCATCTCAGCGTTGCCCCAGCAAGGCCAAGGCAGACCGTAGGTCTCACCGCTTGCAGGACCACCCTCACCAACGAGTGAAGTTTTGTGGAAGGTATGCCAGTTTTGCTGGTGCTCTTTCAAGCGTTCAGGGCTTTGACCTGTATAACCGATAGTCCACATACTTGTTAAATTCTCGGGTGATGTCTTCGATAACAGGCTCGTTGCCTTTGATTTCAATGTTCTTGAATAACTGCTCAGAAATGCCGAGTTTCTGGCTCAGAAGATACATGATCTCATGGTCAGGTTTAGACTCGAACAAAGGCTCAACGACTTTGTCACGCCACTGTAGTGAGCGATTAGATGCAGTCACACTACCAGTTGTTTCAAACTGAGTGGTTGCAGGTAGTAGGTAGATGCCATCAGTACGGTCATTCATAACCGCTGCATGAGTTGGATATGGGTCTACGATAACCATCATATCCAGCTTAGCCATAGCTTTTTTCATCTCAGGACCACGGGTCTGAGAGTTTACTGCGTGGCCCCAGTAGAACATGGCACGGATATTATCGTTCTGCTCAATTTTTGTCTTGTCTTCAAGTACGCCATCTACCCAACGTGACACAGGAATACCCATGTTATTCATCGGTTTCTTGCCGTTGTACTCGGTCTGATCGAAGCGATTCTTAACCCAATCAAACTCCAGATCCCAAACACGTGCCAGTGCGCCCACGAACCATCTGCTAGGCCATAATAGCCAGGTAGGGTGTGAGATAGCACGCCAAGGTCAGTTGCACCTTGTACGTTATCGTGACCACGGAAGATGTTTGCACCGCCGCCAGATTTACCAATGTTACCTAGAGCAAGTTCAAGTACGCAGTATGCGCGGGTGTTGTTGTTACCTGTGGTGTGCTGAGTGCCACCCATACACCAAACGATACATCCAGGACGGTTTTCAGAAAGCAGTTTCGCCGTTTTATACACGTCCGCTTCACTCACACCGGTAACGCGCTCAACCTCTTCTGGGTTCCATTTCGCCACTTCGGCTTTGATTTCGTCCATGCCGTAAACACGCTGGCGGATAAATTCTTTATCTTCCCAGTTGTTTTTAAATACGTGCCATAGAAGACCCCAGATAAAGCCAACGTCTGTACCCGGACGAAGAGAAACATAGTGATCAGACTTAGCCGCCGTACGTGTACGACGCGGGTCCGCCACCACAATCTTACAATTGTTCTTCTCTTTCGCGATCAGAATGTGCTGCATGGCAACTGGGTGAGCTTCCGCTGGGTTAGACCCAATGAACAGCATCGACTTACAGTTGTGCATGTCATTAAAGGAGTTAGTCATCGCACCATAGCCCCAGGTGTTTGCTACACCGGCTACGGTTGTGGAGTGACAGATACGCGCTTGGTGGTCAACGTTGTTGGTACCCCAAAGAGAAGCCATCTTTCTGAACATATAAGCTTGTTCATTGTTGTGCTTCGCACTACCTAGGAAATAGACCGAGTCTGGACCGGATTGCTCACGGATCTCCAAACACTTACTGCCTATCTCTTCAATAGCCTGATCCCAGCTAAGCTTCTTCCACTTGCCGCCTTCAAGCTTCATCGGGTACTTCAGACGACGTTCACCGTGGCCGTGTTCACGCAAAGCCGCACCTTTTGCACAGTGGCCACCGGCATTAAATGGGTGGTCAAACGCTGGCTCTTGCCCTGTCCACACGCCATTTTGTACTTCGGCGTAAATGCCGCAACCTACAGAACAGTGGGAACAGATGGTACGTTTTACTTCGGTCTTCGCATCTGGATCGACAGACTTTGCTTCCGCTTTTCGCATCATGCTAGGAGCAAACAAACCTGCCCCAACCATAGCACCACCAGCAGCTAAAGAGGTGTTTTTCATAAAGGAACGGCGGGAGACACCGAGCCCATTTTGATTCTTGCTGACGCTCTCGGAACGTTTCACTAATTTCATGTCACAGCTCCTTACAACGTATCGTAGTAATCACGAATATGTTGGGTTTCGTGATAGCCTTTCTTGTCTTTTTTGACACTTGGCGTCTCACCGGTAGCGGCGTTAGCTACTTTTGTAGTCCCAGCGGCGATCGTAGTTGCTACAGCGGCAGTGGTTATGCCTTTGAGCAGACTGCGACGACTGGTGTTCACGTCGTTCCTATCTTTCATGTTTGCTTCCTTTACCTTTCGGCATCTTGAAGGTTGAACCTTCTCGCGTTTATTTTTTATCACTTGATAGAATCAGTGACATTTTTCACGTTAATTGTGTTTAAGCTTAGGTTGGATGCGTGCTTATCGCTAAATCGCACCCTCTCTATTTCAAAGAATGTCGTCATAAGCTTGGCGACATTCACGTAAAAGTCGGCACTTTTGGCCTCGCGGATCTGCTTATCTAGGTCGTTGAACCATGGCGCTATGTGTCTGTTAAAGAAGGCTTGAGCCTCTTGTTCTGAGTCTGGTAGTAGCATGGCCATCACCTCAGACAGAGCAGCGATATGATCCTCTGGCTCTTTAACGCTCTCTTCACGCTCAAAGCCCAACCTATCGAGGTCTTGACGGACATAGGCTAACGGCTTATCCATAAGAGAACCCATCTGATGCCATGAACCAAATGGCACGACTTCGCCTCGACCTACGCCAATAAACAGCTCTTGATATTCATCCTCAAGTGCTATCGGGTCAGCACTCTGCGCAGCAACAGCCAACGCCTGCCAAGCAGACTGCATTTCACTGCTCTCTTGCTCGGTTTCTAACGTAGCCAGAAACTTAAGCGCATCATCCGATGGCGCACCACGAAATAGACTCGCCAGTACCAAGTAGATGTCGCATCGAAGCCTAGTTTGTTCTTCCAAAGTGCTGCCCTTAATATTTGAGTTGCTGGGTTGGGTCATCGGCCATGGACTCAAACATATCGATCACTCGACAGTCTTCACACATGGCGATGCGGCGTAGAGAGGTTTCATCAGAGAAATGAGAGTGACCGCGTAACTTATCCTGTAGCATGTTCACCATAGACTGAGGTGCAAATGGCTTCTGACAACGTAGGCAAAGAGCCGGCTGTTCTTGATGAAGCGTTTGTGGGGCTTGCCTGCTTTCTTGATCCCAGTTGAATCGAGCCTGGATAGACAGTGCATTCTCAGGGCAGGCTTTTTCGCACATACCGCACTGCACGCAATCTTGTTCAACGAAGCTCAGGTTTGGAACGTCACCATCATGGTGGTGAAGTGCTCGTGTTGGACACACCGCCACACAGCTCATGCATAGCGTGCATTTGTCGGTATCGCACTTCACCTCACCAAACGGCGCCCCCTCTGGCAAGGTAGTGACCGGCGTATCGATCGGGTATTGCTGAGCCAGTGCATCGAGTGAGGCAAACAAACGCTCACGCTTATTGCCCTGCATGTCACCAAGGCGCAAGCCTAGGTCTTGAGTGATAAGCTCAGGTGGTCCTTGGCGAAGAGACTCTAGGTATAAGATCTCTATGGTCGATTTATTCAGACTAAGCTGTTCAAGCAGGGTCTGAGCTTGCGCCACCTCTGCAGTCAGCACGCGAATAATGGTCTCTGGCATGCGCTGGCTAGCCGCAAACATCACCTGAGTGGCACCGTTCACTAGGGCTGCAAACCAGGTATCGATACCGATCGAAGGCAGGTCTTCTACCTCTATCGGAATCACGTTCTCAGGCAGAGCTTGCAGCGCCATCATGTTGTACTGTTCGTGTGGCTTACTGCACACCAAGATGATTGGCTCAACACCACCGGCTTTGAAGTAGTTGGCCAGTGTGCGCTCAATAAACTTTTGTGTTTCTTGAGGTGTTGGCAAAGCGTAATGAATCGCTTCAGTAGGACAAGCGGTAGCACAGGTACCTACCCCTTGGCAAAGATAAGGTTTATCTCTATCTTATAGCCGGTTTTGTCTGTACCGATACTCTCAAGAGCCCCAGCAGGGCAGGCATCGACGCAGCGCTCACACCCTTTTAGACCGCGTGAGCTGTGTGCACAGATATCGTTATTTAGACGGAAGAACTTCGGCTTATCAAAGGTGCCTTTCAGAGTTGGGATCTCTTCTAGGGCATCGGCAAGTTTCGGGTGACCGCGCCTACTGGGTAATAACCTGGTACTGGGACTTCTTCACGCATACAGCCATCAAGGTCATATCCAAAATCACATCGAAGTGCTCTTGGTTTATCGCAACCTTAGATAGGTTTATCGTCTCACCCTGATTTTGGATGAGTACTTGAAAGCTTCCCAAAAAGCCAGAGATAGCCACCTTAGAGGTGAAATAAAGAGACAGTGCCTCATCTTTCTCACCATCGGTAGAAAGTAGAGTAACAGTAGTCATATCTGACAGTTGGCTTGCCAAAGAGCCAATAATAGAGGTGGGGCCTACCACAAGGGCATTCCCTAGACTTTCATAAGAAACGGTTGGTGGGATCAGGTTAGTGAGCTCAACCGTATTCTCCAGTGCGTACAGGCGTGCGCGACCGTTTTCAGTATCTGCTTGTTTTAGTTGTTGTTTCAGCATCTATTCAATCCATATTAGCGACTTCAGCGTCGCTTCAGGTTATTAAAGCAATTACTGTTCCAACTTTTTAATATGTCTTAAATTACAAGGCATTAGGCCTGAGTGAGGCCTGAGAAAGCTCTAAAAAGTGTAGGCGAGACAATTTGTCCCACCTATAAACATAGCACCTGAGTCAAATTGTCCCTTATTTTTATGTGGGATATTTTGTCTCACCCTCTGACTCACCTGGTTCATCGCTTTCCTGTTCAGCTGCGATTTCAACACTCTCCTGCTGTTCTTTCTCTTCAGCTTCGAGAGGTTCATGCTCTTCAACCACCTCATGTTCGGTGGTGATCTCTTCAGGCTCTTCTTCGACATCTTTCACCCAATCTCGAAGCTTTTCAGCCACCTCGGCGCCAAGCTTACCCACTGAGGCATAGTCATGGTCATAATCGTTAAGATATCTACGGCACTGAACTCACCACTTAGAAACAGCTTACGCAGGGCGGCTTTCTTCACTGAGGCCGCGGCCGTAGTAGTAAGGAGTTCAGCCACACTGAGATCCTTGTACTTCTCTTCGTCCTCAATATCTTCCGCTACTTCTGATTCATCAGCCAAGGCTCTGCCGTCGGCTCTTCAACTGCAGCCTCTTGCGCTAGCTCTTGAACCGACTCTTGAGCTGGCTCTTCAACTTCGGTCTCAGGATTTAGCTTGCGACGAGACCATCTATTTAAAAACTCACTGGCCACTTGAACGCCCCGCTCCTTTACGCTTCTTACGACGCTCTTCAAGAAGCTCGCCATTACGGCCAATAAAGGCTCCATCCAAGCTTGGATCGCCACAGGCATATCCGCAGACAGCACTAGGTAATCTCCATCCATATATTGACCAGCAAGGCTTTGTGAAGCGCTGATAGCCACTAGGTTTGGCTCTTCTAGGCTTTGCAATATATCCAGAACAACAAACAGCTTGGGTTGTTGCGAGCTTAGGTTAAATCGATAGTCTGTACGCTCATCGCGAAACAGCTCAAGCGTCATTAAGAAATCAGCACTTGCTTCAGGATGCAATTCGAAGCCATCCAGGTGCCATTGAGATAGACCCCATTTGTTGCCAGCTACGGCCTTTAGCTCTAGCCCACAACCTAAGGTCCACCGGGTTTGGTCTTTTACTACTTTATCGCTCAAAGAAAGCCTCATGTTCAGTTTTCAAACGAATGTCTAATCAAAGGTTTGCAATTAACGCGCCAACTCTAAGTTTAGTGCTTAAGCCCAAGCTTTGTGGAACGAGATTTGCTTTACTTAAACTAATGACACTCAGTAATAAGGCAAACAAGTGGCCCATCCAAGTATTATCAAAACCAGTGAAAACCCGATGCAAACCATAGAGGTAGAGGTATTCGACGAGTATGGCGAGAAACTTGTCAAACAGATCGCCTGTGAAAGACCTCTTACCGTTATGCTCAACTGGAAAGAGGTGGTGACCCTGATGACCCTTGGCTCTCGACCTGAATCTTTGGTGCTAGGTTATCTAAAGAACCAAGGCTTTATCTCAGATCCAGACGCTATTGAATCCCTTATCATAGATTGGGAAACCAGCTCAGCGGCGGTTATCACCAAGGAAAACGTCGACCATATTGAAGGAGCGCTTAAGAAAAAGACCGTTACCTCCGGCTGTGGTCAAGGCACCATGTACGGCAACGTGATGAAGCAATTGGAGAACTATCAGGTTCCGCAAGTGCCACTCAAACAATCCGAGATCTACGCCACCCTAGAAGCACTCACCCATTACAACGACACTTATAAAAAAGCCGGTGCCGTACATGGCTGTGCGGTATGTAAAGGTGACGAGGTGCTGTCGTTTGTAGAAGATGTGGGCAGACACAATGCGGTGGACACGTTAGCCGGAGAGATGTGGCTTAACCAAGACAGTGGTGATGATAAGATTTTCTATACCACGGGTCGCCTGACCTCAGAGATGGTGATCAAGGTCGCGCAGATGGGCATTCCCGTGCTTCTATCGCGCTCTGGTGTTACCCAGATGGGACTAGATCTTGCTAAGCAGTTTGGCATTACTACTATTGCTCGCGCCAAAGGCTTGAGATTCCAAGCCTTTACCGGAGCGGACAAGATCCTATTTGATGTGAAGGGTGCCGACGCAGAGCAGAATTAAAGATTTGCCACCTGCAACTGAGGTTGCACCACTCGAGGAAGCACTATAGTAAAGGTGCTTCCCTTTCCTTCTACCGACTCTGCTAACAACTCTCCTCCAACCTGACTCAATAGACTTTGAGACAGAGAAAGCCTAAGCCTGTGCCTTGGCGTTTAGTGGTATAGAAAGGGTCAAAGATACGGGCAAGCCTAGCAGGAGCAATACCACAGCCTTCATCAATCACTCGTATGAGTGCCCCTTGGGTCTCGCCATGCTCTACCCAGTCTTCACTCTCTATGATGAGTCTGCCTCTGTTATCCATAGCATGCACAGCGTTCATTTGAAGATTCACTAGCACCTGCAACAGTTGATTGCGATTAATTTCAACTGAGCTTCTCGCTTTGAGGTTTGTGATAAACTCAATACCGCGTTTTTTATCGCCGGTTTTGACCAATACCACGCTCTCTTCAATGATTGGGTTTACGTATTGCCAAGTCACTTCATCTTGGATACCGCCCTGACGGCTGTATTGAAGCAGGCTGTGCGTGATATTTCGGATGCGGTCTATCTGAGCTATGATGGTGGCCACTTCCTCGTCCACTTCAAGCTCGGATCCTGCCATGCTTAACCCAAGCTTGATAAGCTCAATGTTGCCTAGAATCACAGCTACAGGGTTATTGATCTCGTGGGCAATACCTGCGGTTAGCTCCCCAAGAGCGGCTAGCTTCTCGCTCACCACCAGCTTATCTCGGGTCTGATTTAACAGCTTGATGTGGTGCTCTAGCTGCTGAGTTTTCTCATGCAGACTTTGAGTTCTTCGCTCAACCTTATCTTCAAGACTATGCGCAGCTTGTTGAAGCTCTTGATGGCTCGCCTCTAGGCTGTCGAGCATATTGTCGAACTGACGCGCAAGCTGAGCCAGTTCATGGTCTTCATTAAGGCCAAGATCACCAATTCGGGTCGGCTTACCAATCTGAACCAAGCGCACCACGCGATGAATGCGTTCAAACGGCGCAAACAAGTCACGAGAGCCTCGATAAACGGCAATACCGGAAAGGGCGAGAATTAGCACAGTGATCACCGCTACTTCGACGATATTGGTCAGGTAGGTGGCGAGAAATGGCTTCATTCGATAGCCGGTGTAGAGCATACCTATGGTTTCATCTTGCCCATTTTTAAGGGGAAGATAAGCGCTGATATACCAAGTGTCATTAATGGTTGCGAGATCCGACCAAGTATTGCCAGAAAGAAGCACCTGCTTTCTTACCTTGTCTGAAACAAAAGTACCTACAGCGCGACGTTGATTGAGAGGAACATTACTCGCCACTCGCAAGTCATCCAAGAATAGCGTCACCGTCCCCTTCAAGGACGGCACTTCTTTTATCCTTGGATAGATGCGATCACGAATGTTATCTACTAGCTGATCATTGTTATTAATGAGGCGACCAGCAGTTAAAGTTCCCAGATACTCGCCATTTGGATCTTCTACTCGAACATGGCTAATCAAAGACAGAGCTCGGCTCTCTATGCCATCTTCTCCCTTGATTGGAACGATCGCTTTTTGTTTTAGCTTTTCGGATAATTCGCCGGCTAAAAGCACTTCTAAACTGGTTCCTGAATCGCGTGGCTTATCTTTAAAGCTAATGAAGTCCCAATGATGACTGAGCTTTTCACTTTTTAGCCAAGAATCTAACTCTTGGCTTTGTAGTTTATCTCTGAACTGATAAGAGTTTGCCAGCGCATCCAACTGTTGCTGCTGCATCGTTTGTTCTTGAACTAGCGTGTTTTTGGCCTGCTCTAAACGCTCGGAAACATCGTGCAGAGCATTCTGCCAAGTGTATTGAATGGACCAGTAGATGGTGATGCCAATAAGGGCGATCAGGGTCAAGAAAATGGGCGCTGAGGTTAAGAACATTAACCGATAGCGCACCATGGTTTGGAATCGGCGGCGCCATTTTTGCGCCCACTTAACCATTAGACGCATGGATAGCTCTCATTGCCCCACTCTTTGAACTTACGCTCTAGAGTTTTACGAGCAACGCCAAGATCCCTTGCGGCGGCAGATTTATTGCCTTGATGCTTTTCAACCACAGAGAGTATGTGCGCCTTTTCCACCTCTTTTAGAGACCACTCCAGAGGATACCCTTCTTCACCTAACTCGGGTGTATCAACAGAAATCGGCTGCGCCACTTCAATGCCGAGAAGCTGACTTGCCGGAGATTGTCTTAGCAAAATACTGCGCTCAATAAGGTTTCGAAGCTCACGAATATTACCAGGCCAGTTGTATCCCATCAGTGCCTGTATATCTTGATGCGCCCATTTGGGCTCTTCAATACCCAACTCTTTAGCTAGGATACGGGTAAAGAAAGGCACCAAGTCTTGGATATCTTGCTTGCGCTCTCTTAGCGGTTTTACATCGATACGAAGTACATTCAGACGATAGAAAAGGTCAGCTCGAAAGCGTCCTTGTTTTACCTCTTGTTCAAGGTCACGGTTGGTTGCCGCCACCACGCGCACATCTACTGGGATCTCTTTTTCAGTACCAACAGGACGTATCGCCTTTTGCTCTAGAACTCTCAATAGTGAGGATTGCATTGCCAGAGGCATCTCACCTATCTCGTCAAGAAATAGCGTGCCGCCGTTAGCTACACGAAATAGCCCTTCACGAGATTTCTTAGCGCCAGTAAAGGCACCGGATGCATGTCCAAACAGCTCGCTTTCCAAAAGCTCAGGTGCAATAGCGCCGCAGTTAACCGGAACAAATGGGCCACGTCTTTCGCTGGCTTGATGAATACCACGCGCAACCAACTCTTTACCTGTTCCCGACTCACCCTCGACCAAGATACTCGCCTTTGAAGGGGCAAACTGTTGAATCAAGGTTTTTAACAGCTTGGTTTGCGCACTGTTACCTTTGATTTCTGCGCCAACGTGTCTTTCCACTTCATGTGCTAACGCACTCTGCCATCGCTCGCCAAGCGCTTATCGATACATCTGCTTACAGAGCTCATCATCTGCTCTAGGCTAAATGGCTTTAGAATGAAATCAGTCGCGCCAAGTCTTAGAGCTGATATCGCCGTTTCAAGGTCGGCATAGCCGGTCATAAAGATGACGTCATTAGGTCTGTCTTGAGCGGGAAATCGAGTAAGCCACTCGACCCCTGTTTCTCCGGGGAGATTGATATCAAGAATGATTAGGTCGTAGTGGTTATCCGCTTTAAGCGCTTCAGCTTCAGCCACAGAGCTTGCGCTATCTACCAAGCCAAACCATTTACCGAGCGCTTTCTTGAGCATGGTCTGAATACCGACCTCATCGTCTACCACTAGGACAGAGAAAGCTTTATATTGAGAAATGTTAGAACCAATCGAAGACATTGAATAATTTACAGTTTTTATGTTTTCAATCAGTGTAACAATTACTCAAGAATACCCAAGTTTTGATGTGCGACATTTTATCCCACTTCAAATTTTTACTAAGTAAAACCAAGCTCAAGGAAGCCAGTTTGCATAAGCCTCGGTGATTAATTCGACTCAAAAACCGTCAATGGGTCTAATATTTAGACAGTAAAGACCCTTGTGCGGTGATTAATCTCCAAACTGGCATTGAAGTTGCTTAATTGGGTGACTGACCTCTCCAGGCCAGATGACTCAACGTGCCCTGCAGTTAACCGCATGGCGACACAAGGAAATCTAGAATGAAAAAAACACTCCTGTTACTTGCTGCACTCCTCAGTCTCAACGTGCACGCCGCTGACGAGCATCGTATTCGCCTAGCCACCACCACCAGCACCTACCACTCTGGTCTGCTGGATTATCTGTTGCCAAAGTTTGAATCCGACACTGGCATCAAGGTTGATGTAATTGCAGCAGGCACAGGTAAGGCCCTGAAGATGGGTGAGAATGGCGATGTGGATGTGGTTATGACCCACGCGCCAAAAGCAGAAGCAAGCTTTGTTCAAAGCGGCTTTGGCGTCATGCCAAGAAAGCTGATGTATAACGATTTTGTGATTGTTGGCCCTAAGAGCGACCCCGCACACTTGAAGCAAAGCGCATCTGCGGAAGACGCCTTCTCACGTATTGCTGATAACAAGGTTATCTTTATCTCTCGCGGTGATGATTCAGGTACCAACAAGAAAGAGCTCAACCTGTGGAACCAAGCCGCTATCAACCAGAATTTCAAGGCTATCGCGCGGTCGGCCAGGGTATGGTCCTACCCTTAATATGGCGTCAGAGCTTCAGGGCTATACACTAACTGACCGAGGCACTTGGCTTGCGTATCACTCACGCCTAGACCTGAATGTTTTGTATGAGGGTGACCCACAACTGTTCAATCCATATCAGGTAATCCTGATCAATCCAGACCGTTATCCGACCATCAAATACCAAGACGCAAAGGCATTTAGTGATTGGCTGGTAACCAACAAGGGGCAAGATCTGATTAACGATTTTCGTCTAAATGGCAAACAGCTGTTCGTGGCTAATGCTGATACCAAGGATGCGAAATAAGCATGGATTTGTGGCAAACCACCACAGAAGCACTAAAGCTTCTTGTCAGCTTTGACATGGAGCTTTGGCAGATAGTGGCCGTGTCGTTCAGCGTGTCGTTGAGCGCGATTTCCCTCGTTTTGCTGCCAGCCATTATCTTGTCCTTCTTCCTTGCTTACACCCAGTTTAGGGGCAAGTGGTTTCTACTCTCTATCATCAATACCATGCAGGCAATTCCGACTGTGGTGATTGGCCTGCTTCTATATATGATGCTCTCCCGCTCAGGACCGCTGGGAGATTGGCAGATGCTGTTCACGCAAAAAGCATGATCTTTGGCCAGATGCTGATCTGCTTCCCTATCTTGGTTTCTATGATGCATGGTGCGCTTCAATCTAGCGACCGCCGCGCCGTTGAAACAGCTATTACTCTTGGAGCCTCGATACCGAGGATTATGGCTACCCTTATCTGGGAGACTCGTTTTCCATTGATGGCCGCCACTATCGCGGGTTTTTCACGCATAGTAACCGAGGTGGGCTGCTCCATGATGGTCGGTGGAAACATCTTAGGCATTACGCGAAACATCCCCACCGCCATTGCCTTGGAAAGTAGTAAAGGTGCTTTTGCACAAGGTGTAGCACTAGGAATGGTTCTACTAACGCTCGCACTTCTGCTTAACTTTATGTTGACCAGTATGCGAGGCAAAGGATATTTGAGAACGTAGGCATGACAATAAAAATAAACGCCAAGCAAGTTTCAATGCGATTTCGAGACAGGGTTTTATTCCACATCCCTGAGCTGGTTATCGGCCTAACGACGCCATTTATCTAAAGGGTGATAACGGTGTGGGCAAGACTACCCTGCTGAAGATTTTATCTGGTCTTATCAAGCCCACCACAGGAAAACTGATACCGCCGAGTCGAAGTTTACTCTCTCGCTTTACTGGGCAGAGTGGTCGCAAGGACGTTATCTATCTGCATCAGAACCCTTACCTGTTTGATGGCACCGTGTATCAAAACGTGGCCTACGGATTAAAATTTCAGAAGCTGTCTCCGCAAGAAAAGCGCGCTCAGGTGATCAATGCACTGCGCCTTGTAGGGTTAGAGACCATCGCTGATGAGCATATCTCTGTATTGTCAGGGGGTGAGAAACAGCGCGTTGCAGTCGTCAGGGCATGGATTTTGAAGCCTTCTATCCTGATGATGGATGAACCAAGCGCCTCTCTTGACCAAGAATCCATAGACCGAATCGTAGAGCTCTCCAAGGATTTGCTCGCTCGCGGGTCCAGTTTGATCATCACGAGCCACCAAAGTAATGCTTTGACCGCACTTTGCAAAAAGCAATGGTGGATTAAGGAGAATACTTTGATAGAGTCTCCTCTATTACAAATCGTGAAATCAACAACCTACGAGAATCCTTATGCCTCAACCAAGCTCAATTAGTTGGGTAATCCTAGCGGGTGGACAAGCCAGTCGCATGGGTGGCAATGACAAAGGGCTTATCGAACTAAACGGTAAGCCACTTATAAAACACGTACTAGACCGCTTGTCTGCTCAGACAGCACACATCACCATCAACGCAAACCGCAATCAAGACGCCTATGCCGATTTCGCACCGGTCATCTCAGATTCAGTAGCCAACTTCCCTGGCCCCCTTGGTGGCATTCATGCCGGCTTGCAAAATACAGATACCGACTGGGTAGGCTTTGTACCTTGTGACACGCCTATGCTCAATCAAGATCTGGTTGAGCGCTTCACCAGCTCCATCACTGACGAGAGCGACATCTTGGTCGCCCATGATGGCAACTTCGTACAGCCGGTGTTTACCCTGTATCACAAGCGCGTTCTGCCTAAGCTAACTGGATTTTTGGAGCGTGGTGAGCGCAAGATCATTCTGTTTTATAACGAGTGCAACGTAGTCAATGTCGACTTCTCTGATTCACCAGACTGCTTCGTAAACCTCAACACTCCTCAAGAACTTGAACAATTTGGAAGCCTCTCATGATCCAAACTCGCCTTCCTCTCCTTGGATTTGCTGCCTACTCTGGCACCGGAAAAACCACCCTACTAGAAGCCCTACTACCGAAACTCACTGAAGCTGGACTTAGAGTGGGCATACTAAAGCACGCACACCATAACTTCGATGTAGATAAACCGGGCAAAGACAGCTATCGCCTGCGCAAAGCCGGTGCGTCACAAATGCTTATCTCTTCACGAAACCGCTTTGCTCTAATGACAGAGACACCTGAAGCCGAGGCAAACTTTGAATATCTACTGACTCGCTTCGATCACGACAAGCTTGACGTTATCTTGGTTGAGGGCTGTAAGAATATCGCTTTTCCTAAGATAGAGCTGCACCGCAAAGAGCTAGAAAAGCCGTGGCTCCACCCGTTTGATAGCAATATCGTCGCCGTAGCGTCAGATGAAAATGTAGATACTGAACTGCCTCAGCTTGATATCAATGACCTAGATGCTATCTCTGCCTTCGTGCTTAGCTATGTGGAAAACTATTCGACTGCTAAGCCATCTTTGGCAGCAAGCTGCGACACCTTATCACCAGCTTTCTTTTCCGTAGAGCAGGGTCAGCAAAAGATCTTAGAAGCGGTTACCTCGCAATCTCTGACTGATACCGTCGCGGTAGAAAATAGCTATAAAAGCGTTCTAGCAAATGCTGTGCACTCACCGATTAATGTTCCCGCTTATACCAACTCCGCTATGGATGGCTACGCTATCCGTGGTGATGACTTGGAGCGTGAAAGCTATCGAGTGGTAGCTGAGGTAATGGCTGGCTATGCCTACGACAAACCTCTACAAAAAGGTGAAGCGGTCAAAATCATGACCGGCGCGCCAACGCCAGAAAACGGCGATACCGTAGTTATGCGTGAGCAAGCAAGCCAAGCTGATGAAACCGTTAGCTTTGGCGATGCCAAGATCAAGGCAGGACAAAATGTGCGTCTGGCGGGTGAAGACTTGCCAGAGTCTGGCCTAGTGTTCGATGCCAACACCCGTATCTATTCCGCTGAGATGGGGATGCTAGCATCCATTGGACTTGGTGAGATAGAGGTTAAGCGCAAGCTTAGGGTGGCTATCTTCTCTACCGGTGATGAGGTGCAGGCACCAGGTTCTAGTTTTAAGGCCAATACCATTTATGATTCCAACCGCTATACCCTAATGGGGCTTTTAGAGAATCTAAACTGCGAGATACTTGACTACGGGATCCTTGAAGATAAGCACGAAGTGATTGTAGAGGCACTATCTAAAGCTTCTAGTGAGGCCGACGTAGTACTGACCTCGGGTGGAGTATCTGTAGGTGATGCGGATTACGTGAAAGACGCCCTAGAATCTCTCGGAGAAATCAGCTTCTGGCGTATTAATATGCGCCCAGGGCGCCCTCTTGCATTCGGTAAGATTAGCGAGAAACCATTCTTTGGTCTGCCTGGAAACCCAGTGGCGGTAATGGTCTCATTCCTTAACTTCGTTGAACCAGCACTGCGCAAGATGCAAGGAGAAACGGATTGGGAGCCACTTAAACTACAAGCCGTGGCTAGCGAGCCACTTCGTTCTCGTATCGGCCGCACTGAGTTTAGCCGAGGCGTATACAGCAAAGATGAGCATGGCCGTTTAACGGTTCGCACGACAGGCAAGCAAGGCTCAGGAATCCTGCGCTCTATGAGTGAAGCGAACTGTATTATCGAAATCGACCTGCGGTTGATAACGTTAAAGCTGGTGAGTCTGTGACCATAGTGCCTCTACAAGGCCGACTTTGATGTAAGGCGTTATAAGTTAATACTTATAACGCCACTAATGACTTGATATAATCACAAGTGGATTGCCCTTTGGCCAACACTTTGAATTATGGATAGTTTTTATGCAGGCTCCCCAACCGACTTTTTTCTTTTTTGATTACGAAACTTGGGGAGTTAGCCCAGCCAAAGACAGACCGTCGCAGTTTGCAGGTGTACGCACCGACGCTGACCTGAATGTTATCGGTGAGCCCTTGGTTATTTATTGCCAACCTCCAGCAGACTACCTGCCTAGCCCAGAAGCGGCGCTAGTTACTGGCATCTCTCCGCAGAAAGCCTTAAATGAAGGCCTCCCTGAACCTGAGTTCATTGCAGCTATCCATGCAGAGCTAAGCAAACCTAACACCACCAGCCTTGGCTACAACAGCGTAC
Source organism: Vibrio ishigakensis (assembly GCA_000830475.1). GTDB lineage: Bacteria > Pseudomonadota > Gammaproteobacteria > Enterobacterales > Vibrionaceae > Vibrio > Vibrio ishigakensis_A. The sequence continues at coordinate 328,084 of BBSC01000006.1, read as the reverse complement.
GCTTCGATGATGAGGTGACTCGCTATACCTGCTATCGCAACTTCCTAGACCCGTACGAGTGGAGTTACAAGAACGGTAACTCTCGCTGGGATCTGTTAGACGTCATGCGCGCCTGCCATGCTTTGCGTCCAGAGGGTATCAACTGGCCAGAGAACGACCAAGGCTTCAACAGCTTTAAGCTCGAGCACCTTTCCGTTGCAAACGGCATCGAGCACAGCAATGCGCACGATGCGATGGCCGATGTACACGCTACCATTGAGCTTGCGAAAAAGGTAAAACAGGCACAGCCTAGACTGTTCGATTTCTTCTATCAGCACCGTGGTAAGAATAAACTCAACACCCTGGTTAATATTCCCGAGATGACGCCGCTTGTGCATGTCTCTGGCATGCTTAGCAATGAACACCTTAAAACCAGTCTGGTTGCCCCTATCGGTTGGACGCAACAAAAAGCGCTTATCTGTGTCGACCTTACGCAAGACATTACCCCGCTTTTGAACTCTCAGCTGAAGAGATCAAAACCAGACTTTATACGCCAAGGGCTGAACTAGAGGCTGGTGAAGTGCCTATTCCAGTGAAGTTAGTGCACCTCAATAAGTGCCCTATCCTTGCACCTCTTGGTGTGCTGACGCCAGATGCCCTCGAGCGTACTCAGATAGATAAAAGTGTGTGCTTGGAAAGACAGGCACAGCTTAAACAAGACTCACAAGTACGTGAAAAAATGGATTTTGTGTTCAGTGAAGGACGCGAATTTGCTAAAAACCCAGATGTGGATCAGCAGCTGTACGATGGTTTTTCAGCCCTGCCGACAAAGCGCAGATGCGTATTATCCGAGATGCTAACCCTGAAGCTCTAGGCTCGCTCGATATCCAACTGGGTGACGAGCGAATTAAACCGCTACTGTTTCGCTATCGTGCACGCCACTACTTCCATACCCTAACGGACCAAGAGCAAAGACAGTGGCTTGGATACTGTCGAGATAAGTTTGAGCAAGAGCTACCCGACTACATGCTAAATCTGGAGCGACTCGGCGAAGAACATCAAGCCGATGAGAAGAAGATGCGCGTGTTAAAAGCCGTGTTCCAATACGTTCAAAAACTTGTTTCGTAAGCCATGCAAAAAGCCCTTTACTATATCTTAAGCGCCACGCTTATCTGCCTTGCTCTGATGGCCGGTAACTTTCTTCAGGTTCATCTGTCTCTGGCGATCCCGGGCAGTGTGTTGGGGCTTATTATTCTGTTTTTGGGTTTGGTTAGCGGGCTAGTAAAACCGCACTGGGTGCAGCCTAGCGCATCACTGCTGATCAAATACATGATCATCTTGTTTGTCCCTATCAGTGTGGGATTGATGAACCACTATCACCTGCTGCTCGACAATGCGCTGGCAATTATCGTTAGTGTGGTGTTGGGAAGCTTATTTGTACTCTGCGCGCTCTCTTTGGCACTGGATAAACTTCTGGGAGAGAGTAAAAAATGAGTTGGCTGCTTCTTACCATAGTGGTCTACTTTGTAGCCCGCACGATATCATCAAAACTGCATCATCCATTGGCAAATCCGCTGCTGATCTGCTTGTTTATCATTATCCCGTTCTTGCTGTTTTTTAAAGTGCCATATGAGACCTACTTTGAGGGAAACAGTGTGTTGCAGCTGCTCCTTCAACCTGCGGTAGTGGCCCTTGCTTATCCTTTGTATGAACAGCTAGGCGAGATACGCGCTAAGTGGAAGCTGATACTCACCACCTGCATCATAGGTTCGGTCGGGTCCATGCTTACCGCTGGCCTACTGGCAGTGTGGCTTGGCGCTGAATCGACACTTATTGCCAGCATCATGGGTAAATCTGTTACTACCGCTATCGCGATGCAGATTTCCGCTGAGCTTGGGGGTGAGCCTGCTATCGCTGCCATACTTGTCCTTCTTGCTGGCCTGTGCGGCGCACTGTTCGCCTACCCTATCTATAAGATGCTTAACATCCAGCATCCTATCGCTAAAGGATTAACTCTTGGCACAGTCAGCCATGCGCTAGGAACTGCGACTGCGTTTGAACACAATCAGAAAGATGCTGCCTTTAGCTCTCTGGCCTTAGTACTGTGCGGTGTTATCACCTCGATCTTTGCTCCTATGGTCATGGGACTGATGCTGTCGCTTATGTGAGCGAAAACGTTTAGTGAGGTAAAACAAGTTCTTAGTTAGATAGCCATGGGCTATTATGTCTCTAAGTTAATCTAACTAAGGAATCCTGATGACCTCTCGATTTCATGATATCTATGAGACCCTGCCAACCGAGTTTGTAGATTCATTTAAAGCCATCTTCGACGCTGCAGACTTCAAAGGCGTTGTCACTGAAGCGCAATTTAAAACCCTACAACAAGCATCGGCGCTAGAAGAGCAAGAGCTCAAATTGGCACTACTGCCATTTGCCGCAGCCTACTCTGTTGCCCCTATTTCGAACTTCAATGTAGGCGCTATCGTTAAAGGCAACTCCAACACCCTATATTTTGGTGCCAACCTTGAGTTTGCCGGAGCTCAACTTGGTCAAACCGTGCACGCAGAGCAGTCGGCGATAAGCCACGCTTGGATGAAGGGTGAAACGGGTATCCTAGATATCACCATCAATTTCAGTCCTTGTGGCACTGTCGTCAGTTTATGAACGAGCTTTCCACTGCAGATAAACTTCAAGTACAGCTGCCTGAGCGTGATGAGATGTCTCTTCAGGCTTACCTGCCAGAATCCTTTGGGCCAAAAGATTTAGGCATCGAAAGCGGTCTGATGAGCTATAGACCATGGCTTTAGCTCTGAAGAAAGTGATGAGCTTGTGAACGTTGCTCTGAGTGCTCTCAATAAGAGCCATGCCCCTTACACCAAAGATCACAGTGGCATTGCCATTAAGGCGAAGAGCGGCGAAATAGTCAGCGGTAGCTATGCAGAGAATGCAGCTTTTAATCCTAGCCTGCCTCCACTGCAAGTTGCCTTGGTACAACTACAAATGTCTGGTATCTCATTCAACGACATTCAAGAGGTCGCACTGGCGGAGATGGAGCAAGGCTCAATCTCTCACCTCGCCGATACTCAGGCAACCCTTGAGGCTATCGACCCAGACATTCCTATTCGCTACATTGCCATCAGCGAATAAAAAACTTTAGCCCCTATTTTAGTCATCAAACCCAGCAAGTTGCTGGGTTTGTTTTATTAGATAAAAATCGGCAAAATTCACAAAGCAAACGTTTGCGTTATGACTAGATTTGGGTATCATTTGCCAAAAATTTCCCACAATTAAGGTATTTAAAATGCTAGGTACTGCTACTGCTACTGGTGCTACTAAGGTTCTACTTCTTGGCTCTGGTGAGCTAGGTAAAGAAGTTGCTATTGAGTGTCAACGTCTAGGCATCGAAGTGATCGCCTGTGACCGTTATGAAAATGCACCTGCTATGCAGGTTGCTCACCGCAGCTATGTTCTGGACATGTTAGATGGCGAAGCACTCAAAGAGATCGTTGCCAAAGAGCAGCCTCACTACATAGTGCCAGAGATTGAAGCTATCGCGACCGATACCCTACTTGAGCTTGAAGCCGAGGGCACAACCGTGGTGCCAAACGCACGCGCAACTAAGCTGACCATGAACCGTGAAGGTATTCGTCGTCTAGCCGCTGAAGAGCTAAAGCTAGTGACCTCTCCATATCAGTTCGCTGACAGCCAAGAGCAATTTGAAAAGGCAGTACAAGAGGTTGGCATGCCATGCGTGGTTAAGCCAATCATGAGCTCTTCTGGTAAGGGTCAGAGCGTTGTCCGCACTGAAGATGACATCGCCAAGGCTTGGGAATATTCTCAAGAAGGCGGTCGCAGTGGCGAAGGTCGCATTATCGTTGAAGGCTTTATCGACTTTGATTATGAGATCACACAGCTTACTGTGCGCGCTGAAGACGGCGTTCATTTCTGTGAGCCTATTGGCCATCGTCAAGAAGATGGCGACTACCGTGAGTCATGGCAACCACAACAAATGTCAGAGAACGCTAAGAAGGCTGCGGAATACGTTGCTGAGCAGGTAGTTAATGCTCTAGGTGGTTACGGCATCTTCGGTGTTGAGCTATTCGTTAAAGGCGATACCGTTATCTTCAATGAGGTATCCCCTCGCCCACACGATACCGGTATGGTGACGCTTATCTCTCAAGAGATGTCTGAGTTTGCTCTGCACGTGCGCGCATTCACAGGCAATCCTATCCACTCTATCAACCAAAACGGTCCGGCTGCCTCTGCGGTTATCCTTGGTCAAGGCACCTCGAACAACCTAAGCTACTCTGGTATCGATAGAGCGGTTAACAACCCTAATACTCAGATCCGTCTGTTTGGTAAGCCTGACATTGATGGTCGTCGCCGCTTAGGTGTTATCTTGACTCGTGGTAAAGATACTCAATCGGCGGTTGATGCAGCGATAGAAGCCAGCAAGAAGGTTGAGATCCACTACTAAGTGTTCTCATTCTCCAGACATTAAAAAAGAGGTCGTTATGACCTCTTTTTTGTGCATCCTGCTATGACTCTATGAGGCATCGCCTTTCTTCAATTCCTCAACGCGAGCTTTTAATTTCTGGCCCGGTCTAAACGTCACAACTCGGCGTGCTGAGATCGGGATATCCTCTCCCGTTTTAGGATTGCGTCCAGGACGCTCTCGTTTGTCTCTCAGATCAAAGTTACCGAATCCGGACAGTTTTACCTGTTCGCCACTTTCAAGTGATTTACGAATTTCTTCGAAAAACACTTCCACGGTTTCCTTGGCATCCCGTTTACTGTATCCAAGATTCTCAAACAGGTTTTCCGCCAAATCGGCCTTGGTGAGCGCCATAAAACTTTCCTCAAAGCTAGATGTATCTTAGCTACTTTCAGCAGTAGCCCCTAAAAAGTGTCTAACAATCAACTACATATTGATGACTCGATCGAAAGTGTATGACAAGCTTTTCGGTTTCGCCAACTTTTTTCTGCTTAAAATTGATAAGAATTAAACACTTAAACCCTTTTTTGCGTTTCAACCCTAACCTTAGACCAAAATTGCAAAAAATTAGCCAAAATGTAATGAGCAGTGAAAGTTTATTTATATATATCAGTCACCTATAAGGGATGACTTGAACGAGAAGCCAGAGAATATCTAGGGTTTGAGAGAAATCATACCCAATTCAATTTCTGAATGAATTAGGCTAAAAAATGGATCGATTTAGAGAAGTATCAAAGCGGAGATTTTGCAAATTGAACTCATAAAAAAGCCAGCCCTGTAAACAGGACTGGCTTTTTACTGAATCGGGTTTAGCGATTAGTCACGCAGAGTAGCGTCAAACTTCTCAGCTACAGCCGTTACAACCGCATCTACCGCGCTTGCAATATCGGCTTCTTCAAGAGTGCGCTCTACAGATTGCAGAGTCAAAGCGATAGCAAGGCTCTTCTTACCTTCCTCAACACCTTTACCTTGGTAAACGTCGAATAGCTTAGCATCTGTTAGAAGGTCGCCACCGTTCGCCGCACACGCCGCTACTACGTCACCTGAAGCCACGTTCTCATCTACTACTAGAGCGATGTCACGACGGTTTGCAGGGAACTTAGAAACCGCTACTGCTTCTGGAAGCACGCGAGTATCGATTGCTGACCACTCGATCTCGAATACGATAGTGCGGCCGTTAAGACCAAACTTGCGCTCTAGTTCAGGGTGAACAGTACCGATAACACCCACCTCTTTACCATCAACGATGATAGCCGCTGCTTGGCCTGGGTGAAGTGCTGGGTGCTTAGTTGCCGAGAAGCTATACGCTTTCTCGTTGCAAGTCAGCTCAAGGATCGCTTCTAGGTCACCTTTTAGATCAAAGAAATCAACAGTGTTGGTTTCGATGTCCCAGTGCTCTTCACTGCGGCTACCTGAGATAACGCCTGCAAGCATCATCTCTTGACGCATACCATTCTCAGCACCAACCTCTGGGATGAAACGTAGGCCAGATTCGAATAGACGAACACGAGGCTGCTGACGTTTCTGGTTGTAAACAACCGTGTTTAGCAGGCCTTGTAGAAGCTGAAGACGCATTGCTGACATTTCCGCAGAGATTGGGAAAGGCAGAATCAATGGCTCAACGTCTGGCACGATCAGTTTTTGTTGCTCAGGCTCAACGAAGCTGTAAGTCACGGCCTCGTGGTAACCACGGTCAACAAGTAGGTCACGAACACGTTTAAGTGGCTGAGCCGCTTCTTGGTGGTCGTTCATAGTAAGTGATGCGATTGGCGCTTGGTTAGGGATGTTGTTGTAACCGAAGATACGGCCAACCTCTTCCACTAGGTCTTCTTCGATAGCGATATCGAAACGCCATGATGGAGATACCGCGCTCCAGCCGTTGTCGTTGGTTTCAACGTCGCAACCTAGGCGCTCAAGGATCTCAACTACGTCTGCATCTGGAATAGCGTAACCTAGTAAACGATCAAGCTTAGTACGACGAAGTTCTACCTTGTTTTGACTCGGTAGGTTATCAGCAAACTCTTGACCATTGATAGGTGCAACGTCACCGCCACAGATCTCAACTAGAAGCTCAGTCGCGCGTTCCATTGCTTTGTGCTGCAGTGCAAAGTCAACACCGCGCTCAAAACGCATTGAAGAGTCAGTGTGCAGACCGTAAGAACGTGCACGGCCACGGATGAAGTCAGGTGCAAAGAATGCACTCTCTAGAAGCACGTCTGTGGTCTCAGTGGTTACGCCTGAGTCTTCGCCACCAAATACACCTGCGATTGCTAGTGCTTTGTTGTGGTCCGCGATAACTAGAGTGTTGGCGTTCAGTTTCGCTTCGTTGCCGTCAAGAAGGGTTAGCTTCTCGTCTTGCTCAGCCATACGTACCACGATGCCACCTTCAATCTTACTCAGATCGAATGCGTGCATTGGTTGGCCCTGCTCTAGCATCACGTAGTTAGTGATATCTACTACTGGTCGATAGAGCGGATGCCACAACGGCGTAGCTTCTCTTGCATCCAGATTGGCGTGCTTGCTTTAACGTTTACGTCTTAACCACACGGCCAAGGTAACGTGGACATGCTTCAGACGCTTGGATATCAACTGCTACAGTGTCAGAAATGGTTTCAGTTACTGCGTTCGCTGCTGGCTCAGTTACCGCTTCACGGTTTAGTACGCCAACTTCACGAGCCAGGCCATGGATGCTGAAGCAGTCAGCGCGGTTCGCTGTTAGGTCAACGTCTACAGTTACGTCGTTTAGAGATAGGTACTCACGGAAATCAGTGCCGATTACCGCAGTCTCTGGAAGCTCCATGATGCCATCAGATTCAACGTCGATACCTAACTCAGTGAATGAGCAAAGCATACCGTGAGAAGGCTGGCCACGAAGTTTCGCTTTCTTAATTTTAAAGTTGCCAGGAAGAACAGCACCTACAGTTGCAACTGCAACGATAAGGCCTTCACGGCAGTTTGATGCACCACAAACGATGTCTAGAAGCTCTTCCGCACCAACATCTACTTTTGTTACGCGAAGTTTGTCTGCATCTGGGTGTTGGCCACATTCAACAACTTTACCAACCTTAACGCCGGTAAACTCGCCTGCTACAGGAAGAACGTCGTCTACCTCTAGGCCAGCCATAGTGATTTGATGTGTTAGTTCGTCAGTAGTAACCGCAGGGTTTACCCACTCACGAAGCCAAGATTCGCTGAATTTCATCTAGTTCTGCCCCTGAATTACTTGAACTGTTTTAGGAAACGAAGATCGTTTTCGAAGAATGCACGCAAGTCCGTTACGCCGTAACGAAGCATGGTCAAGCGCTCAACACCCATACCGAATGCGAAGCCTTGATATTGCTCAGGGTCGATGCCTACAGCGCGAAGTACGTTCGGGTGAACCATACCGCAGCCTAGAACCTCAAGCCATTTGCCATCTTTACGCTTAACGTCAACTTCTGCTGAAGGCTCAGTGAACGGGAAGTAAGAAGGACGGAAACGCACCTCTACTTCTTCTTCGAAGAAAGCAGTTAGGAACTCAGAAAGAATGCCCTTAAGTTGTGCAAAGTTGATGTTCTCGTCGATCATCAAACCTTCAACCTGGTGGAACATTGGGGTGTGCGTTTGGTCGTAGTCGTTACGATATACACGGCCCGGAGCGATGAAGCGGAACGGTGGTTTGCCGTTTTCCATGGTACGGATCTGAACACCAGAGGTGTGAGTACGCAACATCAGGTCAGGGTTAAAGAAGAAGGTATCGTGGTCGGTACGCGCAGGGTGGTCTTCCGCGATGTTTAGTGCGTCGAAGTTGTGGAATGCATCTTCGATTTCTGGACCAGACTCAGTTGAGAAGCCAAGCTCACCAAAGAAGGTTTCGATACGTTCGATAGTACGAGTTACTGGGTGTAGACCACCGTTCTCAATACGACGACCAGGCATGGTTACATCGATAGTCTCAGCAGCCAGTTTTGCTTCTAGCTCTGCTTTTTGCAGTGCGTCTTTACGTGCTGCGATAGCTTGCTGAACCGCGCCTTTCGCTTTGTTGATCTCTTGACCAGCGCTACGACGCTCTTCTGGTGGCAGTTTACCAAGGCTTTGAAGCTGTTGAGTTAGCTCGCCTTTCTTGCCCAAAAATTGAACGCGCACTTCATCCAGTGCAACAAGCGAATCTGCGCTTTCAATAGCTGCAGTCGCGTTCGCAATAATCTCTTGTAGATGTTGCATTATTTCCTCATCTGCCTCAGGCAGTGTCCTGCGGGATTTAGGGTATTTTTGAATAGCTACACATAGTAATAAAAGGCAGGCTTAAAGCCAAATCTAAATCAGGGAAATCCATGATTTAGTGCGGATTCGTAACGAAACGAGAGAGAAACGCCGCAAATCAGTCAAGAGCGGCTTCCGGGAAGACAAAACTAGGAGTTCAAGTGGATGAGTTATTTGTGTTGCAAACGGGCAATCTGTACTCGATTAAACTGAATCGACTCTCTCAAATACAGCAGTTCTTGTCGGAAATAGTCATTCGCGAGCTTGTTTGTTCGACCCTGGCAGAAACGGTGTTTGATATTCTCTAGCGCTATCAATTCAGCATCCAATTTCTTCAGGCGATTGCTTCTAATAGCTATCTCAATATCCGATGGAATAATCTTCCAAGCACTAGAAACTAGTAAATCAAACAACTTCATTTGACTACACCTACATAAATTCCGATTGATAGCCCAAATAGTTTTTATATGAACCATTTAGTCCGCGTTTAAATTGGAATCGGCATTTTGCGTATTTCTAAAGGTTTAATGTCAAATCTGTGCCAGAAATATTTCAACAAGCTTAGTACTATTGCAATCAATACAAGCAATTGAACAGCGTACTCTTTTTCCTTTATGCTTAACTTAAGAGATCAAAAGCCACGGACCTAGGTATGCTCTCAAACAGTCTCGAATTAGTTTATATCCTCTTGCTTATCCTGATATTTATCGGGGGAAGGCAGATTCTAAAACGCCTATCTCAGCTCGAGACAGAGGTGGAAGACCTTAAATTGCAGTTGGCACTGAAGAAGGTGGCTGAATATCAGGGCGCATCGCAGGCAGAAACAAGCGAAACTGAAGAATTCGAGGCGCGGGATAGCAAGGAACAACATGCACAGCTTTGGCAATCTGAACAAGACGACAAGAGCACTACACTTTGGTCTGAACTGGATAAACCTTTCAAGAAGCTCTTAGAGAAAATATCCAGCAACAGCTTACTTTGGCTGGGTGGTTTCGTTCTCGCATTAGGTGGTGTGTTCTTAGCTAAGTATGCTATTGAGGCCGGTCTTATCTCTGCTGAAGCAAGAGTTTTCTTGGGCTTCACATTTGGCATCAGCTTACTCACCATGGCCGAATATCTGATGCGCAATCCCGAGCGATTCAATATACAGTCGACCCAAGTAAGCGCAGCCCTTGCATCAGCCGGTATTATCACCTGCTTTTCTATGATGGTGGTCTCAACTCATTACTATAAATTTATTCCGCCCACTCCCGCACTGTTTGCCACTTTACTCGTCACCAGCGTCGCGACCTTCATGGCGCTTAGGTTCGGCCCAATCGTTGCCTTTATTGGTGTAATAGGATCATATGCAGTACCGGCGCTATTTTGGTCCATTGAATTGACGCTTTTAGAGCTTTCGCTATTCGTCACCTTTATCAGTAGCTCTGCCATCTACATAAATTCTAAGGTCAACAGCCGCTATCTTTGGCACTTGAGTTTTATTGGACACTTCAGCTATCTGCTGTTGGCGATATTTCTTTCCAACAGTGGCAACGAAGTTGCAGTGCTGCTTTCATTTAGCCTTGCCTCGCTGTACCTGTTCACCCTCAGCCCAGTAATGGGTTGGCGCTTGGATGGTCAAAATCAGAAGCCATTGCCACTCAAGGTTCTGCTTATGCCCCGCAAAGAGCAGGCAGGGGTACTTTGCGCGATCCCACCTATCTGGATTTATTATGCTATTTGGGGATACCAACCAGAATTAGTCGCCTACAGTTTGGTTTTCACCGCGTTGCTGTTTTGGGCTTCTTACCGTCATTCCGCCTTTGATAGCTGGCCCATTTTGGCGCTAATACTCAATCTTTCGACCCTTGCTATGCAGATATCCTACACAGACAAAACGGATATTCTGTTTATGTACACAGGCGCGCACCTGTTCACTCAGGTCGGTGGGGTTATCTTCTTTACCTATGCGCTACTGATGCACTTTAAGCTCCCAACAAGGCCGGCTTTCTCTCTGCTGCTTGGGGTCTCGATTCCACTGCTATTCGCAATTACCTACGTTCTGACACCTACTGAGATTTCAGAGTCGTTATATCCACTTTGGGCTGTAGAGCTCGCTCTATTTGGCGCGATAGCGGTTATGATCACCAAGCGCTATCAGCAGCCACATATTCAAGTCTCGGGATGGCTTTTGGCAAATGCTAACTTGAGTTTGATCTTTACTATGCTGCTCGAGGCTGGAACCTTAACCTTGGCTCTTACCGCTCAGTTGGTATCACTGGCTTACTGGAGTCGCAGATTCAAATTCTCTGCGCCAAACTGGTTAATCCAAGCTGTACTAGTTGTCATTCTCGCCCGTCTCACCACCGCGCCTTGGCTATCACCCTATGAGTCGGAAACCATACTCGGCATTCACTGGACTCTAATTATCTACCCGGCTTGCTTCGGGCTTGTGTTACTTGCCTCCAAGCTATTTGCGAGACCTTCACTAGAGCCATGGCTATCCGGCGCAAGAATGCATCTCTTGGCTCTGTTTGTTACCACAGAGTCCAGTTACCTTTTAATTGGTGATTACCCATCTCTTCTCAGCTTTAGCTACCAGGAGTGTGTACTCCTAGCGCTCAACTATCTGATCCTTGGGTGTGTATACCTCTGTCGAGCTCTTGTGACCCAGCATAACTTGGTTTCACAACTCTATCGTGTATTCGGCTATGCCCTACTGATGGCATCAGCTAGCTTGCACTTAATTCTCCTAGTGCGATTCAACCCCTTATTAACTAACCAAGATCTAGGCCAGATGCTTGGCATCAACTGGATCACCCCTATGTGGATCTTGCCGGCTGTCATCCTAACTTCTGCATTGAAACTAAGAATATTTGAAACACGTCTGGTTCAAGGAATTCGAATATTAGCCGGCCTATTCGCAATTGGCAGTGTTAATGCCGTTATTCGCCACTTTTATCACGACGGCTATATCGGGATTGATTTTGGCATTCAAGAAGCTGAGCTTTATACCTACTCGGTTGTATGGCTAATCATCGCTGCGGCCACTATCGTTTGGTCACAAACCCATACCAGCAAATTGGCGCATCAAATTGGCTTTGGATTGATGTTTGTGGTGATTTTAAAGGCCTTTGTTGTGGATATGTCTGAGTTGACGGGTCTGTTACGCGCGTTCTCTTTCTTAGGTTTGGGGCTCTGCCTGGTTGCGATTGGTTGGCTATTCCAACGTCTAAAACACGGCGAAGATGACTTAACTCATTCGAGCAATAGTACGTATGAACTGAGGTCGTGTAACTCGGAGCATCATGTTGAAACGGTATTTAGTGGTAGTTTTTCTTTTGCTCACTGGCTGCGAGCCCGTGACGATAGAAGATAAATTTGAAGACTATCTGCAACGCATCAGTAACGTTCAGCAGCAACAAAGCCCTGCCTAGATTTACCTCGTCAGGAATACCCTCGAAAGCGAGATCTATACATAGAACCACCTCGACATAGCGTTGGATTGATGGATTCATTACAGCTATCTGAGTGCCAACTGTTGTCTTTGATAGCAGAGAGAAACACTGTACTAGGAAAGGTACAAGACCAATTTCGTAACCTCGAATATCAGGTGAATCTCTTGTCTGGTTTGAAAGAGTGTATCGACTCGAACGAACTCGACGCTGACTTTGCGAGTGAGGTTTATCAGATCTATCAAGCCAAATGGCAGGAACTACCTATCCATATAAGCAACACCCTTTATACCAGTGATGCCATGTACGCCAATGCCTACTCTAATCTTTGGTACAGCAAGGAAAGCAACAGAGGTTTAATTGCACTAAGAGACACATTAAAAGAGCACAATCAATTAAACCAGATGCATCAACAAGGAGATTTGATGCAAGGGTTTTCTATCCTCTCATTGCAAGAAGAAGTAGAAAAGTTTGACCAAATGGGACGCATAACCAAGGCATTGCAAGAGTCTAGTTACTACCTGAGTGTCACCACTGCTCAGCTTAAGGCCCACGACCATGAGGTTTTTTGCGGCCTTAATCGAGACCCAACTCGTTATCAGCGCCTCAAGAATGTGTTCTACACCTATTACATAGCCGAGATACAGCCATACCTCGCAGATTTAAATTCTGCCTACCAAACCCTTTCACCTTATCTTTCTGTTTTATATACAAAAAACCTACCGGAGCACCTTCAACACCCTATACTAGATGCATACATGGACTATAAGGTCGCTAGCGTAAACCATGCGCAATATTGGATAGCCCTTTTTGAGCGTTGTGGTGACAGGGTTGGTCGACAGGAGAATTTAGAGTGAAACTGAACAAACTGAGTCTATTGGGCATTCTTGGGCTAGGCTCCTTTGCCGCGCAAGGCTACGAGCTCACACAAGTAGGAAGCGGTCTTTTAATACCTTGGTCTATTGAGTTTGTGGACAAAAACACCGCCCTTATCAGTGAACGCAACGGCTCAATCGTCGAACTCAATCTCGACTCAGGAAGCAAGCAGGTACTGTTTAAGCCCGACAACGTCGAGGCGTCAGGACAAGGCGGATTAATGGATCTCGCTATGCATCCCAAGCACCCTCAAACTATCTATCTCACCTACTCCAAGGGAACCTCGTCTGGACCAAAAACGACCCTAGCCAGCTTTCATTACCAAGGGGGTGAGGTAACCGACTTCAAAGAGCTTTATGTCTCCAATACTCGCTCCAGTTCCGGTCGTCATTTCGGTAGCCGTATCGCCATCGATGATAACGACCATATCTACTTCTCCATCGGCGATAGAGGCACCCGAGAAAATGGGCAAGACCTCCAGCTGGACTCTGGAAGCATACTGCGATTAAACGGGGATGGAAGCGCTCCGAAAGACAACCCATTCGCTAAAGCAAAGGATGGTTTAGATAGTATCTGGAGCTATGGACATCGAAATCCGCAGGGCATTACTTTTGATAAACAAACTGGCCAGCTGTGGGCTATCGAACACGGCCCTCGTGGCGGTGACGAGATCAACCTTATTCAAAAAGGCGCCAACTATGGCTGGCCTATCACCTCACACGGTAAAGAGTATTGGGGGCCTTTGAAGGTAGGAGATGCTGAGCACATGGAAGGCATCGAATCACCAAAACTGGTCTACGTACCATCCATCGCACCCAGCGGTATGGTGCTCTATCGTGGCATGAACTATCCAAAGCTGGATGGCAAACTTCTCGCAGGAGCCCTAAAGCTCACTCACATCAATGTAGTGGAAATCACTGGTAGTAATCTCAACGAAAAAGAGCGTCTATTTGAGGATCTGGGAGAGCGAATTCGTGATATTCAGGTCTCTCCCGACGATCTTATCTACTTCATCACCGACAGTGGCAAAGTGTATAGAATCGAGCCAGAGCTCTAAACCTCTATTGGCAATGATTCGTCACTGCCCCACTCTGCCCACGAGCCGTCATACAGCTTGGTATTCGTCAGACCGCAAACATGGGCAGCCAAGATCAAGATACAAGCTGTAATGCCTGAGCCACAGGACATAATGAGTGCGTCGTTATCGCCAAGTTCTAAGCTTGTGAAACTCTGGCTCAGCTCTGGCAGGGACTTAAAGCGCTCACCCTGCATTAAGCTTGCAAATGGAAGGTTAAATGAACCAGGAATATGGCCGGCTCTTACGCCTGGTCTTGGCTCGGCCACCTGCGCATTAAATCGCGCAGCGCCACGTGCATCCAGAACCTTAGCCTGCTTAGTGGTAATATTGTCTACAACCGCTTGGGCATCACACACCAAAGCTCGATTAACCTTAGCCTCAAAGTCACCTATGCCTGCCGCATTTGCAAATTCATGCGCAACCTCAAAACCGGCCTCTACCCAAGCGGGCAAACCACCATCAAGCACAGCAACCTTGTCAAATCCCATCAGCTTGAAGGTCCACCAAGCTCGCGGCGCACTGTAAATACCTTGGTTGTCAAAAATAACCACGCTAGAGTCTTTGTTAATCCAAGTGCACGTACCTTCTGCGTAAATTGCTCTGTTGTTGGCATAGCGTGCAGCTGGGTTGAATCGAAGTCGCAAAAGTCGGTTTCTATATCGAATGCAAGTGCCCCCGGTATAGTAGTTAACTTGTCATATTCAATGGGCTCCTTGCCCACTACCTTCAACATAAAGGCGTCTAACAAAATCACTTCATTTTTATGCTCAGCGAGCCAATTTACATCTACCAGAACTTGATTCACATCTGCTCCTTATTCTTCCATTCTTCTCGGCTAAGACCATAAATAGCGTGGTCCACCACTCTCCCATTTAGATTCTCTGCTCGAGTTATGACTCCCTCTAGGGACATTCCTAGCCTTTCACATAGTACGCGACTCGGTCTATTCTCAGTCGCGGCTGAAATTTGCACCTTTTGCATCTCAAGTTCAGTAAAGGCATAGCGAATAAGGTAAGAAACACACTTACTCATAATGCCTTTACCTTGATGTGCAAAGCCGAGCCAATACCCTATCTCCACACTGGATAAAGAGGCCGATATGGTATTGAACGACACATTACCCACTAACTCGTTCTCATAGAAAATGGCGCACACCATCGCCTTGTCATTGGCATAATCGTTCAAAGACTTCTTAAAAAACTCGGAAAAGAACGACTCGCCATCTGCATGGAGCGGCCAAGCAAGCCACTCACTAAGGTAATTCCTATCCTGCTTAACCAGCGAATAATAATCAGGGGATATTCTCGGATGAGCTAATCTCAATTCCAGATTCGGTTCTATCACTGCTCGAAACATACTACACCGCCAAACTCATCATATAGATACAGGCACTCACGCCTACCACAACCGTGATACTGCGAAGGGTCGCAATATTCATAAGGTATAAAATTGGATGGATAACTCGGGTTATGGCAAAGATCACAGCAGGAACGGTCAACAACTCCCAATCCACACCACTAAAGCCACATGTCATGATAACCGCTGCATAAAAGGCCAGCGCCTCCCAAGCATTGGCCTGTGCTGCTATTACTCGCGCTGTGATACCTGTTGCTGATTGCGCTTGTACCTAGGGTGACGATTATCTAAATGGCCCATATGTTTTATTTTCATGTATCCGCCAAGCCCTGCTAGCAGATAAGGCACGATAGCAACAAACAACAAAACCCATAACGCTACTGGCATATTAGTTCTCCTCTTGAACCCTTATCTCGACGCGCTCTTTGCCCTTGCCAACATTCTTGCGCTTGAGGCTTATTTTACCCACCTCAGAGGTACGCTTAAGATGAGTTCCTCCACAAGGCACCTTAGCAAAACCATCCACTTGCCAGTATCTGCGCTCATTCTCCTCATCAGAGAAAGCACTTTTAATTAGGCTATCAGAGTCGATAATGGCCTGCGCCTTGGACTCTATTTCAGCAAGCAGCGGTTTTATATTGGTATCTGAGGCAAAGTCGATTCGACTCTTGTCTTGTGAGATATGCGCGCCGATTTTATCTAGCTTGGGATAGAGTGTAGTGAAAAGCTCGAGCACAACCTCAGCAGCAAAGTGAAGTTTCATAAGTGCATAACGCCTAGGCCACTCGACTACGACTTCAACCTCATCTCCAACTTTAAAGCTCGGAGTCTCAGCTAATTGGTAGAGTATTTTAGTTGCGTGCTTTTGTGCAGAGAGAACTTGGATACCGCCGATAGTGCCAGCATCACTCTCCTGCCCTCCAGACTCAGCATAGAAAATGGTGCGGTTAAGCTGTACCACATCTTCCTCAATCGAGGTTATTTGTGCGGTGACTGAGGTGAGATAAGGGTCTTGCCAGAAAAGCTTTTGAACCAATCCATGTTCTCCCGTAATTCGGTTAGAGCTTTAACCTAGCAGGGAAACGGACGACTTGTCATGGGTTTGGAGAGAAAAGTGAGGAAAAAGAATATTTTAGACATAAAAAAGGGAACCCTAGGGTCCCCTTTCTCTTAAACCTGACAACTGCTATTAAAGAGCAGCTTTTGCTTTTTCAACTAGAACTGCGAATGCAGCTTTGTCGAATACCGCGATGTCAGCAAGGATCTTACGATCGATCTCGATAGATGCTTTCTTAAGACCGTTGATGAAACGGCTGTAAGATAGACCATTTTGACGAGATGCCGCGTTGATACGTGCAATCCATAGTTGACGGAATTGACGCTTCTTGTTGCGACGGTCACGGTAAGCGTATTGACCAGCTTTAGTAACTGCTTGGAAAGCTACACGATATACACGTGAACGTGCACCGTAGTAACCTTTAGCTTGTTTTAGAACTTTCTTATGACGTGCACGAGCTTGTACACCACGTTTTACGCGAGGCATTATGCTTCTCCTAAACTAAACGAATTATAAACTAAAAAGAATTAAGCGTATGGCATCATACGAGCAACTGCTGCTACTTCAACTTTAGGAAGTAGAGCGTTTGGACGTAGCTGACGCTTGTTCTTAGTAGTACGCTTAGTCAGGATGTGACGTTTTGTAGCGTGCTTGTACTTAATACCACCAGCAGTTTTCTTAAAACGCTTAGCAGCACCTTTGTTGGTTTTCATCTTAGGCATGATGAATAACTCCGCATTGTTGAGTTGTTTAAACAATAGTAATTAGGGCGAATGAAACCCCGCCACCCTTAAGGCAGCGAGGTTAGATTACTTGCAAAGCCTTTAATTACTTCTTCTTAGGGGCTAGCACCATGATCATCTGGCGGCCTTCGATTCGAGTCGGGAAAGATTCAACAACAGCAAGATCCACTGTATCTTCTTTCAGACGATTCAAAACGTCGACACCGATTTCTTGGTGTGCCATTTCGCGGCCACGGAAGCGAATTGTTACCTTCACTTTGTTGCCGTCTTCTAGGAAACGCGTCAGGTTGCGTAGTTTTACCTGATAGTCTCCAATATCAGTTCCAGGACGGAATTTTACTTCCTTAATCTGAATCTGCTTTTGCTTCTTCTTCTGCTCTTTAGCAGCTTTGCTCTTTTCAAAGAGGAATTTGCCATAGTCCATCACACGACAAACTGGTGGCTCGGCGTTAGGCTGATCTCAACAAGATCCATACCAGCTTCTTCAGCAGCAGCAACAGCTTGTTGGATAGATACTACACCTACTGACTCACCATCTGCGCCGGTTAAACGAACTTCACGAACGCCACGAATTTCACCGTTTAGACGGTGCTGGTTTTGTTTGGCCGGTTGTTGGCCACGTCTTCCACCTTTAATAATCTTATTCCTCTAGATTGAGCTTACGGCTTGAAACCTCGGCTTGGATGTACGAAATAAAATCATCCACTTTGAATTTACCAAGGTCTTTACCCTTACGAGTACGTACTGCAATTTCGCCAGCTTCCATTTCTTGGTCACCAACTACCAACATGTACGGTACACGTTTTAAAGTATGTTCGCGGATTTTAAAGCCAATCTTCTCATTTCTCAAGTCCGCTTTGGCTCTAATTCCACTTTTTTGCATTTTTTGTACAACTTCTTGTACATATTCAGATTGTTTATCGGTGATATTTAGAATAACCGCTTGCTCCGGAGCAACCAAGTTGGGAAGAAGCCAGCATATTCTTCAATCAGAATACCGATGAAACGCTCTAGAGAACCTAGGATAGCACGGTGAATCATAACCGGCACTAGGCGCTCGTTGTTTTCGCCTACATAGGTAGCGCCAAGGCGACCAGGTAGGTTGAAGTCAAGCTGAACAGTACCACACTGCCATGCACGATCTAGGCAATCGTATAGCGTGAATTCAATCTTAGGACCGTAGAACGCACCCTCGCCTTCTTGGATCTCGTAAGGGATATCCATAGATTGTAGAGCTAGCTCTAGAGCCTTCTCAGACTCGTCCCAGATCTCATCTGAACCAACACGCTTTTCAGGGCGAGTAGATAGCTTCACTACGATGTTGTCGAAACCAAAGGTTTGGTAAACATCGTAAACCATCTTAATGCACGAAGTTACTTCTTCTTGAATCTGAGATTCAGTACAGAAGATGTGCGCATCATCCTGAGTAAAGCCACGTACACGCATGATGCCGTGTAGAGCACCTGATGGCTCGTTACGGTGACATGAGCCGAACTCAGCCATACGTAGCGGAAGGTCACGGTATGATTTCAAACCTTGGTTAAAGATCTGAACGTGACCAGGGCAGTTCATTGGCTTAATCGCGTATTCACGGTTTTCTGAGTTAGTCGTGAACATCGCATCAGCGTACTTGTCCCAGTGACCAGAACGCTCCCAAAGAACGCGGTCCATCATTAGAGGACCTTTTACCTCTTGATAGTCGTATTCAGTCAATTTCTGACGAACGAATACTTCTAGGTCACGGAAGATAGACCAACCGTTGTGGTGCCAGAACACCATACCTGGTGCTTCTTGCTGCATGTGGAAAAGATCCAACTGCTTACCAATCTTACGGTGGTCACGCTTAGCCGCTTCTTCTAGGCGAGTAAGGTGTGCTTTTAGTGCTTTCTTGTCGTGGAATGCAGTACCGTAGATGCGCTGAAGCATCTTGTTGTCACTGTTACCACGCCAGTATGCGCCCGCCACATTCAGGATAGTGAAGTGCTGGCAGAAGCCCATGTGCGGTACGTGAGGACCACGGCACATGTCGATATATTCTTCGTGATGGTAAAGGCCTGGACGATCATCTTTTGACACGTTCTCATCCAAGATTTCCATCTTATAAGTTTCACCGCGAGCTTCAAATGTGTCTCGCGCTTCCTGCCAGCTAACCTTTTTCTTGATAACTTGATACTTGGTTTTCGCCAGCTCTTTCATACGCTTTTCAATCTTTTCAAGATCTTCTTGCGTTAAGTGGTGCTCCATATCGATATCGTAGTAAAAACCGTTATCGATAGTTGGGCCGATAGCCATTTTCACATCTGGATAAAGCTGCTTGATAGCGTGACCCAATAGGTGAGCACAAGAGTGACGAACGATCTCTAGACCGTCTACTTCATCTTTGTTGGTGATGATTTCAAGAGAAGCATCTTGCTCGATAAGATCACACGCATCGAAACGTTCGCCGTTTACACGACCAGCGATGGTTGCTTTCGCAAGACCTGGACCGATTGATTGAGCGACTTCTAGAGTTGAAACTGGGTTGTCAAATTGACGCTGACTGCCGTCAGGAAGAGTAATTACAGGCATTGTCTGTCCTATTCCAGTGGTGTTACACACGCAGTAACACATGTTTAAAATCTACCCCTATTTTTCAATGCCTTAGAAAAACAGAGCCGAAATGAAACCATTTAAGGCAATCACAATTACCAATGTGACTGAACCCCTTAAACAGCGAGCGATGTATTGTATCTAAATTCCTCAAAATAACAATCACAGATTCCTTGCCTTATTCCTTGTAGAAGCTGGGATTTATTCGAGATTAGAGAAACAACAGGTCACTGTATCAGTGTCACGTTACAGCTTAATTGCTAGCAATTGTTACTGGATAGACCATTGAATTTTATGCGTTTGATATACTCCCTTAAAATTTTGGCTAGTCACACATAAATTAATAAGCGGTTATGTTTCTAACTCCCTATTTTGTTCAAGAAAACAATCAGTTCCATTTCACCCGTGCACAAGCGAGTAACTTTGCTAAAGGCATAGCTGGTGACTTCAACCCTATCCATGACGAAGACAACTCTCGCTTTTGCGTACCGGGTGACCTGCTGTTTGCGGTAATGTTGCAACAGGAAGGTATTTCTCGCTCTATGGAGTTCACCTTCTCAGGCATGGTAACCGAAGGTACTGAGCTTCATATCAACCATGAAAGCGAAGAGAACAAAGCGGTAGTGGATGAGAACGACAAGGTTTACCTCGCATGCACAGTGAGGGCGAAAACTGTCAGAATGCCGAGCTTATCGAAGAAGTGATTCGTGGTTATGTGAAATTCTCTGGTATGAACTTCCCGCACATCATGGTTCCTCTAATGGAACAAGAGCAGATGATGTTCAACACCAAACGCCCTCTTATCATCTATGAGAGCATGAAGCTTGAGTTCACCAAATACGATGTATCAAACCTTAGCGTTGACCTTTCAAGCGCAACCTTCGATGTGAAAGGTCGCCGTGGTGTGGTTACCCTCAACTTTGAGTTTAAAGCTGATGGTGAGATCGTGGGCACAGGTAGCAAGCGTATGATTGCCAGCGGTCTTATCCCTTGGGATGGAGAGGCAATGGTGCTTACGTTGAGAAGTTCAACAATGCTAAAACTAGCTTCCTAGCTAAACAATAACTTAGCAACGAAATAGAAAAAGGGTTGGCAAATGCCAACCCTTTTCGTTTTAGATGATGGCTAACAGCGCCTGAAGTGGATGCTTCACCGCCTCGCCCTCAAATCGCTTCACCTGACTTCGACATGAATAGCCTGTTACTAGGCAGCGCTCTTTAGGGAGGTCTTGAAGTCTTGGCTTCCAACTCAAGGCATACACATCTTTAGACCATTGATACTTGTCAGCTTCATGACCAAAGGTGCCGGCCATACCACAGCAACCTACTGGTACCGTCTGCAAGCTGCCACCAAAGTGAGCGAAGATAGCACCCCACTCCTTTTCCGCGTTCGGCAACATGGTCTTTTCCGTACAGTGCGCAAGCAAATACCAAGGCGTATTGTCGCCTGTTGAATGAATAGGCTCACAATGCTCGAGCTTGGCAGTAGCCATTCATGCACGGTCAATACATCAAAATCAAAACCTTTATCTAGGTGTCGATACTCATCGCGATAGCAAAGCACCAATGCTGGATCTACCCCCACCATAGGTATACTAAGACTGGATACCTGCTGTAAGAATTCGCCGGTAGAGCTCGCCGTCGCATTAAACTTCTTCAAGAAACCCTTGATGTGCTGTGCTTTACCATTTGGTTTAAATGGCAGTATCACCGGCTTAAAGCCCAATTTCACCGCCAGGGATACAAAATCATCCACCACACTGGCATCGTAATAACTGGTGAATGGGTCTTGCACTATGATCAAGTGTTCTTGTTTCTGCTCTTCACTGAGAGCAGACAATTTTTGCATATCAAACGGGACTAATTGCTGAGCCTTTAAGCGTGCTTTCAACGTCGGCGAAGACATCAATGGCGCGTCTAGATAACCAATCGAGTTTGCCACCAAAGATTGAACCCATTTAGCATTAAGTACGCCATTAACTAATTTAGGTGATGTCGCCATGACCGGAAGCAAGCTCTCGATATTTGCTACAAAATAGTCTTTTAGCGGTCTTTGGTAACGAGAGTGATATAGGTTTAAGAAGCGCGCTCTAAAGTCCGGCACGTCCACCTTAATAGGACATTGTGTGGCACAAGCCTTACACGCAAGACAGCCTTGCATCGCCTCATACACTTCGTGAGAAAAATCATATTCGTGTCGTTGGTTGAGACGATTACGAACCCTATCCAACATGCCCTTGAGTGAGCCGTTGCTTTCTAGAGTTTTACTCTCTAAGTCGAGAACGTCTAAACCCTGCTCTGAAAGTTGTCGTAGCCACTCACGAACAATACCTGCGCGGCCTTTTGGAGAGTGTCTGCGATCAGCAAGCACCTTCATCGATGGACACATAGGAGACGAGGTATCGTAGTTAAAGCAAAGGCCGTTACCATTACACTCCATTGCACCGCTAAAGCTGTCGCGCACAGTAACTGGGATCTGACGGTCGAAATGCGCACGCTTAACCCCAGCAACCTTCACCAATTCGTCTTCAGAAGTAAGCGGCGTACAGATCTTACCTGGGTTCATTTTATTAAGCGGATCAAACGCTCCTTTAACACGTCTTAACTGGGTAAATAACTCATCGCCAAAGAACTCAGGGCCGTACTCAGAGCGAAAGCCTTTACCGTGCTCGCCCCACATCAAGCCATCATATTTTGCCACCAAAGCGACAACTTGATCTGAGATTTGATGCATCAGGCTTCTTGCTCTGGGTCACATAGGTCAAGTGCTGGCCTTACATGCAGTACACCCGCGTCCACATGCCCAAACATACCATAATGCAGTTTATGGCTGTCGAGCAGCTCTCGGAACTCGACAATAAAGTCCGCTAGGTTCTCAGGTGGCACACAGGTATCTTCAGCAAAAGCTACAGGCTTAGCGGCCCCTTTAGTTGCGCCAAGAAGACCTACCGCCTTCTTGCGCATCGCATAGATTTTTCCGATGCTAGCAAGGTCACTACATACTTGATAACCAATCACCCCGCCCTGCTTATCTAAAATCATCTGATCGAGCTTAGCGGTCAACTCGTTAATCTGGCTTCAATCTCTTGCTCATCAGCGCCAGCGTATTCAACCACATTAATACCTAAAAGCTCTTGCCCAGGTACTTCAGTAATCAACTCACTGACCGTGTGCCAAACAATGTCCTGTTTGGCCAGATTTAGAACGATAGAGTCAATGGTCTCAACAGAAAGTGCGTTCGCCTCAACCATCATGGGTGCACTTCGCAGTGCGGAATCGAAGCTGTCGTATTTGACGTTTACTAATACTCGCTTCTTAGGGATAGGAGTAAGGTTAAGTTTCGCCTCGGTGATAAAACCTAGCGAACCTTCGGAGCCGCACAAAACTCGATGTGAAGCCAAGCGCTCCTCATCAAGGGCGTTTTTAAGGTCGTAGCCGGTAAGGAAACGGTTTAGATCTGGAAATTTCTCTTCTATCTGCGGTCGATACTCAGCACATATTTCGAAGGTGGTTTTCACTGCCTTGTCTGCGAAGCTGCCCTCAAGATTCGAATCCTGATTACTCGTATCCAGAACAGACCCATCAGCCAACACCGCTTTAAGCGCTAGAACGTGATCGGAGGTTTTACCGTAGCGTAGTGAGCCTTGCCCAGAGGCATCGGTATTGATCATACCGCCAATGGTAGCGCGGTTACTGGTGGATAGATCCGGAGAAAAGAAGAACCCGTGGGCTCGTACAAGGTCGTTCAATTGGTCTTTCACCATACCGGTTTGGACCCTTACCCAACCCTCTTCAACATTAAGCTCCAGCAGTTGGTTCATGTGGCGCGAGAAATCTACCACAACGTGCTCAGTAAGTGACTGACCGTTAGTACCGGTACCACCCCCTCGCGGAGAGAAACGAACACTATGAAAAGCTTCTTCGTTGCCAAGAGCAGTCAGCAGTTCAACATCTTCCGAGCTTTTAGGGTGGACAACACCTTGCGGCAGTTGTTGATAAACGCTGTTGTCCGTTGCAACAGCCAGACGGCTTGCATAACTGGTTTCAATATCACCACTAAAGCCACGATCAACGAGGGCTTCAAGGTAACTTTTTACGGTTTCATTTAAAGAGGGAGTAAGATCCAATCTTGGTAACATAATGCTTCCTGCCAAAAACTTCACTGGAATCTAAGCGATGTTCGAAATGAATATTTAGTCGTTGCGCAACACTTTACATGATTTCAAGCGCTTACAAAACCACCTGATACATCGATCACAAAATGTCCTTTATGCGGACAAGGAAAACCGCTAAAATAGGTGCCCCTTTCGAGCAGTGTTAGAGTCTATGAATAAACATAAAGCCCTGAAAAAGATAGCGAAATGTCTAGAACTAGGTAATTCAGCAAACGTCAATGAAGCCGCAAATGCCATTAAAATGGCGCATTCTTTGATGCTGAAATACGGACTAGAGAAGGATGACATTGAGTTTATCAAGATGGGTAAGACTCAATCCTCTCATCTACTACCGAGTAACGTTGGTCATAACCTTCTACGTATTATCCGTGGCATTAACACTAAGTTCGGAGTAGAGGCTGTGCTACTTAATCACAAAGGACTTAAGCGCGCCGAGTTTATCGGTGAGGCAGATCGCGCAATCTTTGCTGCCTTTGCCTTCGATGTTGTCTATCGTGAGATGAATGAACACACAGGTCGTTTCCGTAACAGTTTTGCAGGAACCGGTACTGCCTCAACTGAGGTGACCCGCCGCGTAAACTCCTTCCTTTCTGGTTGGATAGAAGGCGCTCTGGAGAAGCTTCCAACTATTGCGCCGGATGACAACTCCGAAAACAAGATAAAGAACTACATAGATAAAGAGTTCAAGAACATCGACCGTGAGACCTTCAAAAAACAACTTAAAGAAGCGATGAAAAACATCACTGAAGACTATGAAGTGGGACTTAAAAAAGGCCGTACTTTATCAGTGAGTCGACCGGTTGAAGGTGCGAGCCAACGCAAGTTGCTCAAATAGACGCCATACCAACGTGCCTTGGTCACGAACCCTTACACAAAATATTAACATTAGCTTTGCATGAATGTAATTTACCCTTTCTAATCTCATAGCGACGACAGGAAGTCGTTACTTGAATTGAGATTTGTTAAGTGCCGGAGTAAAGATTTCATGCAAAAAAAATTCGCTGCGTGCGACTGGTGTAAAAAAGTCGCATTTGTAGAGCCTCTCACCTATCTAGACGGATACACAAACTACACCTGTGACACCTGTAAGCAAACGGCTCTCATAGACGTAAATCGCTACAATCAAGAAGAGCTGATAGCTAATCAAAATAAGTCCGTCCGAGACAGTGCTCGCTAAGATTTCAAGCAAACCCATAAACATGACCCAGCCCTAAGGCTGGGTTTTTTGTTTAAAAAATCGATATTTAGTGCTTGATCTTTACCCATACAGGTATTACTGTTTGTTTATACAGTATGTACGGAGATACAGTAATGCATTTCAACACCACATATGATTCAACCCCTGCTAATCTTGCTCATCACCTTATGAGTGACAATTCTTTCAGCCTTCTCGCTAAGGCATCTGCAGCACCTAAGTGGGTTCTATTTACCGCCCAAACTGAACTGCCAGAGAGAGACTATTTTGTTAAGCATCATGTGGAGTGTGAAAAGGTGGTACAACTAAAACCATCTAATCAACACAATGAAATGGAGGTGGTTATTCGTGCCCTTACTAATGGCAATGCAAGTGCCGTCGTTGCCAGTGACAACTTTGATGCCAATGCTAAGGCTCAACTCCTTTCGCTAGCCGAGCGTAGTAACTGTTGCCTTATCTTCACTGGCACTACAAAAGCACTACTCCACTGATCAAAATCAAGTAAAGGTTTGTGATAGGAGAGGATTTGCGCAAACGTTTGCTTTAGTAATGGATCACTCATTATTTCCTGTGTATGATTCGCATCAGATTTTCCTGCACTGGATTCCAAATATGACTGTTGCGACTCAAGTATTAGACGTTAATGATGATCTACCTATCCGTACTGATAAGCCAGTACACAGTGGTAAGGTACGTTCGGTATATTGGCTGACGGAAGAAGATAGCCGTCGCCTAATCAAGGAAAAAGGCTACGATGTAGCAGAAGATGCTCCGCTGGCTATCATGGTGATCAGTGATCGCATCTCAGCATTCGATTGCATCTGGCATGGCGAAAATGGCCTTAAAGGCGTTCCAGGTAAAGGGGCAGCTCTAAACGCTATCTCTAACCACTGGTTTAAGCTATTCAAAGACAACGGCCTAGCAGACAGTCATATCCTAGACATCCCTCACCCACTAGTATGGATCGTTCAAAAAGCAAAACCTGTTATGGTTGAAGCTATCTGCCGTAAGTACATTACAGGCTCTATGTGGCGCGCTTACGAAAAAGGCGAACGTGAATTCTGCGGTATCGACCTGCCTGAAGGTCTAACCAAAGACGGTCTTTTGGACGAGCTACTAATCACCCCGTCCACTAAGGGTATCTTGCGTGGTATTCCAAATGTACCAGAAGCCGACGATGTAAATATCACTCGTAAAGACTTGGTAGACAATTTCGAAGCATTCAATTTCTCTGCTGTTGAAGATGTCGATAAGTATGAAGTGCTTCTAAAGCAAGGCTTCAATGTTATCGACAACGCTCTAGCAGAAATTGACCAAATCTTTGTCGATACCAAGTTTGAATTTGGCTACGTGACAGACGCTACTGGTAATGAAAAGCTTATCTATATGGATGAAGTGGGCACTCCAGATTCATCTCGTATCTGGGATGAGTCAAGCTACGAGCAAGGTAAGATCGTAGAAAACTCTAAAGAAGGCTTCCGACAGTTCCTTCTTAATCATTTCCCTGATGCTGACATCCTTCTGAACAAAGAGCGTATGGACGAGCGTGAAGCACTTGCTCGCGAAAACGAACTGCCTCTTTCTGCGATGATGGATCTGTCTCGTACCTATACAGGTATTGCTGAGAAGATCACCGGCAAGCCTATCGTACTTAGTGATGACCCTAAAAAAGAGATCATTAAGGTATTAGGCGAGCAATACGGCCTGATCGATTAATCCCGACTCTTTATAAAAAAACGCCTGCAAATATGCAGGCGTTTTTCGTCAATAACTATCGAGTTGATTGCGGTTTATCTGATTGACCAGTTGGTTCTTTACCCTATGATCGAGAAGAGTATAGTGGATTTGTCTAAGCGCACCTTCGAGCTTCCATAGCAAGTTAAGGCTTAGATCTTGACCATATATCTGCTTGAGCCGGACGAAAACACAGGCAGCGCCAAGGTTATTCAGTGTTTCAATATCGCAAACCCCAACTCGGACCAACATTCTCTCTATGCTTAGTTGCA
The DNA here is from genome assembly GCA_000830475.1 of Vibrio ishigakensis. Lineage (GTDB taxonomy): Bacteria > Pseudomonadota > Gammaproteobacteria > Enterobacterales > Vibrionaceae > Vibrio > Vibrio ishigakensis_A. The sequence goes on along the minus strand of BBSC01000006.1, from coordinate 300,860 downwards.
GGTTTGGGAGATCCCTTAGGCGGCGGCACTGTCCCCTGCAATCCTTGTCTTGATGCGCAAACGCCAGTGAGCGCTTTAATAGCACCTCAAAGTCACCACTCTGGGCGTCAAATAGCTCGTCTATCTCGAAATATTCTACACGCGCACAACCAATACGCTTTTGAAAGGCAAACTGCTGGCACTGGTACTGCCTAAATTGTTCAGATAGCTCCCCGCCACCTCTTAAATAAGTCTTGCCATCGTAAACCAATAAAAACATGGCATCACCTTGGAAATACCCGATACCGCCAAACATAGAATGAGTCGATATCCCATCCAACTCTCTAAGGTATTCGACTACCTTACTCTGTTTATCCTGATTTGAGTTCATCCTATCCCTCCTCTCCTTTTCCCTTTTAATCGTAAATTTCTAGCCGATAGAGTGCGTAATTAGGCAAGTAGGAAACGCAAAGGAAAAAGTATGAGAAAGTGCGACTTCACCCCAAAATCGTTTTCTGTTTAAAATCTGCGTAAATATGAAGAAAAAACGATTAGGAATGGAGATAGACAAAAAGTTGGCGCAAGTACCTGAACCCAATAAGAATTTTGCACCCGCTCACGCTTTGTTATACATTCTCACATTCGTTTAATAAATACTTATTCATTGTCTGCGCATGTTATCTGGTCTGCTGTTTATCTTTCTTCCTCTGGTGGTGGGTTATCTTATTTCCACCTCGAATCAGTCATTGTTGGGACTACTCAACAAGCTTTGCTCTCACACGGTTCTGTTTATCTTATTTTTGATGGGACTGAGCATTGCAGACATGGAAGGACTGGGAGCGAATGTTCAGAACATTCTCACCGTTACCGCTACCTTTTTCATCGCTATCTCGCTGTGTAACCTCATGGTCTTACCATTTATCGACAAAGTGATGCCACTGAAGGTCGAAGGCAAACAAAATAAATTGCCATTGCTGCAGATGGCATCAGAGTCATTAAAGTTGGTCTTTATTGTGGCGCTCGGGGTAATTGTTGGTTTACTGTTACCGGGATACTGGGCTTGGGTACACACCGCCAGCGAATGGACACTGTTTGTATTGCTTTTCTTTATAGGTATACAACTTCGTAATAGCGGTTTGACCCTAAAAGAAATACTTATCAACAAACAAGGCATCACCATCGCTGCAGTCATCGTTATTACGTCATGGATAGGCGGTATGATTGCAGCAACCCTGTTGGATCTGCCTTTAATGCAAGGTCTAGCCATGGGCTCGGGTTTTGGGTGGTACTCTCTTACTGGCATATTGATCAGCGACAGCTTTGGCCCTATGTACGGCAGTGCTTCGCTAATTATCGAACTGCTTCGAGAACTGTTGGCACTTATTTTTATCCCTGTACTGATTAAAAGCAGACCTTGTACCGCCATCGGCTTTGCCGGCGCGACAGCGATGGACTTTACCCTGCCGATCATTCAAACCACCGGGGGCATTCGTTGTGTACCAGTCGCTATCGTTAGCGGTTTCCTACTGTCACTATTGGTTCCTGTCTGCATCTTAGCTTTTGCTGGCTTTATCGGTTGATTTAATCGCCACCAGCACGGCGCTTCATCACAACTCAGTAAATAGCTTGTGTCTTGAAGTGCCGAATTTGTTAGATTAAACGCACTTCAATCAAAGGGATTTAAACGATGAAAAAAGCGTTGTTTTTGGCATGTGCAGCGGTATCTACACTCTCTCCAACATTTGCGTTCGCTGCCAACACTGAGTGCCAGATTAATAAATACAACACCTATATCGACGCCTCCATTCAGTGGTATCAGGACCTTGCTGAACTCACTAGTACAGCAAACCCAGATCTAAGAGAAGTAAGTGACTGGTTCCTTGATGGTCGCGAAAAGCACTTTGAGCTGAATCGACTTGCGGTTTCTACCTTACTGACTGAACAACCAGTTAAGGTGTCTACGGAGTTGGATGTGGAATCTTGGCTACAACTGAGTCAGCAAGATATTAAGGCTCTTTCTGAGCGTGACGATAAATTAGGCGAAGTCGCCAAGGCAAGCTTTGAATATCGTCAAGCGAAACCTCACCCACAAAATTACGAATTTCGCTCTGCTCTTGCTGAACTTTTAAGCCATCCGAACAAGATTCAACCTGTATTGGATGCTTATAACACTTCTGTTCAGCAAGCCAATGAAACTAATTGCAAATAATAGATAAAGCAATCTTATCTCATTTCAAAAATACGGGACATTGACTAGATTATCTATTACATTGTCCCGCCTGTAATAGCGAAATATAAATTCGGATATGGTTTCACAGGAAAGAAAAGCACTGGTAGATTTTGAACGGTTGTTGAAGATATTCACTGTCCCGGAAGGGCCAGAATCAACCTAACTCAAATTGAGCAGCGTTTGTCCCTCAACCTAAACGAATTTCTCAAAGAGCACATCGTTGCGGAAGAAAAGCCTCTGCGTGAGATTGAAAAAGACTTCAACTCAGCGGACCTTCCAGAGCAACCTACCTTTGTTTCTGAGCACACCCAGCATCTTCTCGATACCCTAGTTTCGCACTCGGTTCATACCTCTGCGCCAAGCTTTATCGGCACATGACCTCGGCACTGCCTTACTTCTTAATGCCGCTGTCGAAAATCATGATCGCTCTTAACCAGAATCTGGTGAAGATAGAAACCTCTAAGGCTTTCACTCCTCTTGAGCGTCAGGTATTAGGTATGCTTCATAACCTCACCTATGGTCGTGAAGAGTCGTTTTATCAACAATGGCTGCACAGCGCTAAGCATTCACTAGGCGCGTTTTGCTCGGGCGGTACTATAGCAACATCACCGCCCTTTGGGTAGCGCGCAACAACGCCTTCCCTGCCGATGATGACTTTGAGGGTATTCAGAAACAAGGTCTTCTGAAAGCGCTTCTGCATTATGGCTATCAAGGTATGGCGGTATTGGTCTCTGAGCGCGGCCATTACTCTTTGAAGAAAGCGGCTGACGTATTGGGCCTTGGTCATGACAACCTTATCCGCGTTAAGACCGACGCCAATAACAGAATCGATATCGACGATCTCAAACTAAAGCTTGCTGAGCTTGAACAACAAAAGATCAAGCCAATCGCTGTAGTGGGTGTCGCGGGTACCACAGAGACAGGTAACATCGACCCACTCAATGACATCGCGGATATCTGTGAACAGCACGATTGTCACTTCCATGTGGATGCGGCTTGGGGCGGCGCGACCTTAATGTCGAACACCTATCGTCACCTACTTTCAGGTATCGAGCGCGCGGATTCAGTCACAATCGATGCGCACAAACAGCTATATATCCCTATGGGTGCGGGCATGGTGCTGTTTAAAGATCCAAATGCTATGTCGAGCGTTGAACATCACGCAGCTTATATTCTGCGTAAGGGTTCAAAAGACCTAGGTCGACATTCTCTTGAGGGCTCTCGCTCCGGCATGGCTATGCTGGTTTACTCAAGCATGCATATCTTAAGTCGCCCGGGTTATGAGCTCCTTATCGATAACGGTATCGATAAAGCGCGATATTTTGCAGATCTGATTAAAGAAGAAGACCATTTTGAGTTGGTAACTGAACCTGAACTTTGTCTTCTAACCTACCGCTATGCTCCGCCGCATGTACAAAAGGCGATGGCTATGGCGAAAGGTAAACAAAAGCAAAAACTAAACGAGCTTCTTAACAGCCTTACCCAGTTTATTCAAAAGCGTCAGCGTGAAAACGGCCTATCATTTGTATCTCGTACTACACTGACTCCACATCAGTTTGATAACCTGACGACAACGGTATTTCGCGTGGTGTTAGCTAACCCGCTAACCACCAAAGAGATATTGCAGAATATCCTGAAAGAGCAGAAAGAGATTGCTATTTTGGCGCCATCTCTGACCAAGCAAATCGAAGCGACAACCCAAGCTATTTTGGGCGAAAACTTGTAGTTTTTTACTTCACAGCTCGAAATAAAACTGCAAACAAATCGAATTTATCTGCTTAACTCCCGCATATTTGATCGGACAAGCCTCTCATATTTGAGGCTTGTCATATTCTAACGTTTTATTTGTTATAAAGTTTCGGATTTATTACAACCAAGGGTAAGTTCGGTATATACTGAAATTAACTTTTTGGAGTCTCCTCCCCCTCTTATTGAGACTCCGTTTTCGACTATTAATTGTGCCAACCTTATGAATACTTTAGAAAAAGTTCAGAAGAACCTTGATAACTTCAGTAAATCAGAAAGAAAAGTAGCTGAAGTCATTATGGCGAATCCGCAGACTGCAATTCACTCTAGTATTGCGACTTTAGCTAAGTTAGCCGATGTGAGTGAACCTACGGTAAACCGCTTTTGCCGTCGTTTAGATACCAAGGGTTTCCCCGACTTTAAACTTCACTTGGCTCAAAGCCTAGCTAACGGCACTCCTTATGTAAGCCGAAACGTTGAAGAGAGTGATGGTCCTGATGCATACACGCATAAGATCTTTGAATCGACCATGGCTTGCCTTGATGTTGCTAAGAACAACCTCGATGCGCATCAAATCAACCGTGCTGTAGACCTGCTTACTCAAGCGAAGCGTATCTCTTTCTTCGGTCAGGGCGCATCATCTGCAGTAGCAAAAGACGCGCAAAATAAATTTATTCGTTTCAACATCCCTATTTCTTGTTTTGATGACCCTGTTATGCAACGCATGAGTTGCATCAACAGCACAGACAATGATGTTGTGGTGTTAGTATCGCATACAGGTCGCACTAAGAGTCTTATCGAAATTGCGACCCTAGCTCGTGACAATGGTGCAACGGTTATCGCCATCACCGCCAAGGACTCACCTCTACACAAAGCAGCTTCGCTTACTATTACCTTGGATATCTCAGAAGATACCGATGTCTATATGCCAATGGCGAGCCGAGTCGTTCAGATGACCATCATCGACGTGCTTGCAACCGGCTTTACCCTTCGCCGTGGCAGCGGTTTTAGAGACAATCTAAAACGTGTAAAAGAAGCCCTAAGGGATTCTCGATTTGGTAAAGACGAAGAACCTCGTTAATTTCAAACCCAATTAAAAAAGCCTGCTCATTGAGCAGGCTTTTTGTTTAGTGTGTATTTTAACGCTTAAGTGATAGTACAGAGTCAATATCGGCTGCGCTGTGACGTTCTACCACCTGCTCATGATCCTCACCCCATGAGCGATTCACGATACGACCACGCTTTACCGCTTCTCTCGCATCGATAGCCTTAGCCCAGCGCTGAAGGTTCTTATACTCATCAACCTGCAGGAACTCGGCCGCGTCATATAAACGCCCAAGTACCAGACCACCATACCAAGTCCAAGTGGCCATGTCCGCGATAGTGTATTCATCACCACCAAGATACTCATTACGACCAAGCTCTTTGTCTAGCACATCTAGCTGACGTTTCGCTTCCATAGTGAAGCGATTGATTGGATATTCAAACTTCTCTGGGGCATACGCATAGAAGTGACCGAAACCACCTCCTAGGTAAGGTGCAGAGCCTTGTAGCCAAAATAGCCAGTTAAGCACTTGCGCGCGCTTTGCCGGCTCAGTTGGAACAAACTTACCAAACTTCTCCGCAAGATAGAGCAAGATGTTACCCGATTCAAACACGTTTACTGGCTCATCACCGGATTTATCCACCAGTGCCGGGATTTTCGAGTTCGGGTTAACCGATACAAAACCTGATGAAAACTGATCACCATCGCCAATACGAATAATATGAGCATCGTATTCTGCTTCTTTAACACCCGCAACCAGAAGCTCTTCAAACATGATAGTGACCTTTTGCCCATTTGGCGTACCAAGTGAGTAGAGCTGAAATGGATGCTCCCCTTCTGGTAAGGTTTTCTCATGGGTTGCGCCAGAGACCGGACGGTTTATCTTAGACCATTCGCCTCCGGTATCTGTGTTCGTCCATACCTTAGGCGGTACATAGCTAGAAGACATTCTCACTCCTTCGTTTAATGCATTTCTGAGAGATCGCCTCTGCGGGTTTTATCCGATGAGGCTTGATTAACAGGACAGTAACAAACTTGATTCAACACTTCTACTAGCCTGTCTTCTGTTAGTGGTAATGGGTTACCTTGAATGGCCACCGACTTGAGCGCATCTTGCGCCACCACATCAAAAGCGGTATCACACAACCCGTAATAAGAAAGGGTTGGGATCTCGAGTTTATCCAGCATCTGATTAACCCACTCGATGCCATCTTCCATCTGCGCATCCGAATCCTCGGTTAAAAGCTGTGAAATCTTACGATATCGAGTTAACAGATCATTACGACCGTTTTGTTTGGCCGCGCGCATATTCTCACGCATGACAAAGGGTGCCAGGCGTGCGGTAATCACGCTGTGTGGCGCCGAGATCTTACCGCCTAACGCTGAAGCCAAGCCATGCGCTGCACCGAGTTTGGCATTTGTAATCGCCATACCACCTAGCATAGCGGCAAAAGAGAGATCCGCCCTCGCCCTTGGGTTATCTTGACGACAGCCTGGTAGGATTGAGCGAGATAAGCGACGTAGTCCCTCTTCACAGATCATATCCGTGAGCGGATTTGGCTCACCACAAACATACGCCTCCATTAAGTGCGTAAAGGCGTCCATAGCACCACGTCCTGACGTACCTGGGTCGGTACCATAGGTAAGTGTTGGATCGACAATAGCAACGTTTGGCAAGATATCTGGCTTCTTAGGCTTACCTTAACCTTATCTTGCCCCGATTTAAGCACTGCGTTTTTAGTCACCTCAGCGCCGGTACTGGCCGTCGTTGGAATCGCTATCATAGGCACAGGTTCAGCCTTGATAGGCACGTTGCGACCCACCACCTCTACATAGTCGTAGAGATCGCCAGTATTGGTGATCATAGCGGCTAGAGCCTTACCCATATCCAGCACGCTACCGCCGCCCATGGCAACGACCATGTCTGGCTTGAAACGACGTGCCACCACGGCGGATTCTTCCACCATAGTTATGTTGGGCTCGCTGGTGACTGAGATGTGCTGATAGCGCATGCTTTGGCTCTTCAGATAACGTGTGATGACCTGAGAGCGAGATAGGTCCTTACCTGTGACCAAAAGCACGCTGTAGCCGAACTGATTAAGAACAGACAGTGAAGATTGGAGCGCCCCTTCTCCGAAGATGATGCGAGACGTAGTCATGAATTGGAACATATCTTTACTTCCCTTGTAATGATGATACGACCAGAATGCTTCCTAGCTAGCGATTAGTTATTGATTTAGTTCAATATACCTTATTGCATATTTACTATTTAGTTTAGATTACCTAGTTGATCACAAGTTAGCAAAGTTTGATTCTGCTTTAATAGGCATCACCTATCACACTAAACGGCAAAAGTTTCTTTATTTCCCCCAAGGCTTAAGGCATCATTTTGCAAAACAAATAAGGAGAAATGTATGTTTGTAGTAATTTTTGGACGTCCTGGTTGCCCATTCTGTGTTCGCGCTAAAGATGCAGCGGAAGAACTAAAAGCAAAACGTGATGACTTTAACTATCGTTACGTTGATATTCACGCAGAAGGTATCTCAAAGGCTGACCTTGAGAAGACTGTAGGCAAGCCAGTTGAAACTGTTCCTCAGATCTTTGTAGATCAAGAGCACGTAGGCGGTTTCACCGAGTTTGAAGCTTACGCAAAAGAAAACCTAGGTCTTTACTCTTAATCGAGTACACCGGATATAAGAAAGGGGCGCTAACTTAGCGCCCCTTTTTATATTCTCTTCAGAGAAGATTAGATGTCGATAACCTCAAACGCTACGTTTGGATTTACATCCGCTTCGTAATCGATGCCTTCGATACCAAAGCCAAATAGGCTTAGGAACTCATCTTTATACTCTTGATAATCTGTTAGCTCTTTTAGGTTCTCAGAGGTGATCTTAGGCCATAGGTCGCGACAGTGCTGCTGAATGTCATCACGCAGTTCCCAGTCATCCAGACGCAGACGGTTTTGGTCATCTACTACAGGAGCTGTGCCGTCAGCTTTATACAAACGCTGGCTGAACATGCGGTAGATTTGCTCCATACAACCTTCGTGCACACCCTCTTCACGCATCTTCTTAAATACCATAGCGATATAAAGAGGCATTACCGGGATAGCAGAACTTGCTTGAGTTACTACAGACTTCAGAACCGCAACGTTAGCCGTGCCGCCGATTGCAGATAGTTTCTCGTTTAGCTCCGTTGATGCACGGTCTAGGTCCATCTTAGCGCGGCCTAGCGCACCGTCCAATAGATAGGCCAAGTCAGCTCAGTACCGATGTAGCTGTACGCTACTGTCTTACAGCCTTCTGCTAGAACGCCTGCTTCAGAAAGCGCGTCCATCCAAAGTTCCCAGTCTTGACCGCCCATTACGGTAACGGTATCAGCGATCTCTTGCTCAGTTGCCGGCTCGATACTCGCTTCGATGATCTCATCTTTGTTAGTATCAACTGCCGTTGAGGTGTAAGTCTCGCCGATTGGCTTTAGAGATGAACGGATCAGTTCGCCGGTTTCTGGAAGCTTACGTACTGGAGATGCCAGAGAGTAAACCACCATATCGATCTGACCTAGGTCTTGCTTGATAAGCTCGATAGTCTTTTGCTTAGCTTCATTAGAAAAAGCGTCGCCATTTAGGCTTTTCGCGTACAGGCCTTCTTCTTGCGCTAGCTTGTCAAACGCGGCTGCGTTATAAAAACCAGCAGTGCCTGGTTTTCTGTCTGTGCCCGGCTTTTCAAAGAAAACACCGATAGTTGAAGCACCACCACCAAATGCAGCTGCAATACGCGACGATAGACCGTAGCCACTTGAAGAGCCAACAACTAGAACGCGCTTAGGTGCGTTCTCGATCTTGCCTTGAGCCTTGGTATATTCAATTTGTTTTTTTACGTTTGCTTCGCAGCCAACTGGGTGCGTTGTGGTACAAATAAATCCACGAATTCGAGGTTTTATGATCATATTCACTTCCTTAAAAATACCTGCGTAGCATAAAAGGTTATCCGCTGATTCGCATCACTTTTATGACAAATCGCCTCGAAATATGAAGTGGTTGGAGCACTTTACACCCATTCGGTGACCGCAATCTCACGCCTTCTATCCCTCGAAAAAAGAAAATTGTTAATGGAATCATATTTTTAGCATTCGAGTATAAGATTAGGAAGAATTGTTGATTGATATCATGCGCGCCCGATGATTGTTTCCTAAACTAAAGATATACCTATGTAATTCATAGACTTATAAACTGTGGAGGGATTCCCCATGAAAACATCATTCATCGTCAATTTCATTGGCACAGCTTCACCCTCGACGATAAAGCGGCTCTCAGCCATCACACATGAAAACGGCGGCAAGTGGCTTATCAGTAAGGTGAATTTTATTGATAATCAGGTTGCGGGGGTCATCAAGGTAGAAATGCCAGAGGTCAACGCCGATGTGGTCAAAAACGCCTTTGCCAACGCTGAAAATCTAGTTTCGCAAATCACAGAGAGCGATGATTCGTTGCACGATACCAATGAGATCTTTAGTCTAAGAGTCGACGCTGGTGACCGCGCTGGTATCGTTAACGAGATCACTCAGGTTCTAGATAGCCAAGGCATCAGTATCCTAGATATGGACTGCCATCGTGTATTCCTAGCCGGTGGCGGCGGTGTAAGCTCAAGTCTGTTTACAGCAGAGCTAGCACTCAAGTTACCCGCCGAGGTTCAAGTAGAGGATGTTCGTAAAGAGCTTGAATCCTTGAGCGAGGATACGAGGGTTGTGGTTGAAGAAGCCTAGGCCCCTAAAACAACAAAGCCCTGCTCAGTGAGCAGGGCTTTTTTTATTGTTTAGATTATACCGACCACTGTGACAATGAGCGTTTAAAATCTGAGTAGTCAAACTCGTTCAATTTTACTACCTCACCGCTCACGCGCTGACAGTAGATAGATGGCATCTTGATGCCGTTAAACCAGTTTAGCTTCACCATGGTGTAGCCTGCGCTGTCCATGATGTGCAGACGCTGACCAATCTCTAGTGGCTGTTCAAACTCAGTTTCACAGAACTGATCGCCTGCAAGGCATGAACATGAACCGATCACATAGTGATGCTCAGCCCCATCGGTCGCTTCGCGAATAGACGCTGGCTCATCATAGATAAGGTATCTAGACGATGCGCTTCGGTTGCAGAATCAACGATTGCGGTCTTCTTCTCGTTCTCAACGATATCAACAACGGTTACTACAAGATCAGTAGTTTTGGTGATAATTGCCTCACCCGGCTCAAGATAAAGCTGCACGCTGTGCTTCTCAGAGAAGGCTTTAAGGGCTGCGGCTAGTTTCTCCAGCTCATAACCAGGCCAAGTAAAGAATACTCCGCCACCCAAGCTCACCCACTCCATCTTATTCAGATAGTGACCAAACTGATCAGAGATCGAATCTAGAAGTGCGATAAAAGAGTCCGCACTCTTGTTCTCACAATTCATGTGGAACATGACGCCATCGATGCTCTCGAACACCTCAGGCTTGATTTGGCCAGCTTGAACGCCTAGGCGCGAATATTTACGCGCTGGGTTTGCTAAGTCTTGCCCTGCCACGCTCACACCAGGATTTAGGCGCAGACCAACAGAAGCTTTACCTTCAACAAGGTGACGATAATGCGCCAACTGGCTTTGAGAGTTAAAGATCATCTTATCGCAGATATCTGCAACCTCGATAACGTCTTGCTCTGTATAGCCAACGCTATAGGCGTGCGTCTCACCACCAAAGGTTTCATGGCCAAGCTTCACCTCGTAAGGGCCACTGCTGGTGGTGCCATCAAGATATGGCTTAATGATGTCAAACACGCCCCAGGTAGAGAAGCACTTAAGTGCCAGCACTAGCTTCACGCCAGAGAGCTCTTTTAGAGTCTTCGCTTTTTCCAAGTTCTCGATAAGCTTGGCTTCATCGATCATGAAGAATGGGGTTTGCAGTTCAGAATGATTCATAGATTTCACTTTCATCATAAAAAAGCCGATGCGAACATCGGCTTTGAATTCTTTAGTCGATCTTACTTAAGGATCTGAATGTCTGGAGTCGTTTCTGCGTCCAGCTCTTGAACGTGCCAGTCTAGGCCGATCTCAGGCATGGTCTCTAGGAACGGATCTGGGTCTAGCTGCTCCATGTTGTACACGCCCGCCTCTGCCCACTTACCACGGAAGTACTGCAGTGCAGCCGTAATTGCAGGAACGCCTGTGGTGTATGAGATCGCTTGGTGCTCAACATCCTCGTAAGCCACTTCGTGGTCAGCGTTATTGTAGATGAATACGCTTCGCTGCTTACCATCTTTGATACCGCGAACCCAAGTACCGATACAGGTTTTACCTGTGTAGCCCGGTGCTAGTGAGGTTGGATCAGGTAGAAGTGCTTTTAGTACGTGCAGTGGCTGAACTACAGTGCCATCGTGCAGAGTCAGCGGATCTGGGCTTAGCAGACCGATATCACGCATGCAGTTGAAGTAGTTCAAGTAAGTGTCACCAAAGCCCATCCAGAACTCGATGCGTTTGGCAGGGATAAACTCTTGCATAGAACGAACTTCGTCGTGCGCCATAGAGTAAACCTTGTGCTTACCTACTAACGGGAAGTCGAACTCAAACATACGAGAGTGACAACCTACTTGCTTCCACTCGCCATTTTCCCAATAGAAAGAGTCACCTTGGATCTCTAACATGTTGGTTTCTGGGTCAAAGTTAGTCGCAAACTTCTTACCGTGGTCGCCTGCGTTCACATCCATTACGTCGATGGTCTCGATCTCATCGAACAGGTGCTTAACCGCGTAAGCAGCAAATACGCTTACTACGCCCGGATCGAAGCCCGCGCCTAAGATGCCAGTAATGCCCGCTTCTTTAAACTTGTCACGGAACTCCCACTGCCAATCGTAAGCTTGTGGTACTTGCTGGCCTTCTGAACATAGGTCAACAGCAACAGAAGTATCTAGATAAGAAACCTTAGCCTGCAGACACGCTTCCATGATGGTGATGTTCACCCATGGAGGACCCGCGTTGATCACTAGATCAGGCTTCACTTCTTTGATTAGTGCAACTAGAGCTTCAACGTCATCAGCGTTTACCGAGCGAGATTCCAACTTCTTAGAAGGATCTTTTAGGTTGTTTTTACCTTGATAGATTCAATGATCTTGTCACATTTCGCTACAGTTCGAGATGCGATGGTGATGTCTCCAAGAACGTCGTTGTTTTGTGCTGCTTTATGCGCAACAACCCAACCAACACCACCAGCTCCGATTTGCAAAACTGCCATATTGTTTTCCTTATAGTCCAGAAGCCGCTAGCTCAACCGCTAGCTTATCAATGTCATTTAAAAGTTTTTCAAAGTCTGAAAGAGTCAGACAAGGATTCAAAATAGTAAATTTAAGTGCAGAGTGACCGTCGACAACCGTCTCACCCAATACAGCCACACCGCGAGTTAGCGCTTCGATACGCACCTTTTGATTTAACTTGTCGAGGCGCGCTTCATCAAGGTGCTTACAACGGAATAGAACCGTTGATAACGCAGGGTCTGCTAGCAGATCAAACATCTCATGATCGCGCACCATCTGTGCTACTTCTTGAGTCTGATCCAGCAGGTGATCGTACATCTGGCCAAGCGCCTTAGGACCCACGTTTTGCATCGTCATATAGACTTTCAATGCATCGAAACGCTTAGTGGTGGCAATAGACTTGTCTACTAGGTTTGGAAGCTCATCGTGCTCACGGTTTAGGTAATCTGCGTGATGAAGCAGATACTTAAAGTTCGACTTGTCTTTTACCAGCAACGAGCCACAGCTGATTGTTTGATAGAACAGCTTGTGGAAGTCTACCGATACTGAATCTGCTTTCTCGATGCCTTTAAGGCGATCTTTACGACTGCTTAGCATTAGCGCGCCGCCATATGCACCATCAACGTGTAGCCATAGGTTTTGCTCACGAGCGACTTCGGCCATCGCATCTATATTGTCGATAGCGCCGTGGTCAGTAGTACCCGCCGTTGCTACGAGAGCGAATGGCATCAGACCCTGCTCTTTTAGAGAAGAAATTTCTTGTGAAAGCGCCTCAATATCCATAGTGCCGTCGGCGTGAGTATCTACGGTCACTACTGCTTTCTCACCTAGGCCCATCCAAGCCGCTGCTTTTTGCACGGTAAAGTGAGATTTCTTGGAGCACACGATACGCAGTTTGTCTGCGTAGTCTGGGTTACCCATTTTCTGGATAGAATGACCACTGGTGATGTCTGCAAACCAATCACGTGCCAGCATTAGGCCCATTTGGTTACTCTGGGTGCCGCCACTGGTAAAGATGCCGTCAGCCTTATCACCCATTTCGTACTGCTGACACATCCAGTCCACAACCTTTTGCTCAACATAGGTGGCTGCCGATGCTTGGTCCCAAGAGTCCATAGACTGGTTAAGACCTGCGATCATCGCCTCTGCGGCTACTGCAGACATTAGAGGTGGCGTGTGTAAGTGTGCGATGCAGCTTGGGTGCTGAACCATAATTGAGTTCTTGGCAACCAGCTCAGAGGCATCATCAACCACGTCAGTAAGCTCACGATTACCCGCGCTCAGGTCAACGCTGTTGATCGCTTGTTCAAGCTGTGCAGTTCATACCTGAATATGGCTTGTCTGTTTGCTCGAATACCGCTTTCATTGATTCGGTAGTGTGGTGCATCACCTTAGCAAATTCAGCAGCGCCCTCTGCGCCAGTGTGGATGAAGTGCTTCTTCCACTCGCTGTTAGTTGGCTCTGGGTCAGTGTATGAACCGCCAGCTGCAATGATTGCCGCTTCCATTGTCTTAAGAGCGAAATCGATCTGCTCAAGTGTGATGATCAGAGGTGGCAAGAAGCGGATAACACTGCCGTCACGACCGCCCTTTTCAACCATCAAGCCGCGCTCAAGCGCCGCACGTTGAATGCCTAGCGTCAATGCACTATCAGCAACACGCTCACCAAACTTATTGCGCTCACCCGAAGGTTTAACGATCTCAACGCCAAGCATTAGACCTTTGCCGCGTACTTCCGCGATACAGTTTACTTTCTTCTGAATTGCCTCAAGGCCTGCTCGCAGATATTGGCCCGCTGTCGCTGCGTGCTCAACTAAGCCATCACGCTCGATGATCTCTAGAGCTTTAGCGCCAGATACCATCGCAAGTTGGTTACCACGGAAGGTGCCTGTGTGCTCACCTGCGTTCCAGGTATCGATCTCTTTCTTGAACACAAGCAGAGACATAGGCAGGCCGCCACCGATCGCCTTAGATAGACACAGAATGTCAGGTACGATGCCCGCTTCTTCAAATGCAAAGCGGTGGCCGGTTTTACAACGCCACATTGGATTTCATCTAGAACAAGTAGGATATCGTGCTCATCACAAATACGACGAAGTTCACGTAGCCAAGAGGCAGGAGCCGGAATAACACCGCCTTCACCTTGCACCGGCTCAACAAAGATAGCCGCTGGCTTCATAATGCCAGCTTCGTCATCGTTTAATAGACGCTCGATATAACGGATACCCGCTTTCGCGCCAGCTTCGCCGCCTAGTCCGAACGGACAGCGTAGGTTGTATGGGAACGGCATAAAATGAACGTCCGCCATAAGACCAGTGCGACGCGCCTTGGTGCCCAGGTTACCCATCATGCCCATGGTGCCATTGGTCATACCGTGATACGCACCACGGAAGGCAAATACGGTATTACGACCCTTGGTTTGCTTCGCAAGCTTAATAGCTGCTTCTACTGCGTCTGCACCCGATGGGCCACAAAACTGAATAGCAGAGTGTTTAGCAAACTCTTCAGGTAGGAAAGCTTTCACTCGCTTGATGAAGTTATCTTTAGCACGAGTGGTAATATCAAGGGTCTGATATGGCAGACCTGACTCTAGCTGCTCTTTAAGCGCTTGGTTGATCTCAGGGTGGTTGTAACCCAGTGCCAAGGTGCCGGCACCGGCAAGACAGTCTAGGAACATTTGACCACGAGTATCTTCCACTAGGGCGCCATAAGCACGTTTGATTGCTAGAGGAAGGCGACGTGGGTAAGAACGAACTTCAGATTCGTGTTCAGCCTGGTCGATTAACATTTGGTCTGGGGTAAGGTCATATACACCCTCTACCACAGGAACATCGCTTGAGAAGCCAGCACTGTTTGCTGACATTTCAAATTCAAATGCAGAACTCATTTATATTTTACCTAAAACAAGAGTAATAAAGATTCCGAGGCGGCGACGCACAGACTGAACAGACGCACAAGGAAATAAAAGCGTACTATCTCGATTTCGAGCTAGTTAAAATTGGAGTGACAACAAGACGCTGTCAAAAAGGTAGATCAAGGCTCAGTAATGATACTGCTAGCTGGGAGAACAAAGCTGATTTTAGATTGTGATTGATTCATGTTGGGTGCCTATATGCATGCCATCACTGGCGATATCTTCCCGTCTACCAAACAAGGAGTGTTTGGTACCTACCCTACGTGATATCACAATCAGCTTAGAATGGTTATCACGCGTATCCCCCAGAGCCTCTCTGAGATTGCGCGAGAATTTAGCAAAAAACTGTGATCGTGGCAATGCCTTTCCTGCCCAGATTTCATACAAAACAGTAAAAAAATCATTGATTTTGTTAAGCAACGAAATGAGTTGAGCTGGTTCGAATCTGTACCGTTTCAAATATGATAAGGCGAACATTTGAATTCGGAAAAATCGCGAAGAATAGAAACAAAAAACCCTAGCAACAAAGCTAGGGTTTCAAATGGAAATTAAGACTCTTTTATGGGGAATCTTTGTTCATACATCTCCATGAAATCTTGACGTATTAGCCCTTCAAGATGATTGGCTTTGTCCGTCGGACAGAAGATCATAAAGTGCACCATCTGCTCGGCGTTGACATTGTTGGAGATATGGATATGTGGCTCAGCGCCAGGCAGATCCAAGCCGGCATGCTTTTCAATCATCGCATTGTAGCGAGTCGCTACCTCACTAAATACGCGCAGTGCTCTTCTATCTTCTCTGTCAGCTCAGGGAATAACGGATAGAGATTAACGAAATCTTTAACCACTATGGTGAAGTTGTGGTACACGTAACGCTTCATGAAATTCAGATTCTTAACCGGATAGGTAAAGAACATACTGTTAGGCAAGGTCGCGGTTTTACCTGTGTAATGGTATTGGCCATGATGCAGATCGATCTCTTGAATGACGGTCGCCATCATATTGTGTTCAATCACCTCTCCGCTTAGTTTTCCAACCTCAATCCAGTCACCGATTCTGAACGAACGCGAACTCGCTCTTTGGATAGAACCGGTAAAACAAAGAATAATCTCTTTAGATGCCACCACTATCGCAACCGCAATTGCGGTCACGCTTAGCGCAAACTGATTAATCTCCGACTGCCACAAAATAAATAGAATAATCAGGGTGAAAACGAAGGTGCCATTCTTGGTTCTCGACATCCAGTTTCGCTGTTTCTCAGAGATGAAGGCATCTTCACCCCTGATCATCGAAAGCAATAGACGACGTAATAACCAAATAACAAGCAAAACAAGTGCGGTTAATACGCTCTTGTAGGTAAGAAGAAAATCAACAACTTGCTGCACTTTCTCCATCAGTTTCTCCTAGTATAGATTTGAGTCAAGAACGCCCTATCCTTCAGATAATAAACGCTTTCCTTTCATGAGGAAGAATAGCATTGCTCGTTTTGCGAGGTGTGCGAAAAATAGATAGGACTCAACTAATAGAGAATAGTTAGAAACGAAAAAGCCCCAGCATTTCTGCTAGGGCTTCTCTATATCTGGAGCGTCTCGACCAGACTGGGCACGAGGTTCCTCGTGTAAAGGTCCAGAACTCTTTATATTTTGGAGCGACACACGAGGTTCGAACTCGTGACCTCAACCTTGGCAAGGTTGCGCTCTACCAACTGAGCTAGTGTCGCATCTTATAGCTGACAACTGATAGCTGATAGCTTCAAGTCGTTGCTTCAAGACTGAAGTTTCAATCGGAAGACTTTTATTTTGGAACGACGCGACCAGCTTGGGCACGAGGTTCCTCGTGTCAGGTCTCATCCTTCCTTAATTTGGAGCGACACACGAGGTTCGAACTCGTGACCTCAACCTTGGCAAGGTTGCGCTCTACCAACTGAGCTAGTGTCGCATCTCGTAGCAGACAGCTTATCGCTGCAAGCTTAAGAATAATGGAGGCGCCTCCCGGAGTCGAACCGAGGTCCACGGATTTGCAATCCGCTGCATAGCCACTCTGCCAAGGCGCCTTCGATTTGTATTGAAACTGGAGCGACACACGAGGTTCGAACTCGTGACCTCAACCTTGGCAAGGTTGCGCTCTACCAACTGAGCTAGTGTCGCGTAATAGTTTCAAATTGTAAGATGGTGCCCCGGGCCGGACTTGAACCGGCACAACGCGAACGTCGAGGGATTTTAAATCCCTTGTGTCTACCAATTCCACCACCAGGGCACGCAAAACTTTTTGCGATGGGTTAGACACCATCTGTGATTTCGCTCAAAAGCCAAATCTTTATATTTGGAGCGACACACGAGGTTCGAACTCGTGACCTCAACCTTGGCAAGGTTGCGCTCTACCAACTGAGCTAGTGTCGCAAATTCATTCTTCTTAAAAAGAGAATGGAGGCGCCTCCCGGAGTCGAACCGAGGTCCACGGATTTGCAATCCGCTGCATAGCCACTCTGCCAAGCGCCGTCTTGTTGAAGAGGATTCCTCTTCGGTACGGGGAGGCATTTTACGGATTCACGGGGTTGAGTCAACACTATTTTTAAATTTTGGATTCGTTTGCTCGCTTTGCAAACAAACTTAAAATAAGTGATTAGATATCTAGCAATATGTGTCTATATTTCGTCTATTTAGTTGTTTATTTATCCAAGTCACATTTTGCTAAATATCTGTAATACCGAGACTATTAGTATAAAAAACTGTATCTCTAGGGAATAAATAGCAAAAAACCAGCCGAAGCTGGTTTTTTATTAATCTGATTCGAGTAAATCGTCTTTGGCCGCCATTAAATACTGCATCATAGAGTAGATAGTCAGTATGGTTGCTACATACAAAGAAGCGTAACCAATCCACACCATCCAATCATCGTAACGCCAAATCAACACCCAAAGCGCGAACATCTGTGAAAAGGTCTTAACCTTACCTGTCCATGACACTGCAACGCTAGAGCGTTTACCGATTTCCGCCATCCACTCTCTTAGGGCTGAAATGATGATCTCACGAGAAATCATAATAATGGCTGGGATGGTAATCCAAAGTGTGGCGTAGTGCTCAGAGATAAGCAGTAGCGCCGTTGCCACCATCACCTTATCGGCAACCGGGTCAAGAAAAGCTCCGAAGCGAGACATCTGGCCCAGCTTTCTTGCGATATAGCCATCCAACCAATCGGTAAAGCCTGCGACCCAGAAAACCATAGCGGCCACAAATGGCGCCCACGAATAAGGAAGATAGAAAACAATCACGAAGATTGGGATCAGGATAAGGCGAAGCAGGGTTAGAATGTTTGGTATTGTTAAACGCATTGTAACGACTCTAAGAGCACGACCACATCGTGCTTTGATGGCTTATCATTTAAGGTCAATGTTGCGGGATTTTACCTAGTGTTGCAACGCCTGAAATATCTTTTCTGCTAAAGAATGACTAATACCGGGCACTTTGGCGATTTCTTCGGCACTCGCGCGCTTCAACTCCTGCAGCCCACCCATATATTTAAGAAGTGCCTGGCGACGTTTTGGACCGATCCCCTCGATTCCCTCTAAAGCACTGGTGCGGCGAGCTTTACCGCGCTTGGCTCTATGACCTGAGATCGCGTGGTTATGACTCTCGTCTCGAATGTGTTGCATCAAATGCAGCGCAGGCGCATCACTGGCGAGGTTAAACTCCTCACCATCTGGAGTAATCATGGTCTCAAGGCCAGGCTTACGTGTCACACCCTTAGCGATACCGATAAGACGCGGCTTCTTAGGCCACTCATCCCAATACTGACTGATGATTTCCACCGCGCGATTGAGCTGGCCTTTACCACCATCGATGAACACGATGTCAGGGATCTTATCCACATCCAGTTGCTTAGAGTAGCGACGCTCAAGTACCTGCCCCATAGCCGCGTAATCATCACCACCGGTAATGCCAGTGATGTTGTAGCGACGATACTCTTGCTTCAACGGCCCTTCATGATTGAACACCACACACGAGGCAATAGTATTCTCTCCCATGGTGTGACTGATATCGAAACACTCCATGCGCCTAATAGATTCCATACCCAACACCTCTTGAAGCTCTTTAAAGCGCTGCGAGATGGTCATCTTATGGTTTATCTTGGTGGTGATCGCATTTAAAGCGTTGGTGTTAGCGAGTTTAAGATAGCGTCCACGTGTGCCACTAGGGCTGACATGGAAGGTGACCTTACGGCCAGCCATATCGGTCAGAACCTGTTGAAAGGCTTCCTGCTCGCTAAGCAAGCCAGAGGCGAAGATAAGGCGTGATGGCAATCCCCTACCCTCAGACTGATTGAGATAATACTGGCTGATAAAGCTGTAGAAGATCTCATCTTGCTGACTGTTGTTCGGGATCTTTGGAAAAAAGCTGCGACTACCCAGAATTTTACCCTGACGTATCATCAAGATATGCACGCAGGCCACACCGGTCTCTTGCGCATAGCCAAGCACGTCTATGTCATCGAAACTGTCTTCTGACACATACTGCTGCTCTTGGATTCGGCGAATAGCTTGGATCTGATCGCGATACTTAGCCGCTTCTTCAAACTTAAGCGTCTTGCTCGCCTCATCCATCTTCTCAATCAGTTGAGTCACCACCTGTTTGTCTTTACCTTGCAGGAAAAGGCGCACCCATTCCACCAGCTCAGCGTACTCCTCATCAGAAATCACCGAACTGACACAAGGGGCCACACAACGACCAATCTGATACATCAGGCATGGACGAGTACGGTTAGCATAGATGGTGTCTTCGCATTGGCGCATGGGGAGCACCTTTTGCAAAAGATGTAAGGTTTGTCTTACCGCACCAGAGTCTGGATAAGGACCAAAATACTCCCCTTTGCGCTTCTTAGAGCCGCGATGCAATGAGAGTCTTGGGTGCCTGTGACCGCTGATAAAGATATAGGGGTAGGACTTATCGTCACGAAGTAGAACGTTATATTTAGGCAGATACTGCTTGATATAGTTGTGTTCGAGGATAAGTGCTTCGGTCTCGGTATGGGTAACCGTGACGTCGATATGCTGGATGTGACTGACCAGCGCTTTGGTCTTTTCGTTGTCTAATGTCTTACGAAAATAACTGCTTAGGCGCTTTTTGAGGTCTTTTGCTTTACCGACATAAATAACCACCTGCTCGGCATTATACATTCTGTATACGCCGGGCTGGTTAGTTACTGTTTTTAGAAAGGCAGTAGAGTCGAAACTCACTAAAGTGTCTCTGTATCGAGCATCCCGTGACGAATCGCTAAGTGCGTCAATTCCACGTCACCGCTGATATCGAGCTTATTAAACAAACGGTAGCGATAACTGTTTACCGTTTTCGGGCTCAAGCTCAGCTGCTCGGAAATATCTGTTACCTTTTGACCTTTAGTGATCATCAGCATGATCTGAAGCTCTCGCTCCGAAAGGTCTTTAAATGGGTTATCAGAAGAGTGCGACACCTGGCTAAGGGCCATCTGCTGTGCAATCTCTGGTGAAATATATCTTTGACCACTGTTCACCATACGGATGGCATTCACCATCTCATCTGGACCAGCGCCCTTAGTAAGATATCCTGCCGCGCCTGCCTGCATCACTTTGGTAGGAAACGGGTTTTCTGTATGTACGGTTAGTACGATGATTTTAACGTCAGGATTAAAACGGAGAATTTTCTTAGTGGCTTCCAAGCCACCAATACCGGGCATATTCATGTCCATTAAAATGACATCAGCATGATTGCTACGACACCATTTTACCGATTCTTCACCGCTTTCAGCCTCTCCTGCTACGTTCATGCCACGGACGTCTTCAATAATACGTCGTATCCCTGTGCGAACTAGCTCGTGATCATCTACAAGAAAAACATTAATCAAGCTTGTATCTCCACACTAATTTTTTTGTTCGCAAAGCCAGTCAATTGAGCCACAACTAACGAATTCAATTTTTATACTTAATAGAGTTTGAAACCTTAGCAATATGCTGTTCCAGACTCCGTTTGGCAATCTTTGAATGCGGTAATTATGAGCCATACCAAGTAATTTTGGTAATTTCGACCAATTTTTATTCTTATGATACGTGTTTCATGCATAAGTGACAGAAATATAAGTCATTTCTGTCACATAGTGAAACTGCGCGCATCAGGATATTACGATTAGCTACCCTAATTCAACATATCATTAGGTTTGCCCACTGTTTTGTCTAAGATCTAATTTTACAAAACGGCGACAAATCCTAACCTCAACCACCACGACTTTTGTTATGATCAGGTAAGAAATTCCTTCAAAGGCAAACACATTGCGCAGCGGTTTTATCCTCACTCGTCAAGCTAGAGATATTGGCTCCACCACACAAATCGACCTGTGGCTTTCTACTGATTCTGGTCCTGCTTTGGTTCAAATACCAAACCAAGAATCGGTTTTTTTTGTGCGCTCCGCTGACCATGCTGAAGTAGAGTCGCTAGCCAAGGCACATCAAATTCAATGTCGCTATCGTGCGCTCGAGCTTCAAACCTTTAAGCATGACAAGGTCACCGCTTGCTATTTCAAAACCCAAAGAGAGGCTCGCAACTTCGAGACGGCGCTGAATGAGCACGGATTAAAGGTCTTTGAGTCGGACATTCGCCTCGCTGACCGCTATCTAATGGAGCGTTTCATCCAAGGGCAAATTGAGGTTGAAGGTACAGAGCACGCCAAGCAGGGTTACCTACAAATAAGCCAAGCCCAAGCCCGTAAAGCCGAGCACTACACCCCGAATCTTTGTATGGTTTCTCTCGACCTAGAGTGCTCAGCTAAGGGAGTTCTCTACTCCGTTGGCCTTGATTGTCCTCGTGACCAAAGGGTAATCATGGTAGGAGAACCGCAAATAAATGAAGGTGTTGCCATACAGTGGGTCGCGGACGAAAAGTCTCTGCTACAGGCACTAGTACAATGGTTTTATCAGTTTGACCCTGACATCATTATTGGCTGGAACGTCATTGGCTTTGATATGAGACTGCTGCTGCAGCGAGCGCAGGCGCACAATATTAAATTGCCCCTAGGTCGTGGTCGCCAAGAGTGTCTCTACCGGCAAACGGCGCAAAACCAAAACGGTTTTATCAATGTTCCTGGGCGTGTAGTGATAGATGGTATAGACGGCTTGAAAGCCGCCACCTACTCCTTTGATTCCTGGTCATTGGAGAATGTCTCTCGTGAACTTCTGCATGAAGGTAAGGCCATCAGCAATCCCAACGATCGTATGGACGAGATAAACCATATGTTCCATCACGATAAATTGGCTCTGGCAAAATATAATTTTCAAGATTGTGCTCTGGTAACGCGTATCTTTGAGCACACCCATTTATTGGATTACCTCATTGAGCGGAGCAAGCTCACTGGTCTTGCATTAGATAGGATTGGCGGTAGCGTTGCAGCCTTCTCTAACCTTTACCTCCCACGTCTACATAGAGGTGGGTACATATCGCCTAATCTAGAGCCGGAGAACTGGATTGCAAGCCCTGGCGGCTTTGTAATGGATTCCAGACCGGGGTTATATGACTCAGTGTTAGTACTGGATTTCAAAAGCCTTTACCCCGCCATCATCCGTAGCTTTTTGATAGACCTATGGGCTAGTAGAAGGTTTAAAAGCTGAAATTGGTAAGGGTGATGACCAAGCCGTCCCCGGTTTTAGGAAGGCACAGTTTCATCGTCAGAAACACTACCTGCCTCAGCTTATCGAAAACCTATGGAAGGCTCGTGACAAGGCTAAGCAGCAAAAAGAGGTCGCCTTCTCTACTGCGATTAAGATCATTATGAACTCCTTCTATGGAGTGCTGGGCTCTGGCGGTTGCAGATTCTTCGATACACGTCTTGCTTCATCGATTACCCTTCGCGGGCATGAGATCATGAAGACCACTCGCAAGCTGATTGAAGAGCGAGGTTATGAAGTTATCTATGGTGATACCGACTCCACCTTTGTCTCTTTGAAGAACAGTTGCAGTAAAGAAGAGGCAGATAAGATAGGTAATACCCTCACTCAAGAGATCAACACTTGGTGGACCGAACACCTTCTCGAAGAATATAACCTCACTTCGTATCTTGAGTTGGAGTACGAGACCCACTTTAACCGATTCTTTATGCCAACTATTCGTGGCTCAGAAACCGGTTCGAAAAAGCGCTACGCCGGGCTTATCACACAAGGGGACAGCTCGCGCATTGTATTCAAAGGGCTAGAAAGCGCACGCAGTGACTGGACATCTCTTGCGCAAGAGTTTCAGCAACACCTGTACGAGATCATCTTCGATAATCAAGACCCTACCGACTATGTGTTAGAAATCGTAGAAAAGATTGAATCTGGGCAACTGGATAACAAACTGGTGTATCGCAAACGCCTTCGACGCCGCTTGCATGAATATCAAAAGAATGTGCCACCTCAGGTACGCGCTGCTCGCCTTGCCGATGAGATAAACGAGAAGCTAGGCAGGCCGCTGCAGTATCAAAACCGAGGACGAATCTCCTACGTAATGACCCTGCAAGGACCAGAACCATTGGATTACGTCAAAGCACCGATAGATTATCAGCACTATATTGATAAACAGATAAAGCCAGTGGCTGATGCCATATTGCCCTTTGTTGGCTCAAGTTTGATGAAATCAATGCCCCTCAGCTTGGACTGTTTTAATTGACACAATTAACACGTACAATCGCCGAAAATATTAAGAGGATTAGAGATGACTGAACTTCTCTCATACGACGACGCCATCGACACGGCTTACGATATCTTCCTAGAGATGGCACCCGACAACCTAGAAGCGGCGGACGTAGCTCTGTTTACCCTTCAGTTCGAAGAACGTGGCGCAGCTGAGTTGGTTGAAACTGGCGATGACTGGGTACAACACGTGGGCTTTGAAGTAGATAAAGAGACCTATGCCGAGGTTCGTGTTGGTCTAGTAAACGAAGAGAACGACACCCTAGATGATGTGTTTGCTCGCCTTCTGGTTTCACGCGACCCAGAGCATAAGTTCTGCCACATCTTGTGGAAGCGCGACTAAGTTCGACTCTTCACTAGGTCGACAAATGCCTGACTTGCTTTAGATAGATAGCGCTCGCGACTCCACATCAAAGCAAGACGCCACCGGAGCTCATCGCTCAACTCTCGAAAACAATAATCCTTGGGATTGAGATTTCGACAAATGGGCTCCGGTATAAAACTCACCCCAAGACCACTTTTCACCATAGCGGCAAGAAAATCCCACTGACTGCTCTTAATACCTACCCTGGGAACAAAGCCCTTCTCTTGACACAACCTTTCGATTATCTGGGTAATGGTAAATTCAGAAGTATAGAGGTAAAAAGGAATATCCTTTAGCTCAGTGAGCTCTAGTTTTGACTCACCGAGCCATTTATCATCTTTTGGCAACACAGCATAGATGGGATAGTCGCCCACAGATTCATATTCAAACCTGTCCTCTCGAGTCGGCAACATAGACAGTGCAACATCAATATCTCCCGAGAGAAGGTCTTGCTCTATTTTTCTTCCGCCACCTTCAACTACCGTCACCTCAATGGATGGATGGCTGCGAGAAATTCTTGCAAGAGCTCGGTATAGAGATGCCCCACCATAGGCGGAATACCGATAGTAATATGACCCGACTTTAGCTCTCGCATATCATCCAAGCGCTGCTGCATCTCGCTGATGTTACTCAAAATGGTGATGGCATGCTCGTACACCACCTTACCTGCCTCTGTCAGCTCAATATCCCGGCCCTTTCGATGAACCAAGGGCTGTCCAGAGCTATCTTCTAGAGACTTTAATGCCTTACTTATGGTTGGTTGAGTGACAAACAGTTTTTCAGATGCGCGAGTGAAGTTCTGCGTCTCAACTAGAGTAACGAAATAGGCTAGCTCTTTAGCTGTCATAAAATCATTCCAATAAAGAATACTTTAGCCTCATATTATTCATTGGAGTGCGATTTATCAATTATTCATAATTGAACTCAAATCTTACAAGACCGATTCATTATGACTACTGCCAAACTTAAACACTTTACCCTAACCCTGTCTCAGGTGGTCGCCCTATGTCTGGTATGGATGTGCGCTGATATAGCAGTTAGCCAACTTCATATCCCATTGCCGTCGAATGTGTTTGGTATGTTTCTGTTGCTCGCACTGCTTACTTTTAAGTTAGTAAAAGTGGACTGGTTAAAAGCCGGTTCGACTTGGCTGATTGCTGAGATGCTACTGTTTTTCATTCCTGCAGTTATCGCCATCGTTAATTATCAAGACTTGTTCGCCGAGCAAGGCGGCAGAATCCTGGCTGTGATTGGGCTTAGCACCATACTCGTGCTTTCAGTCACCGCTCTAGTAGTAGACAAGATCTACCACTATGAACTGAAGAAATTAGGAGAAGAGCAATGAGCCATAGCACTATCGCCTTTATCTGTTTTCTTTTGACTATCGGTTGTTATTACCTGAGTAAACATCTGCATCGCCGCTTTAAAAAAGTGTGGCTGATCCCCCTAGTTTCTGTGCCATTGGTGTTGGTCGCTATCGTGGTTTCTTTAAACATTAGCTACACCGACTATATCAACGAATCCCACTGGCTTATCTGGATGCTCGGCCCTGCACTGTCGCCTTTGCAGTTCCAGTGCACGAGAACAGAAACATCATCAAACGCCACTGGATGTCTATCTCAGCTGGGGTTGTGGTAGCAATAATCACAGCTATCAGCAGTACAGTTTATCTAAGCAAGCTATTTCATCTATCTGAGATATTGCAACGCAGCCTATCGGTACGCTCTATTACCACGCCTTTTGCGGTAGAGGCATCTAAATCCATCGGTGGCCAAGCTGACCTAACCGCCATTTTTGTGGTACTAACCGGCGTGTTTGGGATTATTTGTGCTGAGGTGATCCTTGGAGTGATTAAGATCCGTTCGCCCCATGGCAAGGGTGCCGGCTTGGGTGCCAGTGCGCATGGTTCAGGTACGGCGATTGCTTATGGGATTCATAATGAAGCGGGAACAGTGGCGAGTTTGGTGATGCTGTTTTCTGGGGTGGTGACTGTGTTGATTGCACCGTCGCTTACTTGGATATTTTAGAGCTATCAGCTATCAGCTATCAGCTATCAGCTATCAGCTATCAGAACATTTTTATATGCCAATGAGATGATGACCACTGACAGCTTAAAGCTTGCCGCTCACAGCTAAAAAATAGCGACCAAGTGGTCGCTATTTTTAATTACTGCTGACGGCGTGTCTTCTTCGGCTTACGCTGCTGACCACCGCTGCTTACGCGCTCTTCGTGGCGACGTACTGCACGACGGATCTTCTGAGAGCGTGAACGCTCTCGCGAGCGAGAAGTGTTTTGCTTACGCTCTTCAAGAAGAGTGCTCTTCTCTGCTGGCAATTCAACGAGTTCACGTAGGTAGTTCACCTGCTTAAGGCTAAGCTCCATCCATCCCCCGCGAGGAAGTTTCTTCTCAAGGAAGATGTCACCATAGCGAACACGTTTCAGGCGGCTAACTGTCGTCTCTTGAGATTCCCAAAGACGACGAACCTCACGGTTACGACCTTCGTTGATCACAACGTAGAAGGTGTGGTTCATACCTTCACCACCAGCGTGAACAACGTCTTCGAAACGCGCCATGCCATCTTCTAGCTCTACGCCGCGAACTAGGTTACGAACTTTTTGCTCGTTCACTTCACCAAATACACGCACTAGGTATTCACGTTCAACCTGACGGCTTGGGTGCATCAGACGGTTTGCTAGCTCACCATCGGTTGTGAATAGAAGCAGACCAGAGGTGTTAGCATCTAGGCGACCTACAGAGATCCAGCGTGCGCCGCGGATCTTAGGTAGGCGGTCAAATACAGTACGGCGACCTTCAGGGTCGTGACGGGTACACAGTTCGCCTTCAGGCTTGTAATAAGCCAGTACGCGACACACCACTTCCTGCTCGGCTTTGATAGACACAGTGTGACCATCAATACGAACAACCGCGTCTTCGTCTTCCAGACGCTCACCTAGAGAGGCTACCTGTCCGTTTACGCTTACGCGACCTGCTTTAATCAAAGCTTCAAGCTCACGACGAGAACCGTGTCCCGCTCGTGCCAAAATTTTCTGTAATTTTTCGCTCATTAATTTGCCTATATGTCGTCTTCACAGACGTCGAAAGTGGTTGTGGTGTCGCCGTTTAATGGCTGATGCCTTGGCGGCCGCGTAGTATCGCAAAAAATTGGGGGTAATTCACCTCAATTTTATTCAAAAGGTGTCGAATCTCCCGCACCTCGACGCAATACCACTGGATCCTCATCGCTAAAGTCGATAACCGTGGTCGGTTGCTCACCTAAGTAACCACCGTTAATGATGAGATCTACTACATGCTCTAGCTTATCGCGGATCTCTTCTGGGTCAGATTCCGCTACGTCACTGCCTGGCAAGATCAATGAAGTAGACATCATCGGCTCGCCCAGAGCTTCTAAAAGATCGAGAGCGATACGGTTATCTGGAACACGAATACCGATGGTTTTACGCTTAGCATTCATCAATCTACGAGGCACCTCTTTAGTCCCTTTGAAGATAAAGGTGTAAGGGCCTGGAGTGTTATTTTTTAGCAATCGGAACGCTGAGTTATCAACGCGTGCAAATAGAGAAAGCTCTGAAAGGTCTCGGCACAGCAAGGTGAAGTTATGCTTATCATCCAACTTACGAATGCGACACACCTTTTCAAGTGCGTTCTTATTTTCCAACTGGCAACCAAGGGCGTAGCCTGAATCTGTTGGAAACACCACAACCCCACCATTTCGAATGATAGCCACCGCTTGTGTGATAAGGCGCGCTTGTGGGTTCTCTGGATGAACGTAAAAATATTGACTCATTACAATTCCTCTGTATCCGATGCAAATTGCGGCATGCTTTCCCAAACTGGCGTCACGCCCGAAGGGAGCCACAAGTTTCTTCCCAGTTCCATCCACGGAGTCGGATAGTGAAAATCTGATCCCTGGGAAGCTAATAGGTTGTATTGTATAGCATAATCCGCCAGATTGCGTCTCTCCTGCTGACTTTGTTGTGGCTGTGCTACCTCCATAGCATCACCGCCTGCTTCAACAAATGCACTGATCAAGCGCTTCTGCCATTTCGCCGTTAGATCGTATCGCCCTGGATGAGCCAAAACTGCAACCCCGCCGGCGGCATGAATGGCATCCACCGCATCCTTCATTGAGCACCATTGTGGTGGCACATAACCAGGTTTATCTCGAGTAAGAAACTTCTTGAACACTAGTTGCATGGTTTTGGCATGACCATTGTCCACCAACCACTTTGCAAAGTGTGCTCGAGTCACAGGAGCATCACCGGCAATGGCTTTAACCTCTGGTAATGGGTCGACCTTTAGATGCTTAGATAGTCTGTGGGCGATGAGCTCAGCACGTCCAACGCGATGCGCCTTTTGTTTTTCAATAAGAGTATGCAGCGCCTCACATTCAACATCGATATTAAGACCGACGATATGGATGTCCTTGTTTGACCAAAGGGTCGAGAATTCAATGCCATTTAAAAGCTGTATCGGCAACTCATTTTGCTCGATATAGGTTCTAGCTTCAGGTATCCCCTCTAGGGTGTCATGGTCAGTAATTGCGAGCACACCTACTGTGTTCTATGGCTCTATCCACCAAATCTTGTGGAGATAAACGGCCATCTGAGGCGGTAGTGTGAGAATGAAGATCAAAAATCATATTTATGCTTGACTTTCCCTGCCCGTACTAGTTAACTAGTACGCAGTTAATTTACGAAAAGAAATCCTTTATGTTCACTCAGATGATACAGCAAGTAGCGATGAACGAAACCCAAACTGTTTTGGGTCGTGGTGTTGCTGTATCTAAAGCATGGCGTTGGTGGCTCGAAACTTAAGCGAGCTGTGCATAAGAGTGCGTTAAACATACACTCAGGCTCGCATTAGTATGCGAGCCTTTTTTATGCATCAAGCTTATGGTTTTAAACCTTTAGACACCAAAAAGTGATTCCAACATCACACCCTGTTTTAAGTGAGCAAAGTTTGAGCCAATTTCGGCCTAACAACTTTGGGTAGAGCGAAAGAATATGCGACTATGTCAGCCAACAAACGTAGCGAATTGCAAGGAGGTCTTGTGACACAGACCATCAATAATAATCAACTCGGCCAACTCGAGTTGCATCAAAGAGACGTACTGTACTCTCAAGACCCAACTGAACTGTTTCACCATTTATGTAAGGGCAAAGATGACACCCTCCTTTTAGAGTCTTCTGAGATTGAATCAAAAGAGGACCTAAAGAGCCTGCTACTGGTTGACGCAGCCATGCGCATCGAGTGTCGCGGTCACAAGGTAATGTTGCGCGCTAACAGTGAAAACGGTGAAGCGCTACTTGCTCGCCTAAAACAGAACCTAAACACTGAGTTCATTACCACGCAATCAAACACTGAGCTTGAGGTTGAGTTTGCTGAGCAAGACGTAAACCTAGATGAAGACAGCCGTATTCGTCAGCCTTCTTCATTCGATATGCTACGTATCGTGAAAAAGAGCTTCGACAGCGATAAGCACGACCCAATGGCGCTGTTCATCGGTGGTCTATTCGCTTACGACCTAGTGGCAAACTTTGAGCCTCTTGGTGATGCGGCAGAGAACAGCCAGTGTCCAGACTACGTTTTCTACGTAGCGGAAACCCTGATTGTTATCGACCATCAAACCCAGCACGCTCACCTTTACGGTAGCCTGTTTGATGCCAATGCGTCGAGTAAGGCAAAAATCGAAGCGCGCCTTGATCAAATCCAATCTGAGATGAACTCAGTGGTTGCTGCACCAAAAGCCGTGCAACTCGATACATGTGAAGCGACCCCTAGCGTTAGCGATGAAGACTTCTGTGACATCGTTCGTGACATGAAAGAATTCGTGGTAAAAGGCGATATCTTCCAGGTCGTACCTTCACGCTACTTCTCTTTGCCTTGCCCTTCTCCACTAGCGGCATACAAGCAGCTTAAGAAGAGCAACCCAAGCCCTTACATGTTCTACATGCAAGATGAGCTATTTACTCTATTTGGCGCTTCTCCAGAGAGTGCTCTGAAATACGAGACCGAGACCAACCAGATTGAGATCTACCCAATCGCAGGTACTCGCCGTCGCGGCAAGAACCTAGATGGGTCAATCAACAAAGACCTAGATAGCCGTATCGAGCTCGAACTTCGCACCGATATGAAAGAGAACGCCGAGCATATGATGCTGGTAGACCTTGCGCGTAACGACGTAGCTCGCATCTCTGCACACGGTACTCGTCACGTCGCCGACCTTCTTAAGGTAGACCGCTACAGCCACGTAATGCACTTGGTATCGCGCGTTGTTGGCCAGCTTCGAGATGACCTAGACGCGCTACACGCATATCAAGCGTGCATGAACATGGGCACCCTAACTGGCGCTCCAAAAATCCGCGCAATGCAGCTGATTCGTGACGTAGAAAAACAGCGCGTGGTAGCTATGGTGGTGCAGTAGGTTATATGACAGGTCGTGGTGACCTAGATACCTGTATCGTTATCCGCTCTGCCTATGTAGAAGATGGCGTGGCTAAGGTGCAAGCGGGTGCCGGTGTGGTATTCGACTCAGACCCTCAAGCTGAAGCCG
Organism: Vibrio ishigakensis; assembly: GCA_000830475.1. Taxonomy (GTDB): domain Bacteria; phylum Pseudomonadota; class Gammaproteobacteria; order Enterobacterales; family Vibrionaceae; genus Vibrio; species Vibrio ishigakensis_A. The sequence goes on along the minus strand of BBSC01000006.1, from coordinate 270,046 downwards.
ACGAGACTCGCGGTAAAGCACAAGCAGTAATCAGCGCTATCCAAGCGGCTCATACCGAGGTATCCAATGGCTAATATCCTGTTTATCGATAACTTCGATTCATTTACCTACAACCTAGTGGATCAGTTCCGCACTCTAGGTCACAAGGTTACCGTATACCGAAACCAGATCTCGGTAGAGGTCATTGAAAAAGCGGTGCAGTCTGTTGAAGACCCTGTATTGCTGCTCTCTCCAGGCCCAGGCGCTCCAAGTGAAGCAGGCAATATGCCGGCTATTATCCAACGTTTTAAGGGTGAAGTGCCGATTATCGGTATCTGTCTTGGCCATCAGGCTATCGTTGAAGCGTATGGCGGCACCGTCGCCGGTGCAGGCGAGATTGTGCACGGTAAGGTATCTATGATGGAGCACGCTGGACACGCTACTTATGCAAGTCTGCCGTCACCATTTGCCATCGCGCGCTACCACTCTCTAGTGGCGACCAAGGTGACGGATGACCTAACCATCACAGCTCAAGTGGATGACCTAGTGATGTCTGTTGTGCATGAGCAAGATAAAGTGTGTGGATTTCAGTTCCATCCTGAGTCTATTATGACCACCTACGGCGCGACCCTACTTGAGAACTCTATCGAGTGGGCCCTAAACAAACACAACGCAGCAGAATAAGAACAAGGAAGAATAATGCAACAGATCCTAGAGAAACTTTACGATCAGCAAAGCCTGAGCACCGAAGAGAGTCAACAGCTGTTTGACCAGATCATCAAAGGCGAAGTAGACCCTATCGTTTTGAGTGCTGCGCTAACTGCACTAAAGATCAAAGGCGAGACACCACAAGAAATCGCAGGTGCGGCTAAAGCACTGCTGGCTAACGCTCAGCCTTTCCCTCGTCCAGATTACGATTTTGCCGATATTGTAGGTACTGGTGGCGATGGTTCAAACACCTTCAACATCTCAACCACTTCGGCGTTTGTAGCCGCAGCTGTTGGCCTTAAAGTCGCTAAGCACGGTAACCGTGGCGTTTCGAGCAAGTCTGGTTCATCCGATCTTCTAGACTCTTTCGGCATCAACCTTGCGATGAGCGCTGAAGACACAGCTAAAGCAGTTGACGATATCGGTGTGGCTTTCCTATTTGCACCTCAATATCACCAAGGTGTGAAACACGCTATGCCAGTGCGTCAAACCCTAAAAACGCGCACCATCTTTAACATCCTAGGTCCCCTTATTAATCCTGCTCGTCCGAACATCGAGCTGATGGGTGTGTACGATGAGAGCCTAGTCGCCCCAATCGCAGAGACCATGCTACAAATGAACATGAAGCGTGCTGCTGTTGTTCACGGCAGTGGTCTGGATGAAGTGGCTATCCATGGCTCAACCACGGTTGCAGAAATTAAAGACGGTAAAATTGAACACTATAGTTTAACTGCTGAAGATTTCGGCCTTGAGACCTATCCTCTTGAGGCACTAAAAGGCGGTACGCCGGATGAAAACCGCGCTATTGTGACCAACCTTCTAAGTGGCAAAGGCACTCCTGCGCAAGAAGCAGCAGTTGCTGCAAACGTTGCCCTGCTGATGCGCCTATTTGGCCACGAAGACCTAAAAGCCAATGCCCAACAAGCCATCGATGCGATGCGCAGTGGCAAGGCGATGACACTTGTAGAACAACTGGCAGCTAGAGGTTAATCATGTCAGAGCACATTACCCAACAAAACCGCGACATGGCACAGGTACTGGCTAAGATTGTCGACGATAAAGCGATTTGGGTTGCAGAGCGCAAGCAAGCTCAGCCTCTAGAGACCTTCAAAGATGCTCTAGAACCATCAGACCGCAACTTCTATGAAGCATTAAGCGGTGATAAAACTAAGTTTATCCTTGAGTGTAAAAAGGCATCCCCATCTAAGGGCCTTATTCGTGATGATTTCGACCTAGATTACATCGCGTCTATCTATGCCAATCACGCCGATGCTATTTCGGTACTAACCGACGAGAAATACTTTCAGGGTAATTTCGACTTCCTGCCACAAGTTAAAAGACTGACGACTCAGCCGGTACTGTGTAAGGATTTCATGATTGATACCTATCAGGTATATCTTGCGCGTCACTATCAAGCGAATGCTATCTTGCTGATGCTTTCTGTACTTAATGATGAAGAGTATAAAGAATTAGCAGAAGTGGCTCACTCTCTTGGCATGGGAGTACTTACTGAGGTGAGCAACGATGAAGAGCTTGAGCGCGCTATCGAGCTTAAGGCTAAGGTTGTGGGCATTAACAACCGTAATCTTCGCGACCTAACCATCGACCTGAACCGTACTAAAGAGCTAGCGCCTAAACTTCCGGAAGGTACAACGGTTATCTCAGAATCGGGTATCTATAACCACCAGCAAGTACGTGACCTATCCAAGTTTGCCAACGGTTCTTGATTGGTAGCTCGCTGATGGCCGAGCAAAATCTTGAGCTTGCCGTACGTAAGGTACTGATTGGTGAAAATAAGGTATGCGGTCTTACCCACGCTGATGATGCAGCTAAAGCGTATCAAGCCGGTGCGGTTTTCGGTGGTCTTATCTTTGCTGAAAAATCCAAACGTAAAGTAGATGAAGAAGCGGCTCGTCTAACCATGGCAGGCGCACCTTTGAAATACGTAGGGGTATTCCAAAACCATAGTGTTGAGGAAGTAGCAAACCTAGCCAACGCACTAGAGCTTAGCGCAGTTCAGCTTCACGGCGATGAAGACCAAGCCTTCGTTGATGACCTTAAGCAAAACCTAGATGACGACGTAGAGGTGTGGAAGGCATACGGTGTGATGAATGATATGCCATCTTTCATCAACAACGTTGACCGTCACCTACTGGATTCCAAAGTAGGCAATCAAAGTGGCGGTACCGGCGTTGCCTTCGATTGGACTAAAATCAACGACAAGAATGTAATGTTGGCAGGCGGTCTCAACCCTGACAACGTAGCCGAGGCAGCAGAGCTTGGAGTGAAAGGCCTAGACCTTAACTCTGGCGTTGAATCTGAGCCGGGCAAGAAGAGCAAACAGAAGCTAGACCAAGCTTTCAAAGCGATTCGAAACTACTGATTTAAGCGTAAAGACGCACAATTTTAAGGAAACACATCATGGCGAAATTAGATGCCTACTTTGGCGAATTTGGTGGTCAATACGTACCACAAATTCTAGTGCCAGCGCTTGATCAACTAGAACAAGCCTTTATCGATGCTCAGCAAGACCCAGAGTTTCGCAGTGAGTTTATGGGTCTGCTTCAAGAGTACGCAGGTCGCCCAACCGCACTTACCCTAGCTCGCAACCTAACCAAGGGCACTAAAACCAAACTTTACCTAAAGCGAGAAGACCTACTTCACGGTGGCGCGCACAAAACCAACCAAGTTCTAGGCCAAGCTCTTCTTGCCAAGCGTATGGGTAAGACAGAAATCATCGCTGAGACTGGCGCAGGTCAGCACGGCGTAGCATCTGCACTTGCTTGTGCCCTACTTGGCCTTAAGTGCCGCGTTTACATGGGTGCGAAAGACGTTGAGCGTCAAAGCCCGAACGTATTCCGTATGCGTCTGATGGGCGCTGAGGTAATCCCAGTTCACTCTGGCTCTGCAACACTAAAAGATGCGTGTAACGAAGCGCTTCGTGACTGGTCTGCAAGCTATGAAGACTCTCACTACCTACTAGGTACTGCGGCAGGTCCTCACCCATTCCCAACTATCGTGCGTGAATTCCAACACATGATTGGTGAAGAGACCAAGAACCAGATTTTGGCACGTGAAGGTCGCCTACCAGATGCAGTAATTGCATGTGTGGGTGGCGGTTCAAACGCTATCGGTATGTTCTCGGACTTCATCGAAGAAGAGAGCGTGAAGCTCATCGGTGTTGAGCCAGCAGGTAAAGGTATCGATACCGACATGCACGGCGCACCGCTTAAGCACGGTAAGCTAGGTATCTTCTTTGGTATGAAAGCACCGCTGATGCAAGATACTCACGGTCAGATTGAAGAGTCTTACTCAGTATCCGCAGGTCTAGACTTCCCATCTGTAGGTCCACAACACGCGCACCTAAACGCAACCGGCCGTGCTCAATATGAGTCAATCAGCGATGACGAAGCGCTAGAGACTTTCCAGTCTATCGCTCGCAACGAAGGCATTATCGCAGCACTAGAGTCTTCTCACGCTGTGGCCTATGCCCTTAAGATGGCACACGAAAACCCAGAAAAAGAACAGCTATTGGTAGTGAACCTATCAGGCCGTGGTGACAAAGATATCTTCACCGTACACGACATTCTAAAAGAGAAAGGAGAACTGTAATGGACCGTTACGCTACGCTGTTTGAGCGTCTAGATGGAAAAAACCAAGGTGCTTTCGTTCCTTTCGTAACTATCGGTGATCCAAATCCAGAGCAATCTCTGGCTATCATGAAGACTCTAGCTGACTCAGGTGCCGACGCGCTTGAGCTGGGTATCCCTTTCTCTGATCCATTGGCAGATGGCCCAACGATCCAAGGCGCTAACATTCGTGCTTTGGACTCAAAGACCACGCCAACTATCTGTTTCGACCTAATTAAGCAGATCCGCACTGAGTACCCAGATCTGCCAATCGGTCTTTTGGTATACGCAAACCTAGTATTTGCTAACGGCATCGACACCTTCTACGCAGCGTGTGCAGAAGCGGGCGTCGATTCAGTGCTGATTGCCGATGTACCGACGGGTGAGAGTGCTGAATTCAACGAAGCGGCTAAGAAAGCTGGCGTGCACGCTATCTTTATCGCGCCGCCAACGGCAACTGATGAAACCCTAAAAGAGGTTTCTACTCTGGGTGGTGGTTACACCTACCTACTTTCTCGCGCCGGTGTAACGGGTGCAGAAACTAAGGCAAACATGCCAGTTCAGCACATGCTAGATCGCCTAAACCAGTTCGACGCTCCACCAGCTCTGCTTGGTTTTGGTATCTCAGAACCTTCGCAGGTAAAAACCGCTATCGAAGCTGGCGCTGCAGGTGCTATCTCTGGCTCAGCAGTAGTTAAGATCATCGAAGCAAATGTGGATGATTCAAGCGCTATGCTAGAAAAGCTTGGCGAATTCGTTCGCAACATGAAGGCGGCTACTCAGAAGTAATTCTGAATTAACGCAACTCTGAAAAGGTGAGCCCAGTGCTCGCCTTTTTTGTTTTCAAATACCTAACTAATTGAAAACTTAAGTTTAGGGTTCGAACCATTCCCATTTATCTGTCATTCTGGTGTGACAAACGGACACAAGTTATACGGATTCATGAACCCAGTTAAACAGCGCAATACCGCTATCTTAATGTATCTGCTTATTTCCCTTGGTGGGATAGTGGTAGACATCATAGTACCCTCCCTTCCCTCAATTCAAAGAGCGCTTCTATCCAACGAGACCGCAACCCAGTGGGCATTTACCATGGCTATGTTGGGATTTGGTTTTGGACAGATAGTAGCTGGGTTCGTAGTTGATGCGTTTGGGCGAAAACTGCCTATGCTACTGGGCGCTCTGTGCCTGAGCTTCTCTCTACTATTATCAGCCGTGGTACCTGATATAGAGGCGCTGATTGCATTAAGGCTTGTTCAAGGGCTAGCAGTATCACTGGTTGCCGTTGGTGGCCGCGCGGTAATTAAAGATCTGTATCATGGCGAGGAATATCTAAAGGCAGTCAACTGGATAACCATCTCGTTTGCTCTAGGTATTACCCTATCTCCCTTTGTTGGCGGTTATATCGAAGAAAACTTTGGCTGGCAGATGGTGTTTACTGGATTAACCGCCTGGGTCAGCCTCGGCGCAGTTCTGCTTGCGTTTTTCTTCACCGAAACACATACCAATCATCAGCCTCTAAACAAAGAGACCATTAAGGGGAACCTTTCTGAGATAGTGTTAAACCGAGGATTTCAGCGCACCGCGATAATCTGCGGCGTTTTCTACGCGATTCTTCCCGCGTTTAATACGGTTTCCCCTTTCATAATCCAAGAGACTCTAGGTTACGGCCCCGTATTTTATGGTCATATCGCACTGGTTCTCGGGGGGGCATGGCTTGCAGGCAATATGGCAAACCGAGCTACATTTTCGATACCGGCCAAATCTAAAACTACTTTATGTTTGCTAGTCTCATTGCTAGCGCTAGCTACAGGCATTGGTTATCAGATTATCCAAGGTTTAAGCCTGTATGCCTTCATCGCTCCAGTAGCCGCCATTATCTTCTCTTTGGGTATGTTGTTTCCGCTTTATTTGGGTAAAGCGTTAGCGCCGTTTCACCATATAGCCGGTATTGCCAACGCCATCGTATTCTCAGGGTGCTGGCTATGTACGGCCCTGATTTCATTCCTAGCATCGAGTTTGCCTCTCAACTCTGCACTTCCATTAATGATTTTATATTCAGCTCTACTACTATTAGTCGTACTACTAACCAGAAAAATGAATGACTTATGAGTGGAATGACGGACTTAGATGAGATTCTTTCTTCTCTTTCTCCAGAACTAAAACCGGGACGTTTTGTATTTTGCACCGTCCCTTCTTCTTTTGAGGCCTTCGCCTCACTCTCTCCTGTTGCCATGTTTATGGAACAAGAAGGCCTGACCGTGGTGCTTCGCCGAGAATACGCCAACAGTGCTGGCCTAGATTTTCATGGCGAGTTCTCTCAAATAACCCTAGCTGTGCACTCAAGCCTGGAATCAGTGGGTCTAACCGCAGCAGTCTCGAGCGCACTGGCCGCTGAAGAGATAAGCGCAAATGTTATCGCAGCTTACTACCATGACCATGTGTTTGTGCCGGTAGATAAAACTAAAGAAGCATTAGAAGTGCTTCAAGGTTTAACCGGTAAATAGAGCTCTATTATCAATATTTTGTTGAAACTGTTTACCCTATAGCCTCGTTTATCAATATACGAGGCTAGTGTTATTCTCTGTGCTCAAACGACACACCGTCAAATAAAACAAAGGGTTAATTCACATGCAAAAGACTATTCTGCTTACTGGTGCAACAGATGGTATCGGTCTAGAAACCGCTAAGATGCTTCTTGAGCAAGGTCATCGCGTGCTTATGCACGGCAGAAACCCAAATAAACTCAAAGATGTTGTCGACTCACTTTCCCCGCAATATCCAGATCAGATGGAGAGCTTCATTGCAGACCTATCGAGCATGGCAGATGTTAAGCGTCTTGCTTCTGAGGTATTAGCCAAACATCCTAAGCTAGATGTACTGATCAACAACGCCGGTGTGTTTGGCGGCATCAGTAACACTACCTCCGTTGATGGCCTAGATGTTCGCTTTGCAGTAAACACCTATGCACCGTACCTGCTGACTCAGCTGCTGCTTCCTGCGCTTGGGACAGGTCGCGTGGTTAACCTTTCTTCGGCAGCGCAAGCTCCAGTGAACCTTAATGACCTAGCCAAGAAGACGGATATCTCTGATAACAGCGCTTATGCTCAAAGTAAGCTAGCTATCACTATCTGGACCCAGGACCTAGCGGAAAAGCTTGGCAGGCAAGGACCTATGGTGGTTGCAGTAAACCCAGCTTCCCTGCTTGGCAGTAAGATGGTTAAAGATGCCTATGGTATCGCCGGCGGCGATCTTTCTATTGGCGCGGATATTTTAGTGCGTGCTGCGCTTTCTGAAGAGTTCGCGGATGCATCGGGTAAGTATTTTGATAACGATTCCGGTCGCTTCGCAGCCCCTCACCCAGAGGCGGCTAACAAGGCTAAGGTGCAGCAGGTGGTTCAAACCATTGAGGATGTGCTAGCGACACTGTAAGACCAATAACCCAATCTCAGCCCAGCCATCGCGCTGGGCTTTTTTATGCCTCAAACTCAATTATATAGTTTTTGAATAAACTGATTCTTCTATGGCACTTATTATCAACAAAGGCTATCAGGCGTATATTTCTTCCTCGGCAAGCAAGCCTTGCTCTTTATTACTCGCTTTCCATGTAATAGGAAACCAAGCCGGAGAAACCATTATGCAGTATGAAGGAAAAGTTTATCGCCCTTGGCCTGAGGCAAACAGCATCCTGATCCAGACCACAATTGGTTGCAGCATCAACACCTGTACGTTCTGTAGCATGTTTGACGATAAGCGCTTTCGTATCCGTGACATCGACGATATCTTTGCGGACATAGATGAACTGCGTCGCATCTTTCCACACGTTGAATCCATCTTCCTGATCGATGGTAACGTGATGACTGCGCGAACCGACTTTCTGCTTAAGGTTTTAGACCGCGTGAAACAGGTGTTCCCTGAAAGCAAAAAGATCTCTATGTATTCTGGTCTTAACGATTTCCGCCGTAAAACAGTATCTGAGTTAAAAGAAATCAAAGACGCTGGGCTGGATCTCGCCTATTGCGGCCTAGAGTCAGGCGACCCTATTGTTCTTGAGCGCATCAAAAAACGCATGACTCGTGAACATGCCATTGAAGGTATGGCGATGGCAAAAGAAGCGGGCATCGAAACCCTACTCTCTTTCATCTTCGGTTTAGGCGGTAAAGAGCGCTCTCGAGAGCACATCGAAGGCACTGTTAGTCTGCTGAACATCCTACAGCCAGAGCAAATTGCACCTATGGCGCTAGCAGTCCAGCCAGGTACAGAGCTTGAGCGTGAAGTGCAAAGTGGTGAGTTTATCCTGCCTACCCCAATGCAGGTATTGGAAGAAGAGAAGTATCTTCTGGAGAACTTAAACTTCCCAACCTACTACTGGGGCGATCACGGTAACAACATAGCTACCATGAAGGGTCAACTGCCACAATGTCAGCCAGATTTCTTGGAGCACATTAATCTGCACATTGCCAAGAACCCGGTGGCGAAAGAGAACGTCATCAAGACCTTCTCTTGGTAACAACCCAAACCCGAGCCTATGCTCGGGTTTTATTTTATTTGCCTAACTTAGCCTCACACTGCGTGTCCCAATACGCCGGAGATCCAAAATACTCGGTAAAATAATCAATAAAGGCGCGCACCTTAGGCGCAAGCAATCTTGAGCTTGGATACACAGCCCACAGTGCAGACTCTGATGCCAGTGGAGTCTGTTGCAAAATCGGCACCAGAGCACCTTTTTGCATTTCTTTGTATACACACCACTGTGAACACATAGCGATTCCAAGGCCATCCACACAGGCATCACGCACCGCTTCACCATTATCCGCTCGAAGCTGACTCATGGGTTTTATCGTGACCACGCCATCATCCGTATTAAATGCCCATGATTCCAGGCCAGAGAGTTGCACGCAGGCATGCTGCTTCAAATCTTCTGGTGATTGGGGGGTGCCGTTTATCTCAAGGTATTCAGGGGATGCACAGATAATCCGTTTATCTGCCGCCAGTTTTCTAGCGATAAGGCTGGAGTCTCTGAGCTGTGCATTTCGAATCGCAATATCAAAGCCCCCCTCTACCATATCTATGATGGAATCCGACAAGCGAAGATCCAAATTAAGATTAGGATAGGCTTTCATAAAACCTTTTAGCCCTGGAATAAGGTGCATTCGACCAAAAGAAGCTGGTGCCGTAATCCGCAGAGTCCCCGAGGGCAGCGCATCACCACTTCCCACTGAAGCTCTAGCCGCTTCAACGCTGGCAAGCACCTCTTCTGCATGAGGTAAAAAAGGCCTCGCCCTCTTCGGTCAAGGAAACCTTGCGGGTGGTTCTATGCACCAAGCGCGTCTCTAAGGCACTCTCCAGTTTGTTGATATAGGTGCTGGCAACCGCCGGTGAAATGCCAAGCTCCTTACCTGCTTGGCTGATATTGTGAGTTGCAGATAACCTAACAAAGAGTTTTAAATGCTCAAGATTCACAGGGTATTCTCAATAAAAGATAAATAATCCTTTCTAGTGTACACCCATTGAGAAAGAGAGGTTATTGGAAGATTGCCAATAGTATTACTAAAGCCATGAGAAGTGGTGACAGCGTCACTAGTATGGGGCAATGCATAGAAAAAGACCTCGCAATTGCAAGGTCTTCATATTCTAGCCTTTGGCTGCGACTAGGCGTTTATAAAGAGAATCTTTCATCTCTGCCCTATCATGCTTTAGTTTGTGCATCGCCTCGTCTTCGATCGGGGCACCATTCAGTTCAAGTACGCGGATTTCTTTATCCATCGCGGTGTACTCTTTATTGTCTTTTGCAAAGTCTGGATCACTTTCCAGTAAGCTTGCAATTACATCAGAAAACTCAGGAAAGTCATTAACAAGAGAATGGTTTTCGCCCAACATAGGTAACCTCAAATGTAGTGATGAAAAGATCAAACAGTGAACAATAAATGTAGCACCTGCTTCGCAACTTGCTGAATTTGATTATGTAATTACTGTGTTGTTCAGTAATCCTTTGATCTGAGCGACCGTTTTTTCTGCATTTGCGTATTCAATTGGCAATTCAGTAATGGTTGTCCCTACTTGCAAGAACAGGGATGGGAAGCTATTTCCGCCAATAGTGCGTGCCATCTCTATCTCGCCACGCAGCCTCAAACGAGTCTCCTCGGCATGCAGTTTTTCTGCAAACGCCTCCACATCCAGACCGATTAAGCCCGCAGCCTCTACTAGCACCTCAGTATCGCTCGGATTCTTGGCATCACGATAGTAAGCATTCTGAATCACTTGAATCATCTCAAGCTCTTTGCCTTCGTCTCGCGCAAGTAGCATGCGCGACAAGCCGGATAGGTAGAACGTCTTGGGGTGTTGTTGCGCCAGAAGTCATGGTTGAATTCAGTCCCTAGTAAACCAGAAATACGCTCCCAATAAGATTCGATAGCAGCACGCATCTCCATCGGCATAGGTTCATCAGAATCTGGCGCAAGCCTCCAAGTAAACACTGCACTTCAACCTCAGGTGGTAAGGTGGCTTTCACCTTCTCCCAGGTCGGTTTGTACCCCCAACACCAGGCACACATAGGTCATACACATAAAAGAGTTTTGGCTGGCTCATTGAACCTCCTGTTCTAAGCACGGTCGAAAGACGTAATTATTCGATAGGGTATCAGTCCACAAGCGAGAAAACTCAGATTGCAGTAGCATTTTGATACGCCCAAAGCCCTGTCAGCACTGTATTTCGCTGTTGGCATTAGGTAGACTGACGCAAACGTTATTCCCCAATAGAACTATGAAACAGCTATTAGATTTCATCCCACTGATAATCTTCTTTGTGTTGTACAAGATGTACGACATCTACGCGGCAACAGGCGCTCTAATTGTTGCAACAGGCATTCAAATCATAGTGACCTATTTCATCTATAAAAAAGTCGAAAAAATGCAACTGGCGACCTTTGTTCTGGTGGCAGTTTTTGGTGGCATGACCATCTTCTTGCACGACGACAACTTTATTAAATGGAAGGTAACCATAGTCTATGCGATCTTTGCCCTTGGCCTCACCATCACTCAGTTTATGGGAAAGCCGGTAATCAAAGGCATGTTGGGGAAAGAAATTACCCTGCCAGAAAGCGCATGGAATAAGATTAATTGGGCGTGGACAGGCTTCTTTTCTGCCTGCGCCATCTCGAACGTCTATATCGCATTCAATATGCCACTAGATTTTTGGGTTAACTTCAAGGTATTCGGCCTACTCGCCGCAACCTTAATCTTCACGCTACTGACTGGCGTTTATATTTACAAGCAGATGCCAAAGGAGAGCGAATAGTGTCTGAATTGAAAGAACCAAAAGGCGAACTTCTGCTTCGCACCCTAGCCATGCCGGCGGACACTAACGCGAACGGGGATATTTTTGGTGGTTGGCTGATGTCTCAACTGGACCTTGCAGGCGGTATTTTGGCCAAAGAGGTCTCAGAAGGTCGAATAGCTACCGTTTCTGTATCAAGTATCACATTCAAACACCCAGTTTCTGTCGGTGATGTGGTATGTTGTCATGGTTATTGTTCTCGAATTGGCAACACTTCTATGTCAATCGACCTTCAAGTATGGAATAAGAAAGTAATGGGTGACCGCACAGGTGAGCGTGAGCTGGTTTGTGAAGCCACATTCAACTATGTCGCTATCGACGAAAATGGACGCCCTCGCCCAGTACCAAAGCATAAAAAGGATTAATCATGTGGTATGTCATCTTCTCTCAAGACGTTGAAAATTCTCTAGAAAAGCGCCTTTCTGTGCGTGAAAAACATCTTGCACGTCTACAAGAGCTTCAAGACCAAGGCCGACTACTGACCGCAGGTCCTATGCCTGCTATCGACAGCGACAACCCAGGTGAGGCTGGCTTTACCGGCTCTACTGTTATCGCTAAATTTGATTCACTGGAAGATGCCAAAGCATGGGCCGATGTCGACCCATATATCGAAGCTGGCGTCTATCAAAACGTTATCGTCAAACCTTTCAAAAAGGTATTCTAATTCTATGGTTATCAATTTTAAGAAAGTTCTACTAGCCCTAGTTGCTGGCGCAGTCTTAGCTGGCTGTGCATCGAAAGATGAAAAACTGAAAGAACTTGAGCTCAAAGCTGACCGTCGTGCAGGCATCCTAGCCTCTAGCTTGCCGATCACCTACGGTCCACTGACTATTGCGAAAGCACAAGCGAAAGGCACTACGGTTATCATCGAGATGCTGTACAACCAATCTGGCAACAAGTCAGCTCAGCAATTGGTTGAGAGTGCAAAGAACTACTACTGCTCTTCTGATGATGTTCGTGCGTCTCTAAACGAAGGCATTAACTATCAGATCAAGGTACGCAATAACCGCGGCCAAATGGTGGTTGAAGATATGATCACAGCGCAGTCTTGCTCTGAGCCATCTAAAGCAGAAGACCCTGCAAAAGAAGCAGAAGCTAAGTCTGAGTAATTATCTCTGATTTCACACCCCCAAAAAAATTCAGCCTCGTATTACGAGGGCTTTTGTTTTTAGTCATCAACATAGTCACTTTGATATTCCTCACTCGGCTCAAAAGACTGAACTATATCTATATGGATGCCGTTTGGGTCTTCAATACAAAAATGGTGCTGCCCCCACTCTTCCGATTTCAGCTCAAATACAATATTGAGCCCCCGACCTTGCGCTGCGCCATAAGCCTTATCCGCATCGCTCACTTCCAAGCTGAATATGACACCATCCCCACTATAGGCTTTTTGAAAGATCTCAGGCTGAGTTGGTTGGTTCGGCAATAAAAAACCAACCTGAATACCTGATGCTGAAACCATATGAAGATACCAATCTCCAGAAAAAACAGCGTTAAACTCCAGCTCATCGGTATAAAATTTATTGGCGGCTTCGAGATCCTTGACGGTGAATACAGGGAACGAGCTTATAGGTTCTATAATCTGTCACGCCTCACTTATTCAATTAGTTAGAATTGAGGATAAGTCATGAACCGAGAATATGCCCAAGCAAGTCTATATAAAGCAGTTCCATCCCGATCTTTGCCATAGAAAGAACGCCATTTTAGAGGCTACCACTAGTGGTAACTATTAGTAGCGTTCCTTCTACCGAGCACAAAAAAGCCCTCTTTAAGAGAGGGCTGTTTTATCAGTGTTTATATCTGAAGGTATTACTATCGTCGATAATATCAATCCTGACAGAGATGAGTCCTTTGCTGGTATCCCCTAACTGCTCAAAAGCTCTTTGAGAGAGGTCGATCACTCGATTTTTCGCATAAGGCCCACGGTCGTTGATCTTAACCTGTATGCTCTTGTTGGTTTCGGTGTTTGTCACCTTAACTATGGTGCCAAACGGTAAGGTCTTATGTGCTGCGGTCAACGCACGCATATTGTACTTCTCACCACTTGCGGTCAGCTTTCCGTGAAACTTACTACCATACCAAGAAGCCTGACCAACAAGCTCATGATTGCGCGCATATTCTCGGGTTTTCGCCGATGCACTGCTCGAAACAGAAGAGCAACCCACAAGCAAACCTAGCGCCATAGTAGTGAAGATAACCGACAATCTTTTCATTATATTTTTAAAACTCGAATTGGAACTAAAGATAAGAAACCAGTATCACGCATCCAACCCTTTCGCTTATCAATACCAAGTCAGATATTGGTTTAATTCTAACGCTGTTATTTCGTTTGGATAAAATTCCCTCGATTAAACAGACAACGAACCATACTGCTCCAAACTAGACAACCGGTATAAACCTATCTAATTTGGCTTACTTAGAGGGCGGTTGGTGGAATTCGATAACGTTCCTATCGGGATCACGAATAAACAGGAAAATAGCGCCATCTGGCGTCTCGACTGGGCCCTCTGTAATAGTACAACCGAGAGCCTCAATTTGACCCTTAGCCTTAGCTAAGTCATCAACTTCAAGGGCAATGTGTGTATAGCCCGCATGCTTCTCTGAGATATCCATTAACTGATTTACAGAACTAGAGCTATTGGCATTGAGTATGAAGTTAATATTCACGCCCGATGGATGCTCCATTATCGCCACAGGTTCAGGTCCAACCGGACCCATAATAAATTCAAAGCCAAGCTTTTCATAAAAATCACGGGTCACTTGCAGGTTTGAGACCCGTATACCAACATGATTTATCCTAGTAATTTCCAGCATAATTCCCCTTAAATCATCTGAACTATCACACGTGCAAAGCGAATTATTAACAACCGTAAACTGCTGTTTTCGTCTACCAACAAATAATAGCCAATATATTTTAAGTGCACTCGTTCGCCTAATTAAAGGGCTAGAGCTCTGGTATAGGATCGAAAAAAGCACACCCTAGGGTGTGCTCTAAATTAAACGAAGTACTAAAACTGAGCTTAGAAACCTGTTGTCATATGCAGACTATAAAACAATCCACGACCAATCAGCTCTGAACCAATAATCAGCGCCAGCGCCAAACCTAGGTTTACTGGGTTTACCGCCTTCTTATTAAGAAGTGGAAGTAGCCAAATCAGAAGACCGGCCAGTAGCAGTGCTACTTGAATACCAAGATACATACCTAGGCCGTCAACCAAGTCACTTGCCTTCACTACCGACGTTTGTACATCACCGATGAAGTTCGCTTTAGAGATAGTTACGATTAGGCTAATCGCTACTGCAAGTACCGCTAGCATTGCGAAGTTACGGCTTAGTTTGAATTCAGCGTCATCCACCATTGAAAATACAAAATGAGATAGAAGCAGGCCGGCAACCGCCATTGTCATCACGAAGCTCATTGGGGTGTAGATGTTGTTCCAGGTAGGCACGGTATCAATCATATACACGTTGATCATGGCATACATGAACACAACACCTAACGCCATAGCAGCAAACATAAGGATCTTCTGAAGAGCAACCCCACCCTTATTCAGAACAGACAGTAGCCATTGCAGACCACCTACCGCGAAGAAGGCCGCGCCGAAAAAGATTTCGTTGGATAGCCAAGCTGAACCGAATTGGTTTAGTGCGTTAAATGCACGTAGTGGCGATCCAAGGTGGGTAGTCGAGAACAAGAAGCCAACACCCATGATTG
Organism: Vibrio ishigakensis; assembly: GCA_000830475.1. GTDB lineage: Bacteria > Pseudomonadota > Gammaproteobacteria > Enterobacterales > Vibrionaceae > Vibrio > Vibrio ishigakensis_A. The sequence continues at coordinate 254,677 of BBSC01000006.1, read as the reverse complement.
CCCAAAGGAAGAACATTGGGATCTTGTAGCTGTTGATCTTATCTGTGTCGTGACCATCCACTAGCGCGCGGAAGCTAACCAGTAGATACGCGCCAACCGCTGTCTGTGCGAACACAGTAAAGAAGATCAGAGACCATTCATGGAAATCATCTTACACCTCCTTCGGGTTAGCTAGGAAACCACTGGTATCGCCAGTTGGCTTAGAGTTCTTGTTCAGCTTAATAACGATGTTCGGCAGCGTCTGCGTCGAGTGCGGAAGAGGTGCAACGTCTGCGTTAGTGCCATATTTAGCACGCAGTTCGTTGATCTCACCAAACTCTAGAGCACGGAGTGGGCAAGAGGTCACACACATTGGCTGTTTGCCTTCAGCAACGCGCTGATAGCAACCATCGCACTTGGTCATGTGGCCCTTCTCTTTGCTGTACTGAGGCGCACCGTAAGGACATGCATTCTCACAGTGACGACAACCGATGCAAATATCTTCATTTACCGCAACCAGGCCGTCTTCCTTACGCTTGTGCATTGCGCCCGATGGGCATACCTTCACACACGCAGGATTTGAGCAGTGGTTGCATGCGATAGAAAGATAGTAAGAGAACACATCCTTCTGAATCCAGGTATCACCGTCTTGCACAAAGCCACCGCCGGCATACTCATAGATGCGGCGGTAGTTACGCTTGATGTCTAGGTCTCGATAATCTTTACAAGCAAGCTGGCAAGTCTTACAACCTGTGCATTTACTTGAATCTATGTAAAAGCCGTATTGTTTCATTCCAGTCTACCTTATGCCTTTTTAACCGCTTGAATTTGAACCAAGTTCGAGTGCTGAGGGTTACCCTTAGCCAGTGGACTTGGACGTTGCGTGGTCAATACGTTGATAGAACCTGCACGGTCAATCTTCTGACCATCAGGGGCATACCAAGCGCCCTCACCTAGCGCCACAACACGTGGCAGAATACGTGGGGTTACCTTAGCTGGAATATGGGTCTCACCACGGTCGTTGAAGATACGCACCATGTCACCATTCTCAATACCGCGCTCTTTTGCATCGATTGGATTAATCCAGATCTCTTGGGGAGCAGCCGCCTTGATCTCAGCTACGTTGCCGTAGGTAGAGTGGGTGCGAGACTTATAGTGGAAGCCGGTAAGCTGGAGCGGATACTTCGCAGTTAACGGGTCATTGTGACCTTCGAACGAGTCCACATAGATCGGTAGCGGATGGATAACATCGCCTTCTGGAAGCTTCCAAGTCGCTGCGATATCAGCCAGCGCTTCTGAATAGATCTCTATCTTACCGCTTGGGGTATTTAGCGGATTCGCCTCTGGGTCTTTACGGAAGTCTTCGTAAGCAATGTAGTGATGGTCGAAGCTACGCTTATAGATACCCATCTCTTTCATCTCTTCGAAGGTTGGAAGCTCAGGGTCGTTCTTACGCGTTTCCGCGTATAGATGCTCTACCCACTCTTCTTGTGTGCGCCCTTCAGTGAACTCTTTCTCTACGCCCATGCGTTTTGCCAGTTGGCTACACATTTCATAGATACTCTTAGCTTCAAACTGAGGCTCAATCGCTTTCTGTGCATAGATGAAATAAGGAGTGTTTGCAGCTTTACCGTCCATCGCCCAGTCTTCTTGCTCTGAAGTAGTCAAGTCCGGCAGAATGATGTCCGCGTATTTCGCAGAAGAAGTCATGTGGTTATCAATCACCACGATCATCTCACACGCCTTGTCATCTTGAAGAATGTCATGGGTGCGGTTGATGTCTGCGTGCTGGTTGATAATGCAGTTACCTGCATAGTTCCAGATCATCTTGATTGGGTTTTCAAGACGTTCAGCACCACGAACCCCATCGGTAATATCAGTCATCTCGTTGTGACGATAGATAGCATCGGTCCACAGGAACATAGAGATAGAGGTTTGAATTGGGTTTGGAACAGTTGGGAAGCGAACAAATGGGATATTGATATCACTTTCACGCGCACCGGTTGAACCGCCTGCTACACCTACAGAACCCGTAAGCAGAGACAGCATAGCGATAGCACGACATGCTAGCTCGCCATTGGCAGTGCGCTGCAGGCCCCAACCTTGGTGGATAGCACATGGCTTGTTGTTACCCATTTCGCGGCCAAGCTTCACAATAGTATCGACTGGAATACCAGTGATCTTCGATGCCCATTCAGGGGTTTTCACAACGCCATCTTCACCTTTACCTAGGATGTAAGATTTATAATCGCTGTTCTTTGGAGCCAATGCTGGAAGTGTTTTCTCGTCATAACCCACGCAGTATCTATCTAGGAAAGCTTGGTCAACCAAGTCTTCAGTGATCATCACGTGCGCAAGACCTGCAACTAGTGCCGCATCGGTCGAAGGACGAATTGGGATCCACTGATCTTCACGTCCACCAGCGGTATCGGTATAACGCGGGTCGATGATGATGGTGCGAACGTTAGAGATGTTCTTACTTTCTACATAGTGATGGATCAGACCACCGCCAGACATGCGGGTTTCAGCTGGGTTGTTACCGAACTGAACGTTAAGCTTAGCGTTTTGTAGATCAGAGAATGAGTTGTTGTTCGCCCAGCCGCCATAGGTATAGCTGAGGCCCTTGGCAATCTGCGCCGTTGAATAGTCGCCATAGTGATTTAGGTAACCACCACATAGATTCATAAGACGCGCAATCAGGGTTTGCGCCGGCGGCCAAGACTTAGTTACTGTGCCGCCTAGGGTGCCAGTGCCATAGTTAAGATAGATAGAGTCGTTACCGTAGTCCTTAATAAGACGCTGCATGGTACCTGCAACTTCGTCGTACGCCTCTTCCCAAGTGATACGCTTGAACTTACCTTCACCACGTTTACCGATGCGCTTCATCGGATATTTTAAGCGGTCTGGATTGTAAACACGGCGGCGCATAGAGCGGCCACGCAGGCACGCGCGTACCTGATGCTCTTTACCGTAAACGTCATCACCGGTGTTATCGGTTTCAACGTATTTGATTTCGCCATTTTGAACGTGCATACGAAGAGGGCAACGTGAACCGCAGTTAACGGTACACGCACTCCAAACCACTTTTTCATCTACCGCCTCAGTTACAGCTGCAGCGGCTGGCTTAGATTTGAATGGTAAGGTGATCCCGCTAGCGACAGCCGCCACACCACCTAGGGCGGACGAAGCCTTGATAAACCCACGTCGGGTCATATTCAGAGCAGAATCTTTATCATTGTTTTTCATATAAAGGTGCCTTCGATTATTTCAGCCTCCTACTTTAGAGGTAGAAATGGCAAGTGCACCTATTTATCAGGCCTATCTTGATTGGTATCAATTGAATATGAAATATAAATCTAAGTTTGAGATTATGGGGTTTAAGTCAAAGAAACGCCGTACCAACAGGGATATATTTCATCAAAGTAGTCTTGCAGTAAATAATAATGATTATCAATTCCAAAGATTCCGCTAAAATATTAGGGGTGCTCTTTTATCAGTGGCAATCCAAGGCAGAAACTAAATCCCTCGTCTCTGCACTGGCTCTAGAGCATGTACTCTCATATGAGTGCGAATCTGCTCTCATCTCCGATTCCGAAGAAACCCTAAACCACGAGTTCCAAACACTTTTTAGTGGTATTGGCACTATGCCTGCTCCACCTTGGGGTTCAGTGTATCTGGATAAAGACAGAGTCATCTTTGGTCACTCAACGGTAGATTATCGCCAGTTCCTTCATAGCCATGACGTGGATATGGACACAGGTACTCGTGAACCTGAAGATCAGTTTGGGTTAATGCTTATGGCGTACTCTTATTTATTGGAAATGAATAAAGTTAAAGCAGCCATCGAGTTATTAGAAAAACACCTGCTTCCTTGGGCTATTGATTATTTAGATCTGCTGTCTAACTCCACTGAAATTGAATATTTTAAGCTCCTTGCGCTTGAAACCAACAATTGGCTAAAAGCACTAATCGAAGAAAACCAACTAAAGGTTGAACAGAAGAAACTCTATTTAGATGCCAGAGTCCATTGATAACCAACGCCGCGGCTTTCTAAGTAGAGTCGCCAAGCCGGTCCAGCAATTAAAAGCTGAGTCTGAGGTGCACCAAAGAACTATGCCCCGCCCTCCTCGTGCGGTGGCAGAACCTCTATTCGATCACCTGTGTAACAACTGTAGCGAGTGCGTATTTGCTTGCCCAAATAGCGTTATAGAAAAGCAAGAAGCCAACGTTAAGGTCAACCTTGATTACAACGCCTGTTCTTTTTGTGATGCCTGCGCTCAGGTTTGCCCTACTGGCGCTTTGCATATGACCACTGAGCAGCAGATAGACCTAGTCCCTAGATTTGGTGAGGCGTGTAATAACCATCTTGGGTTGGATTGCGTTGAGTGCCAGAGTGCCTGTGGTAAGGGTGCGATCTCTATTGAAGATGGGGAGTTGCCAGAGCTTAGCGCGAATAAGTGTAATGGTTGCGGTGAGTGTCGCGGTGCTTGTTATATTGGGGCGGTTTCTATGGAGTTGGTGCGGGTAAATACAGTTTAGCCTCTGTGGGTATGAAGGTCCCCGATCGAGTCGGGGATGACAGAAGTTGTTGTCGCCGATGACGATATTGAATACATAAAGAAAGAGCGCTCGATTTGAGCGCTCTTTTTCGTTTGTCTAGCCTGTTACAGGTTATCTAGGCGAATGTGGCTGTTTTTAAGGTCATCACGAGTGATGCCTTTGCCTTCGTTCATGCCATTGAAGTGGCGAAGCAGTTCAGTAATCGCGTGGATAGAGGCTTGCAGGTCGCCGGTATGCGCTGACTCTGATGAGGTATGCATGTTACGGATTGGATAGCCTACTGTCATTGCTGCGCTATCTACGCCTGCAAGTGCTGCTGCCATACCATCTGTACCCATGTCACGGCCAGAGAAGTCTAACTGATGTGGAATGCCTTTCTCACGACACACATTTACAAGCATTTGCACTAGTGGTTCAGATGCAACCGCACCGCGACCGATAGTGAAGCCTTCGCCCATCTTAAGCGGGTTCATGTTACGAGCGCCGATACCTGGAGCTGCTTCGTAGTCATGGTTTACGTCCGTTGCAATAAGGATATCTGGCTTAAGCTCACCCACTACTTGCGTAGAACCAAAACGGCCAATCTCTTCATGAGTAGCAATGGTGTACATCACGCGCACATTCTCTAGGTTCTCGCTTGCAAGCTTACGAGCAATCTCTGTGACGGAGAAACAACCAAGGCCGTTATCTAAGTAAGCACCATAGAAGGTATCTTTACCCACACCACGCTTAATTGGTCGGTCAAGAAGGATTGGGTCACCTGGGCGTAGACCCAGAGCTTCAACCTGAGCTTTACGATCGTCGCCATGCATATGCATCTCAAGATAGATGGTCTCTGGCTTAATACCTTGCTCACCAGTGCGCTGAGCCGGCGTTGAGAAGTGAATCGCACCTAGCGCTTCCACTGTGCAACCAGAGATAGACTTGTAAGAGCCCGGTTGTTCAGGGTTTTGACAGAATACCTTAACCTCATGGCCAATAAGTGTGGTAGGCAGGAAAGAGTCGGTGTTGATCCACACCTTACCATCGTTATCAATCTTACGAACCTGCATACGAATCTTATCCGCATGACCCACAATCATAACGCTGGTTAGGTCGTCGCGACCTAGATGCTATCGAACACTAGGCTCGCGTTGCCTTTAAACTGATGAATGCCCCAACCTTGTGGCATAAAAGATTCGAACTCAGGCTTGATTACGCCATAGCTCATAGCTGCTTCAAAACCGATTGGTGATGGTGATGCCAGCACCTTTGACATGAATTCAAAGGTCTCTTGAGACATCGGCTCAGCCCAAGGCTGGTTGTTGTTTTCTACACTCATTAGTTTCATTTCTCCATGCAGTGAATGCGGGTAAATTAAGCCCTGCACTCACTGAATTCAAGAAAATTAATAAAACTAACGTTGCAATATGCAAGCCTTGAAATAGTCTGGTTTAACAACTGGGCAACTAGCTTATTGCTTGAACAGCTGAACCTTCAGACTCGCCTCTGGATCGACATCCGCAAACTCTTCTGGGTTGTTCAATCTACGAACATATTTGAGATCCGGCGCATTCTCTTTCATCGCATCGATAACAAACTCTGAAGTTACTGCTGGCGAGTTTGCACAGGCTAAAACTAGCCCATCCTCGGTCAACAATTCTGGCAGGCGACGCAAGATTTTCTGATAGTCCTTGGTTAGGGCAAAGCTGCCTTTTTGGAATGATGGTGGATCCGAGATAACGATATCGTAAGGTCCCATACGCTTGATCTTGCCCCAAGACTTGAAAATATCGTGAGCTAGGAATTTCGCTTTGCTCACATCAAGGTTGTTAAGATGATGATTATCGCGACCACGGTTTAAAGACGAGCGCGCCATATCCACGTTCACCACCTGAGTCGCGCCGCCAGCGATAGCCGCCACAGAGAAACCGCAGGTATAAGCAAACAGGTTCAATACCGACTTACCTTCCGCGTTATCTCTCACCCAATCTCGGCCAAAACGCATATCTAAAAAAAGGCCTGAGTTTTGGTTGGACTTCAGGTTCATCCAATATTTAAGGCCTGACTCGACCACTTCAACCTTTTCAGGAACCTCACCGAATAAAACTTCGGTTGGTGCACCCTCTTGGTGACGATGCTGAACCGAGGTAGAAAGGACTTGTGGCAGGCCTTCTGCATCAATCAGCGCTAATAAGCCCTGTTTTAGATTGGCTTCAAACTCCTCTGAAACCGGCTTAAATATCTGTACCATAAGGTTGCCAGCAAGCCAGTCACAGGTGAGTTGCTCAAGGCCTTCGTACACTCGGCCACGACCATGAAACAGGCGTCTTACTTCATTGGGATTAGTGGTTAAGCCCTCACGTACCTTCTCAAAGAAAAGTGGCAGTGCATTTTGGTCCATTGTTAGATTCATTCTTGTTCCTATACTCGTGGCCAGTTCAGCGCTTCTGGCTGTTTCCACACAGTCAATTGTTCTTCATTCCAATGCTCACCCATACCCACAGGAGAACAGCGGTATTGATACTTTTCACCTTGATATTCAAAGGCCAAGCCATAGGCATGCAGATAACCTCGATCGGCATTACTAGTCGGGTTATAGATAGGGTCACCCAAGATAGGACTGCCGATAGATTTAAGCGCCACGCGGATCTGATGGGTCTTACCGGTTTTAGGCTTACACAAAAAGACGCGCTTACCCTCACAAGCTTGAGAGAAAAACTGGGTCATGGCTGGGTTTTCATTCGTCGGAAGCAGTTTCCAAGCAGAGCGACGACTCTTTGTCATATCACCCTTGATAAGTCCCTGCTTCTTCTTTGGCTTTTTGTCAGACAGCGCTAGATAAAACTTCTCGACGTTTCTGTCGGCAAAGGCTTGTGAAAGCTCGGATGCTGCAGATTGAGAAGTAGCCAGAAGCAAGATACCCGAAGTCATCTTATCGAGGCGATGTACTAGGTAGAGCTGACCACAACCGAGCAGCTTTTGGATTTCCATCAGCAGTGAGCTCTCTTGCTCATCCTTATGCACGCTAACCTGTGGATGCTTATTGATCACAATAAAATCGGGTTGCTGGTCGAGGATGTCAAACATGTGGACTCACTTAAAAATCAAATATCGCGGGATTATATACGCTGACTCTAAAAATTGAGATAGAAACGGCGAAGGAATAGCAAAACTCTACCCTTTTTCTACATCCTGATTACAAGCACTACAGCAAAACCTGACAGGCATAACACGAAACACTTATTTCGATACAGAGATACAAATTGCGTATACAATGATCTTAATAAGTATTTGAAAAATAAAAAGAGTGAAATGGAAGGCGTATATCACGTGTTGACCCTAGTTGGGGTCGCCCTCTACTGGATCTTAGTTGCGGGTGTCACGATTCGTGTGGTGATCAAGCGTCGCTCAGTCAGCGTCTCTCTCGCTTGGTTGATGATCATCTATATCCTGCCGTTTGTGGGTGTATTCTGTTATTTCCTGTTTGGTGAATTAAATCTTGGACGCAAACGTGCTGAACGCGCGCGTACCATGTTTGAACCCTATAAATCATGGTTTCTGAAACTCCTTGACTGTAATGCCCACCTTCCAGAGAAAACGCCGACGCACATTACCCATATAGATGATCTCTGTACCAATCGTATGGGAATCCCTGCTCTTTGCGGTAACACTCTTTCTTTGCAAGACACCCCAGAGAAGATCCTTAAATCTATTGTCCAGGATATAGAACAAGCTAAACGCGAAATCCGCATGGAGTTCTACATCTGGAACGAAGGTGGCCTTGCTAATGCCGTCGCCTCAGCCTTGATTCAAGCTGCAGGTCGCGGAGTGAAATGTCAGGTACTGCTCGATGCCGCTGGTAGCCGTAAATTCTTCAAAAGCTCTTGGTATAAGATGATGCGCGCCGCTGGCGTAGACGTGATAGCCGCTCTTCAAGTAAATCCGTGGCGTATGTTCCTGCGCCGCCTTGATCTTAGACAACACCGTAAAATCATCGTTATCGATGACGAGATTGCCTATACCGGCTCCATGAACCTAGTCGACCCTGAGTTTTTCAAACAAGATTCCGGTGTAGGTCAATGGGTCGATGTGATGGTAAGAGTGACAGGCCCTACGGTAAATGTTCTCTCTGCCATACACTGCTGGGATTGGGAGGTAGAAACCGGTCAGCGTGACTTCCCTGCGCAACCTGAATGCGATGTTGAGCCAGATAACCTACTTCATCCTATACAGGTAGTGCCATCGGGCCCCGGTATGCCTGACAACCTGATCCAGCAGGTGCTGAATATTGCTATCAGCCGCGCGAGCGAGTCAGTAACCTTTACTACCCCATATTTTGTGCCAAGTGCCGAGCTTCTTGAAACCATTCGCACCACGGCGCAACGTGGGGTAAAAGTGGAGCTGATCATCCCGAAAAAGAACGACTCCATCATGGTAGGCTGGGCATCCAAGTCCTACTATTCTGAGCTTCTTGCCGCAGGAGTTATTATCCACGAGTTTGAAGGCGGGCTACTTCACACCAAATCCGTGGTTATCGATAAGCAGTATTGCTTGATAGGTACGGTTAACTTAGACGTTCGCAGTCTATGGCTCAACTTTGAGGTTACGCTGGTGGTCGATGACGCTGAATTTACCCAACAGTTGTATTGGCTTCAAGAAGAGTACATCAAGCAATCGACCCAAGTTGATAAGCATAAGTGGCGCGAGCGAGGCATGGTCCATCGCTTCTTAGAGCGCAGTTTCTACCTGTTTAGTCCAGTGTTATAACTTTTTTCTTGCACTGATGTTGGGGCTCTGGTTTCATGGAAATAATTCATGAAATTCAAGGAAGGCAGATGTCGAAAAGCAATACCCCAGTCGCTAAAACCACCCAACTTATCGGTGCAGGTCGTGATAAAAAATGGACCCATGGCGTAGTAAACCCGCCGGTACAGCGTGCTTCCACCATCTTGTTCGATACCGTAGCTGAAAAAAATGAGGCTGCGGTAAATCGCATGAACAAGGAGCTCTTTTATGGTCGCCGCGGTACGCAAACCCACTTTGCCTTTCAAGATGCCATGGTTGAGCTTGAAGGCGGTTACGGCTGTGCCCTTTACCCTTGTGGTACTGCGGCTATCTCTAATGCCATCCTTTCTTTTGTTGAGACTGGCGATCATGTGCTCATGGTCGACACCTGCTACGAACCCACCCGCGACTACTGCGATACCATGCTAAAGCGTCTTGGCGTTGAGACCACCTACTACGGACCTACTATTGGCAAAGACATTGAAGAGCTTATTCAGCCAAATACTAAGGTACTGTTCCTAGAATCTCCGGGCTCTATCACTATGGAAGTGATGGACGTCCCGCTGCTGGCTGAGATTGCGCATAAGCACGGCATCATTGTTATGCTGGATAACACTTGGCTGCAGGGCTGCACTTCTCACCATTTGAATACGGCGTTGATATCTCTATCCAAGCGGCAACCAAATACATAGTGGGTCACTCAGATGTGATGCTAGGTACGGCTATTTCTACTGAGGAGTATTGGCCACAGCTTCGCGAGCACAGCTATTTGATGGGTCAGTGTGTATCGCCAGATGACGTTTATCTGGGTCTTCGTGGTATCCGCACTCTAGATGTGCGCCTTAAGCAGCATCAAGAAAGTAGCTTGAAGGTAGCTAAATGGCTAGCGTCTCGCCCAGAGGTAGATCATGTGCGCCATCCGGGTCTAGAAACCTGCCCGGGTCACGAATTTTTCAAACGTGATTTCACTGGCGGCAATGGCCTATTCTCATTCGTGATGAAATCGCAGAACACCAAGGCGACCACTGCACTTCTAGATGGCATGAACCTATTTGGTATGGGTTACTCGTGGGGCGGATTTGAGAGCTTGATCTTGGCAAACGAGCCACGCTCATTCAACAGCCTGCGCACTGTAGCGAATCCAAACTTCACTGGTACCCTATTCCGTCTGCATATCGGCCTAGAAAGTGTCGATGACCTTATTAAAGACCTTGAGGCTGGCTTTGCACGCTATAACGCTGTGCTTGAGACCGAGTCTGTAGAGGCTTAAACGACAAAGGGTCAGCAAATGCTGACCCTTTTCTTACTTTAAACGCTCGATTATTTCAGAGCATTCTTTTCCATCAGATCTTCTTCAACACCTTTTAGCTTCATCTCATCCATCATGAAGTTTACTGTGTTAAGCAGGCGCTGCTCCCTTTCGGGATCAAATAGCCAAACTGACTCTTAGTGAATGGGTCAGCACAGCCTGAAGCCTCAAGGCGCTTATCGATGCTTTGGTAGTAAAGCGCTTCTGGCGTTTCAGTAACCATCACATCTACTTTACCCTCAGCAACCGCCTCTGGCACGTCTAGGTTGTTTTCAAAGGTGGTGAATTTAGCGCTTGTGAGGTGCTCTTTTGCGAACAACTCGTTGGTGCCACCAATGTTGTAGCCCACTTTAGTGCTCGCTTGGTTCGCTTCCTCAATTGTATCGAATTTGTCTGCATTACCTTTAGCTACCAAAAAGCACTTACCAAAAGTCATGTAGCCTTGAGTCTGCTCAGCGTTTAGCTGACGTTGCATCTTACGCGTGATACCGCCCATAGCGATGTCATATTTATCTTCTGCAAGACCATCAAGTAGACCCTTCCATGTGGTCTCAACAAACTCAACCTTAACGCCAAGCTGATCAGCCATATATTTCGCTACGTCGATATCGTATCCACTCAGTGCTTCACCATCATGGTATGAGAATGGTCGATAGTCACCTGTGGTACCTACTCTTAGTACACCCTCTTTCTGGATATCGTCTAGACGGTCAGCGTGTGCAACGCCAACAGTCATCAGGCCCAGAGAGAGACCTAAGATTAGCTTTTTCATGAATTAGTCCTTCTTAACTTCTGTAAAGCAGACTATACATCAAAACAAAAAATTAATTAAAGCTATTTTATTTACAAATCGAAATTTATCAGAATTCAGATTCGATACGAGCTCGGCGGACCTCGGTTAGTTCGCACCCCGTCGCATCCACCAGCTCTGCAACCGTCAGGTCTGGTTGGTCTTTGAGAAGGCGCATTAGCATCTCTTGAGGGGTTTCGGTTTTAGTGGCTCTAAGAACTGGCGTTACCTTAGATAGGAAGTAGGTTTCTTTAACTAATCTTAGCCTGGCACCGCCTGTGTAAACGCATTCACATCCTGCCACATCCCTTGCAGTACCCAATTTCGAGAACGCCTGACACGCTTTAATTCGCACTTATGCTGACTCGCCAGTGTCTTTAATTTTGCAACGTCACTGCCACCGAGACGATGGATAAGAGATGGTAGAGGAACTGAGATGGGATTCATGGGTTAACTGTCAAGGAAACTATACAGGTAACGGTATCAGGTTCGTTTGGGAAACGGAAGTTGGGTGGGTGTTTTTGAGGTTTGGTGGGTGGAAGATCCCCGATAGGAGCGCTCGGGGATGACGGCAGTGAGCTAATGCGATTATATCAGAACTCTAAAAACTTCCGTCATACCGACGAAGGCCGGTATCTCCCCGCCCTCATACAAAAATGCCCGCATCAGCGGGCAAAATAAACATCAGAAACGACGAGAATCAAAGCTCCCGCAGCATAGCGAATGCCTTAGTGGTCAAATCCTGCGTCGCCACAAACCCCACCATCTTGTCTTGCTCATCAAAGCCCTTAGCAATAATACCCTCAGGTAAGATATCGAAATTCCAGCGAGACACTGAATCAGCATCGGTACGCCCACCAATCTGGATTGGATAGCTCGGTGTTTTCACCTTGACCATGGCGTGGGGCAATTTTACTTGTGTTGGCGTACCGGTCAGAGTCTTAGCTAGAGAAACAGCGCTGATGACCGTTGGTTGCAAGTAGGCTCGCACCATACCCTCAAACTCTGCGCAATCGCCCAGCGCGTAGACATCAGAGGCGGAGGTTTGCATGGTGGAATCTACGCAGATACCACGATTAACCTCAATACCCGCATCGATAGCCAGTTGGACATTAGGGCGAAGTCCAGCAGATACCAGTATCTGATCCACTTCAATCCAACTGCCATCACTAAGACCGACGCTAGTGGCCGCTCCTTGGTGAGAAACAGAAGCCACACCCTTGCCTGTAATCACGCGCACAGATCTATCCTGCAGTGATTGAACCAGCTTAAACGCAACATACTCAGGCAGTTGGGCTCGCATAAGCTGGGTATTAGGCTCAACTAAAGTTACCTTCTTGCCCGCGGTAGCCAAATCTAACGCCACCTCGACTCCTATCACGCCGCCACCGATAACCATTACTCGATTGGCATCAGCGAGCTTAGTGCGGTTTTGTTCAAACTCTTTCAAGCTATTTAGCGTTAGTAGTTCTTGCTTGTTCGCACCCTCTATTGGTGGAACGAATGCACTGGCACCGGTTGCAAGTACAAGCTTGGAATAAGCAATTGCCTTGTCATTTGCCACCAGCTGCTTGGCGCTTGTATCTACTTTGCTAACAACATGATTGGCAAGTAAGGTCAGGTTTTGGCTTTGGGCGAACTCTTCAGCTTTTGCTGTGATGACGTCTTCCACTGATTGGTTCTTAGAGAACACATGGCTGAGGTCAGGCTTGTTATAATCATGTCCATCATCGGCTGTGATTACGGTGATGGCGGTATCAACGTCACTACGACGTATAGTTTTGATCAATTGGTAGGCGGCAAAGCCGCTACCAATGATGACAATTGGCTCGCTCATTACGCCACCTCTGACTTCGCGTGCGGGGCAAACACATCCTTACCTAGATTGCATTCAGGCATAGGAAGTGATCCGGTACTTGCTCCCATGGTGTACCTGGCTCAACGCCTTGGTTCGGCTCACCTATAGCCGGGTCATACACCCAGTTACACACAGTGCAGATCATGCATTGGCAATCATCACCGTGTGCTTCAGTTTTTGCAGGTTCCGGCACTTGTGCTGATAAAGGCTCAGCAGGCGCAGACTCAACACTCATAGGCGTTACATTAAGTTCATGCAGCGCCCACTTCTTAGCCAGCATTTGACCATAAGCGCGACATTCACGAAGTGCCTTACCGTCCGGACGCCATTTAGTTTTCTGACTCTCTGTGGTTTCAAAGCCTGCATCCACAAGGCGAGAATGGATACGGTCCACCGCACCGCCATTCCAACCGTAACTACCAAAAGCTGCGGCTTTTTTCTGCTTAAAGCGAAGACCCGTGATCTCTTCTAGCATGCCCGCAATCTTTGGCATCATAACGTTGTTCATGGTTGATGAACCCACTAACACCGCTTTTGAGCGGAACACATTGGCTAGGATCTCGTTCTTATCTTGGCGAGAAACGTTGAACACCTTCACCGCGACCCCTGGATCCACTTCATGAATGCCTTGGGCAATGGCATCGGCCATCATACGGGTGTTGTTAGACATGGTATCGTAGAAGATGGTAATACGATCTTCCTGGTAATCCCCTGCCCACTCTAGGTATTTTTCGATGATCTGTACTGGGTTTTCACGCCATACGATGCCGTGTGAAGTAGCAATCATATCCACTGGCAGATTAAAGCTCAGCACCTCTTTGATCTTCGCCGTCACCAATGGGCTGAATGGAGTTAGGATGTTTGAGTAGTAACGCAAGCACTGCTCGAATAATTCAGCTTGGTCTACCTCATCGTTAAATAGACGCTCATCGCAGTAGTGCTGGCCAAAGGCATCATTACTAAATAACACCGCATCCTCAGTCATATAGGTCATCATGCTATCTGGCCAGTGCAGCTTGGTGCTTCGACGAATACCAAGGATTTTCCATTACCTATATCCAAAGTATCGCCGGTTTTTACTACATTGAAGTTCCATTCTGGGTGGTGATGGTGACCCACGATAGAATCGATTGCCGCCTCAGTACAGTAGATTGGCGTATTTGGAATGCGTTGCATCAGCGCAGACAGCGCGCCAGAGTGGTCTTCCTCGGCGTGGTTGATGATGATGTAATCGATGCTGTTTAGGTCGATCTCCATCTCTAGGTTTTGCAGAAACTGTTGGCTGAATCTGTGGTCAACGGTATCAATTAGGACGGTTTTTTCTTCGCGGATAAGGTAGCTGTTGTAGCTGGTGCCTTTAGTCATTTTGTATTCTGTACCATGGAAGTCTTGTACTTCCCAATCGCGTTGTCCTACCCAGTGAATGTTATTTTTTACATGAATGGTCATAGTGTTGCCTTTATTCGGTTTTGCTCAAATTAACTAAGCTCACCTACTGCATTAGGCGTGCCAACTTTTTAAGGTATTGTTTTTATTGAGTTTGTTACTTTTCAATCGAACCAAGCTTGTATTATTGACAACATTTATATCTTGTCATATTCACAACATTTATCTTTAAGACAATAAAAAGCCCCACATATGTGAGGCTAGATAGTTACCAGTAATTTTCGCAGGCAAAGTGCCCCGCTTTTTCGCCTTAGGTGCTTATGATAACCCCGCTCTTGAAGCACCTTGATGCCCTCTCGGACCATACCTGGATTTCCGCACAGATAGATAAAGCTCTTCTCAAAATCTAGGTTTAGGTCCAATTCAGACTCTAATTGCCTGTTTGCTAAAAGCTCCGGGATGCGGCCACTCATGGCTCCGTCTACATCCTCTCTTGAAACAACAGGTACATAGCTTATTTGTGGATACTGTTGAGCCAACTCTTCTATCAAGGTTTTATAAGTAAGATCCGCACCAAGACGAGCAGCATGTACTAAGACTATCTTTTGATATTGTTCAACAAAGCCAGGCTCTGTAATCATAGAGATAAAGGGACCTAAACCAGTACCGGTTGAGAGGAGCCACAGTTCAGATGCTGTCTCTGGAATCTCATCTGGCACCATAAAACCGGCCCCCTCGAGCCCAACATAAACATCATCGCCCTCTTCTAACAAATGCAATTGCGGCGATAGTTTGCCATCAAGGTCAGTCACTATGACAAACTCCAGCTCTTTGGTTTGTTCAAAGTCAGTCGGAGAATTGACGATTGAATAAGCGCGCCTAACCAGTTCATCTTCGTCATTTACCAATGCCAGCTTGGTAAACTGACCAGGAACAAACGGATGTGAATCTACCTTGATACGGATAGAAAAGAGCGAGTCTGTCCATGACAGCTTTTGAGTGACCACACCTACTTGAAAGCTTTTAGGTATTTGCATGTTTTCCCCCGAAAAATAAATGTGCGTAAATAAAAAAGCAAAAACTACGCCAAGGCATAAACTGCACTGACTAATTCGTTAAGTTGTTGTTTCATCAGCTATAAATAGCACTATAGTCCATTTTACCAATCGCGCCTGTCTTAGGTGATCATTCTCAATTTCACAAAAACACGATCACCTGTCTTTGTACTGTTCACCTTTTTGTCCCTGTTATTCAGACAAACTCTGAACAACTGGCATATCAATCAGACACTGCGTTAGGCGACTCATGAAATTTTTAGACCTAGAAATCAACGACACCGTATTTATTCTCACCCCTATCTATACCAAGCAACGTGGGGTTTCGGCTTCAAATCAACAGCAATATTTTTTGCCATATAAGGTATCTAAGGTAACCAAGCAGTTTTTTGATGTTGAGGGGTTAGGCCGCTTTAAGCGAGATGATGGTCAAGCCCACGGCATTAGTCGTTTTGACAAACAAGCTTATCGATTAGGTGAAACGTCAGATGACAATGGGATTGTTACCGACCAAAGCAAGGAACACGCTAAAGCGTGCGAAATACAGACTCTCATTGATGAGATTAACTACTACATTACTCGCTACACCGTAAACCACAAGGTTCTGCAAGACGCTGAATTAAAACAGCTTTATTCCCTAGTCAAGAAAAACGCAGAACAATTTTCTTCTTTTCGAAACCAAGTACCACTCGCCGCTAACTCTTAATAGTGAAAACTAAGTGTGAGTTCTTTAACTTCGGCGACTAAACTTTTAAAGTTGTTATCAAAAAGACAAACTATTAAGTCGGTTATGCCACAATTTCAGAACGACTGGGTACAGGTTGCCCTAGACATCACTTCAGGTCTTTCAGAGCAAGATAGGTTTGAACGATTGCTGTCGACCATACGCAACTTATTAAACTGCGATGCCTCAGCACTGTTGCTGTTCGACGAGCAGCACTTTATTCCACTAGCTATCAATGGTTTAAGTGACAATGTTCTAGGCAGACGTTTCAGTATTGAAAAGCACCCAAGATTCGAAGCCATTGCCCGAGCAGGAGACATCGTAAGATTTCCTGCCGATAGCGACTTGCCAGACCCTTATGATGGTCTTATTCCCAACCATGACCATAAGCTAGAAGTGCACTCCTGTATTGGCTTGCCGCTTCTGCAAGATGACAGACTAATAGGTGCGGTGACCATAGATGCGTTTGACCCCACCCAATTTGACTCCTTAAAGGATAAAGAGCTAAGACTCATCAGTGCGCTTGCTGCGAATAGCTTGCACACAGCCCTTTTGATGGACCAGTTAGAGTCTAACGTTGGGGTTACTCAAGCACCGAAACACTCGAGACTCAAACACAGCAAACAAAGCTTTGTGGGTCAGTCGCAGGCTATGCTTGAACTCAAGTCTCAGATAGAGGCAGTAGCGAATACTGATCTGTCGGTACTTGTAATGGGTGAAACAGGTGTTGGCAAGGAGCTAGTCGCACACGCCATACACAGCCAATCCGCCCGTAAAGATGAGACTCTGGTGTACCTAAACTGCGCCGCCTTACCCGAATCAGTGGCCGAAAGTGAGTTGTTCGGTCACATCAAGGGAGCCTTTACCGGTGCCATTAGTAATCGCAAGGGCAAGTTTGAACTTGCTAACAAAGGCACCCTATTTCTAGATGAAGTGGGCGAACTCTCCCTCGCGTTGCAAGCCAAGCTTCTGCGCGCATTGCAGTATGGAGACATACAACGCGTGGGCGATGACAGAGCCATTAAGGTAGATGTGCGAATCATCGCCGCGACCAACCGCGTCATGCATGAAGAGGTCAAGGCCGGTAAGTTTCGTGCCGACTTGTATCATAGGCTCAGTGTCTTCCCGCTGTTTGTTCCCCCACTTCGCGAGCGAGGCAAAGACATTATCTTGCTTGCGGGATATTTTGCCGAGCAGTGTCAGCACAAACTGAATGTGTCTAGCATCAATTTGGACAGCAAGGTTCTGCACTACTGCAAAACGCAGCATGGGAAGGGAATGTTCGAGAGTTAGAACATACCATCAATCGTGCAGCCGTGCTGGCCCGAGCGCAGTCTAATCAGTCACACCTGACGTTAGAAGTGCAGCACTTTGGAAATATTGGGATGACAGAAGGATTTGTTTTGGACGCACAATCTCCGGTGGAATCATCCGGTCTAGGATTGGATTCGTTCAAGAGCTTAAGCTTAAAAGACGCAGTCGAGCAGTTTCAAAGCCAGTTGATTCAAGAGGCTTACAATGAAAATCAGCAGAACTTGAGTGCGACGGCAAAACAGCTTGGGGTAAACGCAGGGAATTTACATCGATTGATGAAGCGCCTCAGCTTAAAATAATTGTTCTCGAGTTCCATTAAAAAAGGGAAACTCGTTGTTTCCCGTTGTAACCTGCTAGATGTCGAATCTAAGTATCACAGCTCAGACAGCTGATCAGAGAACCAGATCTTACGTTGGAAGCGAGGGTTCTTAGAGGACATATCAATCTTATACGGATTTGCTTCTGCTGCTGGCGTTGGTACGTTCAAGATTTTACCTAGCTCTTGCGCCAAGAACTTCTCAATCTTTAGCACCACCATTTTTTTACGTAGACGACCTTGCTCATCACGGTTCAAGATAGTTGGCATGGTGTTGAGGGTAAGGATTTCACCCAGTGCTGGATGGGACATGCGCTCACGCCCTTCCGTGCTCGCATAGAAGTGTGACACAGTGAATACCATACGCTCTGGTTTTAGCTGCTGTAGGAACTGGCAAGATTTCACCACGGTTGAGCCTGTACGCACCATATCGTCAAACAAAACAACGCTAGGGTTTTCCAGTCCTTCAAATGTGTCCTCACTCTCTGCATGCAGGGTAATTTCTACTTTACGCTCTGCGGTGCGTTCTTTGTCCAACATGATGAACTTAGCTTTGCTTAGACCTAAGGTGTTGTACATCTCTTTTACGAAATCACGAGCTCCTTTGTCTGGTGCACAAAGCACAAGCCCCTCCCCTTCCGATCCGTAATTCAATATGTTTGAGTTAAGCAGATAGTGAGCATAGATCTTGTAAGGAATCAGGTTGTGAAAACGTCCTTTGAATACATCAGTAAACATCTTCTGCACCGATACCGAATGATTGTGTACCGTCACTACATCATCAACGCCCGCAAGCTTAAGCATCTCTGCATAGAGCTTGGAAGTGAACGGTTGGCCATCAAACTTCTTTATATCTGAGACATCGCGCTCACCACATGTGTCGCCCAACTCAGCGCGAGGACCACGGTCTTGAGCAGAGAAAAATAGGTCTGGCTCAACCAATACCACACGCTTTGCACCATTTTCTTTGGCAGCCCTAGCGATGATAAGGTTGTGCATGGCTAATTCTTGACGACTGGTCACCAGATTGCCGGTACTGACAATAACAACCGTCTTACCTTCTAGGCTATTACCAATGTTCTGCATATCATCTTCATCTGAGATAAAGCGTGGGCAAAACTCAGTATTCATGAAGTGCTTCATGCTAATTACATCGGAGATGTCTTCGTGTTGACCCATTGCATAGGCGACATCGATCGCGAAAGGGTTGTCGGAAGAATTACTAACAATCACTACATCATCGGATTGTGTATTCTGGATGCTCATGGCGTTCCTTTTCAGTTAGAGGGCGAGATGGTCGCGGGTATTCTATTACAGAATGAGATAAACAGCAGGGAAAACGCTAGCACATTTTGAAACTTGAAGTTGCGGGCAAGTGAAATGCTCAGTTAATGACTGAAGAAATGCCACAAGCAAAAGTAAGAATGGCGAAGATTTTAAGGGTGAATGAAACAAGGGAAGCTAAGATGCTTCCCTTGAGAATAAACAGCTATTTGGGTTTTCTAGGACACCCGACTAGGTGGTCATCCACATACCCACTGCCTGCATAAAGGCGTAACAGATGGTCTCACCCACAAACTTAAAGCCGCGCTTCTTTAGAAACTTACTCATGGCCTTCGATTGCTCTGTGGATGCTGGGACTTCCGACATGGATTGCCAGTTGTTCACGATTGTTTTGTGATCGACAAACTGCCATAGAGCCTTGCTTAAAGAGCCATACTCTTTTTGAAGCTCAATAGCCGCTCTAGCATTGATATATACAGAAGCTATCTTGCCCTTATGACGAATTACATCAAAATTCTCTTTGATGTAATCCACATTACTCTCGTCGAGTTTAGCTAACGCCTCGATATCAAAATTCAAGAAGGCCTTTTGGTAGCCTTCTCGCTTTTTCAATACGGTTAACCAACTTAGACCCGCTTGTGCTCCTTCTAAGGTAAGGCACTCAAACAAGTGCCTGTCATCATGCTTGGCACTCCCCACTCAGTGTCGTGATAGTCACGCTCAATCTGAGTGTTTTGTGCCCAACCACAGGTTCCATCGTTTGGGATCTCGCTCATTACACCTGCTCTACCTGAATCTTATGGAATAGACGGTATAACACAGGCACCACGATAAGTGTCAATACAGTAGCGAAACCGAGACCAAACATAATGGTTACCGCCATAGGCTTGAAGAAAATATCCGGCAACAGCGGATCATACCTAAGATGGTGGTAATGGCCGCCATACATACTGGACGCACACGACTGAGCGCCGCTTCCACCACCGCTTTATAGGGTGATTTACCCGAGTTGATCTCCAGCTCTATCTGGTCAATCAAAACGATACCGTTTTTCAAAAGCATGCCCGATAGACTCAAGAAACCCAGTAGCGCCATAAAACCAAACGGCGTATCTAACAAGAGCAGGCCACTGGCAACCCCAATGACCGCCAAAGGCACAGTTAGCCATACGATCAACGGCTCTTTCACTGAGTTAAACAAGAACACAGTGATCAAGAACATGAACAGGTAGCCCATAGGCATGGTCTGGAATAGCGATTCTTGCGCGTCAGCCGAAGACTCATACTCACCACCCCACTCTAGGCTATAACCTGGTGGCATCTCAATAGCCTCAATTTGGCTTTGCAGACGTTTTTGCAGGGTAGCTGCAGTCTCTTCGCCAAGCAAATCAGGGTCGGCCATTATGGTCAGCATACGCTTACGGTTTTTACGTACGATAAGCGGATCTTCCCAGCGTACCTCATAGCCAAGCATGATTTGTTGCAATGGGATGTACTCACTAAGAGCCGGGCTCCAGATCTTCATCCCTTCGATATTACGAAAATCCACACGCTCTTTTTCTGTCAATCGACCGACAATCGGCATCAAGGTCGTACCGTCACGATAGACACCGATAGACTTACCGGAGAATGACATCTGCAAGAAATCATCCATGTCTGACTTGGTAATACCGTAGCGACGTGCCTGACTTTCATTGAACAGCGGTTCAAGTACCTTGGTACGTTCACGCCAGTCATGGCGAATATTAGTCGCGCCAGGGTCGGCATTCATAATATCCACAACTTGAGCGGCTATGGTGCGAAGTACGGTTGGGTCAGAACCGATAATACGCGCTTCAATCTTAGCGCCTCCACCTGGGCCTAGCTCTATCTTCTTCAGCTTGTAGTTGATTTCAGGGAAATTGTTCGCCACGTACTCGCGATAGCGAAGCATCAGCTCATCAAGTACCTCATAGCTCTCCACGCGGGTAACAATCTCACCATACGAAGCATAAGACTTCTCAGGTGTATAGGTCAGCATGAAACGTTGAAGACCCTTACCTGCGGTCGTGGTTACGTGCGAAACGCCGTCTTGCTCAAGAAGCCAATTCTCAATCACCTTGAGCTTGGTATTGGTGGCACGAATATCGGTTCCTTCTGGAAGCCAGATATCGGATAGGAACATAGGCGTGGTCGATGATGGGAAGAAGGCTTGTTTAATATGGGTAAAGCCGTACAAGCTACCCACCAGCATGCCGATAAGCAGCGCGACGGTTAGCCAAGCACGACGCATACAGAAATCCAAGAACTTCTTATACATTACAAACACGAAGCCATTGTACGGGTCGTTATTCTCTCCCTCTTTTACCTTCTGCCCTTTAAAGAAGATATCAGCAAAGAAAGGCGTTAGAGAAATCGCGGTAAACCACGATAGCATCAGTGAGATTAGGAGCACGGTAAACAAGGTGCCACAATACTCACCGGTAGAATCTTGCGACAAACCAATAGGCGCAAAGGCAGTTACCGCAATCACGGTCGCGCCCAATAGGGGCCACTTAGTCTGGGTAACGATGTCAGTGGCTGCCTGTAAGCGCGTCCGCCCCTTCTGCGTCCCGACCAATATCCCCTCTACCACCACAATGGCGTTGTCCACCAGCATACCCAGCGCAATAACCAAGGCACCCAGTGAGATGCGCTGAAGGTCAATGGCAAAGTACTTCATAAACACGAAGGTGCCGAGCACAGTCAGCAGCAGTATCAAACCGATCAAGAGACCAGATCGAAGCCCCATAAAGAAAAGCAGTACCACGATTACGATAGCGACCGCCTGCCCAAGGCTTATCACAAATCCGCTAACCGATTTATCTACCTCTTTTGGCTGGCTGTAGATCTCTGAGATCTCAATACCTATAGGTTGTTGGAACTTAAGCTCAGCCAGGCGCTTATCCACCATGCGCCGATATCAACAACATTCACTCCCGAGTTGAAGGAGATTCCTACGTTCAGGGCCAGATTGCCGTTGTAGGTAATCACATTCGACGGCACGTCGATATAGCCACGTTTTACTTCAGCTACATCACGTAAATAGATAAGCCTTCAGTAGTCTCATCGGTAATGATGAGATCGCCCAATTGGTCGACATCTTGGAACTCACCGGTTGGATGGATACGAACATAATCATCCCCAACTCGGATGGCACCGGCAGGGGCTATGGTATTTTGCGTACTTAACAGGTTGTAAACCGTATCTGGTGCTATCCCAAGGCTAGTTAGGCGCTTTATCGACATCTCGATAAATACCTGCTCTTGCTGATCGCCAGTAACCGAAACCTTACTCACGCCATCAACCAGTTCGAGCTCCCGACGTAGGTAGTCTACGTAGTCGAGAAGCTCTTTATAGGAGTACCCCTCACCCGTGACCGCAAGCAAGATACCGTAAACATCACCAAAGTCATCGATGACCGATGGGTCTCCAACCCCGGGAGGAAGCGAGCCCCTGATATCATTTACCTTTCGGCGAAGTTCATCCCAGATCTGCGGCAGATCATCCGGGCCATAGTTGTTTTTCATGGTTACCGTAATCTGAGAGAGACCACGGCTTGAGATTGAGTTGATCTCATCAACATAGGTTAACTGTTGAATGGCCTTTTCCAACGGATAGGTCACCTCTTCTTCTACCTGTTGCGGGGTTGCACCAGGGTATGAGGTCACAACCATGGCATCCTTGATGGTAAAGGCAGGGTCTTCTAGTCTACCTAGGCCAAAGAAAGCAAAGGTACCGCCAATTAAGAAAATCAGGGAAATCATCCAACTGATGACACGGTTATTTATGAAATAGGCCGCGATACCTGTAGTATCCTCGTCGCCTTGCTGCTGGGCTAGATCCTTGCTCATTTCGCAGCCTCCTTCTTAATGACTTCCACTGAAACTCCCTCTCTCAGTTGGGCTAACCCTTTGGTTACCAGAGTCTCGGCCCCTTCTAAGCCACTGATTACTTGGACGGTATAGTTGTTGATCTTACCTATCTCGACTTGCTGTCTGCGAACCTTGTCACCTTCAAGAAGCCACACATACTTCTCGGTTCTATCCAGCGGATCACCATCCATATTGACCACAGCACTAAATGGCACTCGCGTACCTCGACTTACATTAAGCCTGCCTCACTGCTCTTAGCCGTAACCTCTACAGCCATACCGTCGAGGATCAGCTCGTCTTCTGGCATGGGCATGGTTAGAGTCACGTTGTAGGTGCCTGATTGCGGGTCAGGCTCAGTAGTGAACTCCTTGATGCTGGCATCATAGATATTGCCACTTTCAACTTTCACCTTAGCGTTCACGCGGCGCAGGTCTCGCTGTGTTGGCTGGTGGATAAAGAGCCTATCTGGGATTTGAATAAGCACCTCTATCTCATCAACGCTATGGATGTTTACTATCTGCTGACCGACCTGAATATTCTCGAAGCGGTCGGCGCTCACACGAGAAATTACCCCATCTATGGCGCTTTTAATGTGGTGTACTCTAGATGCAGTTTGGCTAGTTGCAGTTCCACTAAGGCGATTTGGGCTTCGCGGCTAACTCATCAAATTGAGACTGAGCCAATAAGCCCTTCTCAACTAACGGACGCGAGCGTCGATACTGGCTATTTATGGCCTGATAAGAGGCGCGCGCGGTATCCACATCAATCTTAAAATCACGGGTATCTAAGGTTGCGATAACATCGCCCTTCTTCACAATATCCCCTTCGTTTACCGGAAGGTCGACTATCTCACCGGCAACACGAAAACTGAGGTGTGAACGAAGCGCAGCCTGAGCAACCGCTGGGAAAAAGAGCCTGTCGGTAACAACCGGTTCACCCAGTGTCATGACTTCTACTCTTGGCACATGCGAGATAGGTTCAACAGTTGGGCGCTCACAGCCAAAAAGCAGCACTGCACAAGCGACAACAGCGAGGGACTGGAAATTCATCTTCATCATAATCCTCGCTCCTTGATCCATTCGCGAACCTTCATTCCCGATTCAAGCTCACCAACACCAGACAGCACTATCTGATCACCATCTACCAGGCCCGATACCACGGCGCCGGTCTCACTCAAATCCACTGCAATCTGCTCAACTCGAGATTCTTCGTCGATACGCCAAACACATTTCTTGTTACCGCAATCAAACAGCGAGGTCTGAGGCAGTACCGAAGGCTTAGAGCGAGGTATCATGGCATGCACATGCCCAGACATACCCGGCAAGATACCGATATCTGACGGGCGGTCCATTATCATGGTCACCTTATAGCTACCTGTGGTTGAGTCTGATTCCGTATCTATCTCTTGGAAGGTAAGTGGGAATTTTCGGTCCGGAAATGAATCGAACACCATGTTTGACTGCACCTCAGTGCCACCAGCGAATCGCCTCAACAAAGAGTCCGGCAATTGGAAGATCACTTTTAACAATGAAGTGGATTGTATGTTCATTACCCCTTGCTTAGCCGCGACATATTCGTGATTGTCGATATTGACAATAGAGATGTTTCCATCAAAGGGGGCAAGTAATTTCGCATAGCCAAAGTTAGCATCGGCTTGATCGAATGACGCTCTTGCTGACTTATGGTTTGCTACTGCTTGATCATACTCTTGCTCCGACACTACCTTGTCTCGGATAAGAGTCTCCATACGTTTGAGTTGCACACTGGCGAGATTGAAATTCGCCTTGGCTTGGTTTCTGAGTAGTTTGTACTCTTCATCATCAAGACTGGCTAACACCTGTCCCTTCTTTACTGGCTGGCCAGCATTTACAGGCAGGTCAATCAGTTCGCCCGGGACACGAAACGCAAGAACCGCCCTATCACCGGCGGTGGAACTGGCTGGAAATACCCGCTCAAAAGGTTTGTCTCCCACGGAGACGGTGAAAAGTTTAGCGGGCCTAGATTCTGGCTCTGGGATCTCTTGCTCTTTCTCCGAACAACCGGACACCCCTAAAGCGCACACTGATAATACAATCCAATGGAGGCGCATAATCCATCCTTGTTTGAAAAACTCTATTAAACATAGATGTATCAAAGTGTTAACGCCAAGTTTTGGCTAGAGAAAAGCTGTGAAATTACAGTTATTTACAAGCTGTTGAAGATATTGGCTTTTATCGTTCAAAAAGCATAAAAAAGGCGCTCAAACTATGAGCGCCGTGGAGGAAGAATTTACGATTACAGATCGCGAAATGCTTTATTGGTTTTGTAGGTTTCGGAGGTGACATATGCCTCCATATTGCGAAGCGAGTGTTCCATCTCTTTAAAATCCGCATCGACCACACTAAGCAACTCTTTTGCAGGGCGACCCGACTGCCAACTTTTTTGCTTCATTTGATGGTCAAACTGCTGTTGCTTGGTCTGAAATATCTGTGGTGTCTGCTTCTCGAGCATCAAGCTAGCTGCGAAATAAGCTAGCACTACCAGCAAACCACCACCTAATAGACCGGCAGAAACCACTAAGATGCGCACCACCCAAATCTCTAACCCGAAGCGAGCTGCGACACCTGCACACACACCGGTAAGCCAAGCCTTGTTTGTATCCCGATAGAGGCCATTCATTATTTGTTCCTCCATCCCGGAGTTTCCGCATCGAGAATTTTCTCGAGCGTTTCGATACGTTGCTTCATTTGCACAGCCTTGCCAGAAAGCTCCTGCAATTGCTCACGCTCTTGTTCTGTCAGACCCTGATCCAGGTTACGCTTGCTGCGATAGTGCAAAAGTAGCCAAAGTGGCGCAACGAAGATACAAAAAACTATTAACGGTACTGCCAACCATCCAGACATTGCGCCCCCTTATTGACTCTTGTCGATGTCTTGTTTTCATTTTCTGAAGCTCTTTTTCAATTTCGTCATCCGCTTGAAGCTCCGCAAACTCTTGATCTAGAGACTTGCTTTCATTGGTCAGGTTATAGCTTTCTGCATCCGCTTCAAGTCTATCGATCTTCTTCTCATATTCTTCAAATTTGGCCATGGTATTCTCGGCACGACCGCTGTGCAGATGCTCCTGAACATCCTTGCGACTCTTTGCCGCTTTCTGACGCATAGACAGTGCCGATTGACGAGCTCGTGTTTCATTGATCTTGTTCTCTAGCTTCACCACTTCATCGCTGAGCTTAGTAATGGTCTCTTCCACCAAGGTCTGCTCGGTGTGCAGGGTTGCTAGTGTTTTGGCGATACGTTGTTTCTCGATAAGCGCCGCTCTTGCCAACTCTTCACGACCTTTAGTTAGTGCTAGGCTCGCTTTTTGTTGCCACTCTTCTACCTGTGCTTCTACCTGATCAACACGACGTTTGAGCTCTTTGCGCTCAGCCAGTGCTTTAGCCGAGTTAGTTCGGACCTCAACTAAGGTGTCTTCCATCTCTTGTATAATTAGACGAATCATCTTTTCCGGATCTTCCGCCTTATCCAAGAGTGCATTGATGTTCGAATTTACTATGTCTGCAAAACGCGAAAAAATACCCATTGTTCCTCCAAACTTTATTCACGAATGTCTCTTTTCACTATTCAAATGCAGTGCCAACTTTTATTAGCCTCAGGGAAAAATAGATTAAATTCATATAAAACAGCCAGTTAAATATAATTCATCAAGATTTAATGTCTGTTTATTCACTCAATTTCACTTGACTAAAATCCAATTAGCAAAATATTAACCATATAGTGGTGAAAATGGCTAATCAAATGAAAGAGCAATCCCTTCTTGGGCAATCGGCAAACTTTTTTAAGTGTATTGGACAAGGTCTCACGCCTCGCGCCTATCAATAGACCAGTACTCATCATAGGTGAACGGGGTACAGGTAAAGAGCTTATCGCGCGCCGCCTGCACTACCTCTCTAAGCGTTGGGATAAGCCTCTGATCAACATCAACTGCGCCACATTAAGCGAAGGCGTGGTAGATTCCGAACTATTTGGTCACGAAGCTGGTTCTTTCACCGGAGCCAAAGGACGGCATCAAGGACGCTTTGAGCGTGCAGAGGGAGGCACACTGTTCTTGGACGAACTCGCCACTGCACCACTGTTTGTTCAAGAAA
The DNA here is from genome assembly GCA_000830475.1 of Vibrio ishigakensis. Classification (GTDB taxonomy): domain Bacteria; phylum Pseudomonadota; class Gammaproteobacteria; order Enterobacterales; family Vibrionaceae; genus Vibrio; species Vibrio ishigakensis_A. The sequence goes on along the minus strand of BBSC01000006.1, from coordinate 227,317 downwards.
AATTGCTTCGAGTGATCGAATACGGCGAGTATGAGCGTGTTGGGGGTACCAAATCCCTCGAGTGCGATGTGCGCCTAGTATGCGCCACCAATGCCAATCTTCCCGAGCTTGCACAAAAAGGCGAATTTCGCGCAGACCTATTAGATAGCTCGCTTTTGATGTGCTTCTATTGCCGCCACTAAGAGAGCGCCAACAAGACATTCCGCTATTGGCCGAGCATTTTGCGATGAAGATGTGCCAAGAACTTGGCTACGAGCTATTTGCTGGCTTTAGTGAAAAGTGTCATCAGAGCCTTCTCTCTTACCCATGGCCGGGTAACGTTAGGGAGCTGAAGAATGTGGTGGAGCGCGCTATCTATCAAAATCCCGACCCAAGTAACCCAATCGAAGAGCTGGTTTTCAACCCGTTCGCTAGCCATGCAGAGATCAAAACCGAAGCTAAAGAAAGCGACTGGAGTTTGCCCCTAGATTATAAAGAGTGGCAACAACAGCAAGATACGCAGATGCTCAACCAAGCACTTACCGAGGCACAGCATAACCAAAAACGCGCAGCTCAGTTGTTAGGGCTAAGTTATCATCAATTTAGAGGAATGCTTAGAAAGTATAAAATGGTTTAGGATCAACGATTAACAAGGCCTCTATATTGGAGGTTAGCTCGGATAAATGCTAAATTAAGCAGATCATTTTAAGTAAGCATCATTGGTGTTTCAGCGTATGAAAGCTGACCTTTGGCGAGTGTTAAAAGCCGGAGCCTGCTAGTTGCAGGCATTTACATTACCGGTTGTGACGACACGGACGCTCGCGAACAAATAAAGCAAAATGGCTTTATCTTCTGTGGCCAAGGCACGCCACTGTCACTCAACCCGCAAAGGTGGACAACGATATTGCAGCAGAAGCCCTTGCGCCTCAGCTGTTTAATACCCTTGTGCATCTTTCTGAAGATGACCACGAGCTCAAGCCTATGCTTGCCACTAGCTGGCAAATGAATGAGGCGAGAACTGAGTATGTCTTCACTCTGCGTGACAATGTCACCTTCCAGACGACAGATTGGTTTACCCCAACTCGTACAATGAACGCAGACGATGTGGTGTTCACTTTCGACCGTATACTGGATAGCAGCCATCCATTCCACTACGTGGGCGGTGCTGATTACCCTTGGTTCTCAGCGATAGGCTTCAACCAGACGGTAAAGGATGTTGTCGCACTGGATGACAGACATGTAAAGTTTGTCTTGAGTGCACCTGATAACACCTTCTTGCCAAATCTTTCTACCATCTACTCAGCGATACAATCCAAAGAGTATGGCGATCTTCTGATCAAGTCTGACTTAAAGCAGTACATCGACACCCACCCTGTTGGTACTGGGCCATTTTATCTTGATGAATACAGCGTTAACGACTTTGTGCGACTTCGTAGCAACCACGATTACTGGAATGGAAAGCCTAAAATGGAGCAAGTCGTATTCGATATCTCCTCTCGTGGTACAGGTACGCTAGCCAAGCTCCTTCGCAACAAGTGCGACGTGCTATATGCACCTAAATCAAGCCAGATCCCAACCATACAGCAAAACCCGAATCTTGTTTTGCAAGCGCATCCAAGCATGAACGTCTCGTTTATCGCTCTGCAAACGCAAAGCCCGGCTTTGAATGATGTTCGCGTTCGTAAGGCATTGAACCTCGCCGTTAATCGAAGCGCCATCATAGACTCGGTTTACTACGGTTATGGCACTCCTGCTTTCTCTATCCTGCCGCCGGAATCTTGGGCTTATCAGAAAGATAGCTCACAGGTGCGATACGATAGAAACTATGCACGAGCGCTTTTACGGGAGCCGGTTACGGCAAGGGATTAGAGCTTTCTATTTGGGTTCAGGCGGAGCCGACCGTGTATAATCCGAGCCCGCGCAAGGTGGCTGAACTGCTTCAGTCCAACTTTGCTGATATCGGTATCAAACTGGATATCTTGCTCGATGAAAGACTGACCCGTACTCAGATCCGTGAGCGCGCCTCAGCGGATATGATTCTCTCTGGCTGGAGCGCCGATACTACCGATCCAGACAACTTCTTTAGACCCCTACTTTCATGCAATGCCGAGTTTGCAGGTCTAAACATATCTACTTGGTGTAATCCAGATTTCGACTTCCTGCTCAATCTTGCTAAAGAGACTACCGAGCAACGTTATCGTCTCAATCTTTATCGACAAGCACAGAATATGCTCAATGAAGAGGTGCCCGTTGTGCCTATCGCCCACGGCATGCAGTTCCAAGCTAAACACAAGTCTCTAAAAGGATTTAACGCTAGTCCGTTTAATACCTTGAGCTTTGAAAATGTTGAGAGGGAGAAGTAAGTGTTTATCTACACCATTCGCCGTCTCAACCTATTTATTATTACCCTATTGATCCTGTCTTTGGTGGGTTACTCCATTCTAAGGCTAGATGCCACATCACCTTGGGCTATCGAAGACTTTTGGCCCGGTTGGCAGGAATATATCTCTCAACTTCTGCAGCTAAATCTTGGCAGTAACGCTAATGGTGAGCCTATTTTCGAAGAGGTACGTATCGTATTTAGCGCTACCTTGGAGCTTTGCTTATTGGCCTTTATCTTGGCATTGAGTATCGGTATCCCACTGGGTACTGTGGCTGGCGTTCGTATGAACAAATGGTCAGACCGAATTATCTCATTCTTCTCAATGGCAGGTTATTCAGCGCCTCTATTCTGGGTGGCGCTACTTCTAGTAATGTTGTTCTCCCTCGAGCTTGAGTGGCTACCCATCTCTGGGCGCTACAACCTTCTATATGATATCGACCACATCACAGGCTTTGCCTTGGTCGATGCTTGGCTAAGTGACTCCCCCAACCGAGAGGCCGCCTTTGCCAGCGTATTGAAGCATCTTATTTTGCCTGCGTTTGTTTTGGCTCTCGCACCAACAACCCAGTTTATTCGCCTTATGCGCGCCTCTGTGGCTGAGGTTATCGGTAAAAACTATATCCGAGTAGCGAAGATCAAAGGCCTTTCTAAGCTTGAGATCATGTTCCAGCACGTATTGCGTAATGCAATACCACCTATCATTCCTATGATAGGGTTTCAGCTATCGAGCATGCTAACCTTCGCCATCATCACAGAATCCATCTTTAACTGGCCCGGAATTGGACGCTATCTTCTCGATGCTCTGGCAACTCGAGATTATGTGGCGATACAGGCTGGCGTAATGGTTGTTGCGACCTTTGTGCTTGCAACCCAGATCCTCTCTGAACTGGTCGGCACCATCATCAATCCACTGGCTCGTAAGGAATGGTATGCTAAATACTAGTGTTTATCTGGAAGAGAATATTCCAACCCAGCGCGAGCGTTTCTGGCGCCATTTCCGTAGCAACAATATGGCGATGTTTGGCCTGTGGAATCTGGGTTTGATTACCCTAATTACCCTAACAGCGACCTTTATCGCGCCGCACGACCCTATCGCTCAATCTTCAGTCTTGCTTCAACCGCCTTCGTGGGCAAAAGAAGGGGCAATCGAGTACTTCCTAGGCACCGATGACTTGGGTCGCGATATCTTATCTCGCCTCTTGATTGGCTCTCAGGTGACCATAGGCTCGGCAGTGCTAATCACCATAATCGCGGCTATCGTAGGTGGCATTATCGGCGCGCTAGCGGGCATGACCCGCGGATTGCTATCCAGTATCCTAAACCACCTGCTGGACGTAGTGATGTCCATTCCATCACTGCTATTGGCACTCATCTTTATCGCTTTCTTAGGCACGGGGATGGTGCCTGTGATGCTAGCTATCTGCTTGGCCTTGGTACCAAGATTTATCCGTTCTGCTTATCAAGCCATTCACAATGAGGTAGAAAAAGACTACATCATGTCGGCCAAGCTCGATGGCGCCGACAACTGGTATCTACTGACCGTTTCTATCTTGCCTAATATCTTGGCAGCATTTGCTGCTGAGTTTACCTTTGCACTGACTATCGCCATCTTGGATATCACTGCGCTTGGTTTCTTGGGCCTTGGAGCGCAGGCACCAAGCCTGAATGGGGCGCTATCCTGGGTGACTCTGTAGAGCTTATCTATCTTGCTCCATGGACAGTGGTGCTACCTGGCCTTGTTATTATGTATACAGTTATCACCATCAACCTAGTTGGTGAGGGTGTGCGTGACGCCCTAAATGCGGGAGTAGAGTAAATGCCGGTTTTAGATTTTCGTCACGTCACCATTGAGATTGAGACTCCGCAAGGGCTAGTTAAAGCTGTAGACCGTATGAGTCTGACCATCAACGAAGGCGAAATACGCGGCCTTGTGGGTGAGTCAGGTTCGGGTAAAAGCCTGATTGCTAAAGCAATTGTGGGGCTTAGTAAAGAGAACTGGCGCATCACCGCTGACAGAATGCGTCTGGGTGATATCGACCTTTTGGCCCTTAAGCCAAAGGAGCGACGTAAGGTTATTGCTGAGCAAATAGCGATGATCTTCCAAGAGCTCTACCTGCCTTGACCCGAGTGAGCGCGTGGGTCAGCAACTAGCTGAGTCCATTCCATCACGCACCTTTGAAGGTAAGATCTGGCAACGCTGGAACTGGCGCAAAAAGACTTCTATCGCGCTGTTGCACAAGGTAGGTATAAAAGAGCACTCTCGCATCATGCGCAGTTATCCTTATGAGCTTACCGATGGTGAGTGTCAAAAGGTGATGATTGCTATGGCCATCGCCGCCAAGCCTAAGATCTTGATTGCTGATGAACCGACCAATGACTTAGACCCAATCACCCAGACCCAAATTTTGAAGCTCTTGAGCCGAATGAATCAGGTTGGCAACACTACCATACTTCTTATCGGTCATGACCTTGCCACCATTACTCAATGGGCGAGCAAGATCACTGTGATGTATTGCGGTCAGAGTGTGGAGTCAGCACCCACCGAGAAACTATTGGCCGCGCCAAAACACCCTTATACTCAGGCGCTTCTCGAGGCTGTACCTGACTTTAGCGGTTGGTTGCCTCACAAGCAAAAACTACAATCTCTTTCCGGGAGTATCCCTCCCCTACAGCACCTACCGATCGGTTGCCGATTAGGTCCACGTTGCCCGTATGCTCAGCATAAGTGCGTTAAAGCGCCTCAGTCTAAGAAAGAGAAAGACCACAAATATAACTGCCACTTCCCGCTCAATACCAAGGTGAAAGCATGAGTGCCCTGTTAGAAGTACGAAATCTGAGTAAGACCTTCGTTAACCGCTACGGCCTGTTCCGCAAACAATACTTTGATGCGGTGAAACCAGTGAGTTTCTCTCTGGAAGCCGGACAGACTCTGGCTCTGATTGGGCAGAACTCTTCGGGAAAATCCACCCTAGCTAAGATGCTAGCAGGCGTAATCGAGCCGACTTCCGGTGAGATCTTTGTAAACGGCGAAAAGCTTGAACACAAAGATTACTCTACACGTTGTAAGCTTATCCGCGTTATCTTCCAAGACCCGAATCTATCTTTGAATCCGCGTATTCAAATAGGCCGTATCTTAGAAGGTCCGCTTAAGCGAAACACCAATATGCCACCTGAGGCGAGGCAGCGCCGCGTTATCGACACACTGCGCCGTGTGGGTCTGCTACCTGAGCACGCATATTTCTATCCGCAAATGTTAGCGGCGGGTCAAAAGCAGCGCGTCTGTATTGCTCGCGCCCTGATCCTGCAACCCTCCATCATCATTGCCGATGAAGCGCTTAATGGTTTGGATATGGCGATGCGCTCTCAGATCATTAACCTGTTGCTAGAACTGCAAGATGAGATGGGTGTGTCTTTTATCTATGTGTCTCAGCAGATAGGTATCATCAAACATATCTCTGATAAGGTGATGGTGATGTCACAGGGAGAGGTAGTGGAATCTGGGGATACTTTGAAGGTGCTCACTGAGCCAGAGCACACTATTACCCAAAAACTGGTGGATAATCACTTCTACAAGAATCGCAACTACAACCGTTGCTAGGTTTAAATTCTAGATAAAAAAATGCCGCTCAAATTGAGCGGCATTTTTATATTCAATGACTGAGAGCGATTAAACTAGCTCAGTTTGAAGCCATGGCCAGCCTTGCTTCTTACGGCTAAGGGTGTTTTCCATCATAAGTACGCCATTGTCAGCGTGCTTGTCTAGCTTCGCAGCCCACTCACCTTTGTATAGAAGACGAGTTGTTGCAGTAGTGATGTCAGTCAGCATTACTGCTGCAAACGCTAGGCCTTCTTCAGAGCAACGGCGCTCTAGGTCTTGCTCTAGTGCTTCGATTTGACCGTCTACTTGCTCAAGAGTCGCAAGCTCAATCTGACCAACTACTACGTCGCGACCGTTGAATGGGTAAGCTTTAAGGTCTTTCTCAACTAACTCAGCTGGGGATAGCCTTCGATATCAGTCTTAGCGATTAGAAGCGCTTTGATAAATGCGTCTAGGTCTTCAACTTCAGCAATCTTAGCAAGTGCTTCAACTGCATCTTTATCTTTTTGAGTACAAGTTGGAGATGCAAAACCTACAGTGTCAGAAAGGATAGCTGACAGCATTACAACTGCAGTTGATTTAGGGATCTCGTAACCTTCAATCTGGAACATGTTGAACAGTACTGTACAAGAACAGCCTACAGGCCAGATCCATGCTTCAAGTGGGTTAACGGTCATCACGTCACCTAGACGGTGGTGGTCAACGATACCTAGAATTTCTGCTTCGTTGATGTCGTCTGGTGCTTGAGCCAGATCGCTGTAGTCAACAAGCCAAACTTTCTCGCCTGCTACTGAGGTTCGGAACTCAGGTTGCTCAAGACCCGCTTGCTCTAGAATGTGTTGAGTCTCGCGGTTAATTTCCCCTTGGCGAATTGGCATTGCTTCAACGCCACGTGCTTTAAGAAAATCTGTAGCCGCTAGAGCTGCACAGATGCTATCGCTATCAGGTTCTTATGACCAACAACTAAAATCATCACTATTCCTATAATGTTTTGTCCAATGTTACGTCTACTATTAGACGTTGTAGTGTCGCTATTATACTCAATCAAACTCAAGTTTCTAGCTATACTAAAACGCTGTCATATACCTTAATTTTACTAGGGATTTAGGGGCTATTTGCAAAGGTCAAGAATTGGGTTAACCGAATTCTATTCAGTGAATGAATATTACATTCAGCAAGGATATGTATATCTAGCTAACAAACATTCACCATTTAACTCAATTTTGACATCAAAATTCCCAGAATCTCTATCAATTTGAGCCTTTGAGGTGTAAGGTTTTGCACGCTCAAACTATGTTGAATAACCAGTTGAAATAAATGTTTAATTTCGCCAATTTTTACCAACTTATCGCTCAGGATACTCGCCTCCATCCTTGGCTAGAAATCCTGCCAAAACAGCTTATCGAATGGCAACGCGCTGAACACGGTGACTTTGACCGCTGGCTGAGAGCTCTCAACAAGATTCCTGCCCTTTCTCCTGACAATATTGAACTCAAATATGAGGTGAGTGTATCTAACGAACACCCACTTATTGAGGGAGAGAAGAAGAAACTAGAAAACTTGTTAAGGACTTTCCACCCTTGGCGCAAAGGCCCATACAATTTGCACGATATCCATATCGACACTGAATGGCGCTCAGACTGGAAATGGGATCGCCTGCTTCCACATATTTCGCCTTTGAAGAACCGTTCTGTATTGGATGTAGGCTGTGGTAATGGCTATCACATGTGGCGCATGCTAGGTGAAGGTGCGCGTTTATGTGTGGGTATCGACCATCGCATCTGTTCTTGGTGCAGTTTGAAGCCGTGCGCAAAATGATGAACAACGATCAGCGTGTTCACCTGTTGCCACTGGGCATCGAACAGCTTCCTGAACTAAAAGCCTTTGACACTGTCTTTAGCATGGGCGTGCTCTATCACCGCCGCTCTCCACTGGATCATATTGTTCAGCTTAAGAACCAACTTGTCCCAGGTGGCGAAATGGTGCTAGAGACTCTAGTTATCGATGGAGATGAGAATGCGGTACTGGTACCGGCGGATAGATACGCTCAAATGCGTAATGTCTATTTCTTCCCTTCAGCAAAGGCACTTAAGGTATGGATGGAGAAGTGTGGCTTAGTGAATGTTCGAATCGTTGACGAGAACGTAACCTCGGTTGGCGAACAGCGCAGCACTGAGTGGATGACACACAACTCACTACCTGAATATCTAGACCCTACCGATCCAAGTAAAACCGTCGAGGGATACCCTGCTCCACGACGCGCTATCTTGATTGGTGAAAATCCTCAATAAATTGAGCGTTTTTGTTTGTAAATTGCACAACTCTTTGTGAGATAACACGTTGAAACTTCACGAAGAATTTTTTATAAGCTACACTCGATTGAGAGTAATTGAATAGCCACAGATTGCACAAAATCAAAGTGGTTAAACTCGTTAAATAATAGAAAACAATAATAGGCCAACAATGCTCAAGCACATTGTCATCTTATCCGGTGTTTTAGTACTTTCCGGATGTGTTAGCTCTCAAAAAGCTCAAGAGGAAGAGAGACAATTTAGACAGGAGTCGATGCAAGCTATTGAGACCTCAGAGCAGAATATTACGCAGCAGCTAGATGCCCTGAGAACAACGATAGAATCCCAAAATTCAACCATAGTCAGCCTACAAGATAATGTATCTGTACTATCGAGAAGAGTAGACAACCTAGCTAAGCAGAATGCAAGACAACTGCTTGATGAAAGTCAGAAGAAACCAGAACCGATTGTGATTCCTGCGACGCCTATTGCAGAGACACAAACCGTGCTTGGTTCAATTGAAATGGTCGAGTTCGAACAGATCAATCAGAGCTTTGAAGCGCGTATCGATACCGGCGCTGCGACCTCGTCGCTAAACGCGGTCGATATTCAAGAATTTGAGCGTAATGGCAATAAGTGGGTACGTTTCAACCTATCTACGGACAAGGAAGAAAATGCAGAGCCTGTATGGATGGAGGCGCCACTGATTCGCTACGCTAAGGTACGTCAATCAAACACTGCGAAAGCAGAACGACGTGCCGTGATTGAGCTTTGGATTAAGCTGGGCGATATCCGTGAGAAAGCACAATTTACTTTGGCAGACCGCAGCCATATGACTCATGCGGTACTTTTGGGACGCGAGTTTATCAAGGACATCGCATTAGTAGACGTAAGCAAGACTTACGTTCAAACAAAACCACAACAGCAGTGACATTTTAGGTCGCATCGAGAATAAGGATTGTTATGACTTCACGAGTGCCGTTTTATATTTTTATCGCCTTGTTGATCGTCGCGGGTGCTACGTTAATGATCCAGCGCCACGACTCCTACGGGGTACCTTGGACTCCAGGCGAAAGTCGAGAACTTTGGGATGTGGAAGCACGCGTTGAGCTAGTCGCTAACGGAGAGCCGGTAACGGTTTCTCTAGCAGCGCCTAGCACGCAAAACGGCTACACCCTAGTTGACGAATCTACTTCATCTCCGGGTTACGGCGTTGCTTTCGTTACCTCTGACATTGGTCGTCGCGCGGAGTGGACCATACGTCACGCTGAAGGCCCGCAAACCATCTACTACAAGGCTCAGTTCCTTGTTGACCCTCAGGCTAAGGTGAAGCCACTTCAGCCTGAAGAGATCGAACCGCCAACGTTCGATGGTCCTCAAGAAGCAGCAGCTCAAGCCATCATTGCAGAAGCCACTGAACGTAGTGCCAATGACCCGACCCTAGCCCGTGAGCTTATCCGTAAACTGAACGATGAGAACAGTCAGAACGCTGCGCTGCTTCTGAATCAGTTTACTAAGCCTGAAGCGCTGGCTGCCCTACTCTCTTACGCTGAAATCCCAAATAAAACCGTTGGAGTTATTCAGCTAGAAGATGGCCGTCGTCGCCAAACCATTCAACCTATGGTTGAGGTGTGGAATGGCGAGGATTGGACATTGTTCAATGCCGAGACTGGTGCTCAAGGACAAGACGAGAACACCCTTATCTGATGAGTCCAACGTTTCACTATTGGACGTAACTGGCGGTCGTAACAGTCAGGTGCTGTTCTCTATGATTGCACAGGACATCTCTCCGCGAGCTGCTACAGACAGCAAGGTTCGCTCTGATGACCTACTGAACTTCTCTATCCACAGCCTACCGTTAGAAGAGCAGTCGATGTTTAAGACCATCATGCTTATTCCTATCGGCGCGTTTATCGTGGTATTCCTGCGTATCCTGATTGGTCTTAAGACCTCGGGTACCTTTATGCCTGTTCTGATTGCGGTAGCCTTCGTGCAGACGCAGCTGGTCACAGGTATTGTCGGTTTCCTACTCATCGTAGGTACAGGTTTGGTTATTCGAAGTTACCTATCCAAGCTCAACCTCTTGTTGGTTGCCCGAATATCGGCGGTGATAATAACCGTAATCTTGATTATCTCAGTATTCACTATCGTTGCATTCAACATAGGTCTTGTTGAGGGTCTATCGATTACCTTCTTCCCTATGATCATCCTATCTTGGACTATCGAACGTATGTCTATCCTGTGGGAAGAGGAAGGTGCGAAAGAGGTAATGCTTCAAGGTGGTGGCTCACTACTGACTGCGGTGATTGTGTACCTTGCAATGACCAACAGCTATGTACAGCACCTAACGTTTAACTTTATCGGCGTTCAGCTAATTGTACTGGCGGCGATCCTAATGCTAGGTAACTACACGGGTTATCGTTTGACAGAGCTTCGTCGCTTCAAACCTCTGGCGGAGGATTAAATTATGTTTAATCAATTTACTTCGCCATTTAAGATCCGCGCAAAGGGCATTATGGGCATGAACCAGCGTAACCACAGTTACATTGGTAAATATAATGACCGTAGTAAATTCCCTTTGGTGGACGATAAGCTTAAAACCAAACAAATCGCTGAGCTTCATGGAGCAACCACCCCTGCCCTGATTGGTGTTATTGGCCATCAGGCGGAAGTGAAGCGCATCCACAAAATGGTAAAAGATTGGCCGGGCTTTTGTATCAAACCTGCTCAAGGTAGTGGTGGTAAAGGTATTCTAGTTATCCTGTCACACAAGGATGGCATTTATACCAAGCCATCCGGTGATACGGTTAACGAAGAAGACGTTGAACGCCATATCAGTAATACGCTAGCGGGTCTATTCTCGCTAGGTGGTAAAAACGATGTAGCCGTGGTTGAGAACCTAATCAAGTTCGATGACTGCTTTGAAGGTTTCAGTTACGAGGGTGTGCCTGATGTGCGTATTATCGTCTTCAAAGGCTACCCTGTGATGGCGATGATGCGTCTATCTACCTCAGCATCAGATGGCAAAGCGAACCTTCACCAAGGTGCGGTAGGTGTTGGCGTTGATATTGCGACAGGCAAGGCTGTGCGAGCGGTTCAGTACGACCTTCCAGTGACCCATCACCCAGATACAGGTAAGGATCTAATGAGCCTTCAGGTGCCACACTGGGAGCGTCTGCTTGTTCTTGCCTCGAGCGCTTGGGAGATGACCGGACTCGGTTACATGGGTACCGACATGGTACTCGATCGTGAAGAAGGTCCTATGGTATTAGAGCTCAATGCTCGCCCAGGCCTGGCGATTCAAATCGCTAACGGTACTGGTCTACTGCCACGCCTCAATCATATCGAAAACCTTGGCGTTACCGCCGAGTACCCGAGACCGGCAGAGCGTGTTGCCTATGCGGCTAAGCAGTTTGCTGCCAAATTCGATTAAGCGAAATACAAATAACTAGGGCTCCCAAATGGGAGCCCTTTTTTATACCAGTCGAATTACTTATTCAGCGCTTCTTTATAGTGAATACGACATACAGATACGTACTTGTCGTTGCCACCTATGGCCACCTGATCACCCTCAGCGATTGGGTTGCCATGCTCGTCAGTACGGATCACCATATTCGCCTTACGACCACAGTGACAAATAGTCTTCAGCTCAACCAGTTTATCGGCCCAAGCTAAAAGATGACGACTACCCTCGAATAACTCACCTTGGAAGTCAGTACGAAGGCCATAACAAAGTACAGGTACTCTCAGCTTATCTACCACTTCAGTCAGTTGATACACCTGTTCTTTGGTCAGGAACTGGCTCTCATCCACCAGCACACAGTGATATTTTGCTTCATCGCTGAACTCTTTCATCATGGTGTACAGATCCGTTTGATTATCAAACAGATGCGCGTCTGATTGAAGACCGATACGAGAAGTCACCTTACCTACCCCATAGCGATTATCTAGTGCAGCGGTAAACACAATAGTTCATTCCACGCTCTTGGTAGTTAAACGCCGATTGCAATAAGGTAGTTGATTTACCTGCGTTCATCGCTGAATAGTAAAAATATAGCTGAGCCAAAACCTGATCCTGAAAATTGGTTAAAATAAAGGGCTGAAAACTCAGCCCTAAAATATATTTCTTTTAAATTTAATTACTTACGACGCCACGTAGTGCCTTCAGGGCCGTCTTCTAGCACGATACCCATCTCGTTAAGTTTGTCACGTGCAAGGTCAGCATTAGCCCAATCTTTAGAAGCACGAGAGTCGTTGCGCAGTTTGATCAGCGCTTCGATTTCTGCAACCTCATCATCAGCTTGGCCACCCTGTAAGAAGGCTTCTGGCTCTTGATGAAGAATACCGATAACGTCTGCCAGTTCACGCATTAGCGCACCTAGCTTGCTCGCCGCTTCCAGGTCATCGCCCTTAATACGGTTGATTTCACGTGCCATTTCAAACAGCACAGAATATGCTTCTGGAGTGTTGAAGTCATCGTTCATTGCTGCCGTGAAGCGAGATACATATTCTTCACCGCCCGCAGGCTCAACGCTTAGATCCAGACCACGTAGTGAGGTATAGAGACGTTCTAGTGAAGCACGCGCTTGGTTTAGATTATCTTCACTGTAGTTCAGCTGGCTACGATAGTGACCTGACATTAGGAAGTAACGCACAGTTTCTGCATCGTAATGACCAAGTACGTCACGGATTGTGAAGAAGTTGCCCAGAGATTTAGACATCTTTTCGCGGTCAACCATTACCATGCCGCTGTGCATCCAAGTATTTACATACTGGGTATCGTGGGCGCAGCATGACTGAGCAATTTCATTCTCGTGGTGTGGGAACTGAAGATCAGAACCACCACCGTGAATATCGAAGTGATCGCCAAGGATTGAAGAGTTCATCGCAGAACACTCGATGTGCCAACCTGGACGACCTGGGCCCCATGGAGATTCCCAAGTAGGTTCACCTGGCTTAGACATCTTCCAAAGTACGAAATCTAGTGGGCTACGCTTTGCTGCTTCAATATCAACACGAGCACCCGCTTGAAGCTGCTCTAGGTCTTGGCCTGAAAGCTTGCCGTATTGGTCAAACTTACCCACCTCAAACATAACGTCACCGTTGTCAGCAACGTAAGCGAAACCGCGCTCAATAAGCTTTTCAACCAGAGCTACGATCTCAGAAATGAACTCAGTAGCACGAGGTTCGATATCTGGACGCTTCATGTTAAGTGCGTCAAAGTCAGCGTGCATTTCGCCAATCAAACGCTCGGTTAGGGAATCACAGCTCTCGCCGTTCTCGTTTGCACGCTTGATGATCTTGTCGTCGATATCAGTGATATTACGAACGAAGGTTAGGTCGTAACCTAGGTATCTCAGATAACGAGAAACGACATCGAAAGAAACGAACGTACGACCGTGACCGATATGACATAAGTCGTAGATGGTTACCCCACACACATACATGCCTACTTTGCCAGCATGAATTGGTTTGAATTCTTCTTTTTGACGAGTGAGTGTGTTGTAGATCTTTAACATCGGCTCTTAGGTAAATTGGGAAAAAGTGGGCGACAGTATACCAAGGCTTATAGCGTTAGGTAACATAAAAGTCCGATTACGGTTGAATGTCCTGAGAGTTTGGTTAGAATTTGGGTCGATTTATCCATTCAATTAAAGGACATACCTATGATCACCCTTCACACCAACCACGGTGATATCAAGATTGAACTGAACCACGACAAAGCACCTATCACAGCAGCTAACTTCGAACAGTATTGTAAAGACGGCTTCTATGACAACACGCTTTTCCACCGCGTTATTGATGGTTTCATGATTCAAGGTGGCGGTATGACTTCTGGTCTTCGCGAAAAAGCAACTCGCGATTCGATCAAGAACGAAGCTAACAACGGCCTAAGCAACGAAGTAGGTACTCTTGCAATGGCACGTACTATGGAACCGCACTCAGCGAGCTCTCAGTTCTTCATCAACGTTAACAACAACACCTTCCTAGACTTCAAATCTGAAGACATGCAAGGTTGGGGTTACTGTGTATTCGGCAAGGTTGTTGAAGGCATGGACGTAGTAAACAAGATCAAGGGCGTAAGCACAGGGAGCATGGGTATGCACCAAGATGTTCCTCTTGAAGAAGTGATCATCACTGGTACTACAATCGCTTAATAAGCTGACTCTAAGAAATCGCCTTAAACTCTATGTTAAGGCGATTTTTTTGCTCGAGAGAAACTATGCGCACACTCTTTATTTCCGACCTACACCTGACGCCTGATCGTGAGGATATCACTTCGGCGTTTGAAAGCTTCATGCGAAAAGACGCCAAGGATGCGGATGCTGTCTATATTCTCGGTGATCTATTCGAGTTCTGGGTGGGTGACGATGACGACACCCCGTTCAACGTTAAAATCCTTGAGATAATAAAAGACCTAGTCGAATCCGGTGTCCCTTGCTTCTTCGTTCAAGGAAACCGTGACTTCCTAGTTGGACAACGCTTTACCGAACGCACGGGTGCAACGCTACTTGGCGATGAGACCCTTATCGATCTCTATGGCCGACCAACGCTCATCATGCACGGCGATACCTTGTGCACCGATGACGTTAAGTATCAAGAGTTTCGCGCTAAGGTGCATCAAAAATGGCTTCAGTGGGTCTATAACCACACTCCTCTCAGCTGGCGCAAAAAGCTAGTTAAGAAAGTACAAAGCGATGCAAAAAGTGAAAAGCAAAACTAAGTCTTACGACATTATGGACGTGAACAAAGACGCAGTGCTTGACGCTATGGCGCGTCACAATGCAGACCTACTTATTCATGGTCATACTCACAGACCCGCCTTTCACGACTTAGAAAACAATAAACAGCGTATCGTTTTAGGTGATTGGTATACTAACAGCTCTATATTAGAGGTCACTGCCGATAATATAGAATTGGTATCTAACCCTTTATAAGTATATTTTGGGGTAGATTTACCCCTTTATTCTTTGTGACCCAGTTTAAAAACCCCACCCATCTGGTCAACTTTTAATCTTATTTTTAAGATAATAATTTCAATTATATTATTCTTGGCTATTATCAATATACCTTTTATCGCTTTGCACTCTTCATGTTCAGCAATTTTATAGCCAGACAACCTATCTTCGATAGTCGTATGCAAGTTCATGCTTATGAGCTCTTATACAGGCAAAGTGAAGAAAATTTTTTCCCAAATATTTGTAAAGAGCATGCTACGCGTTCAGTAGCAACAGACTTTCATCTGGATAACAGTTGTTATCTAGCCGGGAATAGCAAAGCCTTTATTAACTTCACCCATGACTCTATTATTCAAGGCCTGCCCTATTTCCTTGATGCTGAAAAAATAGTGGTCGAGGTCTTAGAAGGTGACGAACTGTCAGCTGATTTGTTAAAAGCGATTAAAGAGCTTCACCTTGCAGGGTATGAAATAGCGCTTGATGACTACACCCCGTCCAGCTCTTGGTCAAAAGCCTACCCTTTTATTTCCTATATTAAATTCGACTTTAAGCACCTCACCATGCTTGAAGCTGGTCAATATATATCCAACTTAAGCTTTAAGCACATTAAGTTTATCGCTGAAAAAATAGAAACAAGGCGCCAGCTTCTCGAAGCTAAGCAAATAGGTTTTGATCTATTCCAAGGTTTTTATCTAGCCGAGCCTGAGGTATTACAGAAGCTGCCACAAAGCCGAGACTATCGAAAAACCTTTAAGGTGAACTATCAAACCCTAGCTGAACTCGATTCTAAATATAGCCTCATTGCAAGTGAACAAAATCTAGTCGAATTCTTAAACCTTGCGCAGGTATCCGGCCAAGCCATTGGTAAATAAACTCGCGAGCTTAATTTAACCTGAATATAATGGGCATATTGCCTATTTTGTTTGTATTAAATTATGACTTCACACCTTACAGAGCCTTGTCGTTGCCACAGTAGCAAGTCTTATCAAGACTGCTGCTATCCCATTCACCAAGATGTAAAACTGGCCACTCGCCCAGAGCAGCTTATGCGAGCGCGCTACTGCGCCCATGAATTGGAGTTAGTCGACTTTGTAGTAAAAACCTATCACCCAAGTTGCAACGCTCAAGACGAGCGCGACGCTATCGCTGAATCTATTGCTGGCAATTGGTGCTTACTTGAGGTGGTAAGCTGTGAAGAGGGCTCTACCCTGATGAGGGCTTTGTTACCTTCAATGCTTACTTTACTGAAGATAAACGACGCTACAGCATGACCGAAAAATCTCGCTTCGTTCGCGAAAACGACCAATGGTATTACCTAGATGGTGAAATGTACGACTTCCCACTTGCGGTTAAAAAGCCTGGGCGAAACGACCCTTGCTCGTGCGGCAGTGGCAAGAAATACAAAAAATGCTGCGGATAGCAAAAAGGCTCCGGGCCTTTTTTAGTTTTAATTACTTGTGTCGCTCTTTAAGCTTATCGATAACATCGCTAAATGAAAGACCTTGGTCTTGCAACAGTACCATTAGGTGATACACCAAGTCCGCAGACTCACAGATTAGCTCCGCCTTGTCACCCGACGTCGCCGCAAGCGCGACTTCAACGCCTTCTTCGCCCACTTTTTGCGAAATACGCTTGGTGCCACGGGCATACAGACTTGCTGTGTAAGAGGAGTCTGGATCAGCATTTTTTCGTTCAGCCAACAAAGATTCAAGTTGATGAAGCCACACCATCTGCGACTCCTCCTGCGGATCAACATCCCAACAAGTGGTATTACCTAGATGGCAGGTTGGACCGATTGGCTTAACCTTCACTAATAGTGTGTCATTGTCACAATCTAGCGCCATGTTCACCAGTTGCAGAACGTTGCCTGATGTTTCGCCCTTGGTCCATAGACGCTGCTTGGTACGCGAGAAAAAAGTCACTTGACCCGTTTCTGCGGTTTTTTGCAGGGCGTCTTGGTTCATGTATCCCATCATAAGCACTTGGCTAGAGGTAAAGTCTTGAACGATAGCTGGAACCATTCCATCTACTTTATCCCAGTCGAGTCTTTTCAGAAAGTGCTGTTACTTCGGCTGTTGAGAAGCTCATAGTCTTACCTCGATACCCTGTTGTTTCAAATATTGCTTTAGCTCACCAATATTGATGACCTGCTTATGGAATACTGATGCCGCGAGCGCGCCATCTACATTAGTTTGCCTATAGGCATCAGCAAAGTGCTCCATTGCACCGGCGCCGCCAGAGGCGATAAGTGGCACATTACACACCTCACGAACCATGTTCAGTTGTTCAAGGTCATAACCGTTGCGAACGCCGTCTTGGTTCATCATATTCAGCACAATTTCACCTGCGCCGCGTTTTTGCACCTCTTGAACCCAGTCACGAGTTTCCCACTTCGTTGCCTTAGTGCGTTCCTCATCACCGGTAAACTGATACACCTGATACTTGCCGGTCTCTTTGTCATAGTAAGAGTCGATACCTACCACGATGCACTGCACGCCAAATTTGTCTGCAAGATTGGTAATTAGCTCTGGATTCGCTAGTGCTGGCGAGTTGATGGACACCTTATCGGCACCGAACTCAAGAATACGGGATGCGTCTTCTGCGGATTTAATACCACCGGCTACACAGAACGGGATATCGATAACCTCGCAACGCGAGCCACCCAGCTTTTATCAACAACACGACCATCACTTGATGCGGTGATGTCATAGAACACCAGCTCGTCCGCACCCTCTTCCGCGTAGCGTTGAGCAAGAGGCACGATATCGCCGATGATTTCATGGTTGCGGAACTGAACACCCTTCACCACCTGGCCATCGCGAACGTCCAAGCAAGATTATGCGTTTTGCCAACATGCGAACGCCTCCTCTGCTGTGAATTTACCGTCTAAAAGTGCACGACCTACGATAACGCCGCGCACACCCGTATCTTTCAGCGCTTCGATATCCGCTAGCGTGCCGATACCACCAGACGACTGGAAGTGCACCTGAGGATAAAGATTACAAAGGTCGGTATACAACTCAACGTTCGAACCGGTTAGGGTGCCATCTTTAGAAATGTCGGTACAAAGCACGTGCTTAAGACCAACGGTAAGGAAGTCTTCGATAAGCGCTTCAATAGTCACACCTGAATCTTCCTGCCAGCCTGAGATAGCGACCTTGCGATTGCCATAGCTGTCGATATTCACATCCAGCGCCAGAACGATACGCTCTGGGCCGTATTTGCTCATCCACTCTTTCACCATGGCTGGGTTCTTAACCGCAGTAGAGCCACAACAACGCGCTCGGCACCCGCCTCAAGAAGATCGATAACATCCTGCTCACTGCGAACGCCACCACCGATTTGAATAGATGCAGGTGTACTCGCAAGAAGCTTAGCGATAAGGTCAAGCTGACGGGCTGTGGTGTCTTTTGCGCCAGTTAAATCAACTAGGTGCAGCCAGTTCGCACCAGCTTGATGATAAAGATTGAATTGCTCGGCTGGGTCGACCTTATACTCAGTTACCTGACCATAGTCACCTTGATACAAACGGACTACCTGTCCCTCAATTAAGTCTAATGCTGGAATAATCACTACAGCTCCAAAAAGTTTTTGATCAATTGTGAACCCGCTTTTGACGAGCGCTCTGGGTGGAATTGTACCCCATAGTAGTTGCCGCTCTGAATCGCAGCGCTAAAAGGCGTACCATAATCACAGCTAGCGATGGTGTAATCGCCGACCGGCATGGCAAAGCTGTGCACGAAATAGAAATACTCGCCCGACTCAATGCCTTTAAATAGTGGATTACCCTCTTTCGCGGTAACAGTGTTCCAGCCATATGTGGCAGTGGGTATTCTTTGCTGTCTAGCTTACGTACTTCCCCCTCACACAAACCAAGGCAAGGTACGATTTCATCTGCCTTCTGCCCTTTCTCCTCAGAAAGCTTGCCTAAAAGCTGCATACCAAGACAGATGCCAAGAAGTGGTTTTTCAACCTGCTTTACTAACTCAATCAGATTACGCTCTTCAAGGTTTTGCATCGCTTCGCTAGCGGTGCCAACACCTGGAAGAAAGAGCTTGTCTGCGGCAAGTACTACCTGAGGGACTTTTGATACAGTGACATCATATCCTAGGCGTTCAATAGCGAAACGAACCGAAGAAACGTTGGCACAGCCTGTATCAATAATTACTACATTTTGAGAAGTCATTGGTTGTCCTTACAGCATGCCTTTACTACTTGGAAGCTCGTTGCCCTCTACCTTGATAGCCTGACGGAGGGTACGACCGAACGCCTTGAATAGGCTTTCAATGATGTGGTGGTCGTTATTGCCAGTAGAAGATAGGTGCAGCGTACAAGCCAGCGCATCAGTTAGCGAGCGGAAGAAGTGCACTACCATCTCTGTAGAGAAATCACCTACGTTTTCGCGGCTAAACGTTGCATCGAACTTAAGGTATGGACGGCCCGATAGATCAAGACCACATTGTGCTAGACACTCATCCATAGGAAGAGAAAAGCCGAAGCGGCCGATACCACGCTTATCACCTAGAGCCTCTTTGAGAGCCTGACCTAGAGCAAGGGCTGTATCTTCTACCGTGTGGTGGTCATCGATATGCAAGTCACCCTTAACGCTTAGTTTCATCTGGAAACCGCCGTGGGTAGCTATCTGATCAAGCATGTGGTCAAAGAAGCCCATACCAGTATCGATCTCATTGCCACCGGTTTCATCTAGGTTTACCGCAACACGAATGTCTGTTTCTTTGGTAGTGCGAATAACCTCAGCGGTGCGCGGATTAGTCGTTAACTTCTTAACAATATCCAACCAGCCCATGGTTTCAGGGTTGTATTGAATACCTTCGATAGCCATGTTCTCCGCCAGTTGAAGGTCGGTTTGGCGATCGCCAATCACTGCAGAGGTCTTAAAGTCTACCTTGCCTTGCTGAAGATAACCTTTCACAAGGCCTAGCTTAGGCTTGCGACAAGAGCAGTTGTCTTCGTCAAAGTGTGGACAAATAAGCACATCGTCAAACTTCACGCCTTGAGATTCAAAGATGTGCATCATCATGTTGTGCGGCGCGTCAAAGTCAGCTTGAGGGTAGCTGTCGGTGCCAAGGCCATCTTGGTTAGTCACCATCACTAGACGGTAACCTGCATCTTGCAGTTTCAATAGGCTAGGAATCACAAATGGTTCTAGCACTAGCTTGTCCAGTCTATCAACCTGAAAATCTACTGGCGGCTCAACAATTAAGGTGCCGTCGCGGTCGATAAATAAAATCTTTTGTGGGTTGCTCATAGTTGTTCCTTACTTATGTTGAGCGTCCTACACAGCAAATTGCTGTGTGATAAATTCGATGGTTCGTTGGCACTCGTGGTTATCACCAATACTAATGCGAACACAATCAGCAATCGGTGAGTTACGAAGAATAATGCCCTCATCCAAGCGGCCTTAAACAATGCATCCCCTTGTGGGAATTTCACTAGCAAATAGTTACCGTAACCTGGATATACCTCAACACCTGTCAGTTCTGACAGCGCCGACTGAAGCTGTGCTCGATTCTCAGTGATGGTTTTCACC
The DNA here is from genome assembly GCA_000830475.1 of Vibrio ishigakensis. Classification (GTDB taxonomy): domain Bacteria; phylum Pseudomonadota; class Gammaproteobacteria; order Enterobacterales; family Vibrionaceae; genus Vibrio; species Vibrio ishigakensis_A. Next base: position 206,556 of record BBSC01000006.1, on the reverse strand, counting down.
TGCTGAGTTACACGCTCTAAGCCTTGAGCAGAAAGCGCTTGAACTGCGATATCGGCTACCGGCACTGGCACTGGGTATGGTGCGATCACCTTAAGCAGTACGTTAATTAACTCTTCGTTAGCGAGAGTGAAACCGCAGCGAAGGCCTGCTAGCGCAAATGCCTTAGACATGGTGCGAAGAATAGCGAGATTCTGATACTGGGCCAGTAGCTCAACCGTTGATGCCTCTGGACAAAAATCGATATACGCCTCATCCATCACCACAATAGCGCGGTCTTTGGTCATCTCTAGAAGTGAGACAATATCTTCGCGATTAATCAGGTTACCGGTTGGGTTGTTTGGCGAGCAAACGAAGACTAACTTAACATCGTCTAGATTTTTCTCGATTGCCTCAAGGTCCAGTTGCCACTCATCAGTCAGCGGCACTAGCTTGCGCTCCACACCAATGGTCTCAGCACTGATAGAATACATACCATAGGTTGGCGGGCAGTAAAGAATAGCGTCTTGGTTTGGCTCACAATAGGCGCGAATCAAGAGCTCAATACCTTCGTCTGCACCTCGTGAAGTCAGCACCTGAGAAGATGAAACGCCTGCGTAGGTGGCATAAGCTTCAATAAGATCTTTTGGCTGACACTCGCTGTAGCGATTGAGGCGTGATGCCTCAATCTGGTATTGGTTATCGAATGGGGATTCATTGGCGTTCAGCCAAACATCGCCACTGCCACCGATACGTCTTGCAGACAGGTACGGTGTCAGGGCTTGAACTTGTTTACGGGCTAACTTTTCCATGTCGTGATTCCTTTTATCTGGCTGCTAGTTTTTCTACTCGGATGGTTACAGCGCGTTTATGCGCATCCAAACCTTCCGCTTCAGCCATGGTAACCACGGTTGGCGCCAACGCTGCTAGACCGTCGGCGCTTAACTCTTGAACTGTCATTCGCTTGCTAAAGTCAGCCAGACCTAGGCTCGAATAAGTGCGAGTGTAGCCATATGTTGGGAGCACGTGGTTAGTACCTGAAGCGTAATCACCTGCCGACTCTGGAGACCAGTCACCTAAGAAGATAGAACCTGCGTTATCTAAGATAGGCAGTAACTCACGTGGATTCTTGGTCTGAACAATCAGGTGTTCTGGGCCATAGTAGTTGGATATAGACACAGCTTGGGTAAGAGACTCAGCGATAATAATCAGGCTTGATGCCAGCGCTTGCTGCGCAATATCGCTGCGAGAAAGCTCTTTTAGCTGGCGCTGCACCGCATCGGTAACCTGATCTGCAATCAGTACTGATGGCGTAACTAGCACTACCTGAGAGTCTGGACCGTGCTCGGCTTGGCTAAGAAGGTCTGCTGCAATGAAATCTGCATCCGCAGTTTCATCAGCAATAACTAGCACCTCAGAAGGACCGGCTGGCATATCGATAGCCGCGCCACGAAAATCATTGCTTACCTGACGCTTAGCTTCAGTCACATACGCATTGCCCGGACCAAAGATCTTATCAACCTTAGCCACAGTCTCAGTGCCGTAAGCCATAGCCGCAACCGCTTGACCACCACCTACGTTGTATACCTCATCGATATTACATAGCTTGGCAACATATAGGATCTCATCTGCGATCGGCGGAGGAGAACACAATACAACCTTACGACATCCTGCAATCTGAGCCGGCACACCCAGCATTAAGACCGTAGATGGAAGCGGCGCACTACCACCTGGAATATAAAGGCCTACGGTATTGATAGGGCGAGTTACTTGCTCACAAAGCACACCCGGCTGAGTCTCTACCTTAATAGGCTGAGGCTTTTGTGCATTGTGGAAAGCAGAAATATTTTTATAAGCCTGCTCAAGGGCCGCTTTCATCTCATGCGTGAGACGCTCAGATGCCTCATCAATCTCTTGAGAAGTAACACGGATGTTTTCTAGTTCAACACCGTCAAACTTCACAGTCAGCTCTTTTAGCGCCGCGTCACCGTCTTTTTTGACTTATCAACAACCGCAGAAACTGCAGCTGTAATGTTTGCGCCTTCCGCGATAGCTGGACGTTGCAATACTGCATTTTGCTGCTCGTCGCTTAGTGTTTGCCAAGTTACCGTTCTCATCGCTTACTCCATCATCTTCTCAATCGGCAGTACTAGGATTGAGCTCGCGCCCAACTCTTTTAGTTGTTCCATGGTTTCCCAGAACAGGTTCTCAGAGCTAACTAGGTGGATAGCAACTTTAGATGAGTCAGATGACAGAGGAAGCACGGTTGGGTCTTCTGCTCCAGGAAGAAGGGCGGTTACTTGCTCTAGCTTGTCCTGTGGTGCGTGTAGCATGATGTATTTAGATTCTTTTGCCTGCTGAACACCTTGCATACGGGTTAGCAGTTTCTCGATTAGGTCTAGCTTGTCTTGTTCTACGATGCCGTCACGCTGAATAAGGGTCGCTTTAGAGCGGAAGATAACCTCAGCTTCTTTAAGACCATTTGCTTCAAGGGTTGCACCTGTTGAAACAAGGTCAGCGATACCATCAGCAAGGCCAGCACGTGGCGCTACTTCTACAGAACCGGTTAGCATACAAGTACTGAAATCGATGCCCTGCCCGTCCATGTAGGCTTTAAGAAGGTGTGGATAGCTAGTTGCGATACGCTTACCAGCAAGATCTTGAGGACCGTTATAATCTAGCTCTTTATCAACGGCGATAGATAGTCGGCAACCACCGAAATCTAGGCGACGTAGCGTTTTAAACTCAGCTGGCTGACCCGTTGCTTTGCGCTCCAGGCGAACTTCTTCTAGTTCGTTCTCACCAATAAAGCCTAGGTCGACCACGCCGTCCATAATAAGGCCTGGGATGTCATCGTCACGAACCAGAAGAAGGTCAATTGGGGTGTTCAGTGAGTGGGCCACTAAACGCTCACCCATGATGTTAAATTTAACGCCACACTTTTTCAGAAGCTCCTGACACTCCTGCTTAGGCGACCTTTCTTTTGAATTGCGATTCTTAGACGTTGTGTTTGCATTTGTGAATTCCCTGTCAGAGGTGAACAATTTATTTAAAGTTAAAACGAAAAAACCCTTGGGGCTGGGCTCCCAAGGGTTTAAATCTCTTATATCTCTGATTTAACCGCCGGGAGCTTGTCTCCCGGATACGCGTACCTCGCCCGAAAGACTAAACTGGGTGATGGTGATGATGATGTAGGTTCATACCTGCAGTGCGCATACGTGGTTTTCTCAAAATTATTGCTTACCCCCACACTAACTAAGGCCACTAAACTTTGCAACCGTTTAATCATGAAAAATTATCGAATCCATTAATTTTGTTGCACATAAGTAGCGGGTGAATAAGTCATATACCTATTGATAACTGGTATAAAAAAGGAAGCTAGGCTTCCTTTTTCATTTACTAAATCTTAATTACGCTTTTTGACACGCGGCCATCTTAGATCGAGAAAGCGCCGAAAGAATAAAGCACATTACTACAAAGGCTACCGACGCTGCTGCGAACGACACTGCCACTGAAGTAGTCAGACCTAGAGTAATAAAACCAACACATGATACTGCAGCTACAGACAGCGCATATGGAAGCTGAGTCTGTACGTGGTCGATGTGGTTACAGCGAGCACCTGTCGACGACAGAATTGTAGTATCCGAGATTGGAGAACAGTGGTCACCAAATACTGAACCTGCTAGTACCGCACCAAGCATAGGTAGCATTAGAGCTAGGTCAGTTGCGGCAGCCATGTCACCTGCGATAGGTAGCATAATACCAAACGTACCCCAAGAGGTACCCGTTGAGAACGCCATTACGCCCGCAAGTAGGAACAGAATTACTGGAAGCCAAGCGGTATCGATATTGCCTTGAGCAAGAGTAGATAGGTAAGAGCCCGTCTTCATATCACCGATAACGCCACCGATGGTCCAAGCAAAGATAAGGATGAGGATCGCACCAAACATAGAGCGAGCACCAATCCAAAGCGTGCGAGTCACTTCGATGGTTGGGATACGCTGCTTAAGTACAGTACCTAGCGCAACAAGCAGACCAACGATACCACCGTAAACAAGAGAAGTACCTACATCGGTATTCTCAAACGCGCCGAGTACAGAGAACTCAAGGCCGTCAGCTGCCAGCGTTTGGCCGCCCGTGTACATCATAGCGGCAACGGTTGCACCAATAAGCAATACGATAGGCAGAACAAGATCAGATACTTTACCTTTAGAGCTTTCAGTGATGTCTAACTCTTCATGACCTTCAGCAGAAGCCTTTTCGTCACCGTCAAATCCACGCCCCTTAGACGCTTCAATTTCATGACGACGCATTGCACCGATGTCGATGCGGAACCAAGCCACAACGAATACCATCAGTAGTGCGAATACTGCATAGAAGTTCATAGGAATAAGACGAACGTACGCGCAGTGCTGAGTAATCAGTCATTCCGTGAGTAACAAGGATGCCACCAACGATAGTCATGATGTACGCACCCCAGCTTGATGCTGGCATTAGTACACACATAGGCGCTGCCGTTGAATCAAGGATATAGGCAAGTTTTGCACGAGATACGTGGAAACGATCCGTTACTGGGCGTGAGATTGAACCCACCGCAAGGCTATTAAAGTAATCATCAATAAAGATAAATACACCTAAAAATGCCGCCAGTAGTTTAGAGCCACGCTTGCTCTTAACGCGAGATTGAGCCCATTCCGCGAATGCACGAGTGCCGCCAGAAAGAGTAAGTAGCGCCGTCATCATGCCTAGCAAAAGTAGGAAGGCAACGATGCTCATGTTCCAAGAGTTGATACTCCCTTCTTCGATGAATACGCCGAACACGGTGTCAAAAATGTAACTAGCTGCTCCAGAAACGGAGTAATCAGCCAAAAGGAAACCGCCAAACGACAATACCAGCACCAAGAGAAAGTAGTACTCGACGAGTAATAATTGCTAGTCCCAATGCCAAAATAGGTGGCAACAACGAAATGGGAGAGGAAGCAAAATCCATTAAATTCATGATCTTCTTATAACCAATTTGGTAAGAGATCTACTGCAGAAAATATTCGACTTGATGTTGAACAAGCAACCGAATTGGCATTCGATTACCCCACAGTAGCGCTCCATAGTTTAACAACACAATAGACTATGGCAGTGTTGCCCCTTTCGGAAACAACCCCAGCAAGAGAGTTCGATACTCTGCTCTCACTTCGGCGATTAAACCCTTTCGCTGACAATCAAACGGAATCACCCTTTTGTCAGTTACTCTTGCTTATCGCGCCTCTACCTCACCTGGGCATGAAAAATGCTATTTTATGCCACTAGATGATCTAGGTGCGGTGCATTCTACTGATCGCATAGCGAAATGCAATAAAAATTCACTGCCGATTCAACAAGCGTACAAAACCTGACACATTGCATTTACTCACTATTTTTAGAGCAAATATTCTTTTACAGCCTCCAACACAAATCTCACTCTTTGTTACAGTACGAATGAACGAATTAAACATAAATGATCGGTCTACTACCCCAAAAATAAATCGATAGCTCGGATGCATTAAATCTTGGTTATACGAGATGGCGTTTTTCAATTCTATTAGTGAAAACTTTAATAAAAAATGGCATTCAAAAAAGTTCAAATTATTTGACGTTACATTTTCATAAAATATATTTACCGATCTGTAATTCTTCTTATATAATTAGCTGTATCTTTTGGCACCCCTGTGCCTTATACTGCGCTCATATCTATGACGAATTAGAATTACGGGAATTTAAAATGTCTGAATTAACAAAAACTCTTCTTAATATTCGCAGCCTACGTGCATTTGGACGTGAGCTAACTCTAGAGCAACTAGAAGAAGCTCTAGATAAACTAACTATTGTTGTTGAAGAACGTCGTGAAGCAGAAGCTGAAGAACGTGCAGCTCGTGAAGAAAAAGAGGCGAAGCTTGCTGAATACGCAGCGCAAATTCGCGAGCAAGGTATTGATGTAGAAGATCTAATCGCAGCTCTTGCTGGCGAAGGTACTGCTAAGTCAAATAAACCAAAGCAGAAACGTGCACCTCGCCCAGCTAAATACAAATATACTAACGAGCAAGGCGAAGAGAAAACTTGGACAGGTCAAGGCCGTACTCCTTCTGCAATCCAGAAGCAACTTGACGCTGGTTCTCAATTAGATGACTTCCTAATCTAATTAGAACGCTAGAAATAGAAAAGCTCCCATAGGGAGCTTTTTTATACCTGTTATAAAGAGGGAGAATTAACGCTCCCAATACGCCTCTTCTAGGCTATCTTCACGCTCAGGAAGACCTTTAGACAATCGTGGAGAGTGCTGAACCAACACCTCAAAACTTGCACGGTTGGCATATTTACACACCTGAGAGAATGATGAATAAGTCAAAAACTCATGATTGTGTTTACTTGAATTCGGCACATTGGTTTTATGGAATCTATTTGCCGACAGATCATGTAGCAGTGCAGAAAGTGCTGCATCCCCTGCCCCATTCGTATTCTTAATTTTCTCAGGACCACCCATATAAGGCGCAATATGCGAATAAATCTTGATCGGGTTTTCACATTTCGACTTAATTGCAGGACGACTGAATTCATAACGGTTAAATTCGGCAATCTCACCCGGAAGAAGTGGCAGTGAGGTTTCACGTTTTGCACTCTCTTCGGTATAACCAGCCATAAATAGACCAACTGGACCCGAGGTACATAATACAAGATCAGCCCAATCTAGCGCTTTATCAGCGGCCAACAAAGGATCTGAAAAACCCGTTAATGCTTCGGCTTCATCTTCATTCATTGCAATCACAGAAATATGCTCAGAAATAAACTTCTGCCAGAACTCTGGGTCATCTTGAATTACGAACTTAGTGCCTAGGGTTAATACCACAGGAACATCATACTTTTTTGCATACTCTATTGCTTTCATGGTTGCCTCAGGCATTGGTTCGCCTTCTTTGCAACGAAGCAAATAAGAGGTTAATACCAAGGCAGCAGCATCTTTAAATACTGATTCAGGCACGCTGTCAGCGCGTAATTGGTTCATCTGGCCTTCACTGATTGCGAAAGTACGCTCACCATCTTCTGAGATAAGGGTAAAACAGCGCCAATAGCGCCTTCTACACCTTGCAAATGATTAAGATCCATACGGCTAGAGGTATTACATAAATAACGGAAGCCGTAACTGCCGATCTTAATATCAGCGCTCATTACACCTAAAAGAATAGATTTATCGTCAGCCAATACCGAGTAGTTATGTAAGGTGTTACCTATAGTGCCACCAGCATATTCATTAGAAATAAGCTGCTGGTCTTTTAGTTCATTGTATAAAGTCTCAGCGGTCTCATCATCGATTACCAAAGAGTGACCTTTACTCAGATTAAACTTGGCAATAAATTCGTCGCTGACCTTAGCTTCAATATCAACCAATGTTTGGTCAATCCCGACCACATGAGTTTGCTTCGATGCACTTGGGTGAGATTTAGAAACCAAAGGGTCTCGGCTGTTAACCGGAAAATAGTGTTTAGATTTACGTTGGCCGGGAAATTTCATGCAGATAATAAGGTTGAGATTAGAAGATCCCCTAATCTTAGACTCAGAGTTTTGTATGAGCAACACAGTGACCTTACGCAAACGGTTGGCTCTAACACCTTGTTACTTAACTGCACAGTAAATAAACAAAAACCGCAGCCGAAGCCGCGGTTTATATATTTAGCTAGCGTATTGATTAAGCCTTTGGCTTTTTACGCTTATCGGTGATTTCCCATTTTCCATCGATAAACAGACCTGTCCAACCAGAAGGTTTGCCGTCAATCTCACTACGGATATAGTTCTCTTTGCTCTTACGGCTAAAGCGAACCACAGAAGGGCGACCATCAGGGTCATGGGTCGGTGCATCTGCCAAGTAATGGAACTTAGGCGAGATACGCTCTTTGAATCGAGCTAACTCTTCTACCAGTGGTGCACGCGTTTCACGTGATTTAGGGAAGTTACTTGCTGCCATAAACAGACCAGATGCACCGTCACGCAATACAAAGTATGCATCTGACTGGGTACAAGGCAGTTCAGGGAAATGAACTGGGTCTTCTTTGGGTGGCGCTACCTCACCGTTTTTCAGGATCTTACGGGTGTTCTTACAATCGTCGTTGGTACAGTCCATATACTTACCAAAGCGACCGTTCTTAAGCACCATGTCTGAACCACACTTGTCACACTCAACAACTGGGCCATCGTAGCCTTTCACCTTGTATTCACCGTGTTCAACCACATAACCATCACAGTTCGGGTTGTTACCACATACATGGAGCTTACGCTTATCATCGATAAGATACGCATCCATCGCGGTTTCGCACACAGGACAACGCTTCTTAGCACGCAGAGCCGCCGTTTCTGGATCTTCTTCCAGAACATTGATGATGCCCTCTTCGTCACCTAGGTTGATGGTGGTCTTACAGCGCTCTTTCGGTGGCAGTGCATAACCAGAACAACCAAGGAATACACCCGTTGATGCGGTACGAATTCCCATAGGGCGTGAACAGGTAGGGCACTCGATGTCAGTCAGAACGATATGGTTTTGTTCCATACCACCGTCATCGGCATCAAGTTCTGCTTTCTCAAGATCGGTAGTAAAATCTTCGAAGAAGCTATCTAGACATTTGTCCAAGCTGCATCACCTTCAGCGATCTGGTCAAGCTTTTGCTCCATACGCGCGGTGAAGTCATAGTTCATCAGGTCGACAAAGCTCTTGTCTAGGCGATCAGATACAATCTCACCCATCTTTTCAGCGTAGAAACGACGCGAATCAACCTTCACATAACCACGGTCTTGAATGGTAGAATGATAGACGCATAAGTCGAAGGACGACCAATACCACGTTTCTCAAGTTCTTTAACCAGTGCGGCTTCGGTAAAGCGTGCTGGCGGCTTGGTAAAGTGCTGTTTTGGATCCAGTGCTTTAAGGTCAAGCTTGTCGCCAAGTTGCACCTCAGGCAAGATCTGGTCTTCGTTCTTACCCATAGGGCGCTGTACACGTGTCCAACCATCAAACTTAAGGATACGACCCTTAGCTTTTAGGGTGAACTCGTCAGCCTTAACGCTGATGGTGGTTGAATCGTATTGTGCCGGAGTCATCTGACAGGCAACAAATTGATTCCAGATAAGCGCATACAGCTTGTGCGCATCCGCATCAACACCGCTTAGGTCTTCTGATTTCACATCAACGCTAGATGGACGGATTGCTTCGTGCGCCTCTTGAGCACCCTCTTTACTTCCGTACACCAAAGGTTTAGCTGGAAGATATGCATCACCGAACTCACTGCCGATATAGCCACGTACAGCCTCTACAGCCTCTTTACTTAGGTTAGTGGAGTCAGTACGCATATAAGTGATGTAACCCGCCTCATACAGGCGCTGAGCCAGCATCATGGTCTTCTTAACACCGTAACCCAGACGCGTACTCGCCGCCTGTTGCAGGGTTGAGGTGATATAAGGTGCCGATGGCTTGCTCTTAGTCGGGCGGTCTTCGCGCTTACATACTTCGTATTCTGCTTTTTCCAGAATCGACATTGCAGCCTTAGTTTCCGCCTCATTCTGAGGTTTAAACGCTTCGCCACTGCGCTGCGCAACCATCAGACGGAAATCAGACGCCGCCTTGGTTACTGTGTCTGCATGAATATCCCAATACTCTTCTGGAATGAATGCCTTGATCTCACGCTCACGCTCAACAACTAGCTTAACCGCTACCGACTGAACACGACCTGCGGATAGACCACGGGCAACCTTCTTCCAAAGAAGTGGAGATACCATGAAGCCCACCACGCGGTCCATAAAGCGACGCGCTTGCTGAGCATTAACACCATCCATGTTGAGTTCGCCTGGGCTCTCAAACGCTTGCTGGATAGCATTCTTAGTAATTTCGTTAAACACTACACGTTTGTATCGCTCTTCATCACCACCGATGATCTCACGAAGGTGCCAAGCGATAGCCTCTCCCTCGCGGTCCAAATCGGTTGCTAGATAAACGTGGTCAGCGTTCTTTGCCAATTTTTGCAGTTCAGAAACCACCTTCTCTTTACCAGGTAGGATCTGATAGTTCGCTTCCCAACCATGATATGGGTCGATACCCATCTTCTTGATCAGCGATTTGCGATCTTTTTCTTTTTTAATACGCGCTTTTTCTTCGGCGCTCAGTCCCTTTGTGGATACAGGTTTGGCTTTTGCTCCACTGGACTGCCCAGCCGTCGGCAAATCACGTACGTGACCGACACTGGATTTTACGATGAAGTCTTTACCAAGGTATTTGTTGATGGTTTTTGCCTTGGCCGGTGACTCCACGATTACGAGAGACTTACCCATAACTGAACGTTTTGTCCTATTTAAAAGGCACGACAATTGCCGTGCTCTACAAAAAATCTTTTTTTACTATTGAGCGAGTTTTTTCCAAAATCAACCCATTTTTAGTGTTTTGTTTCTAATTGGGTGGGATTTAGGCAAGTTAATCTGCCATTAAAAACGGATGCTATTCGATATTTTTATGTCAACTTGACGTGAGTTTATGAGTTGGATCACACCTAGGTGTGATATAGACTAGGCGCAAATCGTCACCTTAAAGGAATCGAATAAATTATGAGCGACAAAAAACCTATCTCAGAATTTGAGCTATTACTTATCGCCAACAACCTGATTCAAGAGCATGATGCTATATAGATGGAATGCGTGCTACTTCTGTAGAAGAAAAAGACGAAGTTCTGATCTTTAAAGGCGAATACTTTTTAGACGCCAACGGCCTACCTACGCCAAACACCACCGCAGTATTTAATATGTTTAAGTATCTCGCGCACGTGCTATCCAAAGAGTTCACTATCAAATAAGCAGACTCGCCCAGATACCTTCTATTTGTCTGGGCCTTCCATTCCCAAGATTTAGAAACTGGAAACTTAAAATCAGCTAACCCCAAGCTGACATTCTCACATTAAACTGGTTCCCTATTCCAGTTTACGCATATTCGTAATTCAAATAGCTAAGCGAATATATTTGAATTCAATTCCCACAAAGGAGAGCTTGGTGAAATCTATTACCAACAAAAAGCCATTATTCATCGCTTTAGGTCTTGCAACCCTTCTTGCCGGTTGCGGTGTTCAAGACAAAACAGAAACCCCAGATTTCAACAGCTACACAGATGTAAACCAGAAAAAAGAAGCCTTCTTTGACTATATTCGACCACACGTTGAGCATCAAAATCAGCTTATTTCAGAGCAGCGCAAAGAATTATTAGATCTAGCGAAAAAACGCCTCATCTGAACCACTGTCAGGCTCAGATCTTGATGAGGTTACCGATATCGCCAAACAGTATCGCTATGAGCCAAAACAGTTTGGTGCAGAAGAGATGAATGAGCTTCTATCTCGCGTTGATACTATCCCGGAAAATCTAGTGCTGATCCAAGCGGCAAATGAAAGTGGCTGGGGCACATCCCGTTTTGCCCGAGAAGCGAACAACTTCTTTGGTGAGTGGTGTTTCAGTAAAGGTTGCGGCGTAGTACCGAACCAGCGCGCGGCAGGTAAAACCCATGAGGTAGCTAAGTTCGATAACGTCGAAGGCTCAGTAGCCTCATACGTGAAAAACCTAAACACCAACACTGCGTATGCGCACTTTAGAGAGCTTCGCGCCGATTATCGCACCAAGCATCAAGAGCCGACAGCAGAGCAACTGATCCATGGCCTTGATAATTACTCCGAGCGTGGCGATGAATACATCCGAGATATTCTGGCAATGCTAAGACACAATCAGAAATTTCTAAAACAGAGCTAAGTGTTAAAAAAGGGTTCCAATTGGAACCCTTTTCGTTTTTATTCGCTTACCAAACCTTGCAGTTTATCGAAGTAGTCTGGGAAGGTCTTCGAGGTACATTTAGGGTCGTTAATGGTAACCGGAGTGTCGCTCAGCGCTACTAGCGAGAAACACATCGCCATACGGTGATCATCGTAGGTATCGATAGCAGCATGGGTTAGCTGTACAGGTGGAGTCACTATGATGTAATCCTCACCCTCTTCAACGGTCGCACCCACTTTGCGAAGCTCGGTCGCCATAGCGGCAAGACGGTCAGTTTCTTTAACTCGCCAGTTATATACGTTACGGATCGCTGTAGTGCCCTCTGCAAACAGAGCTGCAGTTGCGATAGTCATCGCGGCATCTGGAATGTGGTTAAAGTCCATATCAACGGCCTTCAGCTCACCCTTGCGAGAAATGATGTAGTCGTTGCCCCACTCGATCTCAGCACCCATCTTCGCAAGTGCATCTGCAAACTGGATATCACCCTGGATAGAGTCTTTACCGATACCCGTTACCTTGATCTCGCCGCCGCCAATAGCCGCAGCTGCTAGGAAGTAAGATGCGGATGATGCGTCACCTTCAACAAGGAAATCGCCAGGCGCTGTATAGGTTTGGCCACCCTTCACAACAAAGCGCTGATAGTCTTGGTTTTCAACCTCAACACCGAACTGCTTCATGATATGCAAAGTAATATCGATATAAGGCTTAGATACTAGGTCACCCTCGATATTGATAACGATGTCGCCCTCAGCAAGAGGTGCACTCATCAAGAAAGCGGTTAGGAACTGACTTGAGATGGAGCCATCGATAGACACCTCACCCGATTTAAGGCCTGTGCCCTTGATCAGCAGCGGTGGGAAACCATCGTTTTCCATATAAGTCACATCTGCGCCCGCTTCACGAAGGGCAGTCACTAGGTGACCGATTGGACGCTCTTTCATACGAGGCTCACCAGTCAACACAAACTCACCACGGCTAGCACACAGTGCAGCAGCAAGCGGACGCATTGCGGTGCCAGCGTTACCTAGAAATAGCTCAAGAGCAGAATCAACATTGAAAACACCACCTAGACCTTGTACTTCACACACGGTTTTATCAGCTGAAAGGGTGTATTCCACGCCCATCAATTTCAATGCGTTCAGCATGTGACGAATGTCGTCACTGTCTAGAAGGTTAGTAAGACGTGTTGTGCCCGAGGCAAGTGCCGCTAGTAGTAGCGCACGGTTAGAAACACTTTTTGAACCAGGAAGGTTTACTACGCCATTGACCTTGGCAATAGGTTGCAGAGTTAAGCTTTCCACTGACTTCATTTCCTTGAAAGCAAATTGGCACTTAGGCCGGATAATCAAACATAAAGTCAGACTATCTAAAATGCCCCAAGAAAAGAAGTCGTATTTAGAATAAATTGCGCGAAAACTCAGATTCGACGAAATCCAAGGGAGGTATATTTATCTCAGCCTGTGAATTAAAGGGCGATATCGACCCGAACACCTCGGTCAAAATAGAGGATACGTACCTCATCCCCGTGGCTGAAAAGCATATTAGGATCAACATCTTGGATGACATCTATCAAACGGCCATCGTCGGTTTTGATCAGGATCTCTACCAGCCTGTGCTCTACCGTATAGGTTTGATGTCCATAGTGTCTGGTTAGACCTGCACCGGCCACAGCACCGACTGCGGTCGCCACCTCTCGCCCCGTACCATCACCAAACTGATTACCAATCACACCACCAACTACCGCACCGAGCAGTGTGTGCCAACCCTTAGCCTCAGACTCCTTAATTTCTTGCTGAGTAATGTAGCGAACCGTGTCTACTTGGCCGTAGACCACTTGGTTAACTGGCCTTGCCGTGTTTCTTTGATACGCGGCTTGTGCTAATAATGGGATCATTAGCAACAGCATTAATACTTTTCTCATTATTGCACCCCGATGACCTTCTATTTGCATCAGCTAGACGCTGACGACCTCACATTCCCTGATCCAAGTTTAGCATTGGAAGAACCCAACGGTCTTCTCGCCTTTGGCGGAGACTTATCGGTAAATCGCTTGGTAAATGCCTACCAAAATGGCATCTTCCCTTGGTTTAGCGCAGGAGAGCCTATCTTATGGTGGAGTCCTGCCCCGCGTGCTGTGTTTGATCCTAAGACCTTTAAACCGGCAAAAAGTTTGGTGAAATTCCAACGAAAACATAGATATAAGGTCTCAATCAATCAGGCCACAGAGAGAATCATTCGTCTATGCGCCAGTTCAAGACCCGAGTCTGAAACCTGGATTACCCAAGAGATGCAAGATGCTACGTGGCACTGGCAAACCAAGGCCGTTGTCACTCCGTAGAAGTGTGGCAAGAAGATGAGCTCATTGGTGGCCTTTATGGGGTTGAAGTGGGGTCAGTGTTCTGTGGCGAGTCTATGGTGTCATTAAAAACCAACGCATCTAAGACAGCGCTGTGGTTTTTTGCCTACACTTTATAAGACATCATGGCACCCTTATCGATTGCCAGATCATGAATCCGCATCTTGCATCGCTTGGCGCTATGGAGATAGAGCGAACCGAGTTTCGCGAAGAGTTAGCCAAAGGAAAAAAGCAAACCTTGTCCAGAGAGTGTTATCAACCACAGTTTTTGAAAATCTAATATGCATCCAGAGATCCAACAAATTCGCGTCGGTTTTACTCAGAATCACCCATGCAGTTATCTGAAAGACCAACAAGAGCGTGTCGCCATAGCACTAGACCCCGAATTGCAAAATGCTCGTGGGTACGAACTTTTAATGGCCAACGGGTTTCGTCGCAGTGGAGACACCATCTATCGACCGCACTGTGAAAGCTGTAACAAGTGTGTCGCCATCCGCGTGGATGTTAAGCGATTTAAACCCTCCAAGAGTCAAAAGCGCTTATTAAATAAGGGCAAGGATCTGGTTTGGGAAGTAAAAAGAGAAATCGACCAAGACTGGTTTGATATTTACTCTCGCTATATTACCGAAAGGCATCAAAACGGCAGCATGTATCCGCCCAATCACGATGACTTCGCCAAGTTTATCCAATCCACCCAGATCCCGACCTCTTACCTGCATGTGTATGAGCAAAGGCGTTTGATTTCTGTGGCGGTGACCGATCAGGTAGAAAATGCAAATAGCGCCTTCTACACCTTCTTCGATCCTGAACTACCCTTCTCTATGGGCACGCTATCGGTTCTGTATCAGATAGAATTTACTCGCCTTCAGGGCAAAAAGTGGCTCTATTTGGGCTATCAGATCGATGAATGTCCGGCAATGAACTACAAAGTCCGCTTTGATTCGCATCAAAGGCTAGTAAATCACCGGTGGCAAGGGTAGAATACCGCCCAATGTTTAAAAGGTTGCTGTCGTCGTGAGATTCCAACTCGCTCAATAGTGAAATCAGCACCTAATGAATTGTCCAATTTCAAAGAGGATTAAATGGCTAAAGAAGACGTAATTGAGATGCAAGGCACTGTCCTAGACACTCTACCAAACACTATGTTCCGCGTTGAACTAGAAAACGGTCACGTTGTGACTGCGCACATCTCTGGTAAGATGCGCAAAAACTACATCCGTATCCTAACGGGTGACAAAGTGACTGTAGAGATGACTCCATACGACCTAAGCAAAGGCCGCATCGTCTTCCGCGCTCGTTAATATTCTTAAAATCCAGGCTTGCTTGGATTTGCGATGAGCACAAAAACGGAGCTTAATGCTCCGTTTTTGCGTTTCTGCCTTCTAGAATTCAAAGACAAAAAAAAGCGAGGCTCTTGCCCCGCTCTGTTTCTTAATGATTAAGTGCTTCTTCTTCAGTGCCAAGATACTGGAATTTCAGCTCTTCGCCCTCAAGATTCACCACAACCGAACCACCGTTGACTAGCGAGCCAAACAGCAATTCATTTGCCAGAGGCTTCTTCAGGTTCTCTTGGATGACGCGAGACATTGGACGCGCGCCCATCGCCTTGTCATAGCCTTTAACGGCCAACCAGTGACGAGCATCCTCGCTTACCTCTAGAGACACACCACGTGAATCCAGCTGCGCCTGAAGCTCAACAATGAATTTATCCACTACCTGATGGATGACATGCTCATCTAGGCTGTTGAACCAGATGATGTTGTCTAGACGGTTTCTAAACTCTGGGGTAAATACCTTTTTAATCGCTGCCATAGCATCTGGCGCATGATCTTGCTGAATAAGACCGATAGATTGCTTCTCAGTCTCAACCACACCAGCGTTTGTAGTCATCACAAGGATCACGTTACGGAAATCCGCTTTACGACCGTTGTTGTCCGTTAGAGTGCCGTTATCCATTACCTGAAGTAGCAGGTTAAAGATATCTGGGTGAGCTTTCTCGATCTCATCCAACAGTACAACCGAATGGGGATGCTTGATTACCGCATCGGTCAACAGACCGCCTTGGTCATATCCTACATAACCTGGAGCGCACCAATCAAACGTGAAATTGAGTGGCGTTCGCCATATTCAGACATATCAAATCGCAGAAGTTCAATACCCATTAGTTTAGATAGCTGAACCGTTACCTCTGTTTTACCCACACCTGTAGGACCTGCGAACAGGAATGAACCCACTGGTTTATTCTCCGCGCCAAGACCCGCGCGAGACAGCTTGATAGATTCACTCAACACATCGATAGCTTGGTCTTGACCGAACACCAGCATCTTCATCTTGCTATCCAGTTTTTGCAGGATATCTTTGTCTGAAGAAGAAACCGACTTTTCAGGGATACGCGCCATCTTAGCGACCATAGCTTCGATATCACCTACGCCACAGTCTTCTTACGACGACTGGTCGGCACTAGTCGGCTCTTCGCTCCTGCTTCATCAATAACGTCGATCGCCTTATCTGGCAGATGACGCTCATTGATGTATTTGGCAGATAACTCAACCGCAGCGCGCAGCGCTTTGTTGGTGTAACGCACCTCGTGGTGCTGCTCATATTTGGATTTCAGGCCCATCAGGATCTTAGTGGTATCATCTAAAGATGGCTCTACCACATCGATCTTCTGGAAGCGACGAGACAGCGCACGCTCTTTTTCAAAGATGGTGCTGTACTCTTGATAGGTCGTTGAACCGATGCAACGCAGTTTACCGCTACTTAGCAGTGGCTTGATAAGGTTTGCCGCATCAACTTGACCACCCGAGGCCGCACCTGCACCGATAATGGTGTGGATTTCATCGATAAACAGCACCGCATCATCTTCTTTCTCTAGTTGCTTCAGAATGTTCTTAAAGCGCTTTTCGAAATCACCACGGTATTTGGTACCGGCTAGTAGAGAACCGATGTCCAATGAGTAGATCACGCTATTTGCGATAACCTCAGGCACGTCACCTTCAACGATGCGCCACGCCAGACCTTCAGCGATAGCAGTTTTACCAACGCCTGCTTCACCCACCAGCAGTGGGTTGTTCTTGCGACGACGGCAAAGCACTTGGATGGTGCGCTCAAGCTCTTGGTCACGACCAATTAACGGGTCAATCTTGCCCGCGCGAGCTACCGAGTTTAGGTTGGTTGCAAAATTCTCTAGCTTATCTTCTTGATTCACCTCTTCCGCAGCTTCGGTGTTACCGAACAGCTCAGAAGGCTCATCTTTTGGCGTTTTGGTGATGCCGTGAGAGATGTAGTTGACGATATCTAGGCGACTTACGTCATTCTTCTTCAGAAGATACGCTGCATGAGATTCCTGCTCGCTAAAGATAGCCACCAGCACATTTGCGCCTGAGACTTCATTGCGACCAGAAGATTGTACGTGGAATACCGCGCGTTGCAGAACGCGCTGGAAACTGAGTGTTGGTTGAGTCTCGCGAGTGGTGTCATCCACCGCGATCAAGGGAGTGGTTTGTTCGATAAAGACATCTAGCTCTTGACGGATAACATCAAGGTTAGCGCCACAAGCCTTTAATGCGTCCTGAGCCGACTGATTGTCGAGCAGAGCTAAGAGTAAATGCTCGACGGTCATAAACTCATGGCGTTTGTCGCGCGCTTGCGCGAACGCATTGTTCAAACTGGATTCAAGTTCTTTGTTTAGCATACAGGCCTCCCATAAACATCTAAAACAGCCATGCCAATTCTTTATGACCAGTTGGCTATGACTATGCTCTTTCCATAGTGCAAAGCAATGGGTGCTCGCATTCCTTTGAGTAGGCTGTCACTTGCGCCACTTTGGTCTCAGCGACCTCGGCAGTGAAAGTTCCGCAGCGTGCTTTCCCTTGATAGTGCACCTGTAGCATGGTTTGCGTCGCTTTGTCTTCGTCCATGCCAAAGAAACGCTCGAGAATCTCTACAACGAAATCCATCGGGGTGTAATCATCGTTATTTAGCATAACGTGATACATAGGTGGCGGTTTTACCTCAGTTTTTTCCTTCTCCAGCAAGTCAGAGTCTGGAGTCACCCATTCAAAAAATTTACTCATTTATACGACTTATGTAGAAAAAACAATTACTTTAGCAGCAGAAATTTTTCCCACTACTTAAGAGACTAATAGACCAATTGTATCCCTGCAAATAAAAGATTGCTATCGATATAATCGGTGAAATTTACTGACTCAAATGCCTAAAAATCAGGCATACATCACCCTTCTTACTGAACACCGTTCTTATACCTGGTGAATGATTGTACTACCCCACCTGTGTGGTTATGATTTGGTTAAATAATAATTGCAAATTTATTGACGAAAGTCGTTCTTTGTCTAAATTTGATTATTGTCTGCGTAGAAAAGCGGAAGCAGTGGTTTTCTATTCAGACATCAGACCACAAGGGTCAAAAACGCATAGCAAGTAATTAATGCAAAAGGATGTAAAGCATGGCAACAGGTACAGTTAAATGGTTTAACAACGCCAAAGGGTTTGGATTTATTTGCCCTGAAGGCGAAGACGGAGATGTGTTCGCACACTATTCCACCATCCAGATGGATGCTACCGCACATTGAAGGCGGGGCAAACCGTAACCTATGAAGTAGAACAAGGGCCTAAAGGCTACCACGCCAGTGCCGTCGTCCCCATTGAAACTGATGCGTCGAAATAGTTCCGCAACATATTTCGAAAGAGGCCAATAGGCCTCTTTTTTATTGTCTGTTCAATTCTGGATTGTTCTCGTCCACATCCACGTTGGCAAACTTACCTTGAGAGAGATAGTTCACGATAAGCTGAGTGACATAAGGGTCACTGCGCAAACTATCGTGCTTGATATCCACCTCTATAAAATCCTGCATTCCCGGCAATCGAGTCGAATTTACTGACACCAAGCCGTCGTTATCATTATCAAACATGTACTTAAGGATTGGATAGCTGTCTGTGCCTGCGATTACACCAAAGTCGTAATCGGGCTCTGGCAGAGTATTTGGCAAGCTGTTTTGGTCAGTAGTCAAAGACTTGGCGGTATCACCCGCTAGTGGCAGTAGCCAGATACTAGAGAAGAAGTCAGCCACATCGCTACCGTGGTTTGGCGTACCCACAAACACCACCTTGCCCATAGTATCCGACTTGACCAAATCTTGATGGTCAGCCAGATAAGAGCGAATAACTAACCCGCCCAAAGAGTGACCTACAAAGTGGATAGTGCCGGTCTCATGCTCTTCACTAAGCTTGTTCTCAAACTTGGTCACGCACTCATCTATCTGCTCTGAGCTCTGCTCTAGAGTTTTATCTACGTTGCTCACTAGGGTTGGATAGTCCACGACACAGATACGATAACCGCGCTGTTTAACCATGTCCGACATATCTTCCATCGAAGACGCACTGCGAGCCAGACCATGGACAATGATCACTTGCTGATTGTGGTTTTGGGGGTCAAATGAAGAATAAGCATTGGGATCAGATTTAGTACACCCAACAAGGAGTAAACAAAGCGACAGCGATAACATCCACTTCATGGTTTTTAGGTTCTCCTATTCAGTCTTCATTTGTGGTGGTTTGACCACTTTATCACCTTTTGCAATCCTATGCATAAAACTTACTTTTCAGTTTGTAAGCCACTTGAGCTATCCACTGTTTATAACAATAATTATCAAAAATTAATTGAGAATTAGCGTGTTATTAGAAGATTTAAAGGTAGTCATTAAGGTAGCTGAGTGTCGCAGCATTACGGCCGCTGCAATAGAGCTAGATATGAGAACCGCTACCGCCAGCGCTGCGGTCAAGCGAGTGGAAAAATCCCTCGGTTTTGAGCTTTTTACCCGCACCACTAGGCAGCTACGGCTCTCAGCTTCTGGCGAGAAGTATCTACCTCAATGTGAGCAGGCGATGGCCATGCTGGATAAAGCCAAACAGAGCATGAAGGATGATTTGGATATCATAGATGGAGATATTCGTATCGCTCTGTCATCAGATCTAGGGCGAAACGTGGTTACCCCTTGGCTTGATGAAATCATGGACAAACACCCTAACCTCAAGCTGAGGGTGAATATCACCGATAGCAACGTGGACTTCTATCGCGACTCCATCGATATTGCCTTGCGCTACGGCTCACCTAATGATGCCAATGTTTATGGTTTTAAGATCTGCGATGTGCCTAGAGTTTTATGTGCCTCTCCCGAATATCTCGAGCACGCTGGCTCTCCCAAGCATCCGAACGATTTGGTAAGTCATCAGGGTCTCTTATATCAGCTTTACGACATTCTCCATAGCACTTGGCAATTCCGTAAAGGTAAACAGCAGTTCAAAGTAAAGATAAGTGGAGAACGAGCCAGCAACGATGGCGATCTAGTCAGGCGATGGTGTGTGGCTGGCAAGGGCATAGCGCTTAAGTCCTGCCTCGACATGTCTAATGATCTGCTGAGCGGAAAAGTACAAAGGCTACTTAAAGGTACCAAGCCGAGCAAACGGAGCTGTGGCTCATTTTCCCGAGCCGTCAGTCCATTACACCCGCTGCCCGTCTTATCCGCGACATGCTTAAAACCAACACTGATGCACTACTAAAAGAGCTCAAAGCTAAGCAAGTAATCTGAATAATTGTGCTTTTCTATACAGACCTAAGCTTTAGCTAAAGTCGTTTATCTTCGTCGAAAATGCGTTTTTCTTTAGCTAAACAGCTGTTCTTATGAGGTAGATCAAACATGCAATAATAGTTTGTTGCACAACTTAATATTCAAGCATTTCGCAAGTCTATATAATCGCTCGCCCTATTGTGCATGCAGGAAAATCTTTTCGGATAAATATGCACATTTTATGGCTAGAAGGATTTGGCCGAGTAAATTTCGAAGCAAATAACAACCTGCTTCGCTGACGGTTAAATAGATCCAATGAGCAATAAAAACACAGTAGGTCTAATCGGCCTTATCGCTATCGTATTCAGCTCTATGATAGGCAGTGGCATATTCAGCATTCCACAGAATATGGCTGAGCAAGCCTCCATCGGTGCAGTGGGCCTAGCTTGGCTTATCACGGGTATCGGCATGCTACTGCTAGTGCAAACCTTTAAGATCCTTGCTGAGCATAAGCCCCACCTCAACTCTGGCATCTTCTCTTACGCAAAAGCAGGTTTTGGCGAATACATAGGCTTCCATTCAGCGTGGGGCTACTGGCTGATGACCTGTATGGGCAACGTTGCTCTTGCGGTGATGATCAATGACTCATTGGGTTTATTCTTCCCTGCCCTTCTAAATCACGGTATTGAAACCGTCATTCTGTGTTCTGCTCTTCTTTGGGGTATGAATGCGATTGCCCTTCGCGGTACCGGCAGCTCATCTTTCATCAACATTATCTCAACCATAATGAAGCTAGCGGGTCTGGTAATCATTATCGGTATCGTTCTATACAGCTTTGATAGCAGCATGCTATCAGTGGATGTTTGGGGAGTGGAGAATGACCTAGGGCCGATCGTGGGTCAGATCCAGAGCACTATGATGGTTACTCTTTGGTGTTTCGTGGGTATCGAAGGTGCCGTTGTTCTATCTGGTCGAGCTCGTAAAAAGTCCGATGTAGGTAAAGCGACCCTGATTGGCTTCTTAGTTGCCATAACCATGTACACGCTGATCTCAGTTCTCTCCTTCGGCATCTTGCCTCAATCGGAACTGGCACAGCTATCTAACCCGTCAGCAGCCTCACTACTTGAAGCTGCGATTGGACCTCATGGTCGCCTGCTAGTAAACATCTGCGTGCTTATCTCGGTATTCGGCGCATTGGTTGCGTGGACCATGTTGGTAGCTGAAGTGCCTTACGAAGCGGGCAAAGTTGGTGAATTCCCGAAATTCTTCGCTCGCACCAACAAGAATGAAGCCCCTGTGATGGCACTGAACGTGTCTACCTCATTCATGCAGGTGTGCGTGCTAATGGTAGTAATGTTCGAGAACGTTTATCTTGCGGCAATCAACATCGCTCAGTAATCGTTCTGCCATGTTATCTATTAAGCTGTTTGTATCTACTTAAGATCTCAATCAACTATAAAGAGTTGGGTCTAAAGCGCGCAACAATGGTTATGTGATTTTATCTGGTATCGCCGCTCTCTTCTGCCTATGGCTGATCACCGCAGCGGGTCTTGAGTACCAACTGTTAGCAACCATCCTATATGCGATCGGTATTCCGTTCTTCCGCTATACGCATGCATCACGTATTAAGGCGGGCGAGATGATCTACTCTAAGTCAGATAAGTGGATTGAACTGATCTTAGTTCTTCTTGCGCTAGTTTCGGTTTACCTACTGTTTACCGGACAACTTCAAGCCTAACATCAGCAGACAAAACAAAGGGCAGCCAATTGGCTGCCCTTTTTATTCTTTATTGCACGTCGATATACTGCACAACCGAGTCATCCAACAGACCCCGCTTATCGATAGAATCAAAATCTAGGATTGCTCCGAGTATCAATGCGGTCTTTACCGCGATAGTGCCTATGGTCAGCACCACCACAAATCGGTTCATGCTAAGGCGCGCAAGGTTCTTGCGAATAAGCTCATCGTCACCATCATTTCTTTGCGCGTGCGCAACCACTTCTTTCAGTGATTGCATGGAACGCAGCATAGCTACGGCTAGCACCACCAACAAAAGCACACTCAACACATCAGAAAATACGGACCAAGACAAACTCTTCTCCACCCAAGGCTACAAAACGGAAAAGGATTATAATAATACAATTAAACTTTAACTATGGACTCATTCACACTTTTGATGGTTTATGAGAGCTTTATGGGTGCATTTGAGTGATCCAGATCTCAGTTAAACATCATGTATAACTTTGCATAACATAACGGCAACAGCTGAACTTGGATGTCAAGCAAGCAAAATACGTTTAATTTGCGAACAAAAAAAGCCCGAAGATCTCTCCTCGGGCTCTCTAATTTTACTAAGCGATTATGCTAGTGCATCGATAATCGCATTCAAGGTTGCACTTGGACGCATCAGTTTAGCTGCCAACTCGTCTTGAGGTGCGTAGTAACCGCCAAGCTCACCCGCTACGCCTTGAGCGCCATTCAGTTCAGCAACGATAGTTGCTTCACTATCGCGTAGTGCTTTAGCTACAGGTTCAAACTGAGCAGCAAGTTCCGCGTCTTTATTCTGAAGAGATAACGCCTCAGCCCAGAAGCTAGCTAGATAGTAGTGACTGCCACGGTTATCTAGCTCGTTCACACGGCGTGATGGTGACTTGTTCTCATCAAGGAAGCGCCCGGTTGCAGCATCAAGAGTGCTTGCTAGAACCTTAGCCTTCGCATTACCAGTTACTTCACTCAGGTGCTCAAGAGATGCCGCTAACGCAAGGAATTCACCTAGGGAGTCCCAACGTAGGTGGTTCTCTTTTTCTACCTGCTGAACGTGCTTAGGCGCAGAGCCACCAGCACCCGTTTCAAACAGGCCACCACCATTCATTAATGGAACGATAGAGAGCATCTTAGCTGAAGTGCCAAGCTCTAGGATTGGGAACAAATCCGTCAGGTAATCACGAAGTACGTTACCCGTTACTGATATAGTATCTTGCCCCTTAGCGATACGCTCAACAGAGAATAGCGTTGCGTCTACTGGCGATAGGATACGAATATCTAGACCGTCAGTATCGTGCTGAGGAAGATACTCTTCCACCTTCTTAATAAGCTGAGCATCGTGTGCACGGTTTGCGTCAAGCCAGAATACCGCTGGAGTATCAGACAGACGAGAACGGTTAACCGCAAGCTTCACCCAATCTTGAATTGGAGCATCTTTAACCTGACACATACGGAAGATATCACCTTCCTCAACGCTTTGCTCTAGAAGCACTGCGCCACTTGCATCAACAACGGCAACCGTACCCGCTTTAGATAGGATAAAGGTCTTGTCGTGCGAGCCGTACTCTTCCGCTTTTTGCGCCATTAGACCAACGTTTGGCACGCTACCCATAGTGGTTGGATCGAATGCACCGTGCTCTTTACAGAACTCGATAACAGCTTGGTAACGCCCGCGTAGCTACGGTCTGGAATCATCGCCTTGGTGTCTTTCTGCTTACCGTCTGGACCCCACATTTGACCTGAAGATCGGATCATTGCTGGCATAGACGCATCAACAATTACATCCGATGGTACGTGCAGGTTAGTGATGCCGCGGTCTGAATCCACCATAGCCAGTGCAGGACGAGTCTCATATACAGCCTCTAGGTCTGCAATGATCTGCGCTTTTTGCTCAGCTGGCAGAGATTCAATCTTGGCGTACACATCACCGATGCCGTTGTTCACATCAACACCAAGTTGCTCGAACACCTCACCGTGTTTCTCGAATACGTCTTTGTAGTAAACCTTAACCGCGTGACCGAAGATCACTGGGTCAGAAACCTTCATCATGGTTGCTTTCATGTGCAGGGAAAGCAGCACGTCATTTTGTTTTGCATCTTCGATTTGCTGCTCAAAGAACGCCACTAGCGCCTTCTTGTTCATTACAGCGGTATCAATGATCTCTTTATTTTGTAGTGGGAACTCAGACTTCAACGTTTCAACACTGCCATCCGCGCCGCGAAGTTCGATGCGAACGGAAGTTTCGCCACTGATTGTGGTCGATTTTTCACTGCCGAAGAAATCGCTGTCTTGCATGCTAGATACGTGAGACTGAGAGGTCGATTCCCACTTGCCCATTGAGTGTGGGTTTTTCTTAGCGTAGTTCTTAACTGATGCTGGAGCACGACGGTCAGAGTTACCTTCACGAAGCACTGGGTTTACTGCACTACCCTTGATCTTGTCATAGATAGACTGGATAGCTTTCTCTTCATCAGAGCTTGGCTCTTCTGGGTAGTTCGGTAGGTCATAACCTTTCGCTTGAAGCTCTGCAATGGCTGCTTTTAGCTGAGGGATAGACGCTGAGATATTAGGAAGCTTAATGATGTTCGCTTCTGGAGTTTTAGCCAACTCACCTAGCTCAGATAGTGCATCACCAATACGTTGCTCAGGTTTTAGGTATTCTGCGAAGTTAGCAATGATACGACCCGCAAGAGAGATGTCTCGGGTATCGACTGCGATACCACTAGATGCGGTGAAAGATTGGATCATTGGCAGAAGCGAATATGTCGCTAGCGCTGGCGCCTCGTCTGTAATGGTGTAGATAATAGTGGGCTTTTGATCAGACATGAAATTTCCCTATATTTATAATTTCTCGTCACTCGGCAAAGCAAAGGGCCTGCCTAGAGATCGTTCGTGTTGATAAATCGCATCTTGCGATAATTATGTTGTGTCTTATTCGGGTCTGTTGACCTCGTTAATGGGCTCAAGTATTAAATCGAGCGCACTAAGGCGCTGATTAAATTAGCACTTTTGTTTGAAAAGCATCCTTAAGCTAACAAAAACTCAAGCCTAATATCAATCTCAAACGTTTTTGATTAAGATGAATAGTGCTGCGCGTATCATAAAGCAAATCCCGATTTGAGAGAAACTTAGCGCACAGTTTGTTTACAAAAATTGCAAGGTAGTTAACATGTCTCAAAAACCTCGCACTGGAGCGAGAGCGTTTAAAAAGCCCTTTTCCAAGCGACCTTCTGCTAGCCGAAAACGTCCGTCTCAAGCCAAGAAACCAAGAGTAGCGCCAGAAGATAGAAAGGTCATTTTGTTTAACAAGCCGTTCGATGTTCTCAGCCAGTTTACCGATGGCGATGGTCGTCAGACCCTAGCCGACTTTGTTGACGTTAAAGACGTCTATGCCGCGGGACGCTTGGATAGAGATAGTGAAGGATTATTGTTACTTACCAATGACGGCATCTTACAAGCCAAACTCACCCAGCCAGATTCTAAATCACCTAAAACCTATTGGGTTCAGGTAGAGGGCGCACCCTCTGAAGAAGATTTGGATAAACTGCGCAATGGGGTTGAGCTAAAAGATGGCATGACACTGCCCGCCAAAGTAGAGGTAATGGAAGAGCCTAAGGTGTGGGACAGAAACCCGCCGGTAAGATTTCGCGCCGCTATCCCAACGACCTGGCTTTCAATCACCATCATAGAGGGTCGAAACCGTCAGGTGCGCCGCATGACAGCTAATATCGGTTTCCCTACCCTGCGCCTTGTCCGATATTCCATTGGGCAATACCAACTCGACGATCTTCCAAATGGACAGTGGCGCGAAGTAAAGGCATAAAAAATCGAGCCCTTCGGCTCGATTTTTCTTTTTAGATTACTCGCCTTCCATAAAGCCAAGGTCAGGCAATCGGTCAAGGTGCTCAGCGTAACGCTTTTGATTAAACTCAGCGCCGTTGTTCACCACATCAAACAGTTCAATACCCAGAGCACAGCCGATAAGTGCCATAGAATCTTCGCGGCTATTACCCGTCATCATCAGACGCATTAGGGTCTCAGTAACCTTTTTTGGCTCGCCAGATTCAATCTGATTCTCAACGATTTCAAGGATTTGCTGTTCTGTTTCGTTTTGTTCGGTCATGGTCTTTAATTAGCTCCGATTAGTGTCATCGCTATTATTGATCAACTCGCATACAAATTTCGACAAATATAAAAATGTGATTTGGCTCTCACACCTGTTACACCCAATTTGTTTCTGTTAGAATCCGTCTCCGTGTTTATTCAGTGGTGTTATGTGAATGTCTGACAACAGCCAAAAGAAAGTTATCGTCGGTATGTCCGGTGGGGTTGATTCCTCGGTTTCTGCTTACCTGCTTCTTCAGCAAGGTTATCAGGTAGAAGGCCTGTTCATGAAGAACTGGGAAGAGGACGACAACGAAGAGTATTGTACTGCAGCCGAAGACCTTGCCGATGCGCAAGCGGTGTGCGACAAGCTTGGCATCCACCTGCACAAGATCAATTTCGCCGCTGAATACTGGGACAACGTATTTGAATACTTCCTTGAAGAATACAAGGCAGGTCGTACGCCAAACCCAGACATCCTTTGTAACAAAGAAATTAAGTTTAAGGCGTTCTTGGAATTTGCGGATGAAGTGCTTGATGCTGACTACATTGCAATGGGTCACTACGTGCGACGCACCTTCCCAACTACAGAAGAGCTAGAAGCAGGCGTTAAGCCTCAAATGCTTCGTGGCCTTGATGGCAACAAAGACCAAAGCTACTTCCTGTATACGCTAAGTTCTGAGCAAGTAGGTCGCAGCCTATTCCCTGTTGGCGAACTGGAGAAACCAGAAGTACGCCGTATCGCGGAAGAGCAAGATCTGATCACAGCGAAGAAAAAAGACTCAACCGGTATCTGTTTTATCGGTGAGCGCAAATTTACAGATTTTCTTTCTCGCTATTTGCCAGCACAGCCGGGTAAAATCGAGACCCCTGAGGGTAAAGAGATTGGCGAGCACATGGGTCTGATGTATCACACCCTGGGCCAGCGCAAAGGTCTTCACATCGGTGGCCAAAAAGGCGGCGGCGGTAACGAAGCGGCTTGGTATGTTGCAGAAAAAGACCTGAAGCGTAACGTACTTATCGCAGTACAAGGTGCTGATCATCCTCTGCTAAAATCGGAAGGCTTACTAGCATCTCAGCTTCACTGGGTAGACAGAACACCTATCCGTGAGCCAATGAAGTGCTCAGTGAAAACTCGCTACCGTCAGCAAGATATTCCATGTACCATCATTCCGGTAGATGACGAGAACATCAAGGTTATCTTTGATGAGCCGCAAGTAGCGGTAACCCCGGGTCAATCTGCGGTATTTTATAAAGATGATGTGTGCCTAGGTGGCGGTATCATCGAAAAGCGAATCTAATAAATAGAAGATAGGAGTTCTTAAGTGGCAAACACAAACTATGACCGTACCATCGCTTTTGCCGGCATCTGCCAAGCTGTTGCCCTAGTTCAAAAGGTGGCACAAACCGGAAATTGTGACTCGGCCGCGTTTGAAACCTCTATCAGCTCTATCATCAATATGAACCCTGCCAACACCTTGGCAGTGTTCGGTCATGAGCGTGAGCTTAAGCTTGGCCTTGAGACCCTGTCGCGCAACATCGACAGCTCAGCGACAGGCAATGACCTGACTCGCTATATCATCAGCCTAATGGCGCTAGAGCGTAAGCTAAGCCAGCGCCTGATGCTATGTCTCAGCTTGCGGATCGTATTCGCCTTGCGGAGCGTCAGTCGGATCATTTTGACCTGTTCGATGAGCAGATGGTGAGCAACCTTGCTAGCATCTATCTAGACGTTATCAGCCTATCGGCCCACGTATCCAAGTAACCGGCAACCCAGCTATGCTTCAGCAAACGGGTGTACAAGCAAGGTTCGTGCCCTGCTACTTTCCGGCATCCGAAGTGCCGTTCTGTGGCGTCAGGTGGGCGGTAAGCGTCGCCATCTTATCTTCAGCCGCAAGAAGATGGTTGAGCAGGCAGAAATCCTGCTAGCTCGAATCTAAAAAGTCAGCTCGCGCCTTGTCGCGAGCTTATTTTTTGGTGAAAAGAAATTTAACGCAAACGATTGCGCAATATTAGTGACAACTGCGCTTGTTACTGGTATAAACCCCACAAAATTTGAAAAACTCAATTCAGGAGAAAATCATGGAACTGTCAGCATTGACTGCTGTTTCACCAGTAGACGGCCGTTACGGAAGCAAAACTATCGCACTACGTAGCATCTTTAGTGAGTATGGCCTCCTAAAGTACCGTACTATCGTTGAAATCCGTTGGTTGCAAAAACTAGCGGCTACTGCGGAAATCGCAGAGGTACCTGCATTTAGCGCTGAAGCAAATCAATTCCTAGATGACGTAGCAGCTAACTTCAATGAAGAAGACGCAGCTCGCATCAAAGAGATTGAGCGTACTACCAACCACGACGTTAAAGCGGTTGAGTACTTCCTGAAAGAGAAAGTAGCGGGCGTTCCTGAACTGCACGCTGTAAACGAGTTCATCCACTTCGCTTGTACTTCAGAAGACATCAACAACACTTCTCACGCTCTAATGCTTAAAGAAGCTCGTGAGACTGTGATTCTTCCTGAAATCAAAAACATCATCGACGCTATCAAAGCGCTAGCGGTTGAGTATCGTGATATCCCACTTCTATCTCGTACTCACGGTCAGCCTGCATCTCCTTCTACCATGGTAAAGAGATGGCAAACGTTGCATACCGTATGGAGCGTCAATACAAGCAAATCGAAAACGTTGAGATCCTAGGTAAGATCAACGGTGCAGTAGGTAACTACAACGCTCACCTATCAGCTTACCCTACTCTTGATTGGCACAAGTTCTCTGAAGAGTTCATCACTGAATCTCTAGGCGTTACTTGGAACCCTTACACAACTCAGATCGAACCACACGACTATATCGCTGAGCTATTCGATGCTATCGCGCGTTTCAACACCATCCTTATCGACTTCGACCGTGACGTTTGGGGCTACATCGCACTAGGTCACTTCAAGCAGAAGACTATCGCTGGTGAAATCGGTTCTTCAACTATGCCGCACAAAGTTAACCCAATCGACTTTGAAAACTCGGAAGGTAACCTAGGTCTAGCGAACGCAGTATTTGGCCACCTAGCGCAAAAACTGCCTATCTCTCGCTGGCAGCGTGACCTAACCGACTCTACGGTTCTTCGTAACTTAGGTGTGGGTGTTGGCTATGCAATCATCGCATACACTTCAACTCTGAAGGGTATCAGCAAGCTTGAAGTTAACCGTGAAGCACTACTAGCTGAACTAGACCAAAACTGGGAAGTTCTAGCTGAGCCTGTACAAACGGTTATGCGTCGCTATGGCATCGAGAAACCATACGAGAAGCTAAAAGAGCTAACTCGTGGTAAGCGTGTTGACGGTGAAGCTATGCGTAACTTCATCGATGGCCTAGAGCTTCCAGAAGCTGAAAAAGCACGTCTAAAAGAGATGACTCCAGCAAACTACATCGGTCAAGCAATCGAGCTGACTGACAATCTGTAATCACTCTTTAAATGATTCAAAGGCTACCTAAATGGGTAGCCTTTTTTGTATCTGCTCACTTTTAAATCAAACGGTCCTACCAAGTAGTAAAACTCAACTATAGTTGTTAGTAATCAGTAGTTTACTTTCACATTTAAGGGACTAAAAAGTGAGTAATGATAAAGACAATCTGAAGAAGGTTTTGACCGAAGCCTTTACCTCCGCGCTAATCCGATTCTCCACCATCAGCTTTACGGTAATCGTCTGTTGGCTGGCATTTGCCCCATTCCTACCTATCTTGCTCTGGCTCTAGTACTAGCTATCGCCTTGTTTCCAATTAGGCAGTTCATGGAAAGAAAATTTGGGCTATCCGCCACCAAAGCATCTACTGTCATTGCTTTAGTTGGGGTACTGATTCTTGCACGCCAGTGACCCTAGTGGGTAACTCCTTTGCCACAAAGACTATGGATACCTATCAGTCTTATCAAGATGGCACACTAGTTATTCCACCGCCCTCTCAAAACATTAAAAGCTGGCCACTCATTGGTGAGAAAAGCTATACCGCGTGGAATGAAGCAGCCAATAACCTACCTAAGTTTGTTGAGACAAGGCAGCCTCAACTAAAGAGCATCTCAGAGTTTATGGTGGATAAGGCGAGCAATACCGCACGTGGCGTATTCCTGCTCATCGGTGCTGTGATCCTTGCTGGCGTAATGCTGGCATGGGCAGAAGAGGCTAAGGTCTCCATCAGGCGCATCTTTATCACCTTCTCCGATGAAGATAAAGGACCAGAACTCCACGACCTTACTACTGCGACTATCCGCCAGGTAGCGATAGGCATTATAGGTATAGCCTTTCTCACCGCGATGATATTTGGTGCTATCGTCGCCTTTGCCGGCGTTCCTATGGCAGCGCTGCTCACCGTAATCGCTCTGGTGTTCGCCATTGCTCAGGTGCCGGTGACTATTGTAGCGCTTATTGCTGTGGGCCTGCTCTGGTCAACGGGCGACTCAGGCACTGTGCACAACGTCATCTTCTCTATTTTGATCATCGCTTCTAGCCTAGTGGATAACGTGCTCAAGCCTATGGTGCTCGGTAGAGGCTTGGATGTGCCAATGCCTGTGGTCCTTATCGGTGCACTTGGCGGCATGATGTCAGGAGGGATTCTAGGGATGTTTATCGGTGCCGCCTTCCTAACCGCTGGCTATCAGGTATTTATGAAATGGGTTGAGGCAGAAAACCAAAAGGTTGCCGACACCATAGAAGCTAAGGCCATTGAAGAAGAGGCTAAATAATATGAGAGGGCTGGAGTAATCCAGCCCTTGTTTTATATGGAATAGACTGGCTTGAGATTATGATTCTGCAACCTGCGAATAAACCACAATAGGAATAGCGAGCCAAGCAATATGCCTGCAACCCCTTCCCCATTGATATACAAGATCTCACCATCAATGATACCGTGACGGTTATTGTAAATACTGCCAAGAACCAGCGGTTATAGTAATTCCACACGAAGTGAAACAATATCGGAGGGATGATACTGCCCGACTTAAAATAGCAGTAAGCAAAAGGCAGTGAGAAAACAAACATTGCCACTACCTGCACCCCAACCAAGGTATTAACATTCCCCACTTGGGTAAGTTTGGCTAAGAATAGAACCGCTGGAATATGCCAAATAGCCCAAACAATCCCAACAGCAACTGTGGCAAATAGCTCACCAAATCCCGATGCAATATTTGGCAGCAAGAAGCCGCGCCATCCGTATTCTTCTGCGCACACCACAAGAAAGCCTGTCACAGCCACGGACAATGGCGGTAACCACTGCATGGTTTCAAGCCTGTGATGGTCTATGGTGCCGATAAAGCACACCACATCAAGTGCCGCGAGTAGCGTAATAAAGATCACTGGATAACCCACAGAGAATCCAAGAATTTTAATACTTAGACGACGTGAGAAAGGCGCAGTAATGCCCTTAATACTTCGATAACGAAATGCGTTTAGAAAGAGTGCGACGATACCCGGAATAACCATGCTTAATGTATACATGGATAAATGGGTTTGATGCTTAAATATATAAAGATTAAACGCCCAGGTAATTCCCATAACCAGAACGATAAAAACGATAGCGTAGCGCTTTGATGAATCCATATCTTGCTCCTTCCGGCATAGATTAGGTTCATATCCCCTATTTCCCAAGCGTTTGAGCGAAAGTAGACTTCAAAGTTAAATACCGTTTTTGCAAGATAAAAGCCTGACTCGGGTAATCCCAAATCAGGCTTTAGTAATTACTATCGTTTAATCAGTAGCTTATAGCGCTTTTTGATACATCTCGATATAGCTTTCAGCTGCAATATTCCAGCCAAAGTCTTGCTTCATCGCGCGTAACTGCAGTGCCGAGAATTCAGCAGGATTTTGCAGATACAGAATAAGAGCACGCTGCATGATAGTTAGCAGGTCTGATGCTGTTGGCTCAGTAAAGGCAAAGCCAGTTGCGATTGATGGGTCAGTATCGTAGTCGTTTACTGTATCCTTCAGGCCACCTACCGCACGAACTATTGGCAGTGTACCGTAAGCCATTGAGTAGATCTGGTTCAGACCACAAGCCTCAAACTCAGATGGCATTAGGAAGAAGTCTGCTCCTGCTTCTACTAGGTGAGCTAGCTTGTTGTCATACGCTTCAACAAAGGCAAACTTGTTGTCATACTGCTCTGCCACTTCGTGCAGTTGAGCCGCGATATCAGGATCGCCAGTGCCGACGATCACAAGCTGTACGTCATTGTGTAGGAACTTCTCTAGGATAGGCAGAAGGTAATGGAAGCCTTTCTGATGCGTCAGACGACATACCATACCAAATACAGGTACCTTCTCCACTGGTAGCTCTACAAGCTCTTGAAGGGCAGCTTTGTTGCCTGCTTTACCGGACTTGATGCTCGCTTTAGTTGGCTTGTACTTCTTAGCAAGATATTGGTCTACTGCTGGATCCCATTCGCTGTAGTCACAGCCATTCACAATACCTGAGAAATCGTCAGAGCGAGCAAGGAAGTCATTTACTAGACCATGAGAGCCAAGTGGGGTCTTCAGCTCTTCTGCATAGTTTGGACTTACCGCGTTGATCTTGTCTGCATAGTGAATACCCGCACGTAGTGTGCTAATGCAGTCATGCCCATAGTTAACCGTGTGTGCTGGCGCGTCTTTAAGCTCTGGAATATTCGGCACTTCATTGAGTGGGAATACACCCTTGAATAGTGCGTTATGAATAGTGATAACGCTCTTAGTGCCTGCGAAGAACTCACTACCAGCAAAGCGAGTCTTTAGAAGGAATGGTACTAAACCTGTGTGCCAGTCGTTAGCGTGGATGATATCCGGTTGGAAGCTAAGTTTCGGTAGTGCATCTAGGCTAGCTGCCGCAAAAAAGGCGAAACGCTCGCCGTTGTCTGCATAGGCTTGGTTGCGCTCTGCATACATCTCAGGGCGGTCAAAATACTGTTCACATTCAAAGGCATAAACGGGAACACCATCCAGCTCAAGTTTACGTACCTGATAAGGTGTGTGTGGCCAGTGCGCTAGACGAGTT
This sequence comes from Vibrio ishigakensis, assembly GCA_000830475.1. GTDB lineage: Bacteria > Pseudomonadota > Gammaproteobacteria > Enterobacterales > Vibrionaceae > Vibrio > Vibrio ishigakensis_A. Next base: position 172,949 of record BBSC01000006.1, on the reverse strand, counting down.
TCTAAAACAACTGGAGAGCTGCTGAGGTTAGGCAGTTTCGTATAACCTGGGATAGCGATAGCGACATTCAAGCCAGAGTTTTGCAGTGCCTTAGGCAGCGCCTTACCAACGTCGGCCAAGCCGCCACTCTTTATTAATCCTTCAGCTTCAGAAACTGTAAACCAAACTTTTAATTGTGACATTTTTGGAAAGATCCTATTTATTTGTTCGAGCCCTGATGCCTTACTTGGCGGGCTTCTTATGCTATGAGTTAGTTAGAGTTATTTGTATTCAACTTTATCATAAATTTTAAACAGATCCTGCAATTGAAAACGGAAAGTAACAAAAACTCAGGGCTTGTCTGTTAAAGACATAATGACTTTAGTTTCCATTTCTTTTAGACAGTGAAGAATATCAGGATACTTTCTAGCTACCTTTGGCCTCTTCGAGACATAAATAAATATAAAAATCACATATAAACAATGAGTTATGGGAAGGTGTAAAACATACAGACGAAAAAAAACCCGGCTCTCACCGGGTTTAGGAAATTGGAAATAATCTGTTTTAACTGGGATTACCAGTAGAAGCGTGCACCGATTGCGAAGTTGCTTTCGCCGTCTGCTTCAGTTAGGCCAACTTGGTTGTCAGAGCCTTGGTTGTTATAACCTAGAGTAACACCGTCACCATAGCCGTATTCACCGTATACGCGTGCCCAAGAGTTAAACTTGTGCTCTACACCTACGTAGATAACAGTACCATCTTCGTCGAAGTTAGTTGCAAACTTCTCAGACTCTTGCATTGTGTATTCGTAACCACCGTAGATAGCTGTCTTTTCAGTAGCTTGGAAGATACCTGCTAGAGAGATACCGTTCTCAGTGATTGTCTCAGAACCATTTTGGTTACCTAGCTCAGCCCAGTAGTAAGTGAAACCGATTAGGTGATCACCAAGACCGTATTCCGCTGTGAACTCAGCGTAAGTGTTTTCTAGGTCAACGTTTGCACCTGCAGAATCTGCTTCAGCATTGTAACCACCACCTACGTGGATACCTAGGTCACCAAAAGACGTACCTGCGTATACTTCGTATAGGTCTTGGTTTGAATCGCCTTCGTTTAGACCCCAACCAGCTTTAACCCAGAAGTTTTCGCCGTCGAAGCTGTATTTGATTTGAGAGTCATGTGCTGCACCAGAAAGTGTTGCATAACGTAGCGCAGAGCCACCGAAGAAGTAAGAGTAATCAGCACCGTACACGTCATCCGAAGTAGTCCACTGCTTACCGAACTTGATAGTACCGAAAGCACCGTCTGCACCGATGTAGTGTTGACGAATGTTCATGTCTTGGTTGTCACGAAGACCAAACTCAACTAGACCGATAACGTCTACTGAATCAGTAACAGCGTAGTTACCTTTAACACCAGCACGTGATGAACCTGAGCTTAGGTCTGCATCGTGGTCGTTACCGTCTAGGAACTTAAGTTCTTGACGTAGTTGACCATAAAAGTCTACTTTGCCGTCTTCTGATTTATAGATTTCTGCTGCGCCTGCTGAAGTAGCTACTGTTGCCACTGCTAGTGCTAATAGCGTTTTTTCATGTTAACTCACATCCTTTTCGTTAAACTCGAACCCTAAAAATGTTGATTCGTATTTAGTTTATTTTTATGACGATTCAGTAAACAGTTATTTGAGATTTGTTGCGTTCTGAACCCGAGCTCAGATTGCAAAAATCCTAAATCATTGTCAAACATAACAATTTACAAGGTTTGACAACATTAAAAGGCAATAGAATCAATAACATAGAGAAATTAAAAAGATTAAGATCACAAATAAACACCATTTAAAAACTTTTTGTTAACATTCGATAAACGCCAGGTAATTTAATATAAAATACCTAAAAATATCTATTAAATAGTTTTTTATGTAGATACAAACCCAAAAGCCAACCATTTACCAAAGAAATGCCCACCCTGGTGGCGTGTAGAAAGTTCATTTTTTATGAGTTAAATGTCATCTTTTAATTAAAGTGTGACTTACAACTCATTTATAACGAGATAAAAAAGCTGTGGTATCCTATAGCGAGCATTCAAAGACACCAAAACCATGAACCGAAAGATCCAAGACGCCATACGAAATAGCTACAAAAATCTGCACGCTCAGCTAGATAACTTCATTCCACGTCGAGCTCAAAACTACCTAGTTGCAGAAATTGCTAAGACACTGAGTGGTGAATATCACAAAAGTCATAGAACCATAGTGGCCGAGGCCGGTACAGGCATTGGTAAGTCTTTGGCTTATCTTATGGCGGCTATTCCTGTAGCTAAATTCAATAACCGTAAAGTGGTTATCTCTACCGCAACAGTAGCCCTGCAAGAGCAGTTAATTAATAAAGACCTTCCTCTCTATCGTAGGTTGGTAGACTTCGAATTTTCTTTCATTTTAGCTAAGGGGCGTCAGCGCTATTGCTGTGCTGAAAAATTAGCCATTGCTGCAGGTGCAGAAGATTCGCAGCTAGCTATGTTCGAAACTAAGCCCAATAAGAGCGATATTGACCTGCTGCAGCGGATGTATAAGGCACTTTCGGACAACAAATGGGACGGTGATAGAGATTCTTGGCCAAAGCCTATAAAAGATCAGGTTTGGCAAAGTATCGTTAGTGACAAGCACAGCTGTAATAATGGCCTTCCCGCGCATAGGGGATGCCCATTTCAAAAAGCACGCTCGGAGCTAGATAAAGCCGATGTTGTAATCGCCAACCACAGCCTTGTCATGGCCGATTTAGATCTCGGTGGTGGTGTAATCCTGTTTGAACCAGAACAGACCATCTATGTATTTGATGAAGCGCACCATTTACCTAAGGTCGCCCGCGACCACGCTTCCGCATCAGCCAGTCTGAAGGGTGCGGCCGCGTGGCTAGAGACGCTCAACAAGAGCGTCGCAAAGATAAGCACGCTTGCAGAAGCAAAACGTGTAGACCGCTTTCAATCTGAACTGCAAGCCTCTATTGCCGATACCATACCTAACCTGACGCAGGTTGCCCGAACTTTAGAACCGAGCCAGTTTAAGGAAGGCACCTATCGATTTGAAAACGGCGAACTTCCAGATTGGTTGGTCAATACCAGTAAAGAACTGAAGACCACCACACAGAAAGCATCTCAAGCGCTGGCAAAGATTATCGACCTTATTAGCGAGCGTGTAAAAGATGGCGAGCTATCAGCAAAATTGGCCGAGCCAGCTCTAGCTGAGAGTGGCTTCTTTTTGCAACGTCTCGAAAATTTATCCAAGGTTTGGTCATTAATGGCCGAGCCACCGAGAGAAAAAGGGGCTCCCCTCGCCCGTTGGTTTGAGGTGAGTAAAGAGAGAGAGAACGACTATATCGTGAGCGTCTCACCCTTGGAGGTTGGCAGACACCTAGAGAAGCAACTTTGGCAAAAGTGTGTTGGTGCTGTTGCCGTATCCGCGACATTGCGCGCTTTAAACTCTTTTCAGTACTTCTGTTTTGAGAGTGGTATTTCTATGGATAAAGAAGATGCGACACAATTTTTGGCGCTTGCTTCACCATTTGATTACCAAACAATGCGGAGCTGGTCGTTCCTAAACTCAAGTATGAGCCTGCTGCTCCACAGTTCACAGACTATCTCGCAGATGAGCTAATCAACTGGCTAGAAGCGGACAAAGCAAACCTAGTCCTGTTCGCTTCATACTGGCAGATGAACCAGGTAGCGGAAAAACTAGAGCCTAAGTTACGTCGTAAGGGCTGGTATCTGCAGGTACAAGGTGATGCTTCACGTATAGAGATCATCAGCAACCACAAAAAGACCGTAGAAAAAGGTAAAACCAGTATTTTATTTGGTACTGGCAGTTTCTCAGAGGGCTTGGACTTGCCCGGAAAGCTTTTAGAGAACCTGATAATTACTAAAATCCCGTTTGCTGTGCCAACTTCTCCAGTTGAAGAAGCCCACGCTGAATATATAGAGCAAAGAGGCGGAAATGCCTTTATGCAGATCACTGTGCCAGAGGCGAGTAAAAACTGGTGCAATCAGTGGGTCGCCTACTGCGAAAAGAGCAGGATTCTGGTAGAGTCGTCATCTTTGACCGTCGTCTAGTGACCAAGCGCTATGGTAAAGCGCTTCTCGACTCACTGCCTCCCTTTAAAAGACGAATTGATTAATCGAGTAATTACATACTGATGGAATATCTGGAACCCTCCATGTTGCTTCTGCTGGCAATCGTCGCTTTCGTAGCGGGCTTTATCGATGCCGTTGCAGGAGGTGGGGGTATGCTTACTGTCCCTACCCTTCTCTCCATGGGGCTTCCACCGCATATTGCATTGGGTACAAATAAGTTAGCGGCTACCTTTGCCTCATCGACGGCCGCTTTCACCTACTACAAGAAGAAACTCTTTAAACCTAGACTTTGGCTACCCTGTTTCGCTGCAACCTTGATAGGAGCGACCCTAGGTACGCTAGTCGTTGATGCCATCTCTACCGAGTGGCTGGAAAAGGTGCTGCCACTGGTGATCCTAGCCGCCGCCCTTTACACCATTTTTCATAAAACGCCTCACGCCAATACCAATGTGATGCCTGAGCCAAACGCCAAGCATACCTATACTCAGATTGGTCAGGGTCTTACCCTAGGTTTTTATGACGGCGTGGCAGGCCCGGGCACCGGCGCATTCTGGACCGTAAGTAGCATGGCACTGCACAGATTGAATATTTTGCTTGCCTCCGGTCTAGCAAAGGCCATGAACTTCACCAGTAACATTACCTCTTTGGTCACCTTTGCTTTGCTTGGTCATATTAACTGGGTGCTAGGCTTAACTATGGGTGTATGCTTGATGTTGGGAGCGTTTATTGGCGCTCACTCAGCAATACGCTTCGGGCTAAATTCATTCGCCCTGTATTTGTGACCGTAGTGAGCGTACTTGCGGTTAAATTGGCGTACGATGCTTGGTTCGTCACCCTATAAGGAAGCCCAATGGCGAGTTTCTCAGAGCTAAAGCAAAAACTTGAACAGATGAAATTCGATGCGGCGCATCTTGATCGCCAGCGTGGTGAGCATCACTTGCCTCTGTTTGACTCGAGCCTGTTCACCTGCCGCTCTAGCTTTTGACGCCTTGTGTAGAAGAAGCCACGGCGACTTTCAGTGCCATCGAACGCGAGCAACAACAAAAGCTACTGACGGCTCAGCGGGCTGAGTATCTAACCGAGCGACTACTGGCACAAGTTTCCGCTATTCAGCGTGAGCTTTCCACTTCGCACTTTAGAAAAGACGAACCCAAGCATTCTAGCTATTATCGCAAGCCTATCAGTCAGCTATATCAAGAGCTATCCCAGCACAAAGAGTGGGAGCGACGATTGATGGATATGGTACTGGACAAACATAAAGCTTTGGAGCAAGCCGCAGGTTTTAACCGCTCTAATGCGCAGCGGGCGGTACTTCAAACCGAGCAGCGTCTTGAGCGCTGTCGCCAGGCCATCATCAAAATCGAAAAACAGATCACCTTTAGAGAACAGCATCAATAATGTCCGATAATAATTCGCTAGATAATGCACCGGCTGATATCAAGCTTGCTGTAGACCTTATCTTCCTACTTGAAAGCAATGAAATCGATACCGACACCGCTCTCTCTGCTCTAGAGATAGTGAAACAAGATCTACTGCGCAAAAAAGAGTCGAAACGAAACAAATAGCTAACATCTGAAATAGGTCTGGTGACGGCTTACGGTTAGAATAAAGCTAACGTAACCAAACACTAGGGATATTATGAAGGTTATCAGCTTCAACATTAATGGCTTGCGCGCGCGTCTGCATCAACTGCAAGCTATCATCGATAAACACCAACCTGACGTTATTGGTCTGCAAGAGATCAAGGTTCATGACGAAGCCTTCCCGCTAGAAGATGTGGAAGCCATGGGTTACAAGGTGTATCACCACGGCCAAAAAGCACACTACGGTGTGGCTATGCTGTGTAAGAAAGAACCTCTTTCCGTTGCTAAAGGCTTCCCTACCGACAGCGAAGAACATCAAAAGCGCATGATCATGGTAACCGTTGAAGACGAGAACGGTGAACCAGTTACGATTCTAAACGGTTATTTCCCACAGGGTGACAATATCGCCCACGAAACCAAGTTCCCTTATAAGCGCCAGTTCTACAAAGATTTGATGACCTATCTAAACGATCATCACAACAACGATGAACAGCTTATCGTTATGGGTGATATCAACATCAGCCCAACCGACGATGACATCGGCATCGGTGAGCCAAACCGTAAGCGCTGGCTAAAAACAGGTAAGTGTTCGTTCCAGCCAGAAGAGCGTGAGTGGTTGAAAACACTGACCGACTGGGGCTTTGAAGATACCTTCCGTAAAATCCATCCTGAAGTGAACGATCGCTTCTCATGGTTTGACTATCGCTCTATGGGCTTTGTAGACAACCGAGGCCTACGAATCGATGTAATTCTTGCAACGCCTAAACTGGCCGCTAAGTGTATCGAGTCTGATGTTGACTATGAACTGCGCGGAATAGAAAAGCCTTCAGACCATGCTCCGATTTGGAGTACTTTCAAAGGTTAAAACGCAAAAAGCTGACTCAAGTGGGTCAGCTTTTCTTTTTCTACTAGCTTCTATCTAAATTCAAATAGCTCTTGATGGAAGTTCTTTTTACTGAATCCTTTATCAACTAAATAATTGTTTAGCGAATTACCGAGTAAGGTTGCTCCACAAAACCATACGCTGGTATCGGATAGGTCGTCTATCTGGTCAAAGACATCTTTAACGCTAAGGCGCTCCTCTCGTTCAGTGATATACCAATGTAAGGTCACATTGGCATCTAGCGCCCTCTGCTCCAACCTCGCTTGTATCTCAGCGTTCTCAACCGGTACAGCTAAGAAGAGATCGACCTTGTTGTCTGATTTAGATTCAGCTCGCTCCTTCATCTTAGCGATAAACGGTGTTACGCCTATTCCTGTCGCAACCCACACTTGATGCGAGCATGTATCATCGAAATCAAAATCTCCATAGGGTCCTTCGACAGTAACTGGCATATCCAGCTTCATCCAACCTCTTAGTTGCCTTGTCCAATCCCCCAGCGCTTTGATTATAAAGGTAAGCTCATTAGTATCACTGCGCCATTCAGAAGCTATGGTATAAGGGTGGGCCCCCTCTTTCGGGTTGGTCATCAAAAATGCAAACTGCCCTGCTTTATGTCCTTTCCATTTTTTATCTATCTCGATAGTCGCTTCAATAACGCCGACTTCATCATAAGGGGTTAAGCCAACTATCTTACCCTTTGCCCTGCGCCCAGTGCCTATGCGTCCAAACAAGGCATAGAAGGCGGCAATGACACTGATAAACATTAGAACGCCAAACACAGTGCCAACTATTGAGGCCCAATAAGCGTCACCAAATAATTTGATGGAGTGAAAGACCAAAACCACAAACACCAGGGAGATGATCTTATGTGCCTTTTTAAACCAGTGATACGGAACGAACTTGGTAAGCGCAACGACGATTAAGATAGCAATGATATAGAAGCCAACCTCACCCGCTTGTTCTGCTATTTCTCGTCCTTGATCGTGAAGTTTTACTACGCCCTCTCGTTTGGGCTCTGCCGTGTAAACACCCAAGCTCGCTAATAACCCAACGATATCTTTCCAGAAGAAATGGATAACGCTAAACACCAACGCAGTAATTGCGAGCCATTTGTGCAGTCGATAAGAACGGTCTAGGCCACCCAGTAGATTGTCTACCCTTTGCAATCGGAGGCTCAATACCATGACAATAGCCATCAAACAAATAGCCATATAGCCGGTAAACTGCATCATGGCTTTTGCGCCTAACAACTGACTAAAGGTTTGCTCGCCAGCAAGCAAAGAACAAAACCATAACAAGCTCAGACCAAGCACAACAATCCAGAATCCGAGCATCACCTTTTTCATACAAACCTCGTTGCGACTTTGAAGCAAAAAGCCTGCATCAAGCAGGCTTAACTGAGACTATTTGACGGGTTTAACGAAAGGTAAGAGTCGATATCCGTTCTGTACCTTCTCGCTTGGTTGGTAGTGGCGAACACCTAGATTAAACACACCGGATTTATTCTTGGTTGCGATATTATTTGGCGCATCTTTGCCACAACCAAAACTTACCGTGTAGGTACCATCTTCATTAGCCGTAGCTGTGTTAGAACTTACATTGGCGACGTCATTGAACATAAAGCCGGCTTTGTTATAAACCGTAAACGACCAGAACGCTTTATCTTCAGGGTCTTCAAAGGTTGCTTGATGACACACCTTAGTTGGATAGTTACCAGAAACCTCATAAATATTATCGATAAGCTGAGCACCGCCCCATCCAATTGCAGCACCGACCTCATACTTCTCTTGGATAAAAAACTTATTTGAGGAATCTGTTGGCGCGGTAAACATACCTACCAGGCATCATCACCATCACGCTCATAAATGCCTGGCATCTTAGCTTTCAAAGCCTCCTCTACTTTGTCAAATGAGGCCTTGTCTACCGGTTCAGCTTCAAACTTATCCTTGCTATTGGCCTTGATCTTCATCTGATCTTGAATGCGCTTCGCCTCTTGCTTCGTTAGAGTAGAATCGAGCCTCACTACCAGGTATAAATGTGTACCCATATGAGTCTTTAACTCATAAGTACCAGTACCATAGAACATAGGCTGTATCCTATGGTCCTCAGTCACCGGTTGCACCGACACATACTTTCCTTCTGGAACATCAGGAATCGTAATCCAGGCTCCCTCCGAGACATCTACTACCGCAAATGAGTAGTAAGTGTCGCGATTCATACGAACCACTGGCTGCTTTTCCGTTGGTGTCAGTTCACGCTTATGCAGAAACTGATTCACCCCCGCCTCGTCTTGGTTCTTAAGCATCTGATGTGAGGTTTCCACCGTCGGATAATCCGCTGCAGTCACCATATACCCGCCTTTAACAAAGAAACCATCAAGTATCGACCGGTTTTGCAGACAGACTGAATGAGCTAGCCAAAAAAAATGCAAGAGAGAGCGACAGATGTCTTAGTGAATTTCATAAAGGCCTCTAATCAACGGATAACATTCATTAGAGTTTAGGCAAGAACTGAAAAACAAGATGATGTTTTATAAGCAAAAAAATGCCGGCATATTGCCGGCATCGAGTTTACTTTGAAGAGAGCGGTCTCAGGTAGGCTAAGAAACGCTTCTCTGCGAGTTTGAACAACCAGATAACCGTAAAGGTTAAACACATGTAGAAGAGACCGGCAGTCAAGAATGACTCAAACGGTGCGTAGTAACGTGAATTCACTAGGCGCGCAGCACCAGTAAGGTCCATGATGGTTACGATACCCGCTACTGCCGAGCCGTGGATCATAAAGATCACTTCGTTACTGTAGGCAGGTAGTGCACGACGCAGTGCACTTGGTAGAGTAATGCGATAAAACGCCTTAAATGGACTCATGCCGTATGCCTTAGCCGCTTCAACCTCACCCTTAGGCAAGCCATTGATGGCACCACGGATGATCTCTGAAGTATAGGCACAAGTGTTTAAGGTAAAGGCTACCAATGCACAGAACCATGCGTTCTCCCACAGGGTGTCCTTAACCGGAATAAACTGATCCATACCGTAGTAGATAAGATACAACTGAACCAGCAGAGGCGTACCACGGAAGAAGTAAATAAATGCCCAGCTTGGTCCCATCAGAAGCCAATTTTTACTGTTACGCGCTACCGCAAGTGGGATAGCAAAGGCTAGACCAATGACTAGCGCTGCGGCCACCAGCCACATAGTGGTATAAAGGCCATCAATATAGATATCCAGACTGTCGACTATGATAGAAAAATCCATGACTACCTCGCCTGAATACTGAATTTGCGTTCAACCAGCTTCAACAGACCCGTTGAAACTGCAGTGAAGAACAAGAAGATGATGGATACTGCCATATAGAAGGTAAATGGAGCTTTAGTAGTACCCGCGGCTAGCGAGCCCATACGAACCATATCCTCTAGACCGATAATTGAAACCAGTGCTGTGGTCTTTAGCAGTACCAGCCAGTTATTACCAAAACCAGGTAGCGCGTGACGGATCATCTGAGGCATAAGGATGCGTCTAAACGCCAGCGCAGGCTCATGCCGTACGCCTTAGCGGCTTCCATCTCGCCTGCATCTACCGCCATGATAGCGCCGCGGAAGGTCTCCGCCATATACGCACCGAAGATGAAGCCGATAGTAAGTATACCCGCAATATAAGGCTAACATCAATGTAGTCTGGAACGTACGAAACCCACTCATGGTTAGGATCGCTCTGAGTGAAGTAGTTATTCAGCCACTCATTAATGCCATATAACTGTTGTTAAGTAGGATCTGACCACCGAAGAAAATCAGCATCATCAGAACTAGGTCAGGGATGCCACGAATAATGGTGGTATAGACTGTCGCGACCGCCTTAGCGATGCGAGAGCGAGAAAGTTTTGCGAGCGCCCCGAGCATTCCCAGCACCATGGCTAAAAGTAGCGACAACACTGCCACTTGTACGGTCAGCCAAGCACCGTTTAGGATCGAGACTTCATATCCCTGTAAATCGAACATAATCATTTCCCAACGTTACATCTGCCCAGTATTCCTTGGGCTTGTTGGATTCCTAATGTTATTAAAGCGGTTGGTATATAAGGTGTGCCCCCGCATACGCGGAGGCACAATCAAGGATTAACCTTGTAGCGAGATTACTCGCCGTATACGTCGTAGTTGAAGTACTTAGCAGCGATAGTTTGGTATTCGCCGTTTGCACGTAGCGCTTCGATTGCCTTGTTCAGCTTCTCAGTTAGGTCTTTGTCTTGCTTACGAACAGCAATACCCATGCCCTCACCGAACCACTTAGGATCAGTTAGAGAAGGACCAACGAACTCATACTGGTCACCCTGTGCAGAGTTAAGAACGCCCTCTTCAAGCGCAGATGCGTCACCTAGTACCGCTGCGATACGGCCGTTAGCTAGGTCAAGGTAAGCTTCGTCGAAAGAACCGTAACGAACGATCTCTACATTTTTGTAGTTGTCAGTTAGGTACTTGTCGTGCGTAGTTGCACGCTGAACACCAATCTTAACGCCTTCAAGACCCGCGTCAGTGAACTCTAGGCCTGCATCTTTCTTAGCGATGAATTTGTTAGGGATCTGAGCGTATTTACCAGTGAAGTCTACGCGCTTTTTACGCTCTTCAGTGATAGACATAGCTGCAATGATTGCATCGTACTTACGAGCTAGTAGAGAAGGAATGATGCCATCCCAGTCTTGAGCTACAAGTACACACTTCACTTCCATTTCTTTACAAAGTGCGTTGGCCATATCAACGTCAAAGCCACTTAGAGAGCCATCAGCCTCTGTTTTACTGAATGGAGGATAAGCGCCTTCGATACCGAAACGAACTGTTTTCCACTCTTTAGCTTGTGCAATGCCAGATAGTGCTGTAGCTGCAATTGTTGCTGCCAATAACCACTTTTTCATGTCCATACTCCTGTGATTTGAGATTTGTTGTTGTGTTTTGTGAGCGCTTTAAGAACGCTTCGGTTAATAAATAGAAGAAATAAATTGCTGTAGTCGTTCAGATTCCGGATTGGTGAACAACTTAGAAGGTGCGCCCTGCTCTTCAACCAAACCTTGATGCAAAAACATCACGTGGTTTGATACATCGCGAGCAAACGCCATTTCGTGGGTTACTACTAGCATGGTTCGGCCTTCTTCAGCCAAATCACGCATAACCCTAGAACCTCACCTACTAGTTCTGGGTCAAGTGCAGATGTCGGTTCATCAAACAGCATAACCTCTGGGTCTACCGCAAGAGCACGGGCGATTGCCGCACGCTGCTGCTGACCACCAGACAGGTGTCCTGGGTAGTAGTCTTTACGCTCGTAAAGGCCTACTTTCTTTAGTAGTAGTTCTGCATTCTCGATGGCTTGTGCTTTAGGCACACCCAGTACGTGAACTGGAGCTTCAATAACGTTCTCCAGAACTGTCATGTGTGACCAAAGGTTAAAGCCCTGGAAAACCATCGCTAGACGAGAACGAATACGCTGAACCTGCTTTGCATTAGAAGGCATAGCCTCACCCTGACGACCATTCTTCATCTCGATCAATTCACCATTGACCCAGATTTCGCCTGAGGTAGGAGTTTCTAGAAGGTTTATGCAACGCAAGAAAGTACTTTTACCAGAGCCTGAACTTCCAATGATAGAAATTACATCGCCCTTGTGAGCATCCAAAGAGATACCTTTAAGCACTTCGTTCTGACCGAAGGTTTTATGCAGATCTTTGATTTGTAATGCGGGTACGTCTGTCATCCGCTTTTTACTCCTTGTTGGGCCCGAAGGCTCAAATTCCGTGTGTTGCGAGACAAGTTATCACTAAGAAAAACGATTGGCAACGGCTGATTCCCACTTTCCTTAAGCAATATTTAGTCACATTTATCGACTATATATCCCTTTCTTAGAATAAAAGGCATCTATTTCAGTTAAATACAGTGATTTATCACGAAACAAATGTAAATCATTTGTACCCAAAAAGCACGCCAAAATACAAATAATTAACATTTTTAGGGAGTTTCAGTCACTTACACACTGAGTTGAACAAAATATGTATAAGTGAAACTAATTGTTTATTTTATCAACAGTTTATGAAAGATTATTTTGTACTTTTGTTTCACTAATTTTCCTAAACTGATCGAGATCAAGTGAATCCATAGGTCGGCTTGCTAAACTCGCGACAACAAATTCAAATTTGATGAGTATTTTTCAAATTTTCGCCTAAGATAAACACGTCGGTCACGTGCTAGAGCTCAACTTTTGGCGGTTCTCTGAGCAAACCGGCATCTTTAACGAATCTTTGATCAGTAACTCTCTTTCATTTTTTTATACTTTTTAACGAGGATTTTATGTCCGACGCAGTGAATCAGACACAGTCAGAAGTAGAAGAAAAAAGCTACTCTGAACTTCACCGTCCTGCCTCAGAGTTTGCTAGCCGCTCTGACTACCTAGACCACGAACTTCAAATAATGAAGCCACGCCGCTTTGGTCTTAACTTACCTGGCCGTGACTTCCGTTTCGAACTAGAAGACTTGGTTCCAGCACTAGCGGTACTATCGGCATTATCGCGATGTACTCTGCAGTAATGATGTCTTGGGCTGACGGCCTGACTCAAGCTTGGCCACACGTTAACCTAGGTAAGGACTTCGCTATCGAAGTGGCACGTGTAGAGATGCTTATCCCTGCACTTTTATTCTGTATTCTAGCGTCCGGCTTTTTTAACCCTCGTGCAAACCTTGCTGGTAACCACGGCCCGATGATTCCACTTATCGGTTCGATTGCACTTGCAGGTGCTCACCCTCTTGCGCTAGCTATCCTGCTTGGTATCTTCGGTCTGCTACTTAGCTACTTTAAAGGTGGCTCTAAGTTAGTTAACCTCACCTCAGAGGGTACCGCAGGTGGTCTTCTTATATTCCTAGGCTTTACTGGTACCATGAGCCAGATTGGTGATATTCAATCTTGGGCTGTAGGTCTTCAGTCAGCTGACGTTGCTCAAGGCAGCCTTGGTTACATCGGTCTAGTGGTACTTGGTATCAACATCGGTATCTACGCTTACCTAGCTAAAATTGGTATGCGTTGGCTAGCGATTCCTGTGTGTGCGATGGCGGGCCTTATTATCGCTCTAGCATTAGGTGCAGGTTTCGACCTAACCTTTGAAACTGAGATGGGCATCCCTAACCTAAACCCAGTTTACTGGTGGGGCAGCACTGAACAAGGTTGGCAACTAGGCCTACCAGGCGTATCTCACTTCATCGCATCTCTACCATTTGCAATCCTAGCGGTAGCTATGTGGTCTCCTGACTTCCTGGGTCACCGTATCTTCCAAGAGCTTAACTATCCTAAGAAGACTGAAAAGGTTCTTATGGACGTTGATGACACTATGACTATGTGTTCATTCCGTCAGATGGTAGGTACAGCTGTAGGTGGTGGTAACATCACTTCATCTTGGGGTACGTACATGATCCCAGCTGCAATCGCTAAGCGCCCTATCCCAGCAGGTGCAATCCTACTTGGTAGCCTTTGTATCATCGTAGCTATCCTTGGTTTCCCAATGGACGTAGCGGTATGGCCACCAGTAATGCGTGTTGCTCTTCTAGTAGGTGTATTCCTTCCTCTACTTGAAGCAGGTATGCAGATGGTTAAAGAGACGAAAGATTCTCAAGCAGCCGGTATCTGTATCTTTGCAGCGGTTGTTACTAACCCAGTTCTAGCATGGGCACTAACCATGTTCCTAGACAACAACGCCTAATCGGCGACAAAGAACGTGCTTCACGTCTATCGTTTGCTGACAAGATCATCATTCCAGTGGGCGTATTCATCGTATGTCTAGTGGCGATGCTTGCTGTAGGTATGCTTGAGCCACAATACGGTCTGAAAGCTTTCCTATAATGGTTGCAGGGTAGTGCAGATGCACTACCCTTTTACTACTTATCTAAGGCAGTTTCGTAACACCATCTAACAGTTCAGATTCAGATTTGGCTTCAATGTTTGCAAAAAAACGCTTTTATTGATTTAGTTTAAAAATTATAATTATTTTTGAAGTTACTATTGAATTTGAAACCTTAGTGCCAATATTAATGAGTAGAAGTTCAGACTAAACTTATTCATATTGTTATTAATCTAAATAGTGTGCTGTGTCTGAGTTCTTAGACACTCTTCATCCATAAGAGGGGGAAGAAAAGGCACGTTTCTTTTCTACTAAAAAGGTAGGTACATCATGGCAGAGCAATTTGCTAAAGCTTGGGAAGGTTTTGCTGCAGGTGAGTGGCAAAACGACGTAAACGTTCGTGATTTCATCCAGAAAAACTACACGCCGTATGAAGGCGATGAGTCTTTCCTAGTTTCTGAAGGTACTGAAGCGACTAACACGCTTTGGGCTAAAGTAATGGAAGGTATCAAGCAAGAGAACTCAACCCACGCGCCTGTTGATTTCGACACTTCTGTTATCTCTACCATCACATCTCACGATGCTGGTTACATCAACAAAGACCTAGAAACTATCGTTGGTCTACAAACAGAAGCGCCACTTAAGCGTGCGATCATCTAACGGTGGTATCCGTATGGTTGAAGGTTCGTGCAAAGCTTACGATCGCGAACTTGATCCACAAGTTAAGAAAATCTTCTCTGAGTACCGCAAAACGCACAATGCTGGCGTTTTCGATGTTTACACTCCTGACATCCTAAAGTGTCGTAAGTCTGGTGTTCTGACTGGTCTTCCAGATGCTTACGGCCGTGGTCGTATCATCGGTGACTACCGTCGCGTTGCTCTTTACGGAATCGACTTCCTAATGAAGAACAAAGCGGCTCAGTTCCACTCAACTCAAGCTGACTTTGAGAACGGTGAAGACCTACAGATGACCATGCAACTGCGCGAAGAGCTTCAAGAGCAATACCGCGCGCTTGGTCAAATGAAAGAAATGGCTGCTAAATACGGCTACGATATCTCTGAGCCAGCAACGACTGCTCAAGAAGCTATCCAGTGGACTTACTTCGGTTACCTAGCAGCTGTTAAATCTCAAAACGGCGCGGCTATGTCTCTAGGCCGTACTTCTTCATTCCTAGACATCTTCATCGAGCGTGATATTGCTGCCGGCAAGATCACTGAAGTTGAAGCTCAAGAAATGATCGACCACTTCGTAATGAAACTACGTATGGTTCGTTTCCTACGTACTCCTGAGTACGATGAGCTGTTCTCTGGTGACCCAATCTGGGCAACAGAATCTATGGGTGGTATGGGTCTTGACGGTCGTACTCTAGTTACGCGTTCAAACTTCCGTTTCCTAAACAGCCTATACACTATGGGTCCTTCTCCAGAGCCAAACATCACTGTTCTATGGTCTGAAGAGTTGCCTGAAGGCTTCAAGAAGTTCTGTGCAAAAGTATCTATCGATACTTCTTCAATCCAGTACGAGAACGACGACCTAATGCGTCCAGACCTAGAGTCTGATGACTACGCGATCGCTTGTTGTGTATCTCCAATGGTTGTTGGTAAGCAAATGCAGTTCTTCGGTGCACGTGCAAACCTTGCCAAGACACTACTTTACGTTATCAACGGTGGTGTGGACGAGAAGCTTAAGATCCAAGTTGGTCCTAAGACTGAAGCAATGACTGACGAAGTACTAGACTTCGACAAAGTTTGGGCTGGTCTAGACAGCTTCATGGATTGGCTAGCGAAGCAGTACGTTTCTGCACTAAACGCTATCCACTACTCTCACGACAAGTACAGCTATGAGTCAGCTCTAATGGCTCTACATGACCGTGACGTTGCTCGTACTATGGCTTGTGGTATTGCTGGTCTATCTGTTGCTGCTGACTCACTTGCTGCTATCAAGTACGCTAAAGTAAGCCCAGTTCGTGACGAAGACGGCATCGCTATCGACTTCAACATCGAAGGCGACTATCCGAAATTTGGTAACAACGATGCTCGCGTAGATGACATCGCTTGTGAACTAGTTTCTGTATTCATGAACAAGATCCGTAAGCTTAAGACTTACCGTGACGCTCGTCCTACTCAGTCTATCCTAACTATCACTTCAAACGTGGTATACGGTAAGAAGACTGGTACTACTCCTGACGGTCGTCAAGCTGGTGCTCCATTTGCTCCAGGTGCAAACCCAATGCACGGTCGTGATGAGAAAGGTGCTGTAGCGTCTCTAACTTCAGTAGGTAAACTACCATTTGCTGATGCACAAGACGGTATCTCTTACACCTTCTCTATCGTACCTAACGCACTAGGTAAAGACGAAGATAGCCAACGCGCTAACCTTGCAGGTCTAATGGATGGTTACTTCCACCACGAGACTGACATCGAAGGTGGTCAGCACCTAAACGTGAACGTACTAAACCGCGAAACTCTAGAAGACGCAGTTAAGCACCCAGAGAAATACCCTCAGCTAACTATCCGTGTATCGGGTTACGCTGTGCGTTTCAACTCTCTAACTGCTGAACAGCAAAAAGACGTAATCGCGCGTACTTTCACTGAGTCTCTATAAGTCAAAACTTTGACTTAGAGCGAAAGTTATAACTAAAACCCCGCCTTGGCGGGGTTTTTTATTACCTTTTTATGGCATAATCGCCCCTAACGGATTAAGACATGAAGTATAAGCACGGAGCAGTATGTCATCTTTCCAGCGCACAGCGCGTCATCTTCTATTAGTTACACCCCTTTTTGCAGCGCCGACATTTGCTCAAAACAGTACCCTCTATTTTGGTATCGATAACGACAGTATCGTAACCACAGATCAGGACTACACAAACGGTGTCTTTATTAGCTACACCAGTGACTTTGATGTTACTCCGGGTGGCTTTTTCGACTCCCTACCAGGTACGCACTTTGATGCTGACCCAACAGGCAATGTACTGCATCGCTATAACGTTGAGGTTGGGCAAAAGATGTGGACGCCTAAAGACATTGAGAGCCCAGATCCGGTTCAAGATGAGCGCCCGTACGCAGGCCTCCTATATGTCTCCTCTACCCTGTATTCCATTGCCCCTACTGAGATCAACTCATATAGCCTCATGCTAGGTACTACAGGCCCAAACTCTTACGCTGAGGAAGGCCAGAAGTTTGTACACAGCATCATCAAATCTGATGACCCACAGGCTGGGACAACCAGATCGAAAATCAGGTAGTGCTTAACTTTACCTATAACCGCAATGACAAATGGTATGAGTCGGAGCTCAGCGGGACGACCAACCATGAGGTAAGTACTCAGGCTCGCGTTATGGCCGGTAATTTTCGAAGTGAGATTGCAGGCAGCGCTATCTGGCGTTGGGGTGCAGGCCTAAACAACAGCTTTGGTAGTGCCAAGATCAACAATGAGTCATCACTCGATCCTGGTCTAATCGTTCGTAGCAGAACCGGTTGGTACCTGTATAGCGGCCTTGAGGGTCGTGTGCGCTTCAACGACATCACCATCGAGGGTGATAGACTGATGACGGCATTACTGCAAGCGAGGTTGAGCACCTGCAAGCAACGGCGACTGTCGGTGCTGTGGGCTATTATAAAGGTTGGGGTGCAAGCCTTGCCCTATCTACCAAGACTCGAGACTATCAAGAAGACCCGAGAACCTTCCATACCAATGGCTCTCTCGCCCTCTTCTATCTGTTCTAAAAAATGCCGGCTATCAATAGCCGGCATTTTTAGTTGGATTACTTAACGATTCGAGCTCGGAACTTACGACCTTTCATCTTGCCGTTTTCAAGCTTCTTCAGTGCGAAGTTTGCAACAGACCTGTCGACCGCAACATATGAGCGCATATCAAATAGGTTAATCTTACCTACTTTTTACCATCAACGCCGTTCTGTCCAGTAAGTGCACCTAGGATATCGCCTGCGCGCACCTTCTGCTTCTTACCACCAGCGATCTCGATGGTAACCATGCTTGGTTTTAGAGGCTTCTGACCACCTGCTTGAGGGAGTGTCTCTGGCTCGATAGCGATGTCCATATATTCGTCAATCATGGCAACGCGATAGTGCTCTTTATCGCTGTAAAGGTACATGCTACGCCCTTACTGCCCGCACGACCGGTACGACCGATTCTGTGAACGTGCACCTCAGGGTCGCGGGAAAGCTGAAAGTTAATCACCGCATCTAGGTTTTCTACATCAAGACCGCGAGCGGCAACGTCAGTCGCAACAAGGATAGAAACACTCTTATTAGCAAACTGAACTAGCGTCTGGTTTCTGTCTCTCTGCTCTAGGTCACCATGTATATCGATAACGCTAAAGCCGCGATAGTGAAGCTCATCCGCCACGTCCTGTACTTCACGCTTGGTATTACAGAAAATAACCGCCGATTCTGGTTGATGCACCAGTAGCAGTGTCTCTAGGGCATCCATACGCTCATTATCATCTTCTACCTTGTAGAAGTGCTGTGAAATGCTGCTGTTGTCATGGGTAGACTCTACCTTCACCATTTCTGGCTTTTGCATGATGCGGTTGGCAATTTGTTGGATCTTCTCTGGGAAGGTTGCGCTAAATAATAGCGTCTGACGCTCGCTTGGCGTTTCAGCGATAATGGCATCTAGCGCATCTTGGAAGCCCATCTCTAGCATACGGTCCGCTTCATCCAGCACCAGAGTGTTAAGCTCGCTCAGATTAATGCGACCCTTCTCAAGGTGGTCTAAGATTCGACCCGGCGTGCTACAAGGATATGCGCGCCATGCTCAAGAGAACCAATCTGCGGCCCCATCGGCATACCACCACACAGGTAAGCACCTTTATGTTGTGAATAGCACGTGCCAGTTTGCGGATCTCTTTTGCAACTTGATCAGCAAGTTCACGAGTCGGACATAACACTAAAGTTTGCACACGAAAGCGCTTCACATTGAGGTTGTTAAGCAGAGACAAACCAAAGGCAGCAGTTTTGCCCGAGCCAGTTTTACCCTGACCGATAACATCTTTACCCGCTAGCATCATAGGCAGGCTCTGCGCCTGAATTGGCGTCATCTCGCATAGCCAAGGGTAGAAAGGTTGTCTAAAAGAGGTTTAGACAGTGGCAGTTGGTTGAATCTTAAGTCACTCAAGTGAAGTCCTTGCATTGCACAAACGGATAAAGGGGCGACAAAATTATAGATTAATTGAACAGATTGCAAATGCTACATTTGAGAATCATTCCCAAGCGCATTTCTAGTTACCATATTGGATAATGAAATTACGTAAAAAACCAAGAATATAAAGGGCTTAATCTAGGTTTAAAATCGCATTTGTAATACACTTACCAATATTGAGGTATATCAAAATTTGCTAGCGTCACCCTAGGCGCAACCGCAATCTAAACATCAGTTTGAGAGCTTATATGAAAGGCAGAATCCACTCCTTTGAATCGTGTGGCACCGTTGACGGCCCGGGCATTCGTTTTATCGTATTCTTGCAAGGTTGCTTAATGCGCTGCATGTACTGTCACAACCGTGATACATGGGACCCACATGGTGGCAAAGAGGTCACTGTCGATGAGCTGATTAAAGAGGCGCAATCTTACCGCCACTTTATGAATGCATCAGGTGGTGGTATCACCTGCTCTGGTGGTGAGGCTATGCTACAACCTGAGTTTGTACGTGATTTCTTCCGTGCAGCCCAAGAGAAAGGCATTCATACCTGTCTTGATACCAATGGCTACATCCGTAAACACACTGACGTGGTAGATGAGGTTCTAGAAGCGACCGACCTTGTTATGCTTGACCTTAAGCACATGAAAGATGAGATCCACCAAGATTTCATCGGTGTGTCTAACCGTCGTACCCTAGATTTTGCTCGCTATCTTCACAAGATTGGTCAAAAGACTTGGATCCGCTACGTGATCGTACCTGGCTATACCGACGATGAAGAAGCGGCGCACATGCTAGGTGAATTCATTAAAGATATGGACAACATCGAGAAAGTCGAGCTACTTCCATATCACAAGCTTGGCGCCCATAAATGGGAAGCGCTTGGCTACGATTATCCGTTAGAGGGTGTGAATCCACCGTCTAAAGAAACCATGGATACAATCTCTGGCATCCTTAGCCAGTATAATGACAACGTAAAATACTAATTATTCTAAGCCTTCACTTTGAAGCTTATTCGATTTGAGTCGAGGGAAACTTACTTATGGAAATGACTAACGCACAGCGTTTGATCCTTTCAAACCAATACTACCTGATGGCAAAGCTGTCACCAGAAAACAAAGAAAAATACGAACGTCTACAGAAGATCGTTGAGCGTGGCTATGGCCTGCAAATGCGTGAGTTGGACAAAGACTTTGGTCGCATCAGCGAAGCAGAATGTCGTGAAATCATCGACATTATGGAGATGTACCACGCAATGCAAGAGTCTCACAAGATGCTTGATGCAGCAGACCAAGCACAAGTAGACCAACGTCGTCTGATGTTCCTAGGTTTCGATATCGCAACCGAAGCGCACATCGTAAACTACGTTCGCTTTATCACTGAAACTGAAGGTCTATACCCTCAGTTTGACAAGGCTGATCACCACTTCAACAGCCAGGTACCTATGCTAGACAAGTATCGCCGTATGCTAACCACATGGCGTAACTGTCCTCGTCAGTACCACCTATGTGCAACCGAGATCACCCAGATCTTCAACGCATAATTTAAAAACCCGGCCAATGAGCCGGGTTTCTTTTTCTAGAAGCTGTACACCAACCCTATGTTAACCGAGGTAGAATCGGTATCTCCTAAAAGCGGGCTATCTTCCAAATCCCCCTCAAGATTGGTGTAGCGAACACCACCGGTAAAGATAATATGCTGTGTTATCTTAAATAGTCCTCGTAATCCAACAAAGAATTGACCGTCACCATTCGGTGAAAAGCTGTCTACCCCTAGCCTATCCGCTTCGCTCTGTGAGATGCCATATAGATGGTTGTTTAGTTTAGAGGAATTCCACGAGTAACCTGCAGCGGGTGTCAACATCCAGCGCTCTCCACGAAACGGCAAGCGATACACAGCCTCGCCATATAAACCATCGTGTCTACCTAGTACGTCTCCTGCTACAGTAAATTCCACCTGTCCGATTGAGCGATTCATATATTGATAAGTAACACCAGCAAGGCCGGTACTCTTACGCTTGTCTAGTTGTTGAATGAATGGGTCGTCTGAGTCTTCAGGCTTTAATGTTCTTGGGTCGTAGGCCAGTTTGAACACGATATTGTGCGGCGAACGTCGCTCCCAAATACGATATCCTGCTGTAAAACCGCGATAATAAAAATGTTCTCCTTCATATCCAATAATTGGAATGACAACTCGGTTTGAGGGGGTCTCTTTATATACGGCAGGTGAGTAGCTCGCTCCAACACCTAAGGACCAAGTGGCCCAAGAGGAGGCGGAAAAAAGCACCAATGAGGCTGTAACAAGCTTTAACAGTTTCATTAGCAAATCCTTTTGCGATTAAGTTACAATTTTGTTACCTGATCAAGCTTACGGTTCCGTTCGTAAAATTGATCGGTTTGACTGCAAGGATAACGAAAAAAGTTATTATATTTCAAGCAAATCTGTTCAATCCTGACTAGGATTAATTTAGGGGGAGAGCGCTATCTTTCATCTGATCTTGTAACATTTTAAAGGGGATTTTTGTTATGAGTATTTTCGACCATTTTCAAGCTAGATACGAAGCTTCTAAGGAAGAGGAGCTGTCGATCCAAGAGTTTCTTACCTTGTGTCGCGAAGATAAAATGCTTATGCCAATTCTGCGGAGCGACTGCTTCATGCCATCGGCGAACCTGAGCTAATCGACACAGCTCAAGACCCTCGCCTAAGTCGCATCTTTTCAAACCGAGTCATCGCCCGATACGACACTTTCAAAGACTTCTATGGAATGGAAGACGCTATCGAGCAAATCGTTTCCTATCTCAAACACGCGGCCCAAGGCCTGGAAGAGAAAAAACAAATCCTATATCTCTTAGGTCCAGTAGGTGGCGGTAAATCATCTCTTGCTGAGAAGCTAAAAGCTTTGATGCAACAAGCGCCGATCTATGTACTTTCTGCCAACGGCGAGCGTAGTCCAGTTAATGACCATCCGTTCTGCTTGTTCGACCCGAGTGAAGATGCTGAGCTTCTTCGCAGTGAATATGGCATCGAGCAGCGCTATCTGAAATCCATCATGTCACCATGGGCGGCGAAACGCCTGCACGAGTTTGGTGGTGATATCACCCAATTTAAGGTTGTGAAGCTTCGCCCATCTATTCTTGACCAGATTGGTGTGGCGAAAACCGAGCCGGGTGATGAGAACAACCAAGACATCTCTTCCCTTGTGGGTAAAGTGGACATCCGCAAACTTGAGCATTTCTCTCAAGACGACCCTGATGCGTACAGTTACTCAGGCGCTCTATGTAAGGCCAACCAAGGCTTGATGGAGTTCGTAGAGATGTTCAAGGCGCCAATCAAGGTGCTCCACCCTCTACTAACCGCGACCCAAGAAGGTAACTTCAACGGTACCGAGGGTCTATCTGCCCTACCATTCGACGGTATGATCCTAGCGCACTCAAACGAATCTGAGTGGCAGACCTTTCGAAACAACAAGAACAACGAGGCCTTCCTCGACCGTGTTTACATCGTTAAGGTGCCGTACTGCTTGCGCGTTTCTGAAGAGGTTAAGATCTACGAGAAACTTCTGGATAGCAGTGAGCTTTCAAATGCGCCTTGTGCACCAAGCACACTAGATATGCTCGCTCAGTTCTCGATTCTGTCTCGTCTGAAAGACCCAGAGAACTCATCTGTGTTTAGTAAGATGCGCGTCTACGATGGTGAAACCCTGAAAGACACCGACCCTAAGGCGAAGAGTCATCAGGAATACAAAGACTTTGCAGGCGTAGACGAAGGTATGTCAGGCCTGTCTACTCGTTTCGCATTCAAGATCCTATCTCGCGTATTCAACTTCGATCAAACCGAGGTTGCGGCTAACCCTGTTCACCTCTTCTATGTTATCGAGCAGCAGGTAGAGCGTGAGCAATTCCCACAAGAGATGGCTGAGCGCTACCTTGAGTTCTTAAAAGGCTACCTAGTGCCTCGCTACGTTGAGTTCATCGGTAAAGAAGTACAGACCGCATATCTAGAGTCTTACTCTGAATATGGTCAAAACATCTTTGACCGCTACGTGACCTACGCAGACTTCTGGATTCAAGACCAAGAATATCGCGATCCAGAAACTGGCCAGCTATTCGACCGAGCTTCTTTGAACAACGAGCTAGAGAAGATTGAGAAAACGGCGGGCATCAGTAATCCAAAAGATTTCCGTAATGAGATCGTAAACTTCGTGCTACGTGCTCGTGCTAACAACGGCGGTACCAACCCAGTTTGGACGAGCTATGAGAAGCTTCGCACCGTTATCGAGAAGAAAATGTTCTCCAATACTGAAGAACTTCTACCGGTTATCTCGTTTAATGCGAAGACCTCGACCGAGGATCAGAAGAAGCACGACGACTTTGTGGCTCGTATGATGGAGAAAGGCTATACCGAGAAACAGGTTCGCTTGCTATCTGAGTGGTACTTGCGCGTTCGTAAGTCCTCTTAATTTAGCGAGACATAAAATGGAAGCAGCCCTCCCCTCGCGGGAGGGCAATGTTGTCGAGCAGGGAGTTTCCACTGTTTATCGATTTAGAGGTGGCACATGGCTCAGTTTATAGACAGAAGACTTAACGGTAAGAACAAAAGCACAGTCAATCGACAGCGCTTTATTCGCCGTCATAAACAAAAGATCAAAGAGGCGGTATCTGATGCCGTCAATCGTCGTTCCATCACGGATACCGAGAACGGCGAAGATATCACCATACCTAAGCAAGATATTTCCGAACCTGTATTTCACCAAGGTCAAGGGGGCGACCGTGAGCGCGTTCACCCTGGCAACGATCAATTCACCCGAGGTGACAGAATAGAAAGACCGCCCGGCGGTGGTGGCGGAAGTGGTTCAGGCGAAGGAGATGCCAGTCCAGACGGTGAAGGGCAAGACGATTTCATCTTCCAAATCAGTAAGGAAGAATATCTTGATATCCTATTCGAAGACCTCGCTCTTCCGAATCTAAAAAAGAAACAAGTAAACCGCATTACCGAATGGAAGACGCATAGATCGGGTTTCCAAACAGCAGGTATTCCGGCAAACATCTCTGTTGTGCGCTCACTTCAGCAATCACTAGCAAGACGTACAGCCATTACTGCAGGTAAGAGGCGTCTTCTAAAAGAGCTTGAAAGCGAGTTAGAGTCTCTTAAGAAGCAAGAGCCTGCGCAACCATTCGAAGAGAAAGAGATAAAACAGCAGATAGCTGAGCTTCGTCAGAAGATCACTAGCGTGCCTTTTATCGACACCTTCGACCTCAGATACAAAAACTACGAAAAAGCGCCCTATTCCATCAAGCCAAGCCGTCATGTTCTGCTTAATGGATGTATCAGGCTCTATGGACCAAGCAACCAAGGACATCGCTAAGCGCTTCTATGTGCTGTTATACATGTTCCTCAACCGTACCTATGAGAACGTTGAGGTTGTTTTCATTCGCCACCACACTCAAGCCAAAGAGGTGGACGAGCATGAGTTTTTCTATTCCCAAGAAACTGGTGGCACCATAGTGTCCAGTGCACTCAAATTGATGAATGAGATAGTCAAAGAGCGCTATCCCACTAACCAATGGAATATCTATGCTGCACAAGCTTCAGATGGGGATAACTGGCTGATGACTCACCGCGCTGTCGCACCTTGCTAAGTGATGCCCTACTGCCACTGTGCCAATTCTATTCCTATATCGAGATCACAAGGCGCAGTCACCAAACCCTATGGCACGAATATGAAAAAGTGGGTGCCCAGTTCGATAACTTTGCCATGAAAAACATCCGTTCTCAGGATGATATCTTCCCTGTATTTAGGGAGCTGTTTCATAAAGAAACCAGCTAAGGAAGTGCGCTATGGATGTAAAGACAAAGGACGTTAAGTCAAATACCCTTCCCGATGGACCAGATTGGACGTTTGGTCTGCTGGAAGAATATCACCAAGAGATCAAGCGCGTAGCCCAACACTACAGGCTTGATACCTACCCGAACCAGATAGAGGTGATCACCGCTGAGCAGATGATGGATGCCTATTCCAGTATCGGTATGCCTATCAACTACCACCACTGGTCTTTCGGTAAAAAGTTCATCCAGACCGAGCAGAACTATAAGCACGGTCAAATGGGTCTTGCTTACGAGATAGTGATCAACTCCAACCCTTGTATCGCCTATCTAATGGAAGAGAATACTGTGACCATGCAAGCGCTGGTAATGGCGCACGCAAGCTACGGCCATAATTCTTTCTTCAAAGGCAATTACCTATTTAAGACCTGGACCGATGCCAGCTCCATCATCGACTATCTGCTGTTTGCCAGAAATTACATCTCTCAGTGTGAAGAGAAGTACGGTGTAGAAGAGGTCGAGAAGCTTCTGGACTCATGTCACGCCCTAATGAACTATGGCGTAGACCGCTATAAGCGACCAGAGAAAATCTCTATCGCCGAAGAAACCCATAGGCAAGAAGAGCGTGAAAAGTATCTGCAGTCTCAGGTCAACGAGCTCTGGCGAACCGTGCCTAAGAGTACTCGTGAAGAACATACCGAAAAACAGCGCTTCCCAAGCGAGCCACAAGAGAACATCCTCTACTTCATCGAAAAGCACGCGCCTTTGCTAGAGTCTTGGCAGCGTGAGGTCGTGCGCATCGTGCGCAAGGTGAGTCAGTACTTCTATCCTCAGAAACAGACGCAAGTGATGAATGAGGGCTGGGCGACCTTCTGGCACTATACCATCCTTAACCATCTTTATGATGAAGGCGTGGTGACCGATAAGTTTATGTTGGAGTTTCTTCATAGCCACACCAGTGTGGTGGCGCAGCCGGCTTACAACAGTCCTTATTTTAGCGGTATTAACCCGTACGCTCTTGCTTTGCTATGTTCCAAGATATTCGCCGTATCTGTGAAGAACCAACAGAAGAGGATAAAGAGTGGTTCCCAGAGCTTGCGGGCAGTGACTGGCTTGAAGCGGTGCACTTTGCGATGCAAAACTTCAAAGATGAGAGCTTCATTAGTCAGTATCTCTCTCCCAAACTCATCCGTGACTTTAAGTTGTTTGCGATAAAGGATGACGACCGTAAGAACTACGTTGAGATAAACGCTATTCATGATGAGATGGGTTATCGCCAAATACGAGAGGCGCTAGCTGCTCAATATAATCTGAGTAATCTAGAACCAAACATTCAGGTTTGGAACGTAGATGTTCGTGGCGATCGTTCTCTAACCTTACAACACGTCCCACATCAGCGCATTCCACTGGCTAAAAGCTATGAGGATGTACTTAAGCACCTCTACCGCCTGTGGGGCTTTGACGTCATCCTTGAAGAGGTGAAAGAATCAGGCAGGCGAGATATCCTCGCCACCTGCCCTAAACGGGCGACTACAGCCAACACATCTAAACCAATTAAGCCCGCAACAGCGGGCTTTTTCATATCTTAAGATCAAGATTTGTTACATTCACAAATGGTATGCTGTCCCGAGTTAATCTTGGAAAGCCGTAACATGAAACTCTTAGCCGATATCACAGGCGAACAATTCTTACAGATCCTAGAGCAGGACGATGACAAGGTGCTGGTGCAATTCATCTCAAACGAGGGCATTGGCAAAGGTGTTCCCTTTAAGGACTCTCTAAAAGGCCTCTATTTAGCCGGATGGACACCTCGCGCTACTTCCACTGCTATAGGGTTGCATCGGTTCAAGCAAGGCATGCTTGAGGATGCTCACGTGAGCTTTGCTCTGCATCAGCTCTATCCACTGGGTCGAAAGGTAAAACTGCCATCAGGAGAAGTGGTTAGAATTGCCAGCTACGCTAATACACATAGCGATGGTTACTATATGTTTGTAAGGCTTGACGGTGATGAGGATCTAACGAGACTCAAGATGAGCCCGAATGGGAGCTAATGCCAGATGAAAAGCTATCAGCGCTTCCCTATTACCCTGCACCAAGAACCAGCAAGAGTGGGATAATATCGATGAGTTTGATGATTGGGCTGGCGGATTCTAGATAAAGAAAAGGACCTTTAAAAGGTCCTTTTCAATCGCTTATTGGGCAGAGACGATTCGTCTCACTTCCTCTAAGTCCTCCTGAGTGTCAACACCCGCAGCTGGCGCAACCTTAGCCAGTTCCACATGGATCTTCTCGCCATACCAAAGCACACGAAGCTGCTCTAAAGACTCGATACGCTCAAGCGCAGATGGCTCCCAATTGATGTAGGTATTGATAAAGCCCGCGCGATAGGCGTAGATGCCAATATGACGCATCAAAGGCTGACGCAGACTGTCTTTATCGTTCGCAAACTGATCTCTATCCCATGGATAGTGGCACGGCTGAAGTACATGGCATAGCCTTTCTCATCCGCCACCACCTTAACCGCATTCGGGTTAAAGGCTTCTTCAGCGCTGTTGATCTCAACACCCAGTGTAGACATAGGCGCATCGCTATCGGCTAGATTCTGCGCTACCTGACTGATGATCTGTGGCGGAATCAATGGTTCATCGCCCTGCACATTAACCACGATATGGTCGTCAGGAATAGCCATCTTCTCTACCACTTCTGCAAGACGCTCTGTACCGGACTCGTGCCTATCTGAGGTCATGCAAACCTCACCACCAAAGCGTTTTACTTCATTGGCTACCTTGTCATCATCGGTCGCAACGATCACCTTGTCAGCACCCGCTTGCATCGCTTGCTCATACACGCGCTCAATCATGGTCTTGCCACAGATATCTGCCAGTGGTTTGCCCGGCAGGCGCGTAGATTGGTAGCGCGCTGGAATGATTACGGTAAAAGACATAGTTAGTGGCCTTCGTCCATTGAGATACTGCGAGCCTCAGGCTCAAGAAGTACAGGGATACCTTCTTTAATTGGGTATGCCAGACGGTCAAACTTACAGATCAGCTCCTGCTTGTCTTTATCGTAAGTCAGCTTTCCCTTACATACAGGACAAGCCACAATCTCTAGCAGTCTATGATCCATATTCCTTTAAAACCTCATTAATCTTGTCTAAAACTGTTTTAGTATTTTCCTGAGAGATATTGGCCGAAACTGGCAGATACCACCAGTTCTCGTCTGCAAAATCTCGACATTTGACCGCATCTTTTTCGGTCATAATCAAGGATTGTGTCTCTTTCATCAAAGGCTTGATGTCATCTGCGCTGAGCGCCTTATGATCGGTAAAACCTTTAGTGACTAATACCTCGGCGTGCATCTGCTCTAAGGTATTGAAAAATCTAGGTGGATGTCCTATAGCGGCGATAGCAGCAAGTGTGCCTAGTTCAGTGACTGGCTTTTTCTCACCTGTAACTAGGTTTATCGCTAAGTCTGGCTCTAGCTCATGGCAAACTCGCCCTGCTCAGCCTCACCACCATTAGTGATCAAAAAGTCCACCTCAGCTAGACGCTCAGTAGACTCTCTAAGTGGCCCCAATGGCAGCAGTTTCTCATTGCCAAAGCGGCGAGCGCCATCAATAACGATAAACTCTATATCACGCTTAAGCGCATAATGCTGCAAGCCATCGTCGGAGATTACCACCTGCACATCATGCTCAAGAAGCCCTTTGACAGCCTCTGAGCGAACAGGATCGACCATCACCAAGGCGCCGGTGCGCTGCGCGATCAATTTAGGTTCGTCACCACAATGCTCAGTTGGAGTGTTATTGCCTACCAGTAAAGGATAATTTGGTGCCTTTGCGCCATAACCTCGGGATACAACACCAACCTTGAGACCTTGCTTTTGCAAAAGCTCCACCAGCCACACCACAACGGGCGTCTTTCCGTTACCACCTGCAGTAATGTTACCCACGATAACGATAGGCACAGGCGCTCGATAAGAGTCTCGCTTGCCAGCAACAAAACTCTGTCGACGATCTCGGCTTATAGAGCCAAAGATAAGGCTAAGAGGCCACAGCAGCGGCCAAAATAGAAACCTAAGCGGGCTATTGCTAAACCACAATAAGTTAATCACGTCGATTAACCACCAAACTGAATACGGTGAAGCTGTGCATAGGCCTCATCTTTCTCGATAAGCTCAGCATGGGTGCCACGTTCGATGATCTCACCCTCATCCACAACAAGAATCTCATCTGCATTCTCGATAGTAGAGAGTCGGTGCGCGATAACCAGAACTGTCTTGTCTTTTTGAAGCTCATCCAGCGCTGCCTGAATCGCTCGTTCAGATTCAGTATCCAGTGCTGAGGTTGCCTCATCCAGAATCAATACAGGGGCATCTCGCAGAAGCGCGCGAGCGATAGCGATACGCTGACGCTGACCACCAGAAAGGCTAGCGCCATTCTCGCCTATCATGGTATCTAGGCCTTCAGGCATGCGGTCGGTAAATTCTAGTGCGTGTGCAAGCTTAGCTGCATGCTCTATCTGCTCTCTCGTGTACTCACCCTCAGCCGCATAAGCGATGTTATTGGCAATGGTGTCGTTAAACAGGTGAACATTTTGTGAGACCAGAGCGAACTGACTACGAAGGTTCTTCAAGGTGTAATCCTTGATGTCATGCCCATCGAGCACGATCTCTCCGCTATCGACATCATAGAAACGGGTAAACAGGTTGGCGATGGTACTCTTGCCCGAACCTGAACGACCCACCAGCGCAAGGGTCTTGCCTTCTGGAATGGTAAAGCTTACGTCTCGAAGCGCTGGCTTCTCTTTACCTTGGTAGGTAAAGGTCACGTCTTTCACCTCAACAACGCCTTTAGCACGGTCAACCTCGAGTTTGCCTTTGTTCTCTTCTGTTTCAAGATCCATCAGGCTAAACAGAGTATGAGCTGCCGCCATACCGCGCTGGAAATCTGAGGTTACATTGGTCAGAGATTTAAGCGGGCGCATCATTCCGAACATAGCCGAGAAGATAACAGTAAAGGTACCTGGCGTCAGGTCTGCACGGATCTGGTCGATACTCGCCAGATAAAGCACCGCCACCAAAGCAAACGACGCAATAAGCTGAACAATAGGGTTTGCCGCAGCCTGTGCTGAAACCATCTTCATGCTCTGCTGACGCATGCGGTTACTCACGTTATCAAAACGCTCTTTTTCGACGTCTTGACCGCCATAACTCAGCACAACCTTATGACCCTTGAGCATCTGCTCAGCCGACGAGGTTACATGCCCCATCATGGTCTGCATGTTCTTACTGATCTTTCTAAAGCGTTTAGATACGGTGCGGATAGCAAAGGCTACAAATGGCGCAACCACCAATAGCACTAGAGACAATTGCCAGCTGTTGTAGAACATCAGAGCTAGCATACCGATGATCAGCGCACCCTCGCGCACTAGGCTAACAAGCGCCTTACTGGTCGCAGCGGCCACTTGTTCACTGTCATAGGTAATGCGTGACAGCAAGCCACCGGTAGATTCACGGTCGAAGAAGGCCACCGGCATGTGCATAAAGTGATTGAACACCGCACGACGCATCAGCATGACCACGTTGCCGGATACCCAGCTCAAACAGTAGGTGGAAATAAAGCCACTCACGCCTCTGACGACAATCATCCCTAGGATGATCCAAGGTAGAATTTTAAGGAAGTTCGACTCTACATCTGCGAAACCTTCGTCAAGAAGCGGCTTCAGTAGAGAAATCATATAAGTGTCGGCGAATGCATTAACAACCAGTGCAACGGTTGCTACAGCCAAGCCCAATTTATACAGACGTATATATTTCCACAAACGCTTAAAGGTCTGCCACGTGGATTCGTCTGGGAGATTTGACATAAGAATTGCTTTATTTTTTATTCAGTTACTACTCATTCTACTCCCTTCCGTAAAATCTGCCTATACCAAGCATCAGATTGTCTGCCGCGATATGGACTCACCTGCATACTTTGGTCAAAAAATCGCACAACTACCCTTCCATGTTGGCCAGTATCTAACCAACGGGCTCCATTTTGCTCATATCTAGTGCGAACTTTTTGTGCCGGAAGCTGCCATTTTCCCGAGCCAGAAACCGACGCTATCGCCACTTTAGGCGAGGTGAGTTCTACGAATCGATGGCTAGATGAGGTATTACTGCCGTGATGAGGCACAATTAACAGGTCAACTTTTCTAAGGTGACGTTGCAACTGGTATTCCGCCAACAAGTCGATATCACCCGTTAACAACACCCGATGCTTTTTGTCGCTCACTTCAACTACGCAAGAGTGAGGATTATAAGCTCGATATACCTGAGAGGTTGGCCACAGCACCTTTAACCTCAATCCTTGCCACCAAAGATGCATACCCTGAACACAGGGCAAAAAACCGAGTTGGAGTTGAGAGCTGAACCCTTGAGTCATAGGTGCAAAACTAAAGATATCCTTAACCCCACCGCTATGGTCATTATCCCAATGACTAACAAACAGCTTGTCTAGGCTCAACCCCTCAGCTCTTATCACTGGCAATATTAGCTGCTGGGCAAAGCTTCCGTGCTCCCACCCCGATCCTGTGTCATACAAAATGGCTCTGCGCTCTTTGCTTATCACAACAGCTAAGCCGTGCCCGACATCTAGTACATCTAGGCTCCAACTAGGTGGTGTTTGATAGCTAGATGAGGATATAGCTAAACCAATCCCCGCAATCGCAGCTTTTTGCCTAACGACCAAAACGGCGAAGCCTAGAAGCAAGATGGTTAAACCCAGTATAGGGGCCTCTATCCAGTGCCAACTGCTAGTTAGTTCGATAGTCCTCATCATCAGGCTGACTAAGCCATCGCAAACCAGAAATAACAACACTGAGAAAGAATCGGCAATAGGCATAAACACAAAGCCTAAAAACAGAAGCGGTACTACCAATACAGAGACCAGGGGAATAAACACAAGGTTATAAAAGATAGCGACGGCAGAGAAACCGCCGAGTATTACCTGAGATACAGGGATCAAGCCGACAAACAGCCCTATTTGAACGCAGACTGCTCTTAACCAAAAGTTGCCTAATCGCCTTGTGCAGTGCGCGCTTATAAATACCACCGAAACCGCTCCTAAACTAAGCCAAAGACTTGGGTCTAACGCTGAAAAGGGGGATAGAAGCAAGATTATAGCCAGCACTAAACCCAGCAGGTGCCAGCTATCTAACTTGATATCTAACATCCTAAGTCCTGACCAAAGCAGACACATTATCAATGCCCTTTGCGTAGGAAGACTAAATCCCGCTAGCCATGCATAAAAGACGGCAACACCCAAAGCCAACACGAAAGGAGCATAGAAGAACTCTTTCAGCAGCAGTCTCAGAGCAAAGCCAAGCCACCAGCCTATGCCAAAAGCGATACCTATATGCAGACCTGAGATAGCGATTAAATGGCAAGGCCACTTTGTCTTAGCCCCTGCCAGGTATCTGAATCTATCTCTGCTCTATCTCCAAACATCAGAGCGAGCAGCAAAGGCTGATTTTGCAAAGTATCGGTGAGTATGGAAAATGTCTGAAATAACTGACCTCGAAGTGAAGGCGGTTCGACTCTTCGTATCACCTCTATCAGATCAACCTTAGCCAAAATAGAGCGCGAGAAGTAATAGCTTTCCGCATCAAAACCAACACCGTTGCGCTGACCTCGGATTGGAATAGGTTTAACTCGAACCTGCCAAATCTCACCCACAGCGAATGGGACAGGTAAAGCTTTCACTCTAAGAAGTAGCCTTCCCGAAAGTGGCTCTCCACAGGTATTCTTACCATTAAACGCCACTGACGAACTTGAAAAATAAAGATTCGATTTAAAACTGCTTTCAATCCGGACATTTATGGTAATATCCTCAGCGCAATTGAATAAGGTGTTGGTTTGTCTAACAAATTGATGTGCGTGTACTAGACTAACCACAATTGCCAGAAAAACGGCGTACCCAATGCGAAGCTTTTCAAACCGGCAACACACTAGCACCGCGGCAAGTAAGGGAACTAGCCAGTAAGCATCAGGTAGGATGTGACCATTCATTGCTACGATCACTGTCGTAGAAAACACAATCAAGTTTCGTTTAGCTAATAAGAGAGCATATTCCTTATGCCTAGAAAATTTATTCAACGCTTAATGCCTGACCATGAGTTGATCAAACGTCAAAAAGCGCTTCGAATATTCGGGAATGTTCTATATAACCCAAATCTTTGGGTATTGAATCGTCGCTCAGCCTCTGGAGCGTTCGCCGTTGGCCTATTTATGTGCTTCGTGCCACTGCCAAGTCAGATGATCATGGCGGCCGGCCTCGCATTATGTGTGGTGTAAATCTCCCTCTTTCCGTGGCCTTGGTGTGGATAAGCAATCCTATTACCATGCCCATCATGTTCTATTTCGCCTACAAACTAGGCGCCTTAGTGATGCAGTTACCCCCCAAAGTTTCCATTTTGAGTTGTCTTGGGATTATCTCGTATCTCAAATGTCGACCATAGGTCCTCCATTTCTATTGGGCTGCGCTATCTGCGCTGTGGTCTCAGCAGTACTTGGTTACTTTGGTATTAGAGCACTGTGGCGATACTCAGTAGTGAGAAGCTGGCAGCAACGCAAATTAAAGCTCAATCCCTTCTCTAAAAACTAGATACAAAAAAGCGCATCCCATTGGAATGCGCTTTTTTAATGCTTTTTTCACTCTTACTTTGAGCTCAATACCGTCGCTGGGTTTAGCTTGGCCGCTTTACGAGCGGGGAACCAAGTCGCGAGTAGACTCAGTAATATCGCTGTACCGGACACCAAAGCCACATCCAGAAGATGCACTTCAGACGGTAGGAAGTCGATAAAATAGATGTCGCCAGAAAGGAATTGATGACCAATAACGGTCTCGATACCCTTGATGATAAGGGTGAGATTACTCGCCACGACCAAGCCTAGGATACTGCCAACTATGGCACCTAGTACTCCAGAGAACACCCCTTGCCACATAAAGATCGACTTGATCAAAGAGTCTTGCGCGCCCATGGTACGCAGAATCGCGATCTCTGCTGATCTGTCTTTTACTGCCATCATCAAGGTAGAAACGATATTAAAGCAGGCCACGCCGATCACCAGTACCATCACCAGATACATTATGGTGCGCACAGTCTGAATATCTCGGTAGATATAGCCAAACTCTTGCTTCCAACTATTGATATAGACATAGATAGGCAGACTATTACCCAAACTGCGCATCAAAGGCTGAGCATCAAATACATTGGTGGTCTTAACCGAAAGACCGTGCACGGTATCCTCCAGTCCAAGATAGGCCTGTGCATCTTGTAATGGGATCAGGGCCAAGCCATGATCCAGTTGCCCGCCCAGAGCAAAGATACCTGACACCTTAAGCCTCACACGCTTCGGCGCTTGAGTACGACCGTTTTTAGGCGGCGTTGGGATCATGATAGAGATGGCATCTCCAACTTTTACCCCAAGCTGGTCGGCAACACCCTGCCCTAGGATCATATTCTGCTCACCAGCAGCAAAGTTCTGCCAAGCATCCCCTCGCACAAACTTATACAGACTCGAAACACCCTGCTCTAAGCTAGGTCTATGCCACGTACCTGAATCGCTTTGAGTTGAGTCCCTTTTTCCGCAAGAGCAGTGAACTTAACAAAGGGAGCTGCCGCTTCGGCTTCTGGTTTGTTCTTGATGTATTCCACCAACGGCTGCCAATCCTGGATAGCTTATTCACCGCGGTAAAGTCGCCATGAGGCACTACCGCCAGCACACGATTTTCCAGCTCACGCTCAAAACCGTTCATAGCCGACAGACCAATAATGATTACCGCCACACCAACCATGATGCCAATAGTCGAGGACAGAGAAATAAAAGAGACCATCTTGTTGCGCTGCTTAGCACGACTGAATCGGCCTCCAATAAATAATGAGAGAGAGGAAATCACAGGCTCTCCTGTACGCTAGCAGAGCTGATAAGTAGGCCGTCTTGCATATGCATCTGTCTGTCCATCTTGCCTGCCAGTTCACTGTCGTGGGTAACCACTAAAAACGCAGTACCAGATTTCTGATTAAGCTCTCGCATCAGATCATAGATATCCAGCGCTGTACTATGGTCTAGGTTACCTGTGGGCTCGTCAGCCAATACTAGGGCTGGCTCGTTAACCAAGGCGCGAGCAATAGCCACTCGCTGCCTTTCACCACCGGAAAGTTCAGACGGTCTGTGCTC
Organism: Vibrio ishigakensis; assembly: GCA_000830475.1. Classification (GTDB taxonomy): domain Bacteria; phylum Pseudomonadota; class Gammaproteobacteria; order Enterobacterales; family Vibrionaceae; genus Vibrio; species Vibrio ishigakensis_A. The sequence continues at coordinate 137,315 of BBSC01000006.1, read as the reverse complement.
AAGGCGATGCTCGAGACCTACCTTGGTCAGCAGTTGTACTGCTTTTTCTTTAGCGACAGAGCTTTTCGCCACCGATAAGAAGAGGCATAGCCACGTTCTCGATAGCCGAGAAGTCAGCCAAAAGATGGTGGAACTGATACACAAAGCCAAGGTGCTCATTGCGCAGTTTGGCTTGTTGGTTGGCGCTAAGCTCGCTCAGGGCTTGCCCTTTAAAGCTCACCTCACCCACACTCGCGTCATCCAACGCGCCTAGAATATGCAACAAGGTACTTTTACCAGAGCCCGAACTGCCAACGATAGAAACCAGTTCGCCACTCTTAATGTCAAAGCTCACCCCTTTGAGCACTTGGGTATCAACACTGCCTTCACGGTAGGTTTTCTTTACGTCATGACAGGTTAATAAATCACTCATATCTTAGTGCCTCAGCAGGTTTAACAGATGCCGCTCGGTAGGAAGGAAATAGGGTCGCCACTATACTCAGCGCAACCGCAAGTCCCACCACCACAGCAACTTGGGCAAAATTAATCATTACAGGTAGCTCACCGCCATAGGAATAGAGAGACGCACCGACCGCGAGCAGAATAGAATTCAGGTTCATAGATAGAAGCGCGCCAAGTAGCCACCACAGACTGCGCCTATCACGCCACTGCTCGCCCCTTGCACCACAAATACCGACATTACTTGACCTTTGGTCATGCCTTGGGTCTTAAGTATCGCCACCTCGGATTGTTTCTCCATCACCACCATAATGAGAGCGGAAATAATGTTGAACGCGGCGACACCTACAATCAGACCTAGCATCAGACCCATCATATTCTTCTCCATCTTCACCGCTTGGAAAAGCTCTCCACGCTGCGCACGCCAGTCTTGCCACTGCCAGCCTTCTGGGAACTCGGTTTGAGAGAGAGTAGAAACCACAAATGGGTCATCGAGATAGAGACGCCAGCCGCTGATAGTTTCCTTTGGAAGACGAAGCAGTCTTGCGGCATCCTCAATGTTAGTCACCATCAACTGAGCATCGATGTCTGAGCCGGTATTGAAGATACCCGCCACGGTGAAGTTACGCTGACTTGGGATACGGCCGATTGGCGAGTATTGGCTGGCGCTGGTAACCAGAAGGCGCACTTTATCACCCTGGGTGACCTTTAACTGACGCGCCAAGGTGTGACCAATAAGGATGCGATACTTGCCTGCCTCTAGTGAGTCCACGCTACCAGAGAGCATATATTGACGAAGTGGGTCGTCTTCGGCCCCTTCAATGCCTATCATTTGTCCCGCCATTAGATGACTTGGGCTCTGCAGTACAGCTTCGCTTTCCACTATAGGCGCAACGCCCTCCAGATGCGGAAGCTGATTGATAAATTGGGGTGGCTCGGTTTGCTCTGGAGTGCGACCACTTTCTTGACCAACAATCGCCTGTGGTAATACGCCTAATATGCGCCCTTTGAGCTGGCCCTCGAAGCCATTCATGACCGACATTACTGTCACCAAAGACATCACCCCTATGGTAATACCTGCAGTAGACATATAAGAAACAAATCGGCTAAACCTATCGCCGGAGCGGCCCCTTAGGTACCTAAGTCCAACGAATAAAGAAACGGGTCGAAACATTAAAATTTTCCATGATGAAAAGTCTTCAGGCCAACAAGATAGAAACCATTAGCATCGACCTGAATCTACTAATGTAACGACTATCCGCAATCGACTTCAAGTAATGCTTGTTTTTATTAAAAATTTTGCAGATTTAAGGCAAATTTTTGAGCGGTTACGCCTGAATTACCGCTTACCGGTTGATATGTAAGCGTGGTTTACGATAATGATAATCTACTTAGGGCGTGTAGGAATCACACACAAATATGGACAAGCAAACCTTGCTCTCTCTTCCCATTGCATCCGCCGCTGGCGATAAAAAACAGATCGGTAACCTTCACGGGGCGTCTTTAGCTCTGGCGATTGCCGAACTCGAGCGTGCTCATAACGGGCCGGTACTTCTTATAGTTAATGACCCGCAAACGGCACTTAAGTTGCAATCGGAAGTAGAACAATTTAGCTGCTCCAAGGTAACCCTGTTCCCAGATTGGGAGACCCTGCCCTACGATAACTTCTCTCCCCATCAGGACATCATCTCAGATCGCATTGCTGCGCTATACCAGATGCCAACTATCTCGGAGGGTATTGTTCTGGTGCCGGTAAGCACACTCTTGCAGCGTCAATCGCCGCGCGATTTTCTACTGCAACACACCCTGATGGTAAAAGCCGGCGATCTCTTCTCGTTAGATAAACTTCGCCTACAGCTTGAGAAATCAGGCTATCGCAATGTAGATCAGGTATTCGGTCCGGGTGAATACGCCAGCCGAGGCTCTATCCTTGACCTCTATCCTATGGGCAGTTCAGACCCATACCGTGTGGACTTCTTCGATGATGAAATCGACACCATACGTACCTTCGACCCTGAAAATCAGCGCTCAATCGAAGAGATAGACGAGATACGCTTGTTGCCAGCGCACGAGTTTCCAACTAGCGAAGAAGCGATAGAAGATTTCCGCATTCGCTGGCGTCAACGCTTTGAGGCAAGACGCGAACCTGAGTCTGTGTATATGCAGGTATCTAAGGGGACTTGGCCCGCGGGCATCGAATACTGGCAACCTCTGTTCTTCGAACAAACAGAGACCCTGTTTGATTACATGCCAGAAAACACCCTAATGCTTACAGTGGGCGATATCGAAGCATCGGTTGATACCTTCTTAACCGACGTCGATTATCGATTCGACCAAAGACGCGTCGACCCACTCAGACCTCTACTCGAGCCAGAGATCCTGTGGCAAACCAAAGAGCAGTTGTTTGCTGCACTTAAGAAGTGGCCCCAGGTAAAACTGGGCAAAGAGTCCATAGGTAATCGGGGCGGTAAAAAAGACCTAGATATAGAAGCACTGCCAATTGTCGCCTCTGCGCCGCAGACTAAAGAGCCGATGAGCGCCCTGCGCCAGTTTGCCGAGGGTTACACAGGCAAGATCATCTTCTCTGTGGAGTCTGAAGGCCGTCGCGAAGCGCTTCTAGAGCTATTAAAACCGGTTAAGATCAAGCCAAAGGCGTGCGATTCTATCGATGATGCTCTGGGCTGTGATGAAAAATTCACCCTAGTTCTAGGCGCGTCAGAGCACGGTTTTATCTATAAAAACCCTGACTTTGCTCTTATCTGTGAGAGCGACCTTCTGGGTGATCGCGTTATTCAGCGTCGCAAAAAAGACAAACGTGCAGTTAATAGCGATACCGTGATTAAGCACCTTGCTGAGCTTAAACCTGGTCAACCAGTGGTGCACCTCGACCACGGCATTGGTCGATATATCGGTCTGCAAACCCTAGAAGCCGGCGGTATCAAGACCGAATATGTAACCCTTGAGTACCAAAATGAAGCCAAGCTTTATGTACCTGTGGCTTCCCTGCATTTCATCAGTCGATATTCAGGTGGTGCCGAAGATGGCGCGCCTATTCATAAACTAGGTAGCGAATCTTGGAGCAAGGCTCGTCGTAAAGCGGCAGAGAAAGTACGCGATGTAGCGGCTGAACTTCTGGATGTCTATGCCAAACGTGAGCTTAAACCTGGCTACAAGTTTGATCTCGACCGAAATGGTTATGCCCAGTTCAAAGCGGGCTTCCCGTTTGAAGAGACCGAGGATCAGAACCAAGCCATTAACGCTGTACTCTCTGATATGTGTCAGCCTAAGGCCATGGACCGCTTGGTGTGTGGTGACGTGGGCTTTGGTAAAACAGAGGTGGCGATGCGAGCGGCCTTCCTTGCCACTGATAATGCTAAACAGGTTGCGGTGTTAGTGCCAACTACCCTGCTTGCCCAGCAACACTTTGAGAACTTCCGCGACCGCTTTGCCAACCTGCCGGTACGTGTTGAGGTACTGTCTCGCTTCAAGAGCGCTAAAGAGCAGAAACAAGTTCTTACCGATGTTGCCGAAGGCAAGGTCGACATCATAGTCGGCACCCATAAACTCCTACAAGATGACATCAAGTTCGCTGATCTTGGCCTTCTTATCGTCGACGAAGAACACAGATTCGGCGTGCGTCAAAAAGAGAAGATGAAGGCGATGCGCTCAGATGTGGATATCCTTACTCTGACCGCAACCCCTATCCCGCGTACGCTAAACATGGCGATGAGTGGTATGCGCGATCTGTCCATCATCGCCACACCGCCTGCAAGGCGTCTGGCTATCAAGACCTTTGTGCGTCAAAGCGATGATGCTATCGTTCGTGAAGCCGTCCTTCGTGAGATTATGCGTGGTGGTCAGGTTTACTTCCTGCACAACCAGGTAGAGACCATTCAAAAGGTAGCGGATGACCTTGCCAAATTGATACCAGAGGCACGTGTTACTACCGCCCATGGTCAAATGCGAGAGCGTGAGCTTGAGACCATCATGAACGACTTCTATCACCAAAGATTCAACCTTCTGGTGTGTACCACTATTATCGAAACCGGTATCGACGTACCAACCGCCAATACCATTATCATGAATCGAGCCGATAACCTGGGTCTAGCGCAGCTTCACCAGTTGCGCGGGCGTGTGGGTCGTTCACACCACCAACCTATGCCTACTTGCTGACACCACATCCAAAGGCGATCACCAAGGATGCGGCTAAACGTCTTGAGGCTATTGCTTCTCTAGAAGACCTTGGTGCGGGCTTTACCCTCGCTACCCATGACCTAGAGATCCGCGGTGCTGGTGAACTTCTTGGTGATGAGCAAAGCGGTCAGATCCAATCGGTTGGTTTTACCCTGTATATGGAGATGCTAGAGCAAGCGGTTGAGGCTTTGAAAGAAGGTAAAGAGCCATCTCTGGATGACCTTCTTCGCGAGCAAACTGAGGTTGAACTGCGCATCCCTGCCCTGCTTCCAGAGGACTATATACCGGATATCAATACTCGATTGTCTCTGTATAAGCGTATTGCCAGTGTCGGCAACGACGGTCAATTGACCGAGCTTAAGGTTGAACTCATCGACCGCTTTGGGCCGCTTCCAGATGCAACTAAGAACCTTCTTGAGGTCTCTAAAATCAAGCTATCGGCGGCGAGTATTAAAGTGGATAAGGTGGAAGCCCATGAAAAAGGCGGCTTCATCGAGTTTTATCCGGATGCTGACATCAACCCTATGTATTTGGTTAAACTGCTTCAAGCAGAACCACAAAAATACGCCATGGATGGACCGACTAAGATCAAGTTCATGCAGTCACTGGTAGACAGACGCGACCGCATAAACTTTGTTCATGACCTCATAGAGCGTTTTGCGCAGAATCGAGCAGCTTAAATCAATTCTGCGAACGCGGTAAAAACTGATACAATTCATTAAGATAAACGGCATTAATCAAGCTACGGAGCCAAAATGAAGAAATTTATCCCACTACTACTGTCGCTACTGCTGATCCCCAGCTTAGCTATGGCACAAGGGAGAGAATTTGATATTGAAGTCTTGATCTTTAAACGCGCGGTAGACGCAGAGAAGACCCAAGAATCTTGGCCTGAGTCTCTACCAGAGATCAATATGGAAGGCGTTGAGCCGTTCAATAATCACGAATATCGTAAGAAGAAAGGGGCGCAAATGCTCTCTTACGATAACTATAAGCTGCTTAAAGAGCGCGATGAACTGAAGAAGCACGCCGGCTTCGAGGTTCTACTGCACACGGCATGGCGTCAAGGTGACCAAGGTCGCGCAAGTGCACCTAAATTCCATATCCAAGCAGGTAAAGACTATTCCAAGGAGTTTAACCCTGATGGCAGCAAGATTGGCTCAGTTACCTCTGATTCTGCCTAGGTGATGATATCCAAGAGAGCACTATCCCGAAAGCGCTGTATGAGCTAGACGGAAAGCTGCAAATCTATGTACAGCACTATCTGTTCGCGGAAACCACCCTGGATCTTCGTGAGCCAAGCGTGAAAAGCGTAACCTTTAAAGAGCTAAAACCTGAAGAGCTAAAAGATAGCGAAAACTTCTCCGTACTTGCCGATACTGAAAACGACAATGTTCAAGCGGGCAATATGGAAGAGGTATCACCAAAGAAAGAGGTGGTGACCTATCTTAAGAGCTATCGCATGGAGCAGAAGCGCCGTATGCGTAGCGGTGAAACTCACTACCTAGACCACCCTCTTATGGGCATGATTATCCAGGTTCGTCGAGTTCAAAATTAATCGAATCCGAGTACTAAAAAGGGCTGCCATATTGGCAGCCCTTTTTGTTTGTCACCGAATTAGTGAAGCTTCAGGTTAGGACGAAGTACTCGGTTGATACGTCCTACTAGCATCATCAGACCTGTCTTGATAGTGCCATGAAGCGCCATCTGGTGCATGCGATAGAGTGAGATATACACCACGCGAGCAATGCGACCTTCAACCATCATAGAACCTTTGGTTAGGTTACCCATCAGGCTACCTACGGTTGAGAAACGGCTAAGAGAAACCAGTGAACCGTGGTCTTTATACTCATAGCCAGTCAGTTGCTTGCCGTTCATCATCGCCATGATGTTCTTATAAGCGTGGCTTGCCATCTGGTGCGCAGCTTGTGCACGTGGTGGCACAAACTTACCGTCTTTTTGGGTGCACTGAGCTAGGTCACCGATAACAAAAATGCTGTCATCACGAGTAGTCTGCAGTGTCTCTTTAACTACTAGCTGGTTAATGCGGTTAGTCTCAAGGCCTGCAATATCCTTCATGAAATCTGGTGCCTTGATGCCTGCAGCCCAAACCATGATTTGTGCTGGGATCTTCTCGCCATCTTTGGTAGTCAGGCCATCAACATCTGCTTGAGTCACCATAGTCGCTGTGCGCACGTTTACACCTAGCTTGGTTAGTTCTTGGTGAGCCGCTGACGAGATACGTGGTGGAAGGGCTGGCAGAATACGCTCACCCGCTTCAACTAGGTTTACGTTTAGTTTACTAGAATCTAGGTCACCAAAGCCGTAGTTGCGCAGCTCTTTGATTGCATTGTGCAACTCAGCAGACAGCTCAACACCCGTAGCACCTGCACCAACGATAGCAATATCAACCGTGCCTTGGCCTGAGTTTGCGTGCAATTTAAGGAACTGGTTGTTCATCTCTTCACGGAAACGGTGCGCCTGCTCTGGGCTATCTAGGAAGATGCAGTTGTCACGCACTCCTGGGGTATTGAAGTCATTCGAGGTAGAGCCGATTGCCATTACTAGGTAGTCGTATTCAAGCTCACGAGCTGGAATAAGCAGCTCGCCACCCGCGTCTTTGAGTTCATCTAGAATAACAACCTTGCGCTCACGGTCGATATCGCAGAGGCTACCCATTTGGAAGTCAAAGCCGTGGTTCTTAGCGTGAGCACGGTAGCTAAGAGCGTCAACGCCCGCATCCAGTGAGCCTGTTGCTACTTCGTGTAGCAATGGCTTCCATAGGTGACTCGCTTTACGGTCAACTAGGGTTACCGTCGTTTCTTGATCGCGACGGAATTTACGTCCCAGTTTGGTTGCTAGCTCTAGACCGCCAGCGCCACCACCAACAATAATGATACGTGCCATAAAAACACTCCTTGATACTTCAAAAAATTAAACTTAAAAATTTATACCTAAGCCATCTCGCACTCTCTAAGGTCGCTTAGGTATAAACCCGATTCTGATCTTGCCTATCGAATTGCAATCTCAACTTTTTTTGATTTATATCAATTTTTGTTTAATCCGCATTATATCCAAAACGACTTTATGAGCAACACGCAATTCAGAGAAAACCACATTTTCTTTAATGAAATTGCCGTGAAAATTCTTAAACGTACAAAAAAGCCCGCTAACTAGCGGGCTTTTGTAATACCATATGCATAAAATCGGTGAAATTATGCCTCTTTGAATGCCTTAATGGCTTGAAGGTGGTGAGAGATCTTCTTGAACTTATGAGACTCGTTTTCATCCCAGATGATCTTATAGTAATCCTGAAGCTCATCTGCTGTGACCTGATTATCATGGATCTCATCATTGGTGGATAAGATCACCAGACAGCGGTCTTTGTTCTTCATTCGATACTGCTCCACACACTTGGTAGCGATATCGTCATACTCTTCTGGGCGGTCAATACGACCTAGCATGGTGCGCTCTGGATGGAGGTTAGGGTTGAAGATCACCTGCTTGATACCGCACAAGAAGCCGATACGCTCTGACCAATACCCGCCTAGACCAACACCGCAAATAACCGGATGCTTGTCCTCGGAGGACTCTATCACCTTGTGCACCTCTTTAAGAAGGTGTGCCATATCATGCTTAGGATGAAGAGTAGAATAGTTGATGAAACGAACGTCATCGTCGATGAACTGCAACTGCAGCACCTTCTCATGGTTCCCTGGGCTGGTTGAGTCAAAGCCGTGAAGATAGATAATCATGAAGCCTTCCTTGTTTGCGACACTACCTAAGTCGCGTTTAGCCTGATATACATTAAATCTAACACGATTTAATGGTAGTGAAAGTCACAGAGTAACTTTTATTGTCAAACAAAGGTCCCCCGCGCAGAGTAAAGATTAAAAGGTTGATCTTAGTCAGATTTTGTAGCGTTTTCGCCAATAAAAAGGCCAGCAAAGCTGACCTTTTTCAAACACTTTATAGGCCTAGAAGGCTTCTAGATTGTTGCTTACGAATCTCTGTTTCGTCAGCCCACTCAATCAAACCAGTCTCAAGGTCCATAAGGCGCATTGTCATCTTGTAGTAAACGTCTTTATCGTTACCCGCTTCCTTAACAATGCTCGATAAGTTGCCGTACAACATGTACTGAGCACCTACCATCTTACCAAACTGAATAGCGCTTGATTGATCCACAAGCTCATCGTTGTTTTGGAAGTTAAGCTGCTTACGAACAGACTCAACACGGTCCATATCAACGAAGCGGAATTTACCAGAATTCAGCATCTTGGTAGACACGGAGTCAGTGATAGATTCAGTATCGATATGCTCGCTGGTCTTGTTCTTAATGCGCTCAACGAACACGATCGGACGCTGGTCTTTAGTAATAGCCGCAACAGAACCTGAGTTCAGCATGCTATCTACCATTTCAGCAGCAATCTTTTGTAGATCGGTCGAACCAAAGTCAACGGTAGTGGTTTCAGTTGCTTGCGCATCACCATAGTTAACCTTGTTTGAACAGCCACCAAGAATGACAGCTAGACCCAAGAGTGCAATGACACTTTTTTTCATCATATTTCCTTAATTGTCTGCTTCTCGAATTTGAACTCTAAACTGAGTCCCTTCCGGATTTATTGAAACTTCTGATAGTGTGCGAGTTTCGAAACCACGCACCACATCTTGTCGCCAAGCGGATGGCTTAGTATTTACTTCTAGGCCATTGTCGTCATACCAATAGAAGCGGTATTGAATGCGAAGGTCCGCTTTGTAATTACTGCTAACCGTTACTATGCCACGCTTACGGCCGTCGTCTTTCTCAACCGTTGCAATATCGTCAACGATCAAACGGCTGCCCAGTACATTGTCACCAAACAGTACCTTTTGAGACTTACCGTCAACACGAAGGCCAGCGGTATTAGTCGCACAGCCTGCCACAGTAAACAGAGTTAGTAGCACTAACGCCCATTTTTTCATTAGATTGCCCCCAAGAGTTTGTGCCAGATAGTCACATTACCGCCCTGTCTCGAAAGCCAAACCAGAGTTGTCTGCCTTCTCGAACTGGGAACTTATAACTTAGACCCGCAACAAACAGTTCATGTTCCCCTGCACTCAGTGTAGCACCAGAGCTGTAGACTGAAGCAGGAAGAGATTGCCAACTGCGCGTATCGGGTTGCTCAGTTAGGGTGTTGAAAACATTGAACAATACGTTCGTAACATCATCACCGCGCGCCGCCTCTTTGCGCAATTGATCTTTTGTTACCGTGCGTAACACCTGTCTCAGCAGTATCTTCGGCATCTGCTCAGAGAGCTGATTGCTGGCCATCAGATTGACGTCCACCAGCTCATCACCGCGTATGCCTTTACCGTTTAGCTGCAGGGCCCCAAATTTTTGAACACCGCTGTTATCGTAGTAAGGCAACGCCACCGAGTAGAAACCCACGTCCCCTCGACTGTCGTACACCGGCAGGGTCAAACGCCAATCGTTCATCTGCTTAACCGCACCACGCTCATCTAGGATGATAACCCTGCCCTCTCCTTTAGGAAGAGGTTGATAAGCACCGTACTGCTTGGTTAAGAGCTCAAGGTCCTGCCTCATGCCCAGTTCTGTGGCAACGCGAAGCGCACCGTCGATAACCTGCTTATTATCCGGGGCAACGGCCAGCGCTCTTCGATAATCCACATAGGCACTGTTTGGGTCGCCTTGAGATTCATAAAGTAGTGCGGACAAATACAAGAGATAGCCATTCTGCACCGCCTTTAACTTATCACCAGCATCGGGATAGCGTGACAAGACACTGCCAAGATTCGGGCTAAGGCCACTATTTTTCATATCCGCTTCAGCGCGCTTTAGATCAGACTCGCGCTGTTTTCGAGCGCGCTCTTGCACCTGATTAGCGCGACGCATCTCAACCAACGCACCTTCCAAGCTGTTTTGCTCGATATAGTTAAGGCCTAAGTAAAGATGCAAAAACCCAACTCATAATCAGCAGGCTCGTAATTGGTCAAGTTGTCATTGACCGCTAAAGCCCCGACGCTAGTAGCAGTATCCGAGATAGAAATAACCGCTTGATCTTGCCATTGGCGAACCGCTCTATCACTCGCCTCAAATGCTGACTTACTCTCAGGGTACGATGCAGCCAAGAAGTCGATGCGCCCCCTTTCCATATTATCTAGGATGTCACCTGCACGGCTCTCGGGCAGTTGCTCTTGAGCCTTGAGATAATCACCGCTGCTGACAGCCTGATAAACGGAACGATTCTGCGCAGAATAATGACTAAAAAGGTTACCCGCAGAGAGAGAGGCACAGGCGGTAAGAATCGCACTACAAAATACAACCGACGCGGTACGATACAGCTTTTTACCTTGTTTCATTAGCCAACCAGCATAGGTCCTAAAGGCTTGCCACCCACTAGGTGCATATGAATATGGTATACCTCTTGGCCGCCATAAGAATTACAGTTCACGATCAAGCGATAACCATCTTCTGCAATGCCTTCTTCTTTAGCAATCTTGGCTGCCACGGTAAACATGCGTCCCAGCGCGCGTTCATCGTCTTCGGTAACGTCATTTACGGTAGGAATAACGTGATTAGGAACAATCAGAATATGAGAGGGAGCTCTCGGGTTGATATCTTGGAATGCGGTCACGAGATCGTCTTGATAAACCAGTTCAGTTTGGATCTCTTGACGTATGATTTTACTAAAAATTGTTTCTTCAGCCATGATAGGTCTCAGCTCAATTCAATGGTTTAACAAGAGTGCACCAAGGTGTCTAAAAAAGCAATTGCATCAACAATCTAGCGATTCTCAAACAACCAAAAATGAACAATAAGATTTAATGCCACGCCCGCTACTTGCAATTTTATGCAAAAACCCCAATCTTTCAGTAACCAGCGCACGTTAATTCCCATTTGTAAGTACGGCTAGGTACTTAATTTTTCTCAGTTTACAAACTAATGTGCGCCTCAATAATAAGAGGTATAAAGCATGCCAGTTCAGATTGGTATTATTGACCAAGATCCGATTCGCTTGGTCACTCCCCTGTTAGATGACCGCGCGGTCAGTCGCCATATGATCTTTATCGGGGTTGCAAATCAGCGCCCTATGTTTGAAAAGCTAGAAGTCGTTCTGGCAAAGCGCGATATCAAGAGTGAGTTCTTCGAGATCCCGAATGTTTCAAACACAGCCAAGATTAAATCTTGTGTGATGGAGTTGGCTAAGCGTTTGAAAGAAGAAGGCGACACCATCAAATTCAACGCCAGTTGCGGCCTAAGACATAGACTCCTTTCTGTCTATGAGGTTGTGCGTAGCTTTGATTGGCCAATCTTTGTCGTGGAACCCAATACAGACAGATTGAGCTGGCTTTACCCTGATGGTCAGATTGACGCTCAGGTTCAAGACCATATCACCATCAATGACTATCTCACCATCTTTGGTGCTGAAGCCGAATTCCCCACCGAAGAAGACATGATCCATATCGACGATGTGCTTCTTGGCGTATGTGAAAAGTGGGCAAGTCACGCCCTAGAGCTTGGTCCTGGTCTTGCCACCCTAAACTTCCTTGCCACAACCTGTCGTAAAGAGCAGAAACTGGATGTGGAGCTTTCTACCAAACAGCAAGGTTATCGTGAACTGAATATCCTGCTAGAAGACTTGGTTCAAGCGAACCTGGCTGACTATGCTAACGGCGTACTCACCTTCCATTCCGAAAAAGCACGTCGTTTCTCTAACGGCGAATGGCTTGAAGCACTGGTTCATGCTCATGTTAAGCAGATCCAATCCGAGCTATCCACACTGCAAGACTGCTCATTGAACGTTCAAGTTAGTCGTAAGATAGGTGAGAAAGAGATCCGCAATGAGCTAGACGTCGCTACGGTTGCGAATAACAAGTTGCATATCATCGAGTGTAAGACCAAGGGTATGCGCGATGACGGCGATGATACTCTGTATAAGCTAGATACCTTCGCGATCTACTAGGTGGTCTCCAAGCACGCGCTATGCTTGTAAGCTTCAGACCGCTGCGTCACAACGATATTACTCGTGCTGCTGACCTAGGCCTTGCACTTATCGGTCCGGATGAACTGCTTGACCTTCATGCCCACCTGAAAAAGTGGTTCTTAGCTGCAGGCGGCACCGAAGACTTCCCTTATTGATAAACAAAAACCGGAGCAAAATGCTCCGGTTTTTTATATATCTGTTTTAGCAATTAAGCTAAAACCTTACGCGCCGCTTCCACCACTGTTTTAATCGAAAGCGCTTCAATCTCCTTCATCTTAGCCGAATCTGGGATTTCTTGTTGGGTACGATTAATGATAACCCCTGCAACACAGCCCGCTCGCAGACCTGAGCTTGCACACATAGTCAACAGCGTTGCGGACTCCATCTCAAAGTTCAGAACGCCCATCTCTTGCCACTCTTGCATCGAATCTTTAAAGCGACGCACAACGCGTCCAGTAAAGGTGTCGTAGCGCTCTTGACCTGGATAAAAGGTGTCACTGGATGCGGTAACGCCGGTATGCACGGTTGCTTGCTGCTCGGTCGCAGCCTCTTTCATCGCAAGGGCAATGTTGAAATCAGACACAGCAGGAAACTCCATTGGAGCAAAGTGCAGGCTAGCACCGTCAAGGCGTACAGATGCTGTAGTCACTATCATGTCACCCACATTCACATGTGGCTGAATAGCGCCGGTAGTACCGACACGTAGGAAGGTATTAACACCCAGCTGCGCCAACTCCTCAACAGCAATAGAGGTCGATGGGCCACCGATACCTGTCGAACACACCACAACCTTGTTGCCATCTAGCTCTGCCAAATAGAGCGTATATTCACGATGACTAGCAAGAAACGTCGGATTCTCCATACAATCGGCAATTCGTTTTACGCGCTCCGGATCGCCAGGAATGATAGCCAGTGTTGCCCCTTGCAGGTCATTTTGATTTACACCTAGATGAAATACATTTTGTTGAGCGCTCATAGATGACTCGCTTATGTTCGTTGAATAAGGCTTTAATTTAGTGAGTTTCCCCACAAAGCAAAGTGAGCTAACTCACAAGTTGTAGGGATTCCAAGTTATTGATTTCATAGTTAAACGGTTGCGATCACAAAAACGCCACCGCGAATGCAGTGGCGTTTAACAGTTGGCGTTTTCCTATACCGGATGTTGGAAGCAGGCATTGATGGACTCGCCTAGTGCACGCAATACATCACTGCGTGAGATAATGCCCACCAGTTTCTCTTCATCCACCACTGGATATACCTTCGGCTTACCGACCTTCATCATCTCAGCAAGTTCGATGATGGACATGTCTGGGTGGACGCTTAGTACCTCTTCATACATCACGTCACTCACGATATGCGTGTCTTGGCAGTGATAACTTACCTTGATAAGTTTTTCCAAAAGGTCTTGTTCGGACAAGAAACCCACTACCTTTTCACTCTCATCGATCACCGGACCACCTGGATTCTTCGCTTTAAGGAATTTTTCCAAGGCCGCTGAAAGGGACATATCAGAGGTGAAGGTCACCGCTTGATGAGACATGTAATCTTTGACTTTCAATGATTGCATATGGGACTCCTTTCCAAAATCTTTGCTAATACAATTTAAGTGTCGACTAAATTTCTGAAATTTCTAGGTTATTTCAAGGATTTTGTTTTATATCTCATTCATAAACACTCTAAACACAAAAAAGTGGGATAAGTTACGGAAATTTAGCCACTTTTTACCAATATGGGCTAGGGTTTATCTGAGCAAATGGATTTGATGCCCTATGAGCCTGAAAACGTATCACCTCATTTTTACGTCGCTAACACTATTAATGGTCACTTCCCCCTCTTTTGCCGAAGAAGGTGAGCTTACTGCGCCTCCTTGGTCAGTGGAGATCCCCGCTGTGCCCGAAAAGTTTGACTGGCTACTGGTCAAGAAAGGCGAACTTCTTGGAGGGGACATCATCGCTATGTATGACGACAAAGTAGAGTTCGATAGTGATGAGGTGGGCATACATAAAGTAAAGATGAAGGACATCAAGGAACTTAGAACCAAAGACATAATGCAGCTTCGATTCCTCGACGGAACCATTATAGAAGGTCATATCATCATTACCGAAGATAGCGTGTATGTGATGGAGAACTAGCCAGACCTTCCCCAGAGAAGAGATCCTTTCTATTACCCCATCCGAAAAAAGTGGTGAAAGCCTTTGGGCCGGGGAAATCAGTGCGGGTCTTAACTTCAAGTCCGGTAATACCGAGAGCTTTGATTATTACTTTGATGCAGAGGTTCGCTATCTAAGATCAACAGGCCGATTCATTTCCACCTATCGCGGTGTGTTTGAAAAGGTAAGAGATAAAACAACGGACACTGTGGTGACAACCGAAGACAACCACAGGTTTACCGCCAAATACGATTACTACTACTCCAAAAAACTCTTCTTAACCCTGCCTAGCTACGACTTGGTCGTTGATACCTTTAGGAATATTCGCTATCAAACCTCACTCGGTGTCGCTGTGGGTTATGAGGTCATAGACATCAAAGGGATGGATCTCGAGGTGTATGCGGGTCCTAGCGTTCAGGCCACTCACTTTGATGCGGTAGAGCCTGGTGAAGATGAGGTTGTCTATTCTCCGGTGCTCGCGTTTGGTTTTGATTTTGAGGTAGACCTCACCTCAGATATCGAGTACTTCCTTGTCTACGATGCCAAGCTAGTGAATGAAGATTCGGGGCTTTATATACAACGTACCGAGACAGGCTTTGAGGTAGAGCTTATCGATGACTTCGACCTTGAGATCACTGCCGTCATAGACAACACCCTAGAGCCTGTTGCCGATGAGAATGGGATTGAGCCAGAAGCCACCGACATTCTGTTCACCATAGGCATAGAATACGAGTTTTAAAGTGTTGATTTTAATAGAAATCAGTTTGATACTATTTAGGTCACATAAGTTGTTTAAACGGAATTAATCACACTATGAGCGAAGAAAAACAAGTTCCAGCCGAAGAAACTCAAGAAGCGGCACCAGAAACCCCGACTCCACCAGCCAAAGACCCAGTTAAGACCTTAACTCGCAACGTCTTTATCGTGGTTGCTATCATCTTTGTTTGGTACCTGTTTGCTGATAGACACACTCCTTGGACAGACCAAGCTAGAGTGCAAGCCTATGTCATCCCAATCGTGCCTCAAGTTGCAGGTAAACTAGTCGAGGTCAACGTTACTCAGGATCAGGGCATCGAGCGTGGTGACAAGCTGTTTTCTATCGACCCGTCAGATTACCTACTAGCGGTCGAGACAGCGGAAACGCAGTTAGAGTTGGCCGGTCAAGACATCGGTGCTGGTACGGCCAATGTAGCTACCGCGCAAGCGCAATTGGTTGAAGCTCAAACCAACCTTGAACACATCAATGCCCAGAGTGCGCGCGTTTTCGAACTAGAGCAAAAGAAACTCTTCTCTAAATCTGAGGGCGATAAAGCTCGTGCTGCTATCAAGCAAGCCCGAGCTCAGGTTCGAAGCGCTCAAGCCAACCTTGAAAAAGCCAAATCTCAGCTCGGTGCTGAGGGTGAAGACAACCCGAAGATCCGCGCGGCTATGGCTCAGCTTCAAAAGGCACAACTTGACCTAAGCCGTACCACAGTGCTTGCCCCAACCAATGGTGGTATCACTAACCTTCAGGTTGATGTGGGTTACTACGCAAACCCTGGCCAGCCAGTGATGACCTTCGTCGATGCCGACGATGTGTGGGTTGAGGTATACCTGAAAGAGAATAACCTAGCCAACCTCAAGGTAGGCGATGATGCGGATATCGTACTAGATGTACTGCCGGGTCGAATCTTTAAGGGCAAGGTGCGCAGTATTGGCTTTGCGGTGCAGACAGGCTCAACCAATCAAGTGGGCGGTCTGGTTTCAGTGAAAACTTCATCAGGATGGCTTCGTGACCCGCAACGCTTCCCTGTAATTGTTTCCTTTGAAGAAGAGGTGCCGCAAGGACTTCGCCGTGTTGGCGGACAAGCAGATGTGCAACTCTATACAGGCAGCAACTTTGTGCTCAACGCCATTTCCAAGGTATATATCCGTCTACTCAGTTGGATTTCCTATGTCTACTAACACCCTATCTTGGTGGGGAAGACTGACCGGTGATGCTAATAGTATTCGGCAGGTAAGGTTTGCGCTGGGGGTTTCCACCTCAGCCACCATTGCCTACACCTTCAACTGGCCGCTAGCCTTCCTATTCCCTATCTTTACCTGTCTGTTGCTCTCCTTTCCCATTCCTAGGATGGCCCCAAAGCAGATAGGCAAGATGATGGTGGATACCCTAAAAGGCTTTGCCTTCGGTCTTGTATTCTCGGTATCACTGACGCGCTTCCCGACCCTATTCTTGATCTTGATGTTTCCGGCGCTGTTCTACTGCTACTACTACCTGAACCGCGGTGGTTCGTTCTGGCTCACCCTGATGAGCATGCTATCCCTACTCATTCTGCCGATGCTCACCTACACAGCAGAGGGTTTGGCAATTGGTTTTTCTATGGGCTTTGTAGTCTCGGCGTGGGCGGCAATCCTATACACCTTTATCATGCACGTTCTAGTGCCTGACCCTCAGCATATTACCCTACCCGAGAAACCAGGCTTTCAGGACGTGTATATTCCAATAGCCGCTCAGTTTGCGCTAAAGAGTACCCTAGTGGCCTTTCCTATCGTGGCGTATTGCATCACCTTTGCGCGCATGGATTTGCTTCTTACTATGATCTTCGCAGCTATCTTTACCCTTAAACCAGAGCTAAGTGCAGGTAAGGATGCAGGCAGGAACTCCCTCATATCCACCATCATAGGTGGCTGTGTGGCGTTTGTCTTTTACTGGGCGATTGTGGCTGTGCCCATGTTTGCGTTCTTTATCATCCTCTATTTTGCTATCGCCCTGTATATGGGCTCAAACATTTTCTCTACCTCTCCCAAGGCGAAGTACTTTGGGTCTGCGATGACCTGCATCATAGTCTTGATAAACGGTAACCTAGGAGCGGATTCAGACTTTCTCAGCTCCTTTATCTCGCGCATCTTTTATATCTCTCTTGCCATTCTTTATATCGTGGCCGCGCTTAAGGTGCTGGACGCATTTTGGTTCAATAAAAAAGCCGCTCAATAGAGCGGCTTCTTTTTGATTAGTTAGCTTGTGCTAGCAGTTTGTTGTTGGTCGCTGTGGATAGCTTGTCCCAAGCTGCTTCAAAACCCATGATAAGGAAGATAAGACCAAAGAAGACGACCACACCGTTGAAATAACCTAGCATCTGCACCTTTGGAAACAGAGTGGCAATTGCGCCCATGGCTGCGAATTTACCGCCTACTAATGAGATGTATGAGGTAATGCCACGACCAATCTTATATTTCTTTGCATCACCCTTTGCTTGCCATTTTGCGGCAAGGAAACCCTCAAGCCACACAAAGAAGCTCAGCATCAGAGAAATCAGGGCACCAACTACAAAGATATCTTCAACAGGGATTACCAACCAACTCCACATATCACTTGCGATAGCAGTTGCGATTACGCCTAGGGTTACTTTTTCTAGAATCTTTAGATTGCTTTTCATGCTTCACTCTCACTCTGTTTGGTTGCTAAGACTTAGGCTCTTAGTTTGGGCTTATCCCCTTCGATGAGATGTATTCTAGATTGACCAAGAATCAATACTTGCCATTTTGCGCCAGATTTTCATTCAACCAAAAAAAGTTTATTGCGGTGAATATTTAACTTTGTAATTTGGCTCCATTAGATAAGAAATATCAGAAATAAAAACGCCACTCGCAGTTGGAGTGGCGCTATAGGTATGCTCTAGACTAGCGGATTAGAAGTCCGCTGTCATACCTACATACCAGTATCTTGGCTCAATGGAATAGCCACGCTGGGTAATATCGATATCATCGAACTGCTCGTCGGTTAGGTTTTTAACTCCTGCACGCAGACGAAGCTGTTCATGGATAAAGTAGTTCATACCAAGGTCCGCAGTGACAAACGAAGGACGACTTACATTATCGTCATTAGACACTATGGTCTCACCTGTGTAGTTCACACGCACAAAAGTATCTAGATTATGGTTTACCATCCAGCCAAGACGCGCCATCGCAGAATGCTCAGGGCGGTCCTCTAGAGACTCGTTAGTGGTCTTGTCTTCTGTATCCAAGAAGGTGTAGTTACCACGAAGATTAATGCTTGAGGTCAGGTCGTATTGGCCAGAGAACTCAAAGCCCTGAATAACCGCTTCGTCGATGTTCTTATAGGTGTAGATATCCTGGCCGTTGATGTTATCCACTGGGTTATCTAGATCACGGTCAATCAGGTTCTTGATCTCGTTTCTAAACAGGCCCGCCTCAATCTGCCAAACCGCTTCTACATAAGATGCAGAGATCTCATAACTTACACTGGTTTCAGGATCTAGGTCTGGGTTACCGACGATCTGGCAACTGCCTTTGCAGCTGTTGATGATGTTCTCATCTGACAGCTGCAGCAGAGTTGGCGCGTTAAACGCACTGCCCACACCACCTTTGATGGTTAGCTTATCGGTTGTGGTATTTACAAGGTATGCTCGTGGGCTCCAGTGAGTACCAAACTCTTCATGGAAGTCGACACGTGTACCATAGGTAAAGGTAAAGTCCTCAGCAAACTGCCACTGGTCTTGCACAAACAGCGCCTGCTGATTCACGCTCGCCTTGCCCGTCTCGGTTAGGCTGTCTGGGTTTTTCAGCTCAGAATAGTTCCAATCACCACCCATGGTTACCGTGTGGTCCCCCCAGTAGGTCGTAGCGTGACCATTAACGATATGGTTCACCTCATTGATGTCATAGAAACCCAGGCCAGCGTTTCTGTCGTTGAAGTTATCTTCACTCACTACCGCATCGCGATTGTAGCGAAGCAAGGCATCACCCCACTCATAACTACCGTTGTAGGTAATCGCTTGGGTATCACGCTTTACTCGCTGATCAGAGTCGGTCAAACCCGAAGTCGATTCGATGATACCTTCACGATCATCGTCAGAGTATGAGAAATCAAAGGCAAGGTCGTGGTTCGGGTTGATATACCAAAGCAGACTACCTGCAACAGAAAGGGTATCACGCTCTTCTAAGGCCGTAGCTTGGGAGCGATCATACACGTTGCCATTGCTGTCTGTTGCCGAGCCTGAATAAGGACTCCACGCATCACGAGCGCTCTGGGCTACAGAGAACGAGAGATAAAGCTCGTCGTCAATCAGTGCGCCAGAGGTATTGAAACCGACGTTGTATTCGCCCCCGTTGTCATCATCACGATAGCCATAGTCACCATTTAACTGTGAGCGCCATTCGTTTTCTGGTTGCTTCGTGATTACGTTAATCACACCACCAAGAGCCTCAGAGCCATATAGGGCTGACATAGGACCACGGATCACCTCGATTCGCTGAATGCTCTCTTTAGGAATGCCTGATAGGTCAAAGTCATTACCTCGGAAAATAGCGTTGGAAGAGCTAAGCTTGCGACCATTTACCAAAATCATGGTGAATTTGGCATCCATACCTCGGATAGAGATCATCTCACGGCCTGAACGGCCGCCTTCCATCTGGCTTTCTACACCTGCAATGTTCTTAACCAGATCGTTAAGAGCACTGCCCGGCTCTGCCATGATCTCTTCTTCGGTGATGACAGAGATGGTCGCAGGTGCTTCAAGAACCGCCGTCTCAGTGTGAGTGGCGGTAATTACCATCTGCTCATCGACTTTGTGTTCTTGGGCGAAGGCTTGGCTTGAGAAAAGAGCGAGCGCGACTGCGCTAAGTTTAAAATGAGTACGGCTAAGCATGAATACCACTGCAATTATAATAGTAATGAGAATTTTTCTCATTACTCTACAGAGACAAACATCTCCTCAGCAATTGCAATCACATTCATAAGATGAATTATCAGTATGCAGTTTTTGAATGTGCAGTGTAATTAGTATTCGACTGATGGATTAGCTAACGCCATAAACCTCTTTAATTAGTCCCCTAAACCAGGTGCACATGCTGTCGTTATGAAATCGCTTGTGCCAATACAGATACACCTGGATCTTGCCGAAACTTATCTCATCGGGCACCTTTTTGATCACCAGATCCCCTGACTTTGCCATCTCCTTGGCATAAGGCTCAGGCAGATGAAAGATCACATCACTGCTGTCTGCAATGCTAGCGGCAAGGTTAAAGTTGGTAATAGAGACAGGCACCTGCAGACTCTCCTCTTTTCCTAAGAAACCACGCTCACGAATACGCTCCTGAAGCGGAAAGCGAGTGTCCCCATAGATAGAAATCTGCGAAGCGCGCCTTAAGCAGGTCGGCTACATTCAATTCTTCTTCATCCGCGAGCGGATGTGTAGCGCTCATTAGAAAGCGAAAGTCATGCTCGGATATTGGCACTCGATATAGGTTCTGCTGACGATAATCGGGTTGTGCGGTTGAGATAACGAAGTGCACATCCCCGTTTTCTAGGGCAGTGAAATGGTTTTGCGGAACCGTGTCGATAGCCATGTGCATGCTCGGCGCGCGCTCTCTTAACTCCGAAAAGAGCTTAGGTAGCAATACCATGCTTGCGGTACCAAAGAGAAAATACGCACAGCCTGATTAGAGGTTTGAGGGTTAAAGGTATCCCCTTGCATCAAGGTTTCTATGCCTTGAAGTACCTTATCTAACTCTGATTGAAGACTCTTGCCCCGCTCTGTGATTTGATAGCCATCACCGGAGCGAACCAAGAGGTCATCATTGAACAGTACCCTCAGTTTTTGTAGTGCTCGGCTCACCGCGGGCTGACTCATGCCCAGGGTTAACGCGGTATTAGAGACGTGTTTTTCTTCGAGAAGTTGCTTTAAGACCACCAATAGATTCAGGTCGAGCTGTTTGTTATTCAATAACTGCATAGTGAATATTCCAAGTATACATTTGACGGATTTTATGCGTTTGATAACTTATGTCAATTGTTATTAATTCTCATTTGTATACTTGGTCAATAAATTACTATGTCAAAGAGTCATGCCCTCTCCAAAGTCTTAGCCCTAGCTACGCTAACCCTAAGCACCTTTTTTTCTGCCACCAGCATGGCGAAGACTTACACCCATAGCCTTGGCGAAATTGAGATAGACCAAGTGCCTCAGCGCGTTGTAGTTCTAGGTCAAGGCAGCTTGGACTTACTGGATGAGCTTGGCGTTGAACCGGTTGGATTAGTCAAACCCTTGATGCCTCACTTTCTGAGCAAATACACCGCAGACCAATATCAAAGTGTGGGCACGCTACAAGAGCCTAATTTCGAAGCCATCTTCATGCTAAAACCTGACCTAATCATGCTGAGGGTCGCGTAGCTAAGATGTATGATGAACTGAGCCAGATTGCACCTACCTATATGTTCCAGATTGATAACAAGGATTACTGGAAAACCACTCAAGCTCACTGGCAAACCCTTGGAGACATCTTCAATCAAGAGCAAAAAGTAGCCGAGTTTATCCAAATAACCGACGCCGCATCACACAGGTTCACCAATCAGCGCAAGCGGAAAATCTGCGTACCCTAGCGGTAATGAACAATGGCAACAACCTAGCTATGTTCGGTGAAAACAGCCGCTTTTCAGTCATCTTCCAGGAATTTGGCTTTACTCCAGCTCACGCACAAAACACTAAGCCAACGGGCCCACATGGCAACCTTATCTCATTCGAGTACATTGCTGATGCTAAACCAGAAGCCATGATCATCTTGGATAGGGAAAAAGCCATCGGCCGTAGCAGTGGCCGTGCAGAAGTGCTGTTCGACAACCCACTGGTTCATGGAACCCCAGCGTACCAAACTAAGCACATGGTATTTATGGACCCATCAGCATGGTACATCAGCGCAGGTGGTTACAAGGCTACTCACATCATGATTGATGATGTCACCTCGATGCTTAACTAAGGCTAACTTACTCATTTAGATGAAACTCAAACATCTTATTGCCGGCTCAGTATTAGTATTACTTGGGTCGGCTTCTCTCTTTATCGGCGTTGCAGTATGAACCTTGAGGCTCTGCTTCAAGGTGAGCCACATGCTTGGAGCATTCTTTGGCAAAGCCGCGTGCCTAGGCTTTTAGCCATCTGCTTGGCAGGTGCTGGTTTAAGTATCGCCGGCCTTATTATGCAGCAAATTGTGCAGAACCGATTTGCAGCGCCTTCCACCACAGGCACCATAGATTGCGCTCTTCTCGGCTATGTCCTTAGCCTAGTGCTGTTTGCCGATATCAGTGGCTGGGCTCACTTGGCGCTTATTTTTGCCTTCTCGGTTGCTGGAACCTTGATCTTCGTTCGTTTCTTGCAATCTCTTAAGTTCAAGAACGCTATGCTAGTGCCTCTGATTGGCATCATGTATGGCAACGTCGTTTCAGCGCTTACAACCTTTGTGGCCTATAAGTATGACCTAGTCCAGACCATGAATTCATGGACAGTAGCGAACTTTGCTTCAGTGCTTCAAGGCAATTACGAATTTCTTTATCTTGCTATCCCAGCATCGATACTGGCGTACTTCTTTGCCGCTCAATTCAGTGCCGCTAGCATAGGAGAGAGCTTTGCCAAAAACATCGGCCTTAATTATCAGAAGATTGTCTTTATCGGCGTGGTGCTAGTAGCAGTACTCTCCTCTTCGGTGGTGATGATAGTCGGTGTTATTCCCTTCCTCGGTCTGATAGTGCCCAATCTAGTGTCTATGTTTGTGGGCGATAACATGAAAAAAGTCTGCCGTGGACAGCTTACAGTGGTGTCATGTTAGTGCTGGCCTGCGACATATTAGGCCGCGTTATCATCTTCCCTTACGAGGTGCCGATCTCAATTGTGGTGAGCATTTTAGGTGGCATTGTGTTTATCCATCTTATCTTGAAGGATAAAAGCAATGCGTGACTCAGTGAAACTTGGCTTGGTATTGCTCTTTTCCGCCACCTTTATCGCCTATTTTCTTGGAAATGGACTGACGATGGACAATTATCAGTTCTTTCTCTCAAGACGCATCCCTAAGGTACTCGCCATCGTCTTGGCTGGAATGGCCATTGCGGCCTCATCTCTGGTGTTCCAGACGGTGACCAACAACCGGATCTTGACTCCGTCTATTCTGGGCTTTGATTCGCTCTACATCATGATTCAAGTGGTGTTGGTGGCAAGCTTTGGTGGCCTAAGCTTTTGGGTCACCGATACCAAGATAAACTTCGTGATCTCAACTGTTGTGATGACCTTCTTGGCGATGATGCTGTTTCGTTTTTACTTTAAGAAAGAGCGCGCCAACATCTTCACCTTACTGCTGATTGGTGTGGTGCTAGGTAGCCTGTTCAACAGCGTCACCGGCTTCTTTACCATGATCATTGACCCGGATGAGTTCATCAGCATACAGAACTCCATGTTTGCCAGTTTCAATAACGTCAGTACTGAGTTGGTCTACTGGTGCATCGCACCTCTGGCACTCTGCCTTATTTATCTGTATAGACTCGCTCCGCAGTTGGATGTGCTCTGGCTTGGAGTAGATAACGCCAAGAGTTTGGGGGTGGATACGCAAAGGTTGACCCGAAAGGTATTGCTTCTGACCACATTGATGGTCGCCATCTCTACCGCCTTGGTTGGCCCAGTGCTCTTCCTTGGCCTGATTGTAGTGAGCCTAACCCGTCAAATATTTGTCAGTTATCGCCATAGCTTCTTGGTTCTAGCGAGCTGTTTGGTATCGGTGGCGCTACTTATCAGTGGTCAATGGTTTGTGGAACATATCCTAGATTTCCAAACCACCATCAGCGTCATCATCAACTTTATTGGCGGCAGTTACTTCCTAAGCCTACTTGTAAGAAATAAGATCGGTTAAACATGATTAAAATCACCGGATTAAGCAAAAAATACAGCGACAAATACGTTGTTAAGAACGCTGATGCGCTTTTCCCTAAAGAGATGGTAACCAGCATTATTGGCCCAAACGGTGCCGGTAAGTCCACCCTACTCTCTATGGCGAGCAGGCTTACCTCCAGCGATGCGGGTCAGGTGCTTGTTGAAGATAAACTCCTGTCTCAGTGGGATACACAAGAGCTTGCCAAGCGCCTAGCGGTTCTGCGCCAAAGCAACAACATCAATATGCGCTTCACGGTGCGTGAGTTGGTCGCCTTTGGGCGCTTTCCTCACAGTAAAGGACGCCTAACCGACAGAGACAATGAGATAATCGACAAGGCGTTAGCCCAGCTAGACATCACCTATATTCAAGACAAGTTTCTTGATCAGCTCTCTGGTGGTCAGAGACAAATGGCGTTTATTGCATGGTGGTGGCGCAGGATACTGACTATGTATTTCTGGATGAGCCGCTAAACAACCTAGATATCAAGCACTCGGTCGCCATCATGAAGTCGCTACAACGCCTGGCGCATGAGTCTGGAAAAGCGTGGTAATCGTTATCCACGACATCAACTTTGCCTCTGTCTATTCAGACGCCATCATCGCCATGAAGCAAGGTGAAGTAGTTGCTAATGGTCCAACCGAGCAGGTAATTGAAGCCAAGACCCTGAGTAATATCTACGAGATAGACTTTCAGATAGCCGAAGCCAATGGGCAGAAGATCTGCCTTTACTACAGCTAAAAAAAGGGAAGCCATTGGGCTTCCCTTTTTAATATTTAGTATTGTTTTTCGACCACCAACTTCACCTGCTCATCGATCTTAAGGGCTGGTCTTTCTCCACATCGTTCATCACCGCAACCAACTCAGCTGAGTCTTTGGATGCAGTACCTCGAATCAAGTCTTCTATGGTCTGCCCTTTTGTCGCATTCACCACCTTGATCTCATGCTTAGTAACCGAGGCTAACTCCTTATCGCTGATCGGCCTAAAACTGGTCACACTCTTTTGTGCCACCGCTTTCTTGTCCTCACTGGCGATAGAGATCATCTGATAGGTGTCGATGCCCAGGTTCGCCCACCCGCGAGTCAGGTAACTCATGGCTCCATCTCGTTTAGCTTCTAGAGTTACGCTGTAATAGGTATTACCACCGGCGAGCTTCTCTTCAGCTATGGGTAGATCTTTACCATACTGGCGCTTGATCTCTGCTTGGAATCTCAATGCGTGTTCTTTAGCGGTAAATTCGTTCGAAGCTATACCTAAGACCACCGCTGCATCTTGCTCTTTATCTACCGCACCTACCGCAGTCGGCTGATTGGCGGTTTCCCATTTCTCGGGAAAGTCGATGGCAAACTTCATATCCGGCTGCAGGAAGGTCTGTCCTTTAAAGACACCTTTTGCTGGGTTCTGCCCCATCAACATCCCATCGAGATAAGGGATAAACTCAGGATGAATCGGTGCCAGTTCAGCAATGGTTAACGACTTAGCTTCCTTAGTCACCGCAGTCACGCGGTCTGGAGTAAATGGGTGGCTATCAAAATAACTGCGCTCAAAGGTTTGCTGAGTCTGGATCTCAACCGAACGGTTCAATCGAGTGAGGATAGAGTTCATCGCCAGAGGGTCGTAGCCGGCTTTAGCGGCAAGAGCAATACCCAGCCTGTCTGCCTCACTCTCATGACTACGACTATAGCCAGCCATCAATAAATGATTACCGGCAGAGATAGGTGCGTTAATAAAGTTACCCAGATCTTCATTGATCACACCACCAACGATATTACCCGGCAGTTCAGCGATACCCGGCAGTACCCCCGAACGCATCTGCTTAACCGCGTGACGCTGGGTAACGTGGATGATTTCATGACCAATCACACACGCCAGTTCGTCTTCGCTATTTACAAGGCTAAGAAGACCGCGAGAAACAAAGATATAACCACCTGGCAGGGCAAAAGCATTCGGCACAGGGTCGTCGACTACCTTAAAGTGAAACTCGAATTCTGGATTCTCCAATTCACTGACTAAACGCGCGCCGATTTGCTGCACATATTCATCAATCTCCCCTTGGTCATAAACCCCCATTTGAAGCTCAACCAACTCGGCGTTTTGCGCCCCCACCTTGCGGTCGTAATCTGTACTGACAGCACAAGCCACCAGCGAGAAAGAGAAAATACCCACGGTAGTGATTTTGGTTAAGGAAGAGACTTTCGACATATCCACTGCATCCCTGAAAAGAATTGGTCTAATAAATTTATCTTACGCCCGATAAACTGATTACGCACACTATTTCACATATTCCGCACTAAGCGCTCTCTTTTTGCGCGAATACGCAGAAAAAACCATACAAATCAGTGGCTCAGGTTGACTAGCTAGGCGGAAATTTCTAGCCTTACTACAGTAATTTTCTACAGGAAATCCGTATGGCAACTATCTTCAACCCAGACCTTTGGACAGCCGTTCCTGGCTTCGATTTCGAAGACATCACCTATCACAGACATATAGAGCAAGGTACGGTTCGTATTGCCTTCGACAGGCCCGACTGCCTCAACGCGTTTCGTCCAAAACAGTGGATGAACTGTTCACGGCTCTAGACCATGCGCGCCAATGGTCCGATGTAGGCTGCGTGCTACTAACTGGCAATGGTCCGTCCAAGAAAGGACAGTGGTCTTTCTCGTCAGGTGGCGACCAACGTATTCGTGGTAAAGATGGCTACAAGTATGAAGGCGAAGGTGAGAACGTGGCTGACGTTGCCCGTATGGGTCGTTTGCATATCCTAGAGGTGCAGCGCCTGATCCGCTTTATGCCTAAGGTCGTCATCGCCCTAGTACCTGGCTGGGCAGTAGGTGGTGGTCATAGCCTGCACGTAGTCTGTGACCTCACTTTGGCCTCAAAAGAGCATGCCGTGTTTAAACAAACCGACCAGATGTGGCATCGTTCGACTCTGGATATGGCTCTGCATACCTTGCCAAGATGATAGGTCAAAAACGTGCTCGCGAGATCTTCTTCTGCGGTTTTGATTACAGCGCGCAAGAAGCCTATGAGATGGGTATGGTAAACAAGGTCGTTGATCACTTTGAACTTGAAAACGAAGCCCTTCGTTGGGGTAAAGAGATCAACAGCAAATCACCAACCGCCATGCGTATGCTGAAGTATGGCTTTAACCTTCCAGACGACGGCCTTGTCGGTCAGCAACTGTTCGCTGGTGAGGCCACTCGTTTGGCTTACGGTACAGATGAAGCGCAAGAGGGTCGCGATGCCTTCCTAGAGAAGCGTCCAAAAGAGTTTGGCAAGTTTCCTTGGCATTATTAATTTTATTTAATCTTCTCTCCATCTTGAGGTTAGGTTAGTTCGGTAAAGTGTCCTCATCGAAACAACGGAAAGCCTGAACAAAGAGTCGGGCTATTGAGAGGACGACAATGAAGAGTAGAACCAAACGTGGATTAAGTATCTGTATTACCAGCTATCTTGCCCTGTTCTCCCTTTGGAACATTGTCGCTATCGTTTATTGCTAAGAGGTACACCATGAAATTTATCAAAACCGGACTAATCGCTTCACTTCTAACTATGGCTGGCGTGGCTCACGCTGATAACGACGCAGCCCTATCTCTAATGGCTCTGCAATCGGGCAACACCTCACTGGTTGAACTGGCTCCTGAGGTACGTAAGGTGTCAAAGGGTGTTGTAACCGAGATTGAATTGGATGACTACCGCGATCAAACCTTCGCTTTCCAATTCAAGGTAGTAGATATAGCAGAGGGCTATGAGCATGAGATGAAATACTCGGTTCAAGATGGCTCACTTCTAAAGCACGAAACCGAAAGCCTAACCACTCTGGGCTTCAGCGACCTGGACCAAGAAGACAAGATTGCTATCGAACAAGTTCAAAAAGCAAACTTCGATATCATCGATAAGATCGTTGAGCTTGAAACCAAATACAATGCCAACATGATCGAAGCTGAGCTTGAGAACAAGAAAGGCATCGTATTCTACGAAGTCGAGCTAGCAAGCGCTGAGACTGGTCACCAGAAGCTGCTTATCAACGTAGCAACCGGCGAAGAGATCCCAAAACTTAAACGTAAATAACAAGAGACATCTGTGAAGATACTAGTTATTGAAGACGACAGAGAGACGCGGGAATACCTGTGTCTCTCACTTAAACAGCAAGGCTATGAGGTAGATAGTGCTGAGAACGGTCAAGATGGACTGTTTTTGGCGATCGAAGGGCAATACTCTGTGATTGTTCTCGACCGTATGCTTCCTAAACTGGATGGCCTTGGCGTTCTGGCGGCGCTGCGTGCAGCCAACATACACTCAAAGGTACTTATCTTAAGTGCGCTAGATAGTGTGGATGAGCGAGTAAAGGGACTAAAACAAGGCGGTGACGACTACCTCACCAAGCCATTTGCCCTTGCGGAGTTATTGGCCGAGTTGAGATCCTCGCCCTTCGCGCACAGCCAACTCAAACTGCTCAAACCAGTCAGCTATCCAATGGACACCTTGAGATCGACCTACTCTCTCAGCAGGTGCTGGTAGATGGGCAGTCGGTTAATCTTCAAGCCAAAGAGTTTAAGCTACTTCGTTATCTAGTAGAGCACGCCGGTCAGGTGGTGACCCGTTCGCTGCTATTTGAAGCGGTATGGGATTATAACTTCGACCCTCAGACCAATGTGATTGACGTGCATATTGCACGGCTCAGAAAAAAGCTTGAGGTAGAAGGCAAGCCCAACCTTATCGAGACCGTACGCGGCGCGGGCTATCGCATGATCAAGCTCAAGGCCTAAAACATGAATCAGATAGGAAATAAGCTTATTCGCCTGTGGCGTCGACACTCTTTATGGCGCCTGTCGCTGTCAGTCACCTTGATGTTGTGGTTGGCGGTGGCTCTGGCCCTATTTTCTATCTACTACCTCAGTATTCAGCCTATGGTGAATTCCAAGCAGCAACTGCTTATCCAGCATGTTCAGCAACTGCAGCAAGCCTTGGAAACGACACCCGAAGACGAAATCGACCTTGAGTTTCTTACCGAAGACGATGCCTTTGCCCAGCAAGGTGTATTCACAGTGATAAGACGCCTGTCGGATAACGAGTATTTTGGCGCTCTAAATTCAATCCCAAGCTCCATTGGTCACTGCCCTGAGCTCTCTCCTTTTCCTGTAGCAGGTAGAGGTGGTATACGCCTATTAGAAGGGTGTCAGCATCATGGCGACAACTACCAGGTGTTGGTGGCGACCGACAACGAATATCTATGGGAGATCCAAGAGAACTTTGCTCAAGCAGCGATTGCGGTGCTGATCTGCTCTTTCTTCATCGCCTTGATCCCAAGTTTTCTCATCAGACAGCGTATGAAGCGCCATCTATCCAGTATTCATCTGGTGGTTTCTCAGATAGAGAAGGGGCGCTTCGATGGGCGTATTCCATTGGGTGGTAATGATGATGAGTGGGATCGCATCTCAGGTTTCATTAACTCTATGTTGGATGAAATTGAGTCATCGGTTAATCAGATACAAGGGGTAACAGACGCCATTGCCCATGATTTGCGTACCCCACTGACCCGAATTCGCAATAGATTGAGCCTGTTGGACACCCCATCCACTGAGGACAGTGAGCAAATCCAAGGGGAATTCGAAGATCTCATCAATACCTTCAATGCCATGTTGGAACTGAGCAAACTCGAAACACAAAGTAGTGCTCAATTTACTCAAGTAGACCTAGCGGCGATTGCTGAGGATGCAGCTGAACTTGCTGAGGCGCAGTTTGAAGAAAAAGGGCAAACCCTTGAAGTCGATATCGAGCCTAGCGAAGTTACAGGTGAGCGCTCGTTACTGTTTCGGGTTATCTACAACCTTCTGGATAATGCCCATAAATATTGCCCTGAAAACAGCACTATCAAGCTTCATGTAGCAAACAACAAACTAGTGATTGAGGACGACGGTCCAGGCATCGACCCTAGCTTGCATACCAAGGTGTTCCAGCGTCTTTATCGCGCCGATACCAGCCGCAATAGCAAGGGGCATGGGCTGGGGTTGTCCCTAGTGGCTGTGGTGACCAAACTACATGATGCAGACATCAAACTTAGCTACAGCGATCCTGCTGAGAAGAAAGGCTTAAAAATTGAAATAACGTTTTAGTTAGCATCGCTAAGTGCCCGTTTTTCATGCATAATATGCGTCCCCCGCATTATGCAAAAGAACGCCACTTGAACGCAGAGACCTTTCGTAAACGACCAATATTTTTGGCCTGTTTGATCATCAGTATTGGACAGCTCAGCATGGGACTGGTTTTTCCATCCCTACCTTGGATAGCCAAGGATTTTTCCATCACCCTAGACCAAGCTCAGCTCTTAGTGGGTATCTACCTACTCGGTTTTGGTCCTTCGCAGTTTATCTATGGTCCTATCTCCGACTCCTTGGGTCGAAAGCGCGTATTGCTTGCTGGCCTTCTAGTGGCTATGGCTGGGCTCATTGCTATCCTAGCCTTCAGTGATTCCTTTGAAGCTATGGTTCTGGGACGATTTTTGCAGGGCTTAGGCACCGGCTGCTGCGCCGTGTTAGCTCGCGCTTCCACCAGAGACAGCTATTCTGGAGCCCAGTTACCTACCGCACTTTCTTATATTGCAATGGCCGCTTCCATCACACCACTGTTTGCTCCGGTTTTAGGTGGCTTTATCAACCACTATTTCGGCTGGAGCATGGTGTTTATCTCATTGCTCTGTTACGTCTCGCTTATTTGGATAGTGCTTGCACTTAAGTTTGACGAAACCATGCGAAACAGAAAACCTCTACCCTCACCTTTGGGCATGGTAAAGCAGTATAAAGAGCTAGTAACCACTCGCTACTTTATTAGCTTCTCTGGCATCTCTTGGCTTAACTTCAGCTTGGTTATCACCACTATCTCGCTGATGCCGTTTGTAATGCAAAACCAGATCGGCATGTCATCTGATGAATACGCACTGTGGGCTCTGATACCTGCTCTAGGTATGTTTACCGGTACGTCTCTTAGCAACAAACTTCGACCACGAATTGGCATAGAGCGCACCCTTAAGATCACCCCAGTTCTTCAGCTGTGCGCAGCCGCTTGGCTGATCTTGTGCCCCCTAGAGCCACTTTGGCTGATGCTAGGTCAGCTGATTATGGTGATAGGTAATGGCCTTGCACTACCCTGCGCTCAGTCTCTAGTGATGCAGCCGTATCGCAACCGGGCCGGCACTGCTGCGGCGCTGCAAGGTGGAGGTCAGATGATAGTCTCGTCTATCGTGAGTATGAGCCTGATGCAGATCGGCCTTACCCATGTGTGGCAATTGGGTATGGTTATTGGCCTGTTTGCGGTTGTCACCCACTTTAATATCATCGCGGGTTTAATTCTGAGGTACCTGAGGGTTAACTGGCTCTCAATTCAAGCAAAGACAGAGGCACGGCGGGCGAGAATTTTCTAATCTTATATAAGATTCTCGCAGTAAAGGAATTACCGTGTCTCTTGCTCCTCCCTATTCATCTCTAAAGATTCAGCTAAGCGGTTTTCTTAAACCGAAACAGATAGTCGATAACCCTTACCTCTGTCTTGCCTACGGCACTGACGCTAGCTTCTATCGCCTGATACCAAAATTGGTGTTAAAGCTCGACAACATCGAACAGGTTCAAAAAACCATTCAGGCTTGTAGCGAATACGGTCTTGCTTATACCTTTCGCGCTGCGGGCACTAGCCTCTCTGGACAAGCCATTTCAGACTCGGTTCTAATTACCTTAACCAATGAGTGGCGAGGACACGAGATAATCGACAACGGCGCCAAAATACGTCTCGAACCTGGCGTTGTGGGAGCAGATGCCAACCGCTATCTATTTCCCTATAGCAAGAAAATAGGTCCTGATCCCGCCTCCATCGATACTTGTAAGATAGGTGGAATAGCAGCAAATAATTCTAGTGGGATGTGTTGTGGCACCGCGGATAACTCCTACCAGACCGTCACCTGTTTAAAGGTGATATTAAGCGACGGTACCCTGCTTGATACCGGAGATTCAGACTCTATTGAGCGGTTTCGACACTCCCATAAAAAGCTGCTCGATAAGCTAGTGTCTCTAAGAGAGGCTTGCACTGAAAATCCGAGCCTTCTTGAAAAGATCAAGCACAAGTATCTTTTAAAAAATACCACCGGCTACAGCTTAAATGCACTTATCGACTTTGAAGACCCTATCCATATCCTAGAGCACCTCATCATAGGTTCAGAGGGCACCCTGGGTTTCTTAGTGGATATCACCTATCGCACTATCGATATCAAATCCCATAAAGCGACTAGTCTGGTTGTATTTAGCAATATCGAAGATGCCAGCCTTGCGGTTGAGGCTCTGTCCAAACACTCCGTTGATGCGG
Organism: Vibrio ishigakensis; assembly: GCA_000830475.1. Lineage (GTDB taxonomy): Bacteria > Pseudomonadota > Gammaproteobacteria > Enterobacterales > Vibrionaceae > Vibrio > Vibrio ishigakensis_A. Next base: position 104,502 of record BBSC01000006.1, on the reverse strand, counting down.
TAGAGTTGATGGATGGACGGGCACTTGCCTCGATTGCCGAGCAAGAGGGCGTGCCCGAATTCCTCAGGCAGGTCGATCATGAGGCCTGTGCGCTGCTCATTGAGTGTAGCGCTAATTCAGAGCAAGCCCTTTTGGAGACTTGCTCCACGCTAGACGGCGTTACCTCGAAGTTTTCTCTGGTAGGTAAGCAAGAATTTACTCAAGATCCGGACTTAATAGCCTCTTTGTGGAAGACGCGCAAAGGGCTTCTACCTAGCGTTGGCGCAATACGAAAGCTCAGCAGTAGCGTCATCATTGAAGACGTCGCCTTTCCTATCGAAAAGCTCGCTAACGGCGTTCGTGAACTGCAATCCTTGTTTGAACAATACCATTACAATGAAGCCATCATCTTCGGCCATGCCCTAGATGGCAACCTACACTTCGTTTTTACCCAGAACTTCGACACCTCAGAAGCTATCGAGCAATACCGCACCTTTATGGAGGAGGTGACAGAACTGGTGGCAGTGAAATATCAGGGGTCTCTTAAAGCTGAGCACGGTACGGGTCGTAATATGGCGCCCTTTGTAGAATTAGAATGGGGTAAAGACGCATACCGTTTAATGCTCGAGATAAAATCGCTGTTTGACCCGCTTAATCTGATGAACCCTGGGGTTATCATCAACACGGACAGCAATGCGCACCTCAAAGACCTGAAGCCGATGCCGGCAACCCATTCAAACGTGGATCCCTGTATGGAGTGTGGCTTTTGTGAGCCAGTATGCCCTAGTAAAACCCTGTCACTCTCCCCTCGTCAGCGCATAGTCTTGTACCGAGAATTACAAGGCCAACAGGCCAAAGGGGCGGTCGACCCAGAACTTGAAAAACTGTTCGATTATCAGGGCATTGAAACCTGCGCCGTTACTGGTCTGTGTGAGTCACGCTGCCCTATCAGTATCAATACCGGCACCTTAATCGACTCTCTTAGAAGCAAGTCTAAGTCCAACCCTATTGCCAAGTGGAGCGCAAACAACTTCGACAAAGCCACACAGATAGCTCGTTGGGGACTCACTGCTAATCAATGGGCCGGCAAAGCTGTGGGGGCTAAGAATATTGAGCGCCTGACACGTAAGCTAAATAAACCACTGGGCACACCTGTATTGCTCTCAACCTTGCCACCAGCGGCCAAACAGATTGAAAGTCAAACAAGCCAGTATCAAAACAAGGTCATATATTTCCCTACCTGTGTTTCTCGCACTTTAGGCTCCAACAATTTAAGTCTTTCAGAGGTTTTTCACTCTATCTGCCAGAAAGCCGGGATCGAGGTCATATTGCCACAAGATTTAGACGCACTTTGCTGCGGAAAGCCCTATGCCAGCATGGGTGACAAAGATCTCGCTAAGCAAAAGTCTCTAGAGCTAGAACTGGCACTAAAACAGCTCTCAGAAGACGGGCAAATCCCGATAGTGTTTGATGCAAGCCCATGTGCTCTCGAGTCCAGCTCTCAGTTTTCCGGGCAGTTTAAGCTTTTTGATAGCTGTGAATTTGTGGCAAAAGAGGTCATGGAGAAACTTGAGCTCAACGCCATCAATGAACCCGTGATGTTACACCTCACCTGTAGCAATCAAAAGCTTGGGCATCAGAATGAGGTGTTAGCGTTAGCCAAACGTTGCTCTAGTGAAGTGATAGTGCCAGAGCATGTGCATTGCTGCGGCTTTGCGGGCACAAAAGGTGTTATTACACCTGAGCTGAATGAGAGCGCATTAAGCCCGCTCAAGGCTCAGGTGCCAGAGGGCTGCAGTCGCGGCTTTAGTACCAGCGCTACCTGCGAGATAGGCCTATCCCGACACAGCGGAATCGCCTATCAGAACCTGCTTTATTTAGTAGACGAGGTTAGTTCTCGATAGCTCTGATCACGCGGCAAGGATTGCCTGCGGCCACTACGTTCGCGGGAATATCCTTGGTCACTACACTACCTGCACCGATAACGGTGTTTTCACCGATATTCACACCAGGACAAACAATCACGCCGCCGCCAAGCCACACGTTATCACCGATAGTGATCGGGTAACCAAACTCGATGGCATCTTCCACGCGACCTTTCACATCCAACGGATGACCAGCGGTGTAGATCTGAACGTTAGGTGCGAACAGAACGTTGTCACCTATGGTTACCGTGTTTACGTCTAATATCACGCAGTTAAAGTTGGTGTAGAAGTTTTTACCTACCTTAATGTTTGAGCCGTAATCACAACGAAACGGAGGCTCTAGATAGGCATTGTCGTTACCAGGAATTAGGGCATCGATCGCCTCGCGCCACTCCTCGGTATCGGGAATGCTGTTGTTCAGTTTTTGCTGAACTTTGCGACTCTGAACGCGCTCATCCAAAAGGTCCTTATCCCATGCGTCGTATGGCTCTCCGGCCAGCATTTTTTCTCTTTCAGTTTTCATAGTCTTTGCTCTCAAGGTTGAACTTGGCGAACTATGCCATGAATTAAAATGCATACACGGGCGAAAATAACCAATACGAGAAAAGCGTCACAAATCGTGATGGTTTAAGGGAACATTAAATCGTAAATCAGAACGTAAATTTAACGTTTGTGGTGCTGTTTTACTCGCTGCACAAAGTCTGCAATATGGGGTTGGTCTTTGTCGGCAATTCGAACCGCTGCATAGGAGTGACGCTGGATCCCAGACTCACCAACCTTACAGGTAGCAATCAAGGATTGGTCTTCAAAAGTACGAACCGCCCAATCAGGAAGCGCCGCGACTCCAAACCCGCCAGAAACCATCTGCAGCAGAGTCGCAGTATTGTCCACACGCTTCCATTTCTTAGGCTCGAGATTGGCTGGCTTTAGAAATAGGTTATAGATATCCATGCGTTGCTTCTCTACCGGATAGGTAAGAAGCGTTTGATTGGTTAGATCAGATGGCTCAATAAAGTCTTTAGTCTCAAACTCATGTTCCTTGGCAAACACCATCTGCAACTCATAGCCAAACAGGGGCACAAAATGCAGGTCACTGCGAGACTCCACATCCGAGGTGATCATAAGTCAATCTCACCTGCAAGAAGCCTTTCCAAAGGTTGCTGATGAAATCCCGACTCTAGATCCACACTTAGATTTGGATAGTCCGTTTGAAATTTTTTGATGGTCGGCAGTAGCCATTGAAAGCAAGAGTGGCAATCGATCGCTAGGGTAAAAGAATCAATATCCAAAGGTTCTTTTAGCGAGAGTTCCACCTCACGGATCTTTGGTAGCACTTCATGGGCAAGCGCCACCAAACGCTCACCTTGAGAGGTAAACTTCAGCGGCTTGGTTTTACGATAAAACAGCGGCGCGCCAATACGCACCTCAAGCTCTTTTACCTGATGAGAAACAGCCGATTGGGTAATATGCAAACTCTCAGCACAGGCGCTTAATGAACCGTGCTGTTGTAGAGCGCGCATGGTGCGTAAGTGCTTGAGCTCAATCATAACTTTCCTTGCTGTTTAATCCTGACTTCATTAAGCCACACGAACGTCTAGACGTCTATAAGTAATTTTCTAAACCTAACATTTCACTATGAAATCTGCTCAAGCCAACCTTGAATAAGTTGCAATTGTTTCAATCGCTTAGATGGCCTCATGATGAATACACACAAACATCGTGAGGATAATGAGATGACAAAAGCACATATTCTAGGCTACCCAAGAATTGGTGAAAAACGCGAACTTAAGTTTGCTCTTGAGGCTTATTGGAGGGGTGACAGCGACCTGGATACCCTGCTATCTGTAGGTAAAGAGCTTCGCGCTAAAAACTGGCAAGCACAAGCCGATGCTGGACTGGACTTTGTCACCGTAGGCGATTTCGCTTGGTACGATCATGTTCTCAATACCAGCTTGCTACTGGGCCATATTCCAAAGCGCCATCGAAAACATGGCATCAACATTGATACCCTGTTTACCATTGCTCGAGGCGACACCGAGTGCGATTGTGGTCATGCTGCAGACATGACTAAGTGGTTTAACACCAACTACCACTACCTAGTACCTGAATTCTCCAAATCCGATACTTTTGAGCTAAGTTGGTTGCAGCTATTTGACGAGGTCAAAGAAGCACAAGCTCTTGGGCATCAAGTGAAGGTAAGCCTTCTTGGACCATTGAGCTATCTATATCTAGGCAAGACAGTAGAAGAAGGCTTCGACCAACTCTGTCTACTTCCCCAATTACTCGATACCTATCAAGAGATCCTACAAAGACTAAGTGACCTAGATGTGGAGTGGGTTCAGATTGACGAGCCTATCCTTGCTCTGCAACTTGAGCCAAACTGGCTTGAGGCGTTTGGTTTTGCATATAAGGCTCTCCAAGGGCGAGTTAAACTGCTTCTCACAACCTATTTTGATCACATCGAAGAGTCATTCGATACCATAAGCAAACTGCCAATCGACGGCCTGCACCTGGACCTAGTCGCAGGGTCTAAACAGCTAAACTCAATAGCGCCAAAAATACCAACTAATTGGGTGCTGTCACTTGGGGTAGTCAATGGACGTAATGTTTGGCGCTCCGATCTAGGTGCTTGGATTGAAGAACTCTCTCCTATCGCTCGCGATCGAAAGGAAAACCTTTGGATCGGCTCTTCCTGCTCTCTACTGCACTCCCCAGTTGATATTGGCTCTGAATCAAAGCTTTCTAATCCAGAGTGGTTTGCCTTTGCCAAACAAAAACTGAGTGAGATAGCCAAGCTAACATCTGCCTAGAAGGTGATGAAGATGCGATAGCGTGGAGCATAGAATATAGCGAGCCAATTCGTCAGAGAGCCCACAATACTCAAGTCACCAAGCCCGAGGTTCAAGCGCGCATCGCCAGTCTTAACGAGAAAAGCGGTGAGCGTAAAGAAGATTTTGCTAAGCGAATCAAGGCACAACAAACAAAGCTGAATCTCCCTAAACTACCAACCACCACCATAGGTTCATTCCCACAAACTGGGATATTCGAGCTACACGAGGTCAATTCAAGCGAGGCGAGATAACGCTCGAGCAATATGAGACTCATCTAAAGGCGCAAATCAAAGCCTGTGTCGAAAAGCAAGAAGCACTGCGCCTTGATGTCTTAGTGCATGGTGAAGCTGAGCGAAATGACATGGTGGAATACTTTACCGAACACCTTGAGGGCTTCCAAACTACCAACTTTGGTTGGGTTCAAAGCTATGGCTCACGTTGTGTCAAACCGGCCATCATTACATCTGACATTAAGCGTTCAGCTCCTATCACGGTAAAATGGTCTAGCTACGCGCAATCTCTTACCAATAAACACATGAAAGGCATGCTCACCGGCCTGTGACCATACTCTGCTGGACCTTCCCTCGAGAAGATGTAGCGCGCGAGATATCAGCAAAACAAATTGCACTGGCACTGAAAGATGAGGTCGTTGATCTGCAAGATGCAGGGATCAATATTATCCAGATTGATGAACCTGCGATTCGTGAAGGCTTGCCACTGAAGAAGAGTGATCACGAGGTTTATCTTAATTGGGCTGTGGATGCCTTTAAGATATCTGCATCATCTGCTAAATCTGAAACTCAGATCCACACTCATATGTGCTATAGCGAGTTCAACGAGATCATAGATGCGGTCGCGAGATTGGATGCTGATGTGATCACAATAGAGACCGCTCGCTCTCAGATGGCGCTACTTGAAGCATTTGAGTCATTTAACTACCCAAATGACATTGGCCCTGGAGTCTATGATATCCATTCTCCTGCCGTTCCTAGTAAAGAGCAGATAACCAACTTGCTCAAAAAAGCGAACCAAACTATTCCACTTCAGCGTCTTTGGGTTAACCCTGACTGCGGACTAAAAACGCGGGGTTGGGATGAAACTGAATTGGCTCTGACCAACATGGTAGAAGCAACCAAGGCACTAAGAGAGACACTCAATTAGTTACAATCAATCCACATATTAGGGGGCCTACAACGCCTCCTTTATTTATTGACATCATGAATGTTTTGATCTTGTGCTTTAGGCAGAACGCCTCGGTAAATTTTTTGCAAATCATTGTACATTTAATAACCAATTAAAAAATAAAGCAAAATCTCCTACCCCTTTTGGTGTAGCTATTTTCGCCCTTTGACAACCTAAAAACGCAAACTTATACCTAATATCATGTCTTGCATCTTAGGAAGATGGCAGGGCTCGGTTCTTATTGGTAAAAGGCTGGGACGCAATGGATGCGAAACATACCCACATCAAGAGTGTAAACACTCGTAAAAAACCGATCAGGCGGCTTTCTCTTAAGTCGCTCCGTGGTGCTTCGCTTGTCGAATTCTCGATCGTCGCCACCCTCTTATTTGCACTTCTATTTACTATCGTCGATTTCGCCCTGTTTGGGTACGTCAAACTCACCATGCAACATGCTGTGCGTGAGGGTGCTCGCTACGCCATTACTGGTCGATCAGATCTAGATCCAAACGAAATTGAAGACGATAGGCTTCGTTCGCTAGCAATACTAGAAAAAATCTCTCAAGAATCCGACGGGTTGTTAACTAGAGTAGTCAAAATCAATGGTATCAGAGCTGAAGATGCTGACGGCAACGACGTATCGTCTACGTTCGGTTCGGCTGGTGAAACCATAGCTATCCATATCGATTGCGAATGGCCTACCTTTAGCCCGATTATCTATCCCCTTTTGAGCGGTGGTAAATATGAGTTTACCGTCAGTACTGCAATGAAGAATGAAGCCTTTTAGTGTGGAGAGCCTATGAAAAGTTTGTTCATTTGCAAATGCCAAGCAGGATTAGCCTCAGTAGAGATGGCTATCATCACTCCGGTCCTGCTCATCATCATGATGGGCATCTTTGAAGTGACACAGGTTATCCAAGCCAACAACATAATTATCAGTTTGAGCCGTGAAGGCGCCAACATTATCGCAAGAAATAGCTCACAAACCCCCGAAGAGGTAATGGATATCGTCGCTTCCACCTCCAATCCTTTAGATATGGGTACTGACGGAGCCATGTACATCAGCCAAGTCGTGGGCAGAGGTGATGATTCCAGTGGTAATCCACAGGCACCCTACTTAAACGAGCAATACCGCTGGCAAGACGGGGGTTACACGACATTAGATTCGACATGGGGGGCGTGCACCAGTTGGACAGATGGCGAATGTAACATTTCTACAACGCCTGATTTGAACAACTTTCCGCTTACACTGGACGATGGAGAGACAGTGTATGTGGTTGAGGTGATCTATCGATACTCACCTGTATCAACATTCATATTCGATACAGATTTTTCGATAAGAGAGCTCACTTACCTATGAGGATATCACTATGGACGTGAAACGAAACAGACCTCGAATGTCCAAAGGGTTAGCAACTCTGCTAACGGTAATCTCACTACCCTTCCTTCTAATTTTAACCGGGCTTGCTGTGGACTCAGGCCGAGCTTACACCACACAGGCCAAGTTATTCGCTGCTGTAGATGCAGCGGGAATTGCTGCGGCAAGGGCTATTTCGACCGGAGCCAGTAAAACCATTCGAGAAGCTAATGCAACTGCAGCCGCACAAAAATATTTCAATGTGAACCTCTCTGATGCACTGTCGCAAAGTAGTCCAGTATTATCTAATCCAACCTACACCTATGATGCCGATGACAACATCACCATCGACTTGACTGCCACCGCCGATATGCCTACTTCATTTATCCAACTGCTGGGCTTTGATACTTGGCCGGTTGGGGTAGAGGCTCAAACTATTCGTAGGCCAGTTGACATTTCCCTAGTGATAGATAACTCAGGTTCACTCGAAGATGTTTTTGACACTGTACTTGAGCGTTCAAAAAACTTCCTGAGCAACTTCAATCCTGACTTCGATCGTGTCTCCGTAACCCAGTACGGTTATGGTGCAAATACAGTAATTCCTTTTAATACTTTGCAACGAAGTCATAACAACGACTCGATAAATACAGCAATCGATGCGATGACTTATGAGACAGGTGGCAATCAGCACTACACAAACACTGCCGGTGGCTTTTTAAGTGGATACAATCAATTCGACAGCGCAGACCCAATAGCTGCTAACTTGCGAGTTTTAGTGATTTTTACTGATGGTGCACCAAACACCTTCACTTCTAATTTCTCCATAGACGGAACTGATTACGAGGCTGCAATCTCGACAACGGGAAGCTCAGGTCGTGGACTATGGAATCCTACGGCTATGAGACAACGCCTTGACTACACTGTTGATGGCTCAACTGTAAGTAGCTCATACGATATCTACAAGCACGTGGATATATTGGCTAACGATACGTATCAAGGGTTTAGGTTACTCGGTGGACCTCGTGCTGGTGAGACTACCTATTCTGCTGATACTGGTGAGAGTGAGTTTCAATCCATAATGCGCAAGATATCCCGAGACCTTCCAGAAAAGATGGCGTACCAAGCTCGTGAAGATGGTGTATTTGTCTTTACACTAGGTCTAGGTGACTCTCTTCTCAATGATATGGGGAACGGCACAGGTGAGGATATGCTGTATCGAATGGCGAATGACCCTAGGATGCAAAATCGTCCTGCAACAGCGGACGAATTTGAACCATCACAAAAACAGGGGCTATACTGCTTTGCCGAGGATGAAAACGACCTCGGCCCCTGTTTCGACAAGATGCTCGACGTCATCATTCGTCTAACCCTATAATCACAAACGACCTCATCAGAGGTCGTTTTTCGTCTCACTGAGTTATCGACAAAATGACCGATGCACTCATACCTGCAAATATCGCTAGGAAGAGAAAGAACTTACACAGGCTTCCCTTGCCTTCCAAGCTCTCATGATTACTACTCACTTTTCTGCTCATCACCCTTACCTCCTTGAGATGAACGACAACACATACAGTATAGAGGTCTCTAAGTTAGAAACTTGAGGGTGAACGACATAAATTTAAAATATGTTGTGAGGTATTTAACGATTTTTAAACAAGAACTTAAGCCCCAAATTCAAACATTTGCACTACTTATGAAACAGCACGCCTATATATAATCTGCACCATTAAGAAAGCCACTCTAATTGAGTGGCTTGCTAAAGTTATTTTATTCTTTGTAACGTCGAGGTATCCGTATGGGCAAACTCTTTTCCGTAGATATTCAGCCCCGTACTTTGTGAATATGTCAGGGTATCGCCCTCAATCTTGAGCGTCATAGAGAAATCTGTAGTGGTTGCGTTGTCTTTCATGAAGTTGGACTCTGCTACGCCTCTATCCGAAACCTTAAGTGTCATATCTGTCCCCGCAACACCCTCAGCGGTAATACAAGTTGTGCGTGGCACACAGAAGGAGTTATATACAATCTGATTATCTTTATCGTAGATCAGATAACCACGTTGGTCGTGGAACTTAGAATCATCGGCTTTTCGAAATACTTCTTGCTTGTAATAAAGAGCAACCAGCGTTTGTTCGCTAGCGTTCACCGCATCTGCTGCAACCTCAAAGGTCATAGTCTCATAGAAAGGAGTGATGGCAGGAGCCCCCTCACCTTGAGGGTTCCCGCTTGAGCAGGAGAGATATCAACACCACCTGCGGCAGTCGATTGCCAAGTGCCGACGAGTTGGGCCAGAGGCCAAAATCCAAGCCGTCGATAACCGTGTGGTCGTGATCAGCCACAACTGAGAAGGGCACTGCTGCGGATAGAGCTAAAAGTAGAGCTTTTTTCATATTTTGCGTTCCATCTTTATGATTGTTTTAACATCAGATTGATGGAAAGTTACTCGAAAAATATTATCTCAAATCAATTTTAAAAGTAGTTGCATACGGTAAATTGCTACAAAATATTATTGATAATGATTTTCATTTAGATTTATTGAGCTGGGTCACGTTTTTTGGGTTGCCAGATCTAAATGAGAAGTATTATTATTAACTCGAACAGACGGAAATCTTGCACAATCCAACCTCTGACTGTTTGCTTCCAGTTAAGTAGGCGCTCCACGGCGCACCGCTTTTTTAAGGCACCCAAGTTTTTGGGTGCCATTTTTTACCTCTAATACATGGTATTGCCGTTCTTTGTCCCTTCAGGGATCTGCTGCAGAGAATCCCAATGCTCTACTATCTTACCCTTGTCGTCGAAACGGAAAAAATCCATAGTCACGTATTCATCGCCATCTGGCCAAACTTGGTGGGTATGCAAAGCAACTAGGTTATCTTCTGCAACTGCTCGAACAAACTCTATGCTCTTGTTGGGGTAGTCTCTAGCCATCTCTAGAAAGTAATCGATAAAGGGTTGTTTCCCATTACCGACCAAGGGATTGTGCTGGATGTACTCATCCCCTACATAGAGATCCACCGCTTTCACAGGATCGCCAAGATAAGCCATCTTATAAAATTCGATAGCATTCTGTTTGTTTTGAGCAAGGTTCTGTCCCATCTGCTTGGTCCTTTTTAATTAACCTAAACAGTGTGGGACAGAAAATAGTGGGGATCTAGCAACAAAGATTAGATCGACTTTGAACTGGAATACTGGGAGAGGTTTTTCTCCAATAGAATTTTGAGCTCTCCAAGTTCATCACAGTTAAGTACATTACTGTTGATGGGATAGCGCATCATATTGAAATTAATCCACTCAATAAGTTTCTCTCTACTTTGCGCTAATTTGTACTCTTCACTCTGATCGGAAACACGCCCGAGAGTGGGACAAAAGTCGCCAATATCAAAAGCACGGCTACCAAAGGTGCTAGCGCCGTTACAATGGCCATCGGACTTCCTAAATCGACCAATATTCTCGACATCGAAAAACAAAGGGGTAATCTTAGTCACTGAATAAGGCAAGAAATAATCCCCTAATTTTAATCCTCGCTTATTAATATGCCCCGACCAAACCGGTGTCGCGACGTACACAACGTCCCCCACCTTGATATGATCATATTTAAACTTCTTTAATACCGCCATATGCAGAACCTCAAATATTAAATCTAAAACTACTTTATATATTTACTACCAACTACATTTTTTACTGAATTCACAACCAATAAAAACAATATATTCATACACTTAGAAGCCTCCGCAAATGACTACCCAGATATACCAATAGTTTATTAGCCGTTAACAAATCAGATTCAATCAAACAAATTTAATTGAATCTGATTTCATATAAATACAGTTCTTATATTTTCGCAGAGGGTAACTTATTATTTGAAACAATACATATTAGGAATGTAATATTGATGTTTTGCAAATAGCACAAAGACCTAACCCTAGGTTAGGGGTTGGTCAGTTGTAAAGAATAGAGTATTTGAATAGGCGATCAGCTTTAAACTCGACTTGGCAGCGAACCCCGGCGGATAAGGCTCCAGAATCATTATTTAGAGAGACAGTGACTGCAAAGGTGTTACTCGCAGCATCTATAATGGGGTCAATGATCTTCACCTTGCCTTCATATGGTGTTTGGGAGTTAAGCGGATAAAGAGTCACAGCCTCATCCTTCTTCACCGTGCCGTAGAGCTCTGCAGGCAACACTACCTCAGCATGCATAGGGTTTAAGGTTGCGATCCTTAAGAAGGGTAATTCATCGACAAATTCACCAGGGTCCTTAATGCGCTCTATCACCACACCTGAGATAGGGCTCTTGGTTTCACGCTGACTCAATTTTACCCTAGCTTCCTTAAGCTGGAACTCTGCAAGACGCTGCTCTGTGAGCATCTCATCTTGCTCATTGTCTGAGATAAGGTTCTTTCGATACAGATCCGCATTTCGCTCAACCTTTCGCTTAGCGAACTCCAATCTCGCTTTAACCGTGTTTACCGCCGCCACCTCTAAGGTTGAATTAAGGCGCATCACCACCTGCCCCTTCTTTACGCTATCGCCTCTATTTACTCTTATCTCTCTGATAACACCCTGAACCTCACTAGAGAGTTCAATGTCACGGCTAGGTTCAAGCAAACAACTCAATGGAGCAAGCTCATTGCTCAAACCATCAAGATTTGCCATAGCGTTATAAGAGACTGTCATAGGCGCGACCAAGACAGCGCCTAACATCCATGTTTTTCTTAGTTTCATACGACTAAACCTGCTGCTGCGAAAACGACAATACTTCCTGTTGCTGTTCATCATGCTTCAATAGTTGGGCGCGACGCTGTTCATCTTGATGCTCTATTCTCTTCTGACAGCGCCGTATTCCCTTAAACAATAGTTTATTTTTCAATACCTTGGGAATTGGCAGTGAAATAATTGACCTTAAGACTTTGGCCCACCCTTTAGTGATCAGTTCCTCTTCCAGAGAGAGCACAAACTCCACACTCCCCCTATCCCCTTGGCGGGCGCAACGGCCTTCTAATTGCTATCCACTCGCGAAGAATCATGCAGACCTGTCACTATGACGTGCAAACCGCCTTGCGCCTCTACCCTAGGTTCTAGCTTAATGTCAGTACCACGACCAGCCATACTGGTTGCGATAGTTACTTTTGATGCAAGTCCAGCCAAAGCAACAATCTCAGCTTCAGCTTCATCCTGTCTCGCATTTAGCACCTGATGGCTTATACCTTGATGATTCAATAGGCCTGACAACCATTCTGAATCCTTTAATGACTGAGTACCCACCAAGATTGGTCTTTCGCTCTCACTCTGAAGCACCTTGATACGAGTTACTATCTCACGCCACTTCTGCTCCTGAGTAAAACAGATAGATTCGCCGAGTTGACGCCTTTTACTTCGTTTATGGGTAGGCACATCCACCACAGGCAATTCATATACGCGCCAGAACTCGCTCTTCACCTCATCCGCGGTTCCTGTCATACCAGAAAGGTGATGATAAAAACGAAAGAAGTTTTGAAAGCTGATGCTGGCTAAGGTGACTCTGGGGTCACTCAACTCACATCCTTCTTTTATCTCGATAAGTTGATGTAACCCTTGCTCCCAGGTCCTGTCTGGCATGCGCCTGCCCGTATGCTCGTCGATAATGATGACCTGCCCGTCATCCACAAGGTAATGCCTGTCACGAATGAAAAGGTGCGTTGCGGTGAGTGCTTGTTTCACCAACTCAATACGCCTAACTCGGCCATGCCATAGGGGACCAAAGCTCTCTGTCAGTTCCTGAATGAACTCTTCACCAACGGCAGTAAACTCTATCTGTCTCGCATGCTTATGAATGCGAAAATGTTGCTCATTAACCAGCTTGCTTCCCACCTCATAGGCTTGCATATACATCTCGGTCTGCTCTTGTTGAGGTGTAGAATCACCAGAAATCACCAAAGGTGTGGTGGCCTCATCCATAAATACACCGTCGGCTTCATCCACCACAGCGAAATGGAGTCCTCGTAGCATGAGATTATCCAGCATAGAGCTATGCTTTGAAGGCATTGAACGCAGCGCATGCAGCTGCAAAGATTGGTCAAACTGGCCTAACTGAATGCAATCCTTAAGGTAATCAAAGGCAAGCTCATTATTGGTACAGTACACTATGTCTTTAGCATACTGCTGCTTGCGCTCGGCAAGGCTCAACCCTTGGATTACCACACCTAGACTCAACCCCAAGCGCTGATAAACAGGCAACATCAGCTCGGCATCTCTCTCCGTAAGGTAATCATTTACGGTTACCACATGTGTTGGCACGCCGGCTAATGCCGCGGCCGCAACAGGCAGGGTCGCAGTTAGCGTTTTACCCTCACCGGTTTGCATCTGGCCTATATTGCCATGCAGTATGGATAGCCCGCCTAATATCTGGCTATCGAAATGCCACATCCCAAGCTCGCGCCCTGCGACCTCACGAATCAAAGCAAAAGCTTCTATGGTCAGCTTGTGAGTCAATCCAAGGCGTTTCAGCTCATGCCCCACATGCTCTATCTGCTGATTAAGCGCCTGCTCAGATAGGCTGCGATAAAAACCATCTCGCTTCTTTATAGCCCACAGCAAGGGCTTGTATAACCAGATAGAAGAGCGGATAGGACGGCTAATATAGGCGGTCAAAGTCCGCCACCAGCGCTCCATTCGCTCCTGTTTTTCAATGACTCTTTGCGGACGCTCGAGGATTGAATTGGGCCTTCGTTGTGGGCGTCTATACATCGAACTGCCTCAATAGCAAACGTCTTACTGCGCGATACCAACGAAACGCAATGGGCTCTGGATTATGCTCAAATAGAACATGAACCCTTTCATCGAATCTATCCAGAGGTGCGGCCTTGCTGTCGAGCTCTACCCGAAAGTAGCTGTTATAACTTTCCAAGTCTGTGGTTCGATTAGGGTCTAAGGCAATCAGGCCGCCCCCTTCGGTGCTAAGCACATAACTAGGCAAGGTGCGTGTGGATGAGGGGACCTGACGCAATATCTTACTCGGATACTCTTTATTGGGCTGGGAGGCGAGTTTAAGGGTAACGGCATGGGTTTCGCTTCTTACCCTATCGATGTCATCTTCGGAGATCATCGCGGCCAGTGGCAACGTCTCAAAATCTACCAAGAAACCGATGATTTCCCCTCGATTGTAAAAGCGCCCCTGCTCTGAATTACGATACGCAAACACAAAGTTGCCGGATGCTGGGCTCTTAATGATGAGGTTAGATAGGCGGTTAGTCACGTCCCAATACTCTTGCTCCAGATAGCGATACTCTTGCAGCAAGATGTCAGACTCAGTGCGATTATTAACACTGGCTTCGTAGCGAAACCTTGCCTCGTCCAGTTGAGCCCTTAGCACTTCCGCTCTGGATTCAAGCCCCGGTGAATCGAGCTCAAGAATGGTGTCACCCACACCAATCTCTGTATCGTTTTCTATATAAACCTTATCTACAAAGCCTTCGGTCTGGGCACGAATATACGCCTCTTGTGGGACATAGATTACCCCTTGAGCATAGGTTTTATAAGGAAGTGGCAGATAAAAGAGTACAAAGGCAATGCCTGCAATGAGAAGTGATGATCCTAGATAGATAGCTACTGATTTCTTGCGCATAAGAGGGTCTTGCCTTGCTTTGCCACTACTTTAACAACAGGCACCACTAGGCTCGTCATCACAGACCAGATAGCGAGAATGATACCGATAATGAAATATTTGCTGGCGACGAACAGGGATATCGCTACCATCACAAACAGGCGGTAGATATAGGATGCTACCGCATATACAACCAACCAAAACGACTCTGATGCGCTGTGGGCGTTGGTCCTGACCTGAGAGATTCGAAATAGGTAACGCTTAACCAGATAGCCAACCTGAGCATTTCCTCGCGCTGCAAGGTTTGGTATTTCAAGAAAATCTGCCAACACATAGTAAGCATCAAATCTTAGTAAGGGGTTACCGTTAAATAGTAAGGTCGAAATACCACCGATAAGCATTACGTTATAGGCTAAGGCCCGAACGATACCCGGCTCTACCAGCACCCAAACTATCATGGCGAGCGCCGCATAAACAGCTCGGCCAATACCCCGATAGCTCCCACTATCATGCGCTGATATTTATTGCTAAAGGAGGTGGCAGCCGAAGCATCCACATAAGGCACTGGAATAAAGATGAGTAGCATAATCCCAATCTCATGCACCTCGCCTCCCCAGCGTTTTACTGCCCATCCATGCCCCAGTTCATGGGCAAGTTTTATCACAGGATAAACCAGAGCCATCAAAAATAGGTTCTCTACCCCGAGAACCTGATCGCTGAGATTATTGGTGAGTGCCGTCCAGTGCAAGGTAGCAAACAGTATGCCCAGCGCTACCACTAGCAGCCAACACAGGGCACCGAGCTTAGAGAAGATAACTCTAGCAACCCCGCTGGTTGCAGAAAGGAAGCGCTCAGGATCCACAAGGGGAATTCGAACACTTAAAGGTGATTTTAGCTGTTGCAGTATCTTCTTACGCTGCTCGGTTTCACTGCGCCTATGAAGATGCTTAATGCTGGGCAAGACATTGGTTTGAACCACATTGGCTTTGTTGAGCTGACCAACAAGATTAATCACCTCGTCCTGGCTTGGCAGGTCCTCTTTTAGCTCCTTACAGGCGATATCCCAGATCTGTTGTAGGGTTCGTTCACCGTTCATCAGCCCAATAAGCTGATAGGCCTGCGGAGTAAAGCGCTGGAACTGTCCGGTAACATGGTCCTGCAATACATACCACACCTTGTCTCTGTACACATGCCTATGTATGTCGGCATGCTTACGTACACGAACCTTTAGGTCGGATACCTTATACCAAGAAGGGCTAAATAGGGTCTGAGACATCTAGTTACCCCCACCAAGACCACGCCTGCAGTCGAAGCCACTCTGTCAGGTCGCGAGTCCAGATGTGAAACAGTAACCTTTCATCTATATAGACCTTGCCTACCCCTTCCATACCGGCTGAAGCTGGTCGAACAGCTGACTCTCTGAGTCTGAGGTACTAAATTCGCCTTCCACTATAAAGTAGCTCGAGCCGTCTCGCGCTTCGGTCACTGGGGTGATCTTAGTGACCTCGAACTCGAAACCTGTTTCTGGCAATGCCGAAAGATACAGGGTGCCAGTTTGACCAAGAGAAAGATCAGAAATACGGCTCTCTTGCACCTGCAGCTTAATACGATAGCTGTTCAAGGGAGCAACCTCTAACAGCACATCGCCTTTGGTCACTGCGCTACCCAATCTTTGACTGAGGTCACCACTGACAATCAAGCCATCATAAGGAGAGATCAATTTGCCTCGTTCGATTTGGCTTTCCACCAGGGAGAGTTGCGCAGCTACCTGCTTCTCTTGAGCATTGAGAATATTAAGTTTTGCTCTGTCCCTCACTGCCAAGCCTCTAGTCGCTGGCGTACCAACTTACTCTCTTCGCTGAGCCACTTTAGCCTTTCAAGGCGCAGGTCCCTATCATCCATCAACACTAGGTCT
The DNA here is from genome assembly GCA_000830475.1 of Vibrio ishigakensis. GTDB lineage: Bacteria > Pseudomonadota > Gammaproteobacteria > Enterobacterales > Vibrionaceae > Vibrio > Vibrio ishigakensis_A. The sequence continues at coordinate 87,738 of BBSC01000006.1, read as the reverse complement.
TCACCTTGCGTTACCTTGTCACCGGCACGAACCAGTGCTTGATTGATATAGCCATCGAAGGGGGCGACTATCGCCCTTTGTACGCCACTCTCAATGGTGGCATTGGCTGAGAGCTTGTACTCACCCATGGTCGTAGCGAGCAGGTAGCCTAAAACAAGCAAACCTATCAGGATTAGCTTTCGTCCTAGGTATCTTGGTCCAAAAAGCCGACCTAGCTGGGTTGTCAGGCCGTCCCACCCTTTTTTATACCAGCTTCTATCATTGATTCGCTTATCGTCTAGGGTAGGTAAAATAAGGCTAGCGATACTCTGGCAAAGCTCGGCATCTTCAATGCTCCACTCCTGATCAGGCTTACCTTCAACCACTAGAGCGCCATAAATCTCGCCACGCAGATAAAGAGGAATAGAAATGAGTCCAATATCCCCTTGGCTACTGGACAGGTTGCCATGGGCTTGAATAATCGCTTCGCTCTCTGCGTCACTATCTGGGAAACGGACTATCTTACCCTGATCGATACACTCATCCATGACCCGCTCTATCAAACGAACATGGTTCATCTTCTTACCGAACTGAGCACTATGGGAGAGATGTTTTAGTCGCGAGCGTTTCTTCTGATACTCACCTAGACTGACTCGGTCACAATTTAGTAGCACTGCCAGTTCCGTCACCATGCGTACTGCCGATGCTCCATAGCTAGATTCAGACAGCACCCGAGCCAGTATCTCAACTCGCTGAGCATAGGATTCCTGCTCACGAGCGAGCTTATCTGCTCTCAATTGTTGCTCTGCAACCTCAATGCCGGCAGCGCTCCACTGCAGAAGCGTTAGGGCCTGTGTAAGCTGTTCTTGGGAGCTTACCTGAATAGCGAAGGCGGCAAAGGCTATCAGTTGATTTTGGGTATCTAAAACTGGGTATAACAGGCCAAAGGCCTCGCCATTAGGAGAGATAGCGGCTAAGCGCGTCACCATAGGAGCGGTCGCTTGTCTATTGTCTGTTATCAGTTGATTGAGCTCAGGAAAGTTGGTGTGCTCAGGCTTAAAGCTAGCGATAGGAACTAGCTCAGTCTTAATAGGCAGATGCAGGACGGCCGCCTGCAATCCGGGTATCAAGGTTTTATGTTTCGATAGCCAAGCCTGATAGTAATCATCTTGGAATTGAGCGTGCTCGGCCTGCGTCTCGAGAGGCGCAATTGAGCTTTGTTGGGTCATAACTACATCCTTGTTGGCACAAATACCTGACCATCTTCCCTATGGTCTATGCTCTTCGCTCAATAGCGGTGAAGCGAGTGCGCTTTAGCGCAACCTATTGATAAACTTAGTCTTGGATTTCTAATGTGTCTAGCTTGGCTATAGAGGAGCTGAGGTTTACCCACAGCCCCTCTTAAAGTTACAACAATCAAGCTAGTTCTTTCTTGCTCCTCTGCCTTTAGTATCGGCGCGCATCACCATCCAGCTTGCCGCACCTGCAACGCTAGCTATCGCAGCGTCTAAGTTGATACCAGATTCAGCCTCGGCTACAAGCTCCTGAGACTGCTCTTCTACTTGCTCAGACTCTGCCTGCGCTTCTGCTTCAGGTGCAGCTTCTACAGGAGCAGCATCTTCCGCTGCTGGCTCTGTGGCTTCTTGCGGTACAACCTCAGGCTCTTTCTCTGGAGCTGGCGCTTGAGACGCGGTATTGGCAGTTGGAGCCGATGGTGCTGATGCACCGCCTGCGCCAGTTGAGGTCATGATGCCACCAAGCTCAATAAAGGCGAGCTCGGCTTCTTCAGTAAACTCAACCTCTGCCTCAGCTTCATCCTCTGCGCGCTCACGACCCACTTCACGATACGCAGACTCTTGATAAACCTGGTCTGCATAGCCACTGAACAAGCCAGTTTGCAGTACTCGGATAAGGTCAAGCTCACCGTTTGCCAGAGAGATGATCGACTCAGGCACAATCTCATCGTCAATCTCAACAAAGGTAAAGCGACCGTACTCGCCCACTAATACGTCTTCACTGAAGTTGGCGAAGAAGAAGTCATTACCATAATGGCCCTGCATTCTGTCTTCACCCGCACCACCATCAAGGGTGTCACTGCCACCTGTGAACAGATCGATAGCCTCAAACACTATGGTACCGTCCGCATCACGCGTAACGAGTGAACCATCGCCACCCAGTATGTCGTGACCCGCACCACCGTAGATTTCATCGCTGCCATAACCGCCGAAGATGATGTCTCTGTCGCTACCACCGATTAATAGGTCATCACCACCGATTTCGGTATTACCTGTAGAGACCTCTATATAACGGCCTTCCGCATCGTTACTGATAAAGCCATCATCACCAATAATGATGCTCTCATCCGATGCGTTACGAACCTCATCATTGCCCACACCGGCAATAGCATGGTCTTGACCAGCGCCTAGGTTGATAACATCGTCACCACCAGTGCCGTTTTCAGTATCTGTGCTAGTGATCAAGCGGCGTACGCCGTCAACGTAGTCCACCTCACCGTTATCACCGATAACGATATCTTTATCATCGCCAGTAGTGATTTGGTCACCCGAGTTACCACCTAGCACCAGGTTCTCACCGTTGGCAGCATTGATAGTATCCGAGCCGCTTGATCAAAGGTCGTAGTCTTAGCCTGAACCAGAATGCCGTTGCTGTCATACTGGATTTGACCGTTATCGCCTATGATGTGGTCCATACCGTTAGCGGTAGTAATGACATCATTGCCCTTGCCACCGATAACTGTATTGTCACCCTCTCCAAGGGTGACCTCGTCGTCACCACCAAGGGTCTCTTGAGTGGTTCTTGCCAGAATCAGATGACCATCGGCGTTGTAAGATAGGAAGCCGTTATCTGCCAGTACATGGCTGTCACCCGAGTCAGACATCACGCTGTCATCACCTAGACCCGCAATTACTCGGTCAGATCCAGTACCCACCTTAATAGTATCGTCGCCTGTGGTGCTCTCATCAGCATCGCTGCTCTGGATAAGGCGCACAACGCCATTGCTGACTACAACCTCACCATTATCACCTACTACAACGTCATCGCCGGTGAAGGTAGTAATAGTGTCGTTACCCATACCACCTAGCACTAGGTTATCACCACTACCTAGAGTCACCTCATCATCACCACCTAGGTTTTCTCCGCAGTGCGAGCACGGACCAACACGCCTTGAGCGTTGTAGTTAAGGATACCGTTATCCGCAATCACATGGCTGCTGCCTGAGTCAGACATCACAATGTCACTATCTAGACCTGCGATGATACGGTCAAAGCCAGTACTCGACTTGATGGTATCGCTGTCCGCTGTGGCATCCACGCCATCGGTGCTTTGCATCGAGCGAATCACACCACTCACAAGGTCAATCTGACCGTTGTCACCGATAATGACATCGTTATCAGTTCCTGTAGTCACTTCATCGCTACCAAAGCCCGCAACTACGATGTTGTCGCCATTGCCTGCGTCGACAACGTCATTACCACCAAGCTCTAGTGAGGTCGATTTCACCTGCATCAATACGCCATTGGCATCGAAGCTGATCTCACCATTGTCACTGACAATAATGTCCTCACCGTTCGCAGTGTTAACGGTATCCGAACCCATACCTGCGATAACCACGTTGTCACCCTCACCTAGGGTCACTGCATCGTTACCACCAAGGTCAGTTTCATTGGACTTAGCATTAGTCAGAATGCCGTTTGCGTTGTAAGTCAGTACGCCATTGTCGCTATAACATGACTGTTGCCAGAATCCGACGTCACGATGTCGCTATCAAGACCTGCAATCACGCGGTCAAAGCCACTGCCCACCTTGATAGTGTCGCTACCCGCGGTTACATTCTCGGTATCCGTGCTTTGGATTACGCGAACTACGCCATCGATTAGGTCAACCTGACCGTTGTCACCGATAACCACATCACTGCCAGAACCTGTAGTCACCTCGTCAGAGCCAAAGCCTGCGATAATGCGATTATCGCCGTTCCCAGCATTGATGGTGTCATTGCCACCTTGGTCAACAGCGGTGGACTCAGCCTTAACGAATACGCCTTGATCATCGAAGTTAAACTCACCGTTATCACCCATGATGATATCGCTACCACCGCTGTGATTACGGTATCTGCACCGAAACCTGCGATAACCACATTGTCACCCTCACCTAGGGTAACCTCGTCATCACCGCCTCGATCGGTTTCGGTTGAAATAGCGTTAACCAAGATGCCATTGGCGTTGTAGGTCAGTACACCATTATCTGAGATAACATGGGTGTTACCTGAATCTGAGGTAACCTCGTCATTCTCGATAGTGGTAATCAGCTCTATGCCATTAACGGTTTCAGTAAGCTCCTCGGTAAAGGTATCCAGACCCGCAATCACGCGGTCTGAGCCCGCACCAAGACTGATGGTATCTGCCGCTGCAGTAGAGCGATCCGCATCTGTGCTTTTCATGGTGCGCATAACGCCATCTACAAGGTCAATCTGACCGTTATCACCGATGACGGAGTCATTGCCATCATTGGTGGTAATCTCATCGGAACCAAAGCCCGCAATGACAATATTGTCACCTAACCAAGGGTGACATCATCATCACCGCCAAGGTTGATATCGTTAGTCAGTGCGCTGACAAGTACAGCACTGTCGTTCCAAGCACCTGAGTAGTTAAGCTCGCCATTGTCGGCAATAACATGTGTGTTGCCTGAATCAGAGGTAATGGTGTCACTACCAAGGCCACCCAACGCACTATCGTTACCAGAGCCAAGGTGAATCTCATCATTGCCAGAGGCATTGCTATTGCCTTGCTCTGTTTTCAGTGCAATAGCGTTATTTCTTAGGTCTACTTCACCAAAGTCACCTAGCACCCAATCATTACCTGAACCAGATTCAACATAGTCGCCACCTGCGCCCGCTAAGATGATGTCGTCGCCTTCATCGCCATGGATTACGTCGTTATTGCCAGTGTTTGTATCAGAGGTAGCAATCAAGGTAACCACACCTGTATCAATCAGGATATTACCCATGTCGCCAAGGATGATATCGCTATCATTACCTGCGATATCCGCACCCTCAGGACCATTACCACCATAGATAGAATCCGATGCTTGGCCACCAAGCAGGATATCGTTACCGGTGCTACCCGTGATGGTGTCACCACCGCCATTGGTAAAGCCGACGTTGCTCACCTCGGTTACATCACTTAGTGAGGTAGAAAGGATACGGTTAACACCGTCTAGTTGGTTAATCACACCCTTATCTGCAATCACGATGTCATCGCCAATTCCAGCATTGATAGTGTCGCTGCCAACAGTTAGAGGGTCTGAGGTTTCTAGATTGTCGTTCACTGCATCTGCGATGTTTACCACGGTCAGGATCTGAGTGCTCAAATCCAGACGCGTGCTTATGTCCACATTAAAGCCAGCGTCACCATAGATATGGTCATCACCACCTAGGCCAGCAATAAAGTCATTACCAGAACCACCCGCAATATGATCACCATATTCACTACCAGTAATCACATCATTACCTTGACCGCCGAAGATGGTTACCGAGCCGCCTGCTCCAGAGGCATTGATGATGTCATTGCCCGGGTTGTTAAACTCGCGAGCCTTGTCGGTTTTCTCATCTGAGGTTGCGTTGTAAGCAAAGCCGTTTTGGCCGGTATCACCGAACAGGATAAGCACGCCATCGGCATCACTGCCGGTCACGCTTAGGGTATCGCTACCACCACCGCCATGTACCACGGTAATCACATCTGCGGCGGTATCGGTTACCACGACATTGTCATCACCCTGGCCTAGGAATAGCTCAACCACCTCTAGGTCTTTGTATTCGATGCCCTCGCCCATACCAAGACCTGTTAGACTGGTATCGCTAAGTACGCCGCTGTCGTTCTCCTGACTGCCATCGTTAAACACGTTTAGGACGTCAGTCTGAAGAACCTCACTCACTTCAATATTTTTAACTGGAAGCTCAGTATCGCTTTCACTTGGAAGCATTACTGCAACGCTCAATGCACGCGCCTTACCTTGAGGTACACCGCCTTCAATGATCAGCTTGCCTTGAATACCAGTTAGAGTATGTGGTTGAAGTGGTGGATTTTGAACCGGTTGAGCCTCTTGCTCTTGATAATCCTCATTCACAGATAGAGTGATGGTGATAGGTTGATCCCAGTTGGTAGAATCAAAGGTCACCGTATTGTCATCGGCATTGAAGCGTGGATCCTCACTGCTAAACAGCGTCTGACCATCGTTCAATAGATTCACAGTTACCGGAGCCGTAGGCGCTTTGCTTAGCACTAGGCTGTAGTCGTCATCCTGAGCCTGACTCACTAGGTCGAGCCATCAGTTTGAGTTACGATAACCGCGCCGCTGTCGTTGTCAGTTACAAATAGGATCTGCTCTGCATCATCCACTTGGTTGTAATCAGAATCATCGACATCACTGCTCGCGGTTAGCTTAACGCTACCTTGATATAGATTTTCTACATCTAGGTCATCCAGCGCGTTTACACTAAAGCTCTTAACCTGATCCCAGTTAGTATGGTCAAAGGTCAGCTCGTCAGTGCTGAACTCTAGTTGCGCTGAACCGCCAGTACCTAGCATCTCTGCAATGGAAACAGTAACGGTTTCACCTACCGCTGGCTGTGTCGCAAGTCGTACATCGAATGTAGCGCTAACGCCGCCTTCGGTAAGCTGATCGCCACCTTGAGGAAGCACGATAATGTCCGCTTGGTCATTATCAAATACGTTCACCTCAACGTTTGCGATATCCAGACCATCAAAGTCAGGGTTGTCACTGCTCACGCTGTGGCTGATTACATAGTCACGCACACCTTCCATAGCGCTATCATCGATAGCCTTCACATAGATCTGTGTGATGTCTTGCCAGTTAGAACCGGTTTCATAGGTCACTACCAGTGACTCATAGAAGTTGATGTTATCGGTGGAAACCAGAATGCTGGCTGCCTGACCATTAGTATTGTCTTTATCGCTACTTGAAGCGCGCGCTGCCGAAACTGTCACGTAAGCCACAGTCGCCACGTTTGGCTCATCAACGCTTAGAGACAATTCATAGCTATCTGTCATGCCATCTTCGTCAACCGTTAGCGATTGCGTATCGATAGCCACCGCGCCGTTCTCTTGGCTAGCCACATTCAGAGAAACACCGTCAACGAAGATGCCGTTATATGCTTCATCATCACTGAATACACTGTGGTTGATGAAGCTGCTCCGACCTTCAACAGAGTAAGAAACGATAGGCTTGGTCACGTCGCTAGCAACGTTAAATACATCAGCGCCCAGACCGCCGATAATGGTAGTTTCTACATCTGCGTTAGTGCTCAGTACATAGAAGGTATCGTCACCCTCAAGGCCGTCAACTTCAGCAAACTCGATGCCTTGATAACCGATATTTAGACCTGCACCAAAGATGCCGTCTTCGGTGATCATGAAGTTATCGTCGCCCTCGGTACCAAGAACTACTACCTTATCGCTACCTGCACCGCCGTCGATCTTAAGGGCTGCATTGATGCTGTATTCGATAGTATCGGCACCTTCACCACCAAACAGCTCCACATCTACGCTGTTGTTGGTTAGGCCACTATCAGCAAGTAAGAAGGCACGAACCACAAAGCTATCGTCACCTGCTTCACCATAAAGCTTGGTCACCGCTTTGTTCGAGTAAACCTTAATGCTGTCTTCACCATCACCACCGTAGATAACCATTGGCAGGCTGTTACCGTTACTCAAGAAGCCTAATGTGGTTTCTGTAGTCTCGATTTCATCGCCATCGGCTACAAATGGACCGACACGATCACTACCAAACAGCTGACCTACTTGGAAGGTATCATTGTCTGCACCGCCATCTAGGGTAAAGATGGTGCCGGTATCATCACTGTAGAAGCTATCTTCGCCCTCTAGACCATTGATGATAAAGCGTGCATTGATGTTGCCATCGTAGTTAATACGCTCAACGGTATTACCATAGCCACCATTGCCATCATCATGCAGTGCCGCTACGAAGTTGGCGCGGATCAGGAAGGTATCATCGCTTGCTAGGCCATTTAGGCTAACCACATCGGCGCCGTCATTGCCTGCACCTGAGTCTTCAATATCGATAATGTAATCGGCATCGCTACCGGTACGACTGATGATGTAGCTATCCGTGCCACTTTCACCATCAAGCACTAGCTTATCTGCTCGGGTGTGCAGTTGATTCACAGTGATCTCATCATCGCCAGCACCCATGCTCACATAGGTATCACCGATTAGGCTCTGTGCATCGATAAGTAGCTGATCGTTGCCCTCACCTGCATCAATATTGATGTTGGTTGCATCTAAAGAGCCTTGCAGTACAAAGCTGTCATCATCGGTATTGCCGGTTAGGTTGATATCATCGCCAGCTACAATACTGCCTTGGATATCTAGGTTGCACCCACTGCGTCTCGGTCACCAATCTGACCAGAATCGATTTGGATATTAACGTCTTTATCCGCATCTAGCGTTGCGCCAGACTCTAGAGTGAAGCCATCACCAGAATTGATATTGATACTAGCTTTAGTTTCTAGAGTAACTCCCGACACTATAGTGATGTCATCGTTAGCCGAATCATCTTTCGACTTAAGATTGATATTGCCATTTGCTGTTAGGCTCTGAACCACAGTCATTGGGCTTTGTGTGGTCATGTTAATTTCACCACCAGCCTCGAAGCCACTAGTGATGCCATCAACCACGCCACCCACATTTAGTGCGCCTGTGTTTAGGATATAGGTGCTACCTGTGGTCGATTGACCTTGGATATCGCCTACCTGAGTAGCCAGCGCTTTGTCGCTAGTACCGATATCTAGAGAAGCAAACAGATAAGTCTTACCCGAGATGATGTTGTTGCCACTGGAGCTATCATTCAGGATTCGACCTGCAGGGGCTGCAATAAAGGCAATTGCCGCAGCACCCGTTTGAACTGTATTTAGATACAAGTCACCAAGGGTTTCGGTAAGGTGAGTATTGTTGAAGCTAGATACGGTGAGATTCTCACCCTCGGTTGAACCAGAATCTACCTCGATATCATTACCCACCTGACCTACGGTATCCAAGCGTGAGGTCAACGAGATGCTAGCACCCACAATATCGGCAAGCTCACTCGGGTCGTCAGCAACGCCATCAAGAATAGCTAGATGCGCTGCAAGCTCAACATCACCTTGCGCCGATTCCACATGGTCGACATCAAGGTTACCTTCAGTTTCGTTTACTCGAATATCATTTTGAGCATTAACGGTTAGCAGACCACCAGTTAGATTAATATCTAGTAAGTTACCGATAGCACCTATGCCGCCTGAGTTTGCGGTTAGCACCACATCAACGGCACGGATGTTCTCATAGTCGTGATCAAAGCTATCGACAATCGAACCGTTCAGCGCCAGTAGATCAACGACTCCACCACTCGAGAAGATGGTCGCAACATTGATGGCAGAGTTAATCTCGGTAATAAAGATATCACTCTCTGCACGTGCAGTTAGGGTTGCATCCGTTGCTAGATCAATGTTGAAGCGGTTGCTTTCGCTGCCGATTGCGCCCGAGCCTGCCTCAAGGATCAAGGTAGAACCCGCCGATACCGAAGCACCGTTTCCTGTGCCATCCGTTAGATCCTGCTTCGACTTGATGCGCACGTTATCGCCAGAGACTGAATCAATCTGCATCGATTGTTCAGAACCAAGATACACATTACCTGTAGCCGTTGCGCTAATAGAGCCAGTAACAAGCACATCGATATCTTCACGCTGGTCGATAACCACTTTAGTCACACTCGCTGTGCGATAGTCGTTAGAGTCCAGTGCAGTTACATCGCTTGCAATACTAGGGTCAACCTCTTCAAGGTCTACAACAAGACCAGCAACGCGACTGATTTGATACACCTCGCTGCCCAAGGATACAAAGCCATCTTGCGCCAGGCCTAAGCTCGCCCAAGTATCACCATCGGTATTAACCAAGGTCGTTAGGTTAGGCGTGCTGCTGATAGCCGCCACATCCATGGTTACCGCAAATTCGACAGACAGTCCCGTTGAGGTCAGAGTAATGGTGTCTGAGGTAACCGAAGCAATCTCATAGAAACTGCCTTCGTCATTTGCGTTAGCACTGTCGCCGGCAATTCGGATTTGCATACCAGCCACAAAGCCATCACTTACCCAGTTGCCTGATGAACGAACTAATTGGTCGCCACTGTCTGACTCAACCACATCCACAACCACGTTTTGAGTGCGCTCAGTAAACAAGAAGTAAACATCGTTACGTTCAGCAGCAGCAAGCTGTACACGTTCATCGTCTGAGTAGTCACCATCTAGGTCTATTTCAACTGAACCCACTGCGCTACCGATATCATCTTGCGTAACGATAGTGATATCACCGCCGGCTGAGATGTTCGCTTCCTCTATGGTTGCTTGGGTGTTAGTGATAGGTTTTAGCAAACTTCCGCTAATAAGGTTGGTAAGCTCATCTTCGGTCCAAACATGTACACTCGCAGTTAGGCTATCTGTCTCATCCTGACTCAAGACATATTCATATTCGTCATCATAAGCCTCGCCGCCATAGGTGGCATGCAACGCGTGATACTCCGCAGTACGTTTATTCACTAGTGTCTGAATAGCATCATCAACAAAGGTATCTAGATCACTACCAGCAAGGCCATCTTCAGTGCCGATAGTCTCGTATACCTCACGGTAGTACGCCTCTTCATCTACCGATAGCCCCACTTCTTCATCAGCAATGTAGGTGCCATCAAATTGACCATTACGGATGTTCCAGTAAGTGCTGTACTCCATCTCACGAGCACTCACATAGGCATCGATAACGTTCTGAATCTTAGCGTTGGCTGCATCACTGTCGCCGATCAGGCCAAGGTTCTCCCAAAGGCCTGTGCTTAGGTCCTCATAGGTACGTTGATCTCGAGCCGTTGAGTTATTGGCATCAATGAGCGAGCCTTTCGAAACAGAGATGGTCACATCGCCAGAAGTCGAGGTGATCTCTTTCGCAAGGAAATCACCATCGGTTTCGCTTAGGTAGATATCGTTAACCGCCAATACGGTCACTGAATCGGTATTCTTCACGCCACTGTCGATAGCCAGTGCTTGTGAATTGCTACCTACATGCGCTTCAGAGTTAATGTAGATCTGACCGCCACGCACAACGCCTGCAGTACCAGACTCAGCTTCAACACCACCCACCGCTGATAGATAAACCTTGCCACCAGTGTCATTGCTAAGCTGACGACTGGTTGCCGAGGTAATGTTTTTCACCACTAGCGGGCCGTCTGTCTCAACAATGTTGATACGACCGCCGTTAGTGCTAGCGGTAATGCCGCCACCGCCATTGTTGGTTAGATTCACACGCAGTGCGTTGCTAGCAGCCTCAATACTGCCATCTACATTAGTCTGCACCTCACCACCGATGCGCTTAGCATCTAGAACGATATCCATACCGCCTACAGTACCTGTCGACTTGGTAATGATATCCGCATCTGTAGAAATGGTAGTGGTACCTTCGGTATTACTGATGGCACCTTGAACAATCACGCTACCACCGTTTTCCGAGGTGATATCAATAGAGCCTGCTTCAAGGCCAGTGAAGGTAATAGCTACGCCGTAATCGGCGCGGATAGAGTGGGTAGATTCGTAGCGAACCTTGCTCTCTTCTACAAACTTGGCGTAGTAAGTTTTCTTACCCCACCAGGTACTCTCGGTCCATTTACGAACCAGAGAGGTCTCGTTATCTAGAACGATAGGATCATCGAGTTCGCTAAAGATATAGGTTTCACCGCCTTCATCGAACTCAAAATAAGCACCTTCACCACGAAGAGTTGGATCTCCCACAACCTCTGGTTCACCATTGAACGACACATCTTTCGGGTCTTTAGCAAAGGCATCAATACCTAGCCAAGACGAAGTACCCTCTGTGGTATAGCGACGCTCAAAGGTCTCTTGACCCATGGTCCAAGAATAACGCCAGCCCTCTCTTGGGTCATAGGTCATATCATCGGAGCCAGTTGTCGACACACCATTGGTGGTGACAGTCACGCCATTCGCATCCTTGGTATAGATAGTCTCTACTGGGTTATCTGAGCTGCCTTTCGCCTTGTCGCGAATAATCAGAGTACCTTTACCGCGCTGCGAGGCATCCAGACCCATGATCTTCACGTCAAGGTCGGTGTTGTTAATCACATCAATCTCGGCGTAGACCAAGAAGTTCAATCTCTGAATTGGTGTTGGTGTTAAGGATATGACCCTCAAGCTCGATATAGCCGCCGCTCACGCGCATATCGCCAACCACGATCTGGTCATTGGTCGCATCATAAAATACTGAGAAGTCTTCACTGCCCACATCCAGACGTACAAGACCGGTCGCACCGTTAGCACGAAGCTCGTCTATGGTATCTTCCATATCTTGGGTGATGTTTAGGGTGAAGCTCTCTTTACCACTTTGGATCTTACCGTTGATGTTGATGTATTCAGCAGTGATCGAGATATTGTCCGCGTAAATGCTAGGACCTGTAATCTGACGATTAACCAGATTGAAGATCTCGAGTGCATTCGCCTGCTCTAAACCATTGTTACCAATCTCGGCATTCCATTTTGCATACTCAGAACCATCAACGGAATAAGTCGAACCTGGCGGCAAACTGATCACGGTCGAGCCGCCTGTCATCACCACCTGATCTTTCACATCGATGTCACCATAGATGTTGATATCACCCTTACCTAGGTGCTTGAGCCTCACCGCTCAAACTCTTAAGCTCAAGCTTACCGCTTCGGTTAGCAACATCGCCGTTCAGGGTTATGGAAGGCCAGGTAAGAACAGAGTTGTTATCTGCAGTATCTACCCGGTTGTTTAGCTCAATCAGAGCAAGGTCAAGGTCTACGTCATTGACGATAGAGATAACAGGGTCATTCTCACTGCCCACATCTTGACGCTCACCATTTAGGAATACGCCACCATTCTCTTGCGGAATGGTAATGTCATTCACTACCAGTGATGCCAAGGTGTGGTTCAAGATGGTTACTGACGCATCACCAGGAGAAAGTACCGTACCCGTATCTTCATAATCACCAGAGCGGATATCGATACGACCGGCCTCTGCATGAATGTCGTTAATGGTAATAACCGGAATGTTCAGGGTGATAGCGTAATACTCGCCATCTCCATCCACATCCATCAGGCCTTTTTCAACCATCAATTCACGCAAACGATTAATTTCTGACTTATAAAAAGCCTCAATCTCGGAATCTGAAGACTTACCGTCGTTAAAGATAGAAAGTTGCTCTTCGGCAAACTCTAGGTCATCGAACAGGCTTGAGCTAAGCGCCTCAATAGAGGTAGAGAAGCTAATACCGTCGGTCTTGTTCACCTCATCCACACTACCGTCGTCATTGAGACTAACAAACTCGATAGATTGATTGCGACGGATACCCGTTTCTAGGGTACCGGCATTGCTCACCGTACCTGTGGTGCCGATAGTCACGTCACCGCCAAGTTCAGCGGTGCCACCTAGCGCCGATGCCCAGTTTACTGTCTTAGTTTGCGCATCCATATCAGCAAAGCCGAAGCGTTCAGCATGCAGGTTCATTTGACGCGCAGTCTTAACGTGCGCCCCGGAAGCGACGGTAATATTGTTGGTCTGTGACAGGGTGGCAGATGCACCCGCATCATCAATAGGGATCACGCTATCTGAGAAGCTATCAATCAGAGAGTGGATCTTATAATCGTCTCGGTTAAAGTCGGTATCGGTACCGGCCGAGATGTTCATATCGCCATAGGTTGTAAGATCTGCACCTTGGTCGATAAGCACGGTATTCACTGGCGTGATATTGACGTTCGCATTGGTTACAGATACGGAGATTGCACCACTTGAGTCAGCCTCAACGGTACCCACAACCTCACCCTGACCACGAGCAGCAATCTGAATGTCTCCTTCAGATACCAAGACAGCGTTCTTACCTACTCGCACCTTAGCCAGCAGCTCATCATCTTTGATCTTCATGGTTGCGCCAGTACCCGCCAGTGCACCTGAAGCGTTTAGAATCACCTTCTCGGTAATATCAAGATCATTTAGAGAATTAAGAGCGATACCGTCTGTATCACCTAGACCCCATGAGGTAAGCTCCGCATCATCACCCACATCTATGGTGGTCGCCATATCTAGGGTGGTAATACTGTCGGCACCTGCTGCACTTGCCAGACCTACAGCCACAACGTCAATACGACCATCTTGGTCTTTCTGCGCTCGGTTAATGGCATCCACATTGATGTCAGAAGCACTGATTTCTAGATAATCGCTGTTGCTAGAGCCATCACCCAAGATCACGTCCACATCGGCAGTGATGTCGTGATTGATCTCCGCGCCCGAACCAGACAACAAGCCACCTGAAGCCGCCACAACGCGTGCATCAAAGCGAGTAATGTGTTCTGCTTTCACATCCAACACACCATCGCCTGAGTTTTCACCCAAGGTAATGCTAGATTCATCGTCTACGGAAACCTTAGTGATACTAGTAGAGTTGGTTTCAGCCGCCACGCCTGCGCCAGCCAACACACCACCACTACCCGCAACCGCTAGCACGTAGTTATCCTCGGTCGCTTTCGCCACCATGGTTAGGTCGCCGCCCACATAATCGGTAGCAGACATGGTCACGAATGTATCTACGTCTGTATCACTGTCGGCAAACACCACACCAGCAGAGATAAAGCCACCTGAAATACCATAGGCCTCAGAGTTTTGTTTCGCACTCGCAAGGGCCTTAACTGTGCCGACACCTGCGGCCTCAATATCTGAGTCCACCATGCTGACACCGATATCACCAATCACCTCACTTTCAACGAACACACCCGCGCCGGAGAAACCAAGGCCTAGTGAAACTGAGGTCGCAACACCCATGGTGTAAACATCATCGGTAGAGCTCGCAGTTAGCGTAAAGTCACCTGCGGTATCCAGCGTCGAGTTGCGAACATCACTGTTAAGGTCGATGTCCACGGTGTTGATAACGCGTGTCGCGCCAATAGAGACAGATACACCACCGGCAAACGACGCTGCCATGGTTGCTGTTGCTGCAGTCGCGTCGATATCCGACTCGCTTGAAGAGGTGACTGAAATATCAGAGGCGGTAACTTGAGAGCTGTCTTCGATATAACTATCTACATCTGCATAGGCATAGTTTTCTACCCTTACCGCAGCGCCGGATACAGCGATACCCGCAGCCCCGGCCACAACGGCAGCACTGCCTGCTCCGACGCCCGCATCTATGGTCATATCAAGGTTGAATCTACTTCCAGAGCACCCGAAGCATGTACTTGGCTGTTGTCGATATAGCTCTTAACCACAACGCGATCGCTATCTTCGCCAATTTCGTTAACCGCTACCGAGCCACCCAGAGACACACCGATACCACCGCCGGCACCACCTGCGCCTGCAGCCGATACTGCAGCCACGGTCGCTTCAATCTTCGAAGTATTGTCAGCTTTAACATCAACCGCGCCCACTTTATCGTTCGAAGCACCCACTGTGCTGTTGGCGATATAGGCTTGGGTTTCGCCATAGATATAATTTGAGGTCTCTGCACCTGCACCACTGATGGATACACCGCCACCAACGCCGCCAGAGGTGCTATGGAAGCAGCCACCGAGGTTGCCTTGATAGTGTTGTCTGTGGTTGCGGTAACACTGATGTCTCCGCTGTTTAGCTCACCCACATCGGTGATATAGGCAAAGGTATTAGCATCCACAGTATTGCGAGCCAAAGCCACGCCAATACTTAGTGATGCACCGCCGCCAGCACCGAACGCAGCGGCTAAAGATGCTGCGCCCGCTTCTGCGGTGATCGATGTGGTATTGTCCGCATCTACCGTAAGGCTACCTGTATCGATAACCTTATTCGAAGCTGAACTATTGTCGATATAAGCTTCAACATCTGTATAGATCTTGTTGGTTGTGTTTACACCGGCACCTGCGCCTGACAAACCACCACCTGCACCACCAGAAACCGCCACACTGCCTGCACCCACGCCCGAGAAGACGGTCATGTCGCCATCGGCATCTAGGTTGAGGGCACCAGTTGAAGTGATACCGCTGTTCTTAACATAGGCGCGAACCGCCTGACGGTTGCTACTAGTACCAATATTATTGGTAGCAAGGGCCGCACCGATAGCCACACCGATACCACCGCCAGCGCCGCCTGCACCAGACGCCGCAACTGCAACTACGGTCGCATCGATATCTGAAGTATCTGAAGCTGTAATATCTACCTTGCTTGCACTATCGATTTGAGAGTTTTCAATATAAGACTGGGTAACACCTGAAATGCTATTAACAGCCTCAGCACCTGCGCCACTTATCGCAACACCGCCACCAGCACCTGCTGCAAACGAGGCTGTTGCCGCAACCGAGGTCGCATCGATATCATTAGTTGCTGTCGCCGATACGCTAATTGCGCCAGCACTATCAACCTGGTTAGCACCCTTGATATAGGCCGAGGTATCAACCTCAACGGTGTTTTCTGCAATAGATAGACCAATGGTTAGCGTACCACCGCCACCTGCGCCACCTGCGATACCAAGAGATGCAGAACCTAGTTCAGCCTCGATGGTAGATTGACTGGTTGCTGTGATGGAGATACTCGCCGCGTCGATAATGGCATTGCTATCACCGGAGTTGTCGATATAGCTTTCAATCAGAGCGTATACATCGTTGGTGGTTACTACGCCAGAGCCCGCGCCTGCTAGGCCGCCACCGGCACCACCCGCAACCGCCATACCGCCTGCACCCACACCTGCAAAGATGGTCATTTGACCGTTAGCCGTTAGGGTAAGGTCGCCCATAGCTTCAACGGTCGAATCTTGAATATAAGAGGCTACTCGAAGGTTATCACCCGAGGTGCCGATCTCATTTCAGACACTGAAGCACCGATAGATACCCCAACACCACCACCTGAACCGCCCCCACCAGAAACCGATACTGAAGCAACCGTGGCTGAGATGTCTGAGATATTCTCTGCATCAACACTTACGTTACCTGCGCTAACTACATCTGCACCATCAAGATACGCTAGGGTATCGCCACCGATACTGTTCATTGAGTTTGCGCCAGCACCACTTACCGCGATACCGCCGCCGCTACCAAAGGCAACCCCAAGCGAAGCCGCTACCGATAGCGAATTAATTGTATTGTCGGTAGAGGCATCGATATCCAACGCACCAGTTGCACCGGGAGCACCAGTATTACCAAGATCAACAGCAGCTCCCGCAACATAAGCGCGGGTATTGTTATCGACATCGTTTCGAGCCAGAGCCACACCAACAGTAATAGCCGCCGCGCCGCCACTACCAAAGCCTGCTGCTATTGTCGCTGCGCCAACATCCGCATCGATATCCGAGATATTACGTGCGTTTAGGGTTAGAGAAGAACCTTTAATAGTCTGATTTGAGTTGTTGTCGATATAGGCATCAACATTAGAGTAGATCTCGTTATAACCACCAGCACCGCTACCAGAAGCAGCAATACCTACGCCACCACCCGCCGCTGCAATAGCCGCAGAACCAGCGCCAACGCCCGCATCGATATCTAGGTCGGCTGTAGAGGTAACCGAGATATCACCGGTAGCGTCGATACCTGAATCAATCACGCTCGCCGTAACGCCTAAACGGTTGCCTGAGGTACCAATATTGTTTTTAGTCTCAGCGCCACCAACTGACACGCCTAGACCGCCGTCGGTACCACCCGCACCGGCAATAGAAACCGCCGCAACCTCAGCGTTCACCTTAGAGGTGTTGGTTGCTGTAACTGTAACGTTGCCTGAGCTGTACGCTTGACTGTTGGCAATCGAGGCTTTGGTCTCACCCGTAATTGAGTTGACCGCATTTGCGCCCGCGCCACTTACGGTGATGCTACCTGCACCCCAACCTAGGGCAAACGAGGTCGCCACCGAGGTTGCGGTAATTGTCGCATTAGTCGTTGCAATTACGCTGATATCGCCTGCTCTATCATCAGAAGCACCGATATCCACGTTATCAATCAGAGCTACCGTATCGTTATCGATATCATTCTCTGCTAATGCCACACCAATACTTAGGGCGACTGAGCCGCTTGATGCAGAGAAGGTACCCGCAATAGATGCACCCACCACCGCACTGGTGATTGAGCTTGTATCCTTGGCCTCAACCGAGATATTGTCCGCCTTAACCACATGGTTAGCTTCCACCGCAGTAATACCCGAGGTGGTGTCTATCATGATGGAGTTTTTCGCGTCAGAGCCAACGCCGCTTAGACCCACAGCAACGCCATCGGTAGAAGTACCGATAGCCACAGAGGCGGCAATCACATTAGCGGTGATCTCTTGCTTGCTCTCTGCATAGGTGTCCACATCACCACTGATGTCGATGCTTGAATCGGTAATAATCGCGCTGATTGCATTAGCCGTGCCGTTGTCATCGCCGATATAGTTTTCTGCGAGAGAAACACCGATACCACCAGACACGCCTGTACCCGATGTCGCACCTGCCCAAGCTATGCTTGCTGAAACCACGGTCGCCGAAATATCACCGTCCGCATCCGCTTTTACAAACACGCCATTTTCAGCATCAGATTTGGCATTAACCGTTGTTGCTTGGTCGATAGTGCTGCCATCGATCTGAGCAATGGTATCCCCATACACCTCGTTGCTAACCGATGCGCCACTACCAGATAAGGTAATTGTGGTGTTGCTGCCACTTTGCAGACCGATAGATGGCGCCACAACTACCGCGATAATATCGCTCTCGTTATGAGCCTTAACATCCATTCGAGCCGTGTCTAGGTCATGGCTTGGCAGTGTAATAGTGCTGTCGATGACCTTAGAGCGGGTATTCATTCGCACATTGTTGTAGCTCACCGCTGCTGCTACAGAGAGACCAACCGAAGTGTCAAAATTTGGCGAGGTATCTTTACTTACCCCAGCACCAATGGCGACAGAAAGGATGTTGGCATCACTATTTGCTTGATGACGAACCTTACCTGTGGCGATATCGATATCTGCATTACTGATAACCGCATCGATATCACTCTCAATATTGTTCTCTGCGTAGGTGACACCCACAGTGCCGCTGCCTGCATAGGCAACGCCTAGGCTACTGCGTAGATCTTAGAGGTGTCTTTAGCTTCGATATCTACGGCAAAGCTCTCAGAGTCCATGCCTGTGATAGAGCCAGTACCGATATCCGATAGGAAGGCATCCACGTCGTTATCGACGTTATTCACCGATACATTACCAGTCAATGCGATACTGGTAGTATTCGAACCAGAAGGCGTATCACCCACACCGGAAAGTGCAGCGGATACGGATGCTGTTACTACAGTGGTATTGTTAAGGGCAGTAATTGAAAGGCTATTCAGGTCTAGGTTGTTCACACCTGAGATACCCGCATCGATATCTACATCTACGTCATTACGCAGACCGATACCCGCTGCTGCCAGAGCAAACTTCTGAGCTTCGGAGCTTGAGTAAGCGATTGGGAATGCATACACGCCTGAACGGTCTTCCGCATCTAGGGTCACTGCATCTGCGTTTAGACTATTTAGGTTGTAGATAGACGCTGATGTGGTGTGGTCAGCAATATTAAAAATAAACGCACCCGACACAGAAATGCCGTACGCGCTGTTGTTTGTTTTAGGTGTGTCACCGCCCGATGGCGCAACCTTACCCGTCGCCCATGCTGCACTGATCGCTGAACCAATAACAAAACCATCACTGTTGGCTTTAACCTTAACATCACCATTTACATCGATATCACCTGAGCGAGCATTGGCATCTTTAGACCAATCTCTGCCTTGGTCACCTTATCGATGATGTTCACAATAGAAGACGCACCCACACCGATAGCACCACCGGATGCACCGCCACCTGCGATGGTGATGATGTCCACGCGATTATCTGCAGTTACCGTTAAGCGCTCGGTTCCTGGAGTATTGGTAATGCGAGTACCAATATCTAAATCGACACCCGACTCAATACGAGCATTGGTATTACTATCTACGATGTTGTTAAGAAATAGACCAGATAGGCCTAGGGTGCCTTTACCGTAACCGGCTGAATAGCCTAGGTTTATGGCAAATACATTCGAGTCTGCATCCACAGTTAGATCATCGGCGTACACCAGTGCACCATCTTCGATAATGGCATTACTGTTAAGGGTTACCGTGTTGATATACACGCTCACACCAGCACCATTTAGCGCCTCAGACTGACCTGCTTTCTCGTAGATGGTTTTAAGAATTGGGATATTTGAGTTAGTCGCAGTAAGTAGACCAACATAGTCCACCTGTTGATTAACCGTATTTGAGGTAACCGACACATCACGACTGCCGGGAGCTAAACCGCCCAAGAAGGTATCGACTATGTCGTGATACTCTTTGTCACTTACCTCATCGAAGGTGTTTTCAAGCGCGGTTCTCTGATTCACCTGTACCGTGCCAAGCACTTTGGCATTGGCATTTTGAGTAACGTTTAGGTAGCTAAAGTTAAGACCGATGGAAACCTTAGCACCAGCTGCTTCAGACTTAACTGTATTGTCGATAAGATACAGGTCACTATCACCGCCCAATAGCTGGCTCGGAAGACTGGTAACCTTGTCACCCAATAGCTCCCATTTGAATGGGTCGCTGAAATCTGTTTCTGAAAGACGCAGGGTCTCTGTCTCATCACCTACATATTTATACACAGCACCCAAGATCCCGATATCAGGCTGCTGCGCTTCAGTTTGCTTCCAGTCGTAGTCTTTGTAATGGAAGCCAACTAGGTCGCCTGGATTTACCGTGTAATCAGTATCAATGTCACCCGGCTGAACAAAGTCAGGTTTTACATATTTGAAAGTAGTATCTGGACTGATAAGTCCGGTTAGATTTTCGGTTTCAGAATCTATGGATAGTTTATCTAATACATCTAGCTTGGTGTTACCTTGCACCAAAGCATTGGCATTGTTATCCATATCCGCAACCATCACGGACACTGCGCCACCAAACGGGACTTGGTTAAATTCAGTCTTAGTGCCGTAGAGCCAGCCAGTTGCGAGGTCTGCGAAACCGTACTCGAAACTGAGGTCACGCTAGTCAGTTGTCGGCTTTGAACCGAAGCATTCTGATCCAAAGAGCCACCAACTTGGATATCACTGCTCTTATCCGCAAGACCAATATAGGCGTTAGCATTGTTGGTATCGTCGGCATAACCAAATGCGATACCTAGGGTGAATTTGGTTGGTTTTAGACGATCTGATGGCGCAACACGCTTGGTGATAAACGAAGGCAGACCTTTCGAAGCAAGTTTGTCTGCCGCTTTTTGTTTGTACTTATCTTTGAAGTTATCCAACACGCTCGGTACGCGATCTACAATGGCGGAAACCTCAGTGCCCCACACACCATCAACGCGTCCCTGTTTCTGCTCAGCGTTTACATCAACATCACCCGCAATAATGACATCGCCCGCTAGGTTGCTGTTGTATCGCCGTGTTCAATATGTATCGCCACACTCGCAGCCAGTTTACCCTTGTCACCCGCATCACTTAAGGCGCCCACATAGGTGAAGTCTGAGGTGTAAGCTGATACCTCCAGATCCCCTTCACCAATGATGGTCGCGGAATCTGAAACAAGTGTGGTTGAATCACTCTCAAGAATGCCCACAGCCACGCTGAAGGCAAAGCCTTTGAAACCATACCAAGGTTCAGCCGCCACCTTCATATAGTTCTCAACTTTCGAGGAGATAAGCACATCACCTTCGGCGATCACGGTGCCGTGCATCTCAACATTGGCATCAGAGCGAATTGAACCAATCGCTACCGAGAATAGGATCGCCAGCGGTTCAGATTTCACACGCGCGATAGAGCGAGACTCGATGACCACATCATCACCCTTGATCACCGCACTCTCATCGATAGTAATAGTGGTATCGACTTTAGAACGTGAATAACCAAAGAAAAGCGCAAAGTTTTCAAGCTCAGCCTTAAAAGTCCTTAATGCTCAGCTCATCAGACTCTAACGAGTCGCCACCATAGTTGACTGGGCTATCAGGATTGGTCTCAGCAAAGGCGATGATATTGATATCACGACCTTCAATAGTCGCTGCCCCGATAGTGATACTTGCGCTCACATTATCATAGTTGTAGAAGCCTAAGCCCTTGATCTTGTTGCGTGAGTCAGAGGCAATCAGATCAATATCACCGCTCTGTTGTAAAGTCTGACCTTTGGCAGAGATGCTCACGCCATCTTCAACCACAATATGACGTGCATAAAAGCCGATACTGCCTGCAGTATCAGGATCGTCGGTGCTGACGTTCTTTTTAACGGTAATGGTACCGCCAGCTTCAAACTTAATAGATTGCCCAACAATAGAGACGTTACTATCTATGGTCAGGTCACCACCAGTCTCGGTCACAAACGAGTAGTTAGTACCTGTGATAGTGGCGTAATCGAAGTTATCTATGTTGAAGGTCTCGCCACCACCGTAGAACACTACATCACTGCTGGTTGCCAAATCCGACACGGTCACATTTACAATATCCGTATCTGTGCGACCTGCCACATTAATGCGGTACTCGTTAATGCCACTGCTGCCCTTCAGCTCAGCATTAGTGTCAGCAGCATCCAAAATCACATCGACAGTCGCACTTGAAGCATCGATTAGGGTTGCCCCTGTTGTTGCGGTGATCTGCGCTTGCTCAATGTCGGTTAGGGAGACACTCTTGTCGGTCTGCATGTCTCCTTTCCAAGTGAGACTGCTATCTGCCACATCAACCTGAGTGTGGGTAGCCGTAGTGCTGGCAACTACGGCGTCATAGCCACCCTTACCATCTACAGAGACATCATCATCATCGATCTCAAACAGATCGATCCCTTGAGAGCCAAGATAGGTGTCACTACCGCCATTACCACGCTGAGTCGAAAGCTGTACAGATGCCACCAGCCCCATGCTTACGCCGGTAACCAAAGAGTTCGACACGCTTTGACCGTCCAGGCCAAGTACGCTCAAGATAGAGGTATCGCTGCCTAGAGTGCTAAATGCAGAAATACCCGAGATAGAAAGTTGCGCCGAGCTTTGATCAAACGAAGCAAACATAGCTCCGGTTTCACGATCATCGGCAATATTAATCAGCGCAATCAGCTCTTCTAGGGTTTGCGCTCCTTGTGTGTCTATTTCTAGAACGGCGCTGTCATCATCTAGCGTGAACAGTAACGAGAATTCACTTAGATCAGCCCAGCCGTTTACAAGTTGGATATCGGTAGTTTCAGAAAGGCCGATAAAGTCCGTGGCATTGAAGCTATCATCGTCATCGGAACCGATAAGCTCAGCACTCTCAATGCCGAGTAGGTTGATGGTGGCAAGGTCGGTCTCTAGCTGGTCGTTATCAAGGTCGAAGCTATGTGCTGCACCAGTATTACCGCTCATATCAGCAATCAGGGTATCTTCACCCTCACCGCCCACTATGATGTCGTTGGTTTCACCCGATACATAGATAAAATCATCGCCCGCACCCGCATCAATAATATTGATGCCCTGTGCACCCTTGATGCTATCACTGCCTTGCAAGGTCGAAATCTTACTGTTACCGGCAAAGGCAGATAGATCTACATCATCCGCGCCGACGCCACCTTCTAAATCAAGGTAATCACTGTCATCAAAATCTACCAAGCTATCTAGCACTTCAGTACCCGCCTGAGAAAGCAGCGCACTCACACCCTCAGTAGCAGATATTAGGCCTATCATAGGCTGGCCGGAATAAAGACCGGCGAACTCTACATCCCAACCATCATCGGTTGCGGTTACGATAAGCTGACCGTAGTTAAGGTCTAGGGTTTGCTCAAACGCTCGGGAGATATCACGTGCGGTAGCATCCCATGCCAACTCTTCAGTAACGAAATCTTCGCTATTGATATTAAAGGTGATGGTATAGCCAGAGCCACTAGTGACATCAGGAAGGGAGATGTTAACAACTTCGTTTAAGCCTTGAGACAGATTCAAGTCGTAGTTGATGCCATTAGCTGCAATGGTTGCTCGACCTTCGAAGCTCTCTTGTAAGGTATCAACACCATCACCTGCGGTAATGGTATCTGCGCCGCCTAGACCAATTAGGGTATCACCATAATCAGACGCGGTAATAACATCATCGAGCTCACTACCCTCAAGGGTAATGTCGTAATCACCAGCAAGACTCGCATCTAGGTATAGCCATCCACATCATCTTCATTTGCCTGCGCCTTGAGATACACGACCTCCATATTGGTCAAGGTGTCGGTTTCATCATCGTTAACCTTGATGGCATTACCATCCATGACGAAATCTGCGGCTCTTACCGCAATCACTTCATCACTGCCGTCACCACCGTCTATAGAATCACTGCCTGCACCACCAATGAATACGTCATCGCCAATACCACCGATTAACTCATCCGCACCGTCACCACCAATCAGGTGCACATCTAACTCGGAGGCAGAAAAGTCAAAATAGTTATCGCCACTGCCGCCCTCGGCAGCTAAAAGAGCAACATCCACTATGGTTACGGTCTGGTCTTGAGTCTCGGTGAAAGTGGAGCCGTCCCAACTACCACCCTGATAGACATAGTCGATGCCGTCATTGTCTGAATCCAGCGCTAGCTTGATGTCTACGCCACCTGATCCGGATTCTTTAAATAGCACGGTATCAAAGCCGCCAAAGCCATCGACACTGTCACCAAAACCCACCACAAACAGGTTATGGTTGGTATCGCCGATAAAGGTATCGGCATAATCAGAGCCAATCACGGTTGCCATGCCTGTAACGCTGTCAAAACCCGTTACTGCCTCGTTTTCGAGGTCAACGCTTATCCCTTCGCTGTATTGGCTGTAATCGAGATAATCACTGCCACTACCGCCAAGCTCATCAAAGCCCTTGAAGGTAATACTGGTAGCACTCACCGAATCCAACAGACCACCGTCATTGAGGTTTTCTAAGGTCGAAAGATTACCCTCGCCCTCACTAGTGATTTCCCAGTTATAGCTGCTGTTGATAGCCGCCAGCACATGAATAGAGTCATCACTTTGTGTTGCCTCAATGGCTTCAGTATTAAGGAATTCAACCGTGCCGTTATCGCCAAGGTTACCCTCGTTATCGCCATTGATCTGCCAGTTACTGGTGGTTACATCCGAGCCAACGGCTACGGTATCTGAGCCTTCTCCACCATCAAATTGAACGATGAAGTTTTGCTCGCCAAGGTCTAGGAAGGATTGGTCTACGGTAAAGGTGTCATCGCCGTCTGTGCCGGTAACGGTGATAACTGAGGCTGCGCCGATACTCTCGATCTCGCGCTCCCCTAACACACTGCTGTCGTTGTTATCTATTAGCTGGATATACTGCTCGTTAGGAGCCTTCTCAACCACCTGCAGGGTGACATCATTGCTGTCCGCCACCAGAGCGGCAAGCGGGTCGGCAGATAAGAGCAATCTTGGCTCTAGCTGCTCGATGGCAAATATGTTGTTTTGCGCCGGGCTGAGTGCCCAACGAGAAGACTTGATGGTTGATTGATGCCCGTCATCAGATTTGATAGACGGGGCTTGTCAGCCATATTTTTTGATGCTTTCGATGCTTTAGCAGCGCCCTGTTGTATATCCATAACTCTAACCTTCCTAGGGCTCTGCGGCACCAGATAACCCTACACTCTCTGTGGTTTTTTAGGCCACTAAAAAGCAAAACGCACAGCCAAACCGGCTGTGCTATCCATTTTGTGCGCTAAGGGGCGAGCATCTGCCCCCTAGAGGTATGCAACTAGTGAACGCTTCCATGTTCATCAGTCGCGGTTGCTTGCGGACCCGCATTTTGTAGCATCTTGTTTAGATTACGTAGCGAGTGCAGGTGCAAGTAGACAAGCTCAAGGCCATCAGAGGCAAACAACTGGTTCAGGTCTTCTTGACCCAGTGCTTTTAGCTTCTCTTTATTGATTACCTTAAAGCCCGTTAGTGCGTTCTTCACCCGTTGGCAGGGTGAACTTAGCGCCCATGTCTTCGAAGAGATCCAACTCCACAAGCTTGTTACAGAAAGCTTGCGTACGCTGATAGTGGTTTTGGTAGTCTTGTAGGAAACCCAGTACCTTTTCTAGGTATTGAGTCTGCTCGCCCTCAGAATCAAACAGGCGCTCGCCTTTATTCTCTTGGTTGCAACCAGAGTATGATTCATCAATGCATAGGGTTAGGGTTTTACCCTCGTCTGTGCTCGCAAACACGAACGGATAGCGACGCACAAAGGCTGGCACGTATTTCGCCACCCACTGGCCTTGGTCGTTTACATATAGGTTCTCATCTTGCTTGATACCCATAACCACAACCGGTAGCACTTGGTCACCTTCACCAGCAAACACGATAGAGTAATCCTGCGCTGCGTGAGGGAATTCGGCGGCCATTAGAGGCACTGAATTCACTTTCTTGGCAAAGTCGTAGTTATTCTCTGCCTTAACTGACCAATCTTGATGGCGCTTCTTATTAACTGCTTCTACCTGTCCGTAGATCAATAGTTGTGTAGCCACATCGAACTCCTTTTCATCCTTAAAAATTACTTCTTAGTTAAGTAACATCGAAATCGTTTTAGTGTGAACCTAAGGTTCTTATTTCCTAGTAAGCGCTAACGCTAGACAATTCCAGTTCCAAATCTTGATCCAGAACCTGCAAGTCAGTTGATACTTCTTTCCCCTGTAAAGTGTTGTTGATCTGCTCGAGATCGAACTCCGTCAGCGTGCCCACAGCGCGCTTCAGGCGTAAATTGTTGTACAGATAATCATAGCGTGCCGCCGAGTACTCTGTGCGAGCGATAAACAGATCTCGCACCGCATCCAATACGGTTACACTGGTGGTCACGCCAGACTCAAATTGCTGCTCTTTAAATTCCACTGCAGATTCATAGGCTTCCACTGATTTGTTCAAAGCCTCTACCTTGCTAATAGAACTGGTCACACCTGTAAAGGCGTCGCGGGTTTCACGCGAGGTTTGACGCCAGGTTTGCTCCAATTCATTGCGGGACTTGTTGAATAGACTCTCGGTTTCGCGTACACGCGATGACACTGAGCCACCCGCATACAGAGGAACCTTAAGGCGAATCATGACATCGGCAGTTTCGAGCTCACTACCACCACCGAACAGAGATCCGTCGGTATCTGAGATGTTGTATGAGGCCACCAGATCAAGCTCTGGGTAGTGTCCACCTTTTTGGCTACGGATATCCTCACGCGCGGCTTCCATAGCACTTTGCTTGGCAATGATGTTTGGGTTGTTCTTTTGTGCGTTATCGATCCAGGTCTGAACCTCAAACGGTTCAGGGCGAACCAAGTCAAGCTCTTCACCCAAAGTGGCAAGGCTTGGCGGAACATTACCCGTCAGTTCATACAGTCCCTGAAGTGCATCACGTAGCGAATTACCAATCTCTATCTTACGAGCCTGTGCCTGTAGCAAGCGAGCCTCGGCATCCAGAACATCGGTACGGCGCGCTAGGCCACTGTTGCCTTGTGTTTTCACAAATTCGTTTAATTGCTCAAGGGACTTCACCTCTGCATCGATACCTAGGTAGGTATCGCGTCTTTTCAATACAGTGAAGTAGGCACGAGCAACCCTTAGAATCAGCTCTTGGCGAACGTCTTCTAGTTCAGCGGCCACCTGCTTTACATCTTGCTCTGCTTGAGAGAAGGCCGCCCAGTTGCTGTAGCTATAAATGGATTGGGTCAAAGAGAGAGTCAGATCGTTGGTTGGATAAGTATCTGATCCCACGTTGGTGTAAACCGGGTTGTCTGAATCTCGTATGTTTTGATAAGTCTGCGTATGGCTAAGCTCAAGGTCTAGGTAGGAAGCAAAAAAGAGCGTGCTTGTTCATACACTTCTTTGTCTGCATCGTACTGTGCAATACCCGCACGATAAACAGGGTCATATTCGAGAGCTTGTTGGTAGATATCGAGAAGGTTTTCTGCGCTCGCTGAGGATGTGATCACACCCAGCGTCAGCGCGCTGAAGAGTTGCTTAATCATCTGCTTGTCCCTGCGTCCGAAATTAAGTAAAAATCGTATTTTTATAGTTATGAACAACGCCAGTCCGTGAACGCTGTTTTTTTATTTGTAACTAGAAGTATATGCGGGTTTCATGAAATTGCAGAAAATAAGAAGCATTTTCAGGTTCTTTTTTCATTAGGTCTTTTGATTATGTCCAATAACCTTAAAGACTTGATTTTATTTTCATTGTTTCACTAGCTGAGATGATATGCGCAGGAACTCATTCCTTAACCATTGATGGGCTGGATCATTATTCAATTTTTTCAGCCAAATCAGATAATTAGTGATATTAGAATACTCAAACGGTGGTTTGAATATTTGGAGCTTCAGCCCTGTTGATGTTGCATTGCCATTGCCGTTGGAAGTACGGTAACGCAATCGGACTGACTACAGAATAGCATGTTGCTAAACAGTGACCGCCCGTGATAGGCAATCTTTCGCTGGCTGATATCGATATTGGCGTAGTGACGTAGGCTATAGAGGTGGTTGCGCTTGCGCTCTAATACCGCGTGCATTTCGGCCATATACTCAGCTTCAGTAATGGTCCCTCGGATTCGCGGATGCCCTTGTCGGCACACTACCACAAAGTCCCCTTCAAACAGCTTCTCACTCACCAAATTAGCTCTATCGGGAGGCATAATATCTATCATGGCATCGTATTTCTGCGTAAGCAGATCCTGTAGGCTTGCTCCTCCGTATCCGGCTGCTCAAACACCTCTAAAGTAAGATTCGGATAAGGGCTATTGGAAAAGCTTTCATGGAATATCCATTGCAAGTGTTCAGGTGCCGCCAATACAAACTTGCGCTTGCTAGTAGCAGGGTCAAAAGTCTCTAGGGACTTTAATACACCCGTTAGCTGAGCAACGGGCTGCTCTACCTGCTCATACAGATTTTCAGCATAACTGGTGGGTATGATTCGTCGCCCACTTCGTACGAACAACTCTTGTCCAACAAGCTCTCGCAAACGCGCCATCGCCGTGCTGATCGTAGACTGATTAGTATTAAGGTGAACCGCTGCCGCGCTAAAGCTGCCCTGCTCTATCACCACTGCAAACATGGCTAACAAATTAAAGTGTGATGAGCTGTTCTTCATGGAAACCATTTATTTAATTGACGATGGAATAATGGGAAATATATCGTAAAAACGATAGTACGATATCATATTAGCTTATAGATGCCCCAGCGCTAGCTATCTAATATGCGAGCAATCCTATTAGATAAAGGTCGTATCATGACTTACAAGAAAATGGCTCTACCTCTGGCGATTGCAGGTACCCTATTTGCATCCAACCTAACAATGGCAACGCCTACCACTGAGGCAAGCTCCAAGCGGGGCCGAGAGCTACAAACCAGCTCTGCAGCTCAGTACCAAAACATCGATCTAGATGCTCGCTATAAAAGCGAAGTGCTATTCGAGCACGAATCTAACCTATTCTGGGGCAAGGGCGAGCGCATTAAGGTGCTTTCAAAGACCGGCGATACCCTGGCTTACACCAAAGAATCTGAGTACGTTCACCCTATCCTAACCAAGCACGGTCGCAAGATGGACCAAGCGGTAATTCAGGTAGATGACAACGTATATCTAGCCTACGGCTTTGGTCTTGATACGCCTGTCATGATCGAAGGTGACGATGGCATAATAATCGTTGATCCGGGCGAATCAGTGCAAATGGCAGAAGCAGCAAAGGCGCAGTTCCGTCAAATCACAGACAAACCAGTTAAGGCTATCATCTACTCTCACAACCATATCGACCACATCTCAGGTGTTCGCGCATGGACTAACGATGAAGAAGTAGCATCAGGTAAGGTTAAGATCATCGCCCAGGACGGCCTGACTGCCGCAGTAGCAAACTGGTCTTCAAACCTAGGCACACTGTTTGGTCACCGCACCTCTTACACTGGCGCTAAGCACGTGGAAGAAGGCGAACACGGCACGGTAAACGACGGTCTTGGTCCTCGCTTTATGCAGGGTGATATCTCTTTTATCGAACCAAACCTGACCTTTAAAGACCGCCTAGACATTACTATCTCTGGCGTAAAGATGGAAATCGTTAACGTTCCTTCTGAAACCAAAGATGAGATCGTGGTTTATCTACCTGAACAAAAAATCCTGCACGCCGCAGAGGTTCTGCAAGGTGAGAATTTCCCGAACCTACACACTATCCGTGGTACTAAATTCCGCGACCCTTCTATGTGGTTCAAGGGTATCGACATCATGCGTCAGTTCGATACTGAGGTAATGATCAACTCTCACGGTCGTCCTGTTGAGGGCAAAGAAGCGGTAGCTAACGTGCTAACCGCTTATCGTGACGCCATCCAATACACCCACGACCAAACCATCCGCTACATGAACAAGGGTATGACCCAGATGAGTTGGTTGAGGTAGTAAAACTGCCGAAGCACCTTGCTGAGCACCCTTGGCTAGGCGAGCACTACGGCACAGTGGCGCACGCAGTTCGTCAGATCTACGTGGGTTATGTAGGCTTCTTCGAGGCAGATCCATGGCAACTTGAGCCAATGGCATACGAGCAACGCGCTAAAGCGTTCGTTGAGCTAATGGGCGGTCGCGACAACATCATCAAGACGGCTAAATCAGCTATCGAGCAGAAAACTACACCTTCGCCGCTGAAATCCTTCTTATCCTATTACTGTAAACAAGCAGGATATGGAAGCGCGCCAGCTAAAAGCACAGGCGTACAAGGCCTGGGCTGCAGATCAGGTGAACATCAACTGGCGTAACTGGGCGCTGAATGCTGCAGCTGAATTGGAGGCACTCGTGACTTCTCTAACATGATCAGCTTCGCTTCAGTAGACGTGCTAACCGCGCTGCCAAGTAAGCAGATCTTCGACATGATGACCTCGACTCTGATTGCAGAGAAGACTATCGATGTGAACATGGCGCTGACCTACAACTTCTCAGATACCAATGAGTCGTACACCATCGAAATCCGCAACGGTATTGCTCAATTGCATGAAGAAGCACTAGAGGGTGCAGACGTTCAAATCGATACCACACGTGCAGTTCTTAACGAGATCCTAATGGCAGGTCCAAACGCTCAGTCAACTATCGGTAAAAACCTGCAAGCAGGCACGTTCCAATTTAGCGAGGGTGACATCAAGGGCTTTGGCCAGTTCATGAGCTACTTCGATAAGCCAATGACACCAGCAGAAATCATGCTGATTGTTCGCTAATTCGTAAGGTTCGTTATCAAAACTTCAAAGGGACCTTAGGGTCCCTTTCATGCTTGTGAGTATCACTATGAAATGTCTCATTCTTGCTATGACTCTTTTTGGCTCTTCTATGGTCTTTGCCTGTGGTTTGCACCAAGAAACCGGCTTTAGCTTTGTTTCTGAACCGGGCTCTTTGGAGGTGTTTGAGAAGATCATTATCAGCCGCCAGAACCAAGAGTTGGGCAACCCAAACAAGCCTGATCACTTCAAGCTATTCAGTATCAAGCCGCTCTAGGCTTCCCTCATCCAGATCGCACCGACTTTGTACTGTTTCAGGCCATCAAGGGTCACTACAGCCAGGTATCACTGGAAGACAGTGTATTGGTCTCTGGACTGAATGAAATGCCTGAGCCCGATGATCTGATGCTGGTCACTGAGTTTGACGTACTGGATGCCCTATCCACCGGACTAATTAACTGGGAGCAGGCCAAACAAAAAGGCCTTGTAACCATCAATGGAGACAGTCACAAGGCCCAGCAATTAGACGCTTGGTTCGCGTCTATCTTCTCTTAGGCTTGAGCTCGATACACACCGCCGGCCACGGATAGCTCGCTACTAGTTTCTAACTCTTCTAATACCGACTCGATACGCAGTTTCATCGCCTTACTGGTCGAAGAGAAGCCAAGCACCTCAGCGATGGATTTCACTAACTCATCCTTGGCAATGGAATAGGTCTCTTCCACAGTCTCAATAGCCGCCTTGCCAATCTCACCATCAAAGATAAAGTCAAACTTGCGCTCGTTACCCGCGAGCTCTTGACGACCACGAACGCTGATCTCTTTATTCGGCGAGAGGAGGAACTCACCGTCCAATTTCACCCAGCGGTTTTGCTCTGCTATGGCAGTGGCTTGCAGAATTGCGCGGCTGATACGTGCTCCTGAACGGGTTGCACCTACTGCCGACAGCAAGCGAATACCCAGGTGTTTCACATGGATCGGGCCTTCAGCCTCAACGATTTTCTGAATATCCGTTGCCAGTTGATGGGTAGGAACATCAGGAATGGTCTCTCCAGAGCGAAGGCTCAATTCACTAATATCAATCGTCTGATAAGAAGCTGCGCCTTGGTCATACTCCACCTCAACACGCTCAATCTGCGCTTGTGGCTTTGTCTTTTTCTCTTCCGCGACAAAGGCTTCTTCATCGAACTTTTTATAGAAGGCCTTAGCTTCGAGAAGCGCTTCTTTTAATCGCTCGCTCTCTTTGTGACGCGAGCGGAACCAATCGGTGCTCCAGATGCGATGGAATCGCCAGCCTAAACCTTCCAACACGCCCTGACGAATACGATCACGGTCTCGCGCACTCTTGGAGCTGTGATAGGTTGCACCGTCGCACTCCACCGCCAGCATATAACGCCCTGGCTTGCTTGGGTCGCGCACCGCGATATCAATATAGAAACCTGCACAACCTACCTGTGGCTGCACCTCATAACCGAAGCTACGAATAGTCGAGATCACCTCTTCCTCAAACGGAGAATCCGGCTCTTTATCTGTCTCTGTTGGGCGAATCAGCTCTTTAGAGTCCGCATAGTGAAGGAAATGCTTCAGCGCACGCACGCCAAATGGCGTCTCGCCGGTGGTTGGCATCTCTTCAGCCTTAAAGTTACTGAATACCTGCATGCTAAGGCGTGAACGGGTGATCAATACGTTTAGGCGACGCTCGCCTCCTTCTGAGTTCAGCGGTCCAAAGCTCATCGACAGTCGCCCTTCTGGGGTCTTGCCATAGCCGATACTGATATAGATGGTATCTCGCTCATCACCCTGCACGTTCTCAAGGTTCTTAACGAAGAAGTCTTCACCCTCTGGGTGCTCAGCAAAGAAGTGCTCTAGGTCTGGGTTTTCCTTACGCAGACGTTCTACCTCAAGCAAGATAGCATCACGTTGCGCGGTACTAAAGGCCACTACACCTAGGGTTTGATTTGGTGACGTTTTAGCATGTTCCATTACCGCCTCAGCAACCGCTGTTGCCTCACCCGCATTGGTGCGCGAACCACCCCTGTCATAGGTAGTCTCTGGAAGGTGATTTAAGCTAAGCCCCTTCGCATTTGGATTAATTCCCGAAGATGGAAGATCATCAGCTTGTTGTCGTAGAACTCTTGGTTCGACACCGCTATCAGAGATTCATGACGGCTACGATAGTGCCACTTCAACATGCGCTCTGGCGTGCCTGATGCCAAGAACATACCCAGAATACTCTCGATGTCAGCGGTTAAGCTAAGCTCAGCCTCTTCATCATCTAGGGTAAACTGGCGACCAAAGAAGTTGGTCGGTGGCATCTGCTTGGTATCACCCACCACGATAACCTGCTTACCACGAAGGATGGCACCCAAGCCATCAGCCACCTTAACCTGTGACGCCTCATCGAAGATGACCAAATCAAAATCTATGCTTCCCGGCTCAAGGTAGGTCGCGATAGACATAGGCTCATCATAAATACTGGCTTGACCTGCTGTATGGCTCGACCGGCACTGTTGAGGAGGCGGCGAATGGGTAGATGGCGACGCTTTTTGTTGAATTCACGTCTCAGGGTTTCAACCTCACCACGAGCGCTCGGATTTGGCAGTCTTTCATAGAGATCTTCCACCAGCTCCTCTTGCGCAAAGCTAAACAGCTGCTTGTCGATACTCCTAAAGCGCTCGATGCTCTTTTCATGCTCAACGCGATCAAACTCTTTTATGGCCAGCTCTTTCTCATACACCTCACTCACCAGTTGCGAATGATAGCGATAGATAAATGCGGTAACCAAAAGCTCTGGCTTTTCGTCCCAAGCACGAGCCATCACAGCCCATGCATCCAAGCCTTGCACGCTCAGCTTCTCGCTGATGCGGTTAAAGCGCACCAACTCGTAAAGGTTATCGAGATCAGACTCCAGCACTTCCACGATTTCTAAGGATGAAATAGATTCAGAGAAAGAGAGAGGCTCCAATGCTAGCTCATCAGAAAGTTGTGCTAACGCCTCATCCCTTTGTTCAATCTGATTATTTAATGAGATTAATTGCTCTTGGCTAACCGTAAACTCTTGGCGCTCTAAATAGCGCACCAAATTGGCATCTAGCTTTTCGATTCTATGCCTTGATAGGTGCTGTGAACCCATTCAAGAGGGGCAAGCAATGCCTGCCAGTCGGTATTGTGATTTCTGAAGTTATCACCTATGGCCCTGACTGCCTGCTGGCCGAGTCGATGAAGTTGTTCTGCTCGGTTTTCAGCGTTTGAATGGCATCGATTGAAGATAGCCACTCGTCCACATCACCAGACAAACCATTTTTTCTAAGACCGGCAAAGGTTGCTTTGTAGCGTCTAAAATCACCAGAGAGAAAGCGCCACCATTTCTTGCCCGTAGTTGCGAACACGCCACGTGCTAGGGTCCAATCGTGTTCAAATGCCTGAGGTGCAAACTCTTGCTCTAGTCCACTCTTACTTCCTTGAAGCTTAGCGCCCAGCCTTGCCTGCTCGAGAATCTGCTCGCCACGCTCAAGCCAAAGCTCTTTGGACACATCTATGCCCATCAGCTCAGGCTTGTTGGCGATATGCTCTAATGAATTGAGCGCCGTCAGCGCTGACTCATAGCATTTCACCTCATTGGCAAGCTCAGCTTGTTGGTTGAGCTCAGCCACGCTTTCAACAAAACCTTGCTGACTATTAATCAGTTCCTTAGCAAGGTTGGTCGCCTGGGAGTGTTTAGCCGGAGAGAACTCGGTCAGCTTGGTGCTGTGATACAAGTTATTGGTCGGCGCATCATGCTCTTCAAGATAATCGACCAACTCCTGTACATAACCAAGAGACTTGGTGTATTGGCTGTGAGTCCAATTCGCAACAGGTTCGGTCACCTTAGGCAAGATGCTTTTATCTAGCCCCTCAAGCTTTTCTTCTCTCTGCATCGCATGACCAAGAGCCACCTGATAGGTAACGCCTGTCTCTGCAACGGGCGTATTCACCGCCTTGGTATAGGCATCAAGACGCGACCTAAGCGCCACCAACTGCTCGATATCCTCTGAGCGCTGCGGCGTCACTGGCGAGGCTTGCAGCAAGGTATCCTCTAACGAGGAGAGAACCGATTTCTTGTTTGCTTTATGCGAGTGGAGTTCAAGCACCGCATCACCAATATTGCAGTTATCTAGACGACGCTTTACTACATCCAGAGCCGCCATTTTTTCGGCCACAAACAGGATTTTTTATCATCAGCCAAAGCCTGCGAAATAATATTGGTGATGGTCTGGGACTTACCCGTACCCGGCGGACCTTGAATGACTAGATTGGCGCCCGATTTTGCCGCCAGTACCGCTTCGGTCTGACTAGAATCAGAGTCCAATACCAACTGAATTTCTTCGGCCTTATTCACATCCATTGGCGTTTCGGAAAGTAGCTTAGAGTCAGACTCGAAACCACCGCCAAACAATTTTTCAATGATGGTGTTCTGCGAAGGTTTCTTCCCCTCAGGCCAAGCCTCTTCAGAGAGATCTTGATACATCTGGAACTTACCAAAAGAGAAAAAGCTCAGCGCTATCTTATCCCGCGCTACCTCCCAGCGAGATTCTCGAGCTATGGCCTTTTCCACCTCAGCAAAATAGTGCTCAAGTTCGAACTCTTCTTGTTCTTCATCAAAGATAGGTAACTCGATACCAAAATCCTTCTTCAGCTTTGAAGCCAGTGTCAGGTTGGTTCCCAGCTCTGCTTGCGTGTAATTCAGCTTAAACGCCTCTCCCGCTTCACCTCGGAACAGCTCAACTGGAATCAATACAAGGGGTGCATAGCGCGCCTTATCTGAGTTTTGGTCTTCGTACCATTTCAAAAAGCCAGTGGCGATATACAGAATATCCATACCCTGCTCTTGCACAAAGGTAAGCGCCTCTGAATGGATCTTTAAAAGACGGGTATCGAGCGCCCTTGTAAACAGTTGGGTCTGTAAGGCGTTATCTTGATGACGCTTGCCGCCAGAATTGTTCTCTAGATGAGAGGTTAAATCGCTTAGGGTAAGCGCGCTGTCATCGTCTTCCAACTCATTTGGTGCTGGCAAAAATTTCATCGGTTTATGCTTATTCACCAAGGTCTCAAAGACCTGTGATGAACGCTCATCCACAATCTCGAGCACCTTGGCACCCTTGCCAAGACTCAGCAGGGTATTTCCCCTCAGTCCCATATCGAGTAGCTCTTGGCGACTCTTATCAAACACATCTTTTATCTGAGCAATATTCATAGCGGTGAAGAAAACTATTTAAATTTAATAAGTAAAGTGCTGAACTAGCACAATGGCAGCACTATATTGTATGCAATACTTTAACTGTGAGTGTTGAGCAGTTTTAGTTTGCAAATATCAGCGACATTCTAGAATAATAATCGGATAAGCGACAAATTGTGTCTCTTATTTGATTTTTGTTATTTATAGAACAAAATCAGCGAGTTACTTCTATACTAAATCCGTTGTTAAACCGATAAGTTGTTGAAAGTTCATGGATTTAGAACACATCTACAAGGTAGTTGGCATCCTCGCCATCATCGTCTTTTTCTATACATTAGTTGCCAAGAGAATCGAAAACTCATCCATCTCGGGTCCTATCGTGTATGTGATTCTCGGATTGGCTCTGGGTTCCCATGGATTTGGATTAGTGGGATCCGATGCCGAGGCGAACGACCTGCGTCTGCTGGCAGATATTACCCTCGCCCTTATCCTTTTTTCCGATGCGGCCCACTCCAATCTGAGTGTGTTAAAGCAAAAGCCAGCTATCCCACACGTATGCTCAGCCTTGGACTGCCCGGCGCTATCTTGCTGGGCTTTGCCGGAGCGGCTCTGCTCTTCCCTCAGCTTAGTCTTATTGAGGCAGGTATTCTTGGCACCATGCTAGCTGCCACCGATGCGGCGCTAGGTAAAGCGGTAATCACCAATGAAAAAGTGCCCGCCGAGGTGCGTGAGGGGCTTAACGTAGAGAGTGGTCTTAACGATGGCCTGTGCGTACCGATCCTGTTGGTGCTGATTGCTATGGGCTCGAGCGCGCATGCTGAGGTGTCGGGCAGTCATGCCCTTATGCTAGTGGCCGAAGAGCTCGGCATTGGTTTGGTGGTTGGGCTTGGGTTTGCCTTCATCGGCGCCAAGTTACTGACTCTTAGCGCGCAGAAAGAGTGGCTAAGCGAGGTATGGGTACAACTGACGGTAGCAACCCTAGCGCTAGCAAGTTTTGGCGTTGCCCAAACCCTTCATGGAAGCGGCTATATCGCAGCATTTAGTGGTGGCCTACTGTTTGGACATCTACATGAGAAGCACACCCATAAGCTGGTGCTTACGACAGAAAGTATCGCTGAATTGTTTGCCATGCTGACATGGATACTGTTTGGCGCTGCTGTGGTGAGCCAAGTGTTCGATCTGTTTAACAGCACCATTATCTTGTATGCGGCCATCAGTCTAACCCTAGTGCGCATGCTTCCTATCTATTTGTCCTTCTTAGGCACTGATGTACAATGCTCAGCGACTGTTCATGGGTTGGTTCGGTCCGCGCGGTCTAGCGAGTATCGTGTTTGCAGTGATTGTTATAGAGGCAGAGTTACCGGGTGCCCGATTTATTGCTCTAGTGGTCACCTGCACCGTATTCATGAGTTTGGTTCTGCACGGCATTACCGCAAAACCACTGGCCAATCGGATTGGCAAATAAAAAGAAACGCCACCTCAACCGAGGTGGCGTTTTAGTTACTAGCCTACGTTGTTGTTTTAATCACCGTGCTCAAAATGATCCATGGTTGTATCCAAACGAGCCTCTTTCGCTAGCATCTTGCACTGCTCCATATCTACATTACTCAATGCTGATGCCAGTTCGATGGCGCGCTCGTGATCATTCACGGCCTGTGCCTTACCTAATTCAATGCATGCTTCGGTACTTGCAAACGCCGATGCGGAGAAGAGTGACAAAATCAGTAACTTTTTCATAATCGCCTCACATTCCACTTGTCCAAACCTGCCTACGTGAACAAAAGTGATTTAGGTCACTTATTGACCACATTTTTAATCACTATCTTTTCACCTCTACAGATGAATAAGACCAATGAGTCAACACATTAATTTCACACTTAATTTTCAACTGGCGTAAAAAGGTAAGTATCTAAGTTCGCCCTCACCTAGAATACACACATCGCGTTATTCCGCTCAGTAACCGATTGATAGCGCTGAGTTAAATAACGATGACTCAATCTATTAATTGTTCGTAGTGCAAATTCTATAAAGGGTTTATTGATGAAAAAGTTATGCTTGAAAGCTATTGGTTTTATCGCAGTTGCAGCTTCTCTATCTGGTTGTATCGGTAGCAACGCCGTTACTGGTCACGTAATGAAGTTCAACCTTGAGGTAGTGGACAACCGCTATGCTCGTGGTGGCGTAAACATGCTTCTTGCTCCTGTATACGGTCTATCTGTTGCTGTGGACAGCCTAGTATTCAACTCAATCGAATTCTGGACGGGTAAAAACCCACTAAACGGTAAGCCACACATCTTTGATACCAAAGTGAACACCATGTACAACATGAACGATTCACTAGACCCATCTCTAACTGATGCGCCAATCGAGCCGATCTCTCAGCGTCAGGTAGAGAGCAGCACCTTTGAATCTATCGATGAAAACACAATGGAAATGAAGGTAACCTACACGAACGGTGACACTGCAGTAGTAACCGGCGTTCGTGACGGTGAGAACGTATCTTACTACTACAACGGTGAGCTGGTTTCTGAAACGACTATCTCTCAGCTAGAAGAGCTATCAGAGTCTAAGGCTTAATTGCTAGCATAGTTTGATTAGAGGAAGGCATTTTGCCTTCCTCTTTTTTGTGCTTAGTAGCGTAAATTAAGCGCCGACAATGCCGCCATCTTCACGGGTAACTATCATTACCGTGGAGCGCGGTTTAGTGCTTCCACCTTGAGGGAAGTGTGATGGTGCGCCGCCCTCTCCCGGATGCTGAACCCCCACAAACATAGCGGTTTGATCTGCTGAGAATGCAAGCCCGGTTATCTCACAGGCTACAGGACCTGTGGCAAAACGCTTCACCTCACCTGTCATAGGGTCGCCACACAGCATCTGGTTATTACCCTGACCAGCAAAGTCTCCCTTGTTGGAATAATTGCCATCGGTCTGGATCCACAAGCGCCCTGCCTTATCAAAACCAATTCCATCTGGGCTATTAAACATATTCTCAGCTGTGATGTTATCGCTTCCGCCATACAGGCTATCTTTGTGCACACTTGGGTTACCTGCAATCAAGTAGAGGTCCCATTCAAAGCTGTTACTCGCGTGGTCACCATCGGTTGGCATCCAGCGAACAATCTGTCCGTAATGATTTTCCGCACGAGGGTTAGGGCCGCCTACCGGTTGATTCTCTTTAACGCCGCGATTCTTATTGTTGGTCAAGGTGCAGAACACGTGTTGCCCTTGCGGATGAACCGCTACCCACTCCGGTCTATCCATAGTGGTTGCCCCCACCTGTGTGGCTGCGCGGCGAGCAAAGATCATTACCTCAGCTTGGTCATTAAAGCCATTTTCTTTGGTTAAGCCGTTCTTACCAAAGGTTAGTTCAATCCACTCACCACTGCCTTTAAGCTCATTTTCTTTCATGCTGAACTTGGCCACATACAAGGTGCCCTCTTCAAGCAGGTTTCGGTTAGCGCTGTCATTGTCTGGTTGATAGCGATTCTTCGAGATAAACTTATATAGATGCTCGCCACGCTCGTCATCACCAAGATAAACCACTACCTGACCATCTTTGTTGATGTGCAGCGCAGCATTTTCATGCTTGAAGCGACCAAGTGCGGTGCGTTTAAGCGGAGTCGAGCTTGGGTCGTTAGGGTCAATCTCAACCACCCAACCATGGCGGTTTGGCTCTTGCGGGTTCTTCGCCAGATCAAAACGCTCATCAAATCTATGCCACTGGTAACGGGTCTCTTTTGCCTTTAAGCCGTACCGAGCAGAGTCTGCATCCAGTTCTACCTTTTCTTCGGTGCCAAAATAGCCATGAAAGTTCTCTTCACAGGTTAGGTAAGTTCCCCAAGGGGTTTCACCGTTGGCGCAGTTATTAAAGGTGCCTAAAACCTTAGTGCCACTGGCATCGGATTTGGTCTTCAACAGAGCGTGCCCTGCTGCTGGGCCGGTCAGCATCATTTCAGTATTAGCCGTGATACGGCGGTTTCGCTCACCCGACTTATCTACCTCCCACTGACCGTTCTTTTTCACTATCTCAACAACCGTCACACCATGCGCGGCTTGCGCCTTCTTCACATCATCGGCAGTCATGGACTTGTTGATGAGCAAATAGATACTCGTAGTTGGTGTACTCATTGTTGATAGCTAGAACGGCTCTGTCTTTGCTAATAGGGAACAGGCTCATGCCATCAGTATTATCACCGAACTGCATCGCCTGAGCGGCTGAGTTCTGTTTGCCATCTTGGGCAAACTCAGGTGCGTCAACAAAGATAGGGTCGCCCCAAGAGATCAAAGGTTCAGCCTTGTAGCCTTTTGGCACCAGAAACTCATCTGAGGTAGAGGCTGAAATCGGCTCAAAGTTTAAAAGCGGACCTGACGTTGCTGCAATGGCCTTGGTAATTGGATTTACCGCTAAAAATGCGCCAACACCCGCAGCAGTGGCGCCCACCAAAAACTGACGACGAGACAAACGTGCATTAACCATCTGCGTGAATTGCGAGTCTTGGTCATCACTCAACACTGACTTTTGATCTTCTTGCTTTAACCACATAACTTCCTGTTCCTGAATTGATTAAAAAACGTCGTCTACGGTAGATACTCTAGATGACATTCTAGTGATCAACTTGTTACTAGGTCGTTACAAGATGAAGGTTCGAGCTTAGGATCAAAAAAGGGCTCCTAAGAGCCCTTTATTATGCGCAAAGCGTTTCTAAGCGCTTGATGAACTGCCGTTTTGGCGCCTTAAAGGCATCCTCATCAAACACCTCTACCAGTTCTTCACCTTTATATACATTGGTGAAAGAGCCGAGGTTATATACCTTGATATCGTCTTTTGGACGCGTCCAAAGGTTGTCTT
Source organism: Vibrio ishigakensis (assembly GCA_000830475.1). Classification (GTDB taxonomy): domain Bacteria; phylum Pseudomonadota; class Gammaproteobacteria; order Enterobacterales; family Vibrionaceae; genus Vibrio; species Vibrio ishigakensis_A. The sequence continues at coordinate 46,444 of BBSC01000006.1, read as the reverse complement.
TTGGGCCAACAAAGCCCAAGTGGGGTAGCGTATGTTGCAACGCTGACTTAACCGTGTTCATTAGTCTATTTTCCTAGCCAACTTCCCCAGTTTTTATCGGGGTATGTTATATTTGTTTTAATTATTTAAGTGAGAGACTTCTCGCGATCTCTTGCCGTCTTTGAGCCTCTCTACTGACAGGGCGCATTTTGCACCCAAATTATGACAATTCCGCATTACCTATGTGGATATGTGAACACACTCGCATATCCCTATTCGATATTTTGAACACCAGCACACGACGACTGTTTTTTAGACAGTCTTGGTCTAGAACCCACTACCCACATTAAAGTAAACCGCACTCTCATCACGGCTGAGCGCATAGTCCATTCCAAGGTGTAAACCATAACGACGGGCTATTTGATAACGAAAACCCACACCACCAGCGCCAATGTCTTTGTGGATGTCATCGCTCTCTATTGCGCGCCCCGCACCATAGAATCCAGAAACCTTCCATCTATGATCTATGTCGTAGGTTATCTGAGCCTGCACACTGCCTATCTCATCACCCTGATAGCGAAACGCCGAAACACCGCGAATATCCACATACGGTTTTGAGGTGGGAGAAACAAAGCCATCGCCTTGCTCAAAATTCTGGTAGTTACCTGCAAGTCCCAAAGTCCATTTGTTGGCCAAAGGTATAAACGCCTGACCATCTAGATTCAGGTTGCGGTAGTTGTAGTCACTGCCGATGGCCTCGTCATACACCATGTAGTCCGCCTCGATGCGATAGCCTCTAGTCGGATAAAAGATATTGTCTCGGGTATCGTAATCCACCACTAGACCCAAGCCCGATGTCACCGCTTGCTCTCCTAGCAAGGCATCCATAAACCAGTCCACCACCTTATTGTCCGATTCGATAGTCGAGATGGCCGCAACCTGTTTAACCCCTAACATCAACGGAGTATCTGCAACACGAAACTGTACCTTTTGTAAGATAGCCCCTGCTTTGGTAGTGGTACCAAAACCAAACTCAATTGGGTCCAGCGGACCTAAAGATATCTGCTTAAACAAGTCCAGATTAACCACACCAAAGCCCGCACCACCCTCGTAGCGAATCGCATCGTTTTTCCATGAATGACGGTGACCACCAAACACGAACCAGGTGCCATTTTCTGTGCCAAGAGCGCCCAACACCGACATAGCAGACGGCACCAATTGAGCTCCGCCATCAAGTGAGGTAAGGGCTGCGGCCTTGCGCGCTTTTCGCTCGTCTTCAGTTTCATGCATAAACAGGCCAGCTACCCCGCCACCGTATCCCACAGCCGGTTCAGTAATGATGATAGGGATAGCAAAAAGCCGTAGGCGTTTTCAGCAAGATGCTCGCCAATATCAAAGCGACCATCGACTGGGTCTTCAAAAGAGGCAAAAGTAGGGAAGCTCGAAAGGCAAGCTAAAGCGAGTAAGGCGTGGCGGTTCATATATGGCACTCAAACAAAAAACGGCTCCAATGAGCCGAAAAAGAATGCATCCCTGCAAGTGGACAATGGGTAAGAGCGCATTGCGCTGTCCCATGAAAACAGCGCTAGATTAAAGCAATACCAATATCTCACACACTCGCGTTGGTAGGATGTCGCCCTACAAGGCTAGAAGCAGTGTTTGATTTCCATATAGCGGTTACGAATATGCTCGATAAGCAGTTTGACCTTTTGTGGGGGTTGTCTCGAATAGGGATAAACAGCATAGATTCCAAGCACCTTAGCCACTTGGTCGGGAAAAATATCTAGCAAGGTTCCCTCTTTTAAGTCCTCATAAACTAGGCATCGTGGAACATAAGCAATACCCCTTCCTCCAAGGGCCGCCTTACGCAGAGCGGTAGCGGTGTCGGTAGAAAATGAACCCGCAACTTTAACGATATAGTTGCCCTGCTCACCCTTAAACTCCCAATCGCTGGCTCCCGTGGTTTGATAGGCGTATTGCAGGCAGTTGTGCTCGGTGAGATCACTAGGAAACCTTGGACGTGGGTTCTTTGTAAGGTAGCCAGGAGAGGCGCAAACCACCCATTGGGAATCGACAATATGCCGAGCAATCAGGCTAGAATCATCAAGATAGCCGGTGCGTATTACAAGATCGAATCCATCTTCGAGCAGATTTACAAAGCGGTTATCCATCGACATATCTATGGTGAGGCCGGGGTGCAGATTACAAAATTCAGCGGCTGCATCCGCAAGAAGCAGGTCGCCCGATATGGTCGGCACCGACATCTTGATGTGCCCCTCAATCTTTTCACCGAAACCTGAGATAGCATCCATCGCCTCTTGCGTGGCTTGCTTCACATTTCTCGCTCCTAACGAAAGTGCTCTGCCCGCTTCTGTCAGAGTCAATTTTCGGGTGGTTCGATACAAAAGTTGAACCCCTAACTCTTCTTCCAGTCGGGCAATACGCTTGCTAACCACTGAATTTGTAAGGTTATTTTGCTCTGCCGCTTTACTAAAGCTCCCAAGCTCTACCACCTGAGAAAAGAGCACTAGGTCATCTGCTTTCATCTGATTATGTCATTTATGGAAATTATCATTTTCATTATTTCTATATATCCACAAAATGCAAAGGTTTAGATTCACAAACCGTTAACACAAGCAGTAAATACCAATAACAACTCTTCGGAGTAAAAAAGTACGAGGAACGTACCCATGAGTGAAACACTACTAGCCCTCATAGCTTTCTCCCCTATCGTGGTGGCAGCTATCCTACTTGTTGGGCTCAACTGGCCGGCCAAACGTGCCATGCCTGTGGCCTTTGGCCTAACCGTCTTGATAGCCATTGCGTTCTGGGACATGAGCACAAACCGAGTTATCGCCTCTATCTTTCAAGGACTTGGCATCACGGTTGCGGTGCTGTGGATTATCTTTGGCGCCATATTCCTGCTCAATACCTTGAAGCATACAGGTGCTATCTCGACCATTCGAAATGGCTTTACCAATATCTCCCCCGACAGACGCGTACAGGCCATCATCATAGCTTGGTGTTTTGGCTCATTTATCGAGGGTGCATCTGGGTTTGGTACACCGGCCGCCATCGCAGCACCGCTATTGGTCGCCATCGGATTTCCTGCTCTCGCCGCTGTGCTGATGGGTATGATGATCCAGTCCACGCCAGTATCTTTTGGCGCAGTGGGCACTCCTATAATAGTTGGCGTAAACAGGGGCTTGGATACCAACAAGATAAGCGAAGCCCTGCTGGCGAACGGTTCAAGCTGGGATGCTTACCTACAACAGATCACCTCCAGCGTTGCCTTGATCCACGCCTGTGTTGGCACGCTAATGCCAGTGCTAATGGCTATGATGCTAACCCGCTTCTTTGGTAAGAATCGCAGCTGGAAAGAGGGCTTAGACATCCTACCTTTTGCCATCTTCGCCGGTCTTGCCTTCACCGTCCCTTACGCCCTAACCGGTATCTTTTTAGGCGCCGAGTTCCCATCACTTGTGGGCGGTCTTATGGGTCTTGCTGTCGTGGTATTCGCCGCTAAACATGGATTCTTGGTACCCGACAGTCAGTGGGACTTTGAAGATGAGAAAAACTGGCCAGCTGAATGGCTAGGCTCACTGAAGATTGATCTTAAGCAAGAGAGCAACAAGTCGATGAGCATGGCCATGGCTTGGGCACCCTATGTATTATTAGCCGTAGTACTAGTGGCGAGTCGCGTCAGCACTGAGTTCAAATCTTTCCTTACCGACATCAACCTTGGATTTAGCAACATTCTAGGAGAGGCAGGGATAAGCACCTCTTTCCAACCCCTTTATCTTCCTGGCGGTATCCTAGTCTTTGTTTCTATCATTGCGGTTCTGGCTCAGGCTAAAAGCCTCAAGCCACTTGGCGCAGCCTTTACTGAATCAAGCAAAACACTGATCGGCGCTGGATTTGTACTTATCTTTACCATCTATGGTGCGTATCTTTATCAACTCGGGAATCAATGGTGCTGAACTAGCGAGTATGCCAGTAACCACAGCTAACTTTGCCGCAGGCCTGGTGGGTGATGCCTTCCCAGCTCTGAGTGCTACCGTTGGAGCCTTGGGCGCCTTTATTGCAGGCTCAAACACAGTATCTAACATGATGTTCAGTCAGTTCCAGTTCGAGGTGGCGCAGACCTTAACCATCTCCAGCGTTATCGTTATCGCACTGCAAGCGGTGGGAGCTGCTGCCGGTAATATGATCGCTATCCACAACGTAGTGGCGGCATCGGCTACTGTGGGTTTGCTAGGTCGAGAGGGTGCTACCCTTCGCAAGACCATAATCCCAACCTTCTACTACCTGACGGTAGCGGGTCTTATCGGACTCATCATCATCTACGGCTTCCAATTCACCGACCACTTGATGAAACCTTGAGCCTAATGCGAAGGGAGGGCCTTCCCCCAGTCCCCCTTCGCTCTCTTCTCGCTGAATTTTCCAGGAAACAACATGATCATCTCATCACCTAACGACTTCAGAGCCGCTGCCAAATCCAAGCTTCCGCCTTTCTTATTTCACTATATCGATGGTGGAGCCAACTCTGAGACCACGCTACGCCGTAACGTCAGTGACCTAGAGGCCATCGCCCTCAAGCAGCGCGTGCTCAAAAACATGCAAGACCTTTCATTAGAAAGTCATCTGTTCGGTGAGCATTTCGACCTACCTATCGCCCTCTCCCCGGTTGGGTTAACCGGTATGTATGCGCGCCGCGGTGAGGTTCAAGCGGCCAAGGCTGCAGAGTACAAGGGCATCCCCTTTACCATGTCCACGGTTTCGGTCTGCCCAATCGAAGAGGTCTCGTCTGAGATTCACAGGCCTATGTGGTTTCAGTTGTATGTGCTGAAAGACCGAGGCTTTATGAAAAACGTTCTTGAACGAGCGAAAGCGGCTGGAGTGACTACGCTGGTCTTTACCGTAGATATGCCAGTGCCAGGCTCAAGGTATCGCGATATGCACTCGGGTATGAGTGGAGATTACGCCTCCTTTCGTCGTATCTGGCAGGCAATGCGCCACCCAGATTGGGCATTCAATGTCGGCCTGTTTGGTAAACCTCACGATCTGGCAATATCTCAGCCTATCGCGGAGAGCCAACCAAGCTTGAGGACTATATCGGCTGGCTCGGCAACAACTTCGACCCTTCTATCTCTTGGCAAGACCTTGAATGGATTCGCGATTTTTGGGACGGACCTATGATCATCAAAGGCATTCTCGATGAAGAAGACGCCAAAGATGCAGTGCGCTTTGGCGCCGATGGCATAGTGGTATCCAACCACGGGGGGCGTCAACTCGATGGCGTCATCTCTTCAGCCACAGCCCTGCCTAGAATTGCCGATGCGTGAAGGGAGACCTTAAGATACTGGTGGACTCGGGTATTCGCTCTGGCCTGGACGTGGTGCGCATGCTCGCCCTTGGCGCGGACTGTACCATGATAGGCCGCTCTTATATCTATGCGCTAGCGGCCAAAGGACAAGCAGGGGTCGAACAGCTCCTAGAGCTGTATGAAAAAGAGATGCGTGTCGCCATGACCCTGACCGGCGCTAAAACGCTTAGCGACCTGAGCCATGACTCACTAGTACAAAACAGCAAGCAACTTGGGGAGGTGTTAAACCTTCCTGAGCGCAACTTTATCCCTGAACTGGAATCGGCCTAACAGACAGTAAGGAGCAGTAATGTCTAACCCTCGCCTCACTCAAACGGATATTGCCCTAATCGAACAACTCGCTAAGGTTATCGACCAAGAGCGCATCATTACCCAGCAAGACAAGTGCCTTGCATACGGCACCGACGCCAGTTTTTACCGACTCGTACCTAAGGTAGTGCTTCGCCTTAAAGATCTGGAAGAAGTCATTTTTGTCATTAACTCTTGCGGCGAGTATGAGGTCCCATTCACCTTTCGCGCTGCAGGCACTAGCCTTTCTGGACAAGCGGTATCAGACTCAGTTCTGATCACCCTTACCGATGATTGGCGCAACTACACCATCATCGACAATGGCAACAAGATCGCGCTACAACCTGGGGTGATCGGCGCAGATGCCAACCGATACCTTGCGCCTTATCAACGCAAGATAGGTCCAGACCCAGCTTCTATCAACACCTGTAAGATAGGTGGAATCGCAGCCAACAATGCCAGCGGTATGTGTTGCGGCACGGCGCAGAACTCTTATCGCACCCTAGACAGCATGAAGCTGGTACTGAACGACGGCACCTTCTTAGATACCTCAGATGTACAGAGTATTGAGAGTTTTATCCAAACCCATAGCGACCTTTTGGATGAACTGCATCGGCTAGCTCATCAAACTCAAGATAACCCAGAGCTGAGTGAGTTAATTCGCCATAAATATCGTCTTAAAAATACCACAGGCTATTCTCTGAATGCCTTAGTCGATTACCACGACCCTATCGATGTCTTGCAGCATCTTATGATTGGCTCTGAAGGCACACTCGGCTTTATCGCGGAGATCACCTACAACACGGTTGTCGAGCATGCCCACAAGGCCTCAGCTCTCTTGGTATTTGAAGATATTGAGCAGGCAAGCCTAGCGGTAAGTGCCCTTGCTAAATTACCTGTCGCGGCAGTAGAACTCATGGATGGACGTGCTCTGCGCTCTGTGGCCGATAACCCAAATCTGCCTTCGTTTATTGAGAAGCTAAGCCTAGATGCTGCAGCCCTTTTGATTGAATCTCATGCCGAAAGCCAAAGCGAGCTTGAGCAGCAATGCCAGCAGATCCTAGGCGGACTAACCGACTTTGAGATCTCTCATTCAGTGGATTTCACTTCAGACAGCAATACAGTGGCAACCTTATGGTCAATCCGCAAAGGAATGTTCCCCGCTGTAGGCGCGGTGCGTGAGGTTGGAACCACGGTTATCATCGAGGATGTGGCGTTTCCTGTTGAAAATCTGGCTAACGGGGTAAGAGATCTGCAAGGCCTGTTTGATAAATTTGGCTACACAGAGGCAATCATCTTCGGCCACGCCCTTGAGGGCAATCTGCACTTTGTATTTACCCAAGGCTTTGAATCACAAAAAGAAGTTGCCCGCTATGGCGCCTTTATGGATGCAGTGGCTGAACTGGTAGCAGTCAAATATCAAGGGTCCCTTAAGGCCGAGCACGGTACAGGCCGTAATATGGCCCCTTATGTCGAGTTGGAATGGGGCCAAGAGGCTACAGCTTGATGCAGGAGATCAAACGCCTATTCGACCCTAAAGGCTTGATTAACCCTGGGGTCATCATCAACAACAATCCTGATTCACATATCGAAAATCTCAAGCCCATGCCTGCGGCCAGTGACATAATCGACCGCTGCATCGAATGTGGGTTCTGTGAGCCAGTGTGTCCATCACGCACCCTTACCCTATCCCCCCGCCAACGTATCGTGCTCTATCGAGAGATAAGCCGACGCCAAGCCGAGGGGGATATGGAGCCCGATGAGCTAAACGAACTTTTCGAATACCAAGGGATCGACACCTGCGCCGCCACTGGGTTGTGCGCTGAACGCTGCCCTGTAGGCATTAATACTGGCGATCTAGTGAAGTCCTTAAGAGTGGAAAAGTACAAGAAATTTACCCCTATCGCTCGCTGGACAGCGGACCACTTTACTGCCACCACTAAGCTGACCAAGGCGACGCTAAAGAGTAATGAGGTTGCTGTTAAGCTACTTGGAGAAAAAACTGTTTCAGGAATGACCAAAGGGGTGCGCTCCCTGTCAAATAACAAGGTTCCTGTTTGGCTACCTGAGCTTCCAAAGGCAAACACACACAAACTGCAATCTGGCGAGAATGCCGAGAGGAAACTGGTCTACCTACCCTCCTGCGCCTCACGCACCATGGGAGCACAAGCCAAAGTCGGTGATCAGCGTAGCCTAACTCAGGTCACGTTAGACATCGCCAAGAAAGCAGGCTTTGAGCTGATTATCCCTCAAGATATCGAATCCCAATGTTGCGGTATGCCCTACGACAGCAAAGGCATGACAGACCTAGCTCAGCAGAAATCTCAGGCTTTGGAAGAAGCCTTATGGAAAGCCAGTGAAGAAGGCAAATACCCTGTATTTATGGATACCAGTCCTTGCGCTAAGAGAAGCATCGACAACTTCACTAAGCCACTAAAGATTGTAGAGCCAACCAAACTGGTTCTGGAGTACCTTCTGCCTTATTTGCAGATAGAGCCGAAACAGGAAACGGTTATGTTGCATGTCACCTGCAGTTCGAAGCGGATGAACCTAGATAGCGAGATGCTAAAACTGGCCCAAGCCTGTGTATCAAACGTTGTGTTTCCAGAACATATTACCTGCTGCGGCTGGGCTGGAGACAAAGGCTTTACCACCCCAGAGCTAAACGCCGCTGCCGTACATCCATTAAAGGCTCAAGTACCCGAGGATTGCTCGAGAGGGTTTAGTAATAGTCGCACCTGTGAAATCGGTTTGTCACACCACAGTGGTATTCCCTATCAATCCATCCTGTATTTAGTGGATGAGGTAAGCCGCTCGGTCGTAACTAACTAGCTAACCTCCAACTAAAAGCGGCACCCGAAGGTGCCGCCTCTCAATATCAGTGTAGGTATGCATTTAACATCCAAAGCAGCTTTTCTTGCTCTCTGATGTAATCACCCATAAGAGCTGCTGTACCCTCGTCGTTAGATTCGCCAGCCATCTCCAAAATAGAGCGCTGATGATTCACTAATATAGAGAATCCCTCAACCAAACCCGAAACACACTCTTTACCACGGTAAGCTTGGATGTGCTCCTTGATTTCACTCTGCTCAAGGTAGCGACTAAAGCTATGATCAGGCGTGTGACCAATAGTCAAAATACGCTCTGCTAGTTCATCTACCTTGGTTTGCAGGTCGGTGTAGATCTCTTCAAATTTCACGTGTAGTTCGAAGAACTGTTCACCTTTGATGTTCCAGTGATAACCGCGAGTGTTCATATACAGCACTTGGTAGTTTGCCAGCAGTTTATTCAATTCTACTGAAATCGCTTCTGATGCTACTTTGTCTAAGCCGATAAGGTTCTTTGTTGTCATAATTCTGTCCTCGATAGTGAGTCAATCTTGTCTTGTTGAGGTCAGTATATGAGGACATGATTCATAGTTAAAATCGATTGGATGTATAGAATCAATAGTCAAAAACTATTTAACTACGGTATTCAATCGGATGCATTAGAAGGGCGTATTACAATGGGAGAATTACATTAAGTTACGGTTTTTGGTCACAACTTTGCTCAAAAGCTGTCAGTTCAGCCGCACTTTTTGACTTGGGTCTAAACCTAGAATTCGATTTCCTGCAAAATCTGATTAAGCAGTATCAGAGGAAACAATCATGAAATTCAGTCGCAGAAAATTTTGGCGTTCAATGGCTCTAGTCGGCCTGTTCTTCTGTATTGTGATGCTGATGAAAAACAACCATGCGTCACCAAGCAACGCTGCCCAAAATCTTTCCGCACTCGCGCAACAGGCTGAATTAAATACCCTGAGTTAGTGTTTTTTCTTTAACTTATTGCACTTAGTGCTTTGGTCATCCGGGTTACTCGCACAATAAACAATAATCTCATGCTTATCAGAATTGTTGTTCACCTTAGCAAACGCCATAGGGATCAATTGCAATGCGAGTAGCAGTGAGATAAGAGCGATATAGATAAACTTCATACGGTCCGCAGTAGAATGAATAGACTCAACCAGTCTACTGCTTAAACACGGCTGCAACTTATCATTTCATGACAAAAATAAAACTTATCTAACTGCAACTATCTTACTGTTGGAACCGATACCATCAGAGGCGACACCTATGAAGGCGGCATCCGAGTACCATTCATCATCAACTGACCAGACGTAGTCCCAGCCGGTCAAAAGTATGAAGAGCCAGTGATAGCACTAGACATCCTGCCAACCATCACACGAGATATTGAGCTAGTAGAAAATACGCCAGAACTAGAAGGCGTAGACCTGATCCCATACCTAAACGGTGAAGCCGAAGGCAGACCACACGAAACCCTATTTTTCCGCTTCTTCCACGACATCGCCTACCGCAAAGGTGATTGGGTTCTAACCTGGAATGACCAACACAAGATCGCAGGTGAAAAACGCTCAAGGCGCGATTTAGTCAAAGAAGACGTAAGAGCCATGCTATTCAACCTAAACGACGACGTAGCCCAGCGCCGTGACCTGAGAAATGAAGAACCTGAGAAATTCAAAGAACTGTTTAATGAGTATCTAGAACTGCTAAAAGAGTTCCCAGAGCCCGAGTATCCTGCGCTGTTTGATACGCCTTATACGGTGGAATTTACTGAGGATTTGTAGAAGAAATATAGATAATAGGGACCCTTAAATTTAAATCCCTATCTAAATGTAAATGTAATGAATAATGAACTTTGAGATAAGAAAACATTACTTTCTAGACTATAGAAAAACACACACAAATAAATCTCGCTATTTTTTATTCGTATACGAGAGTGTTTTTAGTTCACCGATCATCCAACTAGATCATTTAAAAGCTTGCTCACTGGTTTTCTTGCTCGGCTAACTTGGAGCGTTGTTTTAAAGGATCTTCCACCTCATCCGGATTTCCTTGACTAGTTGGTGGTTTTTCTCTTGGCGGTAACGGATACCCCTCTGGCGCCGAAGGTTTGTCTTTTAACCGCCCTAGCACATACCCTGACATACCACCGATAAGTGCAGCTAAAGCTTCATTGTTAATTTTATTAGCTAGGCCAAGTATTATTAAAACAACGGCCAATACAAAAAACTGTTACTAACTCTAGGAAAAGTGGGTAACTAAATGAATCACTTCTAGAATTTTGTGCAATCCGTGTTTTGACCATAGCAGACATAGCTATCAGAACTGAGATAATAATTAGTGAAAAACCAATTAAAAGTAACACTTATCAAAATAATCTCATTTTCACTGATATCACTTTTTAATTCGCTCAAGTTCTACTGTTTCACGAGCTTGTATTTGTTTTCTTGATTCGGCTATTTCATGCTTTAGTTGCGTGACTCTAGTATTCGCTTCTGCTATACGACCTAGAAGCACTTTCAATCTGCTATCTGCCTCAACTTCTAAGCTAGAGAGTATATTTAATGCTGTTAGTTTGTATTGCTCCCAAGGGTTTTTATCTAGATTTTTGGACAAAATTTATTTATATCATCAATGCACTCTCTAGCTTGCTCATAATATCCACCAGTAATTTCTTTAATTTCCGTAATTTCCATTATTCTTCTAAATGAAATCCTACATAAAAGGCTCGAGAAGGGAACTCCCTCAAACTCAAGGATTTCAACTAACTTTTCGTCATGCGAAAGAAAAAAATCATCTAATTGCCCTGACAAAGCAGAGTATTCTTCATTGAATCCTTCTCTAGATCTCAAAGACCTACTTATTCTTTTTAACCTGAAACGCTCCATGAGATCCTCATAACTTGAGTCAAGCTTTCTTCTTAACTTTTGTTTATCTTCAATATCTGTATTGTCTTCTACTTGATAAAACTGCAGTTTTTTATAGTTTGATTTATATTTTCCAAATCCTCTTTTATTTCATCAAGGGACGGGGGTATTATCTCTTCAAGTTCTAACTTTTCCTGCTTTATATGTGCATTTACTCTTTCCCATGACTTTCTCAATCTTATGTTATTGTGCAAATCCTGCTCTACGTCTCTAAGCTGCCCTATTAATACTGAGCCTAGGAGTTGTGTGAGCGCAGACTGACTTTCAATGTCAAGAGGAGTAGTTTCACCCTTCCCATCACCCTCATTTGACAACGCATGTATTGGGAGAAATACAATTACTATCAATGCAATTGAAAATATAGAATATCTCATAAATAAACTGTCCTTTCATATATTATATGGAGGGTATCTTATCCAGATTTATTACACTATATTAAATAATTTACACTCAAAATAGCCAAATTTAAATTTTCGTAGAATTTTTTAAAAAGCAATAAAAATTTTACAGAAAAACATAAATTTGAAGCCCTATCGAATTTTGGGTCTAAAAAATTATTCAAGTCAACCTCGTTATCTTCACTTGAATTGAACCATTATTATTTTCGTACATGCGATCTAAGTCGTTGGCAAACGGACAAAACTCTCCAGTTCGCTGGGCAATATATTCTGCAGGTCCAGAACCAATACGAAATAACGCCTCGTCATTATCACCAATAGCACCAATCAAACAAAACCATTGACTATCAGGCTTGCGACGAGCCCACTCCATGCCACGTATAGCCAGCTCTTTCAACCAACCAAGATCTTCATTATCTCGAGCCCAACCGTTCGCGTCACATGTAATACTCGCATCTTTCCAAGTTTCTCCCTCGAGAACTTCGAAACGATACTTAGAGCCTTTTAAAAGCCGAACACCTGTATGGTTGTGTTTTAGATGAGCGTACGCTCGAACAATACTTGATTTTCCTTTTTTTAAATCTTTCTTATATCGCGGCCCCATCAAAAGATGTTGCTTTAATCCATCGAAAACTACAGTGCTTCCATCATCATAAAGCACTTTATGCTTAACAGAGTATTCACAGGACTTTTTCAACGAATCAGGCCGATAATCACTATCAGCAGCAATTCTTTCGCCCACACTATAGTGAACTAAAGGTAGACCATTTGAGATCTTGTCCTTCGAAACAACACAAACACGACGATCGTAAAGGGTAAAAGATAACGGGAAAATACGACTTTGCTCATGACTCAATCCATTTGCATTGGGCTCAATCACCACATCTTCGTACTCGATTCTAGAGCCAGATTGCTCGTATATACTTTTATAATCTATATCACTGGCGGCCATTACTTTCAGACCAATTCCTCTTCGATCAATTTCATTCATCATGAAACGAAGTGCGTTGTCAGACAGACCATCTCTATAGTATCCACCACCAACATCAGAATGAGCACCGGCAAACCATATTTCTGTTACTCTACTCTCCGCATTCATAAGGGTTGGTTGGAAAGCCTTCCGCTTATCATCAATTGACACGATATGCAGTGCCTCTTCGATATTTGAAGAGATAAATCGGTCCTCGAAAACTACGTCAGATTTGGGACGATCAGTATCACTCATATTTGGCATGCCAATAGATGCTACAGTATCAAAACACCCAAGAAACCGAACCTTTACACTATCACTGTATTTTTCACTTACTTTACTACAAAAAATACGAGCCAATGCCGCACCACACTAAAGCCAAATACTGAAATGATATCGCTTTCACGCCTATAATTATTTAGATCCGATAAAGCTTCATTAATAATCCGGCCCGGATCTTTAAGGGCTAACCCTACATTTACTAGCCGTTTTATCTTACTTCCATAGGTCCCTACACCTTGGTAATAGAGGCTTAGTTGATCTTTTTGGTTATCAGGGTCATGCGACAAATCTCCCCCAAAAAGTAAGTGAAGTTTAAGTATATTCGAGATGCTTTCGTCTTCAGTTCCATTGCTTCGAGTTTGGCTTTGGACGGCATCTTTGGGCTCATTCCCAGTGCCGTCGAAACAAAAAATTAGATTCCTCGCCATAAAAATCCCCTCCCCTAATTTCAAATTTTCCTCAGTACAGATCGTGATCTCACAGCCAGAAATTCATCAATTTACATACAAAACAGCCAGTTATTTAAGAAGCAGTGAAGTTCAACTAAGCAAAGTTCTGAGCATCATTCCTAAGAATAAAAAAGCTTTCATACGACAGTAGCTTTAATTGTTACCATCAAGAATGTAGAACCTGTTTTAAAATTTTTCTAGGTTGCTAAATACTTTTATTCATATAGCAACAGCTTTTTCAAACTATCGATTCCTTAATAAAGTAACTATTTATAGTATTAACTAACCCTACAATAAAGACATAATTAACGTGCGAAACAAAGGTTTATCTACTTTTCACAAAATGTTTGTTCACTTCTCACTTGATACTTCTCTATTAGTAGCTACCATTTTTACCTATCGCTTTAAAAAGGAGCTCCTAATGATTTCCCCTGACCTAATTTCTTCATTTACCAACACAATTCCGACTGTTGCGACTTTCATTGGTGCTGTAGGAGGAATCATTGCTGCTTTTAAAGCGATAATAGAAATGAGACAAAATAGAAAGCAAAAAGAAATAGAGCATCATTGGCGACAAGCTGCACAAGCTCAGTTAATGCTAGAAAAGATTAAGGGTGAATACAAAACATCGAGTGCACTACAAATGTTGGATTATGGTGGCAGAAAGTACCGAGTGACTGATGACTGTGAGAGTAGAATATCCACGAACGACCGTAACAATGCCCTACGAACTGAAAACCTAACGTTCAATAAAGAAGAAGTGTTTGTTCGGGATTGCTTCGACAGGCTGTTCGAAAGCATTGAAAATATCGAACACTTTATCCGTAGAGATCTAGTCCAGTTTTCTGATGTTAGTAAACCATTACAATACTATGTGAATATAATCAACAAGAAAAAACCTGTTTATGAATTTGTTAGACACTACAATTATAAACTAGTAGAAGACTTCATTGACAGGTATAACTTGGATAGCTAGCCATAAAAAATTATCTTTCATAAAATACATGTGCCTTAGTGAGGTAATTGAAGCAAATTAGATATCAACCATTCAACATCAATTATTTAAGCATGTAAAACCATTAACAAATAACAGCATCATTCTATTTACAATTAAATTAATAAGCAAAAATCACCTTCATCACAGTTAATATTTTTACCTCGTTAATTTCTTCTATATATAAGTAGGCAGGTAGTGATATTTTATTAATACTGCACAAAGCCCAAACACCACCATATACAAAACCAATCCACCACCAATCACATAACCCCATCCACCATTCTGCCAGCAGTAGATCAGGAAGAACCCTCCCAAGCTACCACCCACATAGTAATGAACAAGATAAAGCGCAGTAGCAGTCGCTTTTGCACTCATAGCTTTCTGGCTTACCCAAGCGTAGGCCAAGGTATGGGTGAAGAAAGCGCCGCAGCTTATAAGAGCGAGCCCTAAGACCATGAAAGGAATTTGGTCGATATAAGCCACCAGCATGCCGAGTAGACTAACGATGGTGCCGCAAACCATTCCTGAAATTGGGTGATGGTTTCGGTTCCAGACTGAGGTGAGTTTGGAGCTTAAAGTGCCGGGTAGATAGCAGAGGAAGATTAGTGAGGCTAAGCCGATTGGTAATGAGTGTGGTTCTTGTACTAGTCGAAAGCCCATCACTGAGTAGAGGTTTACGAACAAGGCAAAGTTTACTCCGCCGATGAGCATGGCTAACCAGATAGTTTTATTTTGTAGGTGCTTCACTAGCGCTCGGTTGTGGTAGCGAAGCATGCCTTTTTGCGGAGTGAAGTGCTTTTGTTTTGGGAGCATCAGACAAACGACGATGCCTGCAACTAGGGTAAATACCGCCATAACTATGACGGCTTGTTGCCAGCCTAGGGCGTCGGTTAGTGTCCCGCCTACGATGCGTCCGGTGATGCCACCCAATGAGTTAGCCGCAATATAGCCCCCTATCGCCTGACCAAAAGCTTTTGGCGATAGCTCTTCCACCATATAAGCCACAGCAACTGAGGCAAAGGCTGCCAGTGCGATTCCCATCATGCGCGCATGATGACTAGGCTGATAAGTGATGGCGAGACAAGCATGCCTAAGCCAATGACAGGCATAGCAAGAAGACCTGCCAGCATCACACGTTTTCGACCCACCGCTTCAGATGCGACCGCCCATGGAACTAGGCTTACAGACAATGCCAATGTGGTTGCTGCAAACAACCAGTTAATCTGGGTTTCAGATACAGAGAAGTGCTCCGCCATATAGGGAAGCATTGGTTGGAATAGGTATAGATTGCAGAACACAATGAACGAGCCTAGTGCGAGGCTTAGTGTGACGCGGCGGTAATCTTGGGTGCCCAATTCGATCATTGTAGGCGTGACCTTGGTAATTCAGTCGGTTAATGTGACCAAAATATCAGCGGCTTTCGAATTAATAAAATATATTAAAAATATCGAAACTATATATTTTACATATGAATAGCGAATGGACTCCCGACACCTAAAGCACTTTGTTACCGTTGCAGAGCTTGGTCATTTTACTAAGGCTGCCAAGGAGCTACATATTGCTCAGCCGGCGCTCAGTATCTCCATTAAGAAATTCGAGCAACAGCTTGGAGTGGAGCTATTTCGCCGCGAAGAGCGGAGCATTACCCTCACCGATGAAGGTAAAGTGTTGTTTGAACACGCTAAGCGAGTACTACAACAAATCGATGATGCCAAGCTTGCTATCGATGAATTAAGAGGGCTTGAGAAAGGTGAAGTAAGACTTGGCGCTCCTAGCATGATGGGCTCTTATTTCTTTCCTCAGGTGTTAATGGCATTTAAGTCGCACTACCCTAACCTTAAGCTCACCCTGATTGATGCAGGTACTCGCTCTATTCGAAAGATGCTGTTAGATGGCGAGCTGGATATTGGCGTTATTAACAATGAGAACGTGCCAGACGATCTGGAGACTGACCACCTGCTGAACGTTGAGATGATGGCCGTGGTGGTCCAGAACACGCTTTAGCCAAGCGAAAAAGCATCAGCTTTGATGAGTTCTTTGAGCATGAACTGGCTATGTTCAAGCCTGGTTACTTCCATCGTGATTTTGTAGAGAAGAAAGCACTTGAGCACAATAAAGAGATGAAGTTCTCTTTTGAAACCAACCTCTTGCCCATGATACTCAGCATAGTGAAGCATGAGTTTGCTATAACTGCGCTACTTAAACTAGTGACCGAGCATGAGAAGGATGTGGTAGGCGTGCCCTTTGATGATCCGGTAAATCTGGGCTTATCTTTGGCTTGGCGCAAGAATGGTTATTTGTCTATTGCCGACCGCACCTTTATCGAATTCGTGAAGCAATATGTTTAGCTCTCCCTTTCAGCGAATCAGGTATACTCAACAACTGTCACTATTAGCTCAGCCCATGCAACTTAACTCCCTTATCGCCAAACAGATCGTCGACCGCGCCAAGAAGATCATCAAATACTCCATCAACGTAATGGATGAAAACGGGGTGATTATCGGCTCAAGCGACCCGTCTCGTCTTCATCAAACCCATGAAGGGGCACTGCTGGCGATTCGCGACAACCGCACTTTAGAGATCAACGATTCTGTGGCTTCGACTGTCTGGGGTAAAGAAAGGCATTAACCTGCCCATTATTTATGACGGCAAGGTTATCGGTGTGGTGGGCGTTTCAGGCACACCGGATGATGTGCGTAACTATGGTGAGCTAGTAAAGATGACCGCTGAGCTTATCGTTGAGCAAGCGGCGCTCATGTCTCAGGTTCAGTGGAATAAAAGACATCGAGAAGAGCTACTTTTGCAGCTCATCGAGGGCTCTAGCCTAAACGAAGGACAACTGCTATCCATCGCTCAAAGGCTAGATCTCGACCTTGCACAGCCCCGTGTTGCAACCGTCATAAAGGTAATACCTGAGCCTGGTGAGCCGGTGACTCTGGAGCATCTGCAAAAACTGGTTCATCTTCTCGAATACCCAGAGCGGGACAACATAGTTGGCATTGCCTCAGTGTCTATGAATGAGATCGTGGTGCTTAAGCCTGTGACTATTGTAAATAACAACTGGAGCCGTAAAGAAGAGCAGAAGCGCGTTGCTAAGCTTCTAAAACGCATCGACAACGAATGTGACTTCTCCATTCAGATGGCAATTGGTGATTACTACCCTGGGCTGGTTGGTCTGGCAAAATCCTATGAGACCGCCAAGGCGACTATAGAGAGTAGCCACCCAAGCGATGGTCCTATTCTGTTTTATCAAGATAGAAAGCTCTCTGTACTGGTCAGTAGCATCAAACATGACCCGTGGCGCGCCACACAACTCAAAGAACCTATCGATAAATTGATTGTGGCTGACAGTAAAAACGTGCTTTTAAAGACGCTACGCACCTTTTTCGAGCAAAATTGCGATCTGGCTCAAACTTGTGAATCCCTCCATATTCATCGTAACACTTTGCGATATCGCCTAGATAAGATAGAGCAGGTAACAGCATTAAATATCAACAACTTAGATGAAAAAGTGCAGCTTTATCTTGCGTTAAAATGTTTGTAACGAGAGCGTTAATTTGTGCAACTGCACAAATTAACCATATTCAACATCAATAAATTCGTCAGTTCGCATAAAGAAAACTGACCCTTGAATGGCTAATCTTCCGCTCATTGGGGCCAACCCCAGCCAAATTTTTAAATCTCGCGGAAAACTTAACCATGATTGAAGTTTCAACCTTAGGAGCACTGGCGGCACTGGTCGTTGCAATCGCTCTTATCCTCAAAAAAGTTCCACCAGCTTACGGCATGATCATCGGCGCTCTCGTCGGTGGTGTAGTGGGTGGCGTTTCACTTACCGATACCGTTAACCTGATGATTGGCGGCGCACAAGGCATCGTTACTGCTGTGCTTCGTATCCTAGCAGCAGGTGTGCTGGCTGGCGTACTTATCGAATCTGGTGCTGCCACCTCTATTGCTGAAACCATAGTGAAAAAGGTTGGTGAAACCCGTGCCTACTTGCATTGGCTATCGCGACTATGATCCTAACCGCTGTAGGTGTGTTTGTAGACGTGGCGGTAATTACCGTTTCGCCTATCGCTCTGGCTATCGCTCGCCGCGCAGATATCTCTAAAACGGCTATCTTGCTTGCCATGGTGGGTGGCGGTAAAGCGGGTAACGTAATGTCTCCTAACCCGAACGCCATCGCTGCTGCTGACGCATTCAATGTTCCACTGACCTCTGTTATGGCTGCCGGTGTTATCCCAGGTCTGTGCGGAATGATCTTTGCTTACTTCCTAGCGAAGAAGCTTATCAACAAAGGCTCTAAAGTTTCAGAGAACGAAGTAGTATCGGTTGATCACTCTACTCTACCTAAGTTTGGTGCCGCTATCGTTGCTCCTCTAGTGGCTATCGCGCTTCTTGCACTTCGCCCTATCGCTGGTATCAACGTTGACCCTCTAATTGCACTGCCACTGGGTGGCCTAATGGGTGCTTTGGTAATGGGCCGCTTTACCGACACTAACCGCTTTGCAGTATCAGGCCTGTCTCGCATGGCGCCAGTTGCAGTAATGCTTCTTGGTACAGGTACTCTCGCAGGCATCATCGCAAACTCTGGTCTTAAAGACGGCCTGATTGATGTTCTAGCCGCTTCTGGCCTGCCATCTTTCGTTCTTGCGCCAGTTTCTGGTGCCATGATGGCACTAGCGACCGCTTCAACTACAGCAGGTACTGCGGTCGCTTCTAACGTATTTGCTTCAACCATCCTAGAGCTTGGTGTTCCAGCTCTGGCGGGTGCAGCCATGATTCACTCAGGTGCGACAGTGCTTGACCACATGCCTCACGGCAGCTTCTTCCACGCAACCGGCGGTGCGGTTCACATGAACATTCGTGAACGCCTAAAACTCATCCTTATGAGTCAACGGTTGGTCTCGTTATCGCCTTCATTTCAATGATGATGTTCGGTGTGTTCGGTCTGTTTGTTTAAGGTATCAAGATGAAAATTATTATTGCTCCAGATTCATATAAAGAAAGCCTAACGGCGATGGAAGTGGCCGAAGCTATCGAAGCTGGCTTTAAGAAAATCTTTACCGATGCCGAGTACATCAAACTGCCAATGGCAGACGGCGGTGAAGGCACGGTTCAATCTCTAGTAGATGCAACTGAGGGCTCTATAGTTACCCATCAGGTTACTGGCCCGCTAGGTCAGAGCGTTGAAGGCTTCTTTGGCCTAATGGGTGATGGCTCTACCGCTATCATCGAGATGGCTGCGGCATCAGGTCTTCACCTAGTTGAACCTGAAAAGCGTAACCCACTAATCACCACTACCTTTGGTACCGGTGAGCTAGTGAAAGCGGCGCTTGATCGCGGCGTAAAACATATCATCGTAGGTATCGGTGGCAGTGCCACAAACGATGGTGGCATCGGTATGGCGCAGGCTCTAGGCGCTAAGCTTCTAGACAAAGATGGCAACGAACTGGGCTTTGGTGGTGGTGAGCTAAGCAAGCTAGCTAGCATCGACCTATCTAATCTTGACCCTCGCCTAGCGGATATCAAGCTGGAAGTGGCTTGTGATGTGGACAACCCACTTTGCGGTGAAAAAGGTGCATCGCATGTGTTTGGTCCGCAAAAAGGCGCGACTCGAGAAATGGTTCAAACCCTAGATGCGAACCTAGCGCACTACGCAGAGATCATCAAAGCAACCAATGGTCGCGATGTGGTGAACACAACTGGCGCTGGTGCTGCCGGCGGTCTAGGCGCTGCTCTACTTGGCCTATTTGATGCTTCGCTTCGCCCTGGCATTCAGATTGTGATGGACGCGGTAAACCTTAGCGATGTATCAAAGACGCTGACCTAGTCATTACCGGCGAAGGCCGAATCGACAGCCAAACCATCCACGGCAAAACGCCAATCGGCGTGGCTCGCACCGCAAAGCAACACGACATTCCTGTAATTGCCATTGCCGGTAGCACAGCTAAAGACTGCGCTGTGGTTCATGAGCACGGCATCGACGCTGCTTACAGCGTGGTACTTGGCGCAACTGACCTGCCAACCGCACTCAAAGAAGCGGCATTTAACGTTGAAATGACCTCACGTAATATCGCTGCAGCTATGGCGATGAACTTTAGTAAGTAATTGCTTTTAAATGAGAAAAGCCGCCTTTGAAGGCGGTTTTTTGTTTTCTACGCAGAAATTCAATCTAGATACCTCAGTGCTCTTCGAGTTAAATCAGGCATAATTTGTGGTTTTTGAGCGAGCTCCTCTCCTTGAGAGAAGACAGAAATAATAAAGTCTCCCTCATCCAATGAAATAAAAGCCGTTTCATGTTTTACCGAAGAGGTCCACCCTGCCTTGCTCCAGCACTTAGCACCAGCAGGCAGACTGCCACAGATAAAGTCATTCACCTGATCGAACCCATCTGCCGCTTGTCTGTTTTCGTTAGTGTGTTTCGAGAGTAACTGTTTCATCTGCTCTCTCGCCTCGGCGTGATAACAGTTTTGGTCAAAAATCTTAGCCATCATCTGAGAGCAAGCGTAGCCAGAAACTAGGTTACCCCCTAATACTTTCCTTGCCTGTTTATCTCGGCCATAAGCGCTTTCATCAACAGTTGAGTGATAAAGAGCGTACTGCACATTCGGGATACTTGGGTGGGTTTGCTCAAGCCAACGCTGAATACATTTTCTCTTTTCTATCCATTTGGAAAGATTCGCTTGAGAAAGATTAGTGCCTGAAGAGGTATCGCACAGACGATTGACCATATACCCAGTCGCATCATTGGAGGAGAACGCCACCATGTTCTTTACCGCTCTCCAATCTTCCTCGTCAGGATTAATTCTTTACGCTGAACCCTGTCATAGAAGCAGGCCATATAGAACAGCTTACACACACTGGCGGGATAAAAGAGGGATTCAGCATTGATGGATAGGATTGGCTTATCGGGCGTCTTAGCACTCGCAAGATAGATAGCAATGTTCCCTTCCGCTATTTCACGCTCATAGGACTCAAATCCTTTTATGTTCATCTCATTCACCCTGCTTTGGTCTCCGTTTTTACAACAAAACCCCAGCTCTTTAGAACTGGGGTTCATCAAGTATTATCCTCAGCCACAACTACTTTTGCAGAAGCTCAATCATCGGAGTTAGATAGGCCTCAATTGCAGCATCATTGGAAATAGGTGGCAGTTCCACCGTCACACATGGGATGTTTTGCTCCTTACACCAAGTGCCGAACGAGCCCTGGGTGACATAACCTACATCCTTTACCATAGGCAACTCAAACTTCTCAGCCAGCCAATGCCCCAACTCACTAGTGTCAGGATCATCGATGCAGGCTAGAGGCTCATGAAAGCTAACGATAAACGTTGGTTTTCGCTCTTCTATCAGCTCGATGAGGTGAGTTATTTCAGGCTCCCGGCTATCACCAGAGCCTGTACTCACTTTCACATCCCTGACATCACAGTTGGTACTCCATCGATAGACATCGCCACCTGCGCGCAACTCTGGGTTGGAAAGGCGCGGTTTAGATCCACCTGATTAGCATTGGCTCGAGTCCCCAGCTGATTGCCATCCGGGTTTACCGAGATCACCACATCGTGCTTTAGATCTTGAGCATGAATGGAGCGTAAAGCACAAGAAAGAGCCACCATGGAGGCGTTCTCATCACCATGTGTACCAGCAATAATCAGTCCCCTACTCTCCTCTCCAGATTGAGACGGAAAGTAGAGCAAGGGCGCTCCTAGAACCGATTGCCCATATTTGACACTCTTAATCATGAAAGAGGCGCGCTCTGAGCGTTGTCTGAGTTTTTGCATATCCATTATTGGGCTATTTGTTTATATCCAGTCTAGGCAAGTCTATTCCGCAATTCGGTATAAATCTTTGGAGTAGATACGTCCCTCAACGTTGTTAGTTGGGAAGCCACCCACGTTCGAACGAACCAGACGTGCCTGCATGTAGTAATAGATAGGCGCGATTGGCATATCCTGACTCAAAATAGATTCCGACTCATCGTAGAACTTGAAGCGCTCTTCTTCAGAGGTCGCACTCAAGGCGTTATCAATAGCCTTGTCGTACGCATCGCTCTTATAGAAGGCGTAGTTGCCATCGCTATCGGAAGTCAGCAGTGTTAGGAAGGTTGAGGCTTCATTGTAGTCGCCACACCAAGAGGTGCGGATTACATCAAAATTGCCTGCTCTTCTTGAGCTCAGGTATGACTTCCACTCTTGGTTTTCTAACTCTACCTTAGCGCCTAGGTTCTTGCTGAACATAGAGGCAATACCCACCGCAATAGCCTTGTTGTTTTCACTAGTGTTGTACAGAAGCTTAATATCCAGCGGATTATCTGGGCCGTATCCTGCATCAGCCAATAGCTCACGCGCCTTTTCGTCACGCTGCTGCTGTGTCCAACTCGCATACTCAGGCTGAGTTGCCTTGAAGCCAGCGATGTATTTATGAGTAAAGGTATAAGCCGGGATATTACCTACTTGAGTGATGCCATTAGTGATGATGTCACGCATCATGGTGTAAGACGCGGCCTTACGCACTCGCTCGTCATTGAACGGCGCTTTAGTGGTATTGAAGGCGTAGTAGTAGGTACACAGCAGAGGCACTACCTTGAACGCATCTGGATTATCTTTCTTAAGCTTTGGCGCCATCTGGCTTGGAACATCGGAGGTAATGTCTACCTCACCAGAGGCATAGCGGTTCATAGCCGCAGTTTGGTTTTCAAACGGGATATAGGTCACCGAGTTCAGAACCGTATCCTTTGCATCCCAATATTGAGGGTTCTTCTTAAGCTCGATACGCTCGTTGATAACCCACCTATCCAGAGTGAATGCGCCATTGGAAACCAAATTCTCTGGCAATACCCATTTCTTACCGTGCTTTTCGATAATCGCTTGAGGCACAGGCATCATAGAGGTGTGGCCTGTCATAGCTACAAAGTAAGGCACTTTGGATTCCAACTGATATTCAAGGGTGTAGTCATCCAGAGCTTTAACACCCAATGAGTCAACCGGCTTTTCGCCCTTGATAATGGCATCAATATTTTGAATTTTAGTCAGCTTTAGGTACCAACCATTGGCCGAAGCAAAGTTAGGATCAACCGCACGTTTCAGGCTGTAGACAAAATCATGCGCCGTAACTGGCTCACCATTGGACCACTTTGCATCTTTACGCAAGTGGAATACAAATTTCTGGTTATCCTCTGTTTCCCATGTAGTAGCGACACCAGGGATTACGTTGCCATCTTTATCTTGAATCACCAAACCTTCAAAAAGGTCTCGAATCACATGCATCTCCGGCAGACCTTCGGCATTTGCAGGGTCTAGAGTTGCTACCTCAGCATCATTACCACGCACAATATGCTGCTCATCGGCAAGCTTTACATCTGCTGGTAGTACAGCACTATGCGCTGGAAGCCCTGCAAAGATCAGAGTAGAAAGAAGGGTTCTTTTGAAGTATTTGCTTTTTAACATCCTTGTTAACCTTATTGTCTAGCCAATTGAACAAACGAATTTAATTCATTCATCTCATTTATAAAATATGAGTATTTTCAAGGCTACATGAGATCACTTGGGTAACAAAGATTGAAAAGCCTATGAACATCTCAAAACTTGGATAAAACCCAGCTTAAGTGAATAAAAACAAAGACCAATAAAATTTTCTTTGAAAACAATTTCCACCTCCTATACTGCCCGACAGTCAATTGGATATGGAAGTTCAATGTGAGTAGTCTGTTTTCTTGGAATAACCTATCGGTCAAGTACAAGCTATTTAGCTTGGTGTTCTGCCCTATTGTCTTGCTTATATTTCTTGAGAGTGAGCAGCTATATCGCCTCTCTATGCAAGCGAAGGATCTCGAACGTGCTCAGAGATTCTCTCATTACATAAACCAGATATCCTATCTCTATACCTTGCCGGAGCGCGCGGATGAGACAGATAAACTTAAGTCTATAGAAGCACTCACCGAAGAATTGGTGAACGAGACCCCACAGATCTTTGAGGGGGACAGTGTAGCCGTCACCGACCTATTGATGAGCTTTGAAGAAGCGAACGTTTCTCTGGTTACCAATACCGACCTTTATGAGCGTATCGATATATTGGAGTGGCGCGCCGATACCTATAAGCAACTCTTGCTCGCTATCGAAAATGAGTCGTTTGAGCGCGCCCCGGCAGACATTCAAAATCACATGTCGGCACTGACGCAGGTTGAATGGCTAATGTTCTGGTCTCGCGAGGAAAACAAGCTAAGCCAGTATCTGGTATTCCTTACCGAGGATAGCCAAATATACGACACTGAAATCGCCACTGAGATAGAAACACTCGTCCAAAACCAACAGCTATTTATGGAGCGCTTTGTAAACCTGAATGCCAATCAAGATCAGGTTTCCTTTTTAATCAGTACCTTCACCAACGATATCTTTGTCGATAGCCAAATATTCAGGGCGACTTTACTCAACCAAACAGGGTTCAGCGCCTTATCTCCTGAAGAAATCACCGCGGGCTTATCCGCACTGGTTGGCCGCCTCTCCTTGTTGCAACAAGTCAGTGACAAAGTCACAGAGCAACTGCGAGCGGACCTTGAACAAGAAACCGCAGCAGCGACTCAAAAACAACTCATATTTATCACTATCATGCTGCTGATGACTATTTTGGTGGTCACCCTTGCTGTGCGTTTATCCAGAAAGGTAACCGGAGATCTAAATCTGGTGCTCGCCTACTTAGGCCGTGAATCCTATAGTGAAGACTCGCCTCTTACTGAACAAATTCAGAGCAAAGATGAACTTGGACAGTTTGCTCATAAAGTCGAGGAACTCACTTGTGAGCGCGAAGAGGCGCGCCAAAAACTCACCCAAGCGAAGGAAGATGCTGAGCAAGCCAAAGACGATGCAATACGCGCCAGCAAAGCCAAGAGTAGCTTTTTGGCAAACATGTCTCACGAAATTCGCACACCGCTGAATGGGGTCATCGGTATCTCGGAAATCTTGTCTGGCACTTCACTCGATGCCACCCAGAGAGACTATGTAGATACCATCGAAACCTCTTCTCAGCTGTTACTTAGCCTTATCAACGACGTGCTCGACTTCTCTAAGATTGAGTCTGGCATGTTACTTATCAGTCCTCACTCTACCTGTATTCGCGATTCGCTTTATGACATTGCCTCCGTGGTGTCGCCGAAAGCTAAAGAGAAAGGTATTGAGTTGGATGTTGCCATCAGTCCCAATACCCCTCACCAACTCATGGCTGATGATCATAGATTGCGCCAAGTCATCATGAATTTCGCTTCCAATGCAGTGAAGTTTACAGACGCAGGCACCGTTCGACTTTGTATAGAAACTCGCGAGCTGTCAGACAGTAAAGCTGTGGTTGAATTTGCAGTTGAAGACTCAGGCATAGGTATCGATGAGCAGCAGCAGAAGAATATCTTTGAACCCTTTACTCAAGAAGATGACTCCACCACACGTCAGTTTGGGGGTACTGGTCTAGGTCTGGCAATCAGTACCCAACTAGTAGAACTGATGGGAGGCACAATTGGACTCGATTCTGAAAAGGGCAAAGGCAGTCGATTCTACTTTAGCCTTGAGTTGCCTGTAGTAGAGCAAGAGTACCAAAGCGCGAATCAAATCCATCACAGTGATATCTGGCTGCTTTGTGACAATAAGGCGAAGCAGAGCTCCATGCTCGATGAACTTAACTTTTACAAGGTACCTGTAGCAAACACGCTTTCCAAAATAGACGAAGTACCTCACTCTTTCGAAAAACCTGTTAGTTTGATCTTTGTTGAAACTGAGCCAAATCTCGGCGTTGACCTTGAACAGCATACAAAGATCACTGATAACTCGAAATTGCACCTTTGTTTGGTAAAACACCTTCAAAGCGAACGGTTTGATTTCACCGACAAGGTAAAAGCCATCTTAACTCAACCTCTTCTTGGTAAACGCTTGATACGAGGTCTAGAAAGCTGTGACAGCAGTTTCAAAACAGAGTTGAACAATGCGACTGATGGTGAAATCGAGAACCTAGAGCACAGGATCTTGATAGTAGATGACAACAAGGTCAATCAGAAAATAGCAGGCTACACGCCAAGAAACTCGGATTTACTTCTGATACCGCATCCAGTGGTGTTGAGGCTATCGAGCTGTTTAAGAAAAACCGATATGCCTGATTTTAATGGATTGCATGATGCCGGATATGGATGGTTTCAAGGCTACTAAATCCATCCGAGAACTAGAAAAAGAGCGCGGTCTAAACACGCGCACTCCTATCATTGCGCTTACCGCGAGTGTTGTGGATGACGACATTCAGACCTGCTTCGATGTAGGAATGGATGACTATATGGCTAAACCATTCAAGATAGAGCAGCTCAAAACCAAGATAGAGAAAGCCATTAACCTTCCCGTTAAAACGGCAACTAAAGAATCCACACCACCAGAATCTAACGCTAAGAAAGTTGTAACTCAAACCCAAGAGGCACCGAGTCGTTCTGAGCGCGTATTGCTTGTCGAAGACAATATCGTTAATCAGAAGGTGGCCTCGGTATTACTGCAAAAAGCAGGATTTGAATATGAAATCGCTGAGAATGGGCAAATAGCCGTAGAAATGTTCCAGCGAGATAACAGCTTCGACATTATTTTGATGGACTGCATGATGCCTGTCATGGATGGGTTTCAAGCAACCAAAGAGATCAGGCCTATGAGCAAGATGAAGGCTACCTAAGACGCCTATCATTGCACTGACGGCCAGTGTTATTGATGACGATATCCAGCACTGCTATGACTCTGGCATGGACGCTTATGTACCTAAGCCTGTGCGTAAAGAGAAATTGCTCGATCAGATAGAGAGCGTGATGTGATGGTTTTCTCGGATTAATAAAAGCAGGACAAACGGATGCAAAAATGTCTCGGTTTACTCGCACTGCTCGCTTCATTCTCTGCGTTTAGCTTGCAAGCTACAGCGCAGCAAGAATATGCGATTTTCTCCCTCGATACTGGCTTTAATGAGTTGAGCGTAGCTAAGGCTCGTCAACTGTATCGGGGCAAAACCAAGCGTCTTCAAGGAAAACGTTTTGAGCTGTCAGATTGGCCAGACAGCTCTAGCCAGCGCTCAGATTTTTATCGTTACCTACTCAACAAAAACCTAGCTCAAATGAATGCTCACTGGGCCAGCCTCTCATTCTCTGGCAAAGCCCGACCTCCAAAAGTCATCAACAGCCCGGACATAGATGCCCTTTTAAGATGGATGGATGAAAAGCCAAATCGTATTGGATATGCGCCTCTCAACAGCCTTCCCGCCAACGCAAACATCCTCTTCATTTTGAATTCGGAGAAATAGCATGAAGAAGTCACTCGTTTCCATTGCTCTACTTTGCGTTGCTCCGACCAGCATCGCTGCCATTGATATCACGGATAACCTTACTCTGAGCGGATTCGGCTCAACCTCTTGGGCAAAATCCGACAACGAAACTCCGCTACTGGTCAATCACAATATCAACGATGAAAGCTGCTTTGATTGCGATACCATCTTTGGCTTGCAGCTAGATTTTTTCTACAAGGATTTTAAGGCGTCAGCCAGGTCGTGAAACGCCCGCAAAATGAATGGAGCGAGCCCAAACTTGAATGGGCATATATTGCCTATAACTACGAGCCGTTTGAATTTCGTGCTGGCCGGTTACGTATGCCAGTATTCTTGGCATCTGAATACTACTATGTAGGCCATGCCTTTACCCCAGCTCGCCCACCGAATGAAGTCTACGACAGTATATTGGGAATCACCGCATACAATGGTATCTCGATACTGTGGAATTATGATCTCAACGACAGTATGACATTAACCACGACACCCTTTGTTGGCTTTCATGATGAGAGCAAGGTTGAGATAAACAGCAACACTGAGCTCAAGTTCACCACCAACAATATGTATGGTGTTAATTTTGTCCTGAGCGGAGACTACTATCGCTGGAATCTGACCTATTTAGATTCTAACTATGACCAAGAGACTCGATTGCGCAACTTGAGTGTAGATATACCTAATGTGGGTCTGGTTCCTGTGCCAGACCAAACCATAGTAACCAAAGATCAGGATATTCAACTTATCTCGCTGGGTGCTGAATATGAGTTCGGAGATTTTGGCCTCACCGTTGAGGGACAAACGAACGATATTGCCTCATCTTGGTATGCTCAAAGTAGCTATCACATAGATAGATTTACCCCTTACTTCATCTATGGACAAACCTTTAACGCCGATGACGACAAAGTAGGTGACAGTTACCTGCTGGGTTTGAGATATGACGTGCACTTCAATGTTTCGGTCAATGCTGAGTGGCAATATTTTAGCGCCTATAGAGGAGCATCCGGTGCATTCGTATCAACACCTGCAGAAGACAGCGCCAACCTTTACACCGTAATGCTTAACTTTGTATTCTAGACACATAATTAGTCACTCGAAGTGGCAAGTCTAGTGTCCAGAGTTAGCATATTGTAAATATCTTTTGACGGATTAACCGGCACTAACACTTTCCAAAAAGGTACGCTGAACTGTATCTTTCATTTACACCTTGTTACAATTCACCTGGCAAATGTATTGCGCTAGGTGAAAGTGAGTAACAAAGGCACTCTGTTTGGGTTTGTCCCCTACCTCACACCCACAATTGTTACAAAACCGTTAATAGCGCGACGTTCTCTTATGTATCAAATTGTAACGAGCGTCGCTAAATGTGGATTATTTCACCTCTAAATAAGGTAAAGTCAGCAATGAACTGATTACATCCGATTTAGGGAAAATCAAGGATATGATTAATAAAATCAATAATATAAATTTACCGAATGCATCAAATTCAGCCCAAGATTATGCACTAGATCTCGTCAGCAGTGTCATTCAAAGTGAGCTTGCTATTGGCTACTGTCTAGAAGTATCTGCAATCAGCAATACCCATGTCGACATCACTGTAATAAGTCCTGAAATTTGTTGTCCGGCTACTGTAAAAGTGCCGCTAAATCAGGTAACAAAAAACGAACAGCTTCACACATGGAAACAAATTAAAGAGGAAATTAGCGAGAACCTAAAGCGATAAGTCAAAGTAATAGATATCTGCTCTCTTCCCAGTTTCACATTTCGGGGAAACAGATAAATATTCAACAAACCAATTTAGAACATTAAAGGCTCGGAATTGCTCCGAGCCTTTAATGTTTGCGTCAAATCTATCTTATAACTCACACATTTTTCTTCATAAGTCTCATCTTGCGCGCTACAGCCGTTACTGCACCTGATTATGAATCATACTCATTTAAGTTCTGCATAGAGCTCATAAGTAATTCACCATATTCCTTCTCTGCGTTACGCGTTGTGGATATTCTATTTTTTCAGAGAATAAAAATTCAACAAAAATTATTCCCAACACAGATAACGCAGTAACAAGCAATGAATAAAAACGAAAAGTACGCAGCTTATGAGTATGCGTTGGAGTTGGTTGGCGACATCATTCAGAACGAGTTAGCCATTGGGTATTGCTTGAAGGTGATAAACAGCGATAACAAAAGTATCGAGGTTACCGTTATGAGTCCTGAAGTATGCTGCCCGGCTACTGTTAAAGTTTACCTTACACCTTTAGACAACGATTTAGTGCGCAATAGAGAGGCAATAATAGACAAGTTAAAAAGCCACCTCACGAAAAAAGGTCTAGCACTGCGCTAGACCTTTTATTTTTAGGCTCGAATCTGGGTGCTATCCTAGATGTTGTTATCAAAGTCATTGAATTGGTTATCGTTTCCGGTATCTCCACTGTCATGACTTGAACTGTCGTCAGTAAAGTCAATTTCAGAAACGCTACCGTCCACAGACGTCCAATCCGTATTACCACCATCACTTTGAGGATCAACTGGATCTGCTCCGCTCTTATCGCTCGCCTGCATTGCATATTGGTCATCTACTTCAACACTCAACGAGGCCGAAGCATCTGGCAATGCATTGTCGAGGTCATCGTAGCCTTGGAAGTCCATAGTGAACTCACCAGAGAATGACTCGTCTAGAGACACCTCTACAGCTTGCTCTAGGTTACCGCTGACTGTGTAGGAGCCGTCACCATTATCGATAGCACCTTGAACCGAAGCGCCATCTGGCAAGCCAGAAAGCTCAACATGTTCAACACCTTCCGCTTGAGAAACCTCATTTGGAATGGAAACATTGATGCTGTCACCCGGTGCCGCTGTGATGTCTGCTTCTTCGGCTTCGCTTTCAACCTCCACCTCAGTCTGCTCTTGAGCACTAACAACTTGCTCTTCATTTGAGGTTTCTGTTTCTTGCTCTGGTTCAGTCGCATCGACGCCAGTTTCAACCGCAAGACTCAAGTCATGCTGGTATATTCATCACCCGACTGCGTTGTGACCTGAAGTTCCAGACTGCCATCAAACTCAGGTGCTGCCCAGAAGGTCCACTCACCCTCACCAGACTCCATGATAACGCCACTCTCATCACTCGCATCGACATCCGTCACATCGCCTTCAGAAAGACCCAGTTCAGACAGCAGCGTCTCTTCAGTCAGTACAAGGTCACCATCATCCGATAGGACAAACTGCTCGGAACTTGCTGGCGTCGCATCACCCGACTCAACCAAATTCACATGGAATGAGCTCTCAATGCGATTCTCACCATCGGTGGCAATAAAGCCGACCTGAACATCACCTGTATAACCCTCTGCCGGAGTAAACTGATGCTCACCATTTGGCAAGGTTTCAAGTAGGCCATCTCCCTCCATCAAGCTGATTGATTCGATTGCCAGAGCGTCACCCTCTGCATCCGAGATATTTGACAACATATCTTGGTCAGTGAAGTGCAGGCTATTGCCTGTTTCGACTTCGGTAGTGACTACTGACTCTACCTCAGGAGCCTGATTTTCGACTGGTACTTCGTCATGAACCACGAATGCACTTTGCTCATCATGCAAGATGCCATCACGCTCAATCACGTAGGCAAAATCTACCTCTCCGGTAAAGCCATCGGCCGGAGTGAAGGTCCAAGTGCCATCGCCATTATCGACTATCTCACCCTGATCGCGGTCAACCAAGTGAACCATCTGCACCTCATCCCCCTCTTCTGGCGAGATGTTCTGTGCGATACCCATCAGGTCTTCGGCTGTCAGGATAATGGAGTCGCCTTGAACTAGGTCGAAGTCACCTGCAATGATGCCATCATCCAGCTCTTCAGCTTCATCACCATAATCAACGGTTGTCGCTGACACGGTTACGAAGAAGGTGCCGGCGAAGTCTTGTGGTGGTGTCATTTGCAGATCTGAAATATCCCACTCGGTGATATCTACATACTGCCCTTCTCTGGTGATCTCTATGGTGTGTTCACCATCTGTCACAACGAACCCAACTGGGAAGCCTGTCATAACTAGGTTACTCAAGGATTCAGACTCATCCACAAGCCCCACGTTCAAGCCTAGGTGACCTGTTGAGTCTTCAGAGAAGACCAGTGGTCCTTCGTGGTCGGTGGTAATCACCGCACCATCAGCAACCGGACGCACAAACACAGGCACATCAAGCAGGGTTTCAAACTCACCGTCGCTGACAATCACTTGCAGATCTGAAATACCGGCAAAGTCATCGTTTGGCGTAAAGGTCCAAGTACCGTCGCCGTTATCTTGGATTTCACCGCCATCTTCCCCATCTGCTGTGATGATACGTGATACAACCAACTGCTCTGTATCAATATCACCAAACAGATCCAGCATATCACTCGCATCGAAGGTAAATGCACCATCCTCACTGGTTGTCAGCAGTGCGTTACCTTGATTAAACGGCGCATCGTTAACAGGAATCACATCAACATTGATAGAACCTCTACTTCCGCCTCACCGTCAGACACAAGGTAATCAAGCTCTACAACTCCATTGAAGTCTTGGGCCGTTACCAAGTGATACATTCCATCTGGCTGCAAGGTCAGCGTTGCGTTCGGTGGATTCTTAACCGAGATGTTCTCTAGGCTAATCTCATCACCATCAACATCGGTAACCTGATCCAAGATGTACTGTGGATCTATGGTTAGGACTTGGTCTTCTTCCCCTTGCAGCTGCACCGTTGGCGCATCTGGTAGGTCATTGATAGCGGCGACGTCTATGTTGCCATCTACCGAAGTCGTCGCCTCACCATCGGTTACATCGAACGTCATTGGCACGTTGCCGTTGAAGTTTTCTGTTGGTGAGAAGGTCCAAGTGCCATCCTCATTGTCCGTCAAAGAACCGAACTGAGGGTCAATACTTAGGTTGTTCGCAGTTAGCTCATCTAGGTCATGGTCAACATCAGTCGCATTGGCCAGAAGCATCTCTTGAGTGATGAAGATATCGGTATCTTCATCACCGCTCAGAGTAACAGCATCGGACTCCGGTGCATCGTTCACTGGCGCTAGGTCTAGAAGTGCCGTGGTATCAACAGCTTCTGTACCATCAAACACTTGATAAGCCAGCTCCACTTCACCGTTAAAGTTCTCATTCGGATGGAACTCATAGAAGTTAGATGCACTTACATCACCAGTTACATTAGGTGCTGTGTCACTCACTAGATCGACAATTTCACCATCTACTACTTGGATGTCAAAGGCGAGATCATCAGAAACCTCAGCGACCGATTTGCCTGCCTCAATGTCCGCATCATCAACGCGCTCATAAGACATGGTGAATCCACCTAACTCGATGTTTGACGCAGCAGAACCATCATCGAACGGTTCCTGAGCCTGACCAATAATCGCCTGAGTACCATCCGGAATCATAGTGCTGGTTAGCACTGTGTCTGTCCCTACGACCTCACCGTTATCAAAGACCTTAAGCACACCATCTTCGCTGTCCCAACTGATCACTATGTTGTGCTGTTCACCATCGTTCAGGTCTAGAGACTCAAAGATGGAATTATCGCCTGAGTTAAGGTCGATACCTAAACCACCGTCATCATTTCTGACATAGATGTTAAGGCCGTTACTGGACTCAGAATTGATTGGCCCACCAAAGATACTCTCAATCGAGCCATTGTGTTCACCAGTAGAGGTATAACTAAACTCTATGGTAAAGGCATCGAATGACTCAAGATCATCATTCAGTTCAATCTGAGAGGTTTGCTCAGCGCCAAAGCTAATAGCTCCAGCTTGGTTCAAGGCACCGTCTTCACCGTCGTATCTTACGTTTTGGACAGAAAGCTCATCACCGTCGATATCCTGAGCATTGGCCAGCAATTGCTCTTCAGTAATTCTCATTACTGTGTCTTCAAAGCCGCCAATAACAACCTCATCTGGAACCGGCAGGTCATTCACTGGGTTAACCGTGAGATCAGCGGTCGCCTGGATGGTGTCAGTGCCATCGGTGATATCAAAGTGCATGTCGATATCGCCGTTGAAATCCGCATCCGGCGTGATGGTGAAGCTGCCGTCCTCGTTTTGAGTGACGTTGGAATTACCATCTACAGTGAGATTCGAAGCCGTTAGCGCATCACCTTCCACATCGGTTGAGCCTGCCAGTAGCTGCTCTTGGCTGATGGTGATAGAGCCATCTTCATTGACTGTGTAGGCATTAGAACCAGCCACGGGCGCATCATTTACTGCAATGACTTCAATGCCAGCAGTCGTACTCGCTGTCGCACCGTCATCATCGATAACGACTACATCTAAGGTCACATCGCCATTGAAGTTCTGGTTCGGCGCGAAGGTTACCGAGCCGTCTTCGTTCTGGGTCAGGATACCGTCGGTACCGGTGTAGCTGACACTATCTAGGGATACCGTGCCATCCACATCTGAGCTATTGGCTAGAAGCTGCTCAGGGCTGATATCTATGGTGCCGTCTTCGTTCATCTGATAAGACGTAGAGCCTGCCACCGGTGGATCGTTCACATCCAGCACAGTCACATCGATGTTGGCATCGACTGTGCCGCCTTGGCCGTCACTGACAGTGAAGTCTAAAGATACGTCGCCATTGAAGTTAGCATTCGGTGCAAACTCGTAAGTGCCGTCACCATTGTCGGTAAACACACCGTCTGCACCTGTGTAGCTGACATCAGACACTGACAGTACATCACCGTCGATGTCATCGGCACCCGCTAGAAGCTGCTCGTCGGTGAAGGTCAGCGTGCCATCTTCATTGATGGTGTAGCTGACATCTTCTGCCGTTGGCAGGTCATTCACTGGATTAACTGTGAGGTCAGCCGTCGCTTGGATAGTGTCGGTGCCATCGGTGATATCAAAGTGCATGTCGATATCGCCGTTGAAGTCCGCATCCGGTGTGATGGTAAATGAGCCGTCCTCGTTTTGAGTAACTTCCGCATTGCCATCGACTGTTAGATTTGAAGCGGTAAGCGCATCACCTTCCACATCACTTGAGCCAGCTAGTAACTGCTCTTGGCTGATGGTGATGGAGCCATCTTCGTTGACAGTGTAAGCGTTCTGACCTGCTACTGGCGCATCATTCACTGCAATGACTTCGATGCCAGCCGTCGTACTCGCGGTAGCGCCATCATCATCGATGACTACCACATCTAACGTTACATCGCCATTGAAGTTCTCGTTCGGCGCAAAGGTCACCGAGCCGTCTTCGTTCTGGGTCAAGATACCGTCGGTGCCTGTGTAGCTCACGCTATCTAGCGATACCGTGCCGTCCACATCAGAGCTATTCGCAAGCAATTGCTCAGGACTGATATCGATGGTGCCGTCTTCGTTCATTTGATAAGACGTGCTACCAGCACCGGTGGATCGTTCACATCCAGTACCGTCACATCGATATTGGCATCGACTGTGCCACCTTGGCCATCACTGACGGTGAAGTCTAGAGACACCTCACCATTGAAGTTGGCGTTTGGCGCAAACTCGTAGGTGCCATCACCGTTGTCGGTGAAGACGCCATCGGCACCGATGTAACTCACATCAGACACTGACAATACATCACCATCAATATCATCAGCACCTGCCAGAAGCTGCTCATCAGTGAAGGTCAGCGTACCATCTTCATTGATGGTGTAGCTCACATCCTCGGCCGTTGGCAGGTCATTAACTGGGTTAACCGTAAGGTCGGCCGTCGCCTGGATAGTGTCAGTGCCATCGGTGATATCAAAGTGCATGTCTATATCGCCGTTGAAGTCCGCATCCGGCGTAATAGTGAATGAACCATCCTCGTTTTGAGTGACTTCCGCATTACCATCGACCGTTAGGTTACTTGCAGTAAGGGCATCCCCTTCCACATCACTTGAGCCGGCTAGAAGCTGCTCTTGGCTGATGGTAATAGAGCCATCTTCGTTCACCGTGTAGGCGTTTTGGCCTGCCACTGGCGCATCGTTCACTGCGATGACATCGATGCCAGCGGTAGTTGTCGCGGTAGCGCCATCATCATCGATGACCACCACATCCAGCGTTACATCGCCGTTGAAGTTCTCGTTCGGCGCAAAGGTCACTGAGCCGTCTTCGTTCTGGGTCAAGATACCGTCGGTACCGGTATAGATGACACTATCTAGTGATACCGTGCCGTCCACATCAGAGCTGTTCGCCAGCAATTGCTCAGGACTGATATCGATAGTGCCGTCTTCGTTCATCTGATAAGACGTGCTACCTGCTACCGGTGGATCGTTCACATCCAGCACTGTCACATCAATGTTGGCATCGACTGTGCCGCCTTGACCGTCACTGACCGTAAAGTCGAGCGAGACTTCGCCATTGAAGTTCGCGTTCGGCGCAAACTCGTAGGTGCCATCACCATTATCGGTGAACACACCATCGGCGCTGTGTAGCTGACTTCTGAGATAGATAGCGTATCGCCATCGATGTCATCCGCGCCAGCCAGTAACTGCTCATCGGTGAAGGTCAGCGTGCCATCTTCATTGATGGTGTAACTGACATCTTCTGCCGTTGGCAGGTCGTTAACTGGATTTACGGTCAGGTCAGCCGTCGCCTGGATGGTGTCGGTGCCATCGGTGATATCGAAGTGCATATCGATATCGCCATTGAAGTCCGCATCTGGCGTGATGGTGAAGCTGCCGTCCTCGTTTTGAGTGACGTTGGCGTTACCATCGACCGTTAGGTTACTTGCAGTTAGGTCATCACCTTCCACATCGCTTGAACCCGCCAGTAATTGCTCTTGGCTGATGGTGATAGAGCCATCTTCGTTGACTGTATAGGCATTAGAACCAGCTACTGGTGCATCATTAACCGCAATGACATCAATACCCGCGGTAGTCGTTGCGGTAGCGCCATCATCATCGATGACCACTACATCCAGTGTTACATCGCCATTGAAGTTTTCGTTCGGCGCAAAGGTGACCGAGCCGTCTTCGTTTTGGGTCAGGATACCGTCGGTGCCGGTGTAGCTCACGCTATCTAGCGATACTGTGCCATCCACATCAGAGCTGTTGGCTAGAAGCTGCTCAGGGCTGAAATCGATAGTGCCGTCTTCGTTCATTTGATACGAAGTGCTGCCTGCTACCGGTGGATCGTTCACATCCAGCACGGTTACATCGATGTTGGCATCAACCGTGCCACCTTGACCGTCACTGACGGTGAAGTCTAGAGACACGTCGCCATTGAAGTTGGCATTTGGTGCAAACTCATAGGTGCCATCACCGTTATCGGTGAACACACCATCGGCACCGGTATAGCTGACATCTAAGATGGAGAGCGTGTCGCCATCAATATCATCGGCACCGGCTAGAAGCTGCTCATCGGTGAAGGTCAGCGTGCCATCCTCATTGATGGTGTAGCTGACATCCTCTGCCGTTGGCAGGTCATTCACTGGGTTAACGGTAAGGTCAGCCGTCGCCTGGATGGTGTCGGTACCATCGGTGATATCAAAGTGCATATCGATATCGCCGTTGAAGTCCGCATCCGGCGTGATGGTGAAGCTTCCGTCCTCGTTCTGAGTAACTTCCGCATTACCATCGACGGTTAGGTTCGAAGCGGTTAGCGCATCACCTTCCACATCAGAAGAGCCAGCAAGTAGCTGCTCTTGGCTGATGGTGATAGAGCCGTCTTCGTTCACCGTGTAAGCGTTTTGACCTGCCACTGGCGCATCATTCACCGCGATGACTTCAATGCCTGCAGTGGTGGTTGCGGTAGCGCCATCATCATCGATCACCACCACATCCAGCGTCACATTGCCATTGAAGTTCTCGTTCGGTGCAAAGGTGACCGAGCCATCTTCGTTCTGGGTTAGGATACCGTCGGTACCTGTGTAGCTGACGCTATCCAGCGATACGGTGCCGTCCACATCCGAACTATTCGCCAGAAGCTGCTCAGGACTGATATCGATGGTGCCGTCTTCGTTCATCTGATAAGACGTTGAGCCCGCCACCGGTGGATCATTCACATCCAAAACCGTCACATCGATGTTGGCATCGACGCTTGCGCCTTGGCCGTCACTCACCGTAAAGTCGAGCGACACCTCGCCATTGAAGTTTGCATTCGGCGCAAACTCGTAGGTGCCGTCACCGTTATCAGTGAACACACCATCGGCACCTGTGTAGCTGACATCTGAGATGGAGAGCGTGTCACCATCGATGTCGTCCGCACCTGCCAGAAGCTGCTCATCAGTGAAGGTCAGCGTGCCATCTTCATTGATGGTGTAGCTGACATCCTCTGCCGTTGGCAGGTCGTTGACAGGGTTAACCGTAAGGTCTGCGGTCGCTTGGATGGTGTCGGTACCATCGGTGATATCAAAGTGCATGTCGATATCGCCGTTGAAGTCTGCATCCGGCGTGATGGTGAATGAGCATCCTCGTTCTGAGTGACTTCGGCATTACCATCAACAGTCAGATTCGAAGCCGTTAGCGCATCACCTTCTACATCACTTGAGCCAGCAAGTAGCTGCTCTTGGCTGATGGTAATGGAGCCATCTTCATTCACTGTGTAAGCGTTTTGGCCAGCCACTGGTGCGTCGTTCACTGCAATGACATCAATGCCTGCAGTCGTGTTCGCGGTAGCGCCATCGTCATCAATAACCACTACATCCAGTGTTACGTCACCGTTGAAGTTTTCGTTCGGCGCAAAGGTCACCGAGCCATCTTCGTTCTGGGTCAGAATACCGTCGGTGCCTGTGTAGCTGACGCTATCTAGAGATACCGTGCCGTCCACATCAGAGCTATTCGCCAAAAGCTGCTCAGGACTGATATCGATAGTGCCATCTTCGTTCATCTGATAAGACGTGCTGCCCGCCACAGGTGGATCGTTCACATCCAGCACCGTCACATCGATGTTGGCATCAACGCTGCCACCTTGGCCGTCACTGACAGTGAAGTCTAGCGAGACCTCACCATTGAAGTTGGCATTCGGAGCGAACTCATAAGTGCCGTCACCGTTGTCGGTGAACACCCCATCAGCTCCAGTGTATGACACGTCGCTAACCGATAGCGCATCGCCATCAATATCATCCGCGCCCGCCAGTAACTGCTCATCGGTGAAGGTCAGCGTGCCATCCTCATTGATGGTGTAGCTCACATCTTCCGCCGTTGGTAGGTCATTCACTGGGTTTACTGTAAGGTCTGCCGTCGCCTGAATAGTATCGGTGCCATCGGTGATATCAAAGTGCATGTCGATATCGCCGTTGAAGTTTGCATCCGGCGTGATGGTGAAGCTGCCGTCCTCGTTCTGAGTGACGTTGGCATTACCATCTACAGTGAGATTCGAAGCCGTTAGCGCATCACCTTCCACATCAGTCGAGCCTGCCAGTAGCTGTTCTTGGCTGATGGTGATAGAGCCATCTTCATTCACTGTGTAAGCGTTTTGACCGGCTACTGGTGCATCATTCACCGCAATGACTTCAATACCTGCAGTCGTGCTTGCTGTCGCGCCATCATCATCGATAACGACTACATCCAGCGTTACATCGCCATTGAAGTTCTCGTTCGGTGCGAAGGTCACCGAGCCGTCTTCATTTTGAGTCAGGATACCGTCTGTGCCAGTGTAGCTGACACTATCTAGCGATACCGTGCCATCGACATCTGAGCTATTGGCAAGCAATTGCTCTGGGCTGATATCGATAGTGCCGTCTTCGTTCATTTGATACGAAGTGCTGCCTGCCACCGGTGGATCGTTCACATCCAGCACAGTGACATCGATGTTTGCATCGACCGTGCCGCCTTGACCGTCAGTGACGGTAAAGTCGAGGGACACCTCGCCATTAAAGTTGGCATTTGGTGCGAACTCGTAAGTGCCATCACCGTTATCGGTGAACACACCGTCTGCACCGGTGTAGCTGACATCAGATACTGACAATGCATCGCCGTCGATGTCATCGGCACCGGCCAGAAGTTGCTCATCGGTGAAGGTCAGCGTGCCATCCTCATTGATGGTGTAGCTGACATCCTCGGCAGTAGGGTCATCGTTAACAGGATTAACGGTTAGGTTAAGGTTAGTGGATACAAGCTGGTCACCATCCGAAACATCAAACGTAAACTCAATCTCACCATTGAAGTCTGCATTCGGAGTTAGGGTGAAGGTACCATCTCCATTATCCGTGACCGAGATATTGTCATCTTCAGTGGCTAGGTTAGAAGCCGTCAGTGCATCACCATCTAGATCACTGGCATTCGCTAGCAACTGCTCTTGTGTGATGATGATAGAGCCATCTTCATCCACAGTGGCGGCAACTGCTTCGGCCTCTGGAGCGTGTTCAATATCAATAGTAATGGTCTGACTGACTGTTTCAGAGTCATCATTGGATAGTTCGGTCGCTGTTGCTGACACCTCGATATCAAATGAATCGACCAAGCCTTGTGGGATCTCTAGCTCAATTGTCTGAGAGATAGCGGTTGTAGGTAGCACTACAGATCCACTCTCGCCAACAGTGATTTCACCGCTATAGATCTGACTGTTTACTTCGCCTACATCAATAGTGAAGTTGAAATCTGAATAGTCAGCGTCACCACCTCCATACAGATCCTCAAAGCCATAGACGATTTCACCATCTTCATTGACTGTGGTGCGAGTATGTTCAATACCATCTTGGTTCAAACCAACGCTTGAGCCACCATGGAAGATCGCATCACCAAAGGCACCGTCAATAACTGTGGTTTCGCCATTTTCATCCACAAATACCAGCTGCGGGTCAATGGTATCCATGGTCGCAGGCGAACCATCCTCTGCACGGAACTCAAAGCTACCGTTTTGCATAGCATCAAAGTCGTTATGCGGGTACCGTGTGGCACCAAGAAGAGGTTAAAGCTCTCACCTTCTTCAATTGGGAAGCTGAACGAGCTTTCACCTGGGATTAGGTCACCGCCACCACCGACTTGGGAGGCATTTTCATAAACGATTTCTACGCCTGTGATATTGCCATCGCTATCAACCTTGTAATAGCCTGCAGCATTTTGGAATCCTGCGGTTTCACCCTCAAAGGTTACGGTTATTTCCGTGTCGTTGAAGCTAGTGATACCGTTTTGTTGATCGCCCAGTACTTCCTCATTGTCATAACGAATCACAGTACCTTCAGGAATACCGTTCACCTCTACGGTCAAGGTCTCTGACAAGTCCTGATCCACAAGGCTCGCACCTATGTTCAGCTCAACAGTACCACCCGGCTCGGTAACGATAGTACTATCACCAACTTCTGTACCTTCACCATCGGTAATATTAAGATTCGGCGCATCTGCTACCGCCTCAACATTCACATCGATTACTTGAGAAACCGATGCCTCACCGTCTGACACAGTGAAGTTCAACTGCAAGTCACCGCTAAAGTGCTCACTCGGAGTGAATGAGTAGCTACCATTACCGTTATCAACCAGACTTCCTTGGTCACCAGAGTAGCTCACATCAGAGACAGATAGCTCATCACCATCGATGTCTGTCGCATTAGCCAGAAGCTGCTCATCTGTGATCAGAAGTGTGCCATCTTCGAGCATATCGAAAGATACCGCATCAGCTTCTGGTGCATCATTGACTGGTGTGACATCTAGGTTCAACTGCGTGGTCGTGCTTAGCTCACCATCACTCACCTCATAGTCAAACTGGATCTGACCATTAAAGTCTGCCGATGGAGTTACGGTAAAGGTGCCATCTCCGTTATCTACAACAGTTGCATTTGGATCATTGGTGGATAGGTTTGAGGCAAACAGCGCATCACCATCCACATCAGAGGCATTCTCAAGCAACATGGCCTGAGTTACCAAGATAGAGCCGTCCTCTTCCACTTCTGCAGAGATCGCCTCTGCTTCTGGAGCATCGTTAACAAATTCAATCTGAAGATCGATATTCGCAGTAACGATATCCGTGCCATCACTGACATCGAATGTGAGGTCAGCACTGCCAAAGTAGCCTTGGTCGGTATTGATGGTGAAGGTACCATCGCCATTATCAACACAGATACATTGTCATTCTGGCTGGTCACATTCAGCGCGGTCAGATCATCCCCTTCAATGTCTGTCGCTTGAGCAAGCAGTTGCTCTTGAGTAACTACGAGAGACTCACCGTCATAGGTGTTGAAGGTTAGATCCGGCACATCAGGCAGGTCGTTAACCGGGTTAACTGTTAAATTCAGTCCCGTAGAAACAGTTTCGATAGCATCGGTCAC
Organism: Vibrio ishigakensis; assembly: GCA_000830475.1. Lineage (GTDB taxonomy): Bacteria > Pseudomonadota > Gammaproteobacteria > Enterobacterales > Vibrionaceae > Vibrio > Vibrio ishigakensis_A. Next base: position 4,430 of record BBSC01000006.1, on the reverse strand, counting down.
GTCATAGGTAAACTCTACCTCACCGAAGAAGTTCTCACTCGGTGTGATGGTAAAGCTGCCATCTGGATTCTCTACTATGCTCGCATTTGGATCATTGGTTTGCAGATTCACCGCTTGCAAGGCATCGCCATCCACATCCGACGCGTTGGCCAACAGATCTTCTTGAGTGATGGTGATGGTGCCATCCTCATCCACAACAGCCTCAACTGGAGCAGACACCTCTGGGCCTTCGTTAACCATCTCGACGTCAATACGAGCGGTACTTGGCGCACTGGCCATGCCATCACTGATATCAAAGGTCAGGTTTACTTCGCCGTAGAAATCTTCAGCAGGCTCAAAGGTAAAGGTGTTATCACCGTTATCAGTCAAGGTGCCTTGGGTTTGATCCGCTAGCAATAGATTTTCGATATGAAGAATATCGCCATCCACATCGCTTGCACCACTCAATAGATCCTTGGCCTCGATGATCATGGTGCCATTTTCTAGCATCTGGGTATGTAAAGGTGCACCAGGAACCGGCACATCATTCACTGGGATAACAGTAAGGTCGATATGGGTATCCACCTCATCGGTACCATCAAACACCTTATAGTCAATGTCCACTTCACCGTTGAAGTTTTCATTAGGCATAAAGGTAAAGGTGCCATCTTCATTATCGATCAGCTCACCATTTTCACCTGAGTAACTGATTTCTAAGATAGAAAGGGCATCACCCTCGATATCGCTCGCATTGGCGAGTAGATCCTCAGCCGTGAACGAAATACCTACATCTTCATCGGTAGATAGAACAATCGGTCCAGATACAATCGGAGCATCATTCACCGACTCGAAGTTGATATTGATGATGTTGTCATCAGTCAACTCGCCGTCTGTGACTTGATAGCCCAGCTCAATCTCACCATAGAAGTTTGCATCTGGGGTAACTGTCCAGGTGCCATCGCCATTATCCGTCAGAGTGGCATGCTCTGAGTTCTCACCCACAAGCTCTAGGTTTTGAATATCTAGGTTGTCGCTATCGATATCCGTTGCCTGAGCCAATAGTTGTTCTTCTGTGATTACAATAGATGCGAACTGTGCTGCCCCTTCAGTATCAACTTCAACATTTGGCAATTCGGCGGTTAGATCAATCTCTGTTTCATCTGCGTGGATGTTGAGAGTAACAGCTTCAGTGATCTCAGTACCGTCCACGCCTAAGCTGGTAAATATCGCTTCATCTGGACAGGTTTGCGACACCGTCATGTTTTGCACAACGTAGGTGCCATTACCCTGAATCGTGCCAAGCTCGAAGTAAGAAACAGGCTCACTTACGGTTAGGGTGTAATCGGTCTCGTAACTGTTGCGGTCCTCTTTGTGGTAAGTGAGTGAATCAATCACCTCTCCATCGGCGTTAAACGCTTGATCTCAACCTCGGTAAAGTGACGAGACTCTTCCATAAACCAGCCGCCCACGCCATCTAAGTGGAAGCTGATTTCATTGATGTCTTGACCTTCAACGGTAACCGTCAGTTTCTCATCACCGCTCAGGCCTTGACGGTCTGTGTCTCCAATTCCGTGGCCGATATGAGTATTACCGTTCCACGCACCTAGTGGGTCATCATTACTTTGAACCGTTACCGTTAGGTCGCCATCGGTGAACTCTCGAGTATATGGGTCAACCTCTGTACCCCAATCATCAACGCTAGCGTTGTCATCAAAGGTACCGATTTGAGTGGTATGGGTGCTGTCTGAAACATCATCGTTTGGAACAAAGCGAACCTCGGTATCAGCTGGGATCTCGACCCCAATCTCTAGCTCGACCCACTCATCGTTGAGGTTGGCCTCAATAATGCCGTGCTCAGGTGCTTGATCTAGACGGATCGCTGGTTCTTCTCGCAAGGTCACACCAACGGTCTGATCTTCCTCCGCTTGAATGAATATCTCATCGCCAGCGTCAGGCGCATCATTCACTGGATTAACCGTTAGGTCTGCACTGCCCTGAACCACATTGTTGCCATCACTGACATCAAAGCTGATGTCAATATCACCATTCCAATCTGCATCTGGCGTGATAGTAAATGAACCATCATCATTGGCCGTTACCGTCGCATTGCCATCTACAGATAGGTTTTGTGCGACTAAGGTATCGCCATCAATATCACTTGCATGAGTAAGAAGCTGCTCTTGGCTAAGGGTGATCTGACCATCTTCATCTATGGTGTATGCCAGACTGCCATCAACAGTTGGCGCATCGTCAACCGGCGTTACCTGAATATCGATATTGGCAGAAATGGATTCGGTGCCATCGTTGACCTGGAATACCAGATCTACATTGCCGTTAAAGTTTTCATTTGGCGCGAACACATAGGTGCCATCACCGGCATCAGTAAGTATGCCATCGGTACCCTGATAGCTAACGCTATCGATAGTCAGGTTGTCTCCATCGATATCCGCGGCACCTTGAAGAAGGTCTGCATCCGTAAAGATCAGAGTGCCATCTTCTTGGATAGTAAATTGCTTATCATCAGCCGTTGGTAAATCGTTGACTGGATTTACGGTCAGATCAGCCGTTGCTTGGATAGTGTCGGTGCCATCAGTGATATCGAAGTGCATATCAATATCACCGTTCCAGTCTGCATCTGGAGTGATGGTGAAACTACCATCCTCATTGGCGGTAACTTCAGCATTGCCATCGACAGTTAGATTTGCTGCAGTAAGTGCATCCCCTTCTACATCACTAGAGCCAGCAAGAAGCTGCTCTTGGCTGATAGTAATAGAGCCATCTTCGTTGACCGTATATGCATTAGAACCGGCAACAGGTGCATCATTGATTGGCAATACATCAATATTGGCGTTGGCTTGTGTAGTCGCACCGCCTCATCGACAACTACCACATCAAGGGATACTTCACCGTTAAAGTTCTGGTTTGGTGCGAAGCTATAGGTGCCATCGCCATTGTCGGTAAGGATACCGTCTGTACCTGTATAAACGACGCTGTCTACCGCGACCTCACCTTCAATGTCTGAAGCTTGCGCGAGAAGCTGCTCCGCTGTGAAGACTAGGACCTCATCTTCATTGACGGTATAAGCTGTGTCTCCGGCGATCGGTGGATCATTCACCTCTATCACGTCAATGTTTGCGGTGGTTTGTACCGTCGCATCATCTTCATCTACAACAGTAACGTCTAGGTTCACGTTGCCACTGAAGTTCTCATTTGGTGAGAAGGTATAGGTACCATCACCGTTATCAACCAATACACCGTCATTACCTGAGTACGAAACGTCATCGACCGCTACTTCGCCCTCAATATCGGACGCATTAGCAAGTAGTTGCTCATTGCTGATGGTAATAGAATGATCTTCTTGAACCGTATAGGAAGTAGAGCCTGCCACCGGCGGATCATTCACCTCAGTTACCACAATGTTGATTTGTGATTCAGAGATGAACTCACCATCATCAACGGCATAGTTAATGCTCAGGTTGCCGCTAAAGTTCTCGTTTGGTGAGAAGGTGAAGGTACCGTCACCGTTGTGAGAGAACACGCCATCATCGCCATAATAGTTATCCACCATTAATGACAAATCATCGCCATCAGGATCGCTAGCATGTGCTAGCAAGTCTGCTTCGGTAAAGGTTAGGCTGCCATCTTCTTCCATTGTGTAGTTCACAACGTCCGCTTCAGGCGCCTCGTTCTCTTCTTCCTCTGGTGGGTGTTCCTGAGTTTCCTCTCCTGGCTCACGATTGCCTGGGCCTTCAGGCTCTTCAGGCTCACCTGGATCAACTGGCTCTGGTGCAGCAGGTATCACTTCGATGCCAGCTTTGGTAGATGCACTCTCACCATCTTCATCCACAACGGTTACATCAATCAACAAATTACCAGCAAAATCTCCTGCTGGCTCAAAGGTATAGGTACCGTCATCGTTGTCAGTCAGAGAACCAAAGCTACCTGTGTAAGACACCGTTTCAATGGTCACATCTCCTTCAACGTCTGAACTATTCGCCAACAACTGTTCAGAGGTAATAGTAATGGTACCGTTTTGGTCCATGGTATAAGAGGTAAAGCCCGCCAAAGGTGGATCATTGATAGGCAGTACATCGATATTGGCTGTTGCACTATCTTTAACACCGTCTGAGTCAACCACTACAACATCAAGAGATACGTCTCCATTAAAATTCTGGTTTGGCGAAAACTCGAAAGTACCGTCGCCATTGTCTCTTAATACACCATCAGTACCAGAGTAACTGACGCTATCTAGAAAGACTTCTCCTTCAACATCTGTAGAATTGGCTAACAGCTGCTCTGCCGAGAAAGTCAGAACTTCATCTTCGTTTATCGTATAGGCAGTATCCCCCGCAACAGGTGGATCATTCACTGCAATAACCTCAATGCCAGCGGTAGTCGTTGCCGTAGCACCATCATCATCGATAACCACCACATCCAGCGTCACATCGCCA
>BBSC01000007.1:0-289498 GCA_000830475.1 Vibrio ishigakensis | reverse complement strand
TATTCTAATGAGTTAATTTTCAGTGTCAACCACTTTTTTATCAATCAATTCATCTTTTTAGAACCGCTTGTTGTCTGCGATGTTTGTCGTGACAACGGAGGCGCATTATAAGGATCGGACGCCCCCTGACAACCCCTAAAAAACACTTTTTTTGAAGAAAACTATCGTTTGATTAATTACTGTACATAGCAAACGTTTTCGTAGCATTTCTTCGTGTTTTAAAGGAGCCAATTAGGTGTATTAATTCTGTTTTGCCACGATCTCTTCACCCTCTACCACTAGCTTTATCTCGGAACCAGGTACAAATTTCCCAGCCAATAGCGATTTAGCTAGCGGGTTTTCTATATATTGCTGTATTGCTCGCTTAAGTGGTCTTGCACCATATACTGGGTCAAAGCCGATTTGTGCAATCTTATCTAAGGCTTCGTCGCTAACAGATAGCAGATACTCTTTCGACTCCAAGCGCTTGCTCAACGCCTCGAGCTGAATAGCGGCAATATTCTGAATATGCTTCTGACCCAATGGATGGAAGACAACACTCTCATCAACACGGTTTAAAAACTCAGGACGGAAATGATTTTTCACCACTTCCATTACTCGCTCTTTCATCCCTATATAGGTAGCTTCACCAAACCCTTGATGGATTTCAGTAGACCCAAGATTAGAAGTCATGATCAAAACCGTATTGCGGAAATCTACCGTACGACCCTGACCGTCGGTTAAGCGACCATCGTCTAACACCTGCAACAGGATATTGAAAACATCCGGATGCGCCTTCTCTACCTCATCCAGCAAAATCACAGAATAAGGGCGACGACGAACAGCTTCTGTTAGATAGCCACCCTCTTCATAACCAACATAGCCAGGAGGTGCACCAACAAGGCGAGCTACAGAGTGTTTCTCCATAAACTCTGACATATCAATACGCACCATGCATCTTGGCTGTCGAATAAGAAGTTCGCTAGGCTCTTACACAGCTCAGTCTTACCTACACCGGTTGGGCCTAAGAATAAGAAGGAACCAATTGGCTTGTTAGGATCAGAGAGACCTGCTCGACTGCGGCGAATTGCATCGGCCACTGCATCCACAGCCTCATTCTGTCCGATGACTCTTTCATGAAGTTCATCTTCCATTCGCAGAAGCTTGCTCTTCTCCGCCTCTAGCATCTTGGCTACTGGAATACCGGTTTGCTTAGATAGAACCTCAGCAATCTCCGCATCTGTAACCTTGTTCTTGAGAAGCGTCATCTCTTGTTGCTCAGCATCTGCCGCAAGCTGAAGTTGTTTCTCAAGCTCTGGGATACGGCCATATTGAAGCTCAGACATTCTATTGAGGTCGCCCGCCCTTCGAGCAAACTCAATATCAAGGCGCGCCTGTTCCAGTTCAGCCTTAATATTCTGTGTTCCAGATAAGGAGGCTTTTTCTGCAGTCCATACCTCATCGAGTTCAGCATACTGGCGTTCTTTTTCTGCCAACTCTTCATTAATTAAAGCCACGCGCTTACGACTAGCATCATCATCCTCTTTACTAAGAGCCTGTTGCTCCATTTTTAGTTGGATGATTTTGCGGTCGAGCTTATCCATCGACTCCGGTTTAGAGTCTATCTGAATACGTATAGAAGAAGCCGCTTCATCGATCAGATCGATAGCTTTATCGGGAAGCTGTCTATCAGAAACGTAACGATGAGATAAAGTGGCTGCCGCTACAATCGCTGGGTCAGTAATATCTACATGGTGGTGAAGCTCATACTTCTCTTTTAGACCACGCAAGATAGCGATGGTATCTTCCACCGTAGGCTCATCCACCAGCACCTTTTGGAATCGGCGCTCTAGAGCTGGATCTTTCTCTATATATTGTCTGTGCTCATCGAGAGTGGTGGCGCCCACGCAGTGCAGTTCACCACGAGCCAGTGCAGGCTTAAGCATATTACCTGCATCCATCGCGCCCTCACCTTTACCGGCGCCGACCATAGTATGCATCTCATCGATAAAGAGGATGACGTTACCCTCTTCCTGAGCAAGCTCATTTAGAACCGCCTTCAAGCGCTCCTCAAACTCCCCTCTATATTTAGCACCTGCAACCAGTGCGCCCATATCAAGAGCAAGTACACGGCGACCTTTCAAACCTTCCGGCACCTCATCATTGATGATGCGCTGAGCAAGTCCTTCAACGATAGCGGTTTTACCTACACCAGGTTCACCGATAAGCACTGGATTATTCTTAGTACGGCGCTGCAAGACCTGAACGGTACGACGGATCTCATCATCACGGCCAATCACAGGATCGAGCTTGCCCTGCTCGGCACGAGCAGTTAGGTCTATAGTGTACTTTTCTAATGCTTGACGCTGCTCTTCCGCATTTGGGTCATCGACTTTTTGACCACCAGTGATCTTTTCGATGGCCTCAACGATTTTTTGCTCGGTTAGACCTTGCGCCTTAAGCATTGGGCCAAGTTGGCTATTGTCGTGTATGGCGGCCTGAAGGAATAGCTCTGACGAGATATAGCTGTCATTGCGCTTCTGGGCGAACTTGTCACATAGATTAAGTAGCTTAGTTAAAGGCTGAGACACCTGAACATCAGCGGACATGCCAGTTACTTTTGGGAATTTATCCAGCTGTTCAGACAGCTGAGCACGCAACTTCACCAAGTCCACTTGAAGCAGGGTCAGCAATGGACGAATACTGCCACCTTCTTGGTTAAGCAGTGAGAATAATAGATGAGTGGGTTCTATATATTGATGGTCTCGGCCTACAGCAAGAGACTGTGCATCCGAGATGGCTGATTGGAATTTACCAGTCAAACGGTCAAAACGCATTTCGAACTCCTATTTGAATACAAACTCATTGTTTACTTTCTATTCAAATGGATGCACGAAATGCATTTTTCAAGGCAAGTGTATGACTTTATCTAAATTAGGATTCAATCCAGATGAAGCTGGCCTGGCGGCCGGTATTGGACTGTCTTCTATAGGAGAAAAAGTTTTCAGCGTCTTTATAGGTACACAGATCAGACAACAAAACATCTGTGCATCCCATCCGAGCGAGTCTGTTTTTAGCCAGTAGCGGAAGATCTGCCATAAACTTTCCAGGCTTATGCTGATAAAACGCTTTAGAGTCTTCAGCATGTACATCAACAAATTGCTGATATACCTCTTCCCCAACCTCAAAGGCTTCGATGCTGATAGCAGGACCAATCCAAGCCGTTACCTCTCCAGCAAAGTGCTCTAGAGTATTTTCAAGAATGCCACCAGCAAGACCACGCCATCCAGCATGGGCTGATGCCACCTGAGTACCGTCTTTACTAGCAAACAAAACCGGTAGGCAGTCTGCGGTCATTACACTCAACACCACATTGGGGGCTGAGGTAACCAAGGCATCGGACTCTGTAGCAACTGCGGTTGATTCAGATACCGAAGCGACAACTGTCGAGTGAGTCTGATTCATCCATACCGGAGCAGATGGCATACCACTCACAGCTTGCAAATGGTCTCGATTCTTCTGCACAACAGCTACATCATCAGAGACATGCATTCCCAAGTTGAGGCTGGCAAAGTCACCTTGTGAAAAACCACCCGCTCGAGTCGAGCTGATGGCTTTTACATTCTTAGGCAGAGACCATTTAGGCAGAATGAAGCTCATTAATACTCTTCTTCGTGGTTCAGTTGAGCATCTTCTCGAAGGGCTTCAGCCATAGCTACCATGTCATCTGGCACTGGTGCATGGAACTGCATTTCTTCACCAGTGCTCGGATGGTCGAACTTCAGCATTACTGCGTGCAGTGCTTGACGGTCAAAGCTACGAATCATCTGAGTAAGTTCTTCCGATGCGCCACGAGGAATACGCGCACGGCCACCATAAGCCACATCACCAAGAAGCGGGTGTTGTAGATATGACATGTGTACACGGATCTGGTGAGTACGACCTGTCTCTAGACGAAGACGAATACGAGTGTGTTCACGGAAGTGCTCTGCAACTCGATAGTGAGTAATTGCTGGCTTACCTAGCTCGTTTACTGCCATCAAGGTACGCTTAGTTGAGTGACGGCCGATAGGCTTTTCAACCATGCCACCAGCTGTCATTTTACCAATAGCAATCGCTTCATACTCACGGGTAATACGGCGCTTTTGCAGGGCACGAACAAGGCGAGTCTGGGTAGGTACGTTCTTAGCTACCACCATCAAACCCGTGGTGTCCTTATCCAGACGGTGCACGATACCGGCACGAGGAACTTCGGCAATCTGAGGATAATGGAACAGCAAAGCATTCAGCACTGTGCCGTCTGGGGTACCCGCGCCTGGGTGAACAACGAAGTCACGTGGTTTGTTTATAACCAGAAGGTCATCATCTTCGTATACCACGTTTAGAGGAATATCTTGCGCTTCCCAACGTTCTTCATCTTCAATCTCGCAGCAACGACGATCTCTTCACCGCCCATCACTTTGAAGCGAGGCTTGGTAATAACCTGGCCATCAACAGAGATCTTGCCTGCCAATAACCACTCTTTAATGCGTGAACGGGAGAATTCATCAAACAATTCTGCAACCGCTTGGTCTAATCGTTGACCTAATTGGCTCGGGTTAACGGTACTTTTTAATTCTATCTGCTGGGCCATATCGAACTTTTTAAAAAACTGTGGGACTAATGCTTGCGACTATGAAAAAATAGACGTTTTCGTTATTGTATCCGCTAACCGGCCGATTGTAACGGCAACCCAACAAATAAAATTCTCGAGCATGGCTTCTAGTTTTAAAATGAAACATTTCTCTTTAATCGGTCTGCTATCCGTCTTCCTACTGGTAGGTTGTAGTAGTAGCGATGAAATCGTACCGGACGTTCCACCGGCAGATCTGTATGCGGATGCACAATCATCACTGCGTACTGGTGCATGGCCATCTGCTATCGAAAAGCTTGAAGCCCTAGATTCTCGTTATCCGTTTGGCCCTTATTCTGAGCAGGTACAGCTAGACCTTATCTACGCTTACTACAAAAACGATGAACTGCCATTGGCACTTGCGACCATCGAACGTTTTACTCGTTTGAATCCAACGCATCAACGTTCTGACTGGGTTCTATATATGCGCGGTCTTTCGCATATGGCACAGGATAGAAACTTCCTACACGATGTCTTTAATATCGACCGCTCTGACCGTGACCCTGAGCCTGTAAAACTGGCTTTCGCTGACTTCAAACGTCTACTGCAACGCTATCCAAACAGTGCGTATGCGGAAGATGCACAAAAACGCATGGTGGCATTGAAGCACCGTTTGGCGGAATACGACCTAGCAACGGCCGACTTTTATATCCGCCGTGAGGCCTGGATTGCTGCGATTAACCGAGCTCAAGAGATCCAGAAAACCTACCCTGATACAGAGGCTGCACGTAAGTCTTTAGAGCTACAACTTATTGCTTATAAAGAACTTAACCTGCAAGACGCCGTTGAGCGTACTGAAAAACTGATTGAGCTAAATCCTCTATAAGTGTTAAATTTAAGAGACCGGATGTTAACAACTTAACATCCGGTTGCGGACATGGAGTCTGCTTTTTCATCAACCAACAGGGATTGTGGTATGAAAATCTTATGAAGTGGCTTATCGCCCTCCCCTTAATTTCCTTTTCTGCACTAGGGCTAGAGCTCTCTCCCCTTGAGCGCAACACCTACAAAGGTGACTTCGAACAACTCAAAGAGCGCGGTGTCATTCGTGCCTTAGTCTCTGCAGACCTTGGCTTTTACTATGTGGAAGGGGGTCGTCCTAAAGGCATTATTGCCGAACAATTGCATCACTTCGAAACCAAGATCAAACAAAAAGCCCCACTGATGCGGGTGAAGATCATTCCCGTCGGACGTGACGACTTATTCAAAGCACTGAATGAAGGCTATGGTGATGTGGCCGTTGCCAACCTAACCATTACTGAGCGTCGCGCTAAATTAGTCGACTTTAGCGACCCTATTCTAAAGAACGTTGAAGAGCTGCTGGTTACTCACAAAGATATAGAACCAATCCAAGAGCTAGCTGATGCTGAAGGTCTAGAGGTATGGATTCGCGCCAGCTCTAGCTACTTCGAAAGCGTTCAAGAGATCAACCGCCGACTATCCGACGAAGGCCTGATCTATGCGGGTTAACTTCATTCAAGAAACCTTGCAAGATATCGAACTACTAGAAATGGTGGATCAAGGCTTTGTTCCAGCGACCATTATCGACTCACACAAGACCAAACTGTGGGCAAAGGTAATGGAAAATATAGTAGTTCATCACGATTTCCCACTGCGAGAAAATGGCGAGATAGCCTGGGCTATACGCAAAGACAGCCCTAACCTCAAAAAGGAAATCAACGCCTACCTGAAGAAAGCCAAAGGTGGCACCCTGCTAGGGAATGTTATCTATGGCAAGTACATAGATAATACCCGCTGGCTAAACCGCGCCCTGAATCCTGCCAAGATGGCCAAGCTTGAAAATGTGTCTAAGATTTTTGAGCTCTATGGTGATCAATACGATATCGACTGGGTGATGCTTTCAGCACAGGCATTCCAAGAGTCAGGCCTAGATAACAGCAAGGTCTCTCATCGAGGCGCTGTAGGCATAATGCAGGTACTGCCAGCTACCGCTAAAGACCCCTATATCAATATTCCAAACATCAAACCGGTTGAGAACAACATCCACGCGGGAACCAAATATCTAAGGTTTATTCACGACCGCTACTTCGATGATCCTGATATAGACAAAAACGATAAGGTCTATTTTAGTCTAGCTTCCTACAACGCGGGGCCTGCAAAGATCAGACGTATGCGTACATTGGCTAGAAAGCAGGGATACGACCCAAATATTTGGTTTAATAATGTAGAGATAGTGGCTCGTAGGAATATCGGTAGAGAGCCGGTGCAGTATGTGGCTAACATCAATCGCTACTACGTGATTTACAAACAGCTCGGGATTATTCAGAGTCAGCGCGATGGAATCGATATTCCAACCGAGGTCGAGATAGACCCAGTACAACTCATCTTTGAAAGCAATAGAGAGTGATCCAGCTCTAATTCAGCGGCGGTCATTAAGATGCAAAGAGGCGCCAAAAACTCATCATTTTCAGTGCCTCTCTTCATTCAAAAGTGCCACCAAAAACCTAGCCTTGCAAGCCATTTTTATAAACCTTGGCAGACAATCACAAACCCATATTCAAATACCAACACCACCGACCAAACGTGATCTAAGTCACATCATTTAGAACCAGAAGTCGTATTCTGAACTTAACCCATAAGGGTTTTTACAGAGGAAAAAGCGTATGAAAATGAAATATCACCGGTAAAAATATTGAAATCACCTCTGCTATCCGTGCACATATAGAAGCTAAATTTAAGAAGCTAGAAAAGTGGCAAGTAGACATCATTGGTTGCCAAGCAAGCTTCCAAGAAGAGCCAAACAAAAATAAGAAGTTTGAAGCTGTAATCACAGTACCTAAGGGGAAACTAGTAGCATCTGCAGTGCATGAAGATCTGTATGCGGCCGTTAACGAGGTCGAACAAAAACTGGAGCGCCAACTTAATAAGCTGAGACACAAGCCTGAAGCTCGTCGCGCAACCCATTCAGAAGTACCCGTTGCAGAAGAAGAAACACCGGTATAGTTCATCATTCATAAACTCAGTCCAAAGCAGCGCCTCAAGGCGCTGTTTTTGCTTGACCCTCATTCTTGCCTTGCTTATTGTGAGATCACATAAAAGAAGTCTCACTAAAGGAAAAAGTAGTAATGGCAGATACCCCCATCTCTCTGGATGAAATACGCATCAAACTCAATGAACTGGACGATCAACTTCTGAGTCTGTTGTCAGAGCGACGAGCTTTAAGCCTAGAGGTAGCCAAGAGCAAAGTAGAGACTTCTAAACCTGTACGTGATGCCCAGCGCGAACAACAGCTTCTGGTTAAGCTTATCGATAACGGTAAGCAAAAATACCAACTAGATGCTCAATACATCACTAAGGTATTCCACACTATTATCGAAGACTCTGTGCTTCTGCAGCAGTCTTATCTACAGAACCTTGTTAACCCAGCGCAGCAACGCAAACCGCTAGCTCGCGTTGCCTTCCTTGGCTCAAAAGGTTCATACTCACACCTTGCTAGCCGTGACTACTTTAGCCGCCGCAATACAGACCTTATCGAATTGAACTGTGAAGGCTTCAAAGAGGTGGTGAAGACTGTTGAGTCTGGTCACGCTGATTATGGTGTACTTCCAATCGAAAACACCAGCTCAGGCTCCATCAACGAGGTTTATGACCTGCTACAACACACCACGCTCTACATCGTAGGTGAGTTAGCACAGCCAATTGAGCACTGCCTACTAGCAACCTCAGATGTGCGCCTTGAAGAGATCACAACCCTCTACTCTCACCCGCAACCTCATCAGCAGTGCAGTGATTTCCTAAGCCGTCTTGACGGCGTGAAGCTTGAAACCTGTGTTAGCACTGCTGATGCAATGCAAAAAGTGAAAGAGCTAAATCGCCCAGACGTGGCAGCTATCGGCAATGCTATTAGTGGCAAGCTATACGGCCTGCAGAGCATCAAGCAAAACATTGCTAACCAAACTGAAAACCACACTCGCTTTATCGTAGTCGCCAGAAAGCCGGTAAGCGTATCGACTCAGATCCCAGCGAAAACCACACTGATTATGTCTACCTCGCAAGAGGCGGGTTCGCTAGTAGAAAGCCTACTGGTGCTGCAACGCTATGGCATCAACATCACTAAGCTAGAGTCGCGTCCTATTATTGGTAACCCTTGGGAAGAAATGTTCTATGTGGACCTTGAAGCGCACCTGGATTCAGAGAACGCACAGCAAGCGATCAATGAACTGCAGAGCATCACCCGCTACCTGAAAGTTCTGGGTTGTTACCCGAGCGAGAACATCAAACCAACTCAGGTACAGATGCCATAATGACAACTCAAAAGGTTATTGTAGCCTCACTGAACCCCGCTAAGATCAATGCGGTTAAAAGTGCCTTTACTGAGGTATTTCCCGAACAGGAGTTCAGCTTCGATGGAGTGAGCGTTGCCAGCGAAGTACCGGATCAGCCAATGTCTAATGATGAGACAAAGCAAGGTGCCATAAACCGAGTACGCAATGCTAAATCTGAGGTCACAGACGCCGATTACTATGTGGGTTTAGAAGCCGGTATCGAGGGCAATGCGACCTTTGCTTGGATGGTGATTGAATCGAAAAGCTTACGCGGTGAATCGCGCTCATCAAGTCTAATGCTTCCGCCTAAGGTACTAGCTCGCATCGAGCAGGGCGAAGAACTTGGTGATGCTATGGATGCCGTCTATGGCACCACTAACATCAAACAGAAAGGTGGCGCTATCGGTATTCTAACCAACAACCGTTTGAGCCGTAGCAGTGTCTATCATCAGGCGCTCATTCTGGCCCTGATTCCTTTTGTGAATAGCGACAGTTTTTAGATCTCTAGCTAAAGAAAAGGAGCTCAATTGAGCTCCTTTTTTATTGGCATTTCTTTAGCAATTCAGACAAGACTTTGAGTTCATCATCCGAGCGATTCTTCAGCTCGTTATTGCCTCGAGTCACGGTCGCTATCCCGACACCTAAGTCCTGGCTTATCTGTCTCTGTGAACATTGCTGATTGAGCAACATATCCAGAATTTTGGCTCGGGTAACCAGAGCTTCTCGCTCATCGGCGGTGAGCATGATGGAGAGCAAGGTCTGCTGACTTCCCTCATCTACCGCCTTTTCTATCATCTGTAGAACCTTAGTCCACTCTTCTTCTGACACGCTTAACTTCTTACTTGTTCTGCCTTAGATGTATTAATACTTCATTTCGGCTTCTAAGTCAGATAAAAACGTCCCTTTCTTATTGAGCAGATCACGATAATAGACCTCGAACATAAGCACATTCATGATGTAGCCACGGGTCTCTTTAAACGGAATCGCTTCAATATAAGAGTAGGCATCGACCTTACCACCGGTTCGTTCACGCCACAGTTTCACACGGTGTGGACCAGCATTGTAAGCACCAAAGGCAAATAGGCGATTGCCCTCGTAGGTTTCCATCAAGCTAGACAGATAACGACTGCCAATCTCGATATTCTTACCCACGACAAACAGCTCTTCTGCACCTTGGTAATCGATATCGTACTTCTTGGCTGTGTAAGAGGCGGTCTTTGGCATGATCTGCATCAGGCCACGGGCTCCCACAGGGGACTTCGCATCAGCATCCAAAGCACTCTCTTGACGAGCCAGCGCCATCAAGGTGATAGGGTCAATATCATACTTCTCGGCATAGAAGTTAAACCACCACTGGTGCGCTCTTGGGAAACGCAAGCTCAAGTGATCCCACATCCCCGCTTCAATGGTGGCGGTCACAGTAAGGTTGTGCCAATTCTGCTTAGCTGCATACTGAGCTAGTGCACGCTGCTGATCGTCATCGGCACGAGCCAACAGCCAGCGCCATTCGCGTTTCGCTGCCGTGATCTTGTCAACATCAATCAGCTCCTTGATACGAGCAAGGCTAGGTTCAAATTGAGTTATGGAAGCGCTCTTATCCGCCATTACCGTAGAGTTATAGCGAGCAGGTACTTTCAGATAATCGGCTGCAGCTAGGCTGTAGAAGTTACGATAACCTAAAAGCTTCTTCATTCGAGCCTTACCCTTGTCCAAGTGACCCTGAGCAATCTCTGTTCGTGCCATCCAATACTGCCAGCGCTTAGAGTTCTGCGCCTTTTCAGGCATGCGTTCAATCCACTTTTCCAGACCAGCCCAATCTTGATGCTGAATAGCCAAACGAGCACGACGCTCCAGCCAAGTCAGATTGGTACTCTTCATCAAGGTCGCATCACGCCACTTGGCGAGCTTTTCGTCATCGGTATTGATCAGGCTATATGCGATATAGTCGGCCGTTTGCTGATACTCTGTATCTGAGTAACCCTGAGCCTTAGCTACACCGTCTAACAGATCGATAGCCAATTGTGGTTCGCCCTCTGTATAAGTCAGCTGACGCAGCGCAGACATAGTGACCTTCTTGTTGTATTCGGTCTTTGGCTGCTGCTCAGCATAGGTTTTCAAGTGTGAGCGGGACTTATATAGCTTGTAGATAGCTACCGCATTTTTAGACGCTTTGTCAGACTCGGTGAGGTCTTTTAGATAGTTAATCAAGCGACCATTGCGAGCGGTGAAGGCAAGCTGCATACGTTGCAGGATAAGCTCATCGTTACGCATGCCAGCTTCATCCCACACCTCAAACAGTGGGTCACACTCTTTAGCTATGCTCTTACCACTTAGCCACAGCTCAGAAGCGCCCTCAAAGGCCTCTTCTTTTTTACCCGCTTGATACTTAGCAAAGTAAAAGCTGCACTGATAACTCTGCATTCTTGGCTTGGTGGCCTGAAAACGATAGAAGCCATCCCAGTTTTCCGCTTCCACCAATGCATCTAGTATTCACCACGCACCGACTGAGAAAAAGGATACTCATGTTGCTGTTTAATGTACTGCTCCACCTCTTGCGGCGTGCGCTTGTCGAGATCGAGCAGAAAGATTCGATAATCGAGATAAGGAGTGAGTGGATAATTATCCAATTGAGCTCGTAGCTTTTGATACTGGTCGAGTTTATTCTCGGTGATCAACTGCTGAGCCTGTTCATAGGTATCTCTTTGCTGTTCAAGCGTCAAAGCCGATACAGAAAGTGAAACCATACTTAGGCCGAAACCTAGCCATTTCTTTATTGCTGCCATAACGCTCCCTGAAGCAAAGCAATATACACCTAAGCAACCCTGCCGACCTTTCGTTGAGGCGATCAGAACCACTTGCATCATTTAATAATACGCAACAAATCATGACATTTGTAAGAGACGTGCAAAGATAAAGTTCAGGTTTGTTCCGTTGCATATTTCACGCCTTGTACCGTAACAAAATGGGCGTGAATGGTATAAAATAGACGTTTCATTCTTTCTACTATCTACAGGATCTAAAGGTAATGGCTGAATACGTCTATACCATGTCTCGGGTGAGCAAAATCGTGCCACCAAAACGTCAAATCCTAAAAGACATCTCTCTAAGCTTCTTCCCTGGCGCTAAGATCGGTGTTTTGGGCCTAAACGGTGCAGGTAAATCTACCCTTCTACGCATCATGGCAGGCATCGACACTGATATCGATGGTGAAGCGCGTCCACAAGCAGGCCTAAACGTAGGTTACCTACCTCAGGAGCCTGTGCTAGACGAATCTAAGACTGTTCGTGAAATCGTTGAAGAAGCGGTTTCTGATGTTGCTGGTGCAATGAAGCGTCTTGATGAAGTGTATGCAGCATACGCAGAACCAGATGCAGACTTCGATGCCCTGGCAAAAGAGCAAGGTGAGCTTGAAGCACTTATCCAAGCGAAAGATGGTCATAACCTAGAAAATGCTCTAGAGCGTGCTGCCGATGCACTACGTTTACCTGAGTGGGACCAGAAGATTGAACACCTTTCAGGTGGTGAGCGCCGCCGTGTTGCTATCTGTCGTCTACTGCTAGAGAAGCCAGATATGCTTCTACTCGACGAACCAACCAACCACTTGGATGCAGAATCTGTAGCTTGGCTTGAGCGCTTCCTAGTGGACTACAACGGCACTGTTGTGGCAATTACCCACGACCGTTATTTCCTAGATAACGCTGCAGGTTGGATCCTAGAGCTTGACCGTGGTGAAGGTATCCCATGGGAAGGTAACTACACCTCATGGCTTGAGCAAAAAGATGCGCGTCTACAACAAGAAGCATCTCAAGAGAAGCTCGCCAAAAGACTATCGAGAAAGAGCTTGAGTGGGTTCGTCAAAACCCTAAAGGCCGTCAGTCTAAATCTAAAGCACGTATGGCTCGCTTCGAAGAGCTGCAAAGTGGCGACCGTCAGAAGCGTAACGAGACCAACGAGCTGTTCATCCCGCCAGGTGAGCGTCTAGGTGATAAGGTTATCGAGGTAAACAACCTAACCAAGTCATTCGATGGCCGCGTTCTAATCGACGACCTGTCTTTCAGCATGCCTAAGGGTGCTATCGTGGGCATCATAGGTGCTAACGGTGCGGGTAAATCTACCCTGTTCAAGATGCTAAGCGGCACTGAACAACCTGATTCAGGCTCTATCGAGATGGGTGAAACCGTTAAGCTAGCGTCTGTTGACCAGTTCCGTGATTCTATGGATGACACTAAGACTGTCTTCCAAGAGATCTCTGAAGGCGCAGACATCATCAAGATCAACAACTTTGAAATCCCAGCGCGCGCTTACTGCTCTCGCTTTAACTTCAAAGGCTCAGATCAACAGAAGATCATCGGTGAGCTATCTGGTGGTGAGCGTAACCGTGTACACCTTGCGAAGTTACTTAAAGCGGGCGGCAACGTACTGCTACTCGATGAGCCAACCAACGACCTTGACGTTGAAACCCTGCGTGCTCTTGAAGAAGCGCTGCTTGAGTTCCCTGGCTGTGCCATGGTTATCTCGCACGACCGTTGGTTCCTAGACCGTATCGCGACTCACATCATCGACTACCGTGATGAGGGTCAGGTTAACTTCTACGAAGGTAACTATAACGAGTACATGGAATGGCTGAAGAAGACCCTTGGTCCTGAAGCCGCTGAACCACACCGTATTAAGTACAAGCGTGTAACTAAGTAAGAGCTTAGCTTTCAGCTGTAAGAAAAAGGGCCGCAAATTGCGGCCCTTCGTTTATCTAGTCTCTTTGTATCGAGTCATTGGCTTGCTTGAGAAGGTTCTGACTCTCAGTCATGAACTGTTTCGAGTAGTCACCGAACCAATCAGATACACCATTGAACTGCTCAACGAAGTTGCTCTTGTCCTTGTTATCTAGCAAAGACAGAGCCTCACCAAAGCGTTGATGGAAGCGCTTGATCATCTCAATATTCTGCTCAGAAGAGAGAATGATATCACCGTATAGCTCAGGTCCTGTGCAAACAGACGACCTACCATAGCCAATTCCAGTCGGTAGATAGGCGAGCTTAACTTTAGCAAGGTATCTATATCTGGATTCTCTTGGCTTAGGTGCAGGCCGTAAGCAAACGAGGTAAAGTGACGCAGAGCCTGAATCAAGGTCATGCCGTTGTCGTGTTGCTCAGCATCCATTGGGCAAAGGCTTGCGCCCCATATACCGAACTGATCCAGAAGCCACTGGTATTGCTCTGCATCGCGACCTTCACAGTGAACGATAACCTGCTTGGCAAGGCTTGGGACATCTGGGCCAAACATAGGGTGAAGCCCCACAACTGGACCTTGGTGTACCTTCATCATCGCCTCAAGCGGCTTTTGCTTAATAGAGGTAAGGTCACACAGGATGCAGTCTTGTGGAAGATTCGACAGCTTATCAATCACTGACTCTGTGAGATTGATTGGCACACTTACAACCACCAGCAGCATTAGCAAAGACAGTCTCAGACTGCTCCCAATCTTGACGACCAACCACCTTAACATTGTAGCCAGACAGCTCGAACATCTTGCAGAACAATCCACCAAGCTGACCACGGCCACCGATAACCACTACATCTTTTAGCTCTGGATTCAGACACTTAAAGCCTGAGTCCTTTTCACTAGCGTAAGATTCACGCATGGTACGGCGCAGGATATCCTCGATAAGCTGTGGTGGGATACCACGCTTTTCAGCTTCAGCGCGACGTGAAGCTAACATAGCCGCCTCACGGTCAGGGGCATAGATAGGCAAACCGTGTTCGCTCTTCACTTCCCCTACTTGTTCTACCAAAGCCAAACGTTGTTCCAACAGATCAAGCATCTGCTTGTCCACTTGATCTATCTGGTCACGTAAATGCAGAAGTTCCTTTGCCATACTCGTCTAAATGCCTACTTCAATCGATCTTGTAAAATGGTACCAGTTCTTGGTGCGTTTTTGTTAGCAATTCCTCAGTGCTATCCCAGTTAATACATGCATCTGTGATAGAAACACCGTAAGCCATCTCATTCAGAGGAATGTCTGAGCTTTGGTTGCCTTCGTTGATGTTACTTTCGATCATCAGACCGATAATAGACTTGTTACCCTCGCGGATCTGCTGGATAGCATCTGCTGCCACTAGAGGCTGACGACGGTAGTCTTTACGAGAGTTAGCATGACTACAGTCAATCATAAGCGCAGCATCTAGACCTGCTTTACCTAGCTCTTCTTCGCACTCACGTACAGACACTGAATCATAGTTAGTCTGCTTACCGCCACGCAAAATCACGTGACCGTCTGGATTACCTTTAGTGGTTAGAAGTGCTACTTGGCCTTCGCGGTTGATACCGATAAAGCGGTGGCTAGAAGATGCCGCTTGCATCGCATTAATAGCAGTAGAAAGACTACCGTCAGTACCATTCTTGAAACCAACCGGCATAGAAAGACCACTTGCCATCTCGCGGTGCGTTTGTGACTCAGTAGTACGAGCACCGATCGCTGACCAGCTAAAGGTATCCGCTAGGTATTGTGGGCTGATTGGGTCAAGTGCCTCAGTTGCTAGAGGGATACCCATGTCTGCAAGCTCAACCAGAAGCTCACGAGCTTTGTGCAGGCCGTGCTCAATGTCGAAGCTACCATCTAGATGCGGGTCATTGATAAGACCTTTCCAACCTACGGTTGTACGAGGCTTTTCAAAGTACACACGCATTACCAAGTAAAGCTGATCGCTTACCTTCTCAGAAAGCTCTTTAAGACGCTTAGCGTACTCTTTTGCCGCATCGACATCATGGATAGAACAAGGACCACATACTACTAGAAGGCGATGGTCTTTCTTCTTAATGATGTCGGCAATAGTTTGACGAGAGGTCTGGATAAACTGACGAGCTGATTCACTCAAAGGTAACTTCTTCTTAAGCTCCTCAGGAGTGATAAGGATTTGTTCGTCGCTGATATGAATATTGCTAAGCTCGCTACGTTGCATAAGTCCACCGTAAATAAATTTGTACGCTAAAATTCCAATTCGATAAGCACACAATACCTGACTTAGATTTCAGATCAAGCACTTTGTACACCAAAAATTACATTTGATGTATAAATAAGTTTACACTGGTAATTTCATACCTTTAAATCATTGAGATAGAAAACCTTTTTATCCATCCATAAGTTGGGGTGTAAACTTAGCTCAACAAGTTCAAAACCGAATCGCCCATGGAACTAATACTCTCCCTTCTACAGCAAATGTGTGTCTACTTGATGGTGGCCTACACCTTGAGTAAAACACCGCTGGTCATCCCAATGCTGAACATGTCTAAACGACGCAGCCATATGTTCATCTGCTACGTGATGTTTTCCCTGTTCTGCATCTTGCACTTACTTCGGACTTCAGATAGACGACGCTATTGCTAACACCCGTGCAATCGGCGCCGTTCTTGGTGGTATTTTTGGTGGTCCTATTGTGGGGTTTGCCGTAGGCCTAACCGGTGGTTTACACAGATACAGCATGGGCGGATTCACCGATCTTGCTTGTGCTATTTCAACCACAGTAGAGGGTATTATTGGTGGCTTAGTCCATCTGTATATGATCAAGAACAACCGCCGCGAACAGTTATTTAGCCCGATGCTTATCTTCTTCGTAACCTTGTTCGCTGAGATAATTCAGATGGCAATTATCTTGATCGTGGCTAAACCATTTAGCCAAGCGCTGGCTCTCGTAGAGGCGATAGCACCACCTATGATCTTGGCAAATGCGTTGGGAGCAGCCTTCTTTATCAGCATACTGCAAGACAGAAAAGCCATCTTGGAAGAGTACTCTACCGCCTACTCTCGCCGTGCGTTGAAGATTGCGGAGCGCTCCGTGGGCATTCTTACTGAGGGTCTAAACCCAAGTAGTGCACAGAAGATCGCCACAATTATTCAACAAGAAACCAATGTGGGTGCGGTGGCGATCACCGATAAAGAAAAGATTCTAGCTTTCGAAGGAGTTGGTTCGGATCATCATAGGCCAAATACTCCTATATCCTCCGAGTACACACACACTTCTATCAATGAGAAACGCATCATCTATCTCGATGGTAAAGAGCATCCTTATCAATGCTCCATCAATGACAACTGCAAACTAGGTTCAGCCCTAGTGATTCCACTTCACTCAGACGATGATGTGATTGGAACCATCAAGCTATATGAACCACGCCGTAAGCTGTTCTCTGAGATCAATATGGCAATGGCAGAAGGGATAGCGCAGCTTCTTTCTAGCCAAATCCTGAATGGCGACTATCAACAGAAGAAGATGTTGCTCTCTCAAGCTGAGATAAAGCTACTGCACGCACAGGTTAACCCTCACTTTTTGTTCAATGCCCTTAACACCATAAGTGCGGTTATCCGACGCGATCCGGATAAAGCACGCGGATTAATCCAGCACCTTTCACAATTCTTTAGAGGCAATCTGAAGCGTAACACCGAATTTGTTACTCTGGAGCAAGAAATCAGGCACGTAGAATCCTATCTCACCATAGAAAAGGCACGCTTTGCCGACCGCTTAGATGTCGAGATTGACATCGACCAGCACCTTCTCACTACCCAGATCCCAAGTTTCACCCTGCAACCTCTTGTGGAGAATGCGGTGAAGCATGGCGTGTCTAACCTGTTAGATAAGGGAATTGTGAGGATCTATGGGGAGACCACTGAATCGGGGTACCAGATCACAGTGGAAGATAACGCCGGAAGCTATCAGCCTGAACAAAAAGATAAAACTGGCCTAGGAATGCAGATCGTAGCAAAACGCCTCACCAACTACTTCGGTGACTTGGCTGAGCTTAAGGTCACCTGTGAGCCAGACCAATACACACGCATGAGTTTTATAATTCCAACGAGTCCATGAACATAGACAAACTGAAAGCCATAGTTATCGACGACGAACCCTTTGCGCGAGAAGAGCTGGTTGAGCTTCTCGAACAGACCGGGCGCATAGAAGTGCTGGATCAAGCAGGTAATGCCATTCATGGCCTGCAGAAGATCAACGCGCTCAAACCCGATGTGGTTTTTCTCGATATCGAAATGCCTCAAATCACCGGTATTGAGCTTTTGAGTATGTTGGATCCCGATACCATGCCAGCTGTGGTGTTCGTGACCGCTTATGATCAATATGCGCTACAAGCATTCGAGGACAACGCCTTTGATTATCTACTAAAGCCAGTGGACCCGACTCGTCTAGATAAAACCGTTTGTCGTTTAGTGAAAGCGTTTAAAAAACAGGAAGTAAATCAGGATTTTTCCGCCATCACGCGTGAGCTAGAGCATGTACCTTGTATCGGTCATAACCGCATCATGCTGGTGCCGATTGCTGATATCGAAGTGGCCTTTAGCGATCTTAGTGGAGTGTCCATCCAAACCTCTGAGCGCACGGCCACCAGCCAGTTAACTCTCAAGGTTATCGAGGAGAAAACACATCTGATTCGTTGCCATAGGCAATATCTGGTGAACCCTAAGGCAATCCGCGAGATCAAACTGCTCGATCAAGGGCTTGCAGAGATAGTGACCCAAAGTGGTCATAATGCGCCGGTGAGCCGGCGCTATCTAAAAGTGCTTAAAGAGAAGCTAGGCTTTAGCTAAGCTCCATACGAGCTAAGGCATCGGTCGCCTCTTTCCATTGCGCCGAAGAGCGTAGCTCATCCAGAGTGAAGCTCTTCTTTTTAGCAAGAAGCTTTGCATTGAAGACCTGAGTTACTTCTAGGTTATCCAGTATCTCCACTGCACCCTGTCGGTTATTGCACATTAATACCATGTCACAGCCTGCATTGAGCGCCTGCTGAGCACGTGCAGCAGCGCCTCCCATAAAGCTGGCCCCTTCCATATTCAGGTCATCAGAAAAAACCAATCCTTGGAAGTTAAGCTGATCGCGAAGCACCTTTTTCAGCCAATACTCCGAACCACTGGCTGGCTGTGAATCGTAATGGGGATAGATTATATGGGCTGGCATCATGGCATCCAGCAGACCAGCGTCTATCTGAGCCTTAAAGATAGCCATATCACGTTCGAAGATATCTTGGCGCTCATCCACTGGCGTCTCTTTGTGTGAGTCAGCCACTATGCCACCATGACCAGGGAAGTGTTTACCCGTGGTCGCCATACCTGCTTGCTTCATACCGTTAATGTAAGCACTACTGTGTTTAATGACGGTATCCAAATCCTCGCCAAATGCGCGAGAGCCGATAGCAAGGCTTTGATGCCCAGCATCTAGGACAGGTGCAAAGCTAAGGTCGATATCATGGGCGATGATCTCAGTTGCCATAACCCAACCTGCATGCTCAGCTAGCTGCGCGCCATTTTTTCGTGAAGCAAAGCTCTGCGCCGGTGGAATTATGGTAAAGCCCTCTTTAAAGCGTTGAACTCGCCCCCCTCTTGGTCAACACCAATCAAGATAGGTCGCTTAGCCGCCTTTCGAACAGATTCGGTTAGTGCTTGAAGCTGACGATTGTCATGATAATTGCGAGCAAACAGTATTACCCCGCCTACCGAGGGATGCTGCAAGATTTCTCTCTCTTCTGCATCTATCTCACAGCCTTCTACATCTAGCCACAAAGGTCCCATAAATCATCCTTATTGTTTTAATGCCGCAACTGCGGATTTGCTTTGTTCAATTAGTTGGTCTGCGCTCTCTTCGAGTTGCGTGAGCGCAATAAACAGCAGGTCAGTTATCAAGAGTTGGCTATCTCGAGCGGTAATGGATGAGCTACGTATATGCTCTTCATCAGCCGCTGTGGTGAGCTTGATATCCGAATACTTGTCGAGAGGCGTTGGGGCCAACTTAGAAATGGTTACCACCTTAGCATGGCGACTCTTAGCCGCGTCAGCGATGCGTAATATCTCTTGGCTTCTTCCAGAATAAGAAAGAGCCACCAGCACATCATTCTCACCAAGCACAGCCGCATTCGCTATTTGGATATGAGCATCATGCTCACAATGAACCGCATGCCCTATCTTCATCAATTTGTAGCTAAGGTCTTTAGCCACCAAGGATGATGCACCAACGCCAGCTATTTGGATCTTGTCCGCCAGATGCAACAGGTTTGCCGCTTCCTGAAGCTTATCATCGTCATTGAGCACTATGGTGCGCTCAAGGGAGTCTTGTTTGCTGGCTAACAGCTTTGCCATGACCACGGAAGTATCGTCGCTGCGAGATATCGAGCCATGAATTGCCTTTCGCGAACTAGGCTGATAACTAAGCTCTCCCTCATACAGCTTCAGCTTTAATTCAGAAAAGCCAGAAAAGCCCACCTTCTGACTAAATTTAACCACTGCCGACTGACTCACTCCAATAGCCTTAGCCAGTTTTGGTGACGAAAGAGACTTCACCTGCTCGGGGGATTCCAAAAGGAATCGAGCGATCAGACTATCGGATGGTGAAAGCTGAGGTAACAGCGCCTTGATTCTCTCTATCCCTTTCATTTATCTACTTTTGCTGATTCAGCCCAGTTTACCCAAGCTCTTCTCGAGCGAGAATAGTTATTCCTGTATATATCCATACTAGGAATAGTTTAACTGCCTTAATGAGATCGGCTTCAAAGAACAGTGATGGTTACTATTCCATCAAGGAATAGAATTTTGAATCAATTATTCCTAGCTACATACTGCTAAAAACACAACATACCCTACACACGATTCATGCTACGGAGCTGCTATGAATTCACTCTTTACCACCCTCGATTGGGCAGTATTTGCAGTCTACTTTGCTGTCATTGCTTACACGGGCTGGCACTTTAGCCGTGTCAAAATCACCTCAACTAAGGATTACTTTCTCGGTGGCAACGCTATGCCGATGTGGGTAGTTGCCGTATCAGTGCTAGCAACCTCGCAATCAGCTGCAACCTTTCTCGGTGGCCCTGAATCTAGCTACAGAGGCAACCTCACCTACCTTGCTACCAATATCGGTGCCATCTTGGGCGCTCTGTTTGTGGCCTGGGTGCTTATCCCTCGCTTTTATCAGAACAAGGTCTCTACCGTATATGAGCTGCTAAAGGTACGCTTTGGTGAGAAGACCAAACAAAGAGCGGGTTTTATGTACCTAGTGGGTCGCGTATTTGCTTCAGGCTCTCGCCTGTATATGGCCGCCATCGCAGTCTCTATGATTCTATTTACCAACATAGAGCCATCTAGCGTTATCTCTTCTGTGGTTATCCTGGTTGTAGTGGGACTGGCTTATACCTACATGGGCGGCATTCGCTCAGTCATCTGGAGTGATCTTATTCAGCTTGTGGTCTACGTGGGAGCTGCGGTTGCGGTTATCATCTATCTACTTGGCCAAATCCCAGCGGATATGGGACAGATAGTGCATGCACTGCAAAATCCGGGTAACGAGCAGGTTTCTAAACTGACCCTATTCGATTTCAGCCTAGACTTTTCTCCTGCGGGTACCTTCAGCTTCTGGGCATGCATTACCGGCTTTGTACTGCTGAACATAGGCGCCTTCGGTCTGGATCAAGACATGACACAGCGTGTGTTGACCTGTAAAGACGCCAAGCAAGGCTCCCGCGCAATGATCAACTCCATCATCTTCTCTATCCCTGTTGTACTTATCTTTATGACCATAGGCCTGCTGCTGTATATCTTTTATCAGCGTCCAGAATTGATGGGAGTAAAAGGGCAAGAGGTAGTGCAGAGCTTTAACGGCGAGAATGTCACCATCTTCATGTACTACGTATTGAACGAAATGCCAGCAGGTCTGCGTGGCCTGGTTACTGTGGGCGTGGTTGCCGCAGCGCTATCTACTCTAAACTCAGGCCTAAACTCCATGTCTTCAGTGGCGATTCAAGACATCTATAAACCATGGAAAGAAGCGCGTCATGGCGAGCAAGAAGACTTCCATTACGTGAAGGCTGGCCGTTTTGGTATGGCGGCAGCGGCGATAGCACTGGGGAGCATGGGTATTCTCTGCTTCTACTGGCAGCAATATACAGACATGCCACTGCTATCTTTCGCCCTAAGTGTGATGGTGTTTGCTTATACTGGTTTGCTTGGCGTTTACTTCACCGCTATCTTCACCAACCGTGGCAGTGAGTCGTCAGTACTAATGGCACTTATCGCAGGCTTCCTCACTACGTTGCTTCTTCAGGCTTACGTTTGGGATGTGGTAATGGGTGTTATCAACCCAGAATGGTTGGTGTTCGCCTAGCCTTCCCGTACCAGCTGTGTATCGGAACCTTTGTCTCTCTTGGCGTATGCTTAATGGGTAAGAAGCAAACCCAAGAGCAGAGCAAACTGCAAGAAGCTTAATATGATAACCCACCTTCTTGCTATCGACGGGGGCGGCACTAAAACCGCCCTGCGTCTAACACCAAAAGAAGCCCATGCGACGGGCCCGTTTGTCACCTTAACGTTTGGCCCGTCGTCCCTTACTCAGCAAGGTTTAGATGGAATTAAGACCATCAAGCAAGCGATCTTAGAGGTCCGAAGTAGCTATGAGCTCAAACCCGAGCAGGTCGCTATTGCTGTAGGCGTTGCTGGTGCTGGGAATCCACTGATGAGACAAGAGCTAGCAAGTGCACTAGCCGAATATCCTTATGCCATAGTGACCACAGATGCCCATATCTCGCTCATTGGGGCAAATCTAGGAAAACCAGTGAATGCCATTGCTATAGGTACAGGTTCCGTTGCAACTAGGTTAGAGGAAAACGGACACACTCAAGTGTTCGGTGGTTGGGGCTTTCCCATCGGCGATGAAGGCGGAGGTGCATGGCTTGGTCAACAAGCAACTCGAGCACTAATAGACGCTATGGATACTGGCATTTGGACACCCATAGGCCAAAAACTCCGTAAGCTGATCGGCGGTGAACGAAGCGGTGTTTTACAGTGGCTAAAAACAGCGACTGCTACTGACTTTGCGCGCTTTGCACCGCTGGTCATAGAAAGTGCACAACAGCAATGCCCAGCAAGCCAAGCGATTCTGCTTGAGGCGAAGCAAGAGGTTGATAAGCTAGTCACTAAATGCTGTACAGACAATGAGTTACCTATCGTATTTCTTGGTAGCTTGGGACAATATTACCAAACACACCTTGCCTCGAAATGGCAACAGAGAAGAATTGAACCTAGAGGAGACGCTCTAGACGGCGGAATCCTTCTCGCATTACAACAGGTAAAAAATCTATGAATAAAGAGCTTTATATCGGCGTGATGTCCGGCACTAGCCTTGATGGTGTGGATACCGCTTTGGTGGAGATTGAAGGCGGTAAGATTCATCTACTTGAGTCTCATGATCACCCTATTCCAGCGCCACTTAAACAGCGAGTACTAGATATCTGTATCGGTCAGGCAACCAATCTTATTGAAATTGGTGAAATAGACCATCTGCTAGGAAAGCTTTATGCCGAAGCGGTTAATGCTCTACTAGAAAAGGCTAAATACAACAAAGAAAGCATTACGGCTATCGGCAACCATGGCCAAACCGTGTTCCATAAGCCAAGCGGTGATGCCCCATTCACCATGCAGTTGGGTGATGCCAATATCATTGCTACGCTAACAGGCATAGATACCGTAGCCGACTTTAGGCGCAAAGATATTGCCCTCGGCGGACAAGGTGCGCCACTTGTACCGGCGTTTCATCAGTCTATCTTTGAATCAAAACAATCGAGTGTAGTGGTGCTGAATATCGGCGGTATCTCTAACATCTCAGTATTGCGCCCCGACCAAAAGGTCATCGGCTATGATACTGGCCCTGGCAATATGCTGATGGATGCCTGGTGCCTGCGTCACACAGACCAAGCTTTCGATAGGAATGCTAGCTTTGCCATGCAAGGTGAGGTTAACGGACCTCTTCTCCATGAGTTGATGCAAGAGCCATATTTCACCTTGCAAGCACCGAAAAGCACAGGCCGCGAACTGTTTAACCTACCTTGGCTCGATGCCATTTTGGCCAAGCATGACGTCTCAGAACAAGACGTACAACGCACCCTTTGCGAATACACGGCGCTGACCATAGCCAATGAGGTCAACAGGTATCAAGTGGGCAAGCAACCTGAACTACTTGTCTGTGGTGGCGGCGCTTATAACCCACTCTTGATGCAGCGCCTTTGCCAATTACTGCCTAATTGGGCGGTAATGCCGACCGACGAAAAAGGCGTCGACAGCAACAATATGGAAGCGATGGCCTTTGCTTGGCTTGCCTATCGCCGTATTCACAACCTGCCAAGCAACTTGCCAGAAGTCACCGGAGCGAGCAAACCCGCGTCGCTCGGTGTGATGTACTTTGCTGAGAAATAAGGACAATTATGAGTAACGATGCGCTTATCACTGCGCTCTCCCACTTGGTTTCAGAGGGGCGTAACCCAGACACCATGGATATCGATCTCCTTCCATCATTAGAGATCGTTAAGCGAATCAATCAACAGGATAAGCTCGTTCCGCTAGCGGTAGGAGGGTACTGCCTGAAATCGCACACGCGTCGATAAGATCACCGAGGCCTTTAGAGTCGGTGGTCGACTGATATATATGGGCGCTGGCACCAGTGGTCGCCTAGGTATCCTAGACGCTTCGGAATGTCCTCCGACCTTTGGTGTATCTAGCGAGATGGTGGTAGGCCTGATAGCAGGTGGCCCTGAAGCGATCCTCAAGGCTAAAGAAGGCGCTGAAGACTCCCCAGAGCTTGGTATTGCAGACCTTAAGTGTATTAACTTTTGCGACAAAGACGTCTTGGTAGGTATCGCTGCCAGCGGTCGTACCCCGTATGTCATCGGCGGCCTTGAGTATGCCAACCAGATAGGGGCGACTAGCGTATCTCTATCTTGTAATCCTGACTCTGCCATCGCTGAGGTGGCAAAGATAGCCATCAGCCCAGTGGTAGGCCCTGAAGCACTCACCGGCTCTACTCGCTTGAAGTCAGGTACCGCGCAGAAACTAGTGCTGAACATGCTAACCACCGCCAGCATGATTCGCTCGGTAAGAGCTATCAAAATCTGATGGTAGATGTTAAAGCCACCAACGAGAAACTGGTGGCACGCGCCGCTCGCATCGTAATGCAGGCGACCGAGTGCGATAAAGAGCTAGCGACCTCTACCCTTGAACAAACGGACTATGATGTGAAATTAGCTATTTTAGTCATACTCACGGGTATGGACGTAGATATGGCAAGAGCTCAGCTAGAGAAGAAACAAGGCTTTCTTCGCCTCGCTGTCGAAGACGCATAAAACCTAAAATAAAAACAGCAAAAGGGAGAGCTTAGCTCTCCCTTCTTTTATTCGCGTTCGTTCCAGCCACGCTGCCATTCCATACGAAACTTCTGGGCATCTTCTCGCCCTTCACAGGCACCCTCGTAATATTGGCCAGATAATCCCATCTGATAAGCAAAGTTTGGATTGCAATATTCAGCTACACCTCGGGTGTAGCCTTGCTCATAGGCCCCCACATTGGCTTCACCCAACTCATTAAGCTTTGAGTAGCTTCTAGGCATGCTACCTTTAACACCATCTTGATAGCCTATGCTTTCCCAATCACCCTTTTGTGCAAGCTCCGTATCTGTGCTGGCACACGCCATCAACAAACCGCTCAAAGCCATTACCAACCCTAGTTTTAACTGCCTCATACGCACTCCTTCGCTACAAACTTTGACTAGCTTAACACATTTAAAACCATCCGATATGACCACTCAGGACTAGAAAAAACCACTCAGGTTCGATTTCGACCACTTAACTGCCTATTCGACCACTTACTCAGGTTCAGAGGGTATTCCTTGTACAGGTTTCGTACTATTTACTCGATAAATTTCCTAACCAAATCCAAATATAAGAGATCAGAGCTATGATGTGGTTTTTAACTTGTGTAGCAGCCTAGTTGCCGGCTACTTCATCTATGGCGCAGTGGTAGAAAAGATTTTCGGTATTAACGAAAACCGTCAAACTCCAGCGCACACTAAAGCGGACGGCGTGGACTATGTTCCAATGTCGACCAAAAAAGTTTACCTAGTTCAACTACTGAACATCGCAGGTGTAGGTCCAATCTTCGGTCCTATCATGGGTGCACTATACGGCCCAGCAGCTATGCTGTGGATCGTACTAGGTTGTATCTTCGCAGGTGCGGTGCACGATTACTTCTCTGGTATGCTTTCAGTGCGTAACGGCGGTGCTTCTGTACCTACACTGACAGGTCGCTACCTGGGCAATGGCGCTAAACACTTTATGAACATCTTTGCCATTGTTCTTCTGCTTCTTGTAGGTGTGGTATTCGTTTCTGCTCCAGCAGGCATGATCACTAACCTAATCAACGACCAGACTGACTTCACTGTAACCATGACAGCTATGGTTGGTATCATCTTCGCGTACTACATCATCGCGACTATCGTGCCAGTAGATAAGATCATCGGCCGCTTCTACCCACTATTTGGCGCACTACTGATCTTCATGTCTGTAGGCCTTATCTCAGCGGTAGCATTCTCTGATTCTCACACAGTTATGGGCAACTTCGAAGTGAGCGACATGTTCACTAACATGAACCCTAACGACCTGCCTCTATGGCCTGCACTATTCATTACTATCGCATGTGGTGCTATCTCTGGCTTCCACGCAACTCAGTCTCCACTAATGGCGCGTTGCATGGAAAACGAGAAAAACGGTCGCTTCGTATTCTACGGCGCAATGATCGGTGAAGGTATCATCGCTCTAATCTGGTGTGCTCTAGCACTGTCTTTCTTTGGCTCAGTTGAAGCACTAGCAGACGTAGTGGCTAACGGTGGTCCAGGTAAAGTTGTATACGACTCATCATTCGGTCTACTAGGCGTAGCTGGCGGTATCATCGCGTTCCTAGGTGTAGTTATCCTACCTATCACCTCTGGTGACACTGCGTTCCGTTCAAGCCGTCTAATCCTGGCTGAGTACTTCAACCTAGAACAGAAATCTATGCGTAACCGCCTAATGATGGCTCTACCACTGTTCGTTATCGGTGGCATCCTGACTCAAGTAGACTTCGGTGTAATCTGGCGCTACTTCGGCTTCGCTAACCAAACAACAGCTGTAATGATGCTGTGGACTGCATCGGCTTACCTACTACGCCACAACAAGTTCCACTGGATTACTACAGTACCAGCAATGTTCATGACTACAGTATGTATTACTTTCATCCTGAACAACGCGACTCTTGGCTTCGGTCTAAGCATGCCGGTATCTACCATCTCTGGTGTGATTGCGATGCTTCTAATCACTGCAACTGTTATCAAGAAGTCAGCAGGTAAAGGCGAATCAGAACTGCCAGGTGACGAGCAAGACTCTAAGCCAGCAACTGAAACCGCTTAATCAATAGCTCTTAACTAAAAAGGCTTCCCCCGGGAAGCTTTTTTATATCTGCGAGTTACGAGTATAAAAAACCAGAGCTAAGCTCTGGTTTCTTGAATCTAAACTTCTTTGATTTGAAGCTCTTTTGGCACCTCGAAGAACATGTTCTCCTCGCGTCCAAGCACCTCTTCGACCACTGAACCCTCAGAAAAGCTCTTCACTTTATCTAAAATGTTGTTTACTAGCTCTTCAGGAGCAGAAGCACCAGCGGTAACACCAACTTTCTTCTTACCTACTAACCATTCACCATCTACGGCCTCTGGACAGTCAGTGAGATAAGCTGGAGTGCCTAACTTCTCAGCAAGCTCCTTCAAACGAGTAGAGTTAGAAGAGTTCTTCGAGCCCACTACAATCATCACGTCCACTTGAGTTGCAAGTGTACGTACCGCATCTTGACGGTTCTGAGTGGCATAACAGATATCGTCTTTACGTGGACCCTGAATCTCAGGGAATACCTCACGCAGTTTCTGGATAACGTCTGCTGTTTCATCAACAGATAAGGTGGTTTGGCTTACGTAATGAAGGTTGGATGGGTCGTTTACCTTCAAGGTTTCCACATCGGCTGGGTTCTCAACTAGGTACATACCGCCAGTCTCGCTAGCGTATTGACCCATGGTACCCTCTACCTCTGGGTGACCAGCATGGCCAATCAGAACAACCTCGATGTTCTTACGACTAGCACGAGCTACTTCCATATGAACCTTGGTCACTAGCGGACAGGTCGCATCGAAAACAGTCAGGTCACGTTGCTTAGCCTCAGCTCGTACCGCCTGAGATACTCCATGAGCAGAGAAGATAACGATGTTGTCATCTGGTACTTCAGACAACTCTTCTACGAACACAGCGCCACGACGCTTAAGACCTTCAACCACAAAACGGTTGTGCACCACTTCATGTCGAACATAGATAGGTGGCTGATACATCTCTAATGCGCGCTCTACAATGCTGATCGCACGATCAACACCAGCACAAAAGCCACGTGGGTTGGCTAGAAGGATTTCCATGGTTATCTCATTATTTACCTGGGTATAAACTGGGCACATTTTAGCGGTAACTGAGTGTTTAACTCAAGTATTCGCTTTAGGCAGTCTCAACCTCTAAGATTTCAACGTCAAACACGACGTCTCGGCCTGCAAGTGGGTGGTTAAAATCCACGGTCACAGAGTCACCAGCAATCTCTGTGATGATACCTGGGATCTCCATGCCATCTGGCCACTGAACGCATGATGGTGCCAACCTCTACCTCTGCATCACCCACAAACTTACTGCGGTCCATATGATGGATGTTGTCTGGGTTCGGCATACCAAACGCATCCGCTGCGTCTAGAGGAATTGAGCGCGACTGGCCCTTCTCCATACCAATCAGGTGACCTTCAAAGTTTTCACTCAGGCTACCATCACCAATCACCAGCTTGGCTGGTTTGCCCATCTGTTGGGTGCTATCGGCTACTGAGCCGTCTTCTAGTTTGATTGCGAAGTGCAGAGTCACCGCGCTGTTTTTGGCAATTACAGACACAACTTATTCCTTTAAAACAAAAAAGCGGTCGACACCTCGTCGACCGCTTTTCAAGATTACTAGATTCAATGAAACCAATTAAGGCATTTCATCAAATTCTGCGCCTTCCTTCTCAACTTGAGGTGGCATTAGGTGTTCACGAGAAACGCCTAGTTTCAGTGCCAGGTTCGACGCTACGTAGATAGACGAGTACGTACCTACAGTGATACCCAGTAGAAGTGCAGTTGCGAAGCCGTGGATGTTAGCACCGCCCTTAGTGAACAGCGCGATAACCACGAACAAGGTAGTACCGGAAGTAATCAAGGTACGGCTCAGAGTCTGAGTGATCGCGCCATTGATAATCTCAACCGAATCGCCTTTACGCATCTTACGGAAGTTCTCACGGATGCGGTCAAATACTACTATGGTATCGTTGAGCGAGTAACCTACTACGGTCAGCAATGCCGCTACGATAGTCAGGTCAACCTCAATCTGCATTATCGAGAAGATACCAAGCGTGATGATTACGTCGTGCGCAAGTGCTAGTACCGCACCCGCAGCTAGACGCCATTCAAATCGCATCGATACGTAGATCAAGATACAGATAAGAGAAACTAGGATAGCTAGACCACCCGCTTCTGCTAGCTCGTCACCCACGTTAGGACCAACGAACTCCACACGACGCATCTCAACGTCTTCACCTGTACCTTGCTCTAGAGCTGCGATGATCTGAGTACCAAGTTGCTCACCTTGCAGGTCATCACGAGGACGCAGACGCACCATTACATCACGTGCAGAACCGAAGTTCTGAACCGTTGCATCACCAAAGCCACGCTCATCAAGCGCTGCACGGATCTCTTCAAGATTAGCTGGATGCTCGAACCCAACCTCAATCAGAGTACCGCCGGTGAAATCTAGACCCCAGTTCAACCAGTTAGTTGAAAGGGTGTAGATGGACGCAGTAATCATTAATACAGACAACACGACTGCGCCTTTCGACCAGCGCATAAAGTCGATCATCTTGTCAGCTTTCAATATTTGAAACATGCTAATACCTTCAATTAGATCGACAGTTTGTTGATACGTTTACCGCCATACAGCAGGTTAACCACACAACGAGTACCGATAATTGCAGTAAACATTGAGGTCAAAATACCGATAGACAGAGTAACCGCGAAGCCTTTAATCGCACCTGTACCTACAGCAAATAGGATGATTGCTGTCAGTAGGGTTGTGATGTTGGCATCGGCAATGGTGCTGAATGCGTTCGCATAGCTTGGTGAATCGCCTGCTGAGGGTTACGCCCTTCACGAAGCTCTTCACGTATCCGCTCAAATATGAGCACGTTGGCGTCCACCGCCATACCTACGGTCAGTACGATACCGGCGATACCCGGCAGGGTCATTGTTGCCCCAGGAATCATAGACATTACGCCGATGATAAGCACAAGGTTTGCAATCAGAGCCATGTTGGCGATAAAGCCAAACTTACGGTAGTAGATCAGGGTGAATAGCATTACCGCTACCATGCCCCAGATACACGCCTGAATACCCTTGTCGATGTTCTGCTGACCCATAGATGGACCAATAGTACGCTCTTCAACGATAGAGATAGGAGCGATCAGAGCACCCGCACGCAATAGAAGTGCTAGGTTGTGTGCTTCAGCAGCAGAGTCGATACCTGTGATACGGAAGCTACGACCAAGAGCCGACTGGATAGTCGCTTGGTTGATAACCTCTTCGTGCTTATCAAGGATAACTTTGCCTTCTGGAGTACGCTTGCCGCTGTCTTTGTATTCAGCAAACACGGTCGCCATTAGCTTACCGATATTTTGACGAGAGAAGGCACCCATCTTGCTACCACCTTCGCTATCTAGCGAGATGTTAACCTGAGGACGACCATATTCGTCAGCACTTGAGCTTGCATCCGTGATGCTTGAACCGCCAAGGATTACGCGCTTCTTAAGCACAACAGGGCGACCATCACGGTCAAATTTCACTTCGCTGCCAGCAGGAACACGGCCACTTGCCGCGGCTGATAGGTCAGCTTGCATATCCACTTCACGGAATTCTAGGGTTGCCGTAGCACCTAGGATCTCTTTCGCACGTGCAGTGTCTTGAACACCAGGAAGCTCAACTACGATGCGGCTTGCGCCTTGACGTTGAACCAATGGCTCAGCAACACCCAGTTCGTTTACACGGTTACGAAGGATAGTGATGTTCTGCTCTACCGCATAGTTGCGGATTTCAGTAAGGCGCGCTTCGTTGAAGGTCGCTGTTAGAGTGAAACGACCATTTGAGTCAGAATCAACAAACACCATATCAGGGTGCTTAGACTTCAGCGTCTGCTCCGCTTGAGCTAGTTGCTCAGCGTCGCGAAGAATAACTTCTACAGAATCGCTACCAGCACGGATAGCACGATAACGAATACGCTCTTCACGTAGCTCACTACGGAAGGCTTCTTCTTGCTGGCCGATAAGTTTCTGCATTGCTGCGTCCATATCCACTTCCATCAAGAAGTGCACACCACCACGTAGGTCAAGGCCAAGCTTCATAGGCGCAGCGCCGATGCTTTCAAGCCAAGATGGAGTAGATGGCGCTAGGTTAAGCGCAACAATAAGGTCTGAATCTAACGCTTCGCTGATAACGTCACGTGCACTGATCTGGGTGTCGGTATCGTTGAATCGCACCAGGATGGAGCCATTTTCTAGAGCGATAGATTTATGTGATAGGTTCTCTTTTTCAAGAGCTTGGGTGACAGTATCCATGGTTGCCATATCAACGGAGGCACCGCGTGCCCCCGTGACTTGTATGGCTGGATCTTCACCGTACAGGTTTGGAAGTGCATACAGCATCGCCACTAATAGGGCGAAAAGCACCATAAGGTACTTCCATAACGGATAACGGTTTAACACAGCGAGGATCCTTAAGCTGTTTTTATAGAGATTTCAGCGTACCCTTTGGTAGCACTGCAGTAACGAATTCTTTCTTGATTACAACTTCGTTATTTTGGTTTAGCTCGATCGCAACAAAATCGTTCTCTTCAGAGATGTTAGTGATCTTACCCACTAGGCCACCGCTAGTTAGGATTTCATCACCCTTAGACATAGAAGCGATAAGGTTCTTATGCTCTTTAACGCGCTTAGATTGTGGACGGTAAATCATGAAGTAGAAAATTACCGCGAACATACCTAGCATGATTAGCATTTCAAAACCGCCACCTTGTGGTGCGCCTTCAGCTGCCGCATGAGCTTGAGAAATGAATAAACTCATTACAAAAAATCCCCTTTCAAAAGAATCAAAAAATAAAAGTTATAGTAATACATGAGGCTTTTCCCTTGGTTTTTCAAGAGGAAAAGCCAAATACTAACAGGGCAAATGCAACAATTTGTTGAAGCATTTGCCTTGAAATAATTATTGTGCGTCACCCTTCATTAGAGGTGGCACTTCACGATTTCGGCGTGCATAGAACTCTTCTACAAACGTATCGAAGCGGTCCTCATCGATCGCCTTACGAATACTTTCCATCAGACGCTGATAGTAACGCAGGTTGTGGATGGTATTCAGACGAGCACCCAAGATCTCGTTGCAGCGATCAAGGTGGTGCAGATACGATTTAGAATAGTTGCGGCAAGTGTAACAGTCGCACTCTGGATCTAGTGGAGAAGTATCGGTTTTATGTTTCGCGTTTCGGATCTTGATCACACCTCCGGTCACAAACAGGTGGCCGTTACGTGCATTTCGAGTTGGCATAACGCAGTCAAACATGTCGATACCACGACGAACACCTTCAACCAAATCTTCTGGTTTACCCACGCCCATTAGGTAGCGTGGCTTGTCGATTGGCAGTTGAGGACAGGTGTGCTCAAGTACGCGGTGCATGTCTTCTTTAGGCTCACCTACTGCAAGACCACCTACCGCATAACCGTCAAAGCCGATGTCAGTTAGACCCTTAACAGACACATCACGCAGGTCTTCGTAAACACCACCTTGAACGATACCGAATAGTGCATTCGGGTTCTCTAGCTTGTTGAAGTGGTCACGAGAGCGCTGAGCCCAACGTAAAGACATTTCCATAGACTTCTTAGCTTCATCGTGTGTCGCAGGATATGGCGTACACTCATCGAAGATCATTACCACGTCAGAACCCAAGTCGTATTGGATTTCCATAGACTTTTCAGCGTCCATGAAGATCTTGTCACCGTTCACAGGGTTGCGGAAGTGAACACCCTCTTCAGTAATCTTACGGATATCACCAAGGCTGAATACCTGGAAGCCGCCTGAATCGGTCAAGATAGGACCTTGCCAGTTCATGAAGTCATGTAGGTCTCCATGCATCTTCATTACTTCTTGGCCTGGACGTAGCCATAGATGGAAAGTGTTACCTAGTAGGATTTCAGCACCAGTACCTTTCACCTCTTCAGGGTCATACCCTTAACTGTGCCATAGGTACCTACTGGCATAAATGCTGGGGTTTCAACCGAACCACGGTCGAACTGTAACTGACCGCGACGCGCGACGCCGTCGGTTTTCTTGAGTTCAAATTTCACGAAGTACTCCAATATGCCAGAGAAACAATCTGACGGTTAGTTTAGGACATATCCTGAGTGGATAAAGTTCCTAATTAAGAGTGTCCCATTACGGGCACGAAAAATTGGTGAGAGTATACCGCCCTCACCCTGACTAGCCGAATGTTAATCCGACCAGACTTTGCATTCTAAAATTGCGCTTATAGACTTACGAGTCACAAACATCGCATCGCCGTAGCTAAAGAAACGATACTTCTGCTCTACTGCATGCTTATATGCGTTCATTACATTGTCGTAACCAGCAAACGCACTCACTAGCATGATCAGGGTAGATTCAGGCAGGTGGAAGTTGGTTAGTAGGCCATCGATAAGCTGGAATTCATAACCTGGGTAGATAAAGATGTCGGTATCACCGAAGAAAGGCTTAAGCTCGGTACCTTTCTTAACAGCATCTTGCGCTGCACTCTCTAGGGAGCGCACTGAAGTCGTTCCTACAGCAATAACGCGACCGCCGTTTTTCTTGGTCTCAAGGATGGTGTTCACCACCTCTTCGGTGACCTCAACATACTCAGCATGCATGTG
The DNA here is from genome assembly GCA_000830475.1 of Vibrio ishigakensis. GTDB lineage: Bacteria > Pseudomonadota > Gammaproteobacteria > Enterobacterales > Vibrionaceae > Vibrio > Vibrio ishigakensis_A. Next base: position 255,671 of record BBSC01000007.1, on the reverse strand, counting down.
GTGCTCAAGGATGTTGTCAACGCGAACTGGTTGGAAGGTACCTGCACCAACATGCAAGGTAACAAAGGCAAGCTTAGCACCCTTAGCCTGAATCTTTTCTAAGATAGTTTCATCAAAGTGCAGACCAGCCGTTGGCGCGGCAACTGCGCCTGGTTTTTCGTTGTAAACCGTTTGATAGCGCTCTTGGTCAGAATCTTCATCAGGACGGTCGATATAAGGAGGAAGAGGCATGTGGCCCACTTCTTCCAGAATCTGCAGCACAGCTTTGTCAGAAGTAAACTTAAGCTCAAATAGGGCATCATGGCGTGCCACCATCTCAGCTTCATATTGGTCGTTCTCACCAAGGAACAGCTGAGCACCCGGCTTAGGCGCCTTTGAAGAACGAACGTGAGCAAGGATAGAGTGCTCATCAAGCATACGCTCTACCAGAACCTCAATCTTACCGCCACTGGCCTTGCGACCGAATACGCGTGCAGGGATCACTCGGGTATTGTTGAATACCAGCAAGTCACCTTCTTGAATAGAGTCCAGAATATCGGTGAACCCCTTGTCTTGGATCTGACCAGAATTGCCGTCTAATTTAAGCAGACGACTGGCTGTACGCTCTTCCATCGGGTAGCGTGCGATCAACTCATCAGGGAGTTCAAAATTGAAATCAGAAACTTGCATGGGCTCAACGATCCTAGGCTAAATTTTTTGCAGTGCGCTAGTATAGATTGCCACCGTTTAAGATCAAGGAAAGTTACCCATTCTCTAACTAAAGAGGGCCGAGCAACCACTCAACCCTTTTCATCTACGCTAGTTCCAAGTCCTTCTTCGATACCAAAGGAGCATGCTTAGAATAGTTACACCAAGAGGGCCACTGCTACCTGAACTTGAGTCATCACAATCTAAGAAGACTGTTTCTGATTCATTACAACTCTCAGGAAGATTCTCCTCTTCTGCTGGCAAATTCCCATCTTCAGTAGAACGTGCATCCTTAATAAAATCTGGCTCAGTAACAGCACTTGACGGTAAATCCGCACTATCTGCAACACTGTTAATCCAATCAAGGTAAGTAGCAACCTTGGTGTGGAAAGTCGGCAAGGTTACCGAGCCACAGACGGGCAACACAATTGGACCACCACTTATAATCCCTATCTGATAAGTGATTCCGTCACTATCGGCGTACAAACCACCACCTGAATCTCCTAAACAAGCAGAGTTACCTACTACCTGTCCATCATCGCCACCACCTTCTGGATTCTCAAATGCTTCCAGCTTAGTCGGTTGAGTACAAAGCTTGGTGTCATCTAGCGGTGAGCTAATGAAGCTTGGAAGGCTTTTACCTGATTCAAGTCTTTGGTAGCACTCATCTATAGGAAAGAATGCTTGTGAAGTTGTTTGCTGTTGCAACTCAACAGTATCCCCAAACGGATCATATATATCGGTACTTCCCCAACCGTAAATCACGATATTTTCAGGTCGAGCACCTCCGGAAGAATCACTCCATTCTTGAGAAAACTGTTCTTCAATTTTTTGTGACACCTCTGAATCCGCCAACGTTACAGGAATAACACTAGATAGCGAACGATCAATGCGTAGAAGAGCTATATCGTTACTTAGTTCGGTATTAAGTAACTCTTCCTGCTCGCCCACCAGTTCGGTTCTAGCTAACCTTCTATAGTAAGGATGGACAACAACATGAGAAACGTTAACAAAATTCGAGATATCTCCTTGTATATCATCTCTTAAATGCGCAGCCCCATAGGTTATTGATAGCTCACCTGGGAGAGCTACGAAATACCCAGATTCCTCTGCTTCATTCTCTCCTGAATGCACCACACAGTGCGCCGCGGTAAGAATCCAATTTTCACGAATCAAAGTTCCACTACACATAGGAAACTCAGCCATATGGCTGGATCGAATGCTAACGCGGAATTCAGCGTCGCTTGCTTCGTCTCCCAAAGTGATGGCATAGGTGTTCATGGCAAGTGCAGACGCAACTATGCCTAAAGTCCATTTCTTCATAGTTAATTCCATTTTACTTTCTTAGCCAACCAATAAAAAAGTGTTACATAAAAATAACTTAGCGTTGGTTTATGAACCATAAACGGGAACCAGATCACATTCTGTAAAGTTACAAAAATGTGAACGACTTTCGAGCGAAATAGCGGCCTAAATCAAAGTTTATATCGGGGAGGAAATCTATAGTTAAAACAGATGGACCTAACAGGAGATCGCTATGATTAAAATCGCTGAGCTGATGACTCGAACCCCTTACACTCTGTTGCGCTCCAATACCCTAGCCGATGCCAAAAAGTTGATGGCTGAGCACGATATTCGTCACGTTCCTGTTGTGGACACCGAAGACAAGTTGCTTGGTCTGGTTACTCAAAGAGACATATTGGCGGCCCAGGACTCAAGCCTGCAACTGAATCCAAACAGTGAATGCTACACATTAGAAACCCCGCTGAATCTCGCCATGCGCAAGGATGTTCTCACCGTATCACCAAGGCAGGCCTTCGCGAAAGCGCTATGATGATGCAAAAACGCAAGGTAGGCTGTTTACCTGTGATATCCAATCAAACCTTGGTTGGTATTATCACTGACAGCGATTTTGTAGCGGTCGCTATCAACCTTCTCGAGCTTCAAGAGGAAGTCGAGCCTATGGCCGTTGAAGAGTAACGCTTTGCTGATCTCTATCGCACGATAAAGGCCCGTAGACTCGTTTAAATATCATTCCTCCCGCTCATCCGAAAAGTGAAGTCGCTCCGGCTTCACTTCAAGGCGTTGTGTACCAGAAAATCAAATCGAAACTAAGAACGCTAGTAACTCGGCGTTAATTGCACACTCTCAAATAAAACCTGATTTTAGTCACTTCTAGCGGTTATAGATAATTAAAAAACAAATAACCCACAATAATACAAAGTTATTATTTAATCTAAATTGTCAGTTAAAAGTTAAGTCTTTATTCTCCAAAGAAAAACTTGTCGCCATATTCATATCTCTCCTTAAAATAACGCGCGAAAATTCCTTTAATTATCTCTCACATAGGATAAAACGAATAATTCATGGCGAAATATCTATTAAACTTTTCTCTAGCTACATTTTTAATTTTGTTGCTCGGCGGTTGTGTACAGAAAAGAGCGGTAAAAGACGTAGAAGACACCGCGTCACTGCCTGACTGTCCTCCTGAGGAGGTCAATAAAACTCAAACGACCCAACATAATGAGGCTGCAATAGCTCAAGAAAGCACTTCTGCAACATCTGCTATTGATGAAGCCAAGATTGAACCGGAACCTGTAACGGCTTCAGCAAGCACCCCACCTACAATGAGCAATGAAGAGTTCGACAGTGCCGTCGAGTTAGCGAATGCCCTCTATGTTCAGGTATTTGTAACCAAGTCAAAAGATACTGCACGTAAAGTTCTGAGCAATATAAAAGTCAAAATATCCTGAAAAAGCATCAGTTATCAAAACTGCCGGCATGTATAAAGTGATCGTAGGCCCCTATAAAAAAGAAGATGTCGACCTAGCTAAAAGATAACATTCAGAAAATAAAAGACTATGAGTCAGCTTTTATTATCAATCACTTCAATGTATTCCAAAAATAACCAACATAAATAAGTAAGTTATGAAAAACGCTCTTACGTTTATATTTATTATTCTTTCATTACTAGTTATTAGTGGATGTGAAGATTCTAGCGGAGCTGGAGACAGCGGCAGAACACTTAGGATTGAATTACTCAATCCAATTCAAAGGCTTCAATGGAAATGCTATCGAAAAAAGCACAGAGGGTCAGCTAGTTGCTATTTATATTAATGATGATACTGGTGAAGAGGTTAATGTTACCAGTGAGGTTGAGTGGTCTTCGACAAGCGATGACACTCAGATAATCAACGGTGTACTAACCGCGACTGGTAATGCGACGCACACGACTGTATCGGCCCGCTACCTAAATGCCTATTCAAGCAACCAGATTGAGGTAGAGTTTCTCACCTCGGACGGTGGGTTCACCAACTTCAATATTCAGCCTGGCCTTTACCATATAGAACAAGGGGGACAGCTTCAGTATATATCTTATGTGGAGTTCGATTACCAAGGGCAAAGATTCAAACAAGATGTTACGACCAGTTCTACTTGGTCCACTCAGGTCATAGCTGGTGAGAATCAGGTTGTTATTTGCAATATAGATTCACAACATGAAGTGTGTGAAGGAAAAACTACAGGCTTAGTCATTAGTGATGCTCTATCCACCGCGGAACAAAGTACGGCCATCATAGATGCGTCCTACGAGAGCTTTGACACATCACAGCAAGAAGACACCCTCTATATCTCAGATGAACCTCCGTATGAGAATTTGGAAATCACTCTTAGCGGTGATGACACCATGTACATCGGCCAAACTCAGCAACTGCATGCTGTGGTAACAGACAAAGAAAATAAGACCCAAGATGTCACCTCGCAAATTCTTTGGCACAGCGTAAACCCAGATATCGTTTCTGTGAATGATGAAGGACTTATCTATGCGCATTCTGACGGCACAGTGAGTATTGAGGCACGAATCTCAGATTCGGTAGCCGACTCAGTGAGTATCACAGTACTCGACCATCAGATTGTCTCTATCGATGTTGAAGGGCCATTAGAGCTTACCTTACCTGAAAATATGCGTAGCAATGAGACCTATCAGGTAACCGCTCTTTATGAAGATGGTAATGAGTTACCACTCACCAGCGGTGTTACCTATACAAGCACCGATTATCATGTGGCAAAGGCACTTTCTGAAGGACAGGCTCAGAATTTTATATTCAAGCTGGTGAAAAAGCTGGCTCAGCTCAGATAACAGCAAAATTCAACAATGAACTACTCAGTCAGCCGATAGATGTTCAAGTCGTCCCACTTGAGCTGACAGGGCTAGAACTAAAAGGTTTAACAAACGAAATAGCCGTTGGAGAGATTGAGCTGTTTGAAATTTTAGCTGTTTATAACAATGGCTACAGCAAAAACAAGGTCAACACTAATGCCGTTGTGGTGTCATTTGATGGTCAAGAGACAAGCACACACTTAGCCTATGGCGGTAGCGGTACAGAACACCAACTAGAAGCTTAAGCCCTACTTCCGATGAGGTCCAAGTCGCCTTTGTTTATGTAGATCTGGACACTGGCGATACAGCATCGACAGATATCGCTGTTTCTGTGGTAGCCGCTAGCAGCACTGAGCTTACTCTTCCATTTGACTCTTTCTACACTGAACAAACGCTCATACTACCAAAGAAACTGTCACGCTCGGAGACCAGCTTTAGCAAGGTTCGCTGGGAATTGAGCGAGTCCAACTCAGCGGTTTTGTCGCAAAATAAGCGACACTTAATACCCCTGTTTCTATCTCCTATTACCCTAATTGCGACTACATCTACATTGGAACAACACCATTTCGATCTGATGCCTACTTCTAGTCCGATAGTAGATATCGAAATAATCCATCAAGCACCCCTAAATCACATGATGGCTATCGCTCACCATCAAGACGGTGCAACTACTAACGCTACGCATAAGGTCAAGTGGCATAGCGATGCTAAAGAGGTATTAGCTATTGATCACAATGGACGCCTTCTGCCTTATCAAGATGGGCAAGTGACGGTGCAAGCCAATTTAGGAGCCATTACCTCTTCTCCAACCGTACTTTCGATCTCTGGGTCGAACATTCATCCCTAGAATCGAAAGGTATATGCATGAAATCAATCACTAAACCTACACTCCTGCTTGTTGCTCTGTTGAGTTCAGCGGGAGCCTCTGCCAGTGACAATGAAACGACAGAAGTATCTGAGATGCAGTGTGTGCCGAGCCAGCAAAGCACATCTTCCTCCGATGCCGAAGAGACAAGAGTAGAATCTGACACCTCACCACACTCAACTTCGTCATCAGATACTCAAGCAGCCGATCAGGGATACTACCTAGTCTTCCCGAACAAGTATTACATCAGCGCAGGTATTGGTTACTTCGCGCCAAAAGATGATGAAGCCTCTGACGACCCTTCAGAATTTGCCACCAACTTACTGTTTGGTATGCAGATCGATCCTAACTGGGCACTGGAATTTAACTATTACTTAAACTCAGAGATGAAATTCGACAGCACTAAGCTTGAGTACGGACAATGGGAGTTAACAGCCAGATATGACTACCGACTTACTGAGCGTTGGGGGTTGTATGCACGCGCAGGTGCCGCTAAATGGGATTTAGAGAAAACCCTTCCTGATGATCCCCATTTTGAGAATGAATTCTCCTCAGATGGCTGGAGTTTTACCGGTGAACTAGGAGGAACCTTTAAGTTGTCTGACAGACTGCACGTCAATGCTGGTTACACCTTTACACCCAATGTTGGTGGCAGCTCCACCGGAAGCCTGTTTGCCAATCGCATCATGGTGTCTGCAACATGGAAATTTGGGTTCAAGGAACACGCCATACACATGGCTGATGCCGAATAGCCAACTCGGACTGCACGCAAAAAAACGCCACCTTACTAGGTGGCGTTTTCGATTCAGTTAATCGCTATTACTGCTGCGGACGCATTGCAGGGAATAGGATTACATCACGGATGGTGTGCGTGTTAGTGAAAAGCATAGCTAGACGGTCGATACCGATACCTTGGCCTGCGGTTGGCGGTAGGCCGTGCTCTAGCGCTGTGATGTAGTCAGCGTCGTAGTACATAGCTTCGTCGTCACCTGCATCTTTCGCATCTACCTGCGCCTTGAAGCGTGCATCTTGGTCTTCTGCATCGTTAAGCTCTGAGAAGCCGTTTGCTACTTCGCGACCACCGATGAAGAACTCAAAGCGGTCAGTGAAGAACGGGTTGTCATCGCTACGACGAGCCAGTGGCGAGATGTCCGCTGGGTAGCCAGTGATGAAGGTTGGTTGAATTAGCTGAGGCTCAGCCGTTTCACCAAAGATCTCTTCAAGAAGCTGTCCGCAAGTCCAGAAGCTTTCTACTTCAACGTGTACAGATTTCGCGATAGAAACCATCTTCTCACGGTCAGTTAGGTCTGCTTCCGTTAGCGCTTGGATCTCAACGTGGTCAGGGTTGTAGTGCTTGATAGCTTCGAACATGCTCATGCGAGCGTAAGTGCCGCCAAACTCAACTGTCTCTTCACCGTAAGGCATAGAGGTTGAACCTAGAACGTCCATCGCCACTGTGCTTAGCATCTCTTCAGTCAGATCCATCAGATCCTTGTAGTCAGCGTAAGCTTGGTAGAATTCCATCATAGTGAATTCTGGGTTGTGACGAGGAGACAGACCTTCGTTACGGAAGTTACGGTTGATCTCGAATACGCGGTCAAAACCACCTACTACTAGACGCTTCAGGTAAAGCTCTGGAGCAACACGTAGGTACATATCGATGTCTAGTGCGTTGTGGTGAGTGATGAATGGGCGAGCCGTTGCACCACCTGGGATCACGTGCATCATAGGGGTTTCTACTTCTAGGTAACCCTTAGAACTCATGAAGTTGCGGATAGATGAAACCAGCTTAGAGCGGATGATGAATGCTTCACGAGAATCTTCGTTAACGATAAGGTCAACGTAGCGCTGACGGTAACGCATCTCTTGGTCAGTCAGACCGTGGAACTTCTCAGGAAGTGGGCGCAGAGCCTTAGTTAGTAGCTCGTACTCTTCCATGTTCACGTAAAGGTCGCCTTTACCTGACTTATGAAGCGCACCTTTAACACCAATGATGTCACCGATATCTAGGCCTTGATATTGCTCTTTAAGCTGCTTTTGAACATCTTTTGCTGCATATGCTTGGATACGGCCAGATGTTTCTTGAATAGCTAGGAAAGGACCACGCTTCGCCATTACACGACCAGCGATCGCTACGATGTGGTTAAGCTCTTCTAGCTCTTCCTTAGTCTTTTCACCGAATTCTGCTTGAAGGTCGCCAGCTAGGTGCTCACGACGGAAGTCATTTGGGTGGCCGTTTGCTTTGCAGCTCTTGCGGATATGATCCAGCTTGCTACGACGCTCAGCAATCAGCTTATTCTCTTCTTGTTGGTTCTCGTTTTGAACAGCATCAGTCATTTTCGATGTATCCTGTTTTATTCTTTTTCGGTGAAAAGCTTATAAACCTGATTTCAGGCTAGCTTCAATAAATTTGTCTAGGTCGCCATCAAGAACGGCTTGTGTGTTGCGGTTTTCAACGCCAGTACGCAGGTCTTTAATGCGTGAGTCATCCAATACGTAAGAACGGATCTGGCTACCCCAACCGATGTCAGACTTAGCGTCTTCGTTTGCTTGCTTCTCAGCGTTTTGCTTCTGAAGCTCAAACTCGAATAGCTTCGCACGAAGCTGTTTCATCGCTTGGTCTTTGTTCTTATGTTGAGAACGGTCGTTCTGACACTGCACCACAATGTTGGTTGGAACGTGAGTAATACGTACCGCAGATTCGGTGGTGTTTACGTGCTGACCACCAGCGCCCGATGCACGATATACGTCGATACGTAGATCAGCTGGGTTAATGTCGATCTCAATGTTGTCATCAATCTCAGGATACACAAACGCAGACGCAAATGAGGTGTGACGACGGCCGCTAGAGTCAAATGGAGACTTACGAACCAAACGGTGTACACCGGTTTCAGTACGTAGCCAGCCATAGGCATACTCACCAGAGATTTTAACCGTTGCGCCTTTAAGGCCAGCAACTTCACCCTCAGAAACCTCGATAACCTCGGTCTTGAAGCCTTTAGACTCAGCCCAACGCAGATACATGCGAAGCATCATGTTGGTCCAATCTTGCGCCTCTGTGCCGCCAGAACCTGATTGCAGGTCGATATAGCAGTCAGACTCGTCGTGGTCACCAGCGAACATACGACGGAACTCAAGCTTCTCAAGCTTAGCTTCAAGCTCAGCTAGCTCAGGTTCAATCTCATCAAAGGTCTCTTGGTCTTCTTCTTCAACCGCTAGCTCAAGCAGGCCCTCAACGTCTTCGCCGCCTTGGTCAAGTTGGTCTATGGTATCAACAACCGCTTCTAGTGATGCACGCTCTTTACCTAGGGCTTGCGCTCGCTCAGGCTCGTTCCATACATCCGGCTGTTCTAGTTCTGCGTTTACCTCTTCTAGACGCTCTTTCTTAGCGTCATAGTCAAAGGTACCCCCTCAGGACATTAGTGCGTTCAGACACGTCCTGTAGGCGGTTTTTGATTGGATTGATTTCAAACATCTTTCGCCAATAATTTGAGTAGAAAATAACCGCAGGATTTTACTCAAAAATGTGACCAAGATACAGAAAAATTTACTAAATCCTTGCGCTTTACGCGCCTTCGATATGCTCAACCATGAGTTGCATACTCTGGTTGCCACGAAACTCGTTAATATCGAGACGATAGGCCAGGCGTACCTTAGTAGTTGCAGGGTCCGGCCAGCGTCTTAGGTCCACGTTAAAGGCAATGGCATCCACCATGATATTGGTTGGGTGCGAGCGGTGTAGTGGCTCTAGCATAAGCTTGAGGTGCTTCTCGCCCACGAGTTTCTGGTGCAGCACCTTAAACTCGCCATCGAAAATAGGCTCTGGGAAGGCCTGCCCCCAAGGACCGCCCTGGCGGATCTCTTGCGCAGTATGCATGTTGAACTCCTCAGGAGAGAGTTCACCATCGGACAGAATAATACCTTTCAGAGCATGATCTTCTAGCTGCTCTCGCACAGACTCATCAAACAGGTTCGAGAAGCGTTCGAAGTCTTTTTCGCGAATAGTGAGGCCAGCCGCCATAGCGTGACCGCCGAACTTCAAGATAAGGTCTGGGTTCTGCACATCGATTTTATCTAGCGTATCTCGCATATGCAGACCGACGATAGAACGACATGAGCCTTAATAAGGCCATCACCGCCATCGGCAAAGGCAATCACTGGGCGGTGGAACTGCTCCTTGATACGAGAAGCGAGAATACCAATCACGCCTTGGTGCCAGTCTCGCTGGAATAATGCCAAACCATAAGGCATCTCTTTGTCAGAGCTAAACTGAAGCCTCTCACAAAAAGCCATTGCCTCTTGCTTCATGCCCTCTTCAATCTCTTTTCGGGTTTGGTTGAGCGAGTCTAGCTCAGAGGCCATACGGCGCGCTGCATGTATGTTTTGACTCATCAGAAGTTCGACGCCGAACGACATATCATCCAAACGGCCGGCGGCATTAATGCGAGGACCAAGGGCAAAGCCAAAGTCTGAAGCCACCAGACGGTTTGAGTTTTTCTTAGCTACTTCGATAAGCGCTTGTATTCCCGGTCTACCCTTACCTGCTCGAATGCGTTGCAAGCCTTGGTGCACCAAGATGCGGTTGTTTTCATCCAGTGGAACAACGTCAGCGACCGTGCCCAGAGCCACAAGGTCTAATAACTCAGAAAGATTCGGCTCAGGGATACCGCGCTCGGCAAAGCTGTTCTTTTGACGAAGCTTGGCGCGCACCGCAGCCATCAAGTAAAAGGCCACTCCTACCCCGGCCAAGGCTTTAGAGGGGAAGTCACACTCATGCAGGTTTGGGTTCACCATGGCATCAGCTTCTGGCAAAACATGACCCGGCAAATGGTGATCGGTTACCAGTACCTTGATATTGTTTTGCTTGGCATATTTCACGCCCTCGATAGAAGAGACACCGTTATCCACCGTCATGATAAGCTCTGCACCCATGGTGATGGCTTGGTCAACCACTTCTGGCTTAAGCCATAGCCATCCTCGAAGCGGTTTGGCACCAGATAGTCCACATTGCTTGAGCCGAGCATACGAAGCGCTAACACCGAAAGAGCTGAACTGGTCGCGCCATCGGCATCAAAGTCCCCTACCACGATAATTCGCTGGCCACTCTCAATGGCCTCAATCAAAAGATCTGCCGCTGGCTAATGCCATACAACTGGCCTGGCGAGAGCAACCCCTTGGCGCCACGGTTGAGTTGGCTTTCACTGTTTACACCCCTTGAGGCATAAACACGACGCATCAAAGGAGAAAGAGAATCTGGAAGATGCGAAATATCGCAGGCAGGACGACGTTGGATTTCTATCATGGTGACAACACAAATTTGAGAGGAAAAAAGCGCGGTCAAGCCGCGCTCACTACAAAACTAGATTAGCTTTTTTCAGCTTGAAGGCGTTGCAGTAGCGCCTCAGGAGAGAGATAACCACCTACGTTAACGCCGTTTGGTGTGTACACAGCAGGAGTACCCGTTACACCGATAGCTCGACCCAGTTGATGCTGTTTTACCACTAAGTCTTGGCACTGTTTAATCTTGTCAGCAGAAGCGAGGCACTCTGACCACGCAGTTTGGCATCGTTCATTGCCGCTTGCGGGTCGTCACTACACCAGATCTTTGCCATCTGAGTGCCAATGTCGCTAGCCGCACCAGCACGTGGGAATGCGAGATAACGGACGGTAATACCTAGGTCGTTGTAGGCCTTCATATCGCGATGAAGCTTCAAGCAGTAACCACAAGAGATATCGGTAAATACGGTAACCACGTATTTCTCATCTTTTGCCTTGTAGACGATCATCTCGTCTTGCATCTCATTGAACATCTTGGTGAATTTTGGACCGTTGCGCTTTGCAACTACGTCTTCAAACTTGCCATTGTCGTCCAAAGAGTACAGCTTACCAGGGATAAAAAAGTCGCCCTTAGGTGAGGCATAAAAGGTGCCCTGGTCTGTAGTCAGTTCTAAAATGCCATCCATCTCCGATGGTTCAGCTTGCAGTATGGTCACGCCAATCTTGGCGAATCGTTCTTTTAATTGCGCTTGGTCTATATCGGCCGCACTGGCTTTGAACACAAACAGCGAGCAGAGAATTAAGCCAAGGGTGCGAGATAAGTGCTTCATATTGTTTCCTTTGCAGAACCTAATTAGGCTCTTGGATGGTGTTGCTGATGGATCAGCTTTAATCGTTCTTTTGCTACATGAGTATAAATTTGCGTTGTCGATAAGTCACTATGTCCAAGTAGCATCTGTACGACCCTGAGATCTGCCCGTAGTTCAATAAATGTGTGGCGAAGGCATGGCGCAACACGTGTGGAGAAAGCGAATCGCTATCTATTCCAGCAAGGGTCGCGTAATGCTTAATACGATGCCAGAAGGTTTGACGAGTCATCTGGCGAGCACGCTTACTAGGAAACACCACATCTGACGAGGTTTCACCTAGTAGTTCTGGTCGTCCTTTATTCATAAAGCGCTCTATCCAATCGATAGCATTCTCCCCCATGGGAACCAATCGCTCTTTACCGCCCTTACCCACAACACGCACTACGCCTTGGCGCAAACTGATGTTCTCTGTGGTCAAACCCACCAACTCAGTCACACGCAAACCTGTCGCATACAAGAGCTCTAGCATGGCCTTGTCTCTGAGTTCTATTGTGTCTTCGATATTGGGCGCGGCCAGCAAGGCATCGACTTGGGCTTCACTGATATCTTTAGGCAATCGCTTGGGCAGTTTTGGGCGAATCAACAGCGCTGAGGGATCATCATCACGCATTCGTTCGCGATGGAAATATTGAAAGATGCGACGCATCGCCGACAGCATGCGTGCACGACTGGACTGAGCAAAGCCCTGCTCTGCAAGCCAAGTTTGATAATCAAGAAGTTGCTCATGTGAAACGCTAAGGAGCTCCGCATCTATGCTTTGTAGCCAGTTGTCTAACTTACTGAGATCCAATCGATAGGAAGCGAGTGTGTTTTCAGACAACCCTTTTCCATCCAAGCAGCATCGAGAAACTGCTCAATAAGGTGTTGATTTGACAAGTGATAACGTCCAAGTACCTCTGTTATATCAGCCAAGTATACCCGATAAGCACTGACACTAACTGCAAAGCTGGAAAAATAAAGGTAAAATCCCTGCACCCCGATTAAGTAGTACACGAATAGCATGAAAATAGGACTGTTTTACGGCTCAACCACCTGTTACACCGAGATGGCGGCAGAGAAGATCCGCGACATCATAGGTGAAGAGATTGTCGACCTGCACAATGTAAAGGATGCTCCACTAAGCCTAATCAATGATTATGACTTTCTGATACTTGGCATCTCCACCTGGGACTTTGGCGAGTTGCAAGAGGATTGGAATGAGATTTGGGATAAGCTAGGTGATATTCAAATCACAGGTAAACACGTCGCACTATTCGGTCTTGGGGATCAAGAAGGTTATGGCGAATGGTTCCTAGATGCTATGGGCCTCCTGCATGAACAACTCGTACCGCACCAGCCAAAGTTCATCGGCTACTGGCCCGTTGAGGGCTATGAGTTTACCGGCTCAAAGGCGTTGACTGAGGATAAGACCCATTTCTTGGGCTTGGCACTGGATGAGGACTCTCAATATGACCTTACTGACGAGCGCCTCGCTACTTGGTGTGAACAGATCCTAACGGAATACGCTGATACACTCTAAAACAGATATAAAAAAGCGTCCATTGGACGCTTTTTGCTTTTATGAGTATTGCTCTACCTGAGCCTTGTTGCCGCCATCGAGCACTACCATTGAAATAATGATGGCAAGCGTTGGCAATAGCCAGCCTAACCCAAGGCTAAACATAGGCACAAAATCAAAGCGGCTCACATCAACGCCCGCTACATTTAGCGCGTCTAAGATAGCAAACAAGAAGGCCACCACCAGCACAGTGCGATAAACGCGCGCAGGGTTAGCTAAACGAGAGCGAAGGAAGGTCAAAACCACCAACGCAATAGCTACAGGATACAGCGCAAACAACACAGGAATAGAAAGCGCGATAAGCTGCGATAATCCCACATTCGCAACCAAAGCACACACAGAGCCGTTGATAACCACAAAGGCTTTATAAGAGAGCTTGGTGTGCTTACTAAAGAAATCTGAACAAGCAGAAATCAAACCCACTGCCGTAGTCAAACAGGCAATCACTACAATGCCCGACAGTACCCACTGCCCTTTAACACCAAACAGCGCTTGAACATAGTGAGCTAAGATAGCCCCGCCGTTAGTCAGACCTGCTGCAATACCATTACTGGTAGCACCCAGATAGAAAAGAGACATATACACCAGGCACAGACCGAAGGCGGCAATAAATCCTGCCAAGATCAGGTAACGAGCGACTTCTTTAGTTCCTGATACTCCCTTGCTGTTCAGTGCTTGAACCAGAAGCATACCGAACATCAATGCGCCAAAGGTATCCATGGTCAGGTAGCCTTCAAGAAGACCGGTCACAAACGCCTGCTCTACATAGTCCCCCTGAGGATGAATGATAGGGCTTTGCGGATTGATCACTACCATTACCGACAGCACCAATAGACCAACAAACATCAGCGGCGTTAGCACCTTACCTATGGTGTCTAGCAGGCTACCTTGAGACCAAGCTAACACCATAGCAACAGCAAAAAAGACAATAGAGAATAGTGCGAGTGTCATTGCATCAGGTGTCGCTAAGAAAGGACGTAAACCTATCTCATAGGCAACCAATCCTGCACGAGGGGCAGCGAAAGCTGGGCCAATAATAATAAAGATCAGAGCGGCCATTAGGATAGCAACACGCTTTGGTAGATCACGAGTCAGATGATCCCACGTGCCACCGGCGATTGCGACTGCGACCACAGTGATAAGAGGCAGGCCTGCTGCTGTCACTAGAAAGCCACCCATAGCTGGCATCAGATTAGTGCCTGCAAGTTGACCCGCTAGAGGTGGGAAAATAATGTTGCCCGCACCCAAGAAAAACGCGAACAGCATAAAGCCAAGCGCTACTATGTCTAAAAAAGAAAGTTTGTTGTTCAAATCCCGCCCCAGAACAGACTGTGGTGTAGTTTATGCGTTACACTCTGCTGTGATAAATTTCAGGCAAGCATCTTGAACGGTGACGGATGCGCACTCAAGCGCATAGATGAAAAACACTAGTTACTGCCAGTAATTTTATCAATTACCAGTGTTATTCACTAGATATTGACATTAAATCTAGAATTTAATGTCAAACAGGCAGCCAACAAACTCAAACAAAGCAATAACAAACAGATTGCATGCACCATAGATGCATACAAACTCACAACCTTCTTGATACTAATGAACCAAACCACTAAAGATTTTGAATTTAAGCGCTTCACCATTATCGGCGGTAAATGTGGCATGCCCGTGAGCACTGATGGTGTGCTTTTAGGTGCTTGGGCAGACATACAGGATGCGAAGACGATTCTAGATATCGGCACAGGAACAGGCTTGCTAGCCTTGATGTGCGCACAAAGAAGCCCAAACTCAGAGATCCTTGCAATTGATATCGACAATGATGCGATACAAGCAACGCAGCACAATATAAGTTCGAGTGTGTGGGCATCTCGCATTCAGGCATCGCAAGCCGATGTAACCCAAATGTCCTCTCAGCGCCAGTTTGAGTGCATCGTCTGTAACCCTCCCTATTTCAATTCTGGAGAGCAGAGCCGGCATGAGCAAAGGCTAAAGCAAGACATACAGATACATTGTCTCATAGAGATTTGTTGCTGGCTTGCCAACAACTACTTACCCCTGAAGGAAGCGCTAGTTTCATTCTTCCCAAGGTCGAGGGAGATGATTTTATCCAACTAGCAAAGGAAGCTAACTGGCATCTGTCTCGCCTATGTGAAATCAAGACCACAGCCAAGAAGCCAGTGTCCCGCTACCTGATAGAGCTCAAGAAGATACCTTCTAGCCTGGAGAAAACGCAGCTTCAGATACACCAGGGCGCAGCCTATAGCCAAGATTTCATCGCCTTAACGCGGGATTTCTACTTAAAAATGTGAACTTAGTCCAAGCTTACGTTTATACTACACCCTTTAAGACCCACCCAATTGCGGATTGAAACTGTGATTAGAACCTTTGCTGATTTAGATTTAGACGAAACATTAATCAAGGCCATTGAACAGATAGGCTATGAGCGCCCAACCAAGGTGCAGAGTGAAGCCATCCCATATGCGCTAGACGGCAGAGACATTCTTGCTTCCGCACCAACAGGTACAGGTAAAACCGCAGCCTTTGTTCTGCCTGCACTTCAGTACCTATTGGACTTCCCTCGTAAAAAGGGTGGCCCAGCACGTGTACTTATCCTAACTCCGACTCGTGAACTGGCGATGCAGATCACCGAGCAGGCTAAGGCACTGGCTAAACATACCAGACTTAACATCTTCACCATTACCGGTGGTGTAACCTATCAAGAACATGCCGATATCCTAGCGACTACCCAAGACATAGTAGTTGCGACACCAGGTCGCCTGCTTGAGTACATCGAGGCAGAGCGCTTCGATTGCCGTGCTATCGAATGGCTAGTGCTAGATGAAGCAGACCGCATGCTAGATATGGGCTTTGGTCCTACGGTAGACCGATTGTCTGCAGAGTGTCGCTGGCGTAAGCAAACACTACTGTTCTCGGCAACCTTAGAGGGTCGTGGCGTTGAAGGCTTTACTGCAGACCTTCTAAAAGAGCCAGCTGAAGTAAACTCAACACCGCCTACTAAAGAGCGTAAAAAGATCCAGCAGTGGTACCACCGTGCCGATGATGCACTGCACAAGCTAGAGCTTCTAAAGCGCATCATAGGCGAGCAGGCCGAGCGCAGTATTGTATTCTTGAAGACTCGTGAGCGCTTGGGTGAGCTTCGTCAGCACCTAGACAGCGCTCAGATCCCTTGTGCTTGGATCCAAGGTGAGATGCCTCAGGATCGTCGTAACAATGCTATCCGCCGCTTTAAAGATGGTGAAGTGAGCGTTCTGCTTGCAACCGATGTTGCTGCTCGCGGTATCGACATCCCAGACGTAAGCCATGTGATCAACTATGATCTGCCGCGCACCGCAGATGTTTACCTGCACCGCATCGGTCGTACTGGCCGTGCTGGCAAGAAGGGTTCAGCGATTTCTTTGGTTGAAGCTCACGATCAGCCGATGATGGAGCGTGTTCAGCGCTATATCAAGGAAGCGATCAAAGAGCGTTTTATCGATGGTCTTCGCCCTAAGCACAAAAAACCTGTGTTTAAGAAGAAGAAACAAAAAGAAAGACGCAAAGAAAACCGCTAAGAAAAGCGTGAAAAAGAAGAAGTAATGAATAAGGAGAGCCTAGGCTCTCCTTTATTTTATCTGCAATTCTAGGAGCAGCATGTCCTGATGCTGAATACCATTTTCAAAGATGGGCTCAGGATAATTCTCCACAAAGTAGTTCTTCACTACCCTCTCCACTCGAAAGCCTTGTCTTTGATAAAAGCTTAGCTGATGACCAAAGGTACCGGTTTTAAGCCATATTTTGTCTAGTCTGGTCACTGATTCTGAGGCTAGCACTCCCTTAAGAAGCACTGAACCGAGTCCCAGCTTTTGTTTATCAGGCCAGATGCAATATTCATCAACTCAGCTGAATTGCCATCACTTTCTTGCCTAAGCAAACAAGCGCCAGCGACCTTATCATCCTCAATAAGCACGAAGGCCAAACAAGATTCGAGATAAGACAAAATCATAGCCTCATCTGGATCCGCCTCGAGCAATAGAGACATAGGGATATAGGATGGTTTTACTTGTTCGACTCTAGCCATGCTTGCCTTGAGATATGATATAGACAGTGCCAACTCAGGGGTGAGTCAGGCTCTAGTCTTGGATGTTGAAAATCTTGGTTAAGGTTGTGCATGCCGATCTTTTGCATCACACGCTGCGATGGCAGATTACACAGTGCGGTAAGGCTGTACACAGAGTCCAGCCCTAGCTCAGTGAAAGAGAACTTGAGCACCTCTGACGCAGCTTCTGGTGCGTAGCCTTTACCCCATGCACTCTTACTTAAACGCCACACTATCTCGACAAAGTTGTCCTCGAGTATGCCATCGCTAGCCTTGCGAGGTTGAAGACCGACCGTACCTATAAATTCACCATCAGCCTTTAGCTCAACCGCCCACATCCCCCAGCCCTGATGAAATAGCTGCTGGGCAGCATGACGCGCCAGTTCAATGCTCTGCAACGGTGTCAGTGGGTTTGGAAAAAAGCGCATCACCTCCGAGTCAGTGTTTAGCTTTACGAAGGCGTCGAAATCCACCGCTTTCCAGCGGCGGAGTATGAGTCGTTCAGTTTCCAGAGTACTTACCGGACTGATTACTGTTCCTCGCGCTTGAACACTAGCTCTTTCTCATTCGACTCTGCTTCACAGAAGTAATAGCCGGCTACGTCAAACTCTTTCAGTACCTCAACAGACTCAATACGGTTCTGGATGATGTATTTCGCCATCATGCCGCGGGCTTCTTGGCGAAGAAACTGATAACCTTGTAGTTACCCTTCTTACAGTCTTTGAACACTGGCGTAATGATCTGACCTTGAACTTTTTTTGGCTTCACCGATTTGAAGTACTCATTTGAAGCGAGGTTGATTAGCAGATCGTCACCTTGAGAAGCAAGAGCCTCATTCACCTTATCGGTGATCTTCTCACCCCAGAATTGATACAGGTTAGTGCCCTTAGGGTTAGCCAGCTTAGTGCCCATCTCTAGACGATACGGCTGCATAAGATCTAGCGGCTTAAGTAACCCATAGAGACCTGACAACATACGGAAGTGAGACTGTGCATAATCGAAGTCCTCTTCGCTAAAGCTCTCTGCCTCGAGGCCGGTATACACATCCCCCTTAAAGGCCAAGATAGCCTGACGAGCATTGTCTGGAGTAAAGGTGGTAGACCACTGCTCAAAGCGAGCGGCATTTAGGCCGGCAATCTTATCGCTTACCTTCATCAAGCCCGCAATATCAGCAGGTGTCAATTCACGACATACCTCAATAAGCTCGGCTGATTCAGGGATAAAATCAGGCTGAGTGTAGCGCTCTGTAGCCAATGGAGATTCAAAATCTAGGGTTTTAGCTGGAGAAACAATAACCAACATAGCGGTCTTCCTTTACATATCTTGATATGCACAGGGTATAAAAAAGCCGTGCTATGTCAGCACGAACACAGCGTTTTATTACAATCCTGCACGGTACTGAGGCTTATTGATACTATAGATTGCAGTCCTCAGAGTTACTGACTATTATCTGGGAATCCATTCACTATGCGACCCAAAGGTACACCCAGTGCTTACCCAGACCCAAGTAAAAGCCGCTAAAGGTAGACCCAACTCCTATTACCTCACTGATGATGATGGTACTAGGGGTCAGGTAGGCTGGTATTAAAGATCCAGCCAAGCGGCAACAAGCGATGGTTCTATAGGTATAGAGTATCAGGTCGAATGAAGTTCAAGCCACTGGGTATTTATCCAGATGTTAGTTTGGCTATGGCAAGACAGTTGCTACAACAGGTTAGATCTGAAGGTGTAGTGTCTGACGCAGGAACTCTAGAAATGCTGGTGGACGCTTATCTATCTACTGGGATGAAAACAGCAGAAGACCTACGCAGGCGAATAGAGAAAGAGGTATACCCAAACATCGATATAACTAGACCCGCCAGCGAGATAACCACACAAGACATTCTGCCAGTCCTATCCAGTATGATTAAGCGTGGCTCACCAGTAGGTGCAAATAGAATGAGAACTACACTGAGGGCGCTATTTAGCTGGGGCATGAAAGCAGACTACGACCCTAAGACGCTGGCAGAGAGATCTATTAGGTTCAATATCAAATCAAACCCAGTAGACCCAATCCCTGCTGACCATAGTGTAGAGAAAGTCTCTGACCGTAGATTGACTCAAGATGAACTTAAACAGCTCGTCAGCGTGCTTGCAGATGGTTCTACAGGCATGTCTGAACATGTGCGGAAGTCACTACTGCTGATGGTACTGCTATTTGGTCAGCGTCCGACTGAGGTTCTTGGATTACGATGGACTGATATCGAAGATGGGGTGATTTGGTTTAGAGATACAAAGGCAGGTAATGACCATTGCCTGCCAGTGGTAGATGCCGTTGCTGATGTTCTGGACAGCCTGCCTCGATATGGTGACTATGTATTCTTTAATCGCAGTGGTGAATCGCACATGAAAGTGAATGTAGTTAGAGACAATATCAAACGACATCTATCTGGGTTGCTACCGCACTTCAGCCCTAAAGATATACGCACCACCTGCAAGTCTATTGGAGCTGATATAGGGCTAAGTAAAGACGATAGAGACCTACTACAGAACCACAACCAAAGGTCAGACGTATCAAGCAGGCACTATGATTTCTCCCTTCAGTTAGACAAGAAGCGGGAGTTATTAGAGCGATGGGTGAACTTTGTGACACGTTAACCTCAAGTTTGGTTCCCATCCTATAAAACATTTCGTACGGTAAGCATCAGTCAATAACGCACAGGAACGGAAAAGACTAATGCAACTACTGAAAATCAAAGATGTCATTTCACTGACAACCATCTCGAAATCTCAAATCTTTGCCCTTCGCAATAAGGGCCTATTCCCTCAATCAATCTCTCTGGGTGCTAACTCTATTGCTTGGTATGAGCAAGAGGTAAAAGAGTACACCGAGCTATTAGGCAAGGGCGTATCTCAGAAGGATGCAGCTAAGCAAGTTTCGGCTTGGCGTGAGGTGCAAGCATGACCCAGCACGCAAAGATCGCCAACATGAATAACGAATGGCACACACCTCACCAGTATATTGATTCTGCACGTAAGGTTATGGGTTCGATTGATACCGACCCTGCATCTAACGACATCGCACAGGAATACATTCAGGCCGACACCTACTACACCATCGATAACTCTAGCTTGGATAAAGAATGGAGCGGTAACGTTTGGATGAACCCACCATACGGACGCACCATCAAGGACTTCTGTAACAAGCTAGTGGATGAGTTTGAGTCAGGCCGCGTTAAGCAAGCTATTGTGCTAACCAACAACGGCACTGACACGCAATGGTTTGACGCTCTAAGCGGTATCAGTTCTGCTATCTGCCACCATAAAAAGCGAATTGCATTTCTACGCCCTACCGGTGAGCGAGTGAATAACAATACTAAAGGTCAGATCTTCATGTATATCGGTGATAACTCTCAGGCGTTTAGAGACGAGTTTAACCAGTATGGCGCAACTTACAGGAAAGCATAGCATGAACCAACTAACCACCAGCCCAACATATTCAACCTAGACACCGACTCTATGGTACTACCTTCACCCTACTCCATGGCAACGACACCTACTTGGGTATTGCTGATGACCTAGGCGTGCTACTGGTCCATAACGAGACTCACGATCACCTAGAGATGGATATGGAGCAATTCAAAGAGGAGTACCTGTGAATAAGAACCCTGCCTACTCTATAGGTGCTGTGCATTCCAGTGATAGATTTGGCGAGTTCACTATCATAGGCAATCCGAACTCTGAACGTATGCGCATCAAGTTCACTAACACGGGTTATGAGCGAGTAGCAAACAGAGACAGCATCAAGCGAGGTGAAGTGCACGACCACTTAGCTCCAACAGTGTTTGGAATTGGTTGCCTTGGTGATGGGTTGCCTAAACCAAAAACCTCCCTAAACCGATGGAGAAACATTCTGGCTAGGTTTGCTAGAGGTACATCACACGGACGATTAGACCTCGCTGGCTCAACCTCAGGACGTTCTGTGACTGGCACAAGCAAGCATGTGAAGATGTAGGTATAGATATCGATACGCCACACAAAATAAGGCGAGTTAAGTCGCAACCACTGATGTTTGGACCAGACACGGTGGAGATTGTGGTGATAGAGAAAAGCGATTAATAAGACGATTTTGATAGATAAAAGCGATCACAATAGCCCAGAAACAACAAAACCACCCAAGGGTGGCTCATTGCAGATAGTGTGAATCAATCGGTTGTATAACCTTTCTGTACGACTTCCAATATCAAATAAGAGTCGTATAGTGGTTAACCAAAGCGCAGATTAAGTAAAGATTAAATCCGATCAATAGGCAGGCTTCACAGCTTGCGTTTGCCACCCATCTAAACGTTTACCCTCCACTGGTGGCAGAGGGCTCACTATAATGCCGAAGCATATACTACCAACGCTCAGATAGTATACATGCAACGGCTCGAAGATTTAAGAGAGCCTATGAAAAAGAAAGACCCTCGCCCTGCTCCTGTCGCATTCCGTCTCACAAAGGAACAGCAGGCAAAACTAAAGTCTCTAAACCCAGAGCAATCTATCTACCTTACAGCTAAGCAGATTGTTGAGAAGCATCTAGCGGAGGTGGCCTAATGGGAGCGTGGACAGCATCATCTATCACAGGTAATAGCTATTGTTTCATCGGTGACAACGAGCGTTACCGATGCACATACGAGGAGCGCATTGAAAAAATTCGCGGACTTATGCCGATTCTTTCAAAGAAGGTACTTAGCCATCACGTGAATGCTATATCTGGCACTCATGGCGTGAGTAAGAAGCAGGTTCGTCGAGATTTGGGGGTGGCTTAATGAACTTCCTATATGGCAATAGTCACAATCAGACAGATAACTTCAAATATATCGACTGGACCAAGCTATGCGAAATCGTAACTAACCCAGAACAGTCTGAGTTCAAGCACTGGGAGCACGCCAAAGCAAATGCACCAGTGATAGCTGCAACAGACGCTACGGCTAAAACAAAGCCTTCTGTGATTTCCCACAACAACATGACCATGATTCGAGTTGACGTTGATGATTCGACGTTCGATATAGACGACATCAAGCACAACCTTGAGAGCGTTCTATGTATTGAGTCTTACATCATTCACTCAACTCATCGAGCGTATCAGATTGACACGGAAACAGGTGAGGACTTCGGCCCACGTTGGCGTGTTTATATTGAGCTATCAAAGCCTCTGACGGTAACTGACTGGGCTATGGCTCAAGATATGTTGTCTGACTTTCTGGATGGTGATGGTTGTGCGTCTAGGCCGCAACAGATCATGTACCTGCCAACTCGCTATGATGGTGATGAGTATCAGTTCTATATTGGTTCAGGAACGCCATACGAGCGATATGGGATGATCACCGAATACTGTAGAGAAATTGCAGAAGAGCACGCCTCGGACAATGAGAAGACAATCTACGAACCACCAAAGAACCCTGTGCCACTAGTGGGAAATCAGGTGTCTTTAATCGATGTATTTAATCAGCATGTCTCCGTCGAGTCTGTTATTAGAAATGGCGGCTACAAGAAGTCTGGTAAGAAGTGGAAATCTCCGTGGTCAACATCAACGGCTGGTGGAATTATATACAAACCAAAGTCAGGCGGTGAGCGATACACGACCTACTCAGAGACAGAGCAAGGCCATCTTGGGCTAAGTGAGGGCTGTGGGTATGATGCGTTTGATATGTACTGCAAGATAAACCATCAAGATAACGTCAGATCGGCACTCAAGGCGATTGGAGATATGCCAGAGTTCCAAAGCGTAACAAAGCACAACGCAAGAGAGTACATGATCAATAAGCACAACGAGGAAGTGGAGGCTCTTAATAATGGGTAATTTTATTGAGCTAGACATTAATCCAGTTGAGCTTGAGCTGAGTCAGACTGAAAAGCTAACCAAGCCAATTGAGGCGATGAGCATAGATGAGTACCTTGAATGTTTAAGCTACACCGAGACTGACGAGCTACCAACGCAGGATGAGATGTCTAAGGAAGTGGTTGATAAGATGAACTCGACCTACTCAAAGGTGATGGTTGGAGGCAAGTTCCGCATTGCTGAGGAGCGAGGCAGTAACCTGATCTTCCATCCGAAAAACGAGCTGAAAGACTTCAATGCCCACCTCATCTGTCATTACAAGCAGTCGGATTCACGTGGTGCAGTTACTCGTAAGCGAATCAATGCCATCGATGCATTCATGCAATCATCAAAGGCCAGTCGATTCAGTGAGGTTATCTTCAACCCAGCTAAGGTTGGCGACTATGGTGTAACCAAGAACCTGTTTAATGGATTCCCAAAGACTCCTGACACCAGCAAGCTATCAAGTTGAATCAGAACTTCGATGAGTTTCTTGAGCAAGTTAGCCTTAACTACCTAAGTGCGTCCGCCTGATTGAGCACGCCTACAATAATGTTTGTGATGAGAACCATCTAGCGTTTATGCAGCTGATGAATTGGCAGTCGAACCTAGTGACCCAGCCAGAGGTTAATGAGGGCTTTGGCGTTATCTTCCGAGGTGGTGAGCGTGGATCTGGCAAATCAACCCTAGCCGAGATTTTAAGGCTGGTGGTTGGTGATAAGTATTGGTACAAGGCGACTGATATTAATGACATCACAGGCCGATTCAACGCTCACATGGGTGACAAGTTGCTGATCGTTGGTGAGGAGATGACTTGGGGCGGCACTAATGATGTGAACCAGAAGATGAAGGACCTGATGACCAGTAATGCCCACTCAGTTGAGATGAAAGGCATTGATAAGGTAATGATGCCTAAATATTACCGAATGATGCTGGTTACCAATGAGGACTGGGTATTTAAGCTGCTAAAGATGAGCGCCGAATTCTGGTGCTAGATGTAGCTAACAACGGACAGGCTCAGGACGATAAATACTTCGACCCTTTATACCAATCTCGCAAGGTGTTTGATGCTGAGATGGTAGATCAGTTCCGAGACATGCTGGCTAGCTTAGATGTTGATGGCGTTGATATGAGCAAGCCAGTTGAAACTGACGGCCTGAAAGCCCAAAAGATTGAGTCTATGTCACCTATGGAGCAATGGTGGTATGACTGCTGCTATCGTGGCGAGATTAAGCAGTGGGGAGTGAATCCGCACCAGCCAACTGAGTTCCCTACCGTGCCGCTAGATGGAAGTGAGCGAGTGGCTAAGATTTCTGTTCATGAGTCATACTTATCTTGGTGGGACGATAAGAAGCCGAAGGGCGGTGAGAAGATCACCTCGCAGAGAGCGTTCGGCAAGCGATTCAAAAACATGACTGGCGATTGGTGGAACGGAGATCAAAAGACCAAGGATGGAAGGAACGCATACGAGTTCCTGAGGCCAAAAGAGATGATCAAGCATTTCACAGAGTGATAGAGGCCCTTCGGGGCCTTTTTTATTTCCTGTTTTCCTGTTCTTCCTGTTTGCATTTCCGCCCAGAAGCCCCGTGTTTCCTGAATTTCCTGTTTATCCTGTTTTCAGAGGGGGTAATTTCTCCGAAACAGGAAATGCGCATTTTTAGCCTTTGCTGTGTGTGTACTCCACTCTATCTCCTATTTATATATATATATATTTAATTAAATAAGAAAAACAGGAAACCTAGGAAGGACGGGGCTTCGCAACAGGAAAAACATAAGAAGGTAATAGGAAAACATAGTTACGGCTAGGCAAGCCAAAGCCGCCACCTAAGCCTTGTGAGTGGAGCCTATTGATGAATGGCTGGTGGGTTGATATAATCACCCTGCTTAACTGAGAAGCCATTACTCCCATGATGGCGAAACAGCAAATCAGCCCGTCCTAACCGATGGGCTTTTTTGTGGATGCATATCTCAGTTGCATATCACAGTCACTTTGATATCAGATTAGGTTATATATAATGATCTACCTATATGGTTATGGAGGCATATTATGGACTGGGTAGCTGGTGGAGAATCCACGGCAATTATGGAAGTGCGATATAAGGGCCTCACAGTGACCCTAGGGCATTCTAGGCTAAAGAACTACTCTGCTATTGCCGCATTAGCCAAAAGCCTTAAAATGAAGCCTCAGAAGCTCTCAAGGCTACTGGGTGAGCTAAAGCTAAAGATTGCCAAGGAATACCCAGAGCTTGATGCCGAAATGCCTGACCATATGGATACAACGGCTCTACTGAAAGAACACTTTTCTGGATCGCAAATAACCTGAGGTGCATATGGATTTATTCGAATTGGAGATCGCGCTAAATGAGGCTAAGCAGAAACTAATCGAGCAGCGTAATGTCATCAATAAGCTGGTGGAGCAGAACCGAGAGCTAAAGGCATCCATCATATGGAGTACACACCAGCCTACACACTGCGATACAGGCTCTAATTAAAGATACTAGGGTGTTGGGTAGGGTTAGAAAGGCATCGCCCGAATGAGGCTACTACAGAGGCTTAGAATAGACCCTACTCAATATACCTACCCTACATGACCACTACCTACTGGGTAGCCCACTACAGCACCCTGTCTATACAGCACCCCTATATATAGCACCCATCTGTACCATACCCACTACAGCATACCTATCACACAGCACACCATATACAACACTACCACCCATGCCATGCTGTGCCATGCCATGCCACCCCCACCCACCATGCCTCTGCTCTGACTTGTAACATCATTGCAACATAACCACCCCAAGGGAGGGCGGGGAGGGTACGGACGCACCCCTTTGCGTCTCAGAGCCCCGTGTCAGCTGTACGTGAATGATTTTGTAGTTTGGCACTAACCCCTGATTAACAACTATTCGAATCTTTTCGAACAAAAAACAAACAAATCATAACTCTTCAGCCTTATTTTGCATTTTTAACCCAAAAAATAACCAACACAAACTTTTAGCACTTTTCCTTATAGCGCAGAATAAGCTCCATTTAGCGTAGAATGTACTGGTATAGACCAGTGAAAATGGTAAAATATCTATAGTGGAAAATTACCACTAAGGAGGTATTACCTTGAATGTTGGCGATATCTACACCACCAACCTCAATGGCGATGTAGAGATACTAGAGCTGATAAATAGCAAACACACTAGGGTCAGGTTCTTAGATACCAATACGGTGACAAAAGCCCACCCCGACTGCATCAAGAAAGGCGTAGTCAAAGACCACAACAGGCCAAGCGTGTACGGAGTTGGATTTGCTGGGATGGCAGGTTCAATTAGCAAATATGGCAAGTCAGTATCAGTCTGGCGAGACATTCTGAAGCGCTGTTACTGTCCGCGATGGGCAGAACGTTATCCAAACCGCACCAAGCCCACTGTAACCCCAGAATGGCATTCATATGCCAACTTCAAAACATGGTTCGACAGCACTTATCTGGAAGGCCATAGAATCAAACCCACCAGCAGTCACTACTCACCTACTTCATGTGGCTGGGTGATATCTAAGCGTAGAGCTAAACAACTGCAATCAGATCCAATTGAGACAATTAGATTTAGAGGTTGCGAGTACCGCGCTAAGTCCACAACAAAGGATGATGGCACCCTGGTGATAACCCTGATTGAACCATACGGAGGTAACAATGCCGTTTGAGATACAGGCCAGCGCACTTGGGATTCAGGACACTATCAATGCGATAGATAAGATGGCAGATAAGCGCGGCAGGAACTGGAAGAGGTCAGCGTTTTTAAAGTCTGGGTATGAGGCATTCAAACCTGCCGTAAGGAAGGCTAGAGCTAATGCATCACTGTTTTCCAATACCGGACTAACAAGTAGATCACTCGTTAGCTCCAAAGGAAGGTACAACCGGAACTACAAAACCACCCAGTCTGGTGTTACACGAAAAGGCTATAACCATGAGTACACCATAGGGACCACACTATCACCGGCGTTCGGTCAAAAGGCACCCAAGAACCGTAAAGGCAAGGTAGTTCGATATCCATTCATGAGCGAGGTCGGCGTACCGCCTCAGAGATATGCTCGAATAAGCAAGGACGGAAACCTGCACCACGTTGATAGGAAGGCATCTCGAAGTCCTCAACTGTTCCAGCACAAGGCTCTAGGGGCCACCGCAGACAAGGTGGTTAGTACATGGGGCCGAAATATGAACTTCTATGTAGGTCTATTTGCAAAGTCTGAGTACGCAACGCTCAGAGGCGCACACAACAATTTCATTAAGACTGGAGGCAAAGGCAAGAAATGGAAGTAAGCCACCAGCACTCACCTGGAGAGCAGTATGTATAACAACTTAACGGAACGTCAGCAGGAGCTTCTCAAAGCTGTGCAGAGCGCAATGAAGGACATGGGCGTATTAGACAATGCCCTAGCCAACCACATGGCCCTGCTTTGTGACGTTATCGAGTCCACCACCAGCTACATCAACGAACACGGTGAAGTTATTCAGCAGGTTGGTGACAAAGGCCAAATCCGCCATGTAGCCAATCCAGCCATGGCCCAGCGTGAAGCCGCCATTAAAAACTTCAATATTCACATTCGCACATTGAAGATCGACTCATCCAAGGTCGATGATTCAAATGAGTTAGCTAAATTTCTATCGAGGTAACTATGAACCTAAAAGAAAAACTTCTATCGCTTAAAGATAGCGTTCACTCAGTAAAGATTGGCGATGACACTATCTACTTTAAGCACCTGAAAGCCTCTCATAACCCTGTTCTGGCTAAGTACAAAGATGAAGATACCAACACGGTAGCATTTATTCTGGCGTGCTGTGATGAGTCGGGTAGCGAGCTATTCACTATGGATGACTTGGATGACGTTAAGCAGTTCCCTCGCAAGATCGTAAACGTGGTAAGTAATGCATCCATGTTGGGTAACGAGAAGTCACCACTGGGTACTGCGCTGTAATGAATGATCGGATACGTAAGGGTGATGGTGTCCACTCCATAGAGTACGGAGGTGAGACCTACTACTATAGGTACTTAACCTCAAGACATCTGGAAACATTAAACGCAAACCAAGGCCATGACTTAAACGTTATGGCCTTTATTTTATGTGCTTGCACTCCTTCTGGTGAGCCAATGTTCACTCTGGATGATTACGACGAGGTTTTAGACCTACCAAGAATGCTGATTAACACCATCGCTCATGCATCTAGCACAGGAAATGGGGTTGCGGCGGCTAGACGACTAATCCAGGACCCTGACCGCAAATTCATACTCCAGTTAGCCACCAGCACTGGCTGGTCGATTGAATACTGTGAAGGATTGGACTTCGAAACCCTATCAGAGCTGAAGGCACTCAATTCATGGGTTCCATTCACACCAGAGCGTCAGGCTGGTCAGTTAGGCGTTATAGCCTCTTACATGTCATCTCAGATACACAAGAATCCGCTATCGGCAGACAAGATATTTCCATACCTACAGAAGAATGTACCTAAATTCCTTGAGCACCCAAAAGTAGCAAAGGCTAGGTCATTGCTTGAGCCTGTAAGTGGCTCTCCTGACAAGATCAAAGAGAAGCAGTTGGAGCTGTTGATTCCGGCATTGGAGGAAGAGGTGGAGATGGAAAAGGCTAAGGACACACCTGACACCTACGTCATCCGAGAGCTAAGTAAAATGATTAAGGATCACAAATGGCAGAGAACTTATCAGCTGTAAACATAGTCCTCAACGCAGATAGCGCTGAGTACGTTAGAAAGCTAGCTCAAGCCCAGACAAAAACAAAACAAGCCGCTAGGGGTATGGAGAGTAGCTTCGTCACTCTATCCAGATCTACCGCTGGCGCGGCAGGAGCCGCAACTGCCGCTGGAACGGCAATGATAGTCCTAGCTGAGCAAATTGGTCAGATAGCGATTCAAGCCCGTGACGCGCAGGTAGAGCTGGAGATACTGGCTACACGTACAGGAGAATCCACCAGCGCAGTATTAGGCATGAAAGCCGCACTGGTCGGAACTGGTGTTACCTTCGGCCAGTATGCTGACATCATCAAGGACACTGATGACAAGCTGGGTGATTTCGTTCTGACAGGTGGTGGTGAAGCCAAAGAAGCAATGGAGTTCCTAACCGAAGCCACAGGAAAGTCAGCCGAAGAGTTAGCTAAGCTAGGTGGCAAGGACTTCCTTGGGTTGCTCCAGACAGAAATGGACAAAGCTGGCCTCTCAACTCAAAAGCAGACCAACCTACTTGAGTCTCTGGGTAATGAGGCGTCCAGACTAAGTCCGTTCTTGCGTATGACGGCTGAGGAGCAGGAAGAGCTTACTAGACGGTTTGGTGAGACAGCCACTGTACTTAGCGATGAGACCATAGAAGCTATCAACACCTATGATCGCCAATCTCAACTGCTGTCAGGCAACATTGATACGTTTATAACTAACGCACTGCTACCGCTCATTGAGGCGTGGGGCAATGTTAAGGAAGCTATCGCTGGTGCGCTGAATGAGTCTAGTGAGCATCTAGATAGACAAAGGCGATCCGCAGAGGCTCAGGTTAAGTTTGCTGATGATATCGCGGCGGCCGAGAAGAAGGTTGCTGACGCCAGAAAGGCGGTCAACGAGTACTCGTATGGCACTAAAAATCCAGCAGATGAAGCCAAAAAGCAACAAGAGTTAAACGACGCCCTTGCTGAGCAGGCCAATGTGTTAGGACGTGTTGCAGACTATGTAAACCAGACTGGTGAGTTTGCTCCTGTTGAGCTTCTGATAGAGCCAAAAATAGATCCTAAGAAAAAAGAGGAAGTAAAAAAGGAAGTTAAAGAGACAACCGAACCTTATGGCGGTTCGCTTCTTCCAGACTCAGAGCAAGTCCCTAGTGGTGCTCCTGAAGTAGCTAGAGGTATCTACAACACTACTACTGTTGACTCTGGCGCGATGGCCATGATTGAGCAGCAGAACGCTGAAAAGCTAGCCCTACAAGCTCAATATCAGCAAGAAGCCATCGACATGAGTCTAGATCAGGCATATCGAGACGCACTACTGGGTGGCAACCCGTCCGACATTCTTGATGCTCAAAAGGCGCTACTTGAACAGCAACGACTTCAGGAGCTGGCTCAGCTTGATCAGAGATTGGCTGACACACAAGCGTACAAGGATAAGGAGGCAGCCATCAATGCTCAATATCGTCAGACTAACGAGCAGTTGGATAAGGCAGCCGCCGATGCATCACTTAACAACATGCTGGGTAGCGTTGACCAAATTGGAGCTGCGTTGGGTGTTCAGTTCAACCTAATGAAGAACTACGCCATCGCTGAAACGCTTGTAAACCAATCGCAAGCAATCGCTGATGCGTGGACTGACCCGGATAACGTCACCACCGGTCAGAAAATAGCGGCCTCAGCAGAGGCTGGTTTAGCCATCGGTGCTGCATTGGCTCAACTGTACACCATCAACTTCTCGCAAGCTCACGGCGGCCTAGACAGCGTCCCTGATGGCATGGATAACAGTACCTTCCTTTTGCGCGCCGGTGAAAGAGTCGTTCAGCCGCGTCAGAATGCTGAGCTAACTGAGTTCCTAAAGGCTCAAAAGGCCAATGACTATCAGCCATCCGGCGGCACCACAGTTAACCAAACCAACACCTTCACCAATGGCGGTAATGACTTCCACCGTTTAGTTATGACTGAACTGAACAAGTCGAGTAAAGAAATCGCTGCACTATCCGAGAAAGGTAAATCACTCCGACCATCACACAGGAGAGTTAAGTAATGGCTATCGTGCCTTTTCCCACTGATGTTCTGATAGAGAATGTCAGCATATCCCATGACCAACCTGCATTCGTAACGACAGCACTCAACAGAAGCTCACAGACACGACCTAGAGGTATCCACCAACTCAAAGGTAGCTTCGATATGGTAGCTTCTGGTTTGATTGCTCAGAAGGCTCTAGAGGCTTTCTTCGTGATGTTAGAGGGTCGAGCCAATGAGTTTGAACTCCAGTTACCTAGTCGATTCACATCTGAGTTCCCTGACCTCGGTAATAACCCAACGGTGACGACATCAGCGCCCGTAGGTACAACCTCGTTCCCAATCACAGGTATCGGGACTGACACTATCTACGCTGGCTCATTCTTTAATATGCCTAACCCAACTGAGTTAGGTAAAACCTACGTTGTTACCAATACGGTAACCAATGGTGGGACTATCAACTTTAAACCAGCTATTCGAGTAGCTGAGAACTTACCTAATTTCCAGATTGAGATGATAGCACCCAAGGTTACTTGTCGTCTCACAGGCGATATCACAGAGTTCCAGTACGATGAGCAAGGTTTGATTACTCGCTACAGCCTAGAGTTCGAGGAGGTTTTGTAATGGCTTACCCTATAATGATGATGCAGCTTACTCTGGGTAGTCGTGTATTGAGGTTCTGCACTGCTGCTCACAACGTGGTTTACGAAGGTGAGTCATACACAGCCTACGGTGACCTACTGAGTATCAGTGACCCAGTGGAAGCTACTGAAATAACGTCTGAGGGTGTCGAGATTAGCCTTTCAGCAGTCAACATAGACTACCTATCAGAAATCGACTCAGGAGCGTTCCTGAAGGCTCCTGTGGACATTCTACTAGCAGAGCTCCCCGATGGCACTAATGTCATCCCTGACGGTACTGCTGCTTACTACCACCGAGGCTATGCAGACACCCCTCGCCAGTTGATTGACTACGATGCGGGAAGCATGACCTTAGTGATGGAAACCAAGAACATTCTAGGTGATTTGGATAGAACGCCAGAGCTTACTCGATGTAACCAAGCAAACCATCAGCAGCGATTCAGTGGAGATCAGTTTTTCAGCTTCGTAGCTAGCGCCGTCATCGACAGCGAGGAGCAGTGGATTTCGTAATGGATATAAACACACATCTAAAGTCCCTTGGTTCGATGCAAGGGCAACAACTCAGCTATGGCTCAACTGACTGTAACCTCATCTGGTGCAAGCTGTATGAGCCAGACCTATATGACTTGTTTAAGGGTCGGTACTCAACTCTCGCTGGTGGCCTACGGGTTCTAAAGCGAGAGCTAGATAAGACTAGCATCACTAACCTACTGGAAAGCCTCCCTAACTACAGGGAGGTTTCTTTTTCTATGGCCCGTACAGGCGACATTCTGGTCAAGGGCAACGACACCTGTTTCGTCATGGGTGACAAGGTGGCTGGTTACCACAACGACATATTCACAGTAAGACGCTTGCCGTTATTTAAGGGTATGCGTGTATTCAGAAAAACAGAGCTGGCTACGATGAGCCAGATTGGAGGATAGTCCCATAGCAGATCCCGTAACGCTCATAATCTCGGTAGCGATATCAGCTACCTCTGCCCTCATCTCATCTAGTCGATTAAACGACACCTCTAACGACACTGGTACGCAAGTACAGAAGCAAGGTAACAAAGCACCTAGGGCTATTCCTTATGGTAGAGCCAGAATGACTGGTGTACCCGTTTACAGGAACGTATTGGATGCCAATAACAGCCAACGTCTAGATGTGTTTGCCTGTGGTATAGGTGAAGTCACTGCTATTCGGAATGTCCTCATTGATGACGTATCAATGACTGATGCCATCAATGCTAAGGATGTAGCCACCGACCCATATAACGGTGCAACGGTAGTTAATGACCCAGACACAGGCGAACCTATCTGGCCTAACGACCCTGATAAAGGCATATTCTCATCTGCTGGTTTGGTCAATGGTTTCAACAAACAATGCTTGCTGCAGCTTCGTACAGGACACCTAGACACCACCTACTCACAATTGGGTATCGATGTAGGTGATGGTGAATGGACTCAAAACCATCGAGGTAGACGAGTAGTTCAGGTATACATCAAGTCGGAACGCAATACCCAAGATGAAGATATCCGAATCATGGGTGAGGAATACAAGGTAACTGTTGATGTTGATGGTTTACCGCTTTATGACCCTCGATACCACAGTAGCCGTAGTAGCCGTGATTGGTCTTATACAGACCTGATGATGGTGTGACTCTTGTCGAGTGTGGGCGCAACCCAGCACTTCAACTACTAGACTTCCTGACTGAATCTGATGCTCCTGACGGTACACCTATGTATGGCATGGGAATTCCTGATGAATATATAGACTTCAGTAGTTTCGTGAGTGCCGCTAACTGGTGTGACGCTAATAACATCTATTCTGATGGCTCAGTTGATACTGGTGCTACCTTCGCAGATACGCTTACTGACTTAGCTGACAGTGCAGGTCTTGTACTTACCTTTGAGAAAGGGCAGATCAAGTGTAAAGCCGAACAGATGGAAACCATGCGAACAGCATATTTTGATGAGACTAATATCATCTCATCTGGCTTCGATGTTACTGAGCAATCGTCTTCTAACTACTTCAACGTGGTCAACGTTAACTATCAGAACACTGACCTGAATTACGAAGAAGACACATGGAGTATACCACCCGACACTACCACTGATGATGTAATTCAAGCTGATGGTTTCATACAGGAAGAATCACTAGACCTACGCATGTGCGCTACCTCTGGTGAGGACATCAATGTAACAGGCGGTCATGTTAAGGTTCTTGGCAACCGCATGTATAACAAAGCCCAGTGGCAGAAACAGGTCACATTCGACTATGACGGCGACGAGCATGACGTTGAGCTAATGGATGTGATTGCGGTTACTGACAAATACCGTGAGTGGACTGATAAACCATTCCGTGTATCTGAAATCTCTAGGGTCACTGATGAGGAGAACTTCAACCGAGTAACAGTGACTGCTACCGAGTATGATGACTCTATCTACACGAACCAGAAGGACGGTGGAGGTGGTGGTAATAACCCTATTAACCCTCCAGAGGTAACAGCACCTGATAACGTTCTATTCGAACTGGAAGACTTTAGAGACCTTGGCTCAGGTGTAATCACAGTTGTCCCTTCTTGGAACAGAAATGGTACTCGTCAAGAGTTCCAGATGCGTGAGATAACTACTCCCGCATCCAGCTGGACGCCTCTGGGTGACCCTATCCTTGGTTTGACTTGGAATGTGGCCACCTTGCAGTCAGGGACTTCCTACGAGTTCAGGGCAAGGCATATTGACCCTCAGTACGGTGATGGTGATTGGCGGGAGTCTGAGCCATTCGTAGTTGATGAAATCATTCTCCCACCTGTGACATTCCCTGATGAGAATCCGTGGAACTTTGATAGTCCTGACTGTGTGTTCACTTGGGACGATATGACAGGCGAGGAATATACGATACCTGCCAACAACTATACGGTATTGTCGGTGACATCTTTGCTCACTACCTGATTAACCTCACAGATAGCTCTGGGACAGCCCTAGGAGGCTTTACAACTACCGATCCTACATTCACCTATACATTCCTAGAAAACACCTCACGTAGCTCTGACGGGCTTGGTGATGCGGTAGTGAATGCTGAGGTGAGAATCATTGCTCTGGATGGTACTGATTCGAATCCAACTGCTGACAGTCGAAGGACTGCTACCAATGGTTTCCCTCCTGCTGTATCGCTGGTGGATGTTGAGAACGGTATCTCTAGTACAACTATTCTGTGGAACTACCCTGACACCATGCGTGACTTACGTGGTACGAGAGTTCACGTATCAACCACTCGTGGTTTTACCCCTGATGAAACCAACCTTGATTCTGAGGTAGGTGGTACTATGTGGAGTCGAGTGTGGGAGGAAACAGGCGTAACTCAATACATTCGTATTGGTCACGTAGATGTGTTTGGGCAAGCTAGTTACGGTTTGGATGAGATATCGGTACTGCCACGTAATGTAAGTGATCTACAACCTAACATTGGTGATGAGCTTGCTGAGATTCGTAACCCTCTCGATGAAGACGGAAACCAGATAACTCAACCTGAATACACTATCAAAGCAGTTGAAGGTGATAGTGTTGCGGGTATTGGTTTGTTTGTTGATGAAGACGAAAACCAAGCTGATGTTATTGTAGCTGCTAGACGATTTATGATTGCACCAGCAGGTCATCAGACTTGGCAGAGTGATGTTACCTACGAACCTGACCCAGACCCAATAGATCCTAATACACAAGGTGACAGGGTATTCTGGACTCGTAATGTGTACCTTGAGGGTACTCTGACCATTGGCTCAAATGGTACTAGCTACGGTTATTCACCCGGCTATGGTTCGTTTACAGACCTGAGTTTCTACGAAGGCACACTAAGGAATATAGTAGAGAATACTGCTCAGTCTACGCTACAGATTATGATTGATGGGAATACCCCTAACCCAACTGGAGCCAGACTACCTGACACGTTAAACCTACGTATCGGTGGTGTAGATTACCCTGTTGAACGTGCTGATGATGATAGATGGGTTGCTAGTGGGCATACACCTGTTCTGATGCCTATTGGTGATGGCGGTACTGTTGAGGTAGTAGTGTGGGGTGACATCATCCTAGGAGTGGTGAGAGCGACCCAGAGGACATCTACAGTAAGACTGGCTTGTATGAAGCCAGAGTTACCAACACCAACGTATTCCCTTCAGATAATACTGTATGGGAAGTTATCAACGATGATGTAGATAAGGCTGCTTTCACTGTCCAAGAGGATGGTACGGTACTCATTGAAAATGCCATGATCCAAGAGCTTGAAGGTGGGAACATAGCAGCAGATACGATCACCGCTAACAACATCCATGGTAAGACCATTACTGGTGGTGAGATATCCTCTGAGACCACTATCACTGCTGGTAATGGTGAAGCACCTGACACTTGGAACTACACGTCTGTTAATGGCTTAGTCAGAGTAAACCAGAATGGCTCCCTGCACGTCCACTTCAATGCTGCGGGTGATGCTTGGATGATGGTATCTACTCGACTACATTTATGACATCTCCTGTGGTTGCAGAGGGTATAACTACTCAAACTGATGGTGCTGTTTTAGTAGGTCTGTATGAGACTTGGAATGGTAACTTTGACCCAAGCCTAAACACCTCATTTACCATCATGGCTCACACAGGAGGTGCCAATATCTCCTGCTTTGCTAATGGCACTGACTTGGGCGACTACGGCTCATATGAGGAAGGAGATACGTTATCCGTCGAGTACATTGGCAGTACTGTCTACTACAAGCATAACGGCAGTGTCGTCGAGACATTCAATGCTGGTGCAGGTAAGCAGTTAGCTCTGTATACCTCAGGCTTTCAACAAAATAATGAGATAGACGGCATCCGTCAGTTCAGTGGTAATGATGTGCCTATCCTCACTTGGACTCAGGACTGCTCTGTAGGCTCTTATGGCTCAGGTGAGGGTAAGTTCACATCTAACATCTCAGGTATTGTTGATATCGAGATACAGGGTTATGACATTGAGGGAGGTGTTACTTGTCGTATTGGTAATGCTGAAATCAGTGGTATGAATAACCCAGTGGACGCTACTAACGAGTGGTACATCATGCGTAACGTTCCTGTGTTTGCAGGAGAGAACACCGTATACGCATACTCAACCACATCTGACGGTGGTAATTTCAATGCTATTAGGGTAATCAACAAGGCACAGTCAATACCGTTTGCAGGTATGAATGGCTCAGACCTAGACCCTAACTACGCTGGGTATCGCTTCTGGTCTGGCTCAACTATCCCATCACAGGCTAACTTCTCAGTAGATAGTGGCGGTAACCTCTACGCACAGAATGCTGTTGTCGAGGGTACAGTCAATGCTACGGCTGGTGACTTCACTGGTCACATCTATGTAGGATCTACTGGCGGTAAGATATGTGAACTTCGAGGGCATCAGACAGTTGATACCGATGCTGCAATACTGATAGGTCACACCAAAACCAGCGATGCTAACTGGACTGGCTCATGGAGGTATAACGGTCATTTCACTCTCAGGAATACATCTGGTGTTGAGATGGTAGACCTAAACCCTGTGACTGAGCAGTACTATATGCACGGTGACGTGATGTCTAACCTGTTTGCTAGCAAACTGAAGACATCCACATCAAGGGATATCAACGCTACTCGTGTCAACAACGGTAGAACCGAAGCCAGTGAAACCATCATTAGTGGTACAGTCCAACAAGACGCTAGGACACCTCGTAGATTCCTATTCCCTTCATTCGTATTGGATGATGTGTATATGAGGGCAGCGGCTACCGATAGCCAAACCTGCACCTACACACTACAGGTGATTTATACCTTGAATGGTTCATCTACAGTCACCCTGCTGAGTGAGACTTACGAGAATAGGTATGTGGACCCTGAGGATGTAACAGAACGTACACCTAGACCTGTTACCGTTCCCCCGTATATGAAGGATGTACCTATAGGATCAGGGTCATCAAGCTGGTCAGTGCAGGTGAAGTGCGTTGTTGACAAAGCCAGTGGTACGACAAACACCATGTTTGCCAGTCACCGTGGACAGGCACTATTGCTACAGGTAGGTCGAGAGACAGACCAGATAGCATAACACCCACCAGCAATGCCTATACAAGCTCCTGTGATTAGCTCCTATGGCTCGATCTCAAACCATACAGGGCTACCGAATGGTAGCCCTCTTTTTTTAACTAATTCATGGATGGCTCAGAAGTTGTGCATACATGGGGTTGCCAGACTGCAATTTAAAGTCGTAGTGTAGCTCTTGTACCGACAAAACGTATTAAGGACGGACAAATGATCAGTGACAAGCTACTGACTCCAGTAGAGGCAAGCAAAGCATTAGGTGTAAGCCTATCAACACTCCAGAAGTGGAGACAGAACGGTGAGGCACTTCCGTATGTGAAGATGGCTCGCTACATCAAGTACCGTCTGAGCGACATTGAAAAATTCATCTCAGACCACACCCACCAGCCAACTAAGGGCAAGTAAATATGGAAACACAAAAGAACGTCATTCTAAAGACAGGTGTATGCGTAAGCATCATCGAAGATAGCGTGATGATTGAGGCGCTAGGCGCAGTTAGTCGCTACTCGGAGGCAACACTGAAGAGCGTTGTAGATATGCAGAGTGGAAATCATGTGCTGATTGTTGGCATCAAGGATAACCCATCACTAACGGGCGTATCAGTAACCCTAGATGAGCTAGCGGCACTGTCTATAAGCAAAAAACCCAGCTAGAGGGCTGGGCTAATTACGAGTCATCAGTTGGGCTGGTGGCTCACACAAAACATATTCACGGAGCAATGATATGACTAATTGTCAAAACAGTAAATACGAATTCCACATCGGCAATATACAGCCATCGCGTGCAGCAGAGTTCCTAAAGAAAAGAAACAGCTTCAATCGAGAGATCAAAGAATCGAAAGTTGCCTATCTATGTGATGTTGCACGTAGCGGTAACTGGATTGATTGGAAGGCTCGCGTAACTCTAGATAAGGATGGCATTGTTATCGATGGTCAGCACACGCTAACAGCTATCGTGGAGACAGGAATGACACTTCCGGTTACGTTCACGGTTGGTGCTAGCAATGATGACATGTTGAAAATCGACCTCGATAACCGAACCATTGAAGATCAGCTAAAAATCATGGGTATTGATAAATACACAACGGCTATCGGCACATACCTACGATTCCGTCATAACTACCCAGAGTATGTTAAGACTGGCGATGTGAGCGTTCTGGATAAGACACTTCCCGTCAGCAAGGTTGTGGAAGTCTACGGCAAAGAGAGAGAGTTTATCGGGCATCTTCTACCACTACTACACAAGCAAGCAAACAAGGCCAGCAGAGCGAGTCTAATGGTGTTTGCGGCTCGTGTTGCTGTTAAGCAGTTTGGCGAAGGTTTCGTTATTAAGATGGTAGACAAGATCTTAACTAGCAAAACCAATACTGGCGACCTTCTGGATAGCCTAGCTAATAGAGCTAGAACAAGAGATGTGGCCAAGGTTGTAGACGCGTTTAAGGATGATTGCATTGAGCATATCGAAGGATTCAAAGAGGACTGGGACTAATGGCTAAAAAGACAGACTTCTCTAAGGTTGATATCAAGACCATCAAAGAGGGTGAAAGGTTCCGCAAGGACTATGACCAAGTGGGCATCAACGACCTAGCAAAATCAATCGACACAAGTGGGCTATTACAGCCCCTTGGGGTTGATGAGCGTGGCGTGCTTATCTGGGGTGGACGCAGGTTTAGGGCTATCGAGTTGCTAATCAAGAAAGCCATCCATAGTGGTGATACTGAGCGTGCAGAGTGGCTCAGTATGGTCCCTGCGATTATTGTGGACCTGTCAGCAATGGCTAGCGAACACAATGGCACTGCTGGCCGACTGAATGAGATCGACCAGAAGCGGCCAGAGACCTGATCAAGATTGGCCTAGAGCGCACAGAGAACGAGATGCGCAGGGACTTCAATGATAGCGAGAGGTTTGCCATTGCTCAGCGTGTAGAGGAGATACAGAAGCAGGCTAACAGCGCAAATATGAGGAAAGGGCGAGCTATGACTGCTGACTTTGAGAAGCGAAATGAAATAAAGGATATGATTCTTGATGGAGTGCCACAAAGAAAGATCGCTGATGAGTTAGGTGTTGGAAGGCCAACGGTTCAAAAAGCAGTTAAGGCAATCAAGGACGGTAATGACCTATACTTTGACGAGCGGACAACTAAGGTTAATTTCGAGAAAAATAACCATAGTTGTCCAGGGTCAACGGAAGGTAGAGCTAATTGGTCTCAGGATAAGGCGGGTGAGGCTGTAGGCGTGTCAGGTACTGCTTACAGAAATATGAAGAAAACCCAGTCACTTGGTAGCTCAGAGCTAATCGAAGCTCGTGACGAAGATAAAGTGAGTCGTGCTGTAGCAGCAGACATCGCAGAGCTATCCAAGGCAGAGCAGGCTAACGTCAACTTCGATGACAAAGCATCTATCAAGGAGCA
The DNA here is from genome assembly GCA_000830475.1 of Vibrio ishigakensis. Lineage (GTDB taxonomy): Bacteria > Pseudomonadota > Gammaproteobacteria > Enterobacterales > Vibrionaceae > Vibrio > Vibrio ishigakensis_A. Next base: position 215,467 of record BBSC01000007.1, on the reverse strand, counting down.
CAAGCCAAAGGTAAGGCTATCATCACGGCTCGCAAGGACGCTGGCGAAGAGGCTAGAGGCCGAAAGAAGATCACCTATGTTGTCCTAAAGACAAAGGCTGTCTGGGTTGATGAGGCGACTATGATGCCAAGATGAAACAGGTGGTAGATAGCGCCATAGATGGAGCTGAGAGCCTTATGGAGCAGGATATGGACTTTGCCGGTGCGCTAGGCAAGGAACTGTATCGACTGTCTAGTATTGCCGATTTGGAGAGTAAGATTAAGTAGCCATCCACTGCTGAAGTTTCTGACAAAGTTGGTAAGAAAGTTCAGCAAGGAGCAGGGTAAAAAAAAGGGGCTTATATAGCCCCTTAATTATTTAAAACCCTTCACCCAGAGTGACCTTCACTCCGTTGAAATCAATGGTTCTAGCCATTGCCTCCCACTCCTTACATAGACCCAGTATATGCTCACGCTGATCATCATCATCTGGGATAAGTAGCTCAATAATGCTGGTGGCGTGTATTAGCGCCATTGCTAGTTCGTTATTCATAGATCACCCGCCTGATTGTTTATCTCTGCATACTTCAGTGAACTACCGCAGATACGTTGATGAGTGTTCGTGCTTTTCACTTCACCTGACTTCTCAAGCATTGCCCACTTGTACCCAACATAGCCGCCATAACTATTTTTAGCGTTGTAATTAACGCAGTAGCTCTCTTCGAAATGGACGTTGTAGTAACTGTATGCGTGTTTGATTTGCATAGAGTCTGGGTCTTTCAGTGTGCTTTTTAGGCTATCCAGTGCAATCACATACTCTGCTGGTGGGTTATTTTCGTCGATGAACTTAGTCTTAGATCTAAGATCTGCCAGTTGTTCTGGGGTTAGTGATACGCATCCAGACAGAACTGATACCGTCGCCATTGTTAGTAATAGTTTCTTCATTTCATTATCCAATTAATTTATTAAACAACGCCCCTAACAGGGCAAACACCACCAGCACTGCCAGTAGCAATAGAATCAGTGGTATAGCTACGCTCATGAGCTAGTACCAAGTACGTTTAGTAGTCGTAAAAATTGAGCCTGATTGATTAGACCTTTTCTGGTCAGCCTAAATAGATCTTCATGAGTTAGCCTAAACATACACCCTCCGCAAAGTTAAGCGTATGTAGAGCCTCTGCCTGCTTCTTAGAGAACCATCTACCCTTTATTTGATATAGCCCACCAGCAATGGCTGTGACGGTAGCCCGGGTCTTGGTAGTGGCTGTAGCTGGGGCCGGTTTACGTGCGTAGGCTGTCTTTATGAGCTTTCGAGCGAAGTTCAATGTGTCCCGCGTGAATCCTAATGCTGTAGTCACCAGTTGATACACGTTGCTCATGAACTTTTTTCTGGTCACCGTTATGAATCCGCTGGCTTCTAGGAACTGAACGATACGAATAACTGTACGCCTATTCAGTCTTGAGTCTTTAGCTAGAGTATCCAGCGATGGGAAGCTAACCCATCCGTCCGCAGTCTTCCTACTGCGATCACAGATAAGCATCAGAACTCTGGTTTGGTTAGGGGTGATATCCAAGTGCAGAGCCGCCTGGACAAGTTGGTTTGAGTGTTTTAATGCAGTCATGGACTACTCCTAGGTTGAGCAGTCGTAGAGTTGGAGATGCCTTGCAAAACTTCCTGAGTGGGGCCATTCGCATTCCCCAGACAGTCGATACTATGCTTCTACTTGGGGACATCTCTCGAAACATAGTACCGAGAAATAGAAAAGGGCCACTTTTTATGCAAAGCAGCCCTAAAGAAATCTGTATGACTGCGAATGTTAATGTTAGTGCGAGGTGTTTAAGCTCGACTTGGGATGAATCATATACACAACCGTAGACTTATACAAGAGAAAACTTATAGCTATGCTGTCTTGTTTAATACTTATAACGTAGTGTTTGTTTTAGTGATAACCGTGTGCATGTTATGGGTGTCACTCGGAGGTAAGTAGACCTCTAAGTAGACCCATCGCTAAAGAAAAGCCCCAGCAGACACTATATCTGCTGGGGCTATCGGAATTTAAAGCCGTGCTATGTCAGCACGGCTCTTTCAATCAGTGTCATAGGTGAGAGCGATTACGACTTTTTCGCTTCTTCAGCCTGGTCCCAGATACCTTCTTCTAGCTGAGACTGAAGCTCAGGGAAGTCGTTAGCATCAAAGGTTGGTACCTTGCCTGCTTTAAGCTGCTTGTTGTAATCCTTAGCAAGCTTAACCACGATGCCCGACAGCAACAGGATAGCCACCATGTTCACAATAGCCATCAAGCCCATAGACACGTCTGCCATTGCCCATACCGTTGGTAGAGACGAAACAGCACCGAACAGAACCATGCCTAGCACGATTACGCGGAAGATGTTTAGACCTGCCTTGTGATTGTGCTCAAGGAAGATAAGGTTAGTTTCCGCGTACGAGTAGTTTGCGATGATAGAAGTAAACGCAAAGAAGAAGATAGCGATAGCAACGAAGATGCCACCCCAGCTGCCTACTTCAGCACTTAACGCGCGCTGCGTCAGCTCGATACCTGTGATCTCACCGTGAGGAACATACTCACCAGAGACAAGGATGATAGCTACGGTTGCTGTACAGATAACGATAGTATCAGTGAAAACACCTAGCATCTGAACATAACCCTGTGAAGCTGGGTGTGGCGGATATGGCGTCGCCGATGCTGCTGCGTTTGGCGCAGAACCCATACCTGCTTCGTTCGAGAATAGACCACGTTTGATACCGTTAATCAGCGCTTGAGCGATAGCGTAACCTGCACCACCAGCGGCTGCTTCTTGCAGACCGAACGCACTCTTGAAGATAAGAGAGATGATTTCTGGCACTTTCTCGATGTTTGAGAACATTACGTAGAAAGCCAGCACTAGGTAAGCTAGTGCCATTACAGGAACGATTAGCTCCGCAGTACGTGCAATCTTACGGATGCCACCAAAGATAACGAATGCAGAAAGTACTGCTACTGCAACACCAGCAACCCATGGCTCAATGCCAAATGCGGTGTTCATTGCACTTGCAATAGAGTTTGCTTGTACTGAGTTAAATACCAGACCGAATGCGATGATCAGGAAGATAGAGAACAATACGCCCATCCAGCGCATGCCTAGACCTTTCTCCATATAGTAAGCTGGACCACCACGATAGTTGCCATCTTCATCTTTGGTCTTGTATAGCTGAGCTAGGGTACTCTCGCAAAAGAGGTTGCCATACCTAGCATAGCGATCAGCCACATCCAGAAGATAGCGCCAGGGCCACCTAGGTAAGTGCTACCGCAACACCAGCCATGTTACCAGTACCTACACGCGCCGCTAGACTGGTACAAAGTGCTTGGAAAGAAGAGATACCTGCTTTGTCCGCTTTACGGCTGTTCTTTAGTACGCTGAACATGTGGCCGAAGTGGCGGAACTGGATAAAGCCCAAACGTACGGTGAAATAAATACCACCGCCTACTAGAAGATAAATAAGGATTGATCCCCACAGGAGATCGTTCATTAAGTTGATAATGTCTGTCACAACTAGCCTCTTTATTTTTATTAAACCTCACTAAGTGAGGTGTATGGAGGGTGCAACCTCAGTGCTTTTATTTTTGGATGCTTAACCGAAGAAGTGGGTTACAACATTGGAAAATATGCGATGCACAACTTTCCTAATATCGAAACTCAAACTGGGGTAGTGCTAAGCATATAGTGCTGAGATTTGTCCTTGGGCAAACGATTCCCCTACACCAAATCTGCGCGCATCATGCCGATAGAAACCTTAAAATGCAAATTTCACCAGTAGTCATGCTCACTATTTAAACAAACCTGTTATCAGTTAGTGTGAAACAAACCTCATACTCCACAAAACATTCACAATTTAGAAATAAATGAGAAATAGTTCAAAGATAATTTAATCTGGTTCGTGGTAATACTGATGCCGAGTCGTCGAGAGATTCAAGGTTAGGAGTTCGAGACGACCGACCTATGTTCAACGCCCGCATGAAGTAAAAGGAATAGCTTATGGACATGCAACTAGACGACTTTTTTGAAACCGAAGAGCCACGCAGAGCTCGTGGTGGTGGCCGCTCTAAACCTGTAAAGCGCAAATGGAGAGAAATAGAAGCGATTAAGGATCGCCAGCGCTTGCAAAAAGAACTGATGGATCTGGATGTTTGCGCCGATTACGCGCTAGAAGATATCGAACTCTAATAGACATAAAAAAGGATGGCCTCGGCCATCCTTTTTGCTTTTATACATACTCTTTTTCGGTCTGTTTAACCCGCTCCGCAAGCTGCTTGTAGCGGTCGGCTATGGTTTCACCAAATACAGGGTCCTCTTCTTGTGTGCCCCACTCTTGCTCTAGGTGTTGCCAATCCGAAATATCAAAGGTCTGCTTAATCAGCGGAATAATGTCTTGCTCTTCCAAATCCAGATGTCGCTTCTGCTGCTGAATGAAATTCTCTAGCTGGCTTGAGAAGAGATCTGAAGGCACCACGGCATCTTGTAAGATCATATCCACCACATCTAAGAACTCATGTGTGAGTTTAGATAGTTCAATATGCTCCAGCTCTAGGTTCTGTATCTGCTTCTGCTCACCGTACTTCTCAATAAAATAGTGATAGATAAGATCCTCTTTAGGGTGATGGGTGCGCTCGGAGTGATCGCAGAGATAATCCACTATCTCTTTCACCAATGAATAGTTGATTGGCTCCTCGTCACGAAGACGAATCAGCTTTTTCCTCAGTATCGCCAGCAATCGCACCATATAGCCATGCTCACGATGGATTCTCTCTAGCATCATGTTCCATCCCTCCATATCATCCGTTGCATTAAGTTTAAGCGATTATTTGCATGCATGTTTTGAAGGAGGGCTAAAAAGCACACTTTTTATGTGGATTTTATTCTTTCTTAATCTAATTCTGTGGAAAGGTGCCAATCGATGGGCTGTTTTCCTATAGTTTCCAGATACTTATTCGCTTTGGAGAAATGCTGGCATCCAAAGAAGCCTCTGCGGGCACTCAAAGGTGAGGGGTGTACCGAGCTAAGAACCAAATGCTTATCCTCATCAATATTCATCCCTTTCTTTTGTGCATGCGCACCCCACAACATAAACACAAGCCCTTGTTTTTGTTTGGAAAGTAGCTCGATAGCCGCTTCAGTAAAAGTTTCCCAACCACATTTGGCGTGAGAGTGCGCCTGACCTTGCTCAACAGTAAGTACGGTATTAAGAAGCAGCACGCCTTGCTCTGCCCAATGGGCGAGATAACCGTGAGAAGGGATCTCGAACCCCTCTATGTCTGTATTTAGCTCTTTATAGATGTTGCGCAGTGATGGTGGGATCTTGTTACCCGGCAGTACAGAGAAGCTCAGACCATGAGCCTGGTTAGGGCCGTGATAGGGATCTTGCCCTAGGATCACTACTTTCACTTTATCGAGAGGCGTTGAATCAAAGGCCGAAAAGACCTGGTCTTGAGAGGGTAAACAGTTTTGCCCAAGCTTCTTTGCTCAGACACAAACTGCTCAATTTTTTCAAAGTAAGGAAGCTGTCGCTGCTCTTGTATAAATCCTTGCCAGTTCATATACCACACCAATTAATAGAGAGTGTGGCAAGGATAACGCTAACGACAGCGCCGATAAATTATTTCTTAGCTGGGGCGTGCAGTGGTGCGCGCTGTGGAGTTCTAAAATGCCCTTGTCCACGTTGAACAGGACGAGCTTGAGGGATGATTGAAACTGCTTTAAACATGGCACACTCCTTGTACTTTGTGACTCCTGTCACATTAAGTAATGAAAGATGCGTGCCAAAAGATCAATGTCAGCGCTTAAATATTACCCGAAAGGGTTAGGCAACCCCTTGTTCAAAGGCTCTCAGCGCCTGAATTTCCTCTGCCCATATCTCCGGCTCAATGGTTTCAAGGATTAGCGGGATCTTATCGAAACGCGGATCTTGAGCAATAAATTTGAAACAGTCCCAACCAATCTCACCCGCACCTAAAGAATGGTGGCGATCCACCTTACCACCTAGGGCGATCTTTGAGTCATTAATGTGCATTGCACGCAAATAGTGCATCCCGACCACACGATCAAACTCAGCGAAGGTCGCTTCACATGCCTCAAAAGTACGAAGGTCATAACCGGCAGCAAAGGTATGACAGGTATCGATGCACACACCTACACGCGACTTATCTTCTACCTGATCGATAATCTCAGCCAGATGCTCGAAGCGCCAACCTAAGTTCGTCCCCTGCCCTGCGGTATTCTCAATAACCGCAATCACATCTGGTACCGCCTTATGAGCAATATTGATAGATTCAGCAATTAAACGAAGACACTCAGACTCAGAGATCTTCTTTAGATGACTACCAGGGTGGAAGTTGAGTAGCGTTAGGCCAAGTTGATGACAGCGCTCCATCTCATCGATAAAAGCAGCACGAGATTTCTCTAACTTCTCCGCCTCTGGTGCGCCTAAATTAATCAGATAAGAGTCGTGTGGCAGAATCTGCTCTGTCTTAAATCCAAGCGCAGTACAGTTCTTTTTAAACGAATCTATGCTCTTTTGAGTGAGAGGTTTTGCCACCCATTGACGCTGATTCTTGGTGAATAAAGCGAACGCATTTGCACCAATTTCCTTGGCTCTTAACGGGGCGTTCTCAACCCCTCCAGCAGCAGAGACATGAGCGCCTAAAAACTTGTTTGTTGTCATCAAATCTTCTCTTTAAATGGCTAATTTAGCCCTATATTCCGAACACTAAGTGCATCGAATTTCGTTTAAATGTTGTTAAATAACACCATTTATTGTGGCATTTGTTCCGATTGTGTAAAAACAGCCTTTATAACACCATGTTTTAATTATAACTTGATCATAATCATGGAAAACACCCCAAAAAAATATGGTTTTTAGTTGTTTTTTGACGTAAATCAATATAAATTGGCAAACATAAAGTGAACGGGAACGCTCAAGGTTCCGACCCCAAAAGATTTATCCATATTACAAACAATTAATTTTTGAAGCTGAGGAGAAAGTTATGATCCAAGGAATCCAAATTACTAAAGCAGCAAACGATGAGCTACTTAACTCAATCTGGCTACTAGATTCTGAGAAAAACGAAGCACGTTGTGTAGTTTCAGCTGCGGGTTACGAAGCAGATCAAGTTATTCCTGCATCTGACCTAGGTGAGTACGAAAGCCGCGAAATCGCAGTAGAGAAAGCACCTAAGATCGAAGGTGGTCAACACCTAAACGTTAACGTTCTGAAGCGCGATACTCTAGAAGACGCAGTTAAGCACCCAGAGAACTACCCACAGCTAACTATCCGTGTATCTGGCTACGCTGTACGTTTCAACTCTCTGACTCCAGAGCAGCAGCGCGACGTTATCGCTCGTACCTTTACTGAGTCTCTATAATAGAGACAAGTAAATCGCTAACTCCGGTTTAGCAAAAATTCAAAGCCCAGCTAATTAGCTGGGCTTTTTCGTTAGCTACAGATATAAAAAAAGCGACAATCTATTGTCGCTTTTTCATTTTAAGTCAGAGGGTTACTGCACTTTCTTCAATAGCACTTTAAGCTGCTCAAAGTCATTGTTCAGCTCTTCTGATAGAAGCTCCATAACAGCATGCTTAGCCAAAGGACCTGGCAGTTCGATATCTGTATCTAGGATCTCGTCTACTACCTCTTTGAACTTAGCTGGGTGGGCAGTGCATAGGAAAAGACCTGTTTCGCCTTCGTTTAGCTGCTCTTGAAGCACACGATACGCGATTGCACCGTGAGGCTCACACAGATAACCAAGATCATTAAGCTCTTTCACACTCTCTGAGCTCTCTGTATCAGTCACTGCGCCGCTACCTAGGGTATCCAATCCCCAACCCTTGCGCTGACAAAGCTCTTCGATACGAGGCCAGTTGTTTGGCTGGCTTACGTCCATTGCATTCGAGGTGGTTGCCACGGTTGGCTTAGGATCCCACTCACCTGTAGTCAGGTAACGTGGCACGGTATCGTTCGCGTTAGTCGCAGCGATAAAGCGTTTGATAGGAAGACCTAGCGCTTTTGCTAGAAGACCTGCGGTTAGGTTACCGAAGTTACCGCTTGGTACAGAAACCACTAGGTTCTCACGCTCTTCCTTGCTTAGCTGAGCTGCAGCTTCGAAGTAGTAGCAGATCTGAGCCATCAAACGACTGATGTTGATAGAGTTCGCTGAGTTTAGGCCAATCTCTTCACGTAGCTCTGAATCATCAAATGCCGTTTTTACTAGTGTTTGGCAATCATCGAAATCACCATTGATAGCAACAGTGTGGATATTCTTACCTAGAGTACAGAACAGCTTCTCTTGTAGCGGCTGATCTTTCCTTTCGGATACAGGATCACTACGTTGATGTCTTCCATACCATAGAAGGCATGAGCAACAGCCGCACCAGTGTCACCTGAAGTCGCTGTAAGGATGGTGATCTTGCCACCGTCAGAGACAGTCGCTAGAGATTGAGCCATAAAACGGCCACCGAAGTCTTTAAAGGCTAAGGTTGGACCGTGGAATAACTCAAGGGCATAAGTGCCATCTTTAACTTGCTTAATCGGTGCTGGGAATTGAAAGGCGTTGTCTACCAATTCAGCTACTTTAGCGCTTTCTAGCTCGTCACCGATCAGCGCAGATAGGATCTTACTGCTACGGCTGACAAAGTCCTCCGCAAGAAGAGCATCGATATCGCCCATATCCGGAATATCGCTTGGGAAAAATAGACCTTGATTACGTCCTAGTCCCTGACGAACGGCTTGAGAAAATGAGACTTGCTCGTCGTTGTGTTTGATGTTGTACAGCTTCATAAATTGCTTCCTGTAATTTTCGAGCCTTTTTGGTCTATCTGACAAATATGCACGAAACCGTCGTCATTTTGAACATAATTTGTAGCTAGCCACGCCTTAACGCGCTCTGCTACTTCTAAACTATCGCAGATGGTAAATAGGGTTGGACCACTGCCTGAGATACCTGTGGTCAATGCACCTGCGGTTGCAGCGTAATCTCGCGCTTCGGGGAAGCCCGGTAGCAGGCGCTGACGATACGGCTCAGCCACTACATCGCGAATCATCTTGGCTGCTAGTTGCGGCTGATTCGAGTAACTTGCATGGATAAAACCAGCAAGATGACGGCCGTGGGCGATAACGTCTTGGCGACGGTATTGCGCCGGTAATATCTCACGCGCAGCAGCGGTAGACACATTGATGCCCGGATAGGCCATTACCCAATACCAGTTTTCAAAGCTAGGAATAGACTGACTGATGATATCCAGCTCTTCGACCATCAGCTGCACACCACCAAGGTAGCAAGGGGCAACATTGTCATAGTGAATGCCACCAGAGATCTGTCCTTCCATCTCACCCATAAGGGCAAGAAGCTCAGTTTCACTTAAAGGATTGTTGTGGAACTGGTTTAGCGCATCTAGCGCAGCCACGATTGAGCAAGCACTCGAACCAAGACCAGAGCCGATTGGCATATTTTTCTGCAATGTCATAGCTACTGGCAGTAGCTCAGAGCCCTTGTTTTTTAACTCACGAGCAAACACCTTCCAGCAGTCATACACTATGTTCTGCTTAGGATCTGATGGCAGCTTGGCAACAAAATCACCCTCTGCCTTCAAAGTAAACTCTGAATCACCAAGGGCAACGGTCACCTTATCACCCAACAGGGTGCCATCTACAGGAGAAACCGCCGCGCCCAACACATCAAAGCCAACGCTCACATTACCGATAGAAGCAGGAGCGTATACAGTTACACTTCTTGTCATGGTTACACCCCTAGCTTCCAACCAAGAGTACGCATCACATCAGAGAATACACCTGCTGCTGTAACCTCAGTGCCCGCACCATAACCACGCATCACAAGCGGGATTGGCTGATAATAACGGCTGTAGAATGCTAGGGCGTTCTCACCATCTTTAACCTTGAATAGCGGGTCGTTTTCATCAACAGCGGCGATAGTCACACGACATTTACCTTCGTTGATCTCACCTACATAACGAAGCACTTTACCTTCTTCAGCTGCTTTAGCTGATAGCTCGCTAAAGTATGCATCCGCTTCAGGAAGACGCTCAAGAAACTCGTCGATGCTACCTGAGTCATCAAAGCCTGGTGGTAGGGCTTGGTCTACGACTACATCTTCAAGCTCGATGGACATACCGGTTTCACGGGCAAGAATAAGTAGCTTACGCGCCACATCCATACCAGATAGGTCATCACGTGGGTCAGGTTCAGTGAAGCCGTTTTCCATAGCCACTTGAGTCGCCTGGCTTAGGGTCATCCCCTCGTCTAGCTTACCGAAGATGAATGACAATGAGCCCGATAGGATACCGTTGAACTTCTCTAGTTCATCACCAGCAGAAATAAGGTTTTGCAGGTTCTCGATAACCGGCAGACCGGCACCAACCGTTGTCTCATACATCAACTTGCGACGAGAACTACGCGCGACTTGGCGAAGCTGATGATAGTAAGCCATGCTCGCCGTGTTCGCTTTCTTATTCGGGGTTACCACGTGGAAGCCTGCGGCCAAGAAATCGGCGTACTGATCGGCGATAAACTCACTCGAGGTACAGTCAACCAATACAGGGTTGATGATGTGATTACGCTGAACCACAGAGCTTAGGGAGGTTAGGCTAAACTGCTCAGAGGCGTTGTTCATGCGATCGCGCCAGTGCTCTAGTGGCAGACCTTCAGGATCCAGTAGCATGCCTTTACTATTGGCAAGGCCACAGATGCGGATAACGATCCCTTGCTTAGCCAGTTTTTGTTGCTGACGACGAACCTGATCTACAAGCTCACCACCAACGCCACCCACCCCTACTACGAAGAGATCTAGGAAGTACTTAGAGTTAAATAGGTTTTCATGACAGGCTTTGATCGCCTCGGAGATCTTATCTTCTGGGATCACTGCTGAAATAGCTCGTTCTGATGATCCTTGAGCGATAGCCACGATATTCACATTAACCTCTGCTAGGGATAGGAAGAAGCGAGATGCCACTCCTTTAGAGGTGCGCATACCATCGCCCACTAGAGTCACGATAGCCACATCATCGATGAAATCGACTGGCTCTAATAAGCCATCTTTCAATTCAAGCTCAAACGCTTCATCAAGTACTGTTTTTGCACGAGCGCGGTCTTGCGCTTCAATACAGAAGCTGATGCTGTACTCAGATGAAGACTGAGTGATAAGAACGATAGAGATACCAGCAGATGACATAGCGCCAAATACGCGGCTAGCCATGCCCACCATTCCCTTCATACCAGGGCCTGACACGTTAACCATGGTCAGTTCATTCAGGGTTGTGATGCCCTTAATTTCCAGATTATCTTCGCCTGTATCTAGGCCTATCAATGTACCAGCCCCTTGAGGGTTAAAACTGTTCTTGATAAGGCATGGGATATGGAATTGGGCGATTGGGGCGATAGTTTTAGGGTGTAGAACCGAGGCGCCGAAGTAAGAAAGCTCCATCGCTTCTTGGTAGCTAAGGGATTTAAGCAGGCGAGCATCTTCTACTAGGCGAGGGTCGCAGTTGTAAACGCCATCTACGTCTGTCCAGATCTCACAGCAATCAGCGCGCAGACAAGCAGCTAGCACTGCAGCTGAGTAATCAGAGCCGTTACGACCTAGGGTTACTAGCTCACCTTTTTCATTGCCAGCGGTAAAGCCAGGCATGATATGAACCTTACCCTTAGCAAGAGGAGCAGCTTGGAAGTTGAGTGTAGATAGCTCTACATCGACCATAGCTTCTAAGTGATCCCCACGAGCAACAAGATATTGAACTGGGTCGATAAGTGCTGCGGCTTGGCCTTTCGCTTCAAGTACAGCCTTCATTAGTTGGATTGAAACCTTTTCGCCTTTGCTGATGATGCGAGCATTTACATGGGATGGGCAGGTTCCGAGTAGTTGAATACCTTGGATAAAATCTTCTAGGTTGCCTAATGATTCTTCAACCTGAGCTTCGAACTCTTCCAGCTGAAGGTTTGGCAATGTGGCTTGAATCTCAGAAGCCAATTCTGCAAAAGAGACTCTGAGCTCTTTTACATTATGCTCGGTGTCTTGGCCTTCTAGGGCAGCTTCTATAATCGCAACCAGCTTGTTAGTGGTTTTTCCCGGTGCTGACAGGACTACTGCCAACTCTTCCTGATCCGCATTGTTGGCTATTATGTTCGCCGCTCGCATAAATCGTTCTGCGTCAGCTAACGAAGATCCCCCAAACTTAAGTACTCGCATTCCATTCTCCCTGAACAAAATTGAAAAAAAGGCCTGTATCTGGTGGGGATACAGGCCTTTTTTGAAGATTCTTTCTCTCAGCAGCCTGCCCCAACACAACCGGTGTCGGTAATAATGATTCGGGTAATCAGGCCATTCATAAACATATAGATAAAAACTTTTCTAACTCGTTTTCTTTACTGTCTCTAGCAATACCTATTTTTCGTAAAACAGTCAACGCCAAATTAACAATAGAGAATAACTTTTCATTAATAGTGACTAGTATTTGAGCACTCACCTGACCAAAAATTGGGCTTAAGATCACAGAATATTGACCTAGTAAGTTGGCAAACTTACTCAGCAAGTTCCATACTTGTTTCTCTTTCAAGGATGAAATTAGGAGATGCGATGAAGAGCAAGATCATTCCAGCCTGCATAGCTATCGCCTCCTTGTCATACCTACCAAGCGCGTTATGCTCAGAGCAAAATCAAGTTGACAACCAGCCTTGGCTCGTACCTGAAACCTCGCCTCACAAGGTGTTTATGACTGCTGACTCTAGTTCAGGTGAACAGTTTGATGTGTGGCAGATGGACACTGGTTACGCCTACTCGGTCATGGATAACGTCGACCTTTATGTAGCAACTCGTATTTCGAATGCCGGCGACAACACTCCAAGTCGTGGCTTTCTAAGTGGCGTAAACTACCACTTCAACGAAAAGCTCAGCCTTAATAGTGCTATCTACACGGCACCAAGTAATTCTGAAGGTAGCAAACTTAATGAGGGTGTTAGCGCCGAGGTCTCAGGTAAATACATGCTGACCGATACCCTAAACCTCAAAGCAACCCTAGAGCATGAAGAGTGGCAAAGCGGAATCGAGGTTAAACTCGGCTTTAGCTTCTAATTCATCCCACCTATGAATACGCAACCCATTTAACAAAACAGTTGCAAGCAAATGTAAATGCACTCATTTTTTGACCGTTTACCGTATGGTTTCATTCCGATGAAAAACTGCGCTACATCACGGTTTTGCAATCTATTGCAGAGGTTTTGTTAAAATTTAAGGATTGATTTAAATCAATAAAGTGAAAAATATTAACAGAGTTAGATTGTTATAAAGCTGTTAAGTGGGTATGATGCTGTCCAAAATTGGCTAAGAATGAAAAATTTTTACGGATTTGAAATTATCTTAGATAAGTTCCATGGAGGGGAGCATTAGGGTGAACTGAAATCATAATTTACAGCATTTGTTGTAAACATTTTCATTACCTTAATGTTATTTTTTGCCTAGTATTTAAATAGTTATAGTTAATTAAGCACAGTTTAGGTAGAGCAATGCAAACCCCTAACATTCTTATTGTTGAAGACGAACAAGTTACCCGCAGCACTCTTAAAAGCATTTTCGAAGCGGAAGGCTACAATGTTTTTGAAGCGGTTGATGGTGACACCATGCATCAAACCATCTCCGAGCACTCAGTAAACCTAGTTATCATGGATATAAATCTTCCTGGTAAAAACGGTTTGCTTCTAGCACGTGAGCTTCGTGAGCAAGCGAACGTTGCACTTATGTTCCTTACTGGTCGTGACAACGAAGTAGACAAGATCCTTGGTCTTGAAATCGGCGCTGACGACTACATCACCAAGCCTTTCAATCCACGTGAGCTAACCATCCGTGCTCGTAACCTTCTTGCTCGTTCAATGAACGCAGCTCAAGCAGGTGACGAAGAGAGCAAAAACGTTGAGAAGTACACCTTCAATGGTTGGGTACTAGACATCAACAGCCGTTCACTGGTTAACCCAAATGGCGACTCTTACAAGCTACCGCGCTCTGAGTTCCGTGCCCTACTTCACTTCTGTGAAAACCCAGGCAAGATCCAGACTCGTGCAGAGCTACTTAAGAAGATGACTGGTCGTGAGCTTAAGCCACATGACCGTACGGTTGACGTAACTATCCGTCGTATCCGTAAGCACTTCGAGTCAGTTGCCGGTACTCCAGAGATCATCGCGACTATCCACGGTGAAGGCTACCGCTTCTGTGGTGACCTAGACTAAGTTTTACTTAGTTCAGATATTAAAAAACCCAGCATTTGCTGGGTTTTTTAATATCTAAATCGGAGCTTTAGAAAACGAGGTCGACCTTAACACCTCGCTCAGCAAGCCACACCTTCTTCTGCTCATTTTCCATCAGAATGGCAATGTCCGCAGAGTCCACTTCTTCTTCAAAGTGCTCAGTTTGCTTGAAAGAGATCTTCCATTGGTTTTCGTTCAGCGCCTCAACCTCGAAGTTGTCTTCACTGATCTCAACCGTTTCATCATTATGGCGAAGCAGATACTGACTACACCAAGGTCGGCTGGAATGTCTTGGTCGGCTGACAAAATGATACTGCCATGCAGAGGGATTGATGGCTCCTCGCCTATCATAGGCATCTTATTCAGCCACATGCGACTCTCAAGATTGATATTAGTGTTCTCTACCATTGCGGAAGATTCTTTCTGCCACTGAACATCTTCGCTAGACGCGCACCCAATCAAAAGTGATGCACACACAAGTGCACCCGCTACAGCTTTAAGTTTCATTGTTATTCGCTCCGCTTCGAGAAAACTTAACTGTCAAAATCTTTGTCGACCCAGTTTAACAGCATCCTAATGTCATTTAAGTAATTGTTTTTAATTTCATCTACCCAATCGTGGATATTTTCCCACCAAGCGGGTAACTCTGGTGATTGAGCCTGTTGAGCAACCGATTGAATACGCTTAAGGCCCACTGAGCCCGCCGCACCCTTAATCTTATGTGCCTCTGAAGCGATCGCCTTTTGATCCTTCGCGACGAGATTGGAGTCTAGAATAGAGACATAATCTGGCATCATCTCAGTAAACAGCTGAATACTGTCTACCACGGGCTTCTTGCCACTATCTCTATATAAGAGGTAAGCATCTCGGTATCAACAATATCCTCGAGTCGTACCTCAGGATTCACATCCTCAAGTACCGCCTTGGTTGCATGGGTCTTCACCTCGACTACATCGGCATCGAGGTCGCAAAGCTTGTTCATCACCTTACGAAGTGCCTTAGCCGACAGTGGCTTGCTGATCGCATCCTGCATACCTGCGTCTCGATACTGGGTTTTGTCCTTAACCAGATTTGCCGTCAGCGCCACGATTGGTGGCAGTTCGTTATAGGTTTGCTGAAGCTCACGGGCGATATCGAAGCCAGTCATATCCGGGAGTTGGATATCCAGCAGCACGAGATCATATCGGCTTGGTCGAACACTCTTAACGCTTCTTTACCTGACATAGCCACTTCGACTCTATGTCCAAGACTTTCAATAAGGGAGCGAGCAACGGTGATGTTGAGCTCTATATCCTCAACCATAAAGATGGATAGGCTGGTCTGATTCTCTTGTTTGGCTTCTTCCGAGTCTGCAGCTTTTTCACCTAGAGGAACGGTGATCTCAACATAGAAGGTACTGCCGTGGCCAAGGTCACTGGTGGCGTATAATTCTCCGCCCATCTTCTCAATCAAAGAGCGAGAAACTGCCAGGCCGATACCTGTACCCACAGCATGTAGGTTGCCCTCTTCCGACTTCACCTGGTAATACATGGCGAAGATTTTCTCGAGCTCATGCTCAGGAATGCCCACACCGGTATCTTCTATTTCAAAGCGAAGCGCGACCTGATTATCATCGATAGGGTCGGCGCTCACGTTGACATTTACCCCGCCTTCTTGGGTAAATTTCATCGCATTGCTAATAAGGTTCCACAGTACCTGACGAAGGCGAGTCGCATCTACCACTACACTATCAGGCATCTCAGTCAACCTATCCAGTTCGAAATTGAGGCCTTTCTGCTCTGCCATTAGGCGTGACAAACTATCTAGCTCGGTAACAAACTCCTCAAAGCTAAGCTCCGACGGCACCAACTCTAATTTACTGCGGTCAAACTTATCCATATCGATAATGTCATTGAAGATATGGCCCAGAGTGATGGCACTCACGTTGATAGTCTGCATATGCTGACGCTGTTCTTTGCTAAGCGAGGTGTCCAAAAGCATTCGGCTCAAACCAACGATTCCGTTTAGCGGGGTACGCAGTTCATGACTGATGGTAGAGATAAAGGTGGTCTTATCTCGGCTGGCCTTTTCTAGGGACTCTTCGTGATGCTTACGTTCCGTGATATCACGACCAAAACCCACCAGACCAAGATGTTTGCCTTGTTTATCGAAGAAAGGTACCTTTCTCAACTCAAAGAAGGCCTTACGACCGTCAGGGTACTCTAGCCACTGTTCATAGATAAGCTCCTGATTCTTTTCAAAAACCACCTGATCGGTTTCGACAATTTGCTGAGCTATCTCTTTCTTGTAGACCTCCCACGGAGTCAACCCCACCAACTCTCTTTCTGTCTTACCGGTAAGCTTTTCAACGGCTTTATTACAGCCGGAGAAGACACCATCAGCGCTGCGATAGTAAAAAAGATCAGGAGAGGCATCGATGAAAGATCGCAGTAGAGCCGTACGTTCTGACAGTGCAATCTGGGTGACTTCGCGCTGATACACCTCATGTTCGAGGTCTGCCATTGCCTGCTCACGAGATTCCTCGGCAGCCAATCTCTCTTTTATCTCTACGTTGAGTTTTTCGATGTTCTGCCTAAGTTGATGATTGAGCTCTAGGTCGCGCTCTCGCATCTCGTTGAGCTTGGATACGAGTTTAGAAAGCCGCCTGCGCGACTCTTCTAGCTGCTCAACTATGGTAGAAACAAAATATACCGCCCAAGGAGTCATGATAAGACCGAACGCTAACGAACGTAGCATGTGCCGAGTATCAAAAGATTCGTTGAGATAAAAAGCGATAGCAAAGTGTACCAATACGGCGAGAGCAATCAGTACAACAGCAATAAGAATGGAGAATCGGAAGATGCCGAGGCGAATAAGCCAATCGACATAATACTGGGAAAAACGTTTCATTGGGCGCATCAAGCAGTCCTTGTATCAAGTGCTACCTGAAGTCTATCGCGCCCCAATCAAAATGTAACCCAAGCGTAGCGGTTCAGTGACTTAGATTTAAACCTGAGCGGTGAGTACCGGTTTTTGATACACAAAAGGCTGCTCGAGCAGTGCCCCCTGCGCACCATCTCGGTCCAGCGCTCGGCCTATCTCTGTCATCGCAAGCCAGCGGTTCTCACACCAAAGTGGCGAAAGTAAGGTTGGACGACGTGCCGAAGATGATACTCGGTGATACACCACCTCAGGCGGGGTCATTCGAATCAAGGTTGATGCGATATCCACATAGTCCTCTAGAGATGGTGCCTCTAGCTTACCCGCCTTCCAAGCCTTAGCCATGGTGCTGCCCTCAACGATATGCAAGCCGTGAAGCTTGATACCATCGGTACCCACCTCAAGCACCTTGTTCAAGGTATCGATATTGTCTTGCTTGGTCTCTTTAGGTAGCCCAACAATCAGATGCGTGCACACCTTAATGCCGTTCGCGCGCGCCTTCTTGGTGATCTCGGCATAGCATTCGAAGTCATGACCTCGGTTGATACGCTTTAAAGTATCGTTACGGGCAGTCTGCAGACCAAGCTCGAGCCAGATCTCATAACCTTTCTCTTTATATTCCACCAGCAGATCCATTACCGCATCCGGAACACAATCTGGCGCGTGCCGACACATAGACCAACGATGTCAGACGAGCGAAGCGCCTGCTCGTACATGTTTCTTAAAACCTGCACCTCAGCGAAGGTGTTGGTGTACGCCTGAAAGTAAGCAAAGTACTTCTTGGCGCGCTTTACCTCACCAGACGATCGTTAAGCTGAACTTGGATAGACTGAGACTGAGTAGATTCATCAACAAAAGAAGAGACGTTACAAAAGGTGCAACCACCTCGACCGATAGTGCCATCTCGGTTAGGACAACTAAAGCCACCGTGTAGGGTCAATTTATGGACCTTTTCTCCGTAGCGACGCTGAAGATCTTGTCCAAGTGTATTTACCAGTTCGTGTAGCTGCATCCGATGATGACCCATTATTCAAAGTGACTATTTATCCTTATGAAACTTAATTACATCCTTGCAAGTTAGTTCCGCTATTTTACCATGCACGCCGTTCTAATTCGACGCTCAATTTATAGGCAGAAAATCTGTGCAAACCTTTGCTTGTGAATCAAAAGGCACATTTGTTGATATTTTGTGACCAATTATTGGTCACCAAAAATCCATTTTGGTGCAAGTTTCGTTGGAATTTGCCTAAACAAAATTGTAGGATAGTTTCACTTATCTCTAAAATACGCTGAGATTTATTCAGTTTTTTAGATGATTAGTCGGTCAAATTCTACACCTACCTATAAGATTCACTGCTTCTCAGTGACACTACATAAGAATTGACCAAGGGAATGTTTTACTCGCGAATTTTTCAGCGAGAGACGGAATGGATGCTCGCTAGCTTTCCTCAAAGTTAGCTCATAAAAGACAACTACAAGGATTGACCCAGGATCACTGCGGTCAAATTAGATTGGAAGGATTATCTATGTTGGATAGAGAGCAATCAGCGCAAGGTCTATATACTCCTGAACTGGAGCATGACGCTTGTGGTATCGGTTTTGTTGCTCACCTCAAAAACCGAAAGTCTCATGAAGTCGTTACACAGGCTCTAGACATGCTAGCTCGTATGGAGCACCGTGGCGGTCAGGGTTGTGACCCAGCTTCAGGTGACGGCGCCGGTATTTTGTTGCAAAAACCGCACGAATTCCTGTTGGAAGAGACAGTTAAACTTGGCATTCGCCTACCATCTTTCGAAAAGTATGGTGTGGGTGTAGTACTATTCCCTCGTGACGAGTACAAGCGCGCACAATGTCGCGACATCCTAGAGCGAAATGCACAACGCCTTGACCTAGAAGTTCTAGCTACCGCGTACTGCCTACCGACAACTCTATGCTAGGCGCAGACCCGCTGAGTACTGAGCCACAGTTTGAACACGTATTTATTACCGGTGGTCCAAGCACCACACCCGAAGAGCTAGAGCGTAAGCTATATGTCTGCGTAACTACACTGTACGTGTTTGCCTAGAAAGCGTATCCAACATAGGTGACGACTTCTATATCAACTCTCTTTCTTACAAGACGTTGGTATATAAAGGTCAGCTAACTACCGAGCAAGTACCGCAATACTTCCTAGACCTGCAGAATCCAACCATGGTGACTGCACTGGCGCTGGTACACTCTCGTTTCTCAACTAACACCTTCCCGCGTTGGCGTCTGGCTCAGCCTTTCCGCTACATCGCACACAATGGTGAGATCAACACAGTTCGCGGTAACCTGAACTGGATGAAGGCACGTGAAGCCATCATCGAATCAGACCTGTTTACTCAGGCTGAGATCGATATGCTGTTGCCTATTTGCCAAGAAGGTAGCTCAGATTCAGCTAACTTCGATATGGCGCTAGAACTGCTTGTTCTATCTGGTCGTAGCCTACCACACGCTCTTATGATGCTTATCCCTGAAGCGTGGCAAGAAAACAAGAACATGGATCCTAAGCGTCGTGCCTTCTATCAGTACCATGCTAACATCATGGAACCATGGGACGGCCCTGCTTCTGTTTGTTTCACTGATGGTGTTCAAGTAGGTGCAACCCTAGACCGTAACGGTCTGCGTCCATCTCGCTACACAGTGACTAAAGACGACTTCCTAGTCATGGCATCTGAATCAGGCGTTGTTGAGATCGAGCCAGAGAATGTTGAGTTCCGTGGTCGCCTACAGCCTGGTCGTATCTTCGTTGCTGACCTAGAGCAAGGTCGCATCATCTCTGATGAAGAAGTGAAAGACTCTATCGCTACCGCTCAGCCTTATGAGAAGTGGGTAGAAGAGAACCTTTTGAGCCTGAAGAAACTGCCAGATGCAGAGAACGAATTCAGCCAGCCATCACCAGAGAAGCTACTGCACAAGCAGCAAGCCTTCGGTGTGAGCTCAGAAGAAGTTAACGAAATCATTGTGCCTATGGCTAAAGATGGCAAAGAGCCACTTTCTGCTATGGGTGCCGACTGGCCGCTAGCTGTGCTATCGCACCAGTCACAACATCTATCTAATTACTTTAAGCAGCTGTTTGCTCAGGTAACGAACCCGCCGATCGACCCGATTCGTGAGCGCATGGTTATGTCCCTGAACACTTACCTGGGTAAGGACCAAAACCTGCTTACTGAGACCCCAGAGCACTGCCAAAAGGTTGAGCTTGAGTCTCCTGTACTATCTAACTCTGAGCTTGAGAAACTGCGTGCTATTGATAATGAGCACCTACAGGCGAAGACGCTGGATATCGTATTCCAAGCAAGTGAAGAAGAAGGCAAGCTAGAGCGCGCCTGAAGCGTATCTGCCAATATGCAGAAGATGCGGTAATCGATGGCTACTCTATCATCTTGCTAACAGACCGTGCAGTGAACTCGAACCACGCGGCTATCCCAGCGATGCTGGCAGTAGGCGCCGTGCACCACCACCTGATCCGTAAAGGTCTGCGTGCTAAGTGTGACATCGTGGTTGAAACTGCAGATGCACGTGAGACGCACCACTTTGCAACCCTAGTAGGTTATGGTGCAAACGCGGTTAACCCGTACTTGGTTATCGAAACCATGGTTGAGCTTCAGCGCACTAAGAAGCTAGACCCAGCGACTAGCATCAAGGACCTATTCGAGAACTATCGTAAGTCTATCAACGGCGGCCTACTGAAGATCTTCTCTAAGATGGGTATCTCTACGCTGCAGTCTTACCATGCGCTCAGATCTTTGAAGCCCTAGGTATCAGCAAGTCAGTAGTAGATAAGTACTTCACTGGTACTGTTTCTCGTATCCAAGGTCTGACTATCGACGATATCGCCAAAGAGGTATTGGTGCGTCACCGCATCGGTTACCCAACACGCGAGATCCCAGTTCAAGTACTAGATGTGGGTGGTGTATATCAGTGGAAACAGCGTGGTGAAAAACACCTGTTTAACCCAGAGACCATCTCTCTACTGCAACAATCGACTCGCAATAAAGACTTCTCTCAGTTTAAGCAATACGCTAAAGCGGTGGATGACCAAGGCGACAACGCCGCAACACTGCGTAGCCAGCTAGACTTTGTTAAGAACCCAGCAGGCTCTATCCCTCTAGCAGAGGTTGAGCCAATCGAGAGCATCCTAAAACGCTTTGCAACCGGTGCAATGTCATTCGGTTCTATTTCGTACGAAGCGCACTCTACCCTAGCGGTGGCGATGAACCGCATCGGCGCGAAGTCGAACTCGGGCGAAGGTGGTGAAGATCCAACTCGTTTCGAGCGCAAAGAGAACGGAGATTGGGAACGCTCTGCTATCAAGCAGGTAGCATCAGGTCGCTTCGGTGTTACCTCATACTACCTAACCAACTCCGATGAGATTCAGATCAAGATGGCACAGGGTGCTAAGCCTGGTGAGGGCGGTCAGCTTCCTGGCGATAAGGTAGATGACTGGATCGGTGCTACTCGTCACTCGACTCCGGGTGTCGGTCTTATCTCGCCACCGCCACACCACGATATCTACTCTATCGAGGACTTGGCTCAGCTTATCTATGACCTGAAGAACGCAAACCGCGCGGGTCGTGTAAACGTGAAGCTAGTGTCTGAAGCGGGCGTTGGTACTATCGCATCGGGCGTTGCTAAGGCAAAAGCGGATGTCGTTCTTATCGCAGGCTTTGATGGCGGTACAGGTGCATCACCTATGTCCTCTATCCGTCACACCGGTCTGCCATGGGAACTAGGTCTAGCTGAAACCCACCAGACTCTACTGAAGAACGGCCTACGTAACCGTATCGTTGTTCAGTCAGATGGTCAGATGAAGACACCTCGCGACCTGGCTGTAGCAACCCTACTGGGTGCAGAGGAATGGGGCGTAGCAACCGCTGCTCTTGTGGTTGAAGGCTGTATCATGATGCGTAAGTGTCATAAGAACACCTGCCCTGTGGTATCGCAACCCAGAACAAGACCCTACGTGAGCGCTTCGACGGTCGCGTGGAAGACGTAGTAACCTTCTTCCAATACATGGCTGAAGGCTACGTGAAATCATGGCTGAGCTTGGCTTCCGCACTATCGATGAGATGGTGGGTCAATCTCAGAAGCTTAAGGTTCGTGAAGACATTGCTCACTGGAAATATAAGAACCTAGACCTATCTCCTGTGCTTCATATTGAAGAAGCGCGTGAGGCAGATGGCGTTTATAACCAAACTGAGCAGAATCACAACCTAGAAGAGGTACTGGACCGCAAGCTTATCCAAGCGGCGATTCCGGCTCTTGAGAAAGGTGAAGCAGTTAAGGCTGAATTCCCTATCATCAACACCGACCGCTCTGCGGGTACCATGTTGTCGAACGAGATCTCTAAGGTTTACAAAGACCAAGGTCTACCGCAGCCAATGGAAGTGAAGTTCAATGGTTCAGCGGGCCAGTCATTCGGTGCCTTCCTAGCTAAAGGTGTGAAGTTCGAAGTTGAAGGCGATGCGAACGACTACTGGGGTAAAGGTCTGTCTGGCGGTACGCTAGTGCTGTACCCAGATGCGAAGTCCAACATCGTACCTGAAGACAATATCGTTGTAGGTAACGTGTGCTTCTACGGCGCGACCTCAGGTGAGTCTTATATCCGAGGCCTTGCAGGCGAGCGCTTCTGCGTACGTAACTCAGGTGCCAAGGTTGTTGTTGAAGGTGTGGGCGACCACGGCTGTGAATATATGACAGGTGGTGTTGCAGTTATCCTAGGCTCAACCGGTCGTAACTTTGCTGCGGGCATGAGTGGCGGTGTCGCTTATGTATGGGATAAGTCTGGCGACTTTGAAAGCAAGCTAAACCCAGAGCTTGTAGACCTAGACCCTATCGAAGCAGAAGACAAAGCACTCCTTCAAGAGATGCTAACCAAACATGTAGAGTTCACAGGAAGTGAAGTTGCTAAGTCTTTCCTAGACAATTTTGAAGCTAGCCTAGCCACCATGGTTAAGGTAATGCCGCGCGACTACAAAGCGGTACTTCAAAAGCGTAAAGCTGAGTCTGAGCAATCAAAAGAAGTGGAGGCAGTATAATGGGCAAGCCTACTGGATTTTTAGAGCACGGTCGTGAGCTTCCACAGAAGCTCGACCCTGCGGTTCGTATCGAAGACAACAAAGAGTTTGTGCTAAACGAAGAGTTTGGTGACAAGATCAATACTCAGGCATCACGCTGCATGGACTGTGGCGTACCTTTCTGCCACAGCGGTTGTCCGATCGGTAACATCATCCCTGAGTTCAATGACGCGGTTTATCGTGACAGCTGGGAAGAGGCGTGGAACATCCTAAGTTCTACTAACAACTTCCCCGAGTTCACTGGTCGCGTGTGCCCTTCTCCTTGTGAGAGTGCATGTGTATTGGGTATCAACCAAGACCCAATCACCATCTGCAACATCGAGAAGACCATAGTTGAGCGTGCCTACAAAGATGGCTATGCCAAGCCTAAGACGCCTCGTTCTCGCACAGGTAAAACCGTTGCCATTATCGGTAGCGGTCCTGCAGGTCTTGCCGCTGCAGAGCAGCTCAATAGCGCAGGTCATACTGTGACTGTATTTGAGCGTGACGAAAAAGTGGGTGGTCTACTGCGCTTTGGTATCCCTGACTTTAAACTAGGCATGGACATCATCGACCGTAAGGTAAACCTAATGGCAGAGGCTGGCGTTAACTTCGTTGTTAACGCACACGTGGGTGTTGATGTAAACGCACAGCAACTTCGTCAAGATTTCGATGTGGTTCTGCTAACTGGTGGTTCTACTGTACCGCGTGATCTTCCTATCCCAGGCCGTGAGCTAAAAGGCGTGCACTTTGCCATGGAATTCCTTGGTCAAAACAACCGCCGTGCTAACGACATGGACCTGAAAGGTGAAGAGATCCACGCTAAAGATAAACACGTTGTGGTTATCGGTGGTGGTGATACTGGCTCTGACTGTGTGGGTACCTCTAACCGTCATAAGGCGAAGAGCATCACGCAAGTTGAGATCATGCCTATCCCGCCAGAGAAGCGTCCAGCAAACATGCCTTGGCCTCAATATCCAATGATTATGAAGACCACTACCTCTCATGAAGAAGGCTGTGACCGTCATTGGAATATCCTGACCAAAGAGTTTATCGGTAACGACAAGGGTGAGCTAGAAGGCCTGCGTATCGCTGACATCGTTTGGCAAGACGCTAAACCTGGTGAGCGCCCAAGCTTTGAAGAGGTAGCGGGTAGCGAGCGTGTTATCCCATGTGAAATGGCCTTCCTAGCGATGGGCTTCCTGCACCCAGAGCCAACGGGTGTGCTAGCTCAGCTAGACATCAAGCTAGATGACCGTGGCAACGTAGCAACTGAAGATTTTGCTACCAATCAGAAAGGCGTATTCGCGGCTGGCGACATGCGCACGGGTCAATCTCTGGTGGTTCGCTGTATCAATGAAGGTCGCGAATGCGCTATCGCAATCGACAGATTCTTGATGAACAGCTCTAACCTAGAAGCTAAAGCAGACTCGCTGATGCTATCTGCATAATTATTACATCCACTCACCCCTTTGGTGAGATTTTAAAACTCCAATCTTGGCCAGCAGTAAAATGCTGGCCTTTTTTATATCTGTTCACTACTGCCCACCCTGTCTTTTATAACCTTGACCTTTGACGCGTAAAGTTTTAAGTTGTCAAATTCGTGCAAACTATTTATGTCGTAATTGTTATCAAATAGTGAGTCACTCTGCGTTATATCAAGGACCCAAGACCAACCTGAGCTCGACTACATAAAACGACATTTTGCTTGCTTACAAATTCAAGTAACGGTGAACAAAAGGAGTATGGCAATGGCCTTGTATGACCCGAACTTAGAAAAGGATAACTGTGGATTTGGTTTGATCGCCCATATGGAAGGGGAAACCAGCCACAAATTGGTTCGCACAGCTATTTCAGCTCTAGATCGAATGACCCACCGTGGTGGTATCAACTCAGACGGAAAGACCGGTGATGGTTGTGGCCTACTGCTACAAAAACCCGACTCCTATTTCCGATTGATAGCCGAAGAGCAAGGCTGGAATCTAGGTAAACAATACGCTGTAGGCATGTTCTTCTTTAGCCAAGACCCTATCTTGGCCGAGCAGAGCAAAACCATTATTGAAAAAGAGCTGGGTAAAGAGACCCTATCGGTTGAGGGGTGGCGCGAAACGCCAACCAATCCAGATGTGCTTGGTCCTATCGCTACCGAGTCTCTTCCTGCAATCGAGCAGGTCTTCATCTCAGCTCCGGCTGGCTGGGGAAGCCGAGATATTGAAAGACGTCTATATATCGCAAGGCGTCGTATCGAGAAAGCGCTAACCGACCAGAAGAACTTCTACATCTGTAGCCTCTCTACTCAGGTTATCGTCTACAAAGGGCTATGTATGCCCGCAGACCTACCAAGGTTCTATCTCGACCTTGCAGACCTGAGATTGGAATCAGCCATCTGTCTGTTCCACCAGCGCTTCTCTACTAACACCCAGCCAAAATGGCCACTGGCACAACCGTTTAGATACCTAGCGCACAACGGTGAGATCAACACCATTCAAGGTAACCGTCAGTGGGCGAAAGCTCGTTCTTACAAGTTCTCATCACCACTGCTGCCAGACCTGCAGT
The DNA here is from genome assembly GCA_000830475.1 of Vibrio ishigakensis. GTDB lineage: Bacteria > Pseudomonadota > Gammaproteobacteria > Enterobacterales > Vibrionaceae > Vibrio > Vibrio ishigakensis_A. The sequence goes on along the minus strand of BBSC01000007.1, from coordinate 189,635 downwards.
CTGCAGCCCCATTTGTGAATGAAACAGGTTCAGACTCCTCGAGTCTGGATAACATGCTGGACCTATTCCTAGCCGGTGGCATGGATATCTTCCGTGCAATGCGCATGCTAGTTCCGCCTGCATGGCAAAACCACCCAGATATGGACCCAGATCTGCGCGCTTTCTATGACTTCAACTCCAAACACATGGAGCCTTGGGATGGCCCTGCGGGCATCGTTTTGTCTGATGGTCGCTATGCAGCCTGTAACCTAGACAGAAACGGCTTACGCCCTGCCCGCTATGTGATCACCAAGGACAAACTGATTACGCTCGCTTCCGAGGTAGGTATCTGGGATTACGCTCCGGATGAGGTATCAGAGAAGGGCCGTGTTGGGCCAGGTGAGCTTCTAGTGGTAGATACCAAAGAAGGCAAACTATGGCACTCCGATGAGATAGACAACGACCTTAAGAGCCGTCACCCATACCGCGAGTGGATGGAGAATAACGTTCACAAACTGACCCCGTTTGAACAACTCAGCGGTGAGGCGATTGGCCAACGCAGCTTTAATGACGATGAACTAAAGACCTATCAGAAGCAGTTTGCCCTGAACCGTGAAGAGCGTGAGCAGGTCATCAATGTACTGGGAGACATGGGCCAAGAAGCCGTGGGCTCAATGGGTGATGACACTCCAATGGCGGTGCTCTCTTCAAAAGAGCGACTGGTAACCGACTACTTCCGTCAGAAGTTCGCTCAGGTAACCAATCCGCCTATCGACCCATTGCGTGAAAAACACGTGATGTCTCTTGCCACCAGCGTCGGCCAAGAGATGAATGTATTCAATGAGACCGATGGGCACGCCTATCGTGTCACATTCGACTCGCCAGTGCTTCTCTATTCAGATATGCGACAGCTGATGGAGCTTAGCCAAAAGCACTATAAGCACGAGTACTTTGACCTTAATTTCGACCCGCAAGAGCAAGACCTAGAGCATGCCATTGTTGAGCTATGTAACAAGGTTGAGAGATCAGTAGAAGAAGGCTTGGTACTGGTGGTCCTATCGGACAGAAATATACAAACAGGTAAACTTCCTATACCTGCGGCCATGGCCGTGGGCGCTGTGCAAAATCGTTTGGTTGAGGCTCAACTGCGCTGCGATACCAACATCATAGTAGAAACAGCCACAGCCCGAGACCCTCACCAGTTTGCAGTCCTGTTTGGCTTCGGTGCAACTGCGGTATACCCATATCTGGCTTATGAAACCTTAGGTGAGCAGATAGACAATGGTGGTATCGATAGCAACTACGCCACTGTCATGCTCAAATACCGCAAGGGTATCGATAAAGGCCTATTTAAGATCATGTCCAAGATGGGCATCTCGACTATCGCTTCCTATCGTTGCTCCCAGTTGTTTGAAGCGGTTGGCCTGCACCAAGATATTATCGAGCTCTGTTTTAAGGGCGTCAGCAGTCGTATCCAGGGTGCACACTTTAGTGACTTCCAGCAAGATCTGTTTAATCTCTCGCGCAAAGCCTGGACTAAACGCAAAGACATCGAGCACGGTGGCTTGCTGAAATACGTCCACGGCGGTGAATACCACACCTATAATCCAGATGTAGTGCAGCAACTGCAAACCGCAGTAAAACCGGTGAGCATCACGACTATCAATCTTTTGCTAAGCAGGTAAATGACCGTCCAGTTTCTACACTGCGCGATCTGATGAAGCTCAAACCAGCACAAACCCCTACACCACTTGAGCAGGTAGAGCCGAGCAAGGACCTATTTACTCGCTTTGACTCAGCAGCCATGTCTATTGGCGCCTTGAGCCCAGAAGCGCACCAAGCGCTAGCTCAAGCTATGAACCACCTTGGTGGTTACTCAAATTCAGGTGAAGGGGGGAAGACCCAGCTCGTTTCGGCACCAATCGTAACTCACGTATCAAACAGGTAGCTTCAGGACGCTTTGGTGTTACCCCACACTATCTGACCAATGCTGATGTGCTTCAGATCAAGGTGGCCCAAGGGGCGAAGCCTGGTGAAGGTGGTCAGTTACCGGGGCACAAAGTTACCGCCGAGATTGCTCGTCTGCGTCACTCGGTACAAGGGGTTACCCTTATCAGTCCACCGCCACACCACGATATCTACTCTATCGAGGATTTGGCTCAGCTTATCTTTGACCTTAAGCAGGTCAACCCAAGTGCCATGGTGTCGGTAAAACTGGTTTCTGAGCCTGGCGTTGGCACCATAGCCACCGGTGTGGCTAAAGCCTATGCTGACCTTATTACCATCTCTGGTTATGACGGTGGTACTGCTGCGAGCCCGTTAACTTCGGTGAAATACGCAGGTAGCCCGTGGGAACTTGGCCTAGCGGAAACCCAGCAAGCTTTGGTTGCTAACAACCTGCGCCATAAGATCCGCCTACAGGTGGATGGTGGCCTAAAAACCGGCCTAGACGTAGTCAAGGGCGCTATCTTGGGTGCCGAAAGCTTTGGCTTTGGTACGGCGCCTATGGTGGCAATGGGATGTAAATTCCTGCGTATCTGTCACCTCAACAACTGCGCAACCGGTGTAGCGACTCAGGATGAGACATTACGCCGCGAATACTTTAAAGGCTTGCCTGAGATGGTGATTAACTACTTCACTGGCCTAGCCGAAGAAGTTCGTGGCTATCTGGCAGAGCTTGGTGTCGAGAAGCTCACCGACCTTATCGGTCGTACCGATCTTCTAGAAACGGTTGAGGGCTTTACTGCTAAGCAAAGCAAGCTAGACCTGTCTGATATCTTGGAAGCACCAGTATCGCCAATGGGACATCAATTGTTCTGGAGCGAGCCAAACAAACCATTTGATGGCGCTGAGCTTAACCAGCATATCGTTACCGATGCACTGCAAGCGGTGATCGATCGCACCAGCCTCAACCTTTACTATGACGTGAAGAACACAGACCGCTCCATCGGCGCTAGCCTATCTGGAGAGATAGCTAAACGCTATGGTAACGGCGGTATGGCCGCGAGCCCAATCACACTAAACCTAAACGGCACTGCTGGTCAGTCACTAGGTGTATGGAACGCTGGCGGCGTGAACATCAACCTTACTGGTGATGCCAACGACTATGTGGGCAAAGGTATGGCTGGCGGTTCTATCTGCATCAAGCCACACGTGGTAGCGCATTTGAATCGCAAGAAGGCGCCATTATTGGTAACACCTGCTTGTATGGTGCAACTGGCGGTAAGTTGTTTGCTGCAGGCCGTGCGGGTGAGCGCTTTGCCGTGCGTAACTCAGGCACGATCGCCGTTATCGAAGGCGCGGGTGACAACGCCTGTGAATACATGACTGGCGGTATCGTTGCTATCTTGGGCGCAACTGGGGTGAACTTCGGCGCGGGCATGACTGGCGGCTTCGCTTATGTGTTCGACCACAATGAAGACTTCCAAGGACGGGTAAATGAAGAGTCCGTTGAGGCGATCTCTCTTGAAGACCTAGTGATCCACCAAGAACATCTACGCGGTTTGATCGCGGAACACCTTGATCAGACGGGATCGAGCCACGCAGAGTCGATCTTAGCCAACTTCGATCAGTGGATCCCTCGTTTCTATCTGGTGAAACCAAAAGCTGCCGATCTCAATACCTTGCTCGGTCATCAAAGCCGTAGCGCCGCTGAACTTAGAGTTCAAGCTCAATAATTGTGGGTAAGGAAACGAAATTATGAGTCAGAATGTTTATCAGTTTATCGACGTTAATCGTGTCGACCCGGCAAAGAAGCCGCTTAATATCCGCAAGATAGAGTTCGTAGAGATCTACGAACCCTTCACTAAACAACAGGCGAGCGCTCAAGCCGACCGCTGCCTAGACTGTGGTAACCCATATTGCGAATGGAAGTGCCCCGTACACAACTACATTCCTCAATGGCTAAAACTGGCCAATGAGGGACGCATCATAGAGGCGGCTGAGCTGTCTCACCAAACCAACTCACTGCCGGAAGTGTGTGGTCGCGTTTGCCCACAAGACAGGTTGTGTGAGGGATCTTGTACCCTAAGTGATGACTTCGGTGCGGTAACCATAGGCAATATTGAAAAGTACATCACAGACAAGGCCTTTGAAATGGGCTGGCGCCCAGATATGTCTAAGGTGGTATGGACAGATAAAAAGGTCGCCATTATTGGAGCGGGACCTGCAGGCTTAGCTGCTGCAGACATCTTAGTGCGCAATGGCGTAAAAGCTGTGGTCTTCGACCGTTACCCTGAAATTGGTGGCCTACTTACCTTCGGTATCCCATCATTCAAACTTGAGAAAGAGGTGATTCAAAACCGTCGCGAAATCTTTACCGAAATGGGGGTTGAGTTCCGCCTCAACACCGAAGTAGGTAGCGATGTGACTATGGAATCGCTTGTCGAAGAATACGATGCCGTTTTCCTTGGTGTAGGCACCTATAAGAATATCCGAGCAGGCCTTGCCAATGAGGATGCACCGGGTGTGTATGATGCCCTGCCGTTTCTTATCTCTAATACCTACAACGTAATGGGACTAGATTCGAAAGAGCCTCTGGTGAGTATGGAAGGTAAACGTGTGGTGGTTCTCGGTGGTGGTGATACTGCTATGGACTGTGTGCGCACCTCTATCCGTCAAAATGCGAAAAACGTTATCTGTGCTTATCGCCGTGATGAAAAGAATATGCCCGGCTCACGTCGTGAGGTGAAAAATGCTCGTGAGGAGGGCGTGGATTTTCAGTTCAATCTTCAGCCTTTAGGTGTCGAGGTCGATTCACATGGCAAGGTATCTGGAGTTAAGGTAGTCAAAACTACCTTGGGTGAGCCGGATGAAGCAGGTCGTCGTCGCCCTGTCGAGGTTGCCGGTAGTGAACACGTTATTCCAGCCGATGCAGTGATCATGGCGTTCGGCTTCCAACCGCACAAGATGGACTGGCTAGCACCTCATGGTGTGGACCTAGATGATTGGGGCCGAATCAAGGCACCAGCGCAACAAGAGTTCACCTTCCAAACCACTAATCCGAAGATCTTTGCTGGCGGTGATGCAGTTCGTGGCTCTGATCTAGTGGTGACTGCTATAGATGAAGGCCGCAAGGCTGCCGACGGTATCCTTGATTACCTACAGGTATAGATGAATGAAGAAAGCCTTAACAATCGCTAGCTTGGCCGTGCTCAGCACGGCCTGCAGTAGTGGAGATATTAAGATGCAAGACAGATCCCTTAACCCATGTGGCGATAAACCTAATTGTGTCTCTACTCAAGATGACAGAGAGAAACATTCGCTGGCTCCATTTTCCCTCACCAATGAGTCGAGTATCGATGGTATCGAACAGGCCGCACTGAGTTTAGGCCGTGCTAAAACCGCGGTAAAAGAGAGTGACTATCTGCGCATCGAATATACCAGTCGTATCTTTAGGTTTGTGGATGATCTCGAGCTCAGAATCCAAGACGGTAAGCTTATCGTGCGCTCGGAATCTCGCACTGGACACTCAGATTTTGGAGTTAATAGAGAGCGTGCGGACAAGCTCAGGAAAGCACTATTAGAAGCTAACCAAATTAACCCATAAACCTCTTGTATATTTTTTAGCTGTATGCGAATCTCGCTCAAAATTATCTATCTAGAGCGAGATTTGCATGAAAGTCGGAATTATCGGCGCGATGGAGCAAGAGGTTTCCATCCTAAAACAGTCTATTTCCAACCTTGTTGAACAACAAAAAGGTGGCTGCACCTTTTTCACCGGCCAAATCAAAGGCGTTGAGGTTGTACTTCTGCAATCGGGTATCGGCAAGGTAGCCGCCTCTGTAGGTACCACAATTCTTATCAGTGATTTCCAACCAGATGTTGTTATAAACACTGGTTCTGCAGGTGGCTTCGACTCTAGCTTGAACCTAGGTGATGTCATCATCTCAACAGAGGTTCGTCATCACGATGCTGACGTAACCGCATTCGGCTACGAGATCGGTCAAATGGCAGGTCAACCAGCGGCCTTCACTGCTGATAAAGAACTTATCGAATTGGCAGAGAAAGCACTGACTGGTCAACACGCAGTTCGCGGCCTTATCTGTACTGGCGATACCTTTGTATGCACCCCAGAAGCGCAGACCCGAATCCGTCGCAACTTCCAAGTGTTATCGCTGTTGAGATGGAAGCATCTGCTATCGCGCAGACTTGTCACCAGTTCAACGTACCTTTCGTAGTAGTACGTGCTATCTCTGATGTGGCAGATAAAGAGTCACCAATGAGCTTTGAAGAGTTCCTTCCACTGGCAGCAAAAAGCTCATCGGAGATGGTATTCAACATGCTTAATCTGATTGCTAAGCGATGAGCCTACTCTATTTTATAGACCTTTTTGGTACAGCCATCTTTGCCATCTCAGGGGTACTGCTTGCAGGACGCCTTAGAATGGACCCGTTTGGCGTGCTGGTGCTCGCATCTGTTACCGCCATAGGTGGCGGTACTATTCGCGACATGATGATAGGCGCGACACCTGTTTTTTGGATAGGTGATACCAGCTATATCTGGGTGATCATACTCACTAGCTTGGCTACTATGCTGATCGTTCGTCGACCTAAGCGCATTCCTTGGTACGTGTTGCCTGTGTGTGATGCCATTGGGCTAGCTGCCTTTGTAGGTATCGGTGTAGAAAAAGCCCTGACCTATCAAGAGTCCTACCTGATCGCTGTAATGATGGGGGTTCTGACTGGCTGTGGCGGTGGCATCATCCGTGACATCCTGGCGCGAGAGATCCCTATGGTGCTTCGAAGCGAGGTATATGCGACGGCCTGTATCGCAGGTGGTGTGGTGCATACTTCTCTGCTCTCTCTAGGCCTTAGTACCAACAATGCCATGCTAGGTGGTATATTCGTAACCCTGGCTATCAGGCTAGCGGCAATTCGTTGGCACCTCTCATTGCCAACCTTCGCTCCCAAGAAAGCATAGCTAGAAAGGCATCCTAGGATGCCTTTTCTTTTGTCTCGAGATCATCTAACTTGAGAGCACTGATTCCTAACTTTCATACCTACTATGCTACTGGAAGGCATCGAAACCCTAATCGTTCTTAGCAAGCACAAGACCATGAGTAAGGCAGGCTCGCAGCTCTACATCAGTCAATCTGCGGTGAGTAAGCGTATCTCGAACCTTGAAAAGCGTCTTAACAAAAAGTTAGTTGAACCCGATGGTAGGCAGATCAAACTCACTGCCGATGCGGAGCGTTTGATAGAGAACATAGGCCCTAGCTTTCTTGAGTTACAAGGGAGGATATTTGATCAACAGAACATCTCAGAACACACACCTATCACTATGGACTGCTCTGAAACCCTGATAGCTGGTTATCTGAGTGAAAAAATCACTGAGCTTAAGCAGGTGGAAAGCAGCTTTACCATCAGTACCAACCACACTCCACGGATAGTAGAGAATGTGCAATCAGGAAGAGCGACTATAGGTCTGTGTGCCGGTTTTCTGCCTGCGCACCATGGTTTGAAAGTCTATCATCTACTAGATGAACCCTTCTATGTGGTTAGCAAAGAAAAGCTAGATACATTGCCCGACACCCTTATCTGCAATGACCTTTCTAACCCAGCCAATAGCTATCAAAGACCACAACTGAGCAAGATAGGTATTGCGCCCGCTATGGAGATGGACTCCTACACTGCAGCCGCTCAGCTTGCCCTTGGCGGACTCGCCCCTGCTCTGGTTCCCTACTCAATTGTCAAAGCTCTCTCTATATCAGAAGACTATGCCTATCGATTCGAAGAACTGAATCACCTGTACAGACCTATCTATGTCTGTGTTCGAGTGAGTAGCGAAAAGAGCGAACGGGTCAGAAGAATGATACAAACCATTGCTGATGTTGTTCCCAAAGCAGCTTACCTGCCATCACCATAGACATCACAATCACCATAGGGCGAATCCATTTTTGCCCTTTGCTTATCACCACTTTCGCCCCTAATCTAGCGCCAATAAAGCCGCCGACAGCCATCACTAAACCTATCTCCCAGATAGGCAGACCTGCGATGATAAAAAAGGTCAGCGCTGCAAAGTTGGAAGTGAAGTTCAGCACCTTGGTACGCGCGGTTGCATCCACCAGTGAGAAATGTCCAATCGCCACAAAGCAAACGGTAAAGATAGAGCCAGTGCCAGGCCAAAGAAGCCGTCATAGAAACCCACACTGCCACCTACGGTTAGAGCAAACATGGCATCTGAGATCTTCTGTTTGCCGTGAGAAGATTCACGCGTTGGTGGTGCGAGCAGGAAATACAGTGAGATCAGGATAAGCAGGACAGGTATAAGGCTGGTCAGTATTGAGGCGTCGATAAACTGCACCGCCTCAGCGCCGATTGCGGCCCCGATAAAGGTGAAGAATATCGCAAGGCGCATCTCTTTCAGGCTGACTAGACCATTACGAATAAAGTACAAACTCGCTGAGAAACTGCCGAATGAGCTCTGCAGTTTATTGGTCGCGAGGCTTGTGTAGGAGGTACACCCGCCGCCAACAATGCAGGAACCGTCAACAGACCACCACCGCCCGCCATAGCGTCAATAAAACCCGCTAGACTTGCGATAAAGAATAAAAAGGTGAGCACCTCAAGACTAAATTCCAAACTTGTACTTCCTATGTGCAATAAAACCAAATAAGAGGGCGAACAATAGCACCCCCATAGATGAGGCTAAAGGGAAAGCTTGGATATTAACCTATTCCATATTTTCATCAGTTACTTTTAACTTTCTTCAGACGAAAAAAGCCCGCTAACATAGCGGGCAATGAGGTTGTCTATGTGGAGCAAGTTGCTCCACTAGTTATTATTTTTTTAAAAGTTGTACCAGTGAATTAAGCTAGGCTTGATTTCACTTTTGCGTGCAGTTCTTGAACTGAAGTCACGCTACTTTTCGCATCAGCAGTATGAGACATACAAGCTGCAAACGCTGCGTTTAGGGTCGTGGTGTAGTTCACCTTCTCACCTAGTGCACCGCGGCGAAGAACTTTAGAGTCTTCAATCGCTTGACGACCAGCAGCCGTGTTTACGATGTAGGTGTACTCGTTGTTCTTGATACGGTCAAGGATGTGAGGACGACCCTCGTGTACCTTGTTTACTAGACGAGGGTTGATACCCGCTTCACCTAGGATTACCGCAGTACCGTGAGTAGCATCTAGCTGATAGCCAAGCTTGATCATCTTAGATGCTAGGTCCACAACGCGTTGCTTGTCGCCTTCACGAACAGATAGAAGTGCACGACCACCTTCTGGGTAGATTTTGCCACAACCAAGTTCAGCTTTAGCAAATGCTTCAGCGAAGGTTGCACCTACACCCATAACCTCACCTGTTGAGCGCATTTCAGGGCCCAATAGTGGGTCAACGCCAGGGAACTTGTTGAATGGTAGAACAACTTCTTTCACTGAGTAGTAAGGTGGGATGATCTCTTTAGTAAAGCCTTGAGACTCGAGAGATTGACCCGCCATTACGCGTGCAGCGATTTTCGCAAGCGGTGCACCAGTTGCCTTAGATACGAAAGGAACAGTACGTGCAGCACGTGGGTTAACCTCGATTAGGTAAACCTCGTTGTCTTTTACTGCGAACTGAGTGTTCATTAGACCGCGAACACCTAGCTCAAACGCTAGCTTCTCTACTTGCTCACGCATGGTGTCTTGGATCTCTTGGCTTAGAGTGTAAGCCGGTAGAGAACACGCTGAGTCACCTGAGTGAACACCCGCTTGCTCGATGTGCTCCATGATGCCGCCGATTACTACGCGCTCACCGTCACAGATAGCATCGATATCAACCTCAGTTGCGTCATCTAGGAAGCGGTCCAGAAGAACTGGAGACTCGTTAGATACGCTTACTGCCTCGTTGAAGTAGCGACGTAGGTCTTGCTCGTCGTATACGATTTCCATCGCACGACCACCAAGCACGTATGAAGGACGAACAACTAGTGGGAAGCCGATCTCTTTAGACTTCTCAATCGCTTGGTCCATAGTGGTTACAGTTGCGTTCTCTGGCTGAAGTAGGCCAAGACGGTCAACAGCAACCTGGAAACGCTCACGGTCTTCTGCACGGTCGATTGCATCTGGCTAGTACCTATGATTGGCACGCCTGCTGCTTCAAGTGCACGAGCTAGTTTAAGTGGAGTCTGACCACCGTACTGAACGATAACGCCTTTTGGCTTCTCAACGCGAACGATTGAAAGCACGTCTTCTAGGGTTACAGGCTCAAAGTACAGACGATCTGATGTGTCGTAGTCAGTAGAAACCGTTTCAGGGTTACAGTTAACCATGATGGTTTCATAGCCGTCTTCACGTAGCGCTAGAGATGCGTGAACACAGCAGTAGTCGAACTCGATACCTTGACCGATACGGTTTGGACCGCCGCCAAGAACCATGATCTTGTCTTTGTCAGTCGGGTTAGCTTCACACTCTTCATCGTAAGACGAGTACATGTAAGCCGTATCTGAAGAGAACTCAGCAGCACAGGTATCTACACGCTTGTAAACAGGGTGGATATCGTACTGGTCGCGTAGGCGACGGATTTCACTTTCAGAAACACCTAGTAGGTCAGATAGACGAGCATCAGAGAAGCCTTTACGCTTCATGATGCGTAATGTGTCTTGGTTAAGGCCTGCAAAACCGCCTGCTTTAACCTGCTCTTCAAGCTTAATTAGCTCTTCGATTTGAACTAGGAACCAGCGGTCGATAGCCGTTAGGTTGAATACGCCATCTACAGACATACCTGCACGGAATGCGTCCGCGATGTACCAGATACGCTCTGCACCCGCGTCTTTCAGCTCGTGACGGATCTTAGTAAGTGCGTCTGGAGCGTCTAGGTCAACCATAGGATCGAAGCCATTAACACCCACTTCTAGGCCACGTAGCGCTTTTTGTAGCGATTCTTGTTGGTTACGACCGATAGCCATAACCTCACCAACAGACTTCATCTGAGTAGTCAGGCGGTCGTTAGCACCTGCAAACTTCTCAAAGTTGAAGCGAGGGATCTTAGTTACTACGTAGTCGATAGTTGGTTCGAACGATGCTGGAGTTGCGCCGCCAGTGATGTCGTTTTGTAGCTCGTCTAGAGTAAAGCCTACCGCTAGTTTCGCTGCAATCTTAGCGATTGGGAAACCAGTTGCTTTCGATGCTAGTGCAGAAGAACGAGATACACGTGGGTTCATCTCGATGATAACCATGCGGCCATCTTTCGGGTTGATACCAAACTGTACGTTTGAACCACCTGTTTCTACACCGATCTCACGCAGTACCGCTAGAGATGCGTTACGCATTAGCTGGTACTCTTTATCTGTTAGCGTCTGTGCAGGCGCAACAGTGATTGAGTCACCAGTGTGGATACCCATAGGTCGAAGTTTTCGATAGAACATACGATGATGCAGTTATCCGCTTTGTCGCGAACTACTTCCATCTCGTACTCTTTCCAACCGATCAATGATTCATCGATTAGAAGCTCGTTAGTTGGAGACAGGTCCAGACCACGGCGACAGATCTCTTCGAACTCTTCTTTGTTATACGCGATACCACCACCGGTACCACCCATAGTAAATGAAGGACGAATAATACATGGGAAGCCAACCATATCTAGAACAGCGTATGCTTCTTCCATTGTTTTAGCTGTGTCAGCGCGTGGACACTCAAGGCCGATAGACTTCATCGCCTTATCGAAGCGAGAACGGTCTTCAGCTTTATCGATAGCGTCTGCAGTTGCACCGATCATCTCTACGCCGAACTCTTCAAGTACGCCGTGCTTCTCTAGGTCTAGAGCACAGTTAAGTGCAGTCTGACCACCCATAGTAGGTAGTACTGCATCTGGACGCTCTTTCTCAATGATCTTGCGCACAACTTCCCAGTGGATTGGCTCGATGTATGTCGCATCAGCATCTCTGGGTCAGTCATGATAGTCGCTGGGTTTGAGTTAACCAGGATTACTCGGTAGCCTTCTTCGCGAAGTGCTTTACACGCTTGCGCACCAGAGTAGTCAAACTCACACGCCTGACCGATAACGATCGGGCCAGCACCTAGAATTAGAATGCTTTTTAAGTCATTACGTTTTGGCATTTCTCTGCTACTCCAATTACGCTTTGTGTTCTTTAATCAGTTCGATGAAGTGGTCAAATAAAGGTGCTGCATCGTGCGGACCTGGGCTTGCTTCAGGGTGACCCTGGAAGCTGAATGCAGGCTTATCTGTACGATGGATACCTTGAAGTGAGCCGTCGAATAGTGACTTGTGCGTAGCACGTAGGTTCTCTGGTAGAGAGTCTTCGTCAGCCGCGAAGCCGTGGTTCTGAGAAGTAATCATTACTACGTCGCGGTCTAGGTCTTTAACCGGGTGGTTAGCGCCGTGGTGACCGAACTTCATCTTCACAGTCTTAGCGCCAGACGCTAGAGCTAGAATTTGGTGACCTAGACAGATACCAAAGATTGGTAGGCCTTTATCTAGGAAGGTCTTAGTTGCTTCAATAGCATAAGTACATGGTTCTGGATCACCAGGCCGTTCGATAGGAATACGCCATCTGGGTTTAGAGCCAATACTTCTTCAGCTGAGGTTTCTGCTGGAACAACCGTTAGGCGGCAGCCACGGTCAACTAGCATGCGCAGGATGTTACGCTTAGCACCGAAGTCATACGCTACAACATGGTACGGCAGTTCTGAATCATCTTTCGCTTCTGGTAGGCCGCCAGTTAGCGTCCAAGAACCTTGTTTCCAAGGGTAAGCTTCTTTAGTGGTTACAACCCTAGCTAGGTCCATACCTTTAAGACCAGGGAACTCTTTCGCTTGAGATAGCGCTAGTGCTTCGTCTAGGTTGTTGCCTGCAACGATACAACCGTTCTGAGCACCTTTTTCACGCAGTACGCGAGTAAGCTTACGCGTATCGATATCAGCGATACCAACGATGTTTTGCGATTTTAGGTAATCAGAAAGGGATTGTTCATTACGGAAGTTAGAAGCGATTAGAGGGAGATCGCGAATCACAAGGCCTTGTGCGTGGATTGAAGTAGATTCTTCGTCTTCGGAATTGGTTCCGGTATTGCCTATGTGAGGGTAAGTAAGAGTAACGATTTGCTGAGAGTAAGAAGGATCAGTAAGAATTTCTTGGTACCCCGTCATCGAGGTATTGAAAACAACTTCTCCGACTGCAGAGCCATCAGCTCCAATCGACACCCCACGAAACACAGTCCCGTCTTCTAGGACTAATAGTGCTGGCTTGTTCAAGACAACCTCCAAAAATATAAATATGCGAAATTATTAAATTAAATTTCAAAATCTGCGTCATCAATAGAGGCAGATCACATTTGCTGAATTCAGACAAATTGGCGGCATTTTAGAGATGCACACCGACGTTGTCAACAAAATGACATAAACTTTTGCCGCAAATAAAGTCAATTTTATCTGAAGCCCCTAAAACATCGTATTTAGGCAGTTTTTCCATCCCCTAAAACGGGTCAGTGATGGAAATATAGTCCATTTATCTTTCGCTTGTAGCGAAATCGCAGCTTGTCAAAAAAGCAAACGTTAACCATCAGACTTTAATGTAAATTAACCAAGCTTCAAACCAATAATCAGTTAAAACACTCAAAACCAACACTTAATTCAATAGATGTTGGATAAATAGCCCTACTAAATTTCAGGCAAAAAAACGCCAGCATTGCTGGCGTCATTTATTCATCAAATATTGTTCAAATCGAGAACATCGGTCATTGTGTATAGACCCTGTGGCTTATCGTTCAGCCAAAGTGCCGCTCTGATCGCGCCATTTGCAAAGGTCATACGGTCCGTAGCCTTATGAGTAATCTCAACACGCTCACCGATGTCGGCAAACATTGCTGTATGCTCACCCACGATGTCACCCGCACGAATAGTTGCAAAGCCGATCTCATCGCGAGTACGCTCACCAGTGATGCCCTCACGAGCATAAACAGCCACATCAGATAGCTTATTGCCCATAGCGCCAGCGATCGCTTCACCCATACCGATAGCGGTACCCGACGGCGCATCTACCTTATGACGGTGGTGCGCTTCAACGATCTCGATATCTGTATAGTCACCCATCACCTTGGCTGCCTTCTCTAGTAGTTTGAATACTAGGTTTACGCCAACACTGAAGTTAGGTGCCATAACGATAGAAACCTCTTTCGAATATGCCTCTATCTGTTGCTTTTCTTCTTCTGTAAAGCCGGTAGTACCGATAACGATAGACTTACCCTGTTGTTTACATAGCTCTAAGTTCTTTAAAGTGTTACTTGGTGCGGTAAAGTCAACAATCACGTCGAAATCCTCGACCGCTTTGCTGAAATCATCCACCAAGCCACATTCAGTTTGCCTTCGCCACTAAGTTCACCTGCATCAACACCGATTAAAGAAGACTCAGGACGCTCATTCGCCGCACCTAATGTCGCATTTTCCATAGCGTTGGTTGCTTTAACCAAGTTACGCCCCATACGACCTGCCGCACCGGCAACTGCAATTCTAACCACTTAGAGATTCTCCATATCCATAGGCAAATTTTTTCTTCAAATAATGTATCTGAATCACACTTTAGAATCCAGAAGATTACCTATTTCGATACAAATTGACGCATAACCGCCTCAACCACAGGCTGATTCGCTTCCGGGAAGGCGTAATCATTCAACTTATCAATAGAAACCCATCGACCCAATTGCCCTTCCTTACCATAGGGTTCACCGTTGAAACCCTCGATAAGAAAGAAATCAAAGCTCAATGACTTGTCGCTGTAGTCAAAGTCAAAGCTTTGGAAAAGGGTCTGCTGCAGATGAGAAATGCCTATCTCTTCATTCAATTCCCTTTCCATTGCATCCGTAGCAAGCTCATCGTTTTCAACCTTTCCACCAGGAAACTCCCAAAATCCACCTTTATGCGCATTGTCTGGACGCTTAGTGATGAAAATTTCACGCTTGTTTGAATTCAAAATGATTCCAGCGACGATATGGATACGCTTCATCTCACTTCCTGTAAATAGCTAAAAAAGAGTCGCGATATACGCGACTCTTTCTGTTTTAAATTGAATAGTTAAGCAATCTTACCACAGCACTGCTTGTACTTCTTACCTGAACCACATGGGCAAGGCTCGTTACGACCCACCTTTTGAACATTACGTACAGGTTGTTGACCTTCAGCTTGCTCTTCACCATCCGCTAGCTGACTCTCAGCCTGCTGGTGATTAGCTTGAGCCATGCGAGCAGCTGCTTCTGCTTGAGCTTGACGCTGAGCTTCTGCTTGCTCTACTTGTTCAGGTTGTTGAACTCGAACCTTACTTAGAATCTGGATAACGTCAGATTTCAGGGTATCTAGCAAGCCTTCGAATAGCTCGAACGACTCACGCTTGTACTCTTGTTTCGGGTTCTTCTGAGCATAACCGCGTAGGTGGATACCTTGACGAAGGTGATCCATCGCCGCTAGGTGCTCCTTCCACAACCCATCTAGGGACTGGAGCATAACCGACTTCTCGAAGTTACGAAGCACGGTCTCACCCACTGCTTCTTCCTTCTGCTTGTACACTGCAACCGCTTCCGCAAGGATCTTCTCACGTAGAGCTTCTTCGTACAATTTGTCGTCTTCGTCCAGCCAGGTTTGGATAGCTAGGTCTAGGTCATATTCAGCCTTAAGGTGCTCTTGCAGACCCGGAACGTCCCACATCTCTTCGATAGACTGTGGCGGAATGTATTGGTCGATAGAAGCAGTAATCACATCCTCGCGGTTCTGCTCGATCATCTCGCTGATGTCATCAGTAACCATTAGTTCATCACGCAGCTCATAAACTACCTTACGCTGGTCGTTTGCAACATCATCGTACTCAAGAAGCTGCTTACGGATATCGAAGTTACGGCCTTCAACCTTACGCTGTGCTTTTTCGATGGAGCGAGAAAGCATCTTACTCTCGATAGCTTCGCCCTCTTCCATACCCGACTGGATAAGACCAGCCATACGGTCAGAGGTAAAGATACGCAGTAGGCTATCTTCCATAGATAGGTAGAAACGAGAAGAACCTGCATCACCCTGACGACCAGAACGACCACGTAGCTGGTTATCGATACGACGAGATTCGTGACGCTCGGTACCAATGATGTGCAGACCACCAGCTTCTAGCACTGCATCATGAACCTTTTGCCACTCAGCCTTAGCCTTTTCCATCTCAGCTTGGTTTGGCTCAGCCTGGTTTTCAAACTTAGCCTTCCAGTTACCACCTAGAACGATATCGGTACCACGACCCGCCATGTTGGTTGCAATGGTTACTGCACCTGGCAGGCCAGCGTTTGCAACGATGTCCGCTTCTTTTTCGTGGAACTTAGCGTTAAGTACGTTGTGTTTGATCTTCGATTTCTTCAGAGCGTTAGATAGAAGTTCTGATTTCTCGATAGAAACAGTACCAACTAGAGATGGCTGACCTTTTTCAACGCGCTCTTTAATGTCTTCAATGATAGCGTTGAACTTTTCAGTTTCAGTACGGTACACCACATCAGGCATATCGTTACGAATCATCGGCTTGTTGGTTGGGATAACTACGGTTTCTAGGCCATAGATAGATTGGAATTCGAATGCTTCTGTATCTGCAGTACCTGTCATACCCGACAGCTTCTCATACAGACGGAAGTAGTTCTGGAAGGTAATAGATGCCAGAGTTTGGTTTTCGTTCTGGATCTTAACGCCTTCTTTCGCTTCAACAGCTTGGTGCAGACCTTCAGACCAACGACGACCCGGCATAGTACGACCAGTGTGCTCATCAACGATAACCACTTCGCCTTCTTCAGTTACGATGTAGTCTACGTTGCGCTCAAACAGTACGTGTGCACGAAGTGCAGCATTCACGTGGTGTAGCAGACTGATATTAGCTGGAGAGTAAAGGGTATCTCCCTCTTCCATCAAGCCATTCTTAGTCAGCAACTCTTCTACGAACTCTTGACCGTTTTCAGTAAGGTGTACCTGCTTAGATTTCTCATCCAAGGTGTAGTGACCGTCACCGCGATACTCTTCGCTGTCCTCTTTATCCTGCTTCTCAAGATGAGGAATAAGTGTGTTTACACGAGTGTACAGCTCAGAGCTGTCTTCTGCAGGACCTGAAATAATAAGTGGGGTACGCGCTTCATCGATAAGGATGGAGTCCACCTCATCCACAATAGCAAAGTAGCGTTCACGCTGAACACGGTCTTCTGCACGGAAAGCCATATTGTCACGAAGGTAGTCGAAGCCAAACTCGTTGTTTGTACCGTACAGGATGTCCGCTTGGTACGCTTCTTTCTTCGCTTGTGGTGGCATGTTTGGCACGTTTACGCCAACAGTCATACCTAGGAATTCAAATAGAGGGCGGTTGGTTTCGGCGTCACGACTAGCTAGATAGTCGTTCACTGTAACTACGTGTACACCTTTGCCGGTCAGCGCGTTTAGATAGGCTGGTAGGGTTGCAGTAAGGGTTTTACCTTCACCAGTACGCATCTCAGCAATCTGGCTGTTGTTTAGCACCATACCACCGATAAGCTGAACGTCGAAGTGACGCATGCCGAACACACGCTTAGATGCTTCGCGTACAGTTGCGAATGCGTGTGGAAGGACTTGTTCTACGGTTTCACCCTTCTCTAAGCGCTGACGAAATTCTGCAGTTTTTGCTTTTAGTTCTTCATCACTTAATTTTTCGTAATCTGGCTCGTAGCTATTGATCTCTTTTACGATCTTGCGAAGTCGACGTAGAGTCCTGTCGTTTCGACTGCCAATTACCTTTGTCAGTAGCTTAGTTATCATGATTGTATCTTTCTCGTGTTGTGGACCCTTTGATCCAAAATTTTGCTCAGCTTGTAGTTATGCACAAGATATTGAGTTTAAAGCACGTAAATTCAAGCTTTAGTGTGCTCTAGTTTATGAAATTTTGAAGTCCGCCACCAATGGAAAGCGAGATTTGTTTGAGCAAACTTCTGTTTTTGTCAGACTAATGCGCAAACATAGAGCGATTCAAGGCTCAACACGTGGTAAAATTGCAAATATAGTTTCGAAAACAAGAGCCACTGCGTGCGCGACCATCGACCTACTCTAACCGAAGATATCATCAGCAAATCTAAGCTTGCTGAGATTCAGCAGCACGCGGCACAAATTCACCAGCTTAATCAAACCGTTCTCGAACTCCTTCCGCAAGATATTCGTCGCTACTGTCGCGTTGCAAACTGCCGAGGTAGTCAACTTATTCTAGAAGTGGCCAATGCAGCAATAAAGATGAAGCTCAGTTATGACAGACTGCACCTGCTTTCTCAACTTCGTCAGAAAGGCTTTGCTCGCCTGATCAATATCGACATCAACGTAAGACCTGAACTCTATATCAATGAGCCAAACAGAGTTGAAGAGAGAAAAGTAGAGCGACCGCCACTTTCTAAAGCGACTGCGGATAATCTCAATATGCTGGCAGAAATGGCACCGGATAAGATCAAGAAGCGCTTACAGAATATTGCTAAGCTCGCTGATAAAAATTAGAAACAATAAATTACAGACATAAAAAAAGCAGGCTTAGCCTGCTTTTTCTTTAATTCTATTTTTACGCTAGAACCATGTTTGGTTCGGCAAATGCTACTGGTGAGCCCACTTCTTCTTCGAAGGTTACCCACTCCCAAGCTTCTTGGTTTGCAAGTACAGCGCGTAGTAACTGGTTGTTTAGACCGTGGCCCGATTTGAATGCACGAAGCTCACCAACGATTGGAGAACCACACATGTACATATCACCGATTGCGTCTAGTACCTTGTGAGTAACGAACTCGTTGTCAAAGCGAAGACCGTCTTCGTTAAGTATACGATAGTCATCCAGAACGATAGCGTTATCGAAGCTACCACCCAGAACTAGGTTCTGTGACTGTAGGTATTCGATGTCGCGCATGAAACCAAAGGTACGAGCGCGAGAGATGTCTTTCACAAACGAGCTTGAAGAGAAATCAAACACTAGGTGCTGCTCATCTGAGTCGATAGCAGGGTGTTCGAATTCAATCTCGAAGTCCAAGCGGAAGCCGTCGTAAGGAACAAGTTCAGCCCACTTATCGCCATCTTCAACACGAACAGGTTTCTTGATACGAATAAAACGCTTAGGTGCGTTTTGCGTTTCGATACCCGCTGATTGAAGCAGATAAACGAATGGGCTCGCACTACCATCCATAATTGGAATTTCAGGTGCGTCAACTTCGATAATCAGGTTATCGATACCCATACCCGCTAGGCTGCGTTCAAGTGCTCAACGGTTGAGATACGTACGCCTTCGTCATTAACCAAAGCTGTACACAGCATAGTGTCGCGCACAGAATTAGCATCCGCTGGGAAATCCACAGCAGGCTCTAAGTCAGTACGGCGGTAGATAATACCAGTGTTTGCTGCTGCTGGGCGAAGCGTTAGAGTCACTTTTCGACCAGAGTGAAGACCCACACCAGTAGTTTTGACAATCTCTTTTAAAGTACGCTGCCTAATCATGCAATACCCCTTATTAACACAAAATGGCTGACTAACATAAGTCAGGTCGCACATCCTACCAGTTTGACCATTGTCAAAAATTGAGCAATTTAATCTGCTTGGTTACGTAAAAATGCCGGAATATCCAGATATGCACTCTCAGGCTGACCTGCATTTGCTGGTTGCTGAGCCGCACCGCCGCGAGCTACTGGCTCTGGCTTCTTAGGAGCAGGTGTTGTTTGAACCTTCACCTCTTCCTGTACTGGCGCCGCAGCTACCTTAGGCTCAACTGGAGCCGGAGCAACTTTTGGCTTAGCCGTACCAGAAACTAGAGTGATCTCAGGCTTCTTCTCGTTACCAATACCAGTTGCTACTACAGTTACGCGGAATTCGTCAGTCATATCTGGGTCTAACGAGGTACCGATAACTACAGTTGCATTGTCAGATGCGAATGCCTTAACCGTGTTACCCACGATTTCAAATTCGTCCAGACGCATGTCCATACCGGCTGTAATGTTAACAAGCACACCACGCGCGCCAGCAAGATCGATATCTTCCAGTAGAGAGTGAGAGATAGCCGCTTCTGCTGCTTCTTCTGCACGATCTTCACCAGTAGATACACCGCTACCCATCATGCTTGACCCATTTCAGACATTACAGTGCGAACGTCCGCGAAGTCGACGTTGATCATACCTGGGCGAGTAATCAGCTCGGCAATACCCTGAACCGCGTCCTTAAGAACGTCGTTCGCATAGCCGAATGCTTCAAGTAGGGTTACGTTACGGCCGTAAACCTTAAGTAGCTTCTCGTTTGGAATAGTAATCAAAGAATCAACGTGCTTAGACAGCTCCTCGATACCTTGCTCTGCAAACGCTAGGCGTTTTTTGCCTTCGAAGCCAAATGGTTTGGTCACTACTGCTACGGTTAGAACGCCAAGCTCTTTTGCAATCTCTGCGATCACTGGAGCTGCACCTGTACCAGTACCGCCGCCCATACCGGCTGCAACAAACACCATGTCTGCGCCATTTAGTACTTCTTTGATCGCTTCACGATCTTCTAGGGCTGAATCACGACCAACTTGAGGGTTCGCGCCGGCACCTAGTCCTTTAGTAATATCGCCACCGATTTGAATTACTGAATTCACAGTCGATTTACGCAGCGCCTGAGCGTCTGTATTGATGGTGATGAATTCCACACCTTCAATTGACTCACGCACCATATGCTCGACAGCGTTACCACCGCCGCCGCCAACACCAACGACTTTGATTACCGCTTCATCACTCATTTCTGTCATCGGTTCAAACATGTGCTATCTCCGTTTCCTGACTTCCCAGGTCTTAAAATTCTTTTTGTATCCAATTACGCATTTTGCTGAACAAACCACTGAACGATGACTGTTTCGGCTCTGAATATTCGCCATCGTCGTTAAAGCGGCTGTCTTTCCCATAATGCAATAAACCAACTGCCGTGGAGTGGTAAGGCTCTTTTACATAGTCGGTCAGGCCTTTTACTTCTGTCGGTTTTCCGATTCGTACCTGATTGCCAAACACTCGTTCAGCACATTCGACTAGACCTTCGATTTGCGAGGCACCACCAGTCAGCACTACACCGGCTGCAATATGATGATGCTTAACGCCACTCTCTCTCATTTTATTTTGTGCGTTTTCAATCGCCTGATTGATCAAGCCATAAGCTCAGTATAACGCGGTTCTATAACTTCCGATAAGGTTTGTCGTTGCAAACTGCGAGATGGACGACCCCCAACGCTAGGAACGTTAACTGTGTCATCTTTGCTCACTAGCTCACTCATAGCACAGCCATATTTCACCTTAATTTCTTCGGCGTCATTGATAGGTGTACCAAATGCAAATGCAATATCGCTAGTTACTGAATTACCTGCGTATGAGAATACCTCTGTATGACGAAGTGCGCCGCCAGTCCATAGAGCTACGTCCATAGTACCTGCGCCAATATCCACCACACATACGCCCAGTTCTTTCTCGTCTTCAGTGATCACAGCATCACTCGCTGCTAAACCAGAGAAGACCAATTGCTCAACGGTCAAGCCACAACGCTCAACCGCTTTAATCACGTTACGGGCCATATCGTTATGGCATGAAATCATATGGACACTCACTTCCATACGCACACCAGAAAGCCCGAGTGGATTCTTAATTCCACCCAAGTGATCGATCTTAAATTCTTGTGGGATTACGTGAAGAATTCGCTCTTCTTCACCTATCTTGATTGAGCGAGCGGTATGGATTGCGCGTTCCATATCTTCTTGAGAGACCTCTTCATCAGAGATAGCTCCCATGCCCTTTTCAATACGGCTGGTAATATGCTGACCCGAGATAGATAAGAACACATTGCTTATCTTACACTCCGCCATCAACTCTGCTTGGTTGACAGCGCGCTCCACAGACTTAATAACGGAGTCAAGGTCATTCACTCCGCCTTTGTCCATTCCGCGAGAGGGACTACTGCCAGACCCAATAATATTGATCTGACCATCTGGAAGGATTTCACCAACCAGTGCTGACACTGTTGATGTACCTATATCCAGACCGACAATCAAACTATCATCCATGCCCTTGGTCATTACTACTCTCTTGCCCTTTCTGCTCCGACAACCAGCCAATAGCGGCTCCGGTGTCGTAACGTAAGTCTATATAACTGATCTGCTGAACCTTATCGTCCATATGCTGATAAAGCTCAACAAATCGCTCAATTCGCTCATCCAATGCATCCTTTCCTAGTTCTAGCGGATGCCATTGTCTAAAATCAATTGCCACGCTTGCCTGTCATTGAGTACCACAGAGGTAATCTCTAAGCCTAACGCTTGAATCTTGGGGGTAATCTTATGCCATGTATCTAACACCTTTTGGCTGGAATTCTCCGGCCCATATAGGCGTACGATATCTTGGTCTTGCTGATGCAGTCCCCCAACATCAGCTTGGAATACTACCGCGTTATCATCGAGTAGTGCGTTTCCATTCCACACAGCCATAGGATGATGTTCAACCACGAACACTTTCACCGTATTTGGCCACTGCTTTCGAATTGACGCATTCGCCACCCAAGGTAAAGATTCTACCGCCTGTTGCAGTTCATCTACGTCTTGAGTCATGAATGTTCCAAGGGGAAGGATACGCGAAAGTGCGCCCTGAACGTCAGAGCTTTGTACGTATTCTAAGTCACCTTGTAAAACAAACTGAGAGAGGGGTAACCGTCCACCATCTCGCATCCATGCTACCGTGGAACTTATACCGAGAGCGATTGCGACTACCACAGCAATAAAAAAGCTGAGGTCTACCCAAGAAAACTTGAATCTTTGAGCTCTATTCGTCTCAGTTTCGACGTTTAATACTGATTCCATATTATTAACAGCGTCGACTTCCTATTTAACAGCCTACCAAGTGTTTCAGGCAAGCAATACTTAAATGATTATACTTGCCTGAGACCATCTTTCCATACAATTAAAAGACAATTCTTCTCAGAAATTAGCTTTTTTGCATGGCTTCAATGTTAAGTTCGAGACTTTCCAACCTTTTAGCAACTTTACCTACGTCACCTGCACCCTGAGTCAGAACTAGATCGCCCTCTTTAATTAGGTTTGACAGTACCTTAGGCAGGTCTTCTTTGTCTGCAACAAACACAGGGTCAATCTTGCCACGACTGCGGATGGTTCGACATAGTGAGCGACCATCGGCACCAGCGATTGGCGTTTCACCAGCAGAGTAAACCTCTAGCATAATAAGCACATCGACCTTATCCAGTACGTTAGCGAAATCGTCATACAGGTCGCGCGTTCGGCTGTATCTGTGTGGTTGGAAGATCATCACAAGTCGTTTGTCTTCCCAACCAGCGCGAGCTGCAGCAATGGTTACATCGACTTCACTAGGGTGATGACCGTAATCATCCACCAGCATAACCTTGCCGTTGCCTGTGTCGAACTCACCTAAGTGCTCGAAACGACGGCCAGTACCTTGTGTAGCGGATAGTGCCGCAAGGATTGCCTCATCTGAGATGTCATCTTCACTAGCTACTGCAATAGCCGCAGATGCATTCAAGGCATTGTGCTTACCCGGAAGGTTAAGTTTGATATCAAGGTCAGCTTTACCCTTACGTTTTACCGTGAACAGGCTCTGATGACCTTGCTGGCGATAATTGGTAATACGCACGTCCGCATCTTCACAGAAGCCGTAGGTAATAACTTGGCGGCTAATATCAGGGATCATCTCTCGAATTACAGGATCGTCCACACACATGATCGCCTGACCATAGAACGGTAGCTTATGCAGAAAATCGATAAAGGTTTGTTTTAGAACATTAAAATCACCACCATAGGTATCCATATGGTCGGCTTCAATGTTGGTTACTATGGCAACCATAGGCTGAAGGTGAAGGAAAGATGCATCACTCTCATCCGCCTCAGCAATCAAAATACGACTCGAACCTAGACGAGCATTAGTGCCTGCACTCTTAACCAGACCACCGTTAACAAACGTTGGATCTAGGCCTGCTTCAAAGTAGATCTGAGTAACCAGAGCAGTAGTTGTGGTCTTACCATGAGTACCTGCAACCGCAATACCGTGGCGATAGCGCATCAGCTCTGCCAGCATCTCTGCGCGGCGAACTACTGGAATACGTGCATCTTGCGCGGCTCTCAGTTCAGGGTTTTCACGGTTAATCGCAGTAGAAACGACCACTACGCTCGCGCCCTCGATGTTCGCTTCAGAGTGACCGATAAAGATGGTTGCACCTTTTTCAGTTAAACGCTCAGTAACCGCATTCTGTGCAATGTCTGAGCCTGAAATAGCGTAGCCTTCGTTTAGCAATACCTCAGCGATACCACTCATGCCGGCACCACCAATGCCAACAAAGTGGATGCGTTGTACGCGACGCATCTCAGGGATCATTGCGCGGATCTGCGCTAGGTTCTGCTTATGTTCAATTACCATAGGGTTCTCTTTTATTATTTTGTAAGCGCTTGGATGGCCTCTGCCACCACCTTGTCCGCGCTGACTTTGGCAGCCTTTCGCGACTCGATTGCCATCTGCAGTAGCTCTTCACGTTCTAAGCCTGCGAGCATATCGTAGAGTGCTTCTACCGAAAGTACATTTTGTTCAATCATCTTGGCCGCATCTGCGTCTACCAAGTAGTCCGCATTTAACGCCTGTTGGCGATCCTTATGCGGATAAGGAATAAATATGGCAGCGAGACCCGCTGCTGATACTTCAGAAACAGTCAGCGCTCCTGAGCGACATACGATGACATCTGCCCAAGCATAGGCGTCGTCTACATCATCAATAAACTCGGTCACCTTGGCATCAGTAACGCCTGCATCGACATATCTTTGATTTACATCGTCGAAGTTGTTCTTGCCCACTTGATGCCAGATAGTAAATCCATCACCTAGCTTACCTACTACTTCAGGCAGGGTATGATTTAGGATTCGAGCTCCTTGGCTTCCCCCCATCACCAAGATTCGGATATCTCCGTGACGGTCTGTAAGTCGCTCCTCTGGACTAGGTAATTCAACCACACTACTGCGCACTGGATTACCTACGACTTCCGCATCCTTGAATGCTCCTGGAAAGGCTTGAAAAACCTTACTCGCAACCTTAGCCAGCCAACTATTGGTTAAGCCAGCTACTGCATTTTGCTCATGCAAAACTAACGGAATGCCACACATCTTAGCGGCAATACCACCAGGGCCACTCACATAACCACCCATACCCAGCACCACGTCTGGTTGGTAATTCTTGATGTGCTGCTTTGCTTGACGAATTGCGTTAGAAATCTGAAACGGAGCCGCGACTAGCTTAGACAAACCTTGACCTCGAGGCCTTTGACCTTGATGAAATCGATCTCGATACCATGCTTAGGTACCAGTTCCGCTTCCATACGATCTGCTGTGCCAAGCCAGCGAATCTCCCAGCCCTGTTGCTGAAGATATTTCGCTACGGCTAAACCCGGGAATACATGACCGCCGGTACCACCGGCCATCACCAACAGACGCTTATTTCTTGTCATTATCCGCTTCACCTGTATTAAAGGATTCTAAGTACTCATCAACGCGATATTCATGGTCGATTCGAATCACTATCGCCACCGCAATAGCCATGATAATCAGACTCGAACCACCGTAACTGATCAGGGGTAGTGTTAGGCCCTTGGTCGGCACCATACCTGCAGCTGCCCCTACGTTTACTACTGTCTGGAATGCAAACCAGATACCGAAGCCAAACGCTAGGTAACCACTAAAGATGTGCTTAGCCTCAAAGGCGCGCTTGCCGATAAATAGGGTTTTAAATACCAAGGCAAACAGCAATAGCAAGATGGCGCACACGCCAACAAAGCCCAGTTCTTCACCAATCACCGCAAATACAAAGTCGGTATGTGCCTCTGGCAGGTAAGCAAGCTTCTGAATTGAGTT
Source organism: Vibrio ishigakensis (assembly GCA_000830475.1). Taxonomy (GTDB): domain Bacteria; phylum Pseudomonadota; class Gammaproteobacteria; order Enterobacterales; family Vibrionaceae; genus Vibrio; species Vibrio ishigakensis_A. Next base: position 163,806 of record BBSC01000007.1, on the reverse strand, counting down.
ACCAAGGCCTTGCCCCATCCACTCGCCGCGACCAAACGCCATCAAAGACTGCGTTAGCTGGTAACCACTGCCGAATGGGTCTTCCCAAGGATTGAGGAAAGAGGTTACACGCTTCATACGGTAGGGTTCGATGACGATCAGGATAACGATGCTCAGTACGCCCATCCCAGCAAGAGCGAGGAACTGCCACAATTTGGCACCTGCGATAAACAACATGCCAAACATGGTTACTAGCATAACCACTACTGTACCCAAATCTGGCTGCCCTAGAAGCAACACTGCCAAGGTACCGAATACAATAATGGGTTTGATAAAGCCACCAAAGAAGGTACTGCGAACCTCTTCTTGCTTACGTACCAAGTAACTTGCCATAAAGATAAATAGAGAAAGCTTGGCAAGTTCGGCGGGCTGGAAGTTTATCGGTCCAAGGGGAATCCAACGTGAAGCACCGTTTACCGATTTACCGGCAAAAAGCACCATAAATAGCATCAAGATACACACTGCCAGCATTAATGTGCTCCAGTTCATCCACCGCTCGGTGGGAACATGCACTACGAATGCCATTACACTGACCGCTAAAAACAGATACACAGCATGCTTGAACATATAGTGAAACGGCACTTCGAAGTGAGAATAACTGGCTTGTATAGAGGCCGACGACACCATCACCAACCCTACTAACATTAGGATAAGAGATAGCCAAACCAACTGCCGGTCATACATCACCGGCATACGAGTCTCAATTTGTTGCGACTCGTTTTCAGGCACAGGCAGGCTCTGCTGCTCTGCGACTTCAGTTGTGGGTAACTGGGAATCTGACTTATCGGACGATTCCTTTCCATGGAACCTAGAAAACCACTTCATATATGTTTTTTATTGCTCGTGTGGGGTAGCTTGATGTGCTAGTTCAGTAAAATGCTCACCACGCTGCATAAAGTTAGCAAACTGATCAAAACTGGCACATGCAGGTGAAAGCATCACCATATCACCACTGCTGAGTTGCTGTCGAATCGAGCCTATGGCTTCAGCCATATCCTTAAAGTAAACACTGTTTTCAGATAACGGCATAAACTTATCGCCATCTGCACCGAAACAGCAAAGCTGCACATTAAGAGGCTGCAGGGCCGGTTTTAGTTCAGAGAAATCTGCGCCCTTTCCGTCACCACCAACCAGTAGATACAACTTACCTGGGATTTGCAGGCCCTTGATCGCAGCAAGGGTGCTAGCCACATTAGTCGCCTTTGAATCATTCACCCAAGTCACACCCTGTTGGCGATTTACCACTTGACAGCGATGCGCAAGACCTTGGTATTGTCTTAGGGTATCGAGAGCATTGGTCACATCAAAGCCCGACAGGTCGAGAAGTGCGATCGCCACCAGCGCATTGAGTTGATTATGCTGACCAACGATCGATAGCTCATCGCCAGCAATAATCGGCGCACCTTTCTTAGTTAGCCAAGTGCGTAAGTCTTGTGCTTGAAGGTGATAATCGCCGCTATGGATACCAAACTCAGTAACCGCTCGCTCGCTATCTGGGTAGGTCGCTTTATCATCAAGATTTACTAAGGCATGTTCAGCATGAGTGAAGATACGAAGCTTAGCCTGGCGATAATCCTCCATGCCTGTATAGCGATCCATATGATCTTCAGACAGGTTAAGGAAGGTGGCTGCTTTAGGCTTTAGGCTAGAGGTAGTCTCAAGCTGGAAACTAGATAGCTCCAGCACATACAGCTCAGCATCGAGTTCAAGAAGATCGAGAGCAGGAACACCAATATTGCCACCCACACCAACGTTTACGCCCAGCGCTTTGGCCATCTCACCGGTTAGGTCAGTAACCGTGCTCTTACCGTTTGAACCAGTAATAGCAATAACGGGCTTATCCACCGCCCAAGCAAATAGCTCGATATCACCGACAACCTTTACGCCCTGCTGCCTAGCCTGTTGCAGTTGCGGAGTTGCTAGGGCAATACCAGGATTGGCCACAATAAGATCAGCTTGGTTGAGCCACTCTTGATTCCAACCACCAGAATGCAATTGCACTTCTGACGGCAATTTATCTGCGCCCGGTGGCTCGGCTCGGGTATCGATAACCTGAATAGAAAGCGAGTGAGGCAGTTTATGTAGATGGCGCACAACAGAAAGGCCGGTTATTCCCAAACCGACCACAACTACTTTTTGGGTTCCTTGCCAAGCCTGCATGGATTAACGCACCTTCAGGGTCGCAAGACCGATAAGAACCAATACGATAGAGATGATCCAGAAACGTACGATTACGCGCGGCTCTGGCCAGCCTTTCAGTTCATAGTGGTGGTGGATAGGCGCCATACGGAATACACGCTGGCCACGCAATTTGTAAGAACCAACCTGCAAGATCACCGATAGGGTTTCCATTACAAATACACCACCCATGATCACTAGCACAAACTCTTGGCGAACAAGAACGGCAATAGTGCCAAGCACACCACCTAGGCTAGAGAGCCCACATCGCCCATGAATACTTGAGCTGGATAGGTGTTAAACCACAAGAAGCCAAGGCCAGCACCCACGATAGCGGTACAGAAAATCACAAGCTCACTGGTGTATGGGATATACGGAATATGCAGATACTGGGCAAAGTTCACGTTACCTGTTGCATACGCGATCACCGCAAAGCCCGCCGCTACTAAGATAGTCGGCATGATAGCTAGGCCATCAAGACCATCGGTTAGGTTTACCGCGTTACTGGTACCCACGATCACAAAGTAGGTAAGCACCACATAAAACAGGCCAAGCTGAGGCATGATTTCTTTGAAGAAAGGCACTACAAGCTGAGTTGCAGCGGTATCTTTACCATGAGCGTATAGAGCAAAGGCTACCACTATAGCTATGGTCGACTGCCAGAAGTATTTCCAACGAGCAATCAGGCCATCGGTGTTCTTGCGCACTACCTTACGATAGTCATCCACAAAACCTACGGCGCCATAGCCAAGCAATACGAATAGCACAGCCCAGATATAAGGGTTAGAAAGGTTTGCCCAAAGCAAAACCGTAATTGTAATGGCCGCTAGGATCATTACGCCACCCATGGTCGGGGTACCGTGCTTGCTTAGGTGCGATTCAGGGCCGTCATGACGAACGATCTGACCGATCTGCAGCATCTGCAGACGAGCAATCAGTCTTGGGCCCATCCACAATGAGATACCCAGCGCTGTCAAAATACTCATGATTGAGCGGAAAGACAGGTATCAAAAAGACGGAAAAAAGAGAAATATGGCTGAATTAAATCCGCTAGCCAGATAATCATTTAAGCTTCTCCTTCAAAGCAGCGGCTACCTTGCCCATTTGTGCACTATTGGCACCCTTCACTAGCAAGGTGTGTTGAGATTGTGAGTCTAATAAAATGTTCTGTTCGATATACTCGAGCATGCTCTGATGATCTTCAAAGTGAATACCACCAGTTTCTTCGCTGATAGCCTTGGTGTCTTCACCATAGGTCAGCACATGCTCAAACGAAAATTGAGCCGCATGTTGTCCGACTTGACGATGAAGTTCAACACTTTCTTCACCTAATTCAGCCATATAGCCCAACACCAACCAGCGCTTACCAGAGAAGGTAGAGAGCAGATCTGCTGCCGCTTTCATGGCAGGAACGCTAGCATTATAGGTATCATCAATAAGACGAATTGTCGGAGAAAGTCGCTCTACGGCCACTCGGCCTTTAACCTGCTGCAGTGCTTGAAGTCCCTCAATAACCTGAGACATAGCACGCCCATATTCAGGGTGATAGCAGCAGCGGCAACAGCGTTGGCAACGTTATGCTTGCCGACGATGTTTAGCTTAATTTCAGCCATTCCAAATGGAGAATGCAGGTGGAATAAGGCACAACCGTCTTCGTCTACTTCAATTTTTGCAGCGTAAAACTCGGCTTGAGAGTTCTCTAATGCGAAGGTTTGGACGCGGGTCGCAGAGAGCTTCTTCTGCCACATTTCACCGCCTTGGCTATCTAGGTTATATAGAGCTAAACCCTCAGGTTTTAAGGTGTTAAATATCTCGCCTTTTGCCTGCTTAACCCCATCGATAGAGCCAAATCCTTCAAGGTGTGCGGCGGCGACATTATTCACAACAGCAATGTCTGGCTGGACCAGTTTCACCGTGTAATCGATCTCGCCAACATGATTCGCACCTAATTCAATAACCGCAAAATCATGTTGCTCAGTAGCGCGCAGTAGCGTCAAAGGAGCGCCGATATCGTTATTAAAGTTACCTAGCGTGGCAAGGACCTCGCCTTTTAAGCCTAAAATAGAGGCGACCATCTCTTTTACCGTGGTCTTGCCACAGCTGCCGGTGATCGCCACTTTAGGCATCTGCATTTTAGTAAATACCCAAGCGCCCAATTGACCTAGAGCAATCCGAGTATCTTCGACGATAAGCTGAGGCACATTAACTTGGAGCTCTCGCTCGACCAGCAGAGCAGCAGCACCGTCAGCAACGGCTTGCTCACAAAAATTGTGCGCATCAAATTTATCACCCACAAGGGCGATAAAGAGTTGTTCTGCTTGGATATTTCGGCTATCGGTGGAAACTGAAGAGATAGAGGTATCGTTACCTACTAGCTTGGCATTCAATGGCTCAACTAGTTCGGAAAGCTGGCAACGAATCATGAGGCGTTCTCCAACAAAGTCATCGCTGACTCCCTGTCTGAATAGTGAATGGTCTTATCTCCGATAATCTGATAGTCCTCGTGCCCCTTGCCTGCAATCAAGATAATGTCTTTAGTTGAGGCATTTTCAACAGCATAGGACAAGGCGCTAAATCTATCATGCTCGACCTGTACATATTTTTGATCTGACACGCCTTTTAGCATGTCTTGTATGATCTGCTGAGGGTCTTCACTGCGTGGGTTATCGTCGGTCAGAATGATCTGGTCAGCAAATTTTTCACCGATCTCAGCCATCATAGGACGCTTCCCTCTATCTCTATCACCACCACAACCAAATATGGCCCAGAGCTTTCCTTCGCAGTGAACACGCAAGGCACATAACGCTTTTTCTAGAGCATCTGGAGTATGAGCATAGTCAACGACTATCTTAGCCTTGTCAGCAGTTTGAAAGAGTTCCATCCGGCCAATTACAGGATTAAGTTCGGTAGCGGTTTTTTCGAGAGAAACTTGTCTACACCAAGGGCTAGCAAACTAGCAAAGGCGAGTAGCAGATTGCTGGCATTAAATTCTCCGATAAGCGGGGCACGTAGTCTGCCTTCACCCCAATGGCTTTGATACTCGATCTCTATGCCCTGTTCTGAGTAGCGAACGTTGGAGGCAAACATAAACTGTTTGGTTTGTGGCTTAGCAATCAGAGAAACCGCAATCGCATCTGGCAAGATCTCAATCCACTCCTGCCCCACGCTATCATCGGCGTTGATCACCTTATGTTGGCAATCGTGTTCAGTAAACAGACTCAGTTTCGCCTTGGCGTATTCAGCCATAGAGCCGTGGTAATCCAAGTGATCACGGCTTAGGTTGGTAAACACACCCGCAACAAAACTCAGCGCCTTGATACGGTGCTGAACCAAACCATGGGAAGAAGTTTCTAGGGCTGCATACTTAGCGCCTTTATTGGCTAACCCACTCAATACTTTGCGGATCTCGACTGCGCTACCCGTGGTATTCTTAGCTACCTGCAGATCATCAAGAAAGCCATTACCGGTTGTGCCCATTACCGCGGTTGGCAGGTTCACCTTATCCAGCCACTGTGCTATTAACTGAGTAATGGTGGTCTTGCCGTTAGTACCTGTAACCGCAATAAGCTCAAGGCCATCACTTGGATAGAGGCGACCCGCTAGAGCCGATAAACGACTGCCAAGAGAGTCTAGATAGATAACCGGTGTACTCTCTATCCACAATAGGGTGCCGTGAGGATAGTCTTCATCGCTTTCGGCTATGACCGCATTAGCCCCGCTTTTATCGCACCTGAGATAAACCTTCGACCATCCACAGTGTGCCCTTTAACAGCAACAAAAGTTATGCCGTCCGAGATGGTTCGACTGTCCAACTCAAGCTCGGAGATAGAGATATTGGCTATCTTGTCATCAACGGATTTGAGCCAAGGTTCAAGTAGATAAGCTAGGGTGCAGTTCGCGTGCATAGCTAAATTATTCCTTCGGAGCATCTGGGGTAACGTTTAGGATCTGCAGTGCGCCCTTCATTACCTCACCAAAACAGGTGCTGCCACTGCACCACCATAGTATTCATCGCCTTGAGGTTCATTCACCACAACTACCATAGCAATACGTGGGTGACTGATCGGAGCCAGACCTGCGGTCAAAGAAACATACTCATCACTATAGCCACCTGCATTTGCTTTGCGTGAGGTACCCGTTTTGGCACCCACGCGATAGCCTGGAACACGAGCACGTATCGCAGAGCCACCTGGTTGAGTTACCGCCTCAAGCATTTCCAGCACCTCAGCGCTGTTGTGTTTGGATAGTACCTGCTTTGCCTCAAGACCTTTTTGAGATTTAACAATATGTAGTGGCATAAACTTGCCGTAGTTACCCAAGGTTGCATAGGCATGAGCAAGTTGTAGGGGGGTGATTGCCATACCATAGCCAAACGCTAGGGTTGCGATCTCAAAGTCTGACCAACGGCGACGGTTAGGGAAAAGCCCAGGGGTTTCACCCACAAGATTAATGCCAGAGGTAGAACCAAAACCAATTGAGCTATAGGTGCCCAATAGCGCATCCAGTGGCATACCAAGTGCTAGCTTAGCCACACCCACGTTACTGGATTTCTTCAGGATGGTTTTAAGGTCGGCCTTACCCACAAGGGAGGTGTCTCGAACGCGGCTACCACCGATTCGGAAGATACCATTGCCTGTATCTATGATGGTCTCTTCGTCGGCTGTGCCTGTCTCTAGTGCTGTAAGCACCACGAAAGGTTTCACCGTAGAGCCAGGCTCTAACGGGTCCGTAATGGCGCGGTTACGCATCCTAAAACTTTGTAGCTGCTCACGAGAGTTAGGGTTGTAAGATGGTGCATTTACCATAGCCAGCACGCCACCAGTTTCCACATCAAGCACTACAACCGTGCCTGAGGTAGCCCTGTGGTCAGCCACTGCTTGCTTAATCGCGCGATAGGCGATCGCTTGAATGCGCTGATCGATAGTCAATTGTAGAGATTTGCCCTGCTGGCCTTGAGTTGAAGAGATATTCTCCACCACGCGACCGTCTCTATCTTTACGGATCTTTCGCGACCCATCAGAGCCAGAAAGCCACTTATCGAAACTCTTTTCTATACCTTCCTGACCATGACCATCGATACCTGTAATACCCACGATATGAGCACTGATCTCACCAGCAGGGTAATAGCGACGCGACTCACTGGACATGCCAATGCCTTTCAGCTTCAGCTCTTTGATGTACTTGGCCATAGCAGGGCTCACCTGACGAGCAAGATAGATAAAGCGGCGTGTCTTGTTGCGTTCGATACGCGAGATCATCTCTTCAGGCTCTAGTTGTAGAACCTGAGCCAACGCCTGCCAGCGCTTCACATCGGTTAGGGCATCGCCTTTTTCAAAGATGGTTTTAGGGTCGGCATATACCGCCTGAACCGGAACACTGATCGCTATCTGCTCACCATTGCGATCGGAAACAATGCCGCGAGCAGAAGGCACATTGTGTACGCGTACTGAGCGCATATCACTTTGTTTTATAAGGGTATCAGGTTCGATAATTTGGATATAGGCAACGCGCGCAACTAGTGCTGCTAACAACAGAAAGGCGAATCCGAGCACTGTCATATAGCGCCAACGGATAATCCAGATTCCATCACCTCGGTCATGGTATTGGGTTTCTTATTCACCACGCGTTTATTCTTTGGTTTTGACTTTTTTGGCTTCATTTCAGTTTAACCAAGACTTCCTTATCAGAATCAGGACGTGTCATTTCCAATTCGGAAACCGCCACTTTTTGCACTCGGCTATGCTCAGACAACGAGTTCTCTTCGATAATAAGATTTCGCCACTCATCATCCAGCTTCTCACGTGCCGTTAGCGCCTGATTCTTATGATCGATAGCCTGTCTAGTTAGGTGCGTGGTGAGCACAACCGACATAGCACTAAAGAAGATAATAATGAGCAGAAACATAGGGATACGACCTGCCGTAAACAGGTCGCGCACGATATGCATACCGAGCAGAGGGATCTGCTCGTGATCAGGTGTCTCTATGCGCTCACCAAACGGCTGAGTGATCAACTCCTTGATAGAAGGTTTAGTGCGCTTGCGCGCGAACGGTCGATTGACTCGAACCTTCTTCGATGCCTCGGCACGTGGTTTTCGCTTAGCTGTGACCGCCTGTTTAGGCTTTATCAACTTCCTTGTCTTCTTGGTCATAGTTTTTCAGCGATTCTCAATACTGAGCTTCGAGCGCGTACATTTACATCCAATTCGCCCTTAGATGGCTTGATAGCCTTACCCACGGTCTTAAATGCCGCGCTTCCTAGCGCCTTGATCTGATCTTCCGTCATAGGAATACCGTGTGGCACTTGCGGACCTTTGCTCTCTTTGCGCATAAACTGCTTCACCATGCGATCTTCAAGGGAGTGAAAGCTGATCACCGATAAGCGACCTTCAGGTGCAAGGATCTTCTTGGCACCATTTAGTGCTGTCGCGATCTCATCCAGCTCACTGTTGATATAGATGCGAAACGCTTGGAAAGCTCTAGTCGCAGGGTGCTTCTTCTCTTTAAAGCTCTTTGGTGCTGCTTCAGAGATAAGCTTTGCTAATTGGGAAGTACGAGTTAGAGGTTCGTTCTCTTCATCCTCGCGGTAAGCCACGATAGCTTTGGCGATACGCCAAGCGTGTTTATCTTCACCAAACTCACGAATCACCCAAGTGATATCTTCAACGTCTGCTTCAGCGAGCCACTTAGATACCGGAATCCCAGAAGTCGGATCCATACGCATATCCAATGGGCCATCTTTCATGAAGCTAAAGCCACGCTCTGCGTCATCAAGCTGCGGAGAAGATACGCCCAGATCTAGTAGTACACCGTCAACCTTACCTTCAAGACCTCGCTCCACTGCGTACTCAGCCATACCAGAGAACGGGCCATGGATGATGTTGAAACGCGGGTCATCGATCTTGTTTGCTTCCGCAATCGCCTGAGGGTCTCGGTCAATGCTATAAAGCTTGCCATTCTCACCTAGCTTGGACAGGATGGTTCGGCTATGGCCGCCACGACCAAAGGTGCCATCGATATAGATACCGTCTGGCTTGATATTAAGACCGTCGATGGATTCTTCGAGCAGCACGGATACATGCTTGAATTGTTCGCTCATTTGGGAAGCTCGGTTGGGTTGTTGGAAACAATACTTTAGTGTACTGAAAACAAAGGGTTTCGTCAGCGTTTGTGAGTGAAATCTCACAATTAATCTACCGAAAATTGTCAATCTTGAGGCGTTTACGGAACGAGATTCATACTAGTTATGAAACCCCTGCTTTCAGAAAGCAATTAGGCCCCGAACTTTCGTTCGAGGCCTAATCTTAATTGGAGGAGCTTACCGATAAGCCGGGTTCTGTCCCGCTTGCGCGGTGATAGCCATTCGTCTAGGCCAGCAATCGCTCACTGGCTCGAGCAACCTACCCGCCCCCTTACGCGAGCAACGCAATGTGAGGGCCTATTTGGTCTTGCTTCGGGTGGAGTTTACCTTGCTACGAACTGTTGCCAGTCGCACGGTGCGCTCTTACCGCACCCTTTCACCCTTACCTGTGCCCGAAGGCCATCGGCGGTATTCTCTCTGCTGCACTTGTCGTAGGCTTGCGCCCCCCAGGCGTTACCTGGCACCCTGCTCTATGAAGCCCGGACTTTCCTCCCCTCCGTCAGTCTCCCTAAGGACATCAACGAAGCAGCGACTATCTGGTTAGCTCCGGCGCGGATTGTATAGCGCTCAGCAATAAAAGTCTACTAAAGCGATCAGCTCTCAGCTTCAAGCGATCAGTTTAGTTTTAGTCTAGATTTTCTAGACCCCACTTATATAGGCATTCTTTTTCAGGTTGTAGATCTCCGCTGTCATTGCGGCGGCTTTCTTCAGTGGAAGCTCTTTAATCAAGATACCTAGAGTGCGCTTTACCTCTTCTGGTAGCTCGTCGCTAGATTGCTCACGATAGCCATGCACCAAAAGCACCATTTCACCTCGAGTGCGATTCTCATCTTCTTTAAGCCAAGGGATAAGCTCACCTAAAGGCATGCTTGAATGGTTTCAAAGGTTTTAGTTAGCTCACGTGCAAGTACTACCTGACGCTCTTCACCTAAAATTGCTAGCATGTCATCCAATGAATCCATGATGCGATGCGGGGATTCATAGAAGATGCAGGTGCGCTCGACTTTAGCTAGTTCAAGAAACTTATCGCGACGGCCCTTGCTCTTTGGTGGCAAGAAGCCTTCAAAACTAAAGCGGTCTGATGGTAAGCCGGAAGCGCTCAGCGCTGCAATTACTGCGCATGCGCCAGGCAGAGGAACAACACGTAGACCCGCCGCACGGCATTGGTTTACTAAGTGATAACCAGGGTCACTGATAAGCGGCGTACCTGCGTCTGAAACCAAGGCAATGCTCTGTCCCTGTGACAGCTTTTCTGCTAGAACCTGTGCTTTTTGCTGCTCGTTATGGTCGTGCAGTGCAAAGGTGCGAGTAGAGATATTAAGATGTGAAAGTAAACGCCCCGTATGCCTTGTATCTTCGGCGGCAATCAGGTCTACCTGACTGAGAACCTGAACGGCACGCTCGGTAATATCACCCAAATTTCCGATGGGTGTGGGTACTATATAGAGGGTCCCTTGTTCGGTTACTGTAGGAGTTTCGCAAGAATTGTTATCTGTCATTTGTTTACCGTCACTTGAGGGATTAATATAGAGGAACTAACCCACACGATTTAAAGAACTCATGGCGCAAAAAAACGATCCGAATACAGTGTATCACGCATTCTTACCCCAATTGCATTGTCTGTACTTCTCGCCGCCTGTTCAACCCAACCGGGCCCGGACGTAGCGCAACAGTCTAATATTTTGAATGAGCCGACTCAAACCTCAGAGTTTTATCTGATGAAAGCAGATGGAGCCGAAGGCTCACTGCAGGTAGATTGGCTGATTCTATCCCTTAAAGCAGCGATCGACGAGAACAATACCGACCTTGCGAACCGTATTATCCGTCGCCTTGCACAGCTTCAAATGAGTGAAGCGCAGCAGGCTGAATGGCAACTGGCACGTGCAGAACTCCTGCTAAATAACGATCAGCCAACGGACGCTATCAAACAGTTGAACTTCCAGAACCAGTGGAAGCTAGATCGCGACCAATGGCATCGCTATTACGAACTGCGCGCTGATATCTATCAGGCCCTGTATCAACCGATTAAGGCAGCAGAAGAGCTAATCTATGGCGCAGACTTCCTAACCGAAGATCAACAGCAGCAAAACTCTGACCATATCTGGGCTTTGTTGACCTCTGCCTCTATCGATGACCTAAGTGCAATCACAGTCAAAGATGATGAAAAAGATCTAGATGGCTGGCGCGAGCTTGCTATCCATCAACTGACTCTGGGTGGAAACCTGCCGAGACTGCAGAAAACCGTTCAGCAGTGGATCGATGATAACTTCAGCCACCCTGCGGCGCTGTATACGCCAACCGAGCTACGTGAGCTACTAGCGCTAGAGATCCTGCAACCAGCTAAGACAGCACTGGTTCTTCCTCTAAGTGGTAAATTTGCCAAACAAGCCAAGATCATCCGTGATGGATTTGTATTTGGCATGATGCGCGATCAAGAGCGCGATCCAAACACTGACTACATAGTAATCGACAGCAACAAGTCGAGCGCAGAAGAGATCGACCAACAACTTGTCGAAGAGAACGTTGACTTCGTGGTTGGCCCTCTAATGAAGGACGAGATCGAGAAGCTTCAACAACTTCAGCAAGAAAGTGCTAACCCAATTCCTATGCTGGCACTGAACTTCCCGGATGATGTTATTGCTGACAACCAATTCTGTTATGTGACCCTTTCTCCTGAACAAGAAGCAGAAGAAGCGGCAAAACACCTAGCAGAATCTGGTGCTAAGTATCCTCTAGTGATTGCACCGAGTGGCTCATATGGCCGTCGTATGGCTAACGCGTTCCAAGACGCATGGCAAGAACAGCAAGATACTAAGGCAGCGACCAGCTACTTCAAGTCAAACAGCCAACTTCAACTTGCGGTAAACAGCGTATTTGGTCTTCAGCAAAGTCAGCGTCGTATCGCACAGATGGACAAGCTACTCGGCATGGAGCTTGAATCTTCTGAGCGCTCTCGCCGTGACATCGACGCGGTTTACGTGATTGCTAAAGATTCTGAGCTAAACCTTATCAAACCATTTATCAGCGTAGCCATCAACCCAGAAGCAACACCGCCTAAGCTATACGCTAATTCACTGAGCAACACAGGTGTGAAGCGTGCATCTCAAGACCTGTCTGGCGTAACCTATAGCGATATTCCTATGATAGTGAGCCCTGACCAAGAGCTTGAAAAAGAGATGGGTTCTATTTGGGAGAAATCTAGCTTCCAGGTTAAGCGTCTACGCGCGCTTGGTATGGATGCCTACAGCCTAGTGAATGCCCTTCCGAATATGAAAGTAAGCCCAGGGCTTACGGTTCAGGGTCAGACTGGCGTACTTAGCATCGATGACGACTGCGTGGTTCAGCGCCAGCTAAGCTGGGCAGAATATGAGACTGCTCAGAAGTAAGCTAAAGCTTGGACACAACTTTGAGACCAAGGCTCTGGAGTATCTTCAGGGCCAAGGTCTCAAGCTCATTGAGCGAAACTTTAGAGCAAAGTGCGGCGAAATCGACCTCATCATGCTCGATAGAGAAGAAATAATTTTTATAGAGGTGAAATACCGAAGTAGCGAGGGCTATGGCAGTGCAAGCGAAGCCGTTACCCCTTCGAAACAAGCCAAGCTAATGAAGACCGCTCAGGTATGGCTGGCTAAAAACAACAAATCACCTCATCACAGCTACTTTCGATTCGATGTCATCACTGTCACAGGCTCAGAGCATCAAATCGAATGGATACAAAATGCATTAACCGAAGGATAGACATGCACGACAGCATCAAAGCCAGTTTTACCGAAAACATCCAGATTCAGATCGCAGCGGCAGAAGCCCTGCCAGACGTCATTACCCATGCGGCACAGGCTATGGTCAGTACATTGCTCAACGGCAACAAGATCCTATGTTGTGGTAACGGTGGCTCTAACGCCAATTCCCAGCAGTTCGTCTCCTGCCTACTGAATCGCTTTGAGACTGAGCGTCCAAGCCTTCCTGCCATGACATTAACCTCCGATATCGCAACCCTGACTGCAGTAGCGAACGACTACCACTACCAAGAGGTGTTCTCTAAACAGGTTCGTGCCATCGGCCAAAAGGGCGATATCCTGTTGGCAATCTCTACCAGTGGTAACAGCAAGAACATCATCAAGGCGATGGAAGCGGCGGTAACCCGTGATATGACCATCATCGCTCTAACTGGTGGTGACGGTGGTGAGATGGCAGGCCTACTAGGTGAACACGATGTAGAAATCCGCATTCCGTCGAACCGCACGCCTCGCATTCATGAAGTGCATATGTTGACGCTACATTGTCTCTGTGACCTTATTGATCAGGTACTATTCCCAAGTCATACAGAATAATCAATCTAGGGTGATTTCATGTTGTACACTCGAAAAATCAAACTGGCCGCTACAGCCTTACTTACCAGCCTACTTCTCAGTGGCTGCGCGGGCTCCCTAACTCGTGGTGCCGACACCCAAAGCGTGTCTGATATCCGTTCTACTCGCCAAGTGTGGCAAGACAACAACGTAGAGTTTGAAGCTGCTGCTATCAGTAACAAATCTCCTTTCAAGGGGCAAGCGCGCATAGCCGCTAACTCCTACCGTGGTCGTGTTGTCCTAATGGGACAGGTGCCAACTGAAGAGATGAAGCAACAAGTAACCGAGCAGGTTAAAGAGGTTGCTGGTGTAAGCAAGGTCTACAACCAATTGCGCGTTGAGCCTGTTATCGGTGTTAGCCAAATGAGCCGTGATAGCTGGATTACTACCAAGGTGAAATCTGCCTTTGCGCGAGAAGCTAAGCTAAAAGGTGCGAGCATTAAAGTAATCACCGAGAACAACGAAGTATTCCTGTTCGGGTATGTGACCGCAGAGCACGCTAACGTGGCAACTGAGGTTGCGCGTAACGTATCTGATGTTAAGCACGTTATCCGTGGTTTTGTAGTAGCAAGCAACGCTATCGATGATGTTGAGAAAGCAGCTGAGCCAGAGAAGAAAGAGGCAACGGTAGAAGACCTAACCGAGTCTACCCCAGCAACACCTGAGGCGACTACAACTCAACCAAAAGAGAATCTTACCGAAGAAGAGTCTGTAGACTACGTAGACTCTTCAAGCCGAATCGTTGAAGAGGACATCTAGTCCTTTTCTCGGCACAAAATAAAAAGCTCTAGCAGAGATGCTAGAGCTTTTTTAATACTTACGACTTGTCTATTTGACTACACGTAGCTTGGACGGCCTTTTGGACGAGGCGGCTCATCATCTGGCCTGGGTCTTCGTCGCTTGGTGCGGCTTCGATCGGTTTTAGGCTCTCAGCTGAAGAGAGGTGTTGAGTTTCCTCGCTCTCTTCAATCTCATCGTAACCCTCTTCCGGTTCAAACATAGTGCCTGCACCATTCTCGCGAGCATAGATAGCCTGCACCGCATAGATAGGAACGATTACTGAGTGTGGACGACCACCAAAACGAGCATGGAAGGTCACTGCTTCATTACTCATCTCTAGGTTACCAACAGCGCGAGGCGCTACGTTTAGGATGATTTGACCATCTTGCACGTACTCTTCAGGCACACGAACACCCGACATCATGGCATCAACCACTAGGTGTGGTGTCAACTCATTCTCAACCAACCACTCGTAAAAAGCACGAAGCAGGTAAGGTCGACGTGGAGTCATTGCTGAAATATCCATTAGCGAACTAGACGCATCTCACGCTCAGCTTCTGTTAGAGAAGCTAGGAATGAATCACGCTCGAATACGCGGTTCATGTAAACCTTAAGTTCTTTAGAACCTGGGCCAGTTAGCTCAATACCAAAGGTAGGTAGACGCCATAGTAGCGGAGCTAGGTAGCAATCGATCAGGCTAAAGTCTTCGCTCATGAAGTACTCGCTTTCAGCGAATAGAGGACCAAGCATAAGTAGGTCGTTACGCAGTTTTTGACGCGCTTTTTCCGCTTCTTCAGCGTTGCCAGAGATTACTTTCTCAGCAAGGCTGTACCAGTTGCGCTGGATGCGATACATCATTAGACGGTTCTTACCACGGTCTACTGGGTAAACAGGCATTAGCGGCGGGTGGGGGAAACGCTCATCTAGGTATTCCATGATGATCTTTGAATCGTAAAGAGTCAGTTCGCGGTCAACCAAGGTTGGTACAGATTTATATGGGTTTAGCTCTGTAAGCTCGGTAGGCAAGTTAGCTTCATCAACAAGCTCAACCTCTACACTTACCCCTTTCTCAGCTAAAACGATTCGTACCTGATGACTAGCCATATCAGTAGCACTTGAGAATAGAGTCATCACAGAACGTTTATTGGCAGCTACAGCCATGAGCTCCGGTAAATTATTCATTAAAATAAGAATGGAGGCATTACGCCTCCATTACAGAAATCAGCACCGTATGATATCACAATTAGTGAATATCGCGCCAATACTCTTTATACAGAAGGAAAGCAACGCCAGTAAATATTAGTAAGAATAGCATTGCCCACAAACCCATTTGCTCACGTTCAACCTGAACTGGGTCACCAGCGTATTCTAGGAAGTTTACTAGGTCACGAATCACATCATCGTATTCGCTCTGGCTAAGCTCACCTGTACCGTCGGTTTCAACACCAACAACTACGCGCTCTTCTTCACCGTTTACCACCTTAGTTTCATAAACTGGAGTCGGTACACCCTGAAGCTCTTGCAGCACATGCGGCATACCAACACTTGGGAAGATAATGTTGTTCACGCCAAATGGACGACTTGGGTCTTCATAGAATCCACGTAGGTAGGTATACAACCAATCTACACCACGAACACGAGCGGTAAGCGTCAGATCCGGCGGAGCCACACCAAACCACTTAGCTGCGTCTTCTTGAGGTACGCTGTTGGTCATCAGGTCACCGATGTTTTTGTTTGAATCAAACATCAGGTTCTCACGCATCAGATCAACTGGAATACCAAGGTCTGTAGCAACACGCTCATAACGCTGATACTGAGTAGCATGACAGCCAAAACAGTAGTTCATAAAGGTTTGAGCACCGCGCTGCAGTGACGCTTCATCACGAATATCATTGTTTGCTTTGTCCAGAGGGACTGCGCTACCACCAGCCGCAAAACCGATTGCAGGTACTAACGCAAATAATAATACGAGTAGCTTTTTCATTATTTAGTAACCCTTGTCGGTAGTGTCTTAGTCTTTTCGTTCTTACTGTAGATAAACAGCACTACGAAGAACATGAAGTAACCTAGGCTGAACAAGCGCGACAGGTTGGTATACAGCTCTGTTGCTGGCAAGGTACCAAGTACACCCAGACCCACAAATGAGATGGTGAACTGAATGAGGTTGATTAGGTGGATCTTGCTACGGTAGCGGAACGAGCGAACGTTACAACGGTCAATCCACGGCAGTAGGAATAGAACCACAATCGAACCACCAAAGAAGACAAAACCAATCAGCTTATCAGGGATCGCACGCAGAATTGCGTAGTTTGGAGAGAAATACCAAACCGGTGCGATGTGCTCAGGCGTTTTCAGTGGGTTAGCCACTTCAAAGTTTGGCGGCTCAAGGAAGAAGCCCCCCATTGCTGGAGCAAAGAACAGCACATAACTAAAGAACAGTAAGAACACGCCGACATAGAAGAGATCCTTCAAGGTTCCGTAAGGGTGGAACGGCATAGAGTCGATGATGTCGTATTTCTTGCTGTAGTCTTCGTGGAACTTGAACTCAGGCTCGTAGTCGTCACCCATAGTGCCTTTTGGCAGTTTAGTGTCGATACCGTCTGGGTTGTTTGAACCTACTTCGTGCAGCGCTAGGATGTGCAGAGCAACAAGCAGTAGCAACACGATTGGAAGTGCGATTACGTGTAGCGCAAAGAAGCGGTTTAGAGTCGCACCTGAGATTACATAGTCACCACGGATCCATAGGGTTAGGTCATCACCGATTACCGGGATAGCACCAAACAGACCAATGATTACCTGAGCACCCCAGTAAGACATCTGCCCCCAAGGAAGCATGTAGCCCATGAAAGCTTCAGCCATCAGCACTACGAACAGAAGCATACCGAATAGCCAAACTAGCTCACGTGGCTTCTGATAAGAACCGTAGATAAGACCACGGAACATGTGCAGATAAACAACGATAAAGAAGAAAGATGCGCCGTTGAGTGCATATAACGCAGTAGCCAACCGTACTCTACGTCACGCATGATATATTCAACCGATGCGAATGCGCCTTCAGCCGAAGGGACGTAGTTCATGGTTAGCCAGATACCTGTTACGATCTGGTTAACAAGAACCAACATCGCCAAGGCACCAAAGATGTACCAAAAGTTAGAGTTTTTTGGTTGAGGGTATTCCGACATGTGCTTGCGATAAGCATTCATTGCCGGGATGCGCTTCTCAATCCAGCCGAGTAAAGCCTCCATTACGCTTCTCCTTCGTCTTCGCCGATCAACAGCAAGTTATCATCCAGATACATATGTGGCGGAACTGCTAGGTTATACGGAGCTGGAACGCCTTGGAATACACGGCCTGCCATATCAAATTTCGAACCGTGACAAGGACAGAAGAATCCAGACCTAAGACCGCTCACCTGCTCACCAAAGCTATTCGGCAAGTATGTTGGTGAACAACCAAGGTGCGTACATAGACCCACGGCAACAAAGATTTCAGGCTTCAAAGAACGGTAAGGATTTTGAGCATAAGAAGGTTGCTGTTCTTCGACTGAGTTCGGGTCACGAAGTTGACCTTCGATCTTCCCGAGTTCGGTGAGCGTCGACTCACCACGGCGAACCACCCATACCGGTTGGCCACGCCAAATAACACGAGCCATTTGGCCTTCTTCAAGCTTGCTGATGTCAAACTCTACTGGGGCACCCGCGGACTTAGCTCGAGCACTTGGATTCCAAGATTTTATAAAGGGTACGGCCACTGCAGCTGCTCCTAAGCCACCAACTACTGCTGTAGTGGCGGTCAGAAACTTGCGGCGTCCATTATTTAGCGGCGCATTGCTCATCCAACATTCTCCCATTTGCTCCTTAGGACAAAACTACTCCATTAACAGAGCTAGATATTTCTATTTTTATGGTGGGAAATGATAAAGAAAGCGCTACTTTAAGACAAGATAAAGCTACTTTTTTACAACATATGTAAACAAAATCAGAGCACAGGTCACAAAAAGGATAAAAGTGACAGCGAGGGGATAGAAGCGGTTATCAGATAAGGAGTTTTTGGAGTGCAAAAAACAAAAAGCCCGGTATAAAACCGAGCTTTTTGACACAATTCCAGCATAAAACTGGAGCATTGCTCTTTCTGTAAAAGAAAGATTAACGCTTCGAGAATTGTGGACGACGACGTGCTTTACGTAGACCAACTTCTTACGTTCAACGCGACGAGCGTCACGAGTAACGTAACCAGCTGCACGTAGAGCAGGACGTAGAGACTCATCGTACTCCATAAGAGCGCGAGTGATGCCGTGACGGATAGCACCAGCTTGACCAGAGATACCACCACCAGAAACAGTGATGTATAGGTCTAGCTTCTCAGTCATTTCAACTAGCTCTAGAGGCTGACGAACAACCATGCGAGAAGTTTCACGACCGAAGTACTCATCAAGGCTACGCTTGTTGATTACGATGTTACCAGCGCCCGGTTTGATGAAAACACGAGCAGCTGAGCTTTTGCGACGGCCAGTGCCGTAGTATTGATTCTCTGCCATTTTCATAATCCCCAATTAGATGTCTAGTACTTGTGGTTGTTGAGCAACATGGTTGTGCTCAGCGCCAGCGTAAACTTTTAGCTTACGGTACATAGCACGGCCTAGAGGACCACGTGGTAGCATACCTTTAACCGCTAGTTCGATAACCATCTCAGGCTTACGCTCAATCAGCTTGTCAAAAGTGATTGATTTAAGACCACCTGGGAATTCAGAGTGACGGTAGTAAGTTTTACCTGCAGCTTTGTTACCAGTTACAGTAACTTTCTCAGCGTTGATAACGATGATGTAATCACCAGTGTCAACGTGAGGAGTGTATTCAGCTTTATGTTTGCCACGTAGCGAGATGCAATTTCACTTGCTAGACGGCCAAGAGTTTTACCTTCAGCGTCTACAACGTACCAGTCGCGTTTTACAGTTTCTGGTTTAGCAACGAAAGTTTTCATGCTAATAATAACCCGTTATTTAAAAATTAAACTAAAAGGAGCTTATGCTCCCACTGTCTAAGAGCCCATTCATCACCCTTCGAGTGGTGGCACTCTTCGGTAATTTCTGTGAAGAAAATCACCCGCAGTAACGGTGGGTCGCAAGATTATACCCGTGTGCGGTTAAAACGCAATCCTCTTTGAGACTTTTTTGACCGTTATTTTTACACCTTTCCCCTGCTACGCAAGGTGTTCACGGCTGAGGTAGTCTTGACTTTGCATCTCAGTCAGACGCGACTCACAACGCTGAAACTCAAAGCTCAATCTTTCACCGACATACAATTCGTTTAACGGTACAGCCGCCGAAATTATCAAGCACACGTTCCGCTCGTAGAACTCATCCACCAAAGCGATAAAGCGCCTTGCTGCATCATCGTTGTTGCTGTCTATCTGAGGAAGTTCGCTAAGCAGCACAGTGTGATACTCACGCGAAATCTCTATATAGTCATTCTGGCTGCGAGTGGTCTGGCAGAGCTCTGCGAAGCTCGCCATCAATACACCGTTATATGCCTTGTTGATGTCGATAAGGCGATGATTCACCTCTATCTGATTCCAGCATTGCCCTCTTCTACCTCAATGGCACTAAGCTGCTTGAAGTAGCGCTCGAGGTTTTCACCAGCCACCTTATCTAATGGATGATGATAAAGCTCCGCCTGCTCCAAGGTGCGCATCCTAAAGTCATTCTCACTGTCGAGTTCATGAATAACGCAGTTCTTTTCAATAAGCTCAATAGCAGGAAGGAAGCGCGCACGTTGCAGACCATTACGATACAAGAGATGCGGAGGAATATTCGAGGTTGCCACTAGCATAATGTTTCGAGCAAACAGAGCTTGGAATAAAGTACCTAGCAACATGGCATCGGTGATATCCGACACAAAAAACTCATCAAAGCAGATAACGTCTGTCTCTTGCTTAAATCTATCGGCAACTACCTCAAGCGGATCACTCTGCTTGTCTAGTGCTTTAATTCATCGTGTACACGATACATAAAGCGGTGAAAGTGCATCCGTACCTTTCGCTTAGTCGGCAAGAGATCATAAAAGCTATCCATCAAATAGGTTTTGCCCCTACCCTACCCCACCCCAGACGTATAACCCCTGTGGCGCTTCTATTAGTTCTGGCTTACTGAACCAAGCCTTCCATCCCGTTGGCTTTTCAGGTCTGCTATGTTGAAAGGTAACAAAGCGTTGATAAAGGTGTTCAAAAGCCTCAACTGCTTTATATTGTTCAGAGTCATACTGAAAACCATGAATGTCTATGTCTTGTTGGTATTTTTGTAAAGGTGTCATAGGTATCAATAAGTGAAGACTGGGTTCTTTATTGGTAGGGCTTCTCATAGTAACATGAGGTGGGTTAAGGTGTAAGCGCACGGTAACTCAGTTGTTAACAAAATAACAAAAGGAACGACTATGCCTTGGATTTATGCAATCATCGGCCTATTCGCGGGAATCATCATCGGAATTATCATTTCTCGCATTACTACCCCACAATATCAGAAGCAAAAAGAGCTTCAAAAAGAGCTAGAAACCTCTAAGTTCGAGCTCGAACAACAGCGCCAAGATCTCAACGATCACTTCTCTGAAACGGCGAACATGCTAGACAACCTGGCAAAGAGTATCGCAAGCTTTATGAGCATATGGCGAAGACCTCAAACGACCTACTGCCAAACCTTCCAGAGCAAGATAACCCGTTTGCTAAGCGCATCGAAGCCAAGCAAGACGATACATCTAAGCCAGAAGCGGATGCTCAACCAAAAGACTATGCCAACGGCGCAACAGGCATGTTGAAGGAAGAAGAAAAGGTAATTTTAAAAGCACCTGAGGCAGTAAAAGCCACCTAGGCTAACTTTTGTGCAACTTTAGATTGATGCTTCAAGCGTCAAAAAGTTAAGTAAAAATGGAACTGGCACTGGTTTTTTGTGTCATATTTCTTCGTACACCTAAGGGAGCTGTAAACGATTTGGAAAGGGATTTTGTTCGAGTCTTGCGAGCAAAGAAAACCTCCATATATGCACAGCCCCTGACGCCCTTTTGAATCACTTTTCGGGCGATTCGAGGTTTAATCGTGAAAGGAGTTTATGATGAAAAAACCTTTGCTGGCTCTATCAGTCGTTGCTTTAAGCTTAAGTTCAATCATCACGCCGCTGCATGCCAGTGCCGCTTTGCCTACTCAAGTTGAGGGGCAAGCATTACCTAGCCTAGCGCCTATGCTAGAGCAAGTTTCCCCTGCCGTTGTCAGCATTGCTGTCGAGGGCACCCAAGTTTCAAGACAACGAATCCCAGAGAGCTTTCGCTTCTTCTTCGGCGATGAATTCCCAGCAGATCAAGTCCGTGAGCGTCCATTTAGAGGGCTAGGTTCAGGCGTTATTATCGATGCCGATAAGGGCTATATCGTTACTAACTATCATGTGATCAACGGTGCTAACACCATCAAGGTTCAGCTTACCGACGGTCGTGAATACGATGCTGAGTTGGTCGGTGGTGACCAGATGACCGACGTTGCTCTTCTCAAACTAGAGAAGAAGGTTAAGAACCTAACTCAGATTAAGCTTGCCGATTCAGACAAGCTTCGCGTGGGTGACTTTACAGTAGCCATCGGTAACCCGTTTGGCCTAGGACAAACCGTTACCTCAGGTATTGTTTCAGCTCTAGGTCGAAGCGGCCTAAACCTCGAGAATCTAGAGAACTTTATTCAAACCGATGCAGCTATTAACAGCGGCAACTCGGGTGGCGCTCTAGTAAACCTAAATGGCGAACTTATCGGCATCAACACCGCCATCCTTGGTCCTAATGGCGGTAACGTAGGTATCGGCTTTGCCATCCCTTCCAATATGATGAAAAACCTGACCGATCAGATTATTCAACATGGTGAAGTGAAGAGAGGTATGCTTGGCGTTCAAGGTGGAGAGATCACCTCCGAGCTTGCTGAAGCGCTAGGCTATGAATCCAGTAAGGGGGCATTCGTCAATCAGGTAATGCCTGACAGTGCTGCCGAGAAAGCGGGTCTGCAAGCGGGTGATATTATCGTTTCTCTAAACGGTAAAAGCATCAACACCTTCAGCGAACTGCGCGCCAAAGTAGCTACTCTAGGTGCAGGTAAGGAAATCACTCTAGGCGTTATCCGTGACGGTGATAAGAAGGATTTCGATGTTACCTTGGGTGAGTCTCAGATGCAGCAAGCTAAAGCTGAACAGATCCACAAAGGGCTATCAGGTGCTGAGCTAAGCAATACTAGTAAGAATGACGAGACTAAAGGGTGAAGGTCACCTCGGTAGCCGAGGGTTCTCCGGCTCAATCTTATCAACTGCAAGCTGGCGACATTATCGTTGGTGTGAACCGTCAGCGAGTGTCCAACCTAGGTGAATTCCGCAAGGTAGTGGAAAAAGCCGGTGACGTATTGGCGTTAAACGTGCAGCGTGATGACCGCAAGATAGTGATAGTCGTAAGATAACTATTCACTGTACTTATAAGAGAGGGAAGCCAAGGAGCTTCCCTTTTGTTTAATTAAAAGAGAGTGTTATGCTTAAGTCTCGCGCTGGTTTGTCGAGATACATATGCTTAAATTTCTATTACGCTCCACTCTTCTTGGATTGTTCGCAGCTGCCTTGGTTATCGCCGTGGTACCCGAATTGCGTAGTAATCTCCTGCCAAATAATGCACCAGCCAAGATAGAAATCGCTCAAGATTCACCTATCTCGTTTAACACCGCCGTGCGTCGCGCCGCTCCTGCGGTAGTAAATATCTATAGCCGCCAATACTCAGAAGATGACCGTAGCAAGCTTAAAACCCAAGGACTCGGCTCTGGGGTAATCGTGAATGACAAAGGCTATATCATTACCAACTACCACGTTATAGCTAAAGCCGATCAGGTTATCGTTGCACTGCAAGACGGACGCATCGCTAGCGCACAGCTTATCGGTCAAGATCAGAGAACAGATATTGCGGTGCTGCAAATATCCCTGCCTGATCTTCCGGTTATCCCACTAAATCCAGACTACACAGCTAAAGTCGGTGATGTAGTACTGGCTATCGGTAACCCGTATAACCTAGGCCAAACCACAACCTTCGGCATTATCTCAGCAACGGGTCGTTCGTCTATCAGCAGTGATGGCAGACAAGCCTTTATCCAGACCGATGCAGCAATCAACGAGGGTAACTCAGGTGGCGCTTTGGTAAATACTCAAGGCGAGCTAGTGGGTATCAATACCGCCTCTTTCCAGCAGGCTACTGACCTTGAGACCTATGGTATCTCTTTTGCTATTCCATCCCAGTTGGCTCGCAAGATCATGAATAAGATCATCGCCGATGGTCGCGTAATCCGTGGCTATATAGGGGTGGATGGACAAGATATTAGCCGTATGACAAACCGACTCCTACTAGGGAACTTCACCGGTGGCATTGTTGTGCTTCGTGTGGAAAAAGATGGCCCTGCTGACGTTGCCGGTATCAAGCCTCGAGATGTTATTGTGAAGATTGGTGATACAACTGCAGATAATCGTGAGAACGTGATGGACGCCATCACTGATGCCAGACCCGGTGCTGAGGTAAATATCTTAGTGATTCGAGATGGTAAACAAGTGACTATACCTGTGACGGTAGGCGAAGACACTCGCACGGTAATGGAATAAAAAATGGAGCCAATTGGCTCCATTTTCGTTTTTACTCTTGGTCTATCTCTATAGCGGTTACACGCTGTAGACCCCTTGGTAGCATAGAGCCTCGACGGCCACGTTCACCACGGAAGTTCTCCAAGTCTGAAGGCTTCAAACCGAGCTTACGCTTACCTGCAAACAGGGTAATAGAGGCTCCTGCAGGCACTACTGCTAAGTGAGACAGTACCTCTTCACGAGACTTAGCCTTCGCCGATGGGATATTGATGATCTTGTTACCCTTGCCTTTACCAAGCTGTGGCAGGTCTTTAATAGGGAACATCAACATGCGGCCTTGGTTAGTGATAGCAAGAATCTCATCTTGGTCAAGGTCTGCAATCTGACTCGGTTGCATGATCTCAGCACCCTGCGGAAGATTCACTAGCGCTTTACCACTACGGTTTTTCGATACTAGGTCATTGCCCTTACACACAAACCCATAGCCAGCATCAGAGCCCACTAGCCATAGCTGATCGTCTTCACCCATCAACACTTGACGTATGGTGGTGCCAGTGGAGATATTCAAACGACCCGTAATAGGTTCACCCTGACTACGCGCCGATGGCAATGAGTGAGACTCAAGGGCATAGCTTCGACCATCAGAGCCGAGGAACACCGCCTGCTGATTACTCTTACCTCGTGCAGAAGCCAGGTATTTATCACCAGACTTGTAGTTTAGGGTAGAGGCATCCACTTCATGGCCCTTGGCGTGACGAATCCAGCCCTTCTCAGAAAGCACAACCGTAATTGGCTCGCTTGGTAGCAGGTCCTTTTCAGTCAATGCACGCGCCTCGGCACGCTCGATGATTGGTGAGCGGCGATCATCACCATACTTGTCTGCGTCCGCCTTGATCTCTTTCTTGATCAAAGTATTCAGACGGCGCTCAGAGCTGAGTAGAAGCTCAAGCTGCTTACGCTCTTTCTCGAGCTCCTCCTGCTCACCGCGGATCTTAAACTCTTCCAGTTTGGCTAACTGACGAAGTTTGGTATCTAGGATGGCATCAGCTTGGATCTCAGAAAGCCCAAAACGTTTCATCAATTCAGCTTTTGGATCGTCCTCATTACGGATGATCTCAATAACCTCATCGATGTTGAGATAAGCAATCAGCAAACCTTCAAGGATATGTAAACGAGCCAGAACCTTGTCTAGACGGTATTGCAGGCGACGACGCACGGTTTGACGACGGAACTCGATCCATTCAGACAGGATCTGTACCAACCCCTTAACCTGTGGGCGCTTATCCAAACCTATCATGTTTAGGTTCACACGATAGTTCTTCTCAAGATCGGTAGAAGCAAACAGGTGATTCATCAGCTGATCGCAATCAATTCGATTCGAGCGAGGTACTACTACAATGCGGGTTGGGTTCTCGTGATCCGACTCATCGCGCAGGTCATCCACCATAGGCAGTTTCTTGGCACGCATTTGCGCTGCAATCTGCTCTAGAAGTTTAGAGCCAGACACCTGATGCGGAAGCGCTGTGATAACAATCTCACTGCCTTCTTTGTGCCAGACAGCACGCATCTTGATAGAGCCGCGACCGGTGCGATAGATCTTCTCGATATCCGTTTTTGGCGAGATGATCTCAGCCTCTGTTGGATAATCTGGGCCCTGCACATGTTGCATTACATCCGCAAGCTCGGACTTTGGATTGTCAATCAGAGCAACAGCAGCATCCGCTACTTCACGCACGTTATGTGGCGGGATGTCGGTAGCCATACCTACCGCGATACCTGTAATACCGTTTAGTAGGATATGTGGCAGACGAGCCGGCAGCATCATTGGTTCTTTCATCGAACCATCGAAGTTTGGTTGCCACTCAACCGTGCCCTGACCAAGTTCGCCCAGTAGAACCTCAGCAAACTTAGACAGCTTAGATTCGGTATAACGCATCGCCGCGAACGACTTAGGGTCATCCGGTGCACCCCAGTTACCCTGACCGTCTACCAAAGGGTAGCGATAGGTAAATGGCTGCGCCATCAATACCATGGCCTCGTAACAGGCGGAATCACCGTGCGGGTGATATTTACCTAACACGTCACCTACGGTACGTGCTGATTTCTTATATTTAGCTGAGGCACTCAGACCCAGTTCAGACATTGCATAGATGATGCGTCGCTGAACCGGCTTTAGACCGTCACCGATATAAGGCAATGCACGGTCCATGATTACGTACATTGAGTAGTTTAAATAGGCGTCTTCAGTAAACTTGCGCATTGGCAACTGTTCAACGCCGTCATATGTAATCTCGTTAGACATTGTTATACCTCTGCCAAGTCGCCGTTATTCTGTAGCCAGTGGCGACGATCATCTGCTCGCTTCTTGCCAAGCAGCATGTCCATCATCTCCATGGTTTGGTCGCTATCGTCGATAGTCAATTGCACCAGACGACGCGTATTTGGATCCATGGTAGTCTCACGCAGTTGAAGCGGGTTCATCTCACCCAGACCTTTGAATCGTTGAACGTTGATCTTGGCACGCTTCTTACTAAGACGCTCCAAAATGCCTTCTTTCTCATCGTCATCTAGGGCATAGAAGACCTCTTTACCACAGTCGATACGATACAAAGGCGGCATAGCCACATACACGTGACCAGCATTAACCAAAGCACGGAAATGACGGGTAAACAGAGCACACAGCAGGGTTGCGATATGCAGACCATCCGAGTCCGCATCCGCTAGGATACAGATCTTACCGTAGCGCAGTCCGTCTAGGTTTCTGAGTCTGGGTCGATACCCAAAGCCACAGAAATATCGTGCACTTCTTGCGAAGCCAATACCTGATCCGCCGATACTTCCCATGTATTTAGGATCTTACCGCGAAGTGGCATTACCGCTTGGAATTCACGATCACGTGCTTGCTTAGCAGAACCACCCGCCGAGTCACCCTCCACTAGGAAAAGCTCAGTACGGTTCAGGTCTTGCACAGAACAGTCGGTAAGCTTACCCGGTAATGCCGGACCAGAAGCTACCTTCTTACGCACTACTTTTTTGCTTGCACGCATACGGCGATGAGCATTGGCAATACAGGCTTCAGCAAGTTGCTCAGCAATATGCGGGGTTTCATTTAGCCATAAGCTAAAGGCATCTTTTACTACACCAGAAACAAAAGCCGCACACTGGCGAGAAGAGAGACGCTCTTTGGTTTGACCTGCAAACTGAGGGTCTTGCATCTTAATAGATAGCACGTATGAGCAGCGTTCGAATACG
Organism: Vibrio ishigakensis; assembly: GCA_000830475.1. GTDB lineage: Bacteria > Pseudomonadota > Gammaproteobacteria > Enterobacterales > Vibrionaceae > Vibrio > Vibrio ishigakensis_A. The sequence continues at coordinate 136,444 of BBSC01000007.1, read as the reverse complement.
TCGTCACCCGTTAGCTTCACACCGCGTGGCAATAGATTACGGAACTCACAGAATTCACGCATAGCATCCAACAAACCTTGGCGAAGACCGTTTACATGGGTACCGCCTTGCGCTGTTGGGATAAGGTTTACATAGCTCTCGGTGATCATCTCACCGCCTTCTGGCTGCCAGATAATGGCCCAGTCAGCAGCTTCAGTTTCCGCAGAGAACTGGCCGGTAAATGGCGACTCTGGAAGAACTGGATAGCCCTTCACACCTTCGGCTAGGTAATCTTTTAGACCACTCTCGTAATACCACTTGTGCTCTTTGCCATTCACCTTATCGCTAAAGGTGATCTCTAGACCTGGACAAAGTACCGCTTTAGCACGCAGGTTGTTTACCAAGCGAGTTACGGAAAAATTAGCTGAGTCGAAGTATTTGGCATCTGGCCAGAAATGTACGCTGGTTCCGCTATTGCGCTTACCACAAGTACCGGTAACCTCAAGCTCTTGAACCTTGTTGCCATGTTCGAAGGCTATCTCATACACCTGTCCATCGCGGCGTACCGTCACCTCAACACGCTTAGAAAGAGCGTTTACTACCGAGATACCTACGCCGTGAAGACCACCAGAGAACTGGTAGTTTTTATTGGAGAATTTACCGCCAGCATGCAGCTTACATAGGATAAGCTCAACACCGGATACCTTCTCTTCAGGGTGGATATCAACGGGCATACCTCGGCCGTCATCGATAACCTCGAGAGACTGATCGGCATGAAGGATTACTTGTACCTTGGAGGCGTGGCCAGCAAGCGCTTCATCGACACTGTTATCGATAACCTCTTGCCCCAAGTGGTTCGGTCGAACCGTATCGGTATACATCCCTGGGCGACGACGAACAGGCTCCAAGCCATTTAAGACTTCTATCGCTCCAGCATTATATTGTTCTGTCATATTCTGAAATTTTACTCTTGAAATAGTCTTGCATCAGGCCCGAAGAAAATGGGCAATAGGTTCCGCTGAGCAAGAGCATATGCCTCGGTGTTTGCTAAATTCCTTTTGTTCAAACCAGTCCGAGTCATGATTATTAGCGCAGAAAGATTCTCTATCATACTCTGGCGCACAAGCTTTTCTGTCAAGTTTCAGCACACTTCGAGGGCAAAAAGCATGAGGTTTGTTGATATATCGAACAAAAGAGGGTTAAAGCTGTAAAAAATCCACTATCTGGCTAGCGTAGCGCTCAAATCCTACAAAGCTGTGATCGCCTCCCTCTTCAACCGTCTGCTTGGCACCTCGATACTTTTCGACCGCTTGGCGGTAGTCGAGCACTTCGTCGCCTGTTTGTTGTAATAGCCAGAAGTCGGCCGAGTTATTAAGCTCGGCTACATCGATAGTCTTCAGGTCTTCAACGTGAGACTGCTCAAGCAAGTACTTCTGCTGCGTATAAGGGTTCTCTTGTGGACCAAGATAATCCTGCAAAAGCTCATAGGGGCGCACAGCCGGGTTAACCACGACAGCCTTAAAACCAAATTTACTGTTGAGCCAAGTGGCGAGATAGCCACCAAGAGAGCTGCCCACTAGGGCTATCTGATAGTCCGATTTGTACTTCGCAACTATCTCTTCGAGTAACTCGAAGCAAGGGCGAGGATGAACAGGCAGTTGGGGCGAGATAAAGGTAATGTCTGGTCTGTGCTCAGCGCAATACTTCTTGATGATCTCCGCCTTCAAAGATAGCGGAGAACTATTAAAGCCGTGCAGATAAAGCAAGAGTGAGGGTTTAGATTGCAAGTTTAGCTCCCTTTAAAACCAACAAAGCGGCATAAACGCCGCTTGACTATTGTTTGTTATCTAACTAGTAGCCTTCCGCCTCAAAATCTGGCACAAAGCTACCATCGGGTAAGCGATACACCTTGGACTCTATGCTGCCATCGCTATGTAAGCTCAAATGACGCCATCCTGGAGACAGGTTATCCAAGGCAAACTCGTCATTGTTGGCCTTGAACTGGATACAGGTCGATGGTGTAGCCAATACCTGAACGCCATGATGCTCGGTCTGAAACTCTTGGTGTACGTGTCCACACAAAACAGCTCGCACGTTTTTGTGACGATCTAGAACCTGCCAGAACTCAACAGCTTTCTGTAGCTTATGCTGATCGAGCCACGCACTACCAATAGGCAGTGGGTTGTGATGCAAAAGTACTAGGCTATGACGTTCAGAGTACTCCGCCAACTTATCGTCGAGGTAAGCTAACTGTTCTTGTTCTAGGTAACCATGGGGAAGCCCGGTCACTTGACTGTCTAGCAGAATAACCTGCCACTTTTCACCAGCCAGGAAATGATTGCACGCTTGTATCTGTGCACTCGGCAGTACCGAGCCCATGCTCGGCTTGTAGTCATGATTACCTGGAAGCCAGAAACATGGCTTCACGAGGGGTTTTATCCCCTCAACAAATTTCTCATACGAAGCCGCCGTGTGATCCTGCGAGATATCACCGGTGGCTATAATCGCATCGAAGGCCAATTCTTTGCTGATAACGTCCTCAACAACAGCATGGAAACTATGCTCGGTATTTACACTCAGCAAGGTCCCTTCACTGTCTTCGAATAGGTGTGTATCAGTAATTTGTACTAATTGGACAGATTCACCTGTCTCAACTATTCGCGGTTCCACTTTTTTCTTTCCAATTCTTTATGTTGTCACGAGCCTACAATAGTGGCTCTCGGCTGATGCCCATTTTTAGGCAGAAAGTCAGCCAGTCCCCAAGAAACTGATTTAACTGATGCTTTTCATCTTTTTGCATCATTTTTGAGTTGGGGTAGTCATATCGTGCATGTATAACTTTCATTTTTTCACTTGCACATACTTCTGCAACCTTAGCATCGTGATAAAGGCGCACTGTCATATGCGGAAGTGGAAAAATGGGAACTTGATCACACTGAAAAACATCCACCAAGGTGGTATATCGCGTCACTTCTATGACATTGATTTGATATACCTGAGACTGAACTTGGTAGGTTCTAGTATCCCCTTCATCATGATTAACGGGCAGTAAGGCGTTTAGCTTTGCATAATTGGTCTCATACAGACGCATAAGACCTGCAAAGTCTACGTGATACTCTCTTTCTGCTAACGGTTTAGCCATGACGTTCTCACTTGTTGATGATTCAGCATCAACCATTGCAAGGTGATAATGGAAGCTGCATTCTCAATTGTACCATTTTTAACCAACTCATAGGCTTCTTCTCTGGTCAAAATGTGTACTTTGATGTCTTCGTTCTCAGATTCGACACCAAATACACCGCCTTGTTCAGGAGCGTTAACCTGGCCGATATAGAGTTCCAAGCGCTCAGAGCAGCCACCAGCAGATGGGTAATAGCCAGAAATATGCTGAATATTACTCAGCTCAAGTCCCGCCTCTTCAAAGGCTTCACGCTGTGCGACTTCTTCTGCTGATTCACCGTCTTTGTCCAACATACCAGCGACTATCTCAAGCTGCCAAGGTCTAGCCTGCTCAAGGGCTCCCACCCTTATCTGTTCTACCATGATCACCTTGTCTGCCACTGGATCATAAGGCAGGACTGCGACCGCATGTCCACGCTCTAGCAACTCACGTTGAACTATATCGCTCCAGCCACCCTCAAACAGTTTGTGCCTAAACCTATACTTAACCATCTTGAAGAAGCCTTGATATAGGGTTTCCTGTTCTATGATTTCAACATCCTGATTGCTGTAGCTTGGGTAGCTGCTAGGTTTAGACATATTTATCCATATCCTTGTTAGAGAACAGAAAACACCCATGTTACTCAACATAGATAATAAAAGTTACTATTTTTTTGAGAGCTCTGTAAAAGTTTTGAGCAAGCGCATGTAATATTAGAGTTTTAGTAGCTTTTGGTAGTATGCTAAGTAATTAGATGTACAATCTTTCAACTTAACCAAGATCCATAAACTCAGTAGCAGGAAAGAGTTAAAAAAATGAAAAAAGTGCTGTCTGTTCTGATTGCAGCTTCGCTTGGAACACTTTCTATTTCAGCATCGGCAGAAAATCTGTCTGAAATATACAAGCAAGCTATAGACAATGATCCTCAATTGCTACGATCTGCTGCGCAACGTGACGCCGCATTCGAAGCAGTTTCATCTGCAAGAGCCCCTTTGCTTCCACAAATCTCTTTGACTGCAGGTTATAACATCGGCGAAGGCTACTTTGGCGAAGAGACCAACGCATTTACTGCTGGTATCGGTCTAAGCCAAGAGCTATACCAACGTTCTAGCTGGGTAACCCTAGAGACCTCTGAAAAAAGTGCTCGCCAACAAGATTCTGCGTACGCTGCACAACAACAAAACCTGATCTTACGAGTTGCTACTGCATACTTTGAGGTACTGCGTGCACAAGACGGTTTAGAATTTGTTCAAGCCGAGAAGAAAGCGGTTGAGCGTCAACTTGACCAAGAGAAACAACGCTTTGAGGTAGGTCTATCGGCGATCACTAACGTACACGAAGCACAGGCTGAGTACGATAGCGTTCTAGCTGCTGAGGTTACTGCAAAGAACGACCTTGTAAACAGCTATGAAGCACTGCGTGAGATCACAGGCCAAGGTCATCAAAACCTAGACGTACTTGATGTAAACCGCTTCTCCGCATCTGCATCTGACAAGTCTACTGATGAACTAGTAGAGCAGGCACAAACTCAAAACCTGAGCCTACTAGCTGCACGTATCAACCAAGACATCGCACGTGACAACATCAAGCTTGCTAGTTCTGGTCACCTACCTTCTCTAACCTTTGATGCAAGTGCTGGTTACGCTAACGGCGAGCTAAATGGTACATCTGACATCAACGACACCAACTACAACCTAGGTATTAACCTATCTGTGCCTTTGTACACAGGTGGTAATACTACCGCTCAGGTTAAGCAGGCAGAGTACAACTACGTTGCAGTAAGTGAAGACCTAGAAGCGTCATACCGCTCAGTAGTACGAACCGTGCGTGCATCGAACAACAACATTGATGCAACCATCGGCTCTATCAAGGCATTCGAACAATCTCTTATCTCAGCTGAATCTGCACTTGCTGCAGTTGAAACTGGTTATGAAGTAGGTTCACGTACCATCGTTGACGTTCTTGACTTCACCCGTCGTGTGTTTGAAGCAAAACGTAACCTATCGGATGCGCGCTACAACTACATCATCAGCGTACTTCAGCTAAAACAAGCGGTAGGTATCTTAGCGAGCAAGATATCCTAGATATCAACCAAGGCTTGATGAGAGCAACCTCAGATCCGCTAGCGGAAGAAAACAGCTAATCACTGTTCGTTAGATGCGAAAAAGGATGGCACAGCCATCCTTTTTTATGTTCGCTACTTTGAGTGAACTAGTGCTTATCGCCTTTGATAGCCTCGATGATCTCTGTGGTAGAAACACCCTCTTCAAAGTTAAGCACCTCAACCTTACCACCAGCTACAATTACTTCTTTACCACCAGCAATCTCTTCAGGCTTATAGTCCCCCCCTTAACTAGAAGATCAGGCAGAACCTCAGAAATCAAGCGTTGCGGTGTATCTTCAGAGAAAGGCACCACCCAATCCACTGCGCCAAGTCCCGCAAGAACAGCCATACGACGATCAGTAGGATTTACTGGACGCGCAGGACCTTTCAAACGCTTAACTGAATCATCGGTATTTACCGCAACAATCAGGCGATCGCCAAGTTCAGCGGCATGATTTAGGTAAGAGACATGACCTGCATGCAAGATATCGAAACAACCATTGGTCATCACCACCTTTTCACCTTTAGCCTTCGCCTTACGTACAGCCTCGATTAGAGCCTGCTCGGCGATCACGCCATAATCGGTGTCTTGAGAACCGTGTACTGCTTCCGCAAGCTCGATAGTAGAAAGAGTAGATGTCCCTAGCTTACCAACTACTACACCTGCTGCAGCGTTAGCCAGTGCACATGCCTCTTCTAGCGGTTTACCAGCTGCAACAGAAGCAGCAAGTACAGAGATCACTGTATCGCCAGCACCAGTTACGTCATACACTTCTTGCGCTTGCGTAGGCAGATGGAACACATCAGCATCACGAGGAATAAGCGTCATGCCGTGCTCACTGCGAGTCACTAGCAGTGCCTCAAGGTCAAACTTCTCAACCAATTCACGGGCTTTTTGCTCTAGCTCTTCATCGCTGTTCACCGCTCCAACGACATGCTCAAACTCATTCATGTTAGGAGTAAGCAGTGTCGCACCGCGATAACGCTCAAAATCAGCCCCTTTAGGATCGATAAACACAGGAACACCAGCCTCGCGAGCCTTAGCAATCATAGCTTTTGAGTGTTCCAGTGCACCTTTTGCATAATCCGAAAGGATTACCGCTTTTACCTTATCTAGAGATAAGTCCATACGAGATAGAACCGCCGCTTCGTCGATATCGCTAAATTTGTCCTCAAAGTCCAAACGGATAAGCTGTTGCCCACGGCTCATCACGCGAAGCTTGGTAATGGTTGGGTAATCCGGAAGCGATACAAAATCGCAGTTAACCTTAAGAGCCGATAGCTTCTCCGTTAGAACGCGTGCTGGCTCATCGATACCCGTTAAGCCTACCAGGTGAGTAGAGCCACCAAGAGCTGCGATATTCATTGCAACGTTGGCAGCACCACCAGGGCGCTCTTCGTTATTTTCTACTTTCACCACAGGCACTGGAGCCTCAGGAGAAATTCGTCCCGTCGGACCGTACCAGTAGCGATCTAGCATTACATCGCCAACGATAAGTACACCCGCATCACTGTAGTCGGGAAGAATCGGTTTCATAGTTACTCCGAAGTGTAAAATTTGCTTTCAATTCTAGCACAGCTAACTCACTGACTTTTAGTGCTATTCATTCAGTTTTCTGTCAGTTAAGCATCCACTCTTGCCATGCGTGGCTCACCCACTCTCGCTCTTGCTGATACTTATTCAGGGCAACATCGGCATCAAGATTGAGCAGATGCGTCTATGAATCTCATTTCGCATCTGGGTGTAGGCAGAAGTTAGATTCGAGGCTTGCTCTTTTTCCAGTAATCCTTCCTCAACCATGCTTTCAAGGATACGAACATTATCCGACCAAACCGTCAGTGCCGGGTTGGTATGGCTAAAGTTAAGCACCCAATACTGAGTTAAAAACTCGACGTCTGTGATACCACCTTGGTCTTGCTTAAGCATAAAGCGCTCAGACTTTTTGCCACCGAGGTGGTCACGCATCTTCTCGCGCATTTCGAGCACATCTTTTTTCAGTGCTTCGCTATCTCGGCTTTGCTGTAGCACCTTATGACGCACTTCATTAAACGCAGAAACCAGTGCATCGGAGCCATAAATAGCTCTTGCTCGGACCAAGGCTTGATGCTCCCATGCCCAAGCTTCAGTCTGTTGGTACTCCTCGAAGGCTTCGATAGGACTCACCATCAGTCCTGAAGCGCCAGACGGTCTCAGGCGAGTATCCACCTCATACAAGATGCCTGACGCGGTGCGGGTAGAAAATAGATGAATGATACGCTGGGCAAGCCTTAGATAGAATTGCCTGCCGTCGATGCACTTTTCACCATCGGTTATGGATGAGGTTGGACAGTCGTGTACAAACACCACATCCAGATCAGAGTTGTAGCCGAGCTCCCAGCCACCAACCTTGCCATAACCCAATACTGAGAAGCCTTTACCTTCACTGAGATGGTTAGGCTCACCGTATTTAGCCTTCATCTGAGACCAAGCTTGATTCACCACCTGCTCTACTATCGCCTCGGCTAGATAGGTCAGGTGATCACTCACCTTCATCACGGGAAGCACGCCCGCAATATCAGCAGCAGCAATACGCAAGATACAGGTCTGCTTGAACTGTCTCAGCGCCTCCATCTGCTGCTCCATATCTTCTTCCGGAATGCGAGCTAGGTACTCTCCAAGCTCAGCTCGATAACTTGTTAGTTCTACTGGACGATACAGCTGCTGCGGGTCTAGAAGCTCATCCAGTAGGATTGGGTATTTGCCTAGGAGCTCAGTAATCATCGGGCTCGCAGTACACAGGCGCACCAACTGCTCAAGGGCCGCTGGGTGTTCATCCAACAGCTCAAGATAGGTGGTTCGCGTGATGATCTTTGACAACACACTCAATACTCTTTCAAGACCGAACTCACCTTCTGGGTGCGCCCAGATGCTGGATAGTACCTTTGGCATCAGGTGATTAATCACCTCGCGACCACGGGGACCTAATGTCTTCTTGCCAAGTTCTCCCTTGAATCTATGCAGAACCTCAGCAAGCTCGGTTGCCGATTTTTCTTTTAACCGCTCTTGCCCCTCATCAAAGATGGTTTCTAGCGCTTGTTTGTCTGCCGCTACCGTCCATGATTCGATAAATACGGGCTCAATGCCTTGCTCTTGCTCATCTTCACCACCAATCAAATCATCAAAAACTTGATGAACGTGGGAGGTATGAGCGTGAAGTGCCTCGAGCAGTTCAGAATAGTCTGCAAAGCCCATAACCTTGGCTAGGCTTGCTTGCTTCTCTGGTATATCAGGAAGGGTTTGAGTCTGCTTATCTTCTGCCGCCTGAAGCAAGTTTTCGAGTTTGCGCAGGAACAAGTACGCCTCTCTCATTCCATCCACTTCTGCTGGCTTGAGAAGGCCTTGTTCTTTAATCGCCTCTAGAGTTGGAAGCAATCCACGCCCTCTTAGACTCGGCTCCCGCCCTCCTCGAATAAGCTGGAATACCTGGGCAATAAACTCAACCTCCCGAATGCCACCTGGCCCGAGCTTGATATTATTCTGCAAACCGCGACGTCTTACCTCTGCCGTTATCATGCTTTTCATGCGACGCAAAGATTGGATAGCGCTGAAATCAATATAGCGACGGAATACGAATGGACGTAGCATTTGACGCAGCTCTTGATACTGCGTATACATCTCGCGCCCCATTACTCGAGCCTTGACCATGGCGTAGCGCTCCCAATCGCGCCCCTGCTCTTGATAATAATCTTCTAGGGCAGCGAAGCTCATAACTAGAGGACCACTATCACCAAAGGGCCTCAGTCGCATATCCACGCGATAGCAAAAACCATCAATAGTTTGCTGGTCTAGAGATTTAATGATGCGCTGACCTAAACGGGTAAAGAATTGAGCATTGGCAATGGAGCGCCTTGCCCCGACGGTTTCACCATTCTCTGGGTAGGTAAAGATAAGATCGATATCAGATGAGAAGTTCAGCTCGCCACCACCTAGCTTACCCATTCCTATGATCAGTAGTGCTTGCTCTTCACCCTCAGCATTGGTTGGAGTGCCCCAAAGAGCACAACAAGCTTTGTAATGCCATGCGTAGGTCTCAAAGATAATAGCTTCAGCCAACTCAGAAACATGCTGCAGGCTATGTTCAACTGAACCTAGGTCATTGATATCTCGCCAAGCGATCCAAGCTAACTCGCGATGCCGAAACAAACGCAACTTCTTCATCAATGCATTTTCGTCAAAGCACTCAGCGAGCTCAACCTTTAAACGCTCACGATAGTCTTCATATCGACTCTCATCGGCTAGCATACTCGGCAGAAGCTCAACAAACTCAGGATCGACATCGAGCCTATCGGTGATAAAGCGACTGAATTCAGTAACTCGCTTTAATTGCTCCAGACTCTCTGGACTCCATGTTTCAATAACTTGCGGATATTTCTCGGTTATTTGCTCAAACGCCGTTTCCTGTTCCATTTTCCATCACCAATCGACTGAGTTTTCTCTAGCATAAAAAAGCGCTTACCCTTGGGCAAGCGCTAAACCTTTACCTTTTGCTAATGCTCAAGCTTTCCAATACGGTTCGACCTCGAGACACATGGCTCGGGTCTGTTCCATGGCATGTAAGATAGAGGTCTGTTGTCTATCCAACCAACGCTGTAGCTGCTCTTGTTCATCGCCTTCAAACTCTTCCACCAGCGGACGCACGGTTTCGAGGGTAAGAAGGTCGTCAATACCTTGAGCCAGATCGGCCCATGGCAAACGAAATACCTGACGCAGTTCTTGATCGTAAAGCGCCGCGAAGCAGATGCCTGAAAACAGGCTGCGATTAAGGTGGTATTGCTCTTTAACGTAATCTTGTGCGCTCAACGGTTGCTCTATCGGAAATGAGCTCTGAAGTTCAGCCCAAGTGCGGTCTAACTGGTCTTTAGAAAACTGCACAACGTTAGAGGCCATTGTCTTGCTGGCTTTCTCTTCCAAGAATGGTTGCCACCCTTTGGTTAACAGCCAACGGCTAAGGTCTAAGATAAGGCCTGCGTAACGCGCCGATTGGAATAGCTCCAATATATCTTCATGAGATGGCAATTCATCACGCATCTCTGTGAGGCGTTGAACCAGCTCTTTGCGCGCATCTAGCTTGCGAAGTGCGTGCCCTTTATCTTCAGTTAATTCATCCAGATAATCCGCATTCTTTAGCCAATCTAACTCTTGCTCTAGCCACTTAAGCTCTTGACGCACAATGGCACTGGCACGCTTGGGATAATGCCAGCAAAGACCGCTAGGGTCTGACGCACAAAGCTCAGAGCATGGCTAATCTCATGCAAACAGTCCATAGATGGCTCTTCAACATAGGCTTGCTCATGATAAAGCCAGTGAGCTAACGCGTGCTCTAGGGATTTGATAAAGCACTCTTCAACGCTATCTTGAGCTTGGGTTTGCACTAAACCTAGTGGGCGGGGTTTACTGCCTCATAACCTTGAGCAAGACGATAACCGCGAGCAGCCTTACTTAGGTTACCCAAACGAACCCCACCTTCCTCACTTAGTTGTCGAGCTAGAGTAAACAGCGCATCGGTCTGACCCGATTTAAGCTCGAGCTCTACCTCACAGATTGGAGTGGTATTTTCACCAGCAACCACCTCTCCCTGATCGAACACTACCTCCACCTGACTACCATCAGCCATACCGACAAGCCAAAGTTCACGATTAAAGTTGGTAGCAAAAATAGGAGTGAGCTGTTCGCTTAGCTCAGCAACAGAGCGCCCTTCAGGCCAGATATCATCTGGGTGTAGGCTAGGGTCTGGATTGTTGCTGGTGTGTTCTGCGTTGTACTCTGGACGCTGATGAAGACCAGCCACAACTCGACCAGAGGTTTTCACCGTTTGCACAAACACATCATCGAAGCGACGGATACGCATTCCTGTGTCGTGTTGGCGGAGCCAGTTATCTTGTGTATCGAAATAGGTGTTACCCAGGTCACGGGTATTCTGCTGTAAGATTTTTTGTTCAGTAAGCTTCTGTTTTAAAACGTCTGAAAATTCTGGAGATACAAAAAATTTCAGCTCTATTTCATTTTCCATGGGGTACTCGTAGTGTCGATCTAACTAGACCAAAATTGTTACTAGCAGATTAAGACCAATTGCCTTTATCAGCAAGTAGCTTCAAAAAGTGAAATACGTAGTGAGATCAATATTTACCACTACTACTGGCCATTTATTCTATTATATTGGAGATCATCAGGATTAAAAACTAAACATAGAGCCAATTAAACTATGCTTTGCTCTTCAAATTACAAGAAAACCTATTATAGTTACACTCCATCATGACAACTTAATGACAAAGCTTCTATGCCAGTAAATACCATTATGGGTTTGTTCGCCAAATCACCGATCAAGCCTCTGCAGCAACACGTCGCTAAAGTACACGAGTGCTGTAATTTACTACCGCAATTTTTCGACGCTGCGAATAATTGTGATTGGGATAAAGCCACCGAATATCGTCAGCAGATCTCTTCTCTTGAGAGAGATGCGGATGTTCTAAAGCGTCAAATCCGCTTAAACCTTCCTACCGGCCTATTTATGGCAATGGACCGAGGTGACCTACTAGACCTGCTTACTCAGCAAGACAAGGTAGCTAACCTAGCCAAAGACATATGCGGTCGCGTTCTGGGACGCCAACTGGTTGTTCCGGAAGACTTGTATATCGATTTTGTAGCCTATGTAAACCGCTGCCTGGATGCTGTGGGTCAAATGCATAAGGTTATCAATGAACTAGACGAGTTACTCGAAACAGGCTTTAAGGGTCGAGAAGTCGACCTAGTGGAATCTATGATAGATGAATTGGATCGTATCGAAGACGATACTGACCAGATGCAGATTGATTTGCGCCAAGGTTTACGAGCCATTGAAAACGACTACAACCCAATTGATGTGATGTTCTTATACAAGATCCTCGAGTGGGTAGGTGCGATCGCCGATCAGGCTCAACGCGTATGTGCGCGTCTAGAGCTAATGATTGCTCGCAGTTAATTCTTATTCTTCCTGCATAGATTCCAAAGGAAATTCCATGGATATTCTCGCTAACTACGGCACACTAATTCTGATTATTGCCGCAGTATTTGGCTTTATGATGGCTGTTGGTATTGGTGCCAACGACGTCGCAAACGCTATGGGTACCTCAGTAGGTTCTAAAGCACTTACTGTAAAACAAGCGATCATCATCGCTATGATCTTTGAGTTCGCTGGTGCATACCTTGCCGGTGGTGAAGTAACCGACACCATTCGTAAGGGCGTTATCGACACCTCACTGTTCGCCGCACATCCAGATCAACTTGTATTCGGTATGATGTCTGCTCTTCTAGCGGCAGGTACCTGGCTACTGCTTGCTTCTTACATGGGCTGGCCTGTATCTACCACTCACTCAATCATCGGTGCCATCATTGGCTTCGCACTAGTTTCTGTTGGCTCAGAAGCGGTTGATTGGAGTTCTGTACAAGGTATCGTGGGTAGTTGGGTGGTAACGCCATTTATCTCCGGTTTGTTCGCTTACTTCATCTTTATCAGTGCCCAGAAGTTTATCTTCAACACTGAACGACCACTAGAGAATGCGAAACGCTACGTTCCTGTGTACATGTTCCTAACCACTATCGTTATCGCGCTAGTAACCATCAAGAAAGGCCTTAAGCACGTTGGCCTACACCTATCTAACGGTGAGGCATGGTTCTGGGCAACAGCGGTTTCTCTAGTAGTTATGGGTCTTGGTTACCTATATATCCAGAAGCGTTTCAAGCTAGACCATGAAAACCATGAGCACAGCTTTACAGGCGTAGAGAACGTATTTAGCACACTTATGGTAATCACTGCCTGTGCGATGGCATTTGCTCACGGTTCTAATGACGTTGCAAACGCGATCGGTCCACTATCGGCTATCGTATCCACCGTTCAAAACCTAGGTGAAATCCAAGAGAAAACTCGTATCGCTTGGTGGATTCTTCCTCTTGGTGGTATCGGTATCGTGGTTGGTCTGGCGACTCTTGGTCATAAGGTTATGTCTACCGTAGGTACTGGTATTACCGAACTAACTCCAAGCCGTGGCTTTGCAGCTCAGCTAGCAACCGCAAGTACCGTAGTTCTAGCATCGGGCACTGGTCTACCAATCTCTACTACACAAACGCTAGTAGGTGCGGTGTTGGGTGTTGGTTTTGCTCGTGGTATTGCAGCACTGAACTTAGGCGTTGTACGCAACATCGTAGTTTCTTGGGTAGTTACCCTACCAGCAGGTGGTTTCCTAGCGATTGTCTTCTATGAGATCCTTATCCGACTATTCTGATTATCAATGTCAATCAGGTGTCATTTTTTGACAATCTCAGGTTATAGAGGGAGCTTAGCTCCCTCTTTTAGTTGCAGGGCGCCTTGAATCTACTTACTATTTAAGCAATCTTGGAAGGATAGATTAGAGCATGCGGTAAAGATGCCTCCCTTCCTAAAAAACGTTTAAAATTCCGAAGGACGAACAGTGAAAAAACTTTTCCTCATCGCAGTGGCAGCCGTGCTTTCCGCGCCCGCATTTGCGAAAACCAGCTACATCTCAGACGACCTTTTTACCTACATGCACTCAGGCCCTAGCGCTCAGTACCGTATTATTGGTAGCGTGAATGCTGGTGATCAGGTGACCACAGTACAAACCAACCGCAACAGTGGCTACACAGAAGTTGTTGATTCTCGCGGTCGTAAGGGCTGGGTTGAGAGCAAGTACGTAAGCGCAACAGAAGGTCGTGCAACACGTATGCCTCGTCTAGAGAAAGAGCTTGCTGAAGTAAAAGCAGAGCTTGCTGGTTTTAACCAGAAAGCGGAAAACGAGCAAAAGAGCCTAGTAACCTCGCTAGAAGCACGTAACACTCAAATCGCTGAGATGGAAGAGAACTACAAGCACGTTAATGACCAACTGACTGCGGCTCAAACCGAAGTTCGTGCGCTACGTGCTCGTCTTGATACCCAAAAAGAAGACCTACTTCTGAAGTACTTCATGTACGGTGGTGGTGTTGCCGGTCTTGGTCTGCTGTTTGGCTTGATTCTGCCTCACATCATTCCTCGTCGTAAGAAGTCACCAAATGGCTGGGCATAAGCCCCAAATGAATTGAAAAAAGCTGCCTATGGCAGCTTTTTTATTATCCGGCCCAGTCATACAGAGCTGGCAGTTTAAGTTTCTCACCCTGATATTCTATGACTACATAGCGAGGTGCTATCTGCATCAGCTTAACCCCACTGTCAGTAGCACTCCCCTCTTGCAACTCCTGACCATTAATCTTCACCCAACGATGAGTCGGATTGCTGGCGTACATGTGGGTCTGTAGATTCAGCGGAGGAAGTTTGCCATGATATTCACCGGAATGCGTCTCGAGATCTTTAATCGACTGATCTTGCTTTTCTTGCTCGCTAAGCTCCTCAGGCGTGGTTGGACTCTCTTTAAGAATACTCGACACCTGACTTGCAAGCTCTGGTGACAACCCACTCAGGTCGAGCTGAGATAGATTCCACTCAGGACTCTGAGTGTGAGGTGCAGTCACTGGCTCCGGCTTAACTTCCGGCCGCGAAGGCGTTGACGCCACCACAGTAGCAGGTATAGAGGGCGTGATACGCGGTAGAGGCTCAAGCTCCTTAGTTTGGCTATCTAGGAAGGTTAATTCCAGTGGCTGCTGCACAATCGGCTCAACCTCCAATGCAACAGGCTTCTCTGCCATAGTGCTTACCGCGCGGTAGGTTAGCTCATCCACGGGTTTCCCCATATTAGGCAGATAAAACTTAACCGAAGCACCGATTAAAATACCCACGGCTCCAACTAACAACCAAGAGGTCGCAGAGTCTTTATTTTTACTATGTCGCTCGGCAATCACAGGAGTGCGCACCAGCTGTGCTTGTTCATACTCTTGCTGTGATTTTTGCAGCGCCTTTAATACCTGAGACATTACATCGCCTCCTTACGCTGACCAAGTAGGCTTGGCGCTTTGGTTGTAGTAAGCCTATCCAATTGGCGCAGAGTGCGGCTTCCAGCCACACCGTCGGCAGAGAGACCTTGCCACTCTTGGAACATGGTCACCCTGCTCTTTAGCTCTTGATTAAACACAGAGGTATTAAGAGGATCAGCATTGAGCACCTGCGCAACTAGCTTATCGAGCTGACGAACCTGCTCGCCACTGTTATTAAGCTTCAAGGTCTCAGTGATCTCGCTGTACCACAGGTATCTAAACTCCCCCTGCCAGTGAGCACGAAGCCACTCAAGTGGTAGTTCTACCCTCTGCTGATTAAGCACGAGCTCAACTCTTTCTTGCTCAATATGACTAAACACAGCAAAGAATGGCAGCCCCTCTTGATAAAGGGTCAGTACTACAGGACGATTGGAAGCAATTACCTGCTCTAAAGAGGCATTGCTCGATAGCAATGAAATGGCGCTTGAGTGCCGTTTTGGCAATCAGAGTCCACGATAGAGGCTTGATAGCCCCACAATGCATATAGAGATTGCATCGCCCCCATAGGAGAGCGACTGCGCTCAATCAAAGCATTGAGCTGATTATCCTGCGCCTGCACCTTCTGCGATATCGCTTGATTCGCTTCTAATTGCTGCTGACGTTGCTCAGCTAATTGACTGTTCTCCACCTCAACTCGATGCATCTGTTGCCAAGCCGACATGGCGGTGAAGCCAACACCCACAGAAGCTAAAAGCAGAGTAAGTACAGCTGGCCGAAAAGCACTCTTCTTCACCTGTTGCTGCTGAGATTGGAGACTCGGAGCCTGAAAAGAGAGGATATCTTGGCTTGCTTGAGTAGCCAGTTTTCCATCCACCTCTTGAGCTTGGCTGAGCATAGCGTAGTGAAGTGCTTTATCGCACACTAGGTTAATCAGCCTAGGCACCCCTTGAGTCTGACTGGCAATGGTGCGAATAGCCTTAGGCTGAATAATTTCTTATTACAGCCAGCTACGTGCAGACGAAACTGGATATAGTCCGCCACCTCTTTTTCCACCAATGGTAGTAGGTGATAACGGCCGGTTATGCGCTGAGCCAACTGACGAAGCTCTGAGGTTTGCAGTTTATGTTGAAGCTCCGGCTGACCAATTAGGAGCACCTTAAGAAGCTTATGGTTCTCAGTCTCAAGGTTGGTCAATAGGCGAAGCTGCTCTAGTACCTGAGGCGAAAGATGCTGGGCTTCGTCGATAAACAGCAGAGTTTGTTTACCCTGCTGATGGTTTTCTAGCAAATATTGATAAAGAAGCTGAGAGAGCTGTTTTAGCGTTGTCGGCTGCTGATAGGTAAGGGAGAACTCATCGCAGATAGCCTCCAAGAGTTCAATCTCAGAGAAGGTCGGATTGAGGATAAGCCCAGCTACCCAATTTGATTCCAAGTTGGCCAGCATTGCCTTGGACACTGTGGTTTTACCTGTACCTACCTCACCGGTAAGCATGGCAAAGCCACCGCCCCCACCTAACCCCATCTGCAGATGTGTCAACGCCTCACGATGACGCGCGCTCAAAAACAGGAACCTAGAGCTTGGTACTATCGAGAACGGCTCCTCAATAAAACCAAAATAATCTTTATACATAAGAGAAGCCTAACTCCACTTCTTTTCTAGTTAGCCTCAAGCTACCATTGAACATAATTAATGTAGGGTATTCGATTAAGGTTAACATTTTGCGACGCTATCTAGTAGGTGGTGCAGTTCGAGATAAGCTGCTAGGCATTAAAAACTACGACAGAGACTGGGTTGTGGTGGGCTCGACCCCAGAAGAACTGCAACAAAAAGGCTTTCAGGCAGTAGGCAAAGACTTCCCCGTTTTTCTGCATCCGGAGACCAAGGAAGAGCACGCGCTTGCTCGCACCGAGCGCAAATCCGGCGCTGGCTATACTGGCTTTGAGTGCTTTTTCTCCCCCGGTGTCACCCTAGAGGAAGACCTTATCAGGCGTGACCTCACCATCAATGCTATCGCAGAAGATGAGAATGGAGAGCTGACCGACCCTTATGGCGGCGCACACGACCTTGAAGCTCGAGTGCTTAGACACGTGTCTGAGGCTTTTGTCGAAGACCCGCTCCGCGTACTTCGTGTGGCTCGCTTTGCCGCCAAGCTATATCACCTTGGCTTTGTGGTGGCGGATGAGACTATGGCCTTGATGGCGACCATAAGTGAATCTGGTGAGCTCAAAACCCTTACTGCTGAACGCGTTTGGCAAGAGTGGCAGAAGTCCCTCACCACAAAGAATCCAGAAGTATTTCTTCAAGTATTGCGTGACTGCGGCGCCCTAGCAGAAGTGATCCCCGAGATAGACAAACTGTTTGGTGTACCTCAACCCGAGAAATGGCACCCTGAGATAGATACAGGTATCCACACCTTGATGGTGGCCAGAGAGGCCTCTTTGTTGAGCCAGTCTGAAGAGGTGCGATTTGCTGCACAGGTGCACGACCTAGGCAAAGGTGTTACACCACAAAGCGAGTGGCCAAGCCACAAGATGCATTGCCACACAGGCCTCAAGATAATCGAGAAGCTATGTGCTCGTTTAAGACTCCCTAATCAATTTAAACAGCTGGCTCTTAATGTCTGTGCTCAGCACTCTAACGTACACAGAGCCCAAGAGTTAAAGGCGGCAACCGTATTAAAGGTGCTGGATAGCTTAGATGTATGGCGTAAGCCGGAGCGATTAGAACAGGTTCTTCTATCTTGTATGGCCGATTCTCGCGGTCGCTCTGGTTTTGAAAATATCGACTATCCACAACGAGACTACTTTAAGCAGGCCCATCAAGCCGCGCTCGAGGTCGATGTGCAATCAATCATAGCCGATGGTTTTAAAGGCAAGGACATCCGCGATCAGCTGTCTCAAAGACGAGTCGATGCGATTCAAGGGGTTAAAGAAGAGTGGCAGGTACAAAAAAGTGCCCTAGAGCCACTTTCTTGTTTTATCCCTTAACGAGTCATTAGGAAGGCAAACAGACCTACACCTAGAATGAGTCGATAGATAACGAACGGGGTCATACCCATACGAGAGATCAGTTTTAGGAAGTAGTGAATACAGAAATAAGCACTCACGAATGAAACCGCAATACCGGTAGATAGCACACCAAGGTGCATAGCTCTGGGCTAAGCGCTAGCTTAGTACCTAGGTAACCACCCGCCAAGGTGATGATAGGAATAGACATCAAGAAAGAGAAGCGAGCCGCCGCTTCGCGGGTAAAACCAAGATAAAGAGCCGCGGTGATGGTTGCACCAGAGCGAGAAGTACCAGGGATCATCGCCATCGCTTGAGCCACACCGATAAATAGAGATTTCTTCCACGTGGTTTGATACTCGTCATCACGCAAAGCTGAGGTCTTATCCACGTACCACAGAAGCAAGCCAAAGATGATAGTAGTACATGCGATCACCCAAGCGCTGCGTAGATAAAGCTCAATCAAGTCATTCAGGAATAGGCCAGCAAGGCCCGCCGGAATGGTTGCTAGGATGATCATCCACGCCAGTTTCGATTCTTTACTGTGCTCTTGTTTAAACACAGATGCGAAGAAGGCTCTTAGCAGGCTAACAACCTCGTTACGGAAGTAGATAACAACTGCTAGCAAGGTACCTACGTGTACCGCAACGTCGAATGCCAGCCCTTGGTCTTCCCAGCCCAATACAGCTGAAGGCAGGATCAGGTGAGCAGAACTTGAAATAGGCAAGAACTCAGTAAGACCTTGAATCAAGGCCAAGACAAAAGCTTCAAAATAACTCATTAATTATTAATCACTTAAAATAGATTGATACAGGCGAGAGGTTTGCATCTCCGCCGATGGATTCAAAAGTCTGCTCCCAAAGCTGTGCCACTGTGCGACCGTCAGTTGGGATAACCAGTTCAGGACAAAGCTCCTTCAATGGTTGCAGAACAAAATTAAACTTAAAGATATCGCTTCTCGGTAGCTGAGGTTTATCGGTGCAAACCTCCTCACCAAACAACAAAATATCGATATCTAGGGTGCGGTCTTTATTCTTCTTCGCATCCAAGGGACGTCCATATTGAACCTCTAGGTTGCGTAGGTGCTGTCTGAGTTGGTCTAGCTCAAGAGAAACGTCTAGACCTACTACAAAGTTGAAGAACTCAGCTCCTTCAAAGCCGCTGGCTGGGCATTGATAAACGGTAGACACTTGCAGATTAGCATCTAGTTTTTTCAATTCAGTGACGGCAGCAACAGCGTGACGCTGCCTATCTATATTGGTACCTACGCCGAGGTAGACTCGAGTCACAGGCTTCCTCGCTCAATCACCACACCCACGCTAGCGGCTTGTGGTACTGCGCCTGGTTTGCGAACACGGATTTTCACCCAAGGCACGCTAAAGTCATTCATTATGATAGCGGCAACCTCTTCGGCTACTCGCTCAACCAGCAGGAATCGACCGTTTTCGATATGCTTCAAGATAGCTTGGCTCACTGAGAAATAATCCAAGGCGTCATTCACGTCATCGCTTAGACCAGCTTTAGTGTTGTCGTGGGCCATTTCGATATCAAGCACTAGCTTTTGCTTAATCTCTTGCTCCCAGTCATACACCCCAATAGTAGTGATAACCTCTAGCTGCTCAATAAATACGCGGTCTTGAATCATATCCCTGCTCCTTGCTCTCATCCGCTAAAGTTTGAGGTCGGATAAGCCCAATTAAGAAAAAAACGTAATATACTACATCCAGCGTCCATCTATCATCCTGATTTGTGGACAGGCCGAGACAAAATTGTAAAGGATATCTATGTCTGCAATGGTACTGATCATGATTATCTGCGCCTATCTATTGGGCTCAGTTTCCAGTGCCGTGCTGATCTGTCGCATATTCAAACTGCCTGATCCTAGGACCTCCGGCTCGAACAACCCAGGGGCTACCAATGTGCTGCGCATAGGTGGGAAACTCCCAGCCTTCTTGGTTTTGTTCTGCGATATGGCAAAAGGCATCATCCGGTTTGGACAGGTTACTTTCTCGATATCGATCCTGTGATGCTTGGGTTAATAGGTATCGCTGCCTGTATTGGCCACATCTACTATCTTCTTTCACTTTAAAGGGGGCAAAGGAGTGGCTACGGCTATCGGGGCAATTGCGCCAATCGGCTGGGATCTGACAGGTATGTTGATGGCACTTGGCTAACAGCGGTTTTTCTATTCCGCTATTCGTCGCTAGCTGCGCTAATTACAGCACTGGTCGCTCCGTTTTATACCTGGCTTATCAAGCTCAGTACACTTTACCCGTTGCTATGCTGTGCTGTCTTATCATTTGGCGTCACCAAGGAAATATAAAGCGATTGATCAGCGGTGAGGAGCCTAAGGTAGGCCTGAAAAAAAAGTAGAGATGTCAGGCCAACCTTAAGATTGGCCTGAAAAGAATTAGCTTTGGTGTGCTGGTAGGTCTTTTGCTTGATAAGAGTCTGCAAAGCCATGGTTGCGGTCTCTATGCTTGGCTTCGTCTTCACGGATACGCAGAACAACGTCTCTTAACTTGGCGTCAGCTGGTAATTGATAGTATTTAATTGCGATCTCTGGAGCATCGACATTTTCAACGATACCGCTATCGATTTTCTCAAGGTATTCGGTGTAGCTTTTACACGCCTCTTCCTCGAAATAACCTACGATACGATGTGCGATTTTAGAGGAAAGCAGGTAAAGCACACTATAAACCACGATAAATACACCCTGCCCTAACAGCACTAGTAAGCGTTCGATCCAGCTTGGTTTAGCAATATCAAGGAAGATCATTAAGTGCATACGCTCGTTCTCTGCCTCATCCAGTAATTCGCGAATCCAACCCTCATCATCACGCATACGACGCAGTGCCTTAAGGTGATTGAACATACCCGCAACCATACCTGGAACCGCAGCAATAGTTTCTAGTATCACAGCACGCTTAGCGTACTTCTTGCCATAGAAGATATTGAGACAAAACTTCAACACCTGAGTGATCTTGTAAGCAATGTAGTCACTCAGCTTGCTGGTATCTCTATGTTTTAATTGAAACTCCGCCATGTTTCTTTCCCCTTAATAATTAAGATGCATTAAATATACAACTTTAAGTCTGTATTACAAGCTTATTATTAAAATAATTTTTAATCATTAAAAAAAAGTTTAGACAATATGTCAGAGCCAAAAAAAACGCTCCACGTGGGAGCGTTTAATACAGATTATTCACTAATAGGCTGGAGCTGATCGATCGGCCAACGTGGCTGAGCTTTTACTGAAAGGTCTGAGACCTCTTTATTCTTCAGTCGCTGCATGCCCGCATACGCGATCATGGCACCATTGTCGGTACAGAATTCTGTTCTAGGGTAATAAACCTCTCCGCCCACTTTCGCAGCTAGTGCCTCTAAATCTTTACGTAGTTGCTTATTCGCACTCACACCACCTGCAATCACGATACGCTTCATACCGGTTTGCTCAAGGGCACGCTTGCACTTAATGGCTAGAGTTGCGCACACCGCCTCTTGGAAGGCATAGGCAATATCAGCGCGAGTCTGGTCATCATCCCCATTTGCCGCAATGGTATTAGCTGCAAAGGTCTTAAGACCAGAGAAGCTCATGTCTAAGCCAGGTCTGTCTGTCATTGGGCGTGGGAACTTAAAGCGACCCGGCGTGCCGTTTTCTGCAAGACGAGAAAGTAGTGGACCACCAGGATAATCCAGGCCCATAAGTTTTGCTGTCTTATCAAAGGCCTCACCGGCAGCGTCATCGATAGACTCACCAAGGATCTGATACTCGCCGATCCCTTTCACTTCAACGATCATGGTATGGCCCCCAGAAACAAGAAGCGCAACAAAAGGAAACGGAGGTGGGTTATCTTCTAGCATAGGCGCAAGCAAATGCCCTTCCATGTGGTGCACAGGCACAGCTGGAACATCCCAAGCATAAGCGATACTGCGACCAATAGTTGCCCCCACCAGAAGCGCCCCTACAAGACCTGGGCCTGCGGTATAGGCTACGCCATCGATGTCATCTGAGGTAAGATTGGCGTCGGCTAGCGCTTCTTTAATAAGAGGAATAGTCTTTTTAACGTGATCTCGAGATGCCAGCTCAGGTACAACGCCACCATAATCGGCGTGCAGTTTTACTTGGCTGTAGAGTTGGTGTGACAACAAGCCTTGCTCATCATCATAAATAGCAATGCCTGTCTCATCACAGGATGTTTCGATTCCTAAAATTCGCATATTTTTCTCGAGATGCTGACAATTTGGCGCATATTAGCACTGTCCTACATCCGCTACCAAATAATTGATCGTTTTATCCCCAATAAAGTGCTTTACAAACACGGTCACTTCAGATTAAAATTCCGCACCATTTTTGATCAAGCTGGTTATTCTCCACGCATAAACATTTGCTTGGAACCGTGAAAACCAGTAGTAACGAATAACCCCTGAGGTGAAAGGCATATGCCAGTAGTTAAAGTACGTGAAAACGAACCGTTCGACGTAGCTCTACGTCGCTTTAAACGCTCTTGCGAAAAAGCAGGTATTCTTTCTGAAGTGCGCCGTCGTGAGCACTACGAGAAACCAACTACAGTTCGCAAACGCGCTAAAGCAGCGGCTCAAAAGCGTCACGCTAAGAAGCTAGCTCGCGAAAACGCACGTCGCGTTCGTCTTTACTAATCCCCGCTTTATCAGGAATTAGTAATGGCTCTGATTGATACACTCAAAGAAGAGCAAAAACTAGCGATGAAGGCCAAGGACAAACCGCGCCTTGGCACTATCCGTTTAGCTCTATCAGCAATCAAGCAACGTGAAGTTGACGAACAGATTACTCTGAACGACGACGATATCATTGCAGTGCTGACCAAAATGGTTAAACAGCGTCGCGATTCTGTGGCTCAATACGAATCAGCAGGTCGTGAAGACCTTGCAGAGGTAGAAAGAGTAGAAATCACAGTACTTGAGGAATTTATGCCTCAACCGCTTACCGAAGAAGAAGTTGCTGCCCTCATTGAAGGTGCAATCACTGAATCAGGTGCTGCGGGCATGCAAGACATGGGTAAAGTGATGGGCGTTCTGAAACCACAAATTCAAGGGCGCGCAGACATGGGTAAAGTAAGTGGTTTAGTTCGCTCTAAACTTGCTTAATTCCCAAGCCAATATTTAAATCAAGCCGTGCTATTCTTTGAATGCGCGGCTTGTTTGTATCTCGCAATCGGCAATTTCTTTAGGATTTATGGCAGGACACATCCCTCGTAGCTTCATAGATGATTTGCTCGCTCGACTCGATATCGTCGACATCATCGATGCACGCGTAAAACTAAAGAAACAAGGCAAAAACTACGGTGCTTGCTGCCCATTCCACAACGAGAAAACCCCATCATTTAGCGTAAGCCAAGAGAAACAGTTCTATCACTGCTTCGGCTGTGGCGTGCACGGTAATGCTATCGACTTTATGATGGAATACGAACGTCTTGAGTTCGTTGAAGCCATTGAAGAGCTCGCCTCTCACCTAGGTGTTGAGGTACCAAGAGAGCAACGCCAAGGCGGATTTAATCGCCAAGGCCCATCGGCAAACTCTGAACAAAAACGTTCTCTGTATGACCTTTTAGGCAGTATCTCTAACTTCTATCGAAGCCAGCTAAAGACTTCAGCCGGTAAGGTAGCGGTGGACTATCTAAAAGGGCGTGGTCTCAGTGGAGAGATAGCGCAGAAATTTGATATTGGTTTTGTCCCAGACGAATGGGACTCGGTTCGTAAGAACTTTGGTCAGCAGAAGCAGACCCAAGATGCGCTAGTTAGCGCGGGCATGCTGATCGAGAATGACAAAGGTAATCGCTACGACCGCTTCCGCGGACGTGTGATGTTTCCGATTCGAGACCGTCGCGGTCGAGTAATTGGATTCGGTGGTCGAGTACTAGGTGATGGCACTCCAAAATACCTAAACTCACCAGAAACCCCAATCTTCCATAAGGGTAAAGAGCTATATGGTCTTTACGAGGTTCTTCAAACCCACCGCTCTCCCGAGCAGGTACTGGTTGTTGAAGGCTATATGGATGTGGTGGCTCTGGCGCAGTTTGGTGTGGACTATGCGGTCGCTTCCCTAGGTACTTCCACCACGGGCGATCACCTACAGATGCTGTTCCGTCAAACCAGTACTATCGTCTGTTGTTACGATGGTGACCGTGCAGGCCGAGATGCCGCATGGCGCGCGATGGAGAATGCCCTTCCCTACCTGAACGATGGCCGTCAGCTGAAGTTTATGTTCCTGCCCGATGGAGAGGACCCTGACAGCTTTATTCGTCAGCACGGTAAAGAGGCATTTGAACAGCAAGTGACTGAGGCCATGTCTCTGTCGGACTTTATGTTCCAAACCTTACTGTCCCAGGTAGACACTAGCAGTAAGGAAGGTATGGCGAAGTTGAGTACCTCGCTGTACCGTTAATCGACAAGGTTCCAGGCGGAACACTTCGTCTCTATCTGAGGGAGTTGCTTGGGCGTAAACTAGGTCTAGTTGAGGAGAGCCAACTTCAACAGCTTTTGTCGAAGAACAATCAACAAGAGACACGTCCTGCTCCTCATAAAAAGATAGAACGAACACCGATGCGGGTAGTTATTGCATTATTGCTACAAAACCCGCAATTTGTGGGCTTTGTCCCGAATTTAGATTCCATTAGGCAAACCAACCTGCCTGGACTAAGTTTATTACTCGATGTGGTTGATAAATGTCTAAATCATCCCCATATCAGCACAGGCCAGTTATTAGAGCACTGGCGAAATCAAAAAGACGAAAGAATCTTGTCGCTTCTGGCGAGTTGGGACATCCCTACTTATAAAGAAGAAGACAACCTAGAAGATATATTTTGCGATTCACTGGATAAGGTCATTTATCAGTGTATCGAAAGGCAAATAGAAACTCTGCAAGCAAAAGAAAGAAGTATCGGCTTATCAGTCGATGAGAAAAGGGAGCTGCTAGCACTAATGCTAGATTTAAAAGCGTGAGACCCTGATCGCTTGTAATGTTGAAACTTTGCTATACTTAGCGGTTCGCAATTCGAAGCAAACTAGTTCCATCACAGACCAGAATTTGGATACCATCTATGGATCAAAATAGGCAGTCACAGCTTAAAGCGCTAGTTCTTAAAGGTAAAGAACAGGGCTATCTAACTTACGCTGAAGTAAACGATCACTTGCCACCTGAAATCGTTGACTCAGAGCAGGTCGAAGACATCATCCAGATGATCAACGACATGGGCATCAAAGTAGTTGAAAACGCTACAGAAATTGATGACGACACCATCGATGAAACCACCACTGAAGTCGATGAAGAAGCTGCAGAAGCTGCGGTTGCTGCTCTTAGTAGCGTAGAAAGTGAGATTGGTCGTACTACAGACCCAGTGCGCATGTACATGCGTGAAATGGGTACCGTTGAGCTTCTTACTCGTGAAGGCGAGATCGACATTGCTAAACGCATTGAAGACGGTATCAACCAAGTACAGGCTTCTGTTGCAGAATTTCCTGGCACTATCCCATACATCCTTGAGCAGTTCGACAAGGTTCAAGCTGAAGAGCTACGTCTAACCGACGTTATCGCTGGTTTCGTTGATCCTGACGATGAAGAAACTACAGCGCCTACAGCGACCCACGTTGGTTCTGAGCTTGCTGAAACTGACCTTAAAGATGAAGATGGCGAAGACGAAGAGTCTGACGATGAGGAAGAAGAGGAAGATACAGGTATCGATCCTGAGCTTGCTCTGGAGAAATTCACTGAACTTCGTAACACCTATCAAGACCTACAGCTAGTTGTTAACTCTGAAGGCCGTGGTAGCGATGCATATCGCGTAGCTACTGATAAGGTACTGGACGTATTCCGCGAGTTCCGCCTGACTCCTAAGCAGTTCGACCACTTGGTTAACGAACTTCGCACCTCTATGGAGCGCGTTCGTACTCAAGAGCGTCTGATCATGCGTCAAACCGTTGAATACGGTGGCATGCCGAAGAAAGATTTCGTTAAGCTGTTTACTGGCAACGAATCAAGTGAAGCTTGGGTAGACCAAACTCTGTCTTCTGACGTGGCTTACAAAGAGAAGATCCGTCGTAACGAAGAAGACATCCGCCGCTCAATTCAAAAGCTAAAAGCAATTGAAGAAGAGACGTCGTTAACGGTTCAATCTATCAAAGATATCAGCCGTCGTATGTCTATCGGTGAAGCGAAAGCTCGCCGCGCGAAGAAAGAGATGGTAGAGGCGAACCTACGTCTTGTAATCTCTATCGCGAAGAAATACACCAACCGTGGCCTGCAGTTCCTTGATCTTATCCAGGAAGGTAACATTGGCCTAATGAAAGCGGTTGATAAGTTTGAATACCGTCGTGGTTACAAGTTCTCGACCTACGCAACTTGGTGGATCCGTCAGGCGATCACTCGTTCGATTGCTGACCAAGCACGTACGATTCGTATCCCTGTACACATGATCGAGACCATCAACAAGCTAAACCGTATCTCTCGTCAAATGCTACAAGAGATGGGTCGTGAGCCATTACCGGAAGAACTGGCTGAGCGCATGCAGATGCCAGAAGACAAGATCCGTAAAGTGCTGAAGATCGCTAAAGAGCCAATCTCAATGGAGACACCAATCGGTGATGACGAAGATTCGCATCTAGGCGACTTATCGAGGATACCACTCTAGAACTGCCTCTAGACTCTGCAACTTCTACTAGCCTGAAGTTTGCAACTAAAGACGTTCTAGCGGGTCTGACTCCTCGTGAAGCTAAGGTACTTCGTATGCGCTTTGGTATCGACATGAACACTGACCACACCCTAGAAGAGGTTGGTAAGCAGTTCGACGTTACCCGTGAGCGTATCCGTCAGATCGAAGCTAAGGCTCTACGTAAACTGCGTCACCCAAGCCGCTCAGAAACCCTGCGCAGCTTCCTAGACGAGTAAAGCTAGACCTATAAGCGTAAAAGGTGAGCCTAGGCTCACCTTTTTTGTTTTTAGTCTGTTCAATCGCTTAAAAACCATACGCAAATCAGTAGATTGGTAGAGGTGTTCCCTAGACACTCTCCCGAGCATCTCATATAATCTTCAACCTACACGGCCCCTTAGCTCAGTGGTTAGAGCAGTCGACTCATAATCGATTGGTCCGCAGTTCAAGTCTGCGAGGGGCCACCAAATTCTAGAAAGCCTGATGAAGAAATTCGTCAGGCTTTTTTATGTCTATATGTCTGCCGTTGCTCATTCATCATACAAATTTGAACACTAGGTGACCAAATGTTAAAATTTGCGCGC
Source organism: Vibrio ishigakensis (assembly GCA_000830475.1). GTDB lineage: Bacteria > Pseudomonadota > Gammaproteobacteria > Enterobacterales > Vibrionaceae > Vibrio > Vibrio ishigakensis_A. The sequence continues at coordinate 108,994 of BBSC01000007.1, read as the reverse complement.
AGAATTTCCTGCGCAACCTAAACGGAGGACGGTTTTGTCGTATTTCTCTAGTGAAGAAATCCTAGACACGCGACGTAATTTTAAGAATTTATGGATGATACTAATAAAAAGTACAGTATAGAAACCACCGACTATGAGGTGGGTCAGGACAATATTCAAAAGTGGGGCTTTGACATACATAACCCCGTATTCGGAACTAGCGCAGTTCTCATCATAGTAACCCTCGTAAGTCTTCTCTTGGTTGGACCAACAACCGCCCTTAACTCACTCAACGCTCTCAAAAACGGCATCATCAATCAGTTTGATTCCTTTTTTATGTGGGCAACCAATTTCTTCCTTCTATTTGCACTGATACTTATAGCCTCACCACTGGGCAAGATTCGTATTGGTGGTAAAGAAGCAAAGTCTGAACACAGCACCTTATCTTGGATAGCTATGCTATTTGCTGCTGGCATGGGTATAGGGTTGCTATTCTGGGGTGTAGCTGAACCCGTCGCCTACTTTACTGATTGGTACGGAACTCCATTAAACGTTACTGCCTTTAGCGAAGAAGCCAAATCAATGGCTCTAGGCGCGACCATATTCCACTGGGGGCTGCATGGCTGGAGCATCTATGCCATCGTCGCTCTTTCACTGGCATTCTTTACCTACAACAAGGGCCTTCCCCTTTCAATCCGCTCTACTTTCTACCCTATCTTTGGTGATAGAGCCTGGGGCTGGATGGGACACGTGATCGATATTCTCGCTGTATTAGCGACCCTATTTGGACTTGCAACCTCACTAGGCTTGGGCGCACAGCAAGCTACTAGCGGATTTAACCATGTATTGGGCTTAAATGGTGGTATTGGAACTCAGTTGATTGTTATTTCTTTGGTGACCTTTATCGCTTCTTTGTCTGTGATGCGCGGTATCAATGGGGGCGTGAAAATACTGAGTAACCTCAATATGTTGGCAGCATTTGCACTATTGATTTTTGTCATCTTTGTTGGCAAAGATACCGTGCTGTCTTCTTTGTGGTACACCATCGAAGGCTACGCCAGTAACTTTGTAGAGCTTAGCAACCCTCACGGTCGTGAAGACAGCGTTTGGATGCATGCTTGGACCGTATTCTACTGGGCATGGTGGATCTCTTGGTCACCATTCGTGGGTATGTTTATCGCTCGCATCTCTAAAGGCCGCACAGTACGAGAGTTCCTGATTGCAGTCATTGTTATCCCAACCGCGGTAACTCTGGTGTGGATGTCAGTATTTGGTGGCATTGCCATCGACCAAGTAGCGAACAAAATCGGCCTACTGGGTGCAAATGGGCTGACCGATATCTCCCTCACCCTATTCCATGTATACGATGCAATGCCGTTTAGCTCGGTATTATCGATACTGTCTGTTGCTCTGATCCTGATTTTCTTTGTAACCTCAGCCGACTCTGGTTCGTTGGTTATTGATAGCATCACAGCCGGAGGCAAGATAGATGCTCCTGTTCCACAGAGGGTATTCTGGACCTGTATTGGTGGTGCCATCGCTGCTGTAATGCTTTGGGTAGGTGGTAAGGATGCCCTGCAGGCTCTGCAGTCCGGCGTGGTAGCCACTGCGTTACCATTTGCATTGGTATTGCTACTCATGTGTGTAAGCCTGATAAAAGGCCTTAGAACCGAGATATCAGAATATCGAGCACTAACTCCTAAGACTGAGTCTTAACGCTACAAAACTAACCTAAAAACAAAGCCTGACTACGTAAATGGTTGGGCTTTTTTCTCCTCAAAGCACTCTGATTTTCTAGGATGAAATTTTTAACACATTTTTGTTGAACTGCGCCCAATAGTTACCCTAGAATGCGCGTCAATTATTGACTAGAAAACCATAAAGCCCGTGAACACTTGGCGCTTTCCTCAAACACATCCAGATAGTGATTATTCCGTGACATCGACTCTGTTCGGTGGCCGCTGCATTTCTGTTTTCTACGATTAACGCCTAGCTGCGCTCTGCAGCCTAAAACACCCTCTAAATTTTGCGCCTCACGCTAGTGAAGGTGCTACTCCTCGTGCGTTTTTGAAAATAGGTATAAAAATGAAGATTAGTCGCATCTGGTTGGCTGATACCCTGGCTCTTATGAGCTTCACTATTGTCACTGGTATGTTCATCGAAGTGGTTATCGTGCAGATGACTATTCAGCAGTCTCTGATGTCTCGATTGCTGTGTCAGCCGATCAATATCCTAACCGGCAGACTTTACGGTCGTTATCGCGATAGCGTGCTTAGAGCAATTCCATTCCATGGCCCTGGCTGGCTAATCTCGGCTGTGGGTGATGTACTTGCCTATATCAGCTTTCAGTTGCCACTGTATATCGCTATCTTATTAATTATTGGCATGGACTTACCTAGTATTGCTACAGCGGCGACTACTCAAACCCTAGCCCTGTTTGTGCTTGGTGCCCCTTATGGAGTATGGCTAACCAAGGTTCGTCGCTGGGTTAAGGCTCCGACTCAAATAAGTCCAGATACCGCGGGTGCCTAGTAAATTTTTTGCATCTAAATAGCTAAGGTGCCACCATCTCCAAAGATATAATTGAGGTTATTAGCCAAGATGAAGATAGAAGCTGTCTGGTCCGAATATCAGGGTGCCCTTAAGGCCTTTTTGCACAAGAACGTATCCGATCCTGATGACGTTGATGATCTACTACAAGAGGTGCTGATAAAATCTTTCAATAACCTCAGTGCGGTCAAAGATGCCAGCAAGATGAAGTCTTGGCTGTTTCAGGTAGCGAACAACACACTTATCGATTTCTACCGCAAGCGTGGTAAAACTCACGATATCGATGAGGAAGACCTGTGGCATGGCGAGAGTGAAGAGAACATTATTGGGGAGCTTTCTGATTGCATCATGCCCTTTATCGATGCACTTCCTGACAATCAAGCGGCGTTGCTAAGGGCTATCGAGCTTGAAGGCGTTTCGCAAAAAGAGTATGCCGAGCAACAAGGCATCAAATACTCCACCCTAAAGTCTCAGGTGCAAAAGAGCCGTCAAAATCTTCTTGGGCTATTCAAACAATGCTGTGATTTCTCTATCGACAGTCGCGGCAACATTATGACCTATGAACAAAAAAGCTCTGATTGTTCAGGGTGTTAGAGAAAAGTTTTAAATTAATCTCGTCTTCCTCATCATGGGTTCGTCTTATGGGTGTAAATTGAAAAACACTCGATGGAGTCATGATGATCAAATTAATCAGCTTTAAAAACTGCCCTTTCGTACAGCGTGTAATGGGCTCTCTCATTGCTAAGAATATTGAGTTTGAGATCGAATATATCGAGCTCTCTAACAAGCCACAGTGGTTCTTAGATATCTCACCAAACGGTCAAGTACCTGTGCTAGTCACTGAAGATAAGACCGTATTGTTCGAATCAGATGCCATCGTAGAATACCTAGATGATAAGTACGCACCTATCGAGCAGGTCTCACCGGAACAGAAAGCACTAGATCGCGCTTGGTCGTATCAAGCCTCAAAGCACTATATGCCCCAGTGTGGCACCATGAGCGCCAAGGACAAGCAGACCTTTGCAACGCGACTGCAAAACCTTGCTAAGTCTTTTGCTAAGGCAGAAAAACAACTTGCTGATGGTCCTTACTTTAAGGGGGAACAGCTATCAAATATCGATATAGCTTGGCTTCCTATCCTGCACCGCGCCCACGTTATCAAAGAACGCTCCGGCTTTGATTTGCTAGACGGTTTTGCAAAGGTGCAACAGTGGCAAAAGACACTCGTTGAATCGGGCTTGGCAGCCAAGACTGTACCAGAAGACTTTGAAGAGGTATTCAGTCGCTTTTACCTAGGCGATACCTATCTAGGTAAACTGGCTCGTGGTGAAGAGTGTCATGGTCAGCAATCTTGTACAGAAAAGCCGACCTCTTGTTGCGGATAAAAATAGCCCTAGCAATTGCTAGGGCTATTTTTCTAATTCCTGTCGATAACCGACTCTCGCGTAATCAAGCGACCTGTTATCAGTGGTGTTTTCTCAACCACTTTATCGTCTAGACAGGCATCGAGCTTTTGCATTGCATTGTCGATAATAGTCTGAGATGGATAGCTGATGCAGGTCAACGGTGGGTTGAGCTGGCTGGCAAGCTGTGAATCCTCAAGAGAGATAATTGAAACCTCTTGCGGTGTTGCAAGGTTAAAGCTTCTAAATAGATTCATGGCAATCGCAGCCTGGCTGTCACGCATTACTACTAAAGCACTAAACTGACTAAAGCTGTTAAGTAGTGACATGATCGCCTGCTCACAAGAGCCGTTAGCCGTGACTATAAGCTGACGATTCACTGGAATAGCCATATTCTGTAATGCTTGTTTATAGCCTTGCAGAACCTGCTCTGACGCATACCCCTCATCATCAAGCACAACTGCAATACTGGTGTGTCCTTTGCTCGACAAGAAGCGACACGCGCTTTCGGCAGCAAATACATAGTCATAGTTGACTCGGCTCTCTGCATCTTCAGCAACCGAGTCTACCGCAATCACACGACTGTCGGATTCTGAAGCAAAGCTGCCTCCTACGGAGATAATGGCATCGCAGTGGCGCTGCGACAACTCATCCACCAGCCTTTGATGCTCCTGTGTAGTTTCAGCAAACTGCACCAACATATGTTTACCGCGACTCTTCAATGCCTTAGCTAATAGTGGCAAGTAGGTAGATACCTGCCCAGCATCAGTAGAAGAGAGGATTACGCCGATATAGTCAGAACGCTTGTTAGCTAGGGTTTGCGCCGCTGCATTGGGACGATAATTAAGCTGCTCTGCAGCACGCAGTACCGCATCTCGACTCTCTGGCTTCACTCCACGACTGCCACTCATCACGCGAGAAACGGTCGCCTTGGATACGTTCGCTAATAGCGATACGTCTGTGATGGTTGCCATATACAATCCTTGCAATCATGCTTTCCTTAGTCATGGAAAGCGGTTTCAATCTAATTTCAGCATTGTACCTTATCTAGGTCACAAATAAAAAAGCGGCCTCAAGCAGGCCGCAAAAAATGCTGAATGACGGGAGCTACATCATCATCCGGCTAATCAGGAGGTTGTTAGGCGGCTACACGTTTGTGAAGCTCTATCATCTCAACCACCAACTCCTTAGCTAACATAGAGGTCATAAGGTGGTCCTGCGCGTGAACCATGATAAGTGTCATCTTAGTCTTGCCAGTACCCTCATCGGCTTCAATCAATTGGGTCTGCACTAGGTGCGCGCGGTTAGCCGCCTCTTGTGCTTCTTTGATTAGAGATTCAGCCTCTTCAAACTGGCCTTGCTTAGCTTGGCGAAGCGCCTCATAACACAGACTGCGTGACTCACCTGCATTGATGATGATGCCCATTACCTGCTCTTCAAGTTCAATACTCATTATTGTTCTCCCAGAATTAATTAAAGCCGTTCTCTTTCGAGACAGTTGCAAACCACTCACCGCTCTTCTTCACCGAGCGCTGTTGCGTCTCAAGGTCCAAGCGATAGAAGCCGTAGCGGTTCTTGTATGCATTTGACCAAGACCAGTTATCGATAAAGGTCCATAGGTGATAACCGAAGCAGTTCGAGCCCTCTTGAATGCCCCTATGAACCCACTCAAGGTGCCCACGGATAAAGTCGATGCGATAGTCATCTTGGATCTGACCATCCACCAAGAATTTCTCTTCTCCTTCAACACCCATGCCGTTTTCAGAGATATAACAAGGCAGGTTGCCGTAGTTCTCGCGCAAGTTGGTTAGGATGTCGTATACACTTCTCATAGATTTCCCAACCACGGTGCGGGTTCATCTTGCGCCCCGGCATTTCGTAGTAATCGAAGAAGTGCTCTGGCATGAATGGAGCTTCTGGATGTACCGCATTCTCGCGAGCCTTGACACGGCGCGGCTGGTAGTAGTTCACGCCTAGGACATCCACCTTACCGGCTGCGATAGTCTGGCAATCAGACTCTTGAGTCTCAGGTAGTTGTCCATGTTCTTTTAGAAGTTCAACCAACTCAACTGGGTATTCACCCTTTACTGCGGGGTCTAGGAAGCTACGGTTAAACATCAAATCACAAATGTTTGCGGCCTTCAGGTCTGCAGGGTTTTGCGAGCGTGGATAAGATGGCGTTAGGTTCAAGATGATGCCGATCTGCCCCTCTTGCTCAAGACTACGATAACGAATTACCGCTTCAGAGTGCGCAAGAATAGTGTGATAGGCCACGGTTGCTGCACGCTTAAAGTCCACCACATTTGGATAGTGGAAGTCATATAGGTAACCACCCTCTACCGGTACGATTGGCTCGTTAAAAGTGAACCAGTTCTTAACTCGGTCACCGAATAGTTTGAAACAGGTTTCAGCAAACTCAGCGTAGGCAGTCACTACCTCACGGTTTTCAAAACCACCAATCTCTTGCATCGCCATTGGCATATCGAAGTGGAACAAGCAGATGAAAGGCTCAATCTCTTGAGCGATTAGCTCATCGATAACCTGGTTATAGAAAGCCACCGCTTCTGGGTTAACCTCACCGGTTCCCTGTGGGATAAGGCGAGACCAAGAAATAGAGGTTCTAAAGCTGTTGTGACCAATATCCTTCATCAACTGGATGTCAGCCTTGTAGTTATTGTAGAAGGTCGAAGCTTCGGTAGCCGATACTCCATTGTGGAAACGGTTTGGTTGGTCTTTGTACCAATGGTCCCAGATGTTATCGCCCTTGCCGTGAGTAAATGCCTCGCCCTCGGTTTGTGTTGCCGATGCTGCGCTTCCCCAGTTAAAACCTTGTGGAAATTGAAAGTTCATTGAATAAACCTCTTATTGGGGCAGCGGTGCCGCCCACTTATGTTTGGAAATAATGTTTAAGCAGTTGCTACTTCTGAGGTAGCTTGTTTTTCTTCTTCAGCCGCTTCTTGGTCAAGCAACTGTTTTTCATAGGCTTTTAGGAATGGCAGATACATGATTGCGACATAGCCATACAGATGAAGCACATGATCACAGGACTGAATGCCCAGTTCGCTGCCCAAGATGCCCCGATAGGTCCAGGTGTTGTCCAAGGCGTTAGAGATACCACGCGCTCTACTAGGCCTAGGTCTAGGGCAAACCAAGCTAGGGTTGCGTTGACCATAGGGATCAAGATGAATGGCAGGAAGAACACTGTTCATGATGATAGGAGCACCAAATAGGATTGGCTCATTGATGTTGAAGATAGCTGGCACACTGCCCATCTTACCGATAGTGCGAAGATGGATTGCACGGCTACGCATCAATAGGAAAGCTAGAGGTAGAGTCGAGCCTACGCCACCAATAAGTAGGTAGTGATCCCAGAAGCCTTGCACAAAGATATGTGGGATCGCTTCACCCGCTGCCATAGCTGCTTGGTTAACCGAAAGGTTCGCCATCCAGAATGGGTTCATGATACCGGTCACGATAAGCGCACCATGGATACCTGCAAACCAAAGGATCTGACACACAAGCACCGCTAGTAGAACCGCTGGCAGGGTATCCGATGCTGCGACCAGAGGCTGTACTAGAGACATAATTGCCTCAGGATGATCATGCCTGTCTTAGCTTCGATGAATAGGTTCAGCGGATGCAGAGTCAAGATGATTGCCATTACAGGAATCAGGATCTCGAAAGAGCGAGCAACACCAGTAGGAACCTCAGGTGGTAACTTGATAGTCACGTTATTACGCTTCAAGAAGGCGTACACCTCTGTTGCGTAAATCGCTGAAATGATTGCGGTAAAGATGCCTTGACCCGAGAAGTACTGCATAGAGATAGAGCCATCTTGTAGTGGTGCAGCCACCAGCAAGAACGCCATCAGAGAAAGCAAGCCAGTGGTCACTGGGTCTAGATTGTGGTGCGTTGCTAGACTAGAGCCTATCCCCACCGCAATAAATACGGTCATGATCCCCATACTGAGATTAAAAGGCAGCATCAATTGCTCACGGTAGGTCTCAGAAAAACTCAGCCAGTTTTGGGCAAAACCCCAAGTACTATCTGGTGAGAACGGAGGGAAGATAAACACCAACATGAATGAGCCAACAATCATGAAGGGTAACGCTGCGATAAAGCCATCTCTTATTGAGGTGACGTATTTTTGTTGGCCAATCTTACCGGCAATCGGGGTTACCTTTTGCTCGATTACATTGACCATTTTGTCGTATAGGGCACTCATTGTTTTTCTCGTTTGTTATCTATTTTTGTTCACGTGAAAAGCGGATTAATCGATAAGCTCTAGTGCGAAATCCAGCACCTTATCGCCCTTCTGCATGCCGTAATCCATCATGTTGATTGGCTCAACCTTGATGCCGTGCTTGTCGGCAACCTTCTGCAGATCCGCTTGCATGTATTTCACCTGAGGGCCCAGTAGCACTACCTCATAGTTGCCCACTTGGTTATTAAATTCAGCTGCGCCAAAAGCCTTAATTTCAGCCTCGATTCCACGTTGCTCAGCAGACGCTTCCATTTTTTTAACCAGTAGCGAAGTCGACATTCCAGCTGAGCAGCAAAGCATAATTTTTTTCATTTTTGGTAATCCCCTGTTTAAGTACCTTTTTAATATTGCCTAAATGAAACCATTTGGAAACCGGTTTCCAAATGGTTTCACAGCTTGTGTGATTAGGATCATTCAGATCCAGTCAAATCCATCAGAATTCGTGATCGAACCGAAATAAAAGGGTCTATAGGATGATGTAGGTAACGGAATATTTATCTATGAAACAGAAGGTGTATGAGTTTTAGCAGTAGTAAATCAGGGGCTTACGGACCTATTGACGGCATAAATGTGCGCGGGGCGTGATTTTTAGTTTCCTTAGTTTCCGCCGAGTCCAATTGTTAGGTATCCTGCCAAGCAGATCATGATTAGGTAGCCCACAATGGATCAATCTCGTATTCGAGTCCTTGCTAGCAGTGTCGAGCAATATATTCAGCCTGTCGCCAAGGTATTGATGCGAAACAAACATCTGACTGCCATTCGTGATGGCTTTCAGCTAGCTATGCCATTTATCTTCGTTGGCTGCCTATTCGTTCCCATTCTGTTTCCACCGTTCAAACACGCCAGCAATGCCTTTGCTAGTGCTTGGTTAGACCTCAGCTACTCCCTTGGCAAAATCATCCTGCCTATGTATCAACTCACCCTAGGGGTGGTTGCGCTGATCGTCTCATTCGGGGTAGCATCTAGCTTGGCTAAGCAGTATCAACTGCCTGAGCGACTGTCTGGGCTGACCGGTGCTATGGCTTTTCTATTGCTATCCGGCTTCTACGGCGATCGCAGTGAGGGCTTTGAATACCTTGGTGGTGCGGGACTTTTTACTGCGCTTATTGGTGCGGTATTTGCCGTTGAGATAATTCGCCTGTTTGTGAAGCAAGGCTGGATAATCAAGATGCCGGAAGAGGTGCCTATCCTCACCCAGCAGAGCTTTAAACTTATCCTACCTATTACCGCCGTGATGCTAAGCATCTCGATATTCAATGCACTGGTTGAAGCACGCTTTGGACTACATTTCCCGCAGTTGATTGAACAGCTTCTTACGCCTTTGGTTCTGGCCTCTGATAGCTTGCCAGCACTACTTGTAGCGATACTTATCTGTCAGTTGCTGTGGTTTATCGGTATCCATGGTTCTCTAATCGTCACTGGCATAATGAATCCGTTCTGGATGTCGATGCTACTCAAAAACCAAGAAGCCTATGAGGCAAGTGCGGCGGTGCTCCCTCATATCTTTCTGCAAGGATTTTGGGATTTCTTTCTATTGATTGGTGGTGTGGGCTCTACCCTACCACTGGTATATATGGCAATAAAGAGTCGCTCCCATCACCTCAAGTCAGTAGGAAAAGTGGGCGCAGTACCGTCACTGTTTAACATTAATGAACCGATTCTATTTGGTTTCCCGATCATACTTAACCCCTTGTTCCTGATACCTTTTGTGCTAGTTCCTATGCTAAACGCAACCCTAGCCTGGTATCTGACCCAGTTTGGGATTCTGGATAGAGCCTTAGGAATTATTCCTTGGTCAGTACCTGCCCCGATAGGCGCCATGTGGACAGGAAACGGCAGCCTTGCCAATGGACTTATGGTTATCCTTGCCATGGTCAACTCCTACTTTATGTACCTACCCTTCTTCCGCTCACACGAGAAGGTGCTACTTGAGCAACAAAAGGAGCGGGCAAAAAAAATCCGCGCCATGCGCGGATATTAGAATAGGTTTAGGGTTGCGATTAGTCGCGTAGGTAAACCATCCAGTAGTACATACCAACGAACACACCACCGCCAATGATGTTACCTAGGGTAACTGGGATAAGGTTATTCATCACAAAGCCCATTACGTTTAGGTCTGCGTAGTTGGCAATGTTTGCACCCGTCATCTGCCAAAACTCAGCCGGTGCGAAGTTCTTGATAGCGATAGCCATAGGTACTTGGAACATGTTTGCGATACTGTGCTCAAAGCCAGAAGCAACAAACATAGCAACAGGAAGGATAAGCACAAGGATCTTATCGGTTAGCGAACGAGCACTGTAGGTCATCCAAACCGCAAGACAGACAAGCAGGTTACACATAACGCCAAGAGCGAGTGCTTGCCAAAAGGTGTGGTGCAGTTTGTGTTGAGAGATAGCCATAGCATTAAGGCCCATTTGACCTGCATCGCTCATGTATTCACGGGTGACCATCATGATGCCAACTAGGGTAATGGCACCAACGAAGTTACCAAAGTAAACAACTGCCCAGTTCTTGAATAGCTCACCCCAAGTAATACGGCCACTGGCTCGCGCAACCAGAGTAAGTACGCTACTGGTGAACAGTTCACCACCGGTGATAACCACAAGGATCAACCTAGGCTAAATGCTAAACCACCAGCAAGCTTGCTCATGCCATAGGCCATATCTGCACTACCGGTAGTCACTACCGTATAGAACACGAATGCGATACCAATGTGGACACCAGCAGTAAGCGCTAAAAGGAAAGATTTAAACTGATTTTTCTTCGCTTTACTTGCCCCGGCCTCTGCAGCACGTTCTGCCATTTGAGGAGGTATAAATGAGTCGAAAGGGTTTAGATTTGAGTCCGCCATATTGCAATCTGTTCCATAATAAGAGGTCAAAGAGTACGCAGAATTTACTCCCACACCTTTTGATTGCAAATAGCCGTTTCTGCAACTTTATATTTACCTTTCCGAGAAGCACAGATTAAAACCCTAAATTTTACAGGGTTTGATTAGCCCACAGGTGCTACTTTCGCACCAGTAATACGATAGCCCACCCCCATGCCATCGGTCTCAAACTCACTTATCTCAAGAGTGCCCTCAACCATAACCGCATCGAAGTAATAGCTTACCGGAACACCTTTCTCTAGCTTTATATGGATCATCTGATTGGCTGGCGGAGGCGGGACATGAATGCAAGCGCCAAAGAATGGCACCAAGATAAACTCATTGATGGTCTTGCGATCGCCATCTAAGGGCACAATAAAACCACCAATGCGAATCCCTTGATTATTAAGCGCCTGCTCTACACCCACCTCTTGTAACCCATATTCTTGAACCACCGCTGGTGCGCTCTCATCGTGAAGTGGCATGGCTTTTAGTTGCTCCAGCCTAGCGCTGAGCTTGGTGCGTTCCTGCTCAGGGATAAGATCCATCCACTGCAACTCTTTTACTTCCGTGCTCTGGGTAGTTTGATTGCAGCCTACCAATAACAAGCTAGATAAAAGACACATAACGACCCTGAAGGCTTTGCTTAACATGGACTTAGTTCGTTTTTATTCAAGGAAAAATAGACTTCGCAAGATAGTTCAGCTTTATGAAGATGAGATTAAATCGTGGCTAGGACATGGAGAACGATCAAAGCAAACTCATCCTAACCTAAAGAATTGTGAGCTAATTATCTGTTTTTATTGAAAAACAATTTAGATTAAATGCTCTATACGAAAGAAATTAAAGGGTTAGATTTTATTTCAGACTCGCTTTATCTGCGAAAACGACGGGATTGAATAGGCCAATAGCCCTAGAAAATATCGCAAGTAACTGAATTTTTTCAAATTAATACTTAATAGATATTGTTTCATATATGTACAACAGGGTAGTATTCAGTATAAAGAACACCGTTCCATAAAGGAGAATAATTATGATCAGAAATATAGAGCCATGACTCGGGTATTTTCTATGGTTCTGGCTATTTTCTTTGGAATGGGTGGTCTCGCCAAACTGCTAGGTGTGCGTGTAATGCATTACCCTTTTGTCGAGCTCGGGCTCTCCTCTTGGTATGGCTACCTGATAGCGATAATGGAGGTGAGTTTTGCAGTTGGGGTGTTGGTGAAGTCGTTTGCCTCTATGTCGGCACTGGGTATGACAGTGGTCATCCTTGGGATCACCTACTATCACTGGAGTTACTTTCCGCTGAATGCCGTCATACCCGATATTGTTTTGTTGTTGCTGGCTGTCTTCGTTAGCTATGTACGCCATGATGATTGTATTACTGTGGATCAAGAGCGCTTTGCTGATCCTACTTAAACACTAAGCTATCTCTGCCCTCTAGGCTGATCTGAGAAAGGTTCTCTACACAGCGATCAGCTTGATGCAAAACATCTGCATCAAAATGACTGAGAATCCCCACAACCGACATCTTGGCATTCACTCCAGCTAGCACACCCGCAGGTGCATCTTCAAATACGATGCAATCGCTCGGGGTTAATCCAAGCTGCTCCATCGCCATTAAGTAAGGTCTTGGATTTGGCTTGCCCTGCTCCACATCATCTTTGGTAATGAATACCTCAGGGGTTGGCAAACCTGCGACTTTAACTCGGGCATGAGCAACTTTTTCTGTACCCGAAGTCACTATGCCCCACTTTATATCTAGCTGTTGCAACTGTTGGATAAACTCAAGCGTCCCCGGCAATGCAACCACACCTTCCACATCGTTCACCTCGGTCTGCTCTAGCCATAGACATTCTTGCTCGATCAGCTCGGGAGTCGCCTGTGGCAATAGCTGCGTAATTGAATCTACCGCCGGCTTACCGTGAATAAACTCTAGGGTGTGTTCTACATCTAGGTCATTTCGTTGAGCCCATTTTCTCCAGCTGCGCATCACAGACTCATAGGAATCCACTAAGGTTCCATCTAGATCAAACAGTAAGCCTTTAAATTTCATAATCATTCCTCAACTAAAAACATCTTCGGCAACTCAGTGTGTAGCCACTCTCCTACTACACCAAATCCAGTATCGCGACGACGAATCAAACCCACTTCGGTGGTTTCACTCAGAGGCAGGCTTTTAAGGCTCAGCGCCTTCAGCGCCTTCACATAAAACTCCGAGTTAACAATATGCTCGGGTATCAGGGCCCAGCCTAAACCATTGCCAACTAAATCACCGATTACGTAATAACTATCGATATACCAATGGTCAGCCACCAGCGGTTTATCCCGACCTCGACCAGTTTTGTCACAGATAACAAACTGTCGATATTTTTGCAGATCTGAAAGGCTCGGTGACTTGATATGCGTCAGTGGATGGTCGTTTGATACCACCAAACGCATTTGATATTGCCCTAGGGCCGTAAATTCGAGCTGTGCATCTATCTCTTTAGTGCGAAACAAGATACCCATAGCGGCTTTTTTCTGTAGCACGTATTGGGATATGTCATCCCTAGAGCCGTTGATAATGGTGAGCTTAAGATGGGGAAACTTTTTGGCAAGGGCAATGATGACCGGCTGAAAGGCCAATACCTGCACCGCTTCATCAAAGGCCAGCACCAACTCAATCTCTTCCTCTCGAGAAGCGGTCAACGCCCGAGATTGCAAACGCTCTGCCTGATCTAAAACCGCCTTTGCCTCCAGAAGCATCTCATGTCCTAGAGCCGTTAATTCAGGTAATCGCCTACTACGGTCAAAAAGCTCAAAGCCAAGATCAGTCTCTAGATTAGCGACCGCCGTACTCACCGAGATTGCGCCTTGTCTAACTTTCTTGCTGCTGCCGAAAATGAGCCTAGCTCAGCGGCCATCACAAATGCCTGCAGTTGGTCTAATGTCCAGTTCACACTCACCTTCCATCCGAATAGCGGATAGTAACTAACTTTTATTAATCATATTTTGATAGATAATAGTGTCAAATTTATTCATAGCCTTTTGAAACATGACCATTGAAGCGATTAAAAAAGATGAATCTGTAAGCCGAGTATTCTGGCGCTTTGCTATACCTTCGGTAGCTGCCATGCTCATCAATGGCCTGTACCAAATTATCGATGGGATCTTCGTTGGTCATTACGTAGGTTACGCGGGCCTTGCTGGCATCAACATGGCTTGGCCTATCATAGCAACCATAATGGGCTTTGGTATCCTTGCGGGTATGGGCGCAGGCAGCCTGATCTCTATGGCTCGTGGCGCCGGTGACACACCTCAAGCACAGCGAGTGCTTAACACGACTATCGGCCTATTACTGCTGTTTTCAGCTCTTTCGATACCTATCGTCTTGTTCTACGGTTACGAGCTATTGCAACTGCAAGGTGCGAGTGGTGATTCACTCAAGCACGGCTTCGACTATATCAATATCTTCAGTTATGCCGCGCCGTTTGCCATCATGGCTGCAGCCATGCCTATCTTGGTTCGCAATGATGACAGTCCTAAGGTCGCTACAGTACTCACCATCTTAGGTGCTGTGCTCAATATCGGTTTAGACTATTTGTACCTTGGTATTCTAGGGCAAGGGCTTCAGGGAGCGGCCATTGCTACCGCTATCTCTCAGTCTATCGTTGTTATGCTCGGACTAATCTACTTCTTCACCCCAATGGCGAAGATACGCATTACCAAGCTGAGTATTGAAATCAAATCAGCCATAGAGATCTGTAAACTTGGCAGCTCAAGCCTAATGATGTTCGCTTATTTCTCATTTGTTATCGCGCTACATAACTTGCTACTGATGAAGTATGGCAGTGAGATACATGTGGGTGCGTTCGCCATCATTGGCTATATCGCAACCCTATACTATCTATTTGCCGAGGGTATCGCGTCGGGCATGCAACCACCGGTGAGCTACGACTACGGTAATCAAAGACCTGAGCGCGTAAAACAGACAGTCGCGCTAGCGAGTAAAGTGATTCTGATCTCTGGTGTGGCGACTGTGATCTTGTTGAACCTGTTCCCAGAGTTCTTTATCTCACTGTTCGCAGCGCAAGATGAAGCATTGCTAAGCGCAACAGTTGAGGGGCTTAGACTGCACCTTAGCATGCTATTTTTAGATGGGTTCTTGTTCCTTGCCTCTGTCTACTTCATGGCTGTAGGTAAAGGGGGTAAGGCGCTGTTCGTCTCTATGGGTAATATGCTGGTGCAATTCCCATTCCTATACTTAGCACCGCAGTGGCTAGGAGTAACTGGAGTATGGCTAGCAGTGCCGCTTTCAAATCTAGCGCTCACCCTAGTAGTTGCACCTATGCTGTGGAAAGACCTGAAGGAATTACTCCTCCCTGAGTTGGAAATGACTCCGGCAGCGCAAACAACGTAGAAAAATGGCTCCTTTCGGAGCCATTTTTTTAGATAACTGTTTTCAGATAGTCCAGCATACCGGTGATAGCTGCAACCTGAGCTCTGTTGCACTCCTCAGGAGTTGCCTTTGAGCTATCCGGATACACCTCTGTGGTTGTGGTGTACTGTGCGCCAGTAAAGCCTGCACACAACCCCAGTTTCTCTAGGGGATAATTGATCACACCAAACTGAACCACAGGAGAGCCAATGATGGTACCGTCAGGGTCTGCTGGCGCTATATGAGTCACCTTAGACACAGACTCAATCACTGCCTTTTGCAGCTCTGGCTGAGGGTTTTCAGTATCACCTACTGTGTAGAAGCCATCAGGGATGGAACCTTCAAAGAAATCTAGACCATCACGAGCGGCTAGTGCTGGACGGAATTCTTGCTCATCACTGTCGGTAGTCTCATGCAGATCGATGTGCGCTAGGATCTCAATGCCAAGGTCTTTTACAAACTTCATCACTTGAGCAGACTCAGGTGCTGGGCTGTTTTCAACAAAAGAACGGTTTGGATCGATAGCTTCAGGGTTCCAACGGTTGATGATCTCGTAGCCCCAAGGCGAAACGCACGGCGCCACGATAAGGTTGAACTGCTCTAGGTATTGGAACGCAGTTTCTTTAAGAAAAAGTAATGCACCGTGAACACCACTGGTCTCATAACCATGCACACCACCTGTAACTAGAACCGTCGGCTTGCTCGCATCCCAAGACTTAGATTTGAAACCATACAAAGGATACGGACCCGATGGATAGCTAGCTCACCATATTGCACACGCTCAAACTCATCACCAATAGTATCCATCTTGGTGACAACCTCTTGTTGATAAGAGCGCTGAATCTGGCGACTCTCACGCCACTGTAGAACTTCTTTCTCTGTCCATTTTTGTCCAGGTGTACCGATTGGGTAAGTGTGTGCTTGCTGCATTATGGGGCTTCCTTTGTAATAAGTATGCGGGCTAGCCTATCACACTCCTAAAGGTAAGATTAATACGCTCCATGTTAACTTTTCTCATTTTTGGCAGGCTGTGCTTCCAATATTCTTGCAATTGACCACCCATAGTAAAAAGATCACCATGATCCAAAAGGTACTCAAGAGTCTCTCCGCTGGACTTGTGCCTTAGTAAGAAACGCCTGCTCGCACCTAGGCTCACCGAGGCTATCACCGGGTTTACACCTAGCTCCTTCTCATTGTCACTGTGCCAACCATATAGTCCTCACCGTTGCGGTAAAGATTAACTAGTACAGAGTTAAAGTGAACATCGCACACAGATTCGATTCTAGATTTAATGAATAAAAGCTCGGGAGTCCAAGGGGTTGGCTGCATAGTGAGACCCGAATAGGTGTAGCTGGCATCACCACACCAGGCCTGTAATCTAGGCTGAAGAACGGATTTGCCAAACATCTTTATCGAGCGTTGTTCCCAAGGAAGCTTGGCCCTTAAAGCTTTGAACAAGTGGTCAGATTCTTGGTGCGAGAAGAAGTTCGGTTTAAATAAGATCTCTCCCTGCTCTACCTGTTGCCAATCTGCTCTCATTATTGCTCCCTGCTTGAAATAAAAAGTCGGACACTGGGTCCGACTTCAATCTAATTAAAATGCACCAAGATAACTCTTGATGGCCGATAGCCTTAAGGTGGCGCCACCTAGCATATCGATAGGACCAAGCAGGCTAAATGGTTTCTTAGCACTTACCCATGCCGAACCGCGTGCACCTACTGGTATATCTATACCGTCTGGCTCTTCAAATTCGATCAAAATCGTACGGCCGATATTACGTGAGTTACGGAAGATCTGCTGCGCAACGTTAGTCTCACCACTTAGATGAGTACCTTGTGCTTCACCCGTTGCTCCGGTCAATGAGTGCACTCGGCCACGGAAGATATGGCCCGGATACGCGTCTACATAGAACTCCGCAAATTGCCCTTTCTCTATCTTTGACCACAGCTGGTCCGGCACACGCATCTCTAGAATTTTAGTATCTGTATTCCAGATCTGAACGTTACCAAATCGAGACCCTGCCGCGGTATCTAGCCTGGTGACCACACCATCGAACGGCGCGCGTACCACTAGACGATCTTTCTCAAAGTTAACCTGATCGATCTTCGCTTCAATAGAGGCTTTTTGGTGCTCGATATTGGCGATCTGAGCTTGATTTCCATCTGCTGGAAGTAGATCTGGTCAATCTTGGCCTGAAGTACTAATAGCTCAAGTTTTTGGTCTTCTAACATGCCCTCAGCATTCTCAATATCACGAGGGGAGTAAGCATCCTTAGTAGACTTCATACGCTCGATATCGCGCTTGGTCTGCTTGATCTTAACCTTGATCTGGGACTTTCTGGCCTCAAGCTCATTACTAATATCGATGGTCTTCAGTTTAGCCTTTAGCTCGGCTGAATTGTCGGTCATCGCCAACTGGGCTTCTAAGTCAGCAAGCTGATTCTCTTCATTATTGTCCACTAAGGTATAGAGAATTTGCCCCTTCTTCACCTTCTGGTTGTGGTCAATAAAATAGGTTTCGACTGAATCTGTGGCTGGACTCAAGATAGCTGACTGGGCACGGACGACCGCACTGTTGGTCAGGTCCACTGGCGAGTAGTGTCTGTGAGCAAAATACACCGCCACATTCATCGCAACGCCTATGAAGATCATGATGCCGTAGTTAACCTTAGTCGGCTTAACTAGCTTGGTCTTAATCAGTAACCAGCAGATAAAGATATAGGGATAGAGTAACTCTTTCATTATACGGCTCTCCCTTTAATAACATTGGCAATCTTGCTCCAATCGGTTACCACGATAAGGATGGCAGCAATCCACAACCAGCCCCAAAAGAAACCAAGCATACAAAGCCAAAACACCAATTTTGCCTGTCCAGTATGTTCAGAGTGTTTCTTTGGCATAGAGTGCACCACCCAATAACCCCAGACTGCAAGGCTTAGGTTAGCAGGGTCATGGCTGCCAAAAAGCCCATAAATACAGGCTTATCAAACAGCTTTGCCTTTAAAGGTGAGACGTTTGTCCAATACTCTGCAGGGATATCATTGCCATGCACGGTAAAGGCTAAACCAAAGAACTTAGCTAGACCGAGGAAAGCCAAGATACCCACTAGGATATAGACCTTCTTTTTATGCTTAGCCCACATAGACGCCTCCCAATGTTGAGAGGAAATTAGGGTTATTCAGTGTCATAGCTCGCACCAACCTCGAAGTTAAGAAAAGGAATTGGGCGAATTTTTACTCAACGAGCCTAATTACACATACCCATTTTGCGCCATAACCTGTAAGTCGTGGTATCAGATGGCAATGCTATTGACCTGGCTCAAGTATGCAGTTCCATAAAAAAAGGCCCTCAAACCGAAGTTCAAGGACCTTTCCACGGGAATTTATCTATTTAAGAAAGGGGGTTAGCCTTCACTCTGTTCTGATTTCTTGTCTTCAGACTCCATCTCAGCCAGCTTAGCCTCTAACTCTTTGATCTTAATCTCTGCTTCTAGCTCAGCTACACGCTTCTCCGCATCAGAGCGATTATCTTGGCTCAAACCATCAGCTTGGATTTGGCTTCGCTCTGTTTGGCGCGCATCATCCACATCTTTCATCGAGCCTGCTACACCGCCTGCTACAGCACCCGCTGCCGCGCCTTTAGCTGCCAGACTCGCATCACCAGTCAAAGCACCGGCTGTTGCACCAAGCAGTGCACCGCCAACCGCACCTCGGTTGCGACTCGCATTCTTATTCTCAGCATCCAGTGCATCATTAGAGGCACAGCCTGTCACGGTGAACAGTGAAGCCAAAAGTAAAAGTAGAGTAGATTTAGAGCGAATTTTCATAGCAACCTCGTTGTCTCTGGTAACGGTGCCTATTTAATCACCAGCCTGAGATTCAAAATAGATCGCAAAGAATATAGCTGATATTTCTTTAATAAATATCCACGCCTCGTGACTGATATTTATATTTAAAATATCTGATCGCTAGTTGACGCTAATGATTGCCAAGTCACATCTCCTTACATTAAGCGCATCAGATTCCACGACACAAAGAGAGATATGATGAAACGTCTTCCATTGTCACTAGCAATCATTACTGCACTTACCGCTACAACTTCAATTGCTTCAACCAGCGCAAGTGAAGCCCTACCGAACTTTAATGCCGAGTCCAAGCAAGCGACCGAATACACGACAGAGTTCAACAACTCTCTACGTAGCCAGCTTAACTTTGCTGATAAAAAAGACTTCGACCTAGCCGACAAGGGCTTTATCGCTCGTGAGGATAACCTAAAGATCATGAGCAAAGATGGCAAAAAGGTTGCTTGGGAACTGGGTAGCTATGAGTTCCTATTAAAAGGCAAAGACTTCGATAGCATCCATCCAAGTATGCAGCGTCAAGCGGTGCTGAACATGAAACACGGTCTGTATAAAGTGCGTGATGGCGTGTATCAGGTGCGCGGCTACGACTTGGCTAACATCACCTTCGTTCGTTCAGACAACGGTTGGATCGTATTTGACCCACTGACTATTCCAGAAACGGCAGAGGCAGCATATAAGCTATTTAAAGAGAACACTCCCGGTGGCGACCTACCAATCAAAGCTGTAGTTTATTCTCACTCACACGCTGACCACTTTGGTGGTGTCAAAGGCATCGTATCTCAAGCGCAAGTGGACGCGGGTGAGGTAGAGATCATCGCACCGCGCGGTTTCACCAAGCACTCTATCTCTGAAAACGTACTAGCCGGCACCGCGATGGCTCGTCGAGTGCTATATCAATACGGTACTTCGCTTGAAAAAGGAGCACAAGGTCAGGTAGATGCGGCTATTGGTAAGAGTGTAGCCTCTGGTGAACTGTCTCTGATCGTACCAACTATTGAGGTACAAAAAGATATCGCTTCGGTTGAAGTAGATGGTCTAGAGCTAGTAATGCAGAATGCTCCTGAGACAGAAGCGCCATCTGAGATGAACACCTATATCCCAGAGTACAAGACCTACTGGGGAGCAGAAACTACCGTTGGTGGCCTTCATAACCTATACACGCTGCGCGGCGCATTCGTGCGTGACTCACTGCAGTGGCAGATGTAATCAATGAAGCCCTGTATGAATTTGGTCATAAATCAGAGGTGCTTATCGCCTCTCACAGTTGGCCACGCTGGGGCAATGACAACGTGGTGGACTTCCTTGAGAAGCAGCGTGATATGTATGGCTACCTGCACGATGAGTCACTACGTCTGGCAAACCACGGTGTAAACATCAACGATATCCAAGATGAGTTTGTGGTACCCGATGCCCTAGCCAACGAATGGTATCTGCGTGGCTATCACGGTTCTTACCATCGCAATGCGAAAGCGGTGATCAATAAATACCTTGGCTATTTTGATATGAACCCAGCCAACCTTATCCCGCACAATACCACTGAATCAGCAAAGCGCTATGTTGAAGACTTCGGTGCCGACAACATCATGCGTGCAGGCTTTGATGCTTACCAACGTGGTGACTATCGCTGGTGTGCAGAGATCGTAAACAAGGTGGTATTTGCTGAACCAGAAAACAAACAAGCGCGATTCCTACAAGCAGACTGTCTAGAACAGCTTGGTTATCAGAGTGAGTCTTCTGGTGAGCGTAACGTGTTCTTGGTGGGAGCGGATGAACTTCGCCGCGGCATCGTTAAAGGTGCATCGACCAAGACGGCCTCTGCTGACATGATTCAAAACATGCCAACCGAGGACTTCCTTAACTATATGGCGTGCGTCTAAACGGTCCAAAAGCCGCAGCCGACAATTTCGAGATGCGTGCGAATTTGGTGATTCAAGATGAAGAACAGAAGTTTGCTATCGAAGTTAAGAACGGGCGTATGAGTTCTATCGAGGGCTATGATGTGCAAAACCCGCACTTTAGCTTGAGCATGGAGCGTAAGACCCTAGACAAACTTCTTACCCAGCAAGCGACTATGCAGCAGCTGATCAAGTCAGGTGAAATCCAAGCAAATGGCGAACTAGAGAAACTGGGTGAGCTAACCGCTTATCTGGATAACTTCGAGATGTACTTCAACATCATCGAGCCTCAGGACCACTCAGGCTATAGCGTGGGTTACTCAAGCTCAGGTGAATCGCCAATCAACAGATAATAATAACAGCGTCATTGGCTGGCTTATGGCCCCGCAAGGGGCCTTTATTAGCAAAGAGGACATACCATGAAGTCGATTATCACTATCGCCGCGATTACCGCCCTTTTCTCTTCTAGCCTGTTTGCATGTGTCATGGATGGTGTGGGCACAGGAGCGCTATATACAGTGCCAAAGCAAACCTTTTCCGTTCAGCTTGCTACCCACAATGCCCTAAAAGAGCAAAAGTTTTCAGCAGCTCGTGGAGCCAGGTACGACCAAAAGATGATGATGTTGGTGTATCAACTCAAGCAGCACATGCAAGGTAAGCTAGATCCCGCAATTCAAGGCAGTTGGTATCTGTTTGAAACCAGCGAAGGGCACTACCTTAGACTCGATATCAATGAGGGTGAATTAGACATCAAGCAGCATGAAGTACCCGCTGGTGATGTAGAGGATGCCATCCTAATCGATGTGGATGCATTGGCGGCAATACTGCAGAATCAAATAAACCTCGAGCAGGCTAAACAACTCGGTGTTATTCACCTGCCACAAGGTATAGAAGGTTTACTTCAAAGCTAGGGCTTTATGCCCAACGCCTTATGCATCACCTTAGTGACATGCTCTCTTAGCCATTGGTTGGCTGAGTTGTCACTCAAGCGCGTGTTCCACACAAGATAGGTGTGGTATTTATCCTCCTCAAACGGAAACGGCAAGATATCCAAATTAAAGATATCTTTGTACTGCTTAGCTAGGTGCATAGGAACTGTGCCTACCGCTTCGCTTTGCGCTACCGCCCCCATAATACCGACCAAAGAGGCATGCTCACTGTATACCTTGCGCATAGGTAGCACCTCGCTCACCAGCATACCCACAAAAGAAAGGCTATGGCGACGAAGATTTAGCATGGCATGCTTCTCTGCCATATAGCTCTCTTTGCTAATGGTATCTTGGGTCAGCCTTGGGTGGTCTTTTCGAACCACGCAGCAGAGCAGATTGTCGGTTAACAGTTGAGACTGATAGATTCGAGAAGTCGGCTTGATGACGTCTAGAACCAAATCGACTCTGTCATCACTTAGGTGCTCATAGATCTCTTGCTCTGTAGGCGGCAACTCTTTGACTATTACTTCTAGCCCTTCCGGCATAGGGTTGTCTTGCAGCGCTTGTTGCAAGATATACAACAGCCCCTCATTACAGTACACCTCGAAGCTTCGCAGACTCTGCTCTGGCTCAAAGGTCTCAATACCCGAAAGGGATCTCTCGATATCTAATAGTGGCATTGAGACTCGTTGATAAAGGTCTTGAGCAAAGCGGGTCGCTTGATGCCTCGCCCTGTGCGAGAAAAGAGCTCCTGACCTGCTCCTTCTTTTAGTCTCGCCAAAGCGTTACTCACCGCAGACTGGGTCATATCCAGTTCATCGGCTGCTTTGGTTACCGACTGACTGCGATAAGCAGCCACAAACACCCGCAAAAGGTTCAGGTCAAAATGTTTACTCTTGGTTCTCATAGATTCTCATCAGCTGGGAAGGTGACACCAGTTTGGCGACGTATCTCAGTGATCAGTTTAGACACAGTTAGCGCGCGCTGTTTAGCTTCTTCTTTTATCTCACCATTTTTTACGCAATCTGCGAACGCAAGCGCTTCATAGTACATAGGGTTTGAATGCTGCTGCTGGGTGAGGTCAATCGGTGCTTTGTCTCTTTGATGAAATGAAACCGTATTGCATAGAGCTATCATGTCCGTTTGCAATGTGCCTTTTTCTCCCTGTACCTCACAAGGCAAGAAGCTGTCATTAACCTTAGAGTGAGTCAAAACCGCATCAAATTCACCATAGTTAAGAATGACGCTACCGTGGCCATCCACACCCGTGTCCAACTTAATCGCATCCGCCTTAACCGACTTTGGTTCACCAAAAAGAGCAACTGCTGCTGAGACACAGTAAAAGCCGATATCCATTATGGAGCCATTAGAAAAAGCAGGATTGAAGGTATTTGGGTTCTCCCCGTCGAGATACTTTTGATAGCGAGAAGAGTATTGGCAATAGTGAATATTGGCCTTTCTCACCTGCCCTAGGCGCTCCAGGTTCTGCTTTAGTACCGCAAAGTTTGGAAGATACTCAGACATGTACGCCTCAAACAGCACCACACCACAACGCTCTGCTACTTCAAACATCTGCTTGGCAAGTGCGAAGTTGGACGCCATTGGCTTTTCAACGATAACGTGCTTACCCGCTTCCATCATCTGTATCGCTTGAGGAGCGTGTAGCGAGTTAGGGCTCGCAATATAAATGCAGTCAGCCTCACTACTCGCGAGCTCTTCTAAATCAGTAAAGGTTCGAGTGACATCAAACTTGCTAGCAAACGCTTTGGCTGAGTCTTGATTGCGAGAATAGACCGCGAACAGTTCAAATTGATGGGTATCTAGGGCAGCGCGCACAAAGCGCTCGGTGATCCAGTTGGTGCCAACGATGGCCAGTTTCAACATCTTTTCCTACCTTGGAGCATTTTGATTTCGAGGCACTATAGCATGCTAGGGGTCGTCAAATTTGAGCAAAACTGGGGGTAATAATTATTTCATTGTTAAAAATAAATATTTTGCGCTAAAACCTTGTTCTAAGACAAATCTGAGCCGTGAATTCAGTCTCGTAAGGTGTTAGAATCCGACACCATCAAGAAATTTTATTACATTTCTCATTTTGTCTATTACTTCACTGAAAATGTGAGCAAAAGCAAAAAACTGAGAGATGAACCGCTTTAGAATCGGCTTCAAAGCTGTTTTCAAAGCAAAATTCGTCAGAATTTCCCAATAGGGTCCTGGTAACCGTACAGGCACAGCGATGTAAGTGCTGACGGTAAATTTTGTAATTTAATTACAAATGAAGTAATATAGCCGCCAGTATCCTATTTGAACTTACATAATACTTACCGGAGAGTATTTTCCATGAAAAAGACCAAAATCGTATGTACGATTGGCCCTAAAACTGAGTCTGTAGAGAAGCTAACTGAGCTAGTGAACGCTGGCATGAACGTAATGCGTTTGAACTTCTCTCACGGTGACTTCGCTGAGCACTCTGCGCGTATCGAGAACTTCCGCACAGTAATGGCGAACACAGGTAAGCAACTAGCTATCCTACTTGACACTAAAGGTCCAGAAATCCGTACTATCAAACTAGAAGGCGGCAATGACGTTGATCTAGTAGCTGGTCAAGAGTTCACATTCACTACTGACACTTCTGTAGTTGGTAACAAAGAAACTGTAGCGGTAACTTACGCTGGTTTCGCTAAAGACCTAACTGCTGGTAACACTATCCTAGTAGACGACGGTCTAATCGAAATGGAAGTGCTTTCTACTACTGAAACTGAAGTTAAGTGTAAAGTTCTTAACAACGGTGCACTAGGCGAAAACAAAGGTGTTAACCTTCCTGGCGTATCTGTACAGCTTCCAGCTCTTTCTGAGAAAGACAAAGCTGACCTTAAGTTCGGTTGTGAGCAAGGCGTTGATTTCGTTGCAGCTTCTTTCATTCGTAAAGAAGAAGACGTTAAAGAAATCCGTGAGCTTCTAAACGCGAACGGTGGCGAGAACATCCACATCATCTCTAAGATTGAGAACCAAGAAGGTGTAGACAACTTCGACGCTATCCTTGAAGCTTCTGACGGCATCATGGTTGCTCGTGGTGACCTAGGTGTTGAAATCCCAGCTGAAGAAGTAATCTTCGCTCAGAAGATGATGATTGAGAAGTGTAACCGCGCTCGTAAGATGGTTATCACTGCAACTCAAATGCTTGACTCAATGATCCAAAACCCACGTCCTACTCGTGCGGAAGCTGGTGACGTTGCGAACGCAGTAATGGACGGTACTGACGCAGTAATGCTTTCTGGTGAAACTGCTAAAGGTAAGTACCCAGTAGAAGCTGTTACTATCATGGCTCAAATCTGTGCACGTACTGACGGCGCTCTAAAAGCTGAACTAGGTTCTCGTCTAGACAGCCCACGTCTACGTATCACTGAAGCTGTATGTAAAGGCGCTGTAGACACTGCTGAGAAGCTAGCTGCTCCTCTAATCGTTGTTGCTACTGAAGCTGGTAAGTCTGCACGTTCTGTACGTAAATACTTCCCAACTGCAAACATCATTGCTGTAACTACTAACACTAAGACTGCTGCTCAGCTAGTTCTAACTAAAGGTGTTACTCCAGTAGTTGTTGACTCTATCGAGAGCACTGATGCGTTCTACATGGCTGGTAAAGAGATTGCTCTTGAGACTGGTCTTGGTAAGAAAGGCGACATCGTAATCATGGTTTCTGGTGCACTAGTTGCTTCAGGCACTACTAACACTGCTTCTGTACACGTACTGTAATTTACAGACCTGTTTAGATGCTAAAAAGAGAGCCAATTGGCTCTCTTTTTTTGTTTTCTTAGAAAAGAAAATTAATAAGCGAACAGCTCTCGCCTATGGGTGTTCATCAGAAGCGCCATCGCCAGAAAATAGATAGGGTTCACCGTCATACCCATCAACATCAAGCCACCAACGATCAATCGAACAAACGCACTCTTTAGCATATCTCGCCTCTTCTTCTAACCAGAGCACAATTCCGTTTCTGTCTGGGCGATTAAAATTTGCACGAATCTTATCGGTTAAATTTCAAACAATCAAGCACCTTCAACTGAGTATTAGTTTTCACTCAAATTTTTGCACTAAAAAAGCCACTCCTTTTCAGAAGTAGCTTTTGTTGTATCACAGTATTGTTTGTGTGTGATTAAGGCTTGAGTGTACGCTCGCCACGAGCAATACCTACTACCCCGCTTCGAGCCACCTCAATAACATCGGTGATCTCTGATACCGCCTTGATAAAGGCATCCAGCTTCTCACTGGTACCGGCAAGCTGAACCGTATACTGAGATGCCGTCACATCCACTATCTGTCCACGGAAGATATCTGCGGTGCGCTTTACCTCTGCTCGTGCAAAACCCGATGCCTTGAGTTTTACCATCATCAGCTCTCGTTCGATGTGTTCAAACTCTGTCACCTCTTGTACCTTGAGAACATCGATAAGCTTATGCAGTTGCTTTTGGATCTGCTCTAGCTGAAGCTCATCAGTCTCAGTGGTGATGTTTAAACGCGATAGGGTTTCATCATCAGTCGGAGATACGGTCAAGGATTCGATGTTGTAGCCACGTTGAGAAAACAGACCCACAACGCGAGACAGGGCCCCTGATTGGTTTTCCATTAACAGCGAAATAATGTGTCTCATGTTAGGTTCTCTCCGTCTTGCTCAACCACATCTTATCCATACCCTCACCTTTGATTTGCATTGGGTATACGTGCTCTGTCTCATCAACGCTGATATCAACAAACACCAGCCTGTCTTTCATCGCTAAGGCTTTCTCAAGGCCCGACTCTAGTTCATCTGGAGATTGGATTCTGATACCCACGTGACCATAGGCCTCAGCGATAGCGGCAAAGTCTGGTACTGAGCTCATATATGAGTTGGAGTGACGACCTTGATAGATGATGTCCTGCCACTGCTTAACCATACCTAAGAAGCGATTGTTCAGGTTGATGATCTTAACTGGGATATCGTATTGCAACGCAGTAGATAGCTCTTGAATATTCATCTGAATACTACCATCACCGGTTACCACCACTACCTCTTCTTCAGGGTGAGCGAACTTAACCCCCATACCTGCAGGCAGGCCAAAGCCCATGGTTCCTAAGCCACCAGAGTTGATCCAGCGACGTGATTTCTTGAACGGATAATAAAGCGCTGCAAACATCTGATGCTGACCCACATCCGATGCCACATAGGCATCACCATTGGTCAATTTATGTAGGGTTTCAATAACCTGTTGTGGCTTGATACGCTCTGCAGAGGTTTCATAAGAAAGACACTCTTTCTCACGCCAGGTCTCGATCTCGCTCCACCAAGTATCCAGTGCCTCTTTATCGTTACGCGCGTCATTAGTGCTCAGCAGTGAAGTTAGGCTTTGCAGTACCTTCTCCGCTGAACCCACGATTGGTAAATCTACACGTACGTTCTTCGAGATAGAAGAAGGGTCGATATCGATATGGATAACCTTAGCGTTTGGACAATACTTCTCTAGGTTGTTGGTGGTACGGTCATCAAAGCGCACACCCACACCGAAGATAAGGTCGGCGTTATGCATCGCCATATTGGCTTCATAGGTACCGTGCATGCCTAGCATGCCCAGAGAGTTCTTGTGCATGCCAGGGAAAGCGCCAAGCCCCATTAGCGTACTTACTACAGGGATATTCAGCTCTTCAGCAAGCTGAACTAGGTATTCGTCAGATTCGGAGATTACCGCACCGCCACCAACGTAAAGGACTGGTTTCTTCGCCTCAAGAAGCGCTTTCAACGCCTTCTTGATCTGTCCCTTGTGACCTGAGGTCGTCGGATTGTAAGAACGCATCTTAACCGACTCAGGATACTCGTATGGCAGTTTGATAAGCGGGTTCATCACATCCTTTGGCAGGTCGATAAGCACAGGGCCGGGGCGACCGGTGGATGCAATATAGAATGCTTTCTTAATAGTTTCTGGGATGTCTTCAGCGCGCTTGACTAGAAAGCTGTGTTTTACCACAGGTCGAGATACACCCACGATATCGCACTCTTGGAAGGCGTCATTACCGATAAGATTGTTCGGTACGTTGCCGGTGATCACTATCATAGGGATAGAGTCCATATAAGCGGTTGCGATACCTGTGATGGTATTAGTTGCGCCAGGGCCAGAGCAGGTCATAACCACACCAGGCTTACCTGTAGCGCGGGCATAGCCGTCTGCCATATGGGTGGCTGCTTGTTCGTGTCGAACCAATACGTGCTTGATCTGATCTGCTTTTGCGTGAAGGGCATCGTAGATGTCGAGAACTGAACCGCCCGGATAGCCAAAGATTTGCTCTACTTGTTCTTCAATCAATGACTGGACGACCATCTCAGCGCCGGATAGCATTTCCATTAACTTCTCCTTACCGTCATTAGCCATTGGGTGTATGAACTAAGCGGTTTGACATAGTTTAGGGCTTATTCGTAGCCTAATCGTGAAATCCTCGCTTCCTCAGGGGCTATAAACCCATGTGAAGCCTGTTCTTACTATGTTTCTGAGCCTGCCATAGCAGGTGCAGAATAACCTGTTCAAGATAACGCTTTTAACCCACAAATGTCTACGTAAAAAATACAATTCATTAACAGTGTTTCACAGAAACTAGTTTTAAAGATGATGGGCATAAATAACCCATTGATATAAAAGAAAAAGGCCACTGAGGTTATTCACACTCAGTGGCCTTTAAATCTTCAGTTTTTAGAAATTAATGCTTAGGTTTTGCCTTATGGTTGCCACCCTCAGAGTACATATCTTCAATTTCTTCCTGATAACGCTCATTGATCACCTTACGACGAAGCTTCTGGGTCGGGGTTAACTCCCCCTTCTCCATAGAGAACGCCTTAGGGAGTAGCTTGAACTTTTTAACCTGCTCAAACTTAGCTAGGTTCTGCTGAAGCTCTGCAACACGCGCCTCAAGCATCTCAACGATCTGGCTGTGCTTAATCAGGTCGACCTTGTCGTGATACTTGATGTTCAGCTCTTTAGCGTGCTCTTCTAGCGCTTCGTAGCTAGGAACAATCAGTGCCGATACAAACTTACGTGTATCTGCGATAACCGCGATCTGCTCGATAAAGTGGTCTTTACCTATAGTACCTTCAACAACCTGAGGAGCAATATACTTACCACCCGAGGTTTTCATTAGCTCTTTGATGCGATCGGTGATGAATAGGTTGCCATTATCGTCGAAATGGCCAGCATCACCGGTTTTCAAGAAGCCGTGCTCATCGAAGGTCTTAGCTGTTTCTTCAGGTAGCTTGTAATAGCCGCGCATCACCATAGGACCACGCACTAGGATTTCGTTGTTCTCGCCAATCTTCACCTGTGCACCCGGCATTGAGGTACCGATAGAATCAGGGTTGAAGGCAGGCTCATCCCAACAAGATACAGTTGCGGTAGTCTCTGTCATGCCGTAGCCAAGCTTAACGTTTAGGCCTAGTGCATGGAAGAAGCGACCGATAGTCTCATCCAGTTTCGCACCACCACACGGCATCATCTTAATGCGACCACCGAGCAGTTCACGAAGTTTAGCTAGCACTAGTTTATCCGCTAGAGCATGGCTCTTCTTCAGCATCAATGAAGCTCACGGCCCTCTTGCTTGCATAGTGCCATACGTGCGCCCATGTTCACCGCCCAAGTGAACATAGCTTTTTCACGAATGAAGCGCGAGATACCTTTTCATGAATAGCAGAGAAGATCTTCTCGTAGAAACGCGGTACTGCGCACATTACGGTAGGCTTAACCTCACCTAGGCTTCACGAACCTGCATGGTGTCGATTAGATAGCAGTTAGTGGCGCTTTATACAGCACGTACATGGTCCAAGCGCGCTCGAACACGTGAGAAAGCGGAAGGAAACATAGAGATACGTCATCTTCGCCTAGGCTCAATCTCTCATCATGGCCTTTAAGTTGCGAGGCAAAGTTAGCGTAATCTAGCATTACACCCTTTGGCTGACCTGTCGTACCTGAGGTATAGATAAGGGTAACTAGGTCATCTAGGTTGGCATCTTCAATGCGCTGATCTAGCTCCTGCTGCAGCTCAGGCTTTTCAGCTGATGCCTGTTGACCTTGCTCGATGAAAGCATCCCAAGACAGAACATTTGAGTGTTCGCCAAGGTTGATATCCTCGCTCATTGCCACGATAAGCTCTAGTTGAGGGCATTCATCGAAGATAGATACGGCCGCATCGTACTGCTCTTGTTCACCAACAAACAGCACCTTAACGTCCGCATTTTCAATTACATATGCAGATTGCTCTGCGGTATTGGTTGGATAGATAGGCACAGTCACTAGGCGTGCTTGCAGCGATCCCAAATCAGCCATGCTCCACTTCGGCATGTTGTTGGAATTGATACCTACCTTATCTTGAACACTCAATCCTTGAGCCATCAGAGCCAGCGATACAGCATCCATTTGCTGTCCAAATTGCTTCCAAGAGATACCTTGCCAATCACCCCCAACCTTGTGTTTTAGGGCGATCCTATCTCCTCCGTCAATGGCGCGCTGACGTACTTTTTTAACAATATGAAACTCTGTGATGGTCATAACCTTACCTTTTGGCTTACACCTGTAAGCTGAGTGAGCGCCTAGTCTACATCCGAGTAAATAAAACGCAATTATATTGCGTTGAACGCTATACAAAATGCGACATCCGCCACGTTCTCTTTTCCCCATAAGGGTAGTAGTTACAAGGATTTGGACATAAAAAAGCACTGTAAATTTGATCTACAGTGCTTTTGTAACTGAATGTAATCTTTTGGCTTAGAAACCAGTAGCTTCTTCCGATGCAACCTCGCCACAAATCGCCATCAATTGGTCACGCATCCAGGTGTGAGCGCCATCTTTTTGGATAGACTCGTGCCAGGTCAGATATGCCTTCACTTGCTTCTCTGCTTTCGGATAAGGAATGGTTTGGATGCCTAGGCTGTCTGGGAAGTATTTAGTGATCCAGCTTGGTACCGCACAGATAAGCTCAGACTGAGCGGCAACTGCAATAAGGTTACCTAGGGTTGCACCTTGATAGCTGTCTCACAGTCTAGATTCTTATAGATAAGCTCGTTAAAGCTCACCATGCCATTCACGCGAGATAGACGAGCGTGCTTTTCATTTTGGAACTGCTCTAGGTTCATCGAGCTTACGCCACCAAGACGAGGATGGTTTTTCGAACACACTACTACTAGTTCATCAGAGAAGATCTCTGTGCTTACAAAGCCTTCTTTTTCGAATTTCGCGTAGTCGATAACAAAATCGATATCCTGATACTTAAGCTTCTCTTCCAATGTATTGCCCGCTAGCGAGTCTAGCTTAAGGGTAACATTAGGTGCTTGTGCTGCTACATCACGCATTAGACGAGGGGCAAAACGCACATCATTTGGTGTGCAGATAGCCACTGAGAAATTGCGAGTCGAAGTCACAGGATCAAAGCTTGCGCCTGGTAGTTCATTCTTAATAAGCTGCAGCGCCTGACGCACTGGGCCAAATAGTTGGCGTGCACGCAACGTTGGCGCAATACCGCGACCTTGACGCATGAAAAGTTCGTCTTGGAACATTACCTTTAATCGTGCCACTGCGTTACTCACCGCTGGCTGCGACATATTTAGATTCTGTGCCGCACGGGTAATGTTTTGCTCTTGCATTACTGCATCAAAAACCGTCAATAGGTTTAGATCCACACCACGCAAGTTACTCTCTTGACGAACTCCTTTTGTCACTGTGTTTTGGGTATTGCTAGTCAACATATCGTTTGTCTCTTTCAAATAAGTTCACCGAACTGGATTTATGCGAGTACATACATATCTGTAAGTACTCATTTATCTTTCAGTCATCAACTGGATGAATAATCAACGACGGCTACTATCTGGCAAAAACATTCACCGTGCCAAACGATTTGACAAAGAATCAGTACATTTTAGCACCACTTTATAAAACCCCTTTTAGATCAAGGCTTTGATATAAGTGTAAAAACATATAAATTAGCTTTTAGTAGACTTTTTGATGCAAAAATGAAAATCAGCGTTCCATTTAAGTAACGAAAGAGACAAAAAAACCGACGTTTGTCAGCGTCGGTTCTGCATATTTAACGAGAGCTATAACTCTATTTTATCAATCCATCAGGTGAGTGCAGTGGCTAGGAAAATCGACCTGTTTCCATAAAGCATCACTCAACTTCTGTTGTTGATCCCACTCTCCTTCTACAACCCACTGTGAGATCGCAGAGGCGACATCAGGATAAGAGATAGGATCCGGCTTATCTTCTTCGAGCCAGCTTCGTACGATGCTAGGTTCAAGTTCTAGCATTGCCTTGCCCAGGCCAAGATAGTCGATAGTAGCAACATTGCTCTGCTGCTCAAACTGACCTTCCAATGGCTTCAACAATAATTTCTTACCTAGACTCAACGCCTCAGAGGGCAACTCAAATCCGCCGTTGGCGATCACCCCTTGGCAGGCAAACAGGTCTCTTTGAAATTCATCCACAGAGAGAGGACGAAACTGAATATTCTGATAGTCATCTGCATTTCGCACATCCGGGTGATAGCAACGGAATTGGTACTCACCGAAGCGCTGCAGTAATTCACTGACCTGTTTGAGATCTTCAAAAGGCAGATACACCAGGATGAAGTCTTGTTCACTCACCTCCATAGGCACATTTATGTGCACTATAGGTGGCAATATAGGTTGGTCGAAATGATACCAATGCAGTCCTAGATGAAAATCGGCCGGTGCGAAGTGATGGATAATGGTCTTATCCATCAAACCAAAGCCTTTCTTTGGTACATGATAGCGGAATGCATTCTGGTGACTGATACCGATACATGGCACATCTTGCTTTCGGGCAGCCCAAGCGGTAACAGGTTCGAAGTCATTCAGCACTAGATCGTATTCCTTGACGTTTACTGTGCTGATATCCTGAAACAGCTCTACCAAATTATTGCTAGTCGCGGTCTTGATGTAGTCCACCTTGCCCTTGCTGGAGTTGAAGGTCAGCCCAGAGAAGGTGCGGTAATCATCAAACACATCCATAGAAAAGTACTTCTGTTTCTCTCTACCAGAGAATACAAAATCAACGTCAATGCCCTCGGTACGTTTTAGTGCTTTTGCCATCGCTCTCGCGCGAGCAATATGGCCGTTTCCCGTCCCTTGGACGCCATATAGAATCTTCAATTTAAACTCCTACAATCCACATTGCGGTCAAGGTCGCCGAAACGCCCAGAATCACGCCCGCTACGATATCGCTAAAGAAATGCACCCCAAGCAGGATACGAGACAGGGCTATCATGGCTGCCCAAGGCACAGCAATCAGGGCCAAGCTAGGAAAGAACACACAGATCAAGGTCGCCATTATGGTTGCGGCAGCAGTGTGCCCAGAAGGCATGCTGTATTTGTCCGACGGCTCAATAAAGTTACAGATTTGCGTTGAGAGGTCATGAGGGCGACGGCGACGGAAGCTGTTCTTCGCTATCCAATAGATAGGCAGTTCAATGGCAAAGGCTATCAGGCCACACACGAGTAGTAATTTACCAAGCACCGGATCGGCTATCCAAGCCATCAAGGCAATTACAGGGTATAGGTGCCCATCGCCAGAGTGAGAAACTGCGCGGCTAAATTGCCCAACCTGATTGGCATATCTATGCCCAACACACAGATGTGAGAACGCTAGATCGAACCTAACTATGGGGTTGATGCGCGTAATTTGTTGCGTTTGTAGGTCAAAGCTGCTCATGGCACCTCCCTGTCCTTTTGCGATGAATTACTAAGCAAGTTAATCATCGCAAGTGACAGAGAGGTGACGTTTTCCGATCAGCTAGATTACAGTTTTAAAAAGTTTTGGTTTCTATGTTTGTTTAGCTAAGCACTCAAATCCTCGTGCTTCACTACCTTGCCAAAATCCGCGAGGATGGCGTAGGCGCAGGGCACCATAAATAGCACCAAAATAGTGGATGCGAAGATACCGAATACGATAGAGATAACCAGAGGCTGAATAACCTGTGCCTGAAGACTAGTCTCTAGCAATAGAGGTAACAGGCCTGCTGCTGTGGTCATAGAGGTAATGAACACAGCGCGGAAGCGCTCACGGCTCGCTTTGACCACAGAGTCGTGCACGCTGTCTCCTTCATCCACATGATGGCGGATATACTGCACCAAGAGTATAGAGTCGTTAACCACGATACCCGCAAGGGACACAAAGCCCATCATACTCGGCATACTCATATTGTGTCCGAGTAAGAAGTGCCCCCAGATAACCCCGATAAACGCCAGCGGGATAGCAAGCATTACCACGAAGGGTTCTAGGTAACTACGGAATTGATAGCTCAAGATGGCAAACACCCCGAACAATCCCACTAAAAAACCCTTACCCATGGATGCGCCGGTTTTAGCCGAGTCCTTGGACTCACCCTCAAAATCAAAGCGCAGTCCCGGATATTTGCTCTTAAGCTCTGGCAGTTCCCGCTTCATAAAGGTATTGAGAATTTCCCCTGAACTTGCCTTTGAGTTATCAACATCGGCAAACACACTCACGGTGCGCAGACCATTAACTCGCTCGATACGCACATAGTTACGTTGGAAATCAAAGGTCGCGATGCTGGCTAGAGGTATCTGTGCACCATCATTGGTGATGATAGGGAAGTTAGCTAAGCGCTCGATATCTCCCGCAACCTCTTTATCGAGACGCACCTCTATCTTGATGTTCTCTACGCCTACCTGAATCTCATCGGCAGTCTGACCATAAAAGGCAGCACGGAGCTGATTAGCAATCATCTGTCCGTTCACACCATAGGTTTCAGCACCGGGACGAAGCTTAACCAACACCTCTTCCTTACCCATGCGCATATCATCTAATACGCCGTGTACGCCATCGAACTCATTCAGGTAAGACTGAATCTCAATGGAAGCGGCTTTTAGCTCACGCAGATCATCGTGCTGCACTCGGATCTCAATGGCTCGGCCGCCTGGCCCATGGTTGGCTGTTTGAACACCATAGAAATAGGCGTGGCTAACTCACCCACATCCTCACGCCAAGCATCAACAAAATCATCGATAAGGGTATTTCGAATCTCCGCGCCAAGAAGGTCTAACCTCACTGTGGCTAGGTGCGGGCCAGATTCGTTGGCATCAGCATTGGTATTGAAACTGGCGGTAATGTGCTGCACTAAAGCTCACCGCCTTCCATCTCCTGAGACCATTTTTTGTCTAGCTTTTCCGCTGACGCAATGAGCTTATCCACCACAGCTTCCGTTTGGCTCAATGATGCGCCCGGAGGCAAAATGATACGAGCCTCGGCAATATCACCATCTAGCTCAGGGAAAGGCACGAACTTAAGATGCCCACCAGCTAATAGAGAGATAGAGATGAGCAAGGTGGCAATCACTCCGCCCATAAATAGGTAGCGATATTCCACCGCTTTATCGACTGCGTTTACTAGCGTGGTATTTCTGAAGTGTTCAAATTTCTCGAGGAATACTCGCTTGAATTTAAGGTCTGGGCGCTCTTTTTTCTTAGCGTGTAGAGAGTGTGCAAGATGGTGAGGGAGAATTAGGAAGGCTTCCACCAAGCTTAGAGAAAGCACTAATATCAGAACCTGAGGCACAGCTTTAAGCACCGCACCCATCTCACCATCAAGGAACAGCAAACTACCAAAAATACATATGGTAGTTAAGAAGGAAGACAAGACCCCCGGAAAGACCTTACGCACCCCGTTATAGACGGCATCATCTATGCTCTGCCCCCTATCCAGATGCGAGGCGATAGACTCTGCAATAACTATGCGTCATCCATCATGATACCTATCGCCATGAGGAGCCCCACCAGCGACATGATATTGATGGATATACCAAGGTTCGCCATCAAAAAGATACCACCAAGGAAGGCAACTGGCAGACCTGCGGCTACCCAGAAGGAATAGCGTAAGCTGAAGAATAGCCACATGGTCAAGAACACCAACACTATACCCTGCCAGCCGTTCTTCACCATCATGGTCAAGCGGTCCCACAGTACAGAGGATAGGTCATTGGTTGTTTCTATTGTGACGCCATCTGGGGCAATATGGCGCTGATCATCGACGAACTTAACTACTTGCTCTTTAATACGCAGGGCATCATCTTCTTTGTTCTTGCTCACCTTAAGAATGGCCGATGGCTTGCCATCAAACAGCACCTTCTGCTCATCCAACTCAAAGCGGTCGGTAATGGTTGCAACATCACGAAGACGAATCAGTGAGCCATTGGGGCCTGAGCCCACCACTATGCTCTCAAGCTGCGTCGGAGTGATACGCCTTTCATCGAATCTGATCAGGAAGTTTTTATCTGGTGTCTCAACGTTACCGCTCGGTAGCTTTACGTTCTGTCGACCTATCTGCTCGGCGATATCACTAACGCTCAGACCCAGCTGACGCATGATTTGTGTATCGAGCTCAACGCGATACTGATGATCGGAAAAGCCAGACACCTGAACCAAAGACACGCCGTAGTCGAGCTTTAGAATGCGCTTTAGCTTCTCTGCATAGGCTTTTAGCTCTGGCCAGCTAGTATCTGCAGTTATAGCGATATCGATAACCGGCTCATTCCAATCCAGCTCTTGAACCACAGGAGATTCAATTTGATCCGGAAAGTCGTTGATGGCGTTGATCTGGGTTTGAACATCCACCAGCATACGACCGATATCGGCACTCTCGTCTAGTTTCAATGTCAGGCGGGCGCTGCCTCAATCGCCTCACACTTGGTCTCTTCGATATTCGAAAGGCCATCGACGGCATCTTCCATTCGCACACATAGACTCTCTTCCACTTCCATAGGCGAAGCACCCGGATAGACAATGGTGGCCATGATGTAGGGCGGAGAAAATTCAGGAAAGGTCTCTCGCTTGATGGTGCCAAGGGTCAACACACCCACCAAGAGCAGCAAGAACATCAATAGATTGGCGGCCGTTGGGTGTCTCGCAAAAAAACGAATCACGCTTCGTCCTCCTGCTTATGCTCTTCCAGCTTAAGTGCCATACCAGGGATAGCAGGCAAGAGATCGTTTAAGATCAGTTTGTCCCCTTGCTGGATCTCTCCCTCAATCACTACCTGTTGGTCACGACGATACTGAACCTTCACTGGCAGTATCACTAGTTTCTTATCTTTGAACAGATAGATCTTGTCGCCGTGCAGTGCTCTTTCAGGCACCACCCAACTTGCTGATGGTGCCCCTTCAATCTCGGCTCTCACTAGCATGCCACTCACAAGCGGTGGACCTGATTCAGCACTTAATTGACTGTAGTCTTGAGTGATCTCGAGGATAACCAGCTGTGGCTTGGCTAGGTCGATGGAGTCTGAGATTCGAGCAACCTTAGCAGGCCAGGTAGCTTCAAAACTGCCACTAGACAGCTTCACTTCTGCTTTTAGCTTGCCGATACTTGGCAAAGGAGAGCCCACATCATCACGACTATCTGCGGAGATACTGCCGATCAGTTTCTGCACGTCATGAATCGAGAGTTGTGCTTCCACTTCCATCACGTCCAAGCCTTGCGCCATGATCATCTCTTGCTGCTGATTGACTACCTGATTGAGCTCAATGCCAACATCGGAGATCCTCAGATCTCGTGGCAACACGATAGAGGTCTTCTCTAGTTGGCGCTCCGCTTCTTGAACCTTGGAGCGATTTACCTCAACCAGCGCTTCCGCGACACGTTTCTCGTCGGGATACAGTGCGAGCTGATTTTCAATATCCTGAACAACCTTCTGCTGAGCTAAATAGGATTGCTGTTGGGTATCCACATCTGACTGTGAGGCGACCTTTTTATTTCTCAGGTCTTGTTTACGCTGAAGCTCTTTTTGCGATAGAACTAAACGGTTTCGTTCTATTTTGACCGTGTTTTGGCGATTTTTATGTTCAAGAGCTAACTTCTTAAGCTGGGTTTCACTGCTGTTTAGATCCGCCTTTGCTTGAGTCAGCTTAAGCTCATAATCCAATGGGTCGATACGAATCACTTGTGTACCTGCAGGCAGGATACGACCGCGCTCTAGATTAGGATGGCGATAAACTACCTTGCCCGACACCTCGGCAATCGCCTTCCATTCAAACTTAGGCGCGACCTTGCCAAATCCTATCGCCTCAGGAGCTATTTCTACAGGCTCTAATTCCATCACCTCGACTACGCGAGAGCGGTCTCCGGCAGGTTTTGTCGCAACCTCAGGGCGAGTCTCCATCATGATGATAAGTACAATCACCCCTACCGCTAAGGCAGGGAAAAACAACAGCTTTTTATTAATCTTCATTGGTCAAACTCGTTTTATCAGCGGGTTGCTGCAGGATGCCATTAAACATGACGTCAATGTTGTGAGCGAAAAGGTCATTTAAGAACTCGGGATCAAGCTCGATTCCATGCTTTTCTAATAGCGCATTCGGAGCGATAAAGGGGAATAACATCAAGCTAAGGATATTGAGTTTACACTTCTGTGGGTCCAGACCATCCCTGACGATTCCCTTTCCGCTATCAAACATACGCTCATTCATGTTCCCTACCATCTGCTCGAACATCTTATCGGTAAGTCTTCTCTGAACCTCTGAGGGTGGCATTCCCAATACACGAAACAACAATCGAGGGAATGCTAGGTCTTGGCTCATTACCTCAAAATGCAACCTCATCATCTCCACTAAGGTGTTAGAATCGGAGTTAGACAGTTTATTACGAGCGTGCGCCAAGATAGGAGCCATGACATGCAGAATCATGGCCTCGAACAGCCCCTCTTTATTCCCGAAGTAATAACGAATCATGGCAGGATTAACCCCTGCCTTTTCCGCTAGCATTCGTGTAGAGACTTTCTCATACGGCATACTAGTGAACAGATGTTGCGCCTGTTCTATCAGTGCATCTCTTGCCTTAGTTTCAGAGGTCGGACGTCCTGCTTTTCTCACCCTATTCACTCTGTTAATTAATCAATTGATTAATTATAGCGATAAATTAACCAACTGATTAACAAACAAAATTAACCACAAACCGCAGTTTTGGATAATTTGGTTATCCCAGCGCAGATATGGCCTATATTTCTGCAATTTTAAATTTGCGCAATTTATTCCACTTTTATGCTTGACGCTCATGCCGGAAGTGCGGTACTAATTTGTTAACTTCGTTGATGGAATGTTTTTTAATATGAAATTTGGTGTATTCACTTCTCTACTGCTCCTCCTGATCGTGACTTAATCGCGCGGGTAGCTAGTGGGCGGAAAACGCCACCATCAACAAACAAACCCGCAAAGAGAATGCGGGTTTTTTGTATTTAAATCAAACAACGGAATAAGGAAGCCAACATGAGTGATCAGGTGATAATCTTTGACACTACATTACGTGACGGTGAGCAAGCACTGTCAGCGAGTCTAACGGTCAAAGAGAAACTGCAAATCGCATATGCTTGAGCGCTTGGGCGTTGATGTTATCGAAGCTGGCTTCCCTATCTCTTCTCCGGGTGATTTCGAGTCAGTTCAAACCATCGCAAAAAACATCAAAAACTCTCGCATCTGTGCCCTATCTCGCGCCGTTGCCAAAGACATTGATGCCGCAGCCGAAGCCTTGAAGGTTGCTGACCAATTCCGAATCCACACTTTTATCTCTACCTCTACTATTCACGTCCAAGACAAACTTCGCCGCAGTTACGATGATGTTATCGAAATGGGTGTGAACGCCGTTAAACATGCGCGTAAATACACTGATGATGTCGAGTTTTCATGCGAAGATGCAGGTCGTACTCCAATCGATAACCTGTGTCGTATGGTAGAAGCGGCTATCGATGCCGGTGCCAACACCATCAACATCCCAGATACCGTTGGTTACACAGTACCAAACGAATTCGGTGGCATTATCCAAACCCTTTTCAATCGCGTTCCTAATATCGACAAAGCCATCATCTCTGTACACTGCCACGACGACCTAGCATGTCGGTTGCTAACTCTATTGCAGCAGTGCAAGCGGGTGCTCGTCAGATTGAAGGTACCATCAATGGTATCGGTGAGCGTGCAGGTAACTGCTCACTAGAAGAAGTGGCGATGATCATCAAGACACGTGAAAGTCTACTTAACGTGTCGAC
The DNA here is from genome assembly GCA_000830475.1 of Vibrio ishigakensis. GTDB lineage: Bacteria > Pseudomonadota > Gammaproteobacteria > Enterobacterales > Vibrionaceae > Vibrio > Vibrio ishigakensis_A. The sequence goes on along the minus strand of BBSC01000007.1, from coordinate 68,752 downwards.
CAACATCAAGCACGATGAAATCCACCGCACCAGTAAGCTAGTTAGCCAACTGTGTAACATGCCTATTCAGAGCAACAAGGCGATTGTTGGCGCCAACGCATTCAGCCATTCTTCAGGTATCCACCAAGATGGCATGCTTAAGAATAAGAACACCTATGAGATCATGACCCTGAGTCTATCGGTCTTAAGAACCAAGCCCTTAACCTAACTAGCCGTTCTGGTCGTGCTGCGGTTAAGAGCCATATGGATAGTATGGGTTACCGTGAAGAAGAGTACGATCTAGATACTCTATATGCAGACTTCTTGAAGCTGGCTGACCGTAAAGGCCAGGTATTTGATTACGATCTAGAAGCATTGATGCACTTTGCTAACCTTCGTGACGAAGACGACTTCTTCAAGTTGAACTATCTAAGCGTGCAATCTGGTAGCGTAATGGCAACCACCAGCATTAAGCTTCAGTGTGGTGATGAAGAGAAGAGCGAAGCAGCTGTAGGTAACGGTCCTGTTGATGCCCTTTATCAATGTATCTATCGTGTTACCGGCTATGACATCGTACTAGACAAGTTTGACCTAACCGCAAAAGGTGAAGGTGAAGATGGTCTAGGTCAGGCGGATATCATCGCCAATTATAAAGGTCGCAAGTACCACGGTACCGGCGTTTCTACCGATATCGTTGAGGCATCAGGCCAAGCGCTACTTCACGTGATCAATAGCATCCATCGCGCTGATCAGATCGAAGAGATCAAACAGAACAAACTTACTGAAACCGTTTAAATTTTATTCCCCTCGCAAGAGGGGAAATTTCTTATTTTATTTTTGAAGGAAGCCCATTTCATGGCAGATAAATCTTACAAAATTGCAGTCTTACCTGGTGACGGCATTGGTCCAGAAGTAATGCAACAAGCACACAAGGTATTGGACGCAATTGAGCAGAAGCACGCAATCAAGTTCGAGCGCAACGAATTCGATGTAGGCGGTATCGCTATCGACAACCACGGTTGCCCACTTCCAGAAGCTACCCTTAAAGGTTGTGAAGAGTCTAATGCCATCCTATTTGGCTCTGTAGGTGGCCCTAAGTGGGAAAACCTACCGCCAAACGAACAGCCTGAGCGTGGCGCTCTGCTACCTCTGCGTAAGCATTTCCAACTGTTCTGTAACCTGCGTCCTGCACAGATCCATAAAGGCCTAGAGAGTTTCTCTCCACTGCGTGCAGATATCTCTGACCGCGGCTTTGATATCGTGGTAGTGCGCGAGCTAACCGGCGGTATCTACTTCGGTCAGCCAAAAGGCCGTGAGGGCGAAGGTGCGAACGAAAAAGCGTTCGATACTGAGGTTTATCATCGCTACGAGATTGAGCGTATCGCTCGCATCGCATTTGAATCAGCGCGCCTACGCAACAAGAATGTTTACTCTATCGACAAAGCAAACGTACTGCAGAGCTCTATCCTATGGCGTGAAGTGGTAGAAGAGGTAGCGAAGGACTTCCCTGACGTGACTCTAAACCATATGTACATAGATAACGCGACCATGCAGCTTATCAAGGACCCATCTCAGTTCGACATCATGCTTTGCTCGAACATCTTTGGTGACATCCTATCTGATGAATGCGCAATGATCACCGGCTCTATGGGTATGCTTCCGTCTGCTAGCCTGAACGAGAGCAACTTCGGCCTTTACGAGCCAGCGGGCGGCAGTGCACCAGACATCGCAGGCAAGAACATCGCAAACCCTGTTGCTCAAATCCTATCTGTAGCACTAATGCTTCGTTATAGCCTAGGTGAAGAGCAAGCAGCTAAAGACATCGAAGCAGCAGTAAGTAAAGCACTTGCTGCAGGCGAGCTAACTGCAGACCTAGCAGGCGAAAACACAGCTCTAACCACATCAGAAATGGGTGACAAGATCGCTCAGTACATCTTAGGCGCGTAAGGAATCAATCATGGCTAAAACCTTATATGAAAAAATCTATGACGCGCACGTTGTAGTAGCAGCGGAGGGTGAAAACCCTATTTTGTACATCGACCGTCACCTAGTACACGAAGTAACCTCTCCGCAGGCGTTCGACGGTTTACGTGAAAAAGGTCGCCGCGTTCGTCAAACTGGCAAGACATTCGCGACGATGGATCACAACGTATCCACCACTACAAAGGACATCAATGCCTCTGGTGAGATGGCTCGCATCCAAATGGAAACCCTGTCTAAAAACTGTGGTGAGTTTGGCGTTCGTCTGTATGACCTAAACCACAAGTATCAAGGCATCGTTCACGTTATGGGCCCTGAACTAGGTATCACCCTGCCAGGCCAAACTATCGTATGTGGTGATTCACACACAGCTACACACGGTGCATTCGGCTCTCTAGCTTCGGTATCGGTACCTCAGAGGTTGAGCATGTACTTGCGACTCAAACCCTGAAACAAGCTCGCGCTAAAACCATGAAGATCGAGGTTAAAGGTAAGGTTGCTCCTGGCATTACTGCTAAGGATATCGTACTAGCTATCATCGGCAAGACGACTGCTGCTGGCGGTACGGGTATGTAGTTGAGTTCTGTGGTGAGGCTATTACTGACCTTACTATGGAAGGCCGTATGACGGTATGCAACATGGCTATCGAGCTAGGCGCCAAAGCTGGCCTAATCGCACCAGATCAGACTACTTTCGATTACATCCGAGGTCGTAAGTTCGCACCGCAAGGTGAAGACTGGAATGAAGCGGTTGAGTACTGGTCATCACTTAAGACCGACGAAGATGCGCAGTTTGATGCAGTCGTAACGCTAGATGCTGCGGACATCAAACCTCAGGTTACTTGGGGTACCAACCCGGGTCAGGTTATCTCTGTAGATACACCAATCCCCGCACCAGAAAGCTTTGCAGATCCAGTTGAAAAAGCATCGGCTGAAAAAGCACTAGCCTACATGGGTCTAGAAGCAGGTACCTCTTTGCAAGACTACAAAGTCGACAAAGTATTCGTTGGCTCTTGTACCAACTCACGTATCGAAGACATGCGCGCCGCTGCCGAGATTGCAAAAGGTCGCAAGGTAGCTGAGCATGTACAAGCTCTAATCGTACCTGGCTCAGAGCAAGTTAAAGCACAAGCTGAATCTGAAGGTCTGGATAAGATCTTTGTAGAAGCTGGCTTTGAATGGCGTCTTCCTGGCTGCTCTATGTGTCTAGCGATGAACAACGACCGCTTGGGTCCAAAGGAGCGTTGTGCTTCTACCAGTAACCGTAACTTTGAAGGCCGCCAGGGCCGTGAAGGTCGCACCCACTTGGTAAGCCCAGCTATGGCAGCAGCCGCTGCAATTGCAGGTCACTTCGTAGATATTCGTGAATTTGAGCAGTAAGAGGAAATAAAAATGTCAGGTTTTAAACAACATACCGGTTTGGTCGTTCCTCTTGATGCAGCGAACGTAGATACAGATGCCATCATCCTAAACAGTTTCTACAAAAAGTAACTCGTGTAGGCTTTGGTAAGCACCTATTCCACGATTGGCGCTTCCTAGATGACGCAGGTGAGCAAGCTAACCCAGAGTTTGTAATGAATGCACCACGATACCAAGGCGCAAGCATCCTACTTGCTCGTGAAAACTTTGGCTGTGGTTCTTCTCGTGAACACGCTCCTTGGGCACTAGCGGACTACGGTATCAAGGTGATGATTGCACCTAGCTTTGCAGATATCTTCTACGGTAACTCTATCAACAACCAGATGGTGCCAGTGCGCCTTACTGAGCAAGAAGTGGATGAGATTTTCACTTTTGTTGAAGCTAATGAAGGTGCTGAAGTAACCGTCGATCTGGAGGCTATGTTAGTTACTGCAAACGGTAAGCAATACTCGTTTGAAATCGATGAGTTCCGTCGTCACTGCCTTCTGAACGGTCTGGACAACATTGGTCTAACTCTGCAGCACGCAGACAAGATTGCCGAGTACGAGCAGAAGATTCCAGCGTTTATGCGCTAATTCACCAAAAGGTGAAATAAAGTCGATACTAAAAAGGTCGTGTGCTTCATACGGCCTTTTTTAATGGAAGAAAATTGTTATGCGAACGACTTTGCGCTCTCTATGGCTACTGTTAGCCACCTTAGTATCCTTCTCAGCTCTAGCTGCTCCAAAAGCTGAGCTTTGGTCATTTTGGGATAAACATGGAAGCAATACAGGTATCAGCCATCAAGCGTGGCAGGATATTTTGGATAAATATCTAGTCACTGAAGGTGAGTACACACTATTTCGTTACGGGCAGGTAAGTCAGCAGGATAAGGCAAAGCTGCAGAACTATCTCAAGGCTTTGTCAGGCGTGGATCCACGCACCTATACCAAACCTGAGCAATATGCTTATTGGGTAAACCTGTATAACGCCCTAACCGTAGACCTCATCATTAAAGAGTACCCGGTAAAATCCATCACCAAGTTGGGTGGATTATTTAGCTTTGGACCTTGGGACCAAGAGTTGATAACTGTGCAAGGAAAAGAGCTCACCCTCAACGACATCGAGCACAAAATTCTGAGACCGATTTGGAACGACCCGAGGACCCATTATGCAGTGAATTGCGCTAGCCTAGGGTGTCCGAACCTACAAACTCAAGCCTTTACCGCAGACAATACAGAAGCGCTTCTTGAACAGGCTGCGAGTACCTTCATCAACAGCAATAAAGGCGCAAACCTCAAAGGCAACAGCCTAGAGCTCTCATCAATCTATGACTGGTTTGCGGTGGATTTTGGCGGAGAAAAGCGAGTACTTGCTCACCTTACCAAATATCGCCCTGAGCTGGCTGACTTTACGGGCAAGGTGCGCTTTGAATATGACTGGAATTTAAATCAAGCTAAAAACTAGAACCAGGCTGAGTGAGAAAGGCTTCCTCCTCAGCACTGCTCTCTCTTCCTAGCACCGAGTTGCGATGAGGATAGCGTCCGAAACGCTTGATGATAGCGGTGTGTTTATCGTGAAACTCTAGATTAGAGGTCAGGCCCGCATGCTCAAACAGGATTCGACCTGTTCATGTACTATCAAGGACTCGCTGTGCATATAGGCATATACAAAAAGCTCTTTTGCTCAGAAGTGAGCTTGTTATCCTCGCCTAGTTGTACAGCCTGCTGTGCCAGAGCCAACGCCAATGCGTCGGCAGCAAAGGCCTTGGTACTGTCTCGGTATAGGTTTCTTGAGAATTGATCGAGCACGATGATCTCGCTAAGCGACCTTGTGGAGTTTCACGCCAAGAGTAAAGCTCACACTGAGCGGCGCTTTGATGCACCTTGTCAAAGCGCTGTCTAATCTGCTCATCTAAGTCTAGATTCTTCGCAAACCAGTCTTTTGCTTCTAATTCATTAAACCAAAAATCTAATACATCCTTGTATTGCATATCCTACCTACTTAAAACCGCGCTCTTTTTTCACCAAGTCATAAGCGCTTTGGATCTCCTGCGCTTTCTCTTTTGCTACCTCAAGCATCTCAGGAGGAAGGCCTTTAGCCGATAGTTTGTCCGGATGGTGCTCATTCATTAGCTTGCGATAGGCACGCTTGATCTGTTTTGAATCAGCTTCCGATTCTACACCTAGTATGTCATAGGCTGCAGCAAGCTGGTCTTGAGATGGAGCTTGTTGGAAACCTCCACCTTGTTGATGACCTTGATATCCACCGCTTTGCTGGAAACGGTAAGCAGCTTCTTGCATGCGTAGACGTCTCTCCAATTGCGCTGCATTAAAGCCAAGCTCTTCAGCGATGACATGCAAAACATCACGCTCATTCGGGTGAATACTGCCATCGGCAAATGCAGCTGAGATTTGAAGCTCTAGGAAGAACTGCAGCAGGTCGTGTCGACCACCAGCAGCACCTTTTACTCGTTTGAGTACGGAACGAAGCGGGAAAGATGACGATTTGCCTTCTCTGAACGCCTCCTGTGCGATGCGTCTTTGCTCTGAAGAAAGATTCATGCGCTGCATCATAATGGTTGCTAGCTGAATCTCGCTTTCTGTTACTTGACCTTTGGCCTTAGCAACGTGACCCATTACTGAGAATGCAGCCTCAAAGAACTCTGCTTTCTGGGCTGGATTGACGTTATTTTGAAAGCCGCCAAACCCGCCACGATAACCCGCTTGTCTTGCTTTTGCGCGGTCGAAGCTATGACCTATAATTAGGCCAAATAACAAACCTAATGGTCCACCGAAAAGAAGCCCAAAAAAGGCGCCTAAAATTTTACCAAAAACAAACATGTTCTCTCTCAATCTACTAATTTTTAAAGAGTAATGCGCTCTCTTTAGTGCCTGTCGTTCCAAATTCTATTATCATTAGGAACATTCTGCCGAGAATACGGTCAACTACAGTCTACGGACTTATTTACCATCAAGGAAGTTTCCACCCGATGTCAACTTTTCCCCGCACCTTGCTCGCTATATCTGTATCAACCGCCCTTGTGGCTGCGAGCGCTCAAGCTGAAACAAGTGCGCAGGAAAATCCAGTTGAAGAACAAGGCGTTCAGGTAGAATCACCGGACGCGTCCATCAATGATGCGGCAAATACCTCTTCAACACAAATTTCCGATGAAGCCTCAGAAGAGGATGCAGAACCCGCGGCCGAGTTGCAGGCAATCTTGTCTGCAGCCGAAGACCAAACCTTTGATTTAACAGCTCAATGTCTCGCTCCCGATGACGCTGAGCCAAACTCGTTACCAACCAATGTTGAAGCCGACTCTCTAGACGGCATCAACGGCCAAGAAGCCACATATAGAGGTAATGTTCAGGTTACACAAGGCACTAAGCGCCTAAATGCAGATACGGTCACCTTGTATCAACAAGAAAACGTGATCGTTGCTGAAGGTAATGTGGAGATGGCTAATGGCCAGATCAAGTCTGTCTCAGACAAAGCCACTACTAACCTTGACTCGGATGTCACCACATTAGAGATGGCCAACTACCAATTGCTGTGCCAAAACGGGCGCGGTGATGCGAAAGTGATTCGCGTCGAGGGCAAGGCCTATTACGAGCTTGAGGATGGCACCATTACCTCATGCCCGGAAGACGACAACTCTTGGCGTCTTGTTTCCTCTTCAATCGAAATAGATAACGAGAAAGAAGAAGCTACGCTGTACAACCCAAGGTTCGAGATACAGAAGGTACCTGTATTCTATCTACCTTGGTTGACCGTACCCATTGGTGATAACCGTAAAACTGGTTTCCTTTACCCAACCGCCTCCTATGGCACAAGTGACGGCTTTGAGCTTGAGGTTCCATTTTATTGGAACTTGGCACCAAACTACGACCTTGAAACCACGGTTAAGTACATGACCGAACGTGGTGTTCAGCTGGATAACAAGTTTCGTTATTTGAGCCAGTTTGGTCGTGGTGAAATACAGGCACAGTATCTTGCCGATGATCAAAATATCCAGACTTGGGCGACCGTTGGGGTGTTGGATATAAACACTATGGTGTATTCGATAAGAACTGGAAGCTCGAGGTAGACTACGCCAAGGTTAGTGATATCTATTACTTCCGTGATGTATCTTCGAGCATAGGTGAGCGTGAAGACGGTCAACTACTGCAACAAGGTAAGGTCTCTTGGCGTAACAATAACTGGGATACGAGTCTGTTAGTTCGTGATTTCCAATTGTTGTCTACGACGCAAGATCTACCGTATCAGATGATGCCTCAGCTTCGCGCAAACTATTATCTTCCGCAGATAACTGACTACCTCGACTTCGATGTCATCAGTCATATCACTCAATTTGCGACAGACGATGAGCGCGGAGAAAAACCAGATTCAGCAACTCGCGTACATATCGAGCCAGGTATAAAAATTCCACTCACCACTACTTGGGGTGGATGGGAAACAGAGGGTCGATTGCTGGCTACCTACTACAATCAAGACATCTCTAGTATGAACCCTGGCAGTGTGGGCGACCTAGAAGAGAACGTTACACGCGTAATACCTGAGTTCCGCACTGCTGGTACCCTGTATCTCGAGCGTGACACTACCTTCTTGGGTGGCTATACCCAGACTCTAGAGCCACGAGTCCAGTACCTATATGTTCCAGAGGAAGACCAGTCAAATATTTTTAACTATGACACTACCTTGCTACAGCAAGACTACTACGGCCTGTTCCGTACCCGTAAGTTCAGTGGTGTAGACAAGATAGTTTCTGCTAACCAAGTGAGTTATGGCGCAACCACCCGATTCTACGACTCAAACTTTAGGGAACGAATGAACCTATCTTTTGGTCAAATTTATTATATCGAGGATGGTAGTGATAACAGTTCAGGCCAAGACGACTCCAACTATTCTGCTTGGGCGATAGAGACAGACTTCAACTTTAACGATTACCTCTTCTATCACGGTGGTATTCAATACGACATCAGTGACGAAGAGATCCAGCTTGCAAACAGCACCTTGGAATATCGCCAAGGGGCGGGTTACGTACAGACCAACTATCGCTATGTTTCTCGTCAATATATCGAGGACTCAGTAGATGGTATTAATGTTGGTAGTGTGACCAATGATGGTATCTCTCAGATCGGTCTACTTGGTGGCTATCGCTTTAACCGCAACTGGAATTTCAACGCTCAATATTTCCATGATGCAACAGAAAACATCATGCTTGAGGCATTGGCTCGTATCCAATACACCTCCGACTGTTGGTATGTAGGTATCACCTATACCGACCAACTCCGTTCTTGCCTGGAGGTGTAGGCACACCTAATCCAGGCCCTGAATACGAAGAAAATATTAGCTTTAACATAGGTATTATCGGCTTCGGCACAAACTTTGGTACCGACTATGGTGACGGCGGCAATGCTCTAGGGTACGGTCGACCTTTCTATCTGAATAATTAAACCTCTTAATAAAGAAGTATTGGAAACAAAATGAAGATGTTTAAACAACTTCTCACTCTGACATTAATCACGCTGATCTCGACATTAGCAACTGCAGCTCCAGTAGAGCTAGACAAGGTTGTTGTGATCGTAAATGACGGTGTGATCCTGCAGAGTGATATCGATGCAGCAATGAAGACCGTTAAAGCGGGTGCTGCAGAAAAAGATCAAAAACTGCCGGCAGATGATGTTCTACATGATCAGGTTATTGAAAAACTGATCGTCGATGAGCTTCAAGCTCAAGAAGCGAAGCGTATCGGTGTACGAATCGATGACAATCGCCTAGATGATGCAATTCAGTCTATCGCAGAAAACAACAAACAGACTCAAGAGCAGTTGCTAGAGAGTGTTCGTGCGCAAGGCATGACCTACGCTGAATTCCGCGAACAAATCCGCAAAGAGGTGGCGATCTCAGAGGCTCGAAACGCACTAGTGCGTCGCCGTATCAACATTCTGCCTGCTGAGGTAGAGACTATGGCAGGTATGCTCGCGAAAGAGACCAATAAATCTGTGAACTATCGCGTTGGTCATATTCAATTGCGATTCAACGACGAACAAAGCAAAACCGAAGTACAAGAACAAGCTGAGGAGCTGGTTAAGCGCCTAAACGATGGCGAGAAATTCTCTGACTTGGCAATCGAATACTCAAAAGGTCCTAAAGCCCTTGAAGGTGGTGACTGGGGATGGATGCGCAAAGAAGAAATGCCAACTATCTTTGCTGACCAAATTACCACTCAAGGTAAGGATGCTATCATAGGCCCTTTCCGTAGCGGCATTGGTTTCCACATCCTTAAGATTGAAGATGTTCAAGGCCTAGAGACTGTCGCGGTTACTGAGGTGAACGCTCGCCATATTCTAATCAAGACCTCTGTGATCCTAAGTGATGAAGGTGCTAAGCGAGAACTAGATGGTATTAAGCGTCGCATCCAATCTGGCGAAGTTTCGTTTGCTGATATGGCTCAACAATACAGTGCTGACCCAGGTTCAGCAGCCCGTGGTGGTGAGCTAGGCTACCAAACTCCAGACCTTTATGTTCCTGAATTCAAACACATGGTTGAAACCCTTCCACAAGGCCAAATCAGTGAACCATTTGAAACCGTTCATGGCTGGCACATTGTAGAAGTTATGGATCGTCGCGAGGTTGACCGTACAGACAGTGCGATGAAGAACAAGGCTTACCGCATTCTGTTCAATCGTAAGTTCAATGAAGAAGCCAGCGCATGGCTACAAGAACTGCGAGCTAGCGCATTCGTTGAAATGGTACAGCCAGAGGACGAAGACCTAGAAGAGGTCAACAATGACGTGTAAGCGAATAGTTGTCACCGCCGGTGAGCCCGCCGGTGTTGGACCTGACTTGGTGTTAGCACTTGCTAACTCTGAGTCTAACCACCAGCTAGTGGTATGCGCTGATAAACAGATGCTAGCCGAGCGCGCCAAGCACCTCGGTATTGATGTCGATCTAATCGACTACGATGCTGATGCTAAGCCTCAACCACACACCAAAGGCACATTAGTCGTTGACCATATTCCAATGGCAGCACCTGCTGTCATTGGTGAGCTTAATGAGGCAAATGGTCACTATGTTCTAAAAACCTTAGAAAGAGCGGCTCAAGGTTGCCTTAGTGATGAGTTTGGCGCTATAGTCACCGGCCTGTGCATAAAGGGGTGATAAACCGAGCAGGTGTCGCCTTTAGTGGCCATACTGAGTTCTTTGCAGAGCAGTCAAATACGCCACTTGTGGTAATGATGCTTGCAACTGAAGGCTTGCGTGTAGCGCTAGTGACTACTCACATACCTCTAGCCTATGTATCTAAAGCAGTAACCGAAGAGCGTCTAACTAGCATCATGCATATCCTGCATCAGGATATGGTGAGTAAGTTTGCCCTTACAAATCCTAAGATTTATGTGTGTGGCTTAAACCCACACGCCGGTGAAGATGGCTGTTTAGGCACTGAAGAGATAGACACCATAGAGCCAACCTTAGACAAGTTGCGCACTGAGGGAATGGACATCGTTGGTCCTCTGCCCGCTGACACCATCTTTAACCAGAAGTACCTAGAAGATGCTGATGTAGTTTTGGGGATGTACCATGATCAGGTACTTCCGGTACTAAAATACAAAGGGTTCGGCAATTCAGTAAATATCACCCTAGGTTTGCCATTTATTCGTACCTCAGTGGATCATGGGACGGCATTAGATTTAGCGGGAACCGGTCAAGTGGATCCAGGAAGCTTCCAGACTGCACTTTCCCATGCGATAGAATTAGTTGAGAAAAAACAATGAGAAATGATGTCCATCTAGGACACAAAGCGCGTAAACGTTTTGGTCAGAACTTCCTAAACGATCCTTATATCATTGATGGTATCGTTTCATCGATCAATCCAAAACCAGGTCAAAATCTAGTAGAGATCGGTCCTGGTCTTGGCGCTATTACGGAACCTGTAGGTAAAGAAGTCGACAAGTTTACCGTTATCGAACTTGACCGTGACCTAGCTGAACGTCTTCGCACACACCCTGATCTGGCTGAAAAGCTAACCATCCACGAAGGCGATGCCATGCGCTTCGACTTCCAGCAACTGGTTAAGCCAAACAATAAGCTGCGTATCTTCGGTAACCTGCCTTATAACATCTCGACACCATTGATGTTCCATCTGTTCGAGTTCCATGCAGATATCCAAGACATGCACTTTATGCTTCAGAAAGAAGTAGTAAATCGTCTTGCAGCAGGTCCGGGCACTAAGGCCTATGGCCGTCTAACAATAATGGCGCAGTACTATTGTAAGGTTGTGCCTGTACTAGAAGTGCCGCCAACAGCATTCGTTCCACCACCTAAGGTTGACTCTGCAGTAGTTCGTCTGGTTCCTTACGAAACGCTGCCTTACCCTGCTAAAGACCTTAAATGGCTAGACAGAGTGTGTCGTGATGGCTTCAACCAGAGACGTAAAACAGTACGTAACTGCTTCAAGTCTCTAGTTTCAGCGGAAGTACTAGAAGAGCTAGGTATTTCACCTTCAATGCGCCCAGAGAACCTAACTCTTGAGCAATTTGTAGACCTAGCAAACTGGCTGGCTGACAAACACAGCTAAACCAGAAACCAAGGAGACCACATGGACGTTAGTCAACCTTGTATCAAATGCCACGTACACACCAAATACATAGAGGCTCAGTCAGATCCTGATAATGAGCGCTATGTATTTGCGTATATGATCACCATAAAAATCTCGGATTCGAATCCGTTCAGCTCCTTTCCCGTCGTTGGTTAATCACGGATGGCAATGGCAAACAACTCACCGTTGAAGGCGATGGTGTAGTCGGTGAACAGCCAGTTATTCCAGCCAACGATGACTACACCTACACCAGTGGCACTGCTTTAGAGACTCCCGTCGGCGTAATGCAGGGCCAGTATGTTATGCAATGTGAGAATGGTGAGACCTTTACCGCTGAGATCGCTCCCTTTAATCTTGCGGTGCCTAATATCATCAACTAGTCGAGGTTAGACTTGTCCAATTATATCGTCGGCGACATTCAAGGTTGCCTTTCTGAGCTTAAACTCCTGCTTGTACAAGTCGACTTCAATCTCCAACAAGACACACTTTGGATTGCCGGCGATATGGTAGCTCGTGGCCCTGAGTCTCTCGAGACACTTAGGTTTGTTAAAGGCCTTGGAAGCAGCGCAAAAGTAGTACTAGGGAACCATGACCTGCACTTGCTAGCAGTGTCTCTAGGTGTGCATAGAGCAAAAGAGAAAGACAAAACAATTCCCATCCTCAAAGCAGAAGATAGAGATGAACTTTTAGAGTGGCTGAGAAAGCAGCCTCTATTAGCTGAACACCCAGAATTTATCTTGAGTCATGCTGGGATCTACTCTATGGGATCTGAATACCAGCGCAAAGCAGCCAAAGAGATTGAGGAGCAGCTTCAGGGAGAGAATTGGCAAGAGCTGATTCGCAACATGTACGCGAACAAGCCCGATACTTGGGATGCAAACCTGACCGGCTATGAACGTTCTCGCTTTATTATCAACGCCTTTACCAGAATGCGTTATTGCTATAGCGATGGCAGGTTGGACATGGACAGTAAATTACCACCTGAAGATGTGGATGAATCAGTATTAATACCTTGGTTCGAACTGCCTGAGCGTATTGAGTTGGAAAAGACCGCTATCTTTGGTCACTGGGCAGCTCTGATGGGACTTAACTCAAAAGAGGCTATCGGACTAGATACAGGGTGTGTCTGGGGCAATCACATGACTATGCTGAGATGGGAAGACAAGCGCTACTTCCATCAAGCAGCGCTTTGAGAGCTTTAGAAACGGTAACCAAAAGTCATTGAAAACTGGTCATAGTCTGAAAACTCAGAAGCAAAGACTTCGAATCGAATATCGGTGTAGTAATGCTCAAACAGAGTTGCGCGTGCGCCGATACCCACAAAAATAGTAGTATCATCGTAACTCTCTTTCTCACCAAAGCCAGTGAACTCCTCATCGAGTCTCACCACACCGATTGCACCATAAGGTTTGATAGCAAAATCATCAAAATGGAAGGTATAACCAAGGTCTGTATCTAGCTTGAGGGTTGAACCCTCTACCTTAATCAAACCACCAAGGGCATCCTCACTAAAGCCAGCATACGACAAGTTGATACCTACGATGCTGTTGAACTCATAGCCGTACTCAAGCTTCACACCCTTTCCAAGGTCAATATCATCAATAGTTACATCGGTGGTGCTCGAAAAACCAATACCGATACGGTGGCCTTGAGCCTTAGGCTCAGCAATCTCATCCTGGGCAATAGCTGGGATAGATAGGAGTGAAAGAGAAGCAATTAGAGCAGCAGTTTTTTCATACAAACCTCACAAACAAATAGCAGTTGATCCCTGATGTCTATGTCGCTCCGTGCGATTCAAGTTGCGAGGAAGTGTAAGGAGTTGTGCTAATAAGATGAAATATTAAAATCTTATCTCAGTCATAAGCATTAATTATTACTAGTTTGCTGTATCAGCTCTTCTCTAATGAGCTCCACTAACCAGTGAATAAGAGGATTATTGCGATTTTTGACGTGATAGTGAGCGTAAAGAGGGACTTGTATCGTCTCGGGGGCAACATCAATATCGAGAGCAACTAAACCTTGATGTTCTGCGATCGGAAATAGCGTGGAGGCAGCCAAAAGCATATCACTACGACGTACCACGTCGATAAGAGGAAGCATCAACTCGGAGCGAAAACCCACGCTGATATTGACGCCATGTTGCTTGAGGTAATCCACAGCGATAGCTCTGTTCTCATTCCAACCTTTTGAGACCAATGAGGCTATTGAAGACCCCTCTAACTCATGAATGTTGCGTTTTTTCCTGCTAGTGGATGGTCCGCTCTCGCGATCAACATACCAGTTAAATCGATGAGCTTCTCACTATATACCCCCTTAAAGTCTTCGTTGAGGTAACCAACTCCCAACAGAGTTTGTCCTTCAAGAATTTTGTCCAAAGCTGATGATGTCCAACTTTGGAACTCGAGAGTTGCATTGGGTGCCTTTTGGGCTAGAGAGCTAAATAAGCTACCACCTATAGCTATTTCAGCCATGGAGTTCATGCTGATACAAAGCTTCTGGTCTATCTCTTCCTCTGAGAAGTTCTCCACACCATTTATCGCAGCGGCCAGTTCATCCAATATAGGTGTCACAGTATTCGACAATTCAATCGCATAAGCGGTCGGCTCTAGCCACTACGCACCTTTACAAACAGCTCATCATCAAAGTGATGTCTCAGGCGTTGTAGTGCTTGGCTAATAGCAGGCTGGGAAACGTTAAGGCGCACAGACGCTTTGCGCATATTGAGCTCTTGAGAGAGTACCAAGAAGGTTCTCAGCAGATTCAAGTCCAGATTAGCAAAGCGATCTTTAGCCATTTTATTCCTTTTCTAGGATTACAAACTGCATATCATGAGCATTCTTCTCATCAGCACAGAAGCTCTCTGTATGAGTCTGTTGCCATCCCTCTCCCCAATCTGGAAATTGGGTATCACCCTCAACATTAAGATCGATATGAGTTAGATAGAGTCTATTAGCGAGTGGCAAGCAACTCTCATAGATAGAGCCTCCACCTATGATCATAGCCTCATCCACTCCAGATACTAACTCTAGGGCCTTCTCGATAGAGGTTGTGGTCAATACCCCATCTATCTTTAGTTCAGGGTCGCGACTGATAACAATATTCTGGCGACCAGGTAGTGGACGACCAATGGAGTCATAGGTCTTACGTCCCATAATAACCGGCTTGCCAAGGGTGCATTTTTTGAACCATGAAAAATCGGCTGGAAGATGCCAAGGCATCTGATTGTCTTTACCAATGACACGATTCTGCGCCATTGCTGCGATCATACTGATGATCATAAAACCTCGATTGTCTTTATCACACTATAGGTTTGCGTCTGTAGATAAATAGTCCAGGCATAGCTAGACCTATGGCCAATCCCGCGATGATAAACATGGCACTCAAGAAATTCTCTATCAAACTAGCAAATAGATCATGGGTGTACCCAAGCTGGTTTATCTCAACCAAAGCCGTCATAGCATTAAAGGCGTAGACCCCAGGAACCATAGGAATCATGGCCGCTACAGTAAATACCTTTGGGTGAGCCAAGAACCTGTGTGACCATAGCACACCAATAAAACCGACTAAGGTAGCGGCAAACAGAGTTGACCACTCGATGGAGAGACCAAACTGCATCATCAAATAGCGTGAGCCATGGCCGATAGCGCCACCGAGAGCGCAATAAATCAAAGCGCTTTTTGGCACATTAAATACCAACGCAAACCCAACCGCTGGAATCGCGGCAAAAAACATATCGTCTAGTAGTCCTAGCAACAATTCAAGCCAAAACGTCATAATTTCGCCCCAAAGATATCCAAGATGCCACCCACGGCTACAATTCCGAGGCAGGTTGCTAAAGTAAGAAGCTCGCCATCACAAATCGAGCAATACCCATGTTGATGTAACCCTTGAGCACATCGGCAACCGAGTTAATCAAAGGAAAACCTGGTACTAGCATTAATACCGACGATGCCATAGCAATATGGGCTGATTGCCAATTTGAAATACCACTGCTTGGGCTGAGATAAAAGAAGTAACGAAAGCGGTCACAGCAAAGTTGAGAAGTGGATTGAAGTGGCGATGGCCTATCTCTTGGCGCACTATCATGCCCAGAGCAGAGGCGATAAAGGTCATAATAAAGACCTGTAGGTCTCCTCCGGCGAGGTGACTGAACGAGGCGCAAGAAAGCCCTATCATTCCCACGACTAGCCAACGGTTGTAGCGCTCTGGAGTAATGTTGTCTAGCTTGGTTTGAGCCAGTTCGAAGTTGAGTATGCCCTTCTCTAACATAATACAGATGCGCTGAACCTCAGTGATTACACGCATATTGATGCCTCTGTCGGGACAGCGACGAGTAGTGGTTATACAGTGATCTTTATAAAGGGTGGTCACCACTAGGGCATTAGCAGTAAGGGAGACCTCAACCTCATCCATGCCACAAGCCAAACCGATGCGTTGCATTATTCCGCCAATCAGTGCGCTCTCGGCACCATGGGCATGTAGCATCTGGCCAGCCTGAGCAATGAGGCGGCTCACCGCTCTTTGCTTTGTATCCATTCTTATTTCTATGCTGGTTGAAATTGCATCATTCTATTGAGTTTCAATTGACTGAGATAGAGCCAATGTTACCAAGCTTGATTCATATCAATTGGCTTTAGTCTTGTCAGATAAATTAAGCGCTAGAATCAGCAGACGCTTCAGGTTCGCCAGATCTTCAATCAACTTTACATTGAGCCAGATATAGCCATAGATCTCGGTTTCATGACCGTCTATGTCGGCAATGATCTCTTTAAGCTCTCGGATAATCTCTTTACTGTGCAAGGTTTCTTTGTCTTCAACAAGCTGACCGGTTTTGACCATATGTGCTAGGTCATTCAGTTTCTTCTCAACCTGTTCTTGGCATTGCTTCAAAGACTTAGACCACAACATATTCAAGTGGCTTTCTCTGTCACTCCAATAGCTATGGTTAAGAAGCTCTATGGTAAACAGCATATTGCGCAGTTGAACCTGGATGGCATAGATAAGCTGATAGTTGAGCTTTGTCTCTTTCTCCGATGGCTTACCTAGGGAGTTCAGCTTGGTCATCTCTTTTACTAGCGCTTTCTGGAAGGGCTCAAGATCAGGCTTTTCTAACACGTTCGGTGAATAAGAGAGGTGATAAACCTTGGCAAAGTTATCAAGCACACTGTTGATGCGCATACGCCAATGAATAAAGGCGCGTTGAGGATAGATAAGGCAGAACAGAACAGCGATAACACAGCCAACGGAAACATCGAATCCGCGCCACAATGCCACACTCACGTCACTATCGCCCCCGCCTATGGTAACGGCTAGAGTGATGCCAATCAGTATCCCCACGTAAGCGCTTGCCAAGAGAGTAATAAGCACTAGCAAAGATAACCACCGCGCACCATGCATACATAGCGGTTAAAGAATATTGACTAAGGACTATAGCGAGAACACCAGAAGCAGCCCCTATCAAGGTGCCTAGAACACGATGCCAAGCCCGAGGAAGTACGTTTCCAAGGTAAGATATGGGACCAATCACCACCACCAAGGTAATCAAAATCCAGGTACGTTCGGGGATTTCAAAATAGCCAGTGAACAACATAGTGATGACGAAGGCGATAGCCACTCGAAAGCCATGAACTATGCGGTAATTAGAGAAGACGAAATTATCTAGGTCTGAAATTGCTTGGTTAAGGCGCATGAACTCTTTCCGTGAGACTCTGTGCATATACATAAAAAAAGAGCCTGAACCTCGTTCAGACTCTTTCTTGAATTATGATAAATCGGCGATTAAATGTCCACGCTTACTCGCGAACCCAGATAACGTGACCGTCATCTTCATCATCATCGTCCCAATCATCCCAATCGTCTTCAGTCACTACGTCTTTACCAGACATAGCATCTTTGTGGTAATCGTCCCACATGAAGTCGACCTTCTCTTCTTCTGTCTTCTCTTCCATCGCACGCGGTAGAGATTCCATAAAGTCAGCAAGCTTAAAGCACAGTTCTTTAGTACCGTTCTTGTTGATTGCAGAGATCTTGAAGTATTGATCTTCCCAGCCAAGAGCATCGAGAATCTCTTGGATCTTCTCTTCAGCTTCCTCTTCAGGCATAAGATCAACCTTGTTGAATACCAACCAACGAGGTTTACCAGCAAGCTTTTCACTGTACTGCTCAAGCTCATCGATAATGGTCAAAGCATTCTGCACAGGATCGCTTTGATCGATAGGCATAAGATCGATCATATGCAGAAGAACACGACAACGCTCTAGGTGCTTCAAGAAACGAATACCAAGACCTGCACCATCCGCGGCACCTTCTATAAGACCTGGAATATCCGCAACAACGAAGCTCTTTTCTGGAACAACAGACACCACGCCTAGGCTTGGGATCAGGGTAGTAAACGGATAGTCCGCTACTTTAGGTTTAGCTGCCGAAACTGCGCGGATAAAGGTAGATTTACCCGCGTTTGGTAGACCTAGCATACCCACATCTGCCAATAGCAGTAGCTCAAGACGAAGTTCACGCACCTCACCCTTAGTACCCATGGTCTTTTGACGAGGAGCTCGGTTTACCGATGACTTAAAGCGGGTATTACCTAGACCGTGCCAGCCACCCTTACCGACCATAACCTTCTTGCCATGCTCAGCAACCTCACCAACGATTTCATTGGTGTGGATGTCTACCGCACGTGTACCTACAGGTACCTTAAGGGTCAGGTCTTTACCGCGTTTACCGGTACAGTTACCACCACGACCATTCTCACCACGATCAGCAGCGTAGAAGCGCTGGAATCGATAATCAATCAGTGTGTTTAGGTTCTCATCGGCTTCGATATAAACATCGCCGCCGTCACCACCGTCACCACCATCAGGGCCACCTTTGGCTACGAACTTCTCGCGCCAGAAGCTAACTACGCCGTTACCGCCGTCGCCTGCTTCAATCTTAATTGTTGCTTCATCTACGAATTTCATTTCTCACTCCAATTCGGTGTGATACCCCGCTGAATCTACTTTAGCAGATCCACCACCTAAAAGGATCTAGGGGTCTGGGCACTGCACCCTAAGCAAAGATGCACAACCAAGAAACCTAGCTTTCCTTTCTTTATAAGTATCCTATAAATAAAAAACCCCGCCGAATCGGCAGGCTTTTGAATTCAGCTTGAAACTGATATTACTCAGATTCGATGCTTACGAATTTACGGTTCTTAGGACCTTTAACTTCGAATTTCACTTTACCTTCAGTAAGAGCGAAAAGAGTGTGGTCTTTACCGATACCAACGTTAGTACCAGCGTGGAACTTAGTACCACGTTGACGAACGATGATGTTACCCGCTAGAACTGATTCGCCACCAAAACGCTTAACACCAAGACGTTTGCTTTCTGAATCGCGACCGTTACGAGTAGAACCGCCAGCTTTTTTGTGTGCCATTGTTAAACTCTCCTAAAACTTAAGCGTTGATGCCAGTGATTTTCACTTCAGTGAACCACTGACGGTGGCCTTGTTGCTTACGAGAGTGCTTACGGCGACGGAACTTAACGATTTTAACTTTATCGCCACGACCGTGCTTAACCACTTCAGCTACAACTTTGCCGCCCTCAACAAGAGGAGCACCAACAGTGATTTCTTCACCGTTAGCAATCATTAGAACTGAGTCAAACTCAACAGTTGCACCAGTTTCAACGTCCAATTTCTCTAAACGAAGAGTTTGACCTTCGCTTACACGGTGTTGTTTACCACCAGATTGGAAAACAGCGTACATATTTTACTCCGCTTTTTCCGCACAGCCTATGCCTGTTTTGGCAGTTCGGGTGTGCGCTAAACTAATTCATCAATAGGGCGCAGATTCTACGTGAATGCTTCACATAAGACAAGCCATATTTTAAAAAAATTGGCGAAAAGATAATCGCCACATAAAAGTGCGTGAATGATGCCTTTACGGGTATATTTGGCAACGATTTTTAGTATAAAATCCGACATTAATTATCAGTTTAGCTACCTAGATCGTAGCCACTCACTTCGGAATAAAAATGGATTTTAGTGCTATCCAAACTCTGACCTCAGATGACATGGCTAAGGTCGACCAAACTATCCATGCTCAATTGAACTCAGACGTAGCCTGATTAACCAACTTGGCTTTTATATCATCGGTAGTGGAGGTAAGCGCCTTCGCCCACTAATCACCCTGCTTTCTGCTCGTGCTTTGGGCTATGACGGGGATAAACACATCACGCAGCTGCTTTATCGAATTTATCCATACCGCCACTTTGCTGCACGATGACGTGGTTGATGAATCGGATATGCGTCGTGGTAAAGAAACCGCCAATGCAGCCTTTGGTAACGCTGCAAGCGTCTTGGTCGGGGATTACATCTACACTCGCTCATTTCAAATGATGACTAGCCTTGGATCTTTGAGGATCCTTGAGCTTATGAGCGAAGCGGTAAACGTGATCGCTGAGGGTGAGGTTCAGCAGTTGATCAACTGTAACGATCCTTCTACCACTGAAGAAAGCTATATGCAGGTGATCTACTCAAAGACTGCTCGCTTGTTTGAAGCAGCCTCACAACTTGCTGCTATTCTAACCGATGCCCCAGCAGAAGTAGAAACCGCAATGCAAGACTACGGTCGCTACCTAGGTACTGCATTCCAGTTGATCGATGATGTTCTAGATTACACTGCCGATGGCAAAGAGATGGGCAAGAATGTAGGTGATGACCTTGCAGAGGGTAAACCAACCCTTCCTCTTCTTTATGCGATGCAACATGGCAATGAAACGCAACGTGAGATGATTCACGAGGCGATAGAAAAGGCCAATGGTATGGAGCATCTTGAAGATATCCTGCAAGCTATGCGCGATACAGGTGCTCTTGAGTACACCACAAAAATTGCTGAGCAGGAAGCCGATAAAGCGATTGTCGCCCTCGATATCCTTCCAGATAGCGATGAAAAGCGGGCTTTAATAGCTCTGGCGCATCTTTCGGTTAAGCGCAACAAATAGCAAAAAGCCACGACTTTGGTCGTGGCTTCTTTTTATGAGCTTGTTCTAGTAATACTTGTCACAGCCCACATGCATCTGCTCTTGAGCTTCAACTGCTTGTGCGTCTTCGGCCCACTGTTCGTCATTGAGCCCTTCTAGAAGTACTGTGTGGTGTTCTTTATCCACCACCAAAACTTTACCTACTCCTAGCTCAGACTCGACCCACATCCCTTTCTCTAATTTTGAAACGTCCATCCTGCTCTCCCTTTAACGAGTGACCAATAATGATTACGCTTTAAAATATAGGGGGGATCAAAAAAGCGAGCCATCAAGACTCGCTTTTGTCAAAACTCAAGTTCGATTACTTAGCGAACTCTACGCCTTTAGTGATATCACCGGATAGTGTCTCTAGCATGCCATCAAGCGCATTTCTCTCGTACTCGCTTAGTGGACCGTAATCTAGCACTTCTTCGATACCTTCTTTACCAAGGCGCACAGGCTGTGCGAAGAATGGGGTATGCTCGCCTGGACCTTCTACATAAGCACACTCGATCACGTTCTCTTGTCCTTGAAGCGCTTTAACCAAAGCTAGACCAAAGCGACATGCTGCCTGACCCATAGATAGAGTCGCACTACCGCCACCCGCTTTCGCTTCTACTACCTCTGTACCCGCATTCTGGATACGGTGAGTTAGTGCTGCGATCTCTTCATCGGTGAATTCAACACCGTCTACTTGAGATAGTAGAGGAAGAATAGTCACGCCAGAGTGGCCACCGATTACAGGAACGCGGATATCGCCTGGATCTTTATCTTTAAGCTCAGCAACAAAAGTCTCAGAACGAATCACATCAAGGTAGTTACGCCAAACAGCTTGCGCTTGTCATAAACGCCCGCTTTTTTCAGAACTTCTGCTGCGATTGGCACAGTCGTGTTTACTGGGTTAGTGATGATACCTACACATGCCTTAGGACATACTACAGCAATCTTTTCTGCCAAAGATTTAACAATTCCTGCGTTTACATTGAACAGATCAGCACGGTCCATACCTGGCTTACGAGCTACACCAGCAGAGATAAGAACTACATCAGCACCTTCTAGTGCTGGAGTTGGGTCTTCACCCGCATAACCTTTGATAGATACTGGGGTTGGGATATGGCTTAGATCCGCTGCAACGCCTGGGGTTACTGGCGCGATGTCATATAGAGCAAGATCAGAACCTGCAGGTAGACGGTTCTTCAGTAGTAGAGCTAGAGCTTGGCCGATACCACCAGCCGCTCCGATTACAGAAACTTTCATCACAATCTCCTTGGGTAAAATAGAGGTAATAGTTGTTATGCCACCCACGCTATCGGATTCACTTAATTTTTACAATTACACAACGCTATGTTTGCGACCTTACTCACTTATGGCAAACAGTCCTCAGTCACTAAAACAAAATAAGTATTCAATTTTCGAGGCTCATCACCTTCTCTACTAGGCTGTATATTGGTATCTACAATCTTATGTGAGACAATTATTTGTAATTAACCTTTCTGCTGGATTCTCACCTCCAGCAAGAATTAACTGGGACCACCAATGCGAAACAGCGAAAAACAAGATCAACTAGTCCGCGAATTCAAATCCCTACTTAAACAAGAGCGTTTTGGGTCTCAAGGAGAGATCGTTGAAGCCCTCAAGCACGAAGGCTTCGAGAACATCAACCAATCAAAAGTGTCTCGCATGCTAACCAAATTTGGTGCTGTGCGTACGCGAAATGCAAAAATGGAAATGGTGTACTGCCTACCAGCTGAACTGGGTGTACCTACCGTTTCTAGCTCTCTGCGTGAGTTGGTATTGGACATCGATTATAACAATGCCTTAGTTGTCATCCACACTGGACCGGCTGGCGCGCAACTGATCGCTCGTTTACTAGACTCTTTAGGAAAAGCTGAAGGAATTCTTGGGGTTGTCGCAGGTGATGACACCATCTTCATTACTCCTACCCTAGATGTCAGCACACAGCAGCTATTCGAATCGGTATGCGAATTATTTGAATACACGGGTTAACCGTTAGCTGGGTCACAATCAGAACAACATATTGTGACCCATTTCGCATTTCTAGAAATTGTCACACACCTCAAGTTACATCCTGTAACCCTTTATTCGGCAAGGGCTAGACCTACTATATCCATTTAACACTGCTCATCTAATTGCCTATTTTTGGTGCATTTGTCGCCTGCCCAGCCTATTTATCCATATTTTTTTGTTATCATTCAGCCACTTTTTCGAGTTCTTGATACGTTTTGTTGATGTTTTCTTAACCGTTAATCACATCAACAACTACACTTAAGGCACTTTGAGGTGACTATCTCTTTTTTGTGCTTTGGGCAGGAACGATGGAGAAAAAGATGCCGTTTCCAAGTAGGAAACCAACAGCACAAAGAAGGCTGTTGATATGATCATGGATATAAGGATAAAGCTATCATGGCATTGAAAAAAGTAATCCAGCTCGGCGCAATCGCTGCAGCTACAATGAGTGCAGGCACACTTTCCGCTCAAGAGTTCATTACCATAGGTACAGGTTCAGTAACTGGTGTTTATTACCCAACCGGTGGTGCTATCTGTAAGCTGGTAAACAAAGACCGTAACGACCACAACGTGCGTTGCTCGGTTGAATCTACAGGCGGTTCCATCTACAACGTAAACACCATCCGCTCTGGCGAGCTTGATTTCGGTATCGTTCAGTCTGACTGGCAGTTCCACGGCTACAACGGTACAAGCAAGTTCTCTGAACAAGGTCCTTACAAGAAACTTCGCGCAATGTTCTCTCTTCATACAGAACCGTTTAACATCATTGCTCGTGAAGACTCTGGTATCAACAACGTTTCAGATCTAGCCGGCAAACGCGTGAACATTGGTAACCCAGGTTCAGGTGACCGCGCAACTATGGGCGTTGTTATGGATGCTATGGGCTGGACTAACGACAGCTTCAAACTAGCCTCTGAGCTTAAAGGCTCTGAGCGTTCACAAGCTCTATGTGACAACAAGATCGATGCGTTCATCTATATGGTTGGTCACCCAAATGGCTCAATCAAAGAAGCGACAACTTCTTGTAACGCTAAACTAGTACCAGCGACTGGTGAGCAGATCGACAAGATCGTTGCAGACAACCCTTACTATGCGTTCAGCACAGTTCCAGCAGGCATGTACCGTGGTACTGACCAAGATGTAAACAGCTTCGGTGTGGCTGCAACTATGGTAACCACTGCTGACGTATCTGATGAAGTCGCTTACACAGTAGCAAAAGCTGTATTCGAAAACTTCGACACTTTTAAGCGCCTACACCCTGCTTTCGCAAACCTTAAGAAAGAAAACATGGTGAAAGACGGCCTATCTATTCCTCTTCACCCAGGTGCAGAGAAATACTACCGCGAAATCGGCCTAATCAAATAAGACCGACTAATACTAGGGAGGCACAACGCCTCCTTAGTTTTTTGCCATCTGTTTAATGGCAACTCCCCGCCTCTTTCCTAGCCTACATTTCAGTCGGGGAATTTCATCTATCACAACAAGATGAAATTTTGGCTAGACTTTGTGCACAGATAAAAAACAACCAACCCTGTGCGTCAACAAATTAGGACACACTAATGACACATTCAACGACTCCCTCCCAAGATGTTCAGGAGATGGTCGCTCAGGCTGATACTGGAGCGAGAAACCCAAGTGGTATCCCAGGACGCATCTTGTGGCTAGTGCCTTTACTATGGTCACTGTTTCAACTGTGGTATGCCTCTCCACTGCCGTTTATCTTCAATTTCGGCATACTCAATGACACCGAAGCACGAGCGATACACCTAACCTTTGCTATCTTCCTTGCCTTTACCGCTTATCCAGCGATGAAGACCTCGGCCCGAGACAGAATCCCTTTAATCGATTGGGTATTGGCTCTTTTAGGTAGCTTCTCTGCTGCCTATATCTATATCTTCTATACCCAGTTAGCAGGCGCTCAGGTGCTCCAACTACACCAGATATCGTTATAGCGGTATGTGGTATGTTGCTACTTCTAGAGGCAACTCGACGTGCACTAGGGCCACCGCTGATGGTGGTAGCTGCAGTATTCCTTACTTATACTTTCGCTGGCCCTCATATGCCAGATGTTATCGCTCATAAAGGAGCGAGCCTGAACAAGGCCATGTCTCACCTATGGCTAACAACAGAAGGTGTGTTTGGTGTTGCTCTTGGGGTTTCAACCTCATTCGTATTCTTGTTTGTACTCTTTGGTGCCATGCTTGAGCGCGCCGGTGCGGGTGCTTATTTTATTAAGGTAGCCTTCTCACTGCTTGGTCATATGCGTGGCGGTCCCGCGAAAGCAGCAGTTGTGGCCTCTGGTCTATCGGGTCTAGTATCTGGTTCGTCTATCGCCAACGTAGTAACCACGGGTACTTTTACTATTCCGCTGATGAAGCGTGTTGGCTTCCCAGGCACCAAAGCAGGTGCAGTAGAAGTAGCGGCATCAACCAATGGTCAGCTTACCCCGCCTATCATGGGTGCAGCCGCATTCCTGATGGTGGAATACGTGGGTATTTCGTATGTTGAGGTTATCAAGGCGGCTCTTCTTCCAGCGCTTATCTCCTATGTTGCCCTTATCTACATCGTGCATCTAGAGGCATGTAAGGCAGGCATGCAAGGCCTTCCTCGTCGCCACAACCCTACGCTATTACAAAGCATGCTTTCGTTTACCGGCACTATTTTAGGTCTGTGTATTATCAGTGCAGCGGTTTACTACGGTATTGGGTGGACCAAGGATGTCTTTGGTGCAGCTGCTACCCCTATCGTGGCAGTGGCTTTGCTTCTTGCTTATGTGGCACTGGTGCGTATCTCATCTAAGTTCAGACACCATGCAGAGATGGATCCCGATCTTAATGAGATCCCAGAACCGGGCCCTACGGTAAAATCTGGTCTTCACTTCCTACTACCTATCGTAGTGCTAGTATGGTGCTTGACCGTAGAGCGTTTCTCTCCAGGTCTGTCTGCATTCTGGGCCACCGTGTTTATGATCTTCATCTTGCTAACCCAGAAGCCTCTGATGGCAATATTTGCCAAAGAAGATACGCTAGTTGAGTCGTTTAAAGAAGGGGTTACCGACCTATTGGAAGCGCTCGTTTCCGGTGCTAGAAACATGATAGGTATAGGTGTAGCGACCGCGGCTGCAGGTACGGTTGTAGGTGTGGTTACCCTAACCGGTATTGGTCTGGTAATGACCGACTTCGTCGAGTTCATCTCGGGCGGTAACATTATCTTGATGCTGCTGTTTACCGCGATTATTAGCCTTGTATTGGGTATGGGTCTGCCAACCACGGCAAACTACATCGTGGTATCCACACTAATGGCACCAGTTATCGTAACCCTAGGCGCCGCACACGGCCTTATTATCCCACTTATCGCAGTACACCTATTCGTGTTCTATTTCGGTATTCTTGCGGATGACACGCCACCTGTAGGTCTGGCCGCATTTGCCGCCGCGGCTATCGCAAAATCTGACCCTATTCGCACTGGTATCCAAGGCTTTACCTACGATATCCGAACCGCGATCTTGCCATTCATGTTCGTGTTTAACACCCAGCTTCTGATGATAGGCATAGACTCATGGTGGCATCTGTTCTTGACGGTGATATCAGCAACCATAGCCATGCTGCTGTTTTCGGCAGCGACACAAGGTTGGTGGTTCACCCGCAACAAATGGTGGGAAACCATTGCCTTGCTAGTGCTAGTTTTCTCTTTCTTCCGTCCTGGTTTCTGGTGGGACATGATTTACCCAGCCAAGCTCGAGGTTCCTGCAACTCAGATAAGTGAAGTTGTAGAGCAGTTGCCAATAGGTACACCTATCGAACTTCGGGTTGAGGGTGAAAACCTTGAAGGTAAGTTCATCAGTAAAACGGTACGACTGCCATTTGAAGAGGAGGCATCTGGTGGCGAAGAGCGTATCTCATCTATGGGTCTGATGCTGTCTCAAGCAGAGAATAAAGTTACCGTTGATATGGTGGAATTTGGTTCTCCTGCAGAATCGGCCGGGATCGATTTTGATTGGGAAATCAAGCACATCATTCAACCTGCCGATCGTCCAATGAAGGAGTGGGTCTTCGTACCTGCGCTACTATTAGTGGTATTACTTGGCTTAAATCAGCGCAGACGCGCATTGAAAGGTGCGATCTCGGGATAACTTGATTTCGCTCAATGCCCCATGGGTCACACTATGGGGCAATAGTAGGACAAATAATAACGAGCACCACGAACATGTATAAACAGATTCTAGTACCTGTCGATCTCAACGAACAAGGCTTCAGCGACAAAGCACTGAAGGCTGCAGTTTGGCACGCAAAACAGAGCAACGCACAGCTGCACCTTTTAAATGTATTGCCGGGGATCCATATGTCGATGGTCGCCACCTACTTCCCCAAAGATGCGGTTAAAAAGATGAAGAAAGATGTTGAGGCACAACTGCGCGCCTTTGCTGATGAGTTCATCGACCCAGAATTGGTTTACAACGTGCACATTGCCGAAGGCAAACCGTACGCCACCATTATCGACTACTCGGAGAAGCTAGGAGCCGATCTTATCGTGATGCCAAGTCATAAACGCTCGCGTATCGATAAGGTAGTGTTGGGCTCTGTAGCGAGCAAAGTGGTAGAAAACTCGCAGATAAACGTTCTGGTAATTAAGCCACACGGTTAAGACAAAAAGGGTCGCTACAGCGGCCCTTTTTTCATACTAGGCGGTTGTTATCTCCACCAGCGACAAAGCTCTCGATATTATCCAACAGGATATTGACCAAGCTCTGTATAGCCGAATCACTGCCCCAAGCTACATGTGGAGTTAGCAACAAATTCGGCAGATGAGCATTAGCTATCAAAGGGTTACTCTCATCGGCTGGCTCCTGGGTAAACACATCAAAGCCTGCTCCAGCAATTTCGCCCTCTTTTAGTGCCTCTACTAACTCAGACTCCTCAACCAGACCACCGCGTCCGGTATTGATCAATACCGAGCTCGCTTTCATCATTTTAAGCTCTTTGCTACCAATGAGATTGGTGGTTTCCTCATTCAGAGGGCAGTGCAGAGTCAGTACATCAGCTCGTTTTAAAGCAACTTCAAAGGACACGTAGCCATCACCTACATCTGTGGCCCCTTTGCGCTCAGCAAAGATAACCTGCATCCCTAGCGCCACACCAAGCTTGGCCACCGACTGACCTAAGCTACCAGAACCCACTACAGTCAAAGTTGAGCCTGCGATATCTGATATAGGGTGAGTAAAGAAACAAAACTGTTTTTTCTCTTGCCATACACCCTTTTGAATATCTTGGTGATAGGCAAATAGATTGCGCCTTAGGGCAAATAGCATAGCAATGACATGTTCCGGTACAGAGCGCATCGCGTAGCCTTGAACATTGCACACCCCTATACCATTTTGCTTACAGTAGTCTAAATCCACGTTATTAGTGCCCGTACCGACACGGCAATAAGCTTGATACTTGGGTGCTTTGCGAGGATGCTGGCGTCTAGCATTACCTTGTTAGTAATAACAATATCAGCCGACTGTAACCTCTCATCCATCTGTTCGGGAGAGGTTGAGGGGTAGCTAGTCCAAGTATGTGGAAAATCTAACTGACGAAACTGGATATGCTCAGGAATGGTCTCCTGATCGAGAAAAACGACCTTGTACATGCTGACCTCTAGTGCTTAGGCAGACTCTTATAATCTGGGAGCGTCTGCGGTGCAGAATAGATGTCTAATACTACGGGTTTTGCCTCAGGAAAAAAGTCGCATGGCACAAACATAGATACCAATTTATCGTCTTTTGGGTGATAAAAGCACAGTTCTGTGGAATGAAGCTGCAACCTTTCAGAGAAATCTTTTGCCTCATCATGGGCATAAAACTCATCACCTACAATGGGATGCCCTATCTCACTCATGTGTACTCGCAGTTGGTGCGAGCGTCCAGTGATAGGTAGCAGGCGCACTATGCAGGTTTGTTCCTCTTGAGTCACTCTCTGGTAATCAGTGCGAGATGGCTTACCATCTTGGTTGCACACCTTTTGACGTGGTCGATTAGGCCAATCACAGATAAGGGGCAAATCCACTAGCCCCTCTCTTTCCTCAAGCTTGCCCCACACACGGGCATAATAAACCTTGTGGGTTAAGCGATACTGAAACTGCTTCTTTAGGTGGCGTTCGGCATCCTTAGACAGTGCGAATAGCATCAGGCCCGAGGTCGCCATATCTAACCTATGCACCACCTGTATCTCTGGGTACTCCTCTACGAGACGACTCCACAGGCTGTCATAATGCTTTTCCTCACGGCCCGGAACCGACAGCAAGCCTGCCGGTTTATTGGCGACTAGGATATGCTCGTCTTGATAGACCACCTCAGTCCAAGGTTCGACAGGAGGTCGGTATTCCGTCATCGCCATACCTAACTCCTTAGTTGTGTGATACTACGATAACGCGCAATGAATCCAGTTGGATCTGAGCGTTAGAAATGTACTCTTCTAGTTGAGCAATCTGAGTCTCGATAGCTGTCACTTCCTCATCACGAATGTTCGGGTTAACCGCTTTAAGGGCAAGCAAACGCTCAAGCTCAGCGTTCAAGCTATTGCGCATCTCAGCCTGTGCTTCCTGCTTAACCTGCTCATGCTTGACGCCAATCTTCTCATCGCCCGCTTTGATTAGGGCTTGGATCTGCGCCTGCACCGAGCCAACAAGCTTGCCACCCATATGACGATTGATTGGGCTTAGTTGACGGTTGAAGCTTTCAAACTCTACCTGTGCAGAAAGGTCGTTTCCGTTACCGTCCAACATAATACGGATCGGCGTTTGCGGTAGGTAGCGACCAATACCACTGCTCTTCGGCGCTTGAGCATCCACCAGATAAACCAACTCAAGCAGCATAGTGCCTACTGGCAATGCCTTGTTCTTGAGTAGCGAAACCGCAGAGGTACCCACACCCTCACTTAAAAGTAAGTCGATACCACCTTGGATCATTGGGTGCTCCCAAGACATAAAGTGCATATCTTCACGCGACAGCGCTGTATCACGGTCAAAGGTGATGGTTGCACCATCGTACGGAAGACCAGGGTAGCTTGGAACTAGCATATGCTCAGAAGGGGAAACAATCAGTGCATTTTCTCCCTTGTCGTCTTGGTTTAGGCCGATGCAATCAAATAGACTCAAAGCAAAGCTAACAAACTGGGTATCACCATCTTTTGCGCCAATCTGCTTAACCAACTCATGAGCTCGCTCACCACCATTAGAGTGCATCTCAAGCAAACGATCACGACCATGCTCTAGCTGCTGCTTGAGTTCTTGGTTCAGCTTGGCAGACTCAGCAACGACATTGCTAAGCTCACTGCTGTCACCCGAAGCCACCATTTCAGTCAGCTCATAAGAGAACGTCTCATAAACGGTGCGACCGGTCGGACAGGTCTCAGCAAAGGCGTTTAGACCTTCATGATACCAATGGGCCAATACCCCTTGTGAGCTCCCCTCAAGGAAAGGCACAAAGATATCGATATCAGAGTTTTGACCAATACGATCCAGACGACCAATACGCTGCTCAAGTAAGTCTGGATTAAACGGAAGATCGAACATAACCAATTGATTCGCAAACTGGAAGTTTCGACCCTCAGAGCCGATCTCAGAGCAGATAAGAACCTGAGCACCACCCTCTTCCTCAGCAAAGTAAGCAGCAGCCTTATCGCGCTCAATAATGGACATACCTTCATGGAACACAGTAGCGCGAATGCCTTCACGCTCACGCAGAGCCTGCTCTAACTGAAGCGCCGTTTGCGCTCGGGATGCAATCACTAAGATCTTATCAGCACGCTTAGCCTTAACCTTCTCAATCAGCCAATCTACACGACTATCGAATTGCCACCAGTTACCTGTATCGCCTAGCTCCTGGAAGATCTCTTCTGGGTAAAGCATGATGCCCGCCTGCTTCTCGATAGGCAGATCAACGTTAAACATCTTAGAAACCTTCACCGCACGCGTGTACTGCTCAGGCATAGGCATTGGTAGTAGGTGTACGCGACGCTCAGGGAAGCCTTGAATCGCAGCACGGGTGTTTCTAAACAACACTCGACCTGTACCGTGACGGTCCATCAGGTTATCGATAAGCTCTTGGCGCGCTAAAGCCTGCTGCTCTTCGTGGTCGGTATCCGCAATCGCCTTAAACAGTGGCTCAACGTCTTGTTCTGACAAGAGCTCAGTGATCTGATTTTTAGCCTCGTTAGATAGACCAAAGCCCGAAAGAAGTTGGCCAACCGCTTCGGCTACTGGCTCATAGTTGGACTCTTCTTCAACGAAGCTTTGATAATCGTAAAAACGGTCTGGGTCTAATAGGCGCAGACGTGCAAAGTGGCTCTCACGCCCTAGTTGCTCAGGGGTTGCCGTCAATAGAAGTACTGCTGGAATGATCTTAGCTAGCGACTCTACCGCCAGGTATTCCGCACTTGGAGCCTCTAGGCTCCACTCGAGGTGGTGGGCTTCGTCCACAACTAGGAGATCCCATTTAGCTTCAAGGGCTTGCTGGTGACGCTTAGGGTTATTCTTCAGAAAATCCAAAGAGCAAAGCACTAGCTGTTGGGTATCGAACGGATTGTGAGCATCCGCATAAGCTTCAATACAACGCTCTTCATCAAACACAGAGAAGTGCAGGTTAAAGCGACGCATCATCTCTACTAGCCATTGGTGCTGCAGGGTCTCTGGTACCACGATAAGTACGCGCTCAGCACGACCAGCCAGTACTTGTTGGTGGATGATCATGCCCGCTTCGATGGTTTTACCTAGACCTACCTCATCGGCAAGCAGCACACGCGCGCATAACGCTTACCCACCTCATGGGCGATAAACAGCTGATGCGGAATAAGACCGGCACGCATACCCTGCAGGCCGCGCATCGGGCTTTTTAGTTGTTGATATTGGTTTTGTAGGGCTCGATAGCGAAGTACAAAGTTGTCCATTCGGTCGATTTGACCAGCAAACAACTTATCTTGAGGTTTGTTGAATCGGATCTGATGGCTAAGGAAGATCTCACGAAGCTGCACGTTTGTCTCTTCGGTATCGAGCCTGGTGCCCACGTAGGTCAGCACACCATCTTCTTCAATCACTTCCTCTACCTGAAGCGACCAATCTTGGTGAGATTCAATCTGATCTCCCACTGCGAAGGTAACGCGAGTAATAGGCGCATCGCTAATGGCATATAGCCTCTCTTCTTCTGATGCTGCAAACATCAGTGTCACGGTACGGGCATCGATTGCCACCACTGTACCTAAGCCCAAATCACTCTCAGTATCACTAATCCAACGTTGACCAATCGCAAATGCCATTCAGCTAAAACCCTCAAAAAAATGAACTCTCTAATAGTAGAAGAAAACCGCCATGATCATGTGCAATTTCCGCCTCGTAAAAGGAGCTAAGTCACCCACAAAAAAGGGCGTCATCATATTGCATCGAGCCAAGGTGGTCACGTAAAACCTTAATTTTGTTGGGTAAAAATCATGCAATCAAACTGTCAAACTTATGAAACCAAACTACACTCAAAATGTAAGAGGTATCCAAGAAAAGACATGAGCAAAGGAGTCGCTTATGGGCGATAGCGAACGCAAAATTTTTGTACTCGACACCAACATCTTACTCCACGAACCACACGCAATATTCTCTTTCCAAGAACACGATGTCGTCATCCCGATGACAGTCCTAGAAGAACTCGACCGAATCAAAGACAGCAAGCGCGATGTTGCTCGCGATGCTCGTGTAGCGATTCGTGCGCTAGAGGACATCTTCAAGGATGCAACACCAGACCAGATCTCAGAGGGCATTTCATTCAATAGAGATTCACAAACAACGGGCTCACTCTCCATCCTTGCGGACTTTGAGCTTCAAGAAACGGTGAAGGCATTCGCCGATAAAGCGGGAGATAATCGCATCCTGAATGCCGTTATCTATCTGCAGAACAAGCGCTCACCTCGCGAGGTGGTGCTAGTCACTAAGGACATTAATATGCGCCTTCGTGCCAAGGGAGCAGGGGTAAGGTTTGTTGAGGATTACCGAACCGACCAACTCATCGATGATGTTCAATACCTCACCAAGGGTTTTGCCCAATACGATGGCAACTTTTGGGAGTCCGTTGAGGATGTAAATTCTATCTCTCTTGCGGGTAAAACCCATCACCTGATTGACCAAAACCACCTTGAACTGCCATATGTAAACCAATATCTGCTGGATTCAGAGACTGACTTTGCAGCCAGAGTCACCGAGATAACCCCTGAGTCTGTCACCTTAAAGGACCTAAATCGTGACAAACTAATGAGTCGTCGCGCTTGGGACATCAAACCGAAGAACATCTATCAAGGCATGGCTTTAGATGCCCTACTCGACCCAGATATCGACCTAGTGATCCTGACTGGGGCTGCTGGTAGTGGTAAAACATTGCTCGCCATGGCGGCGGCATTAGAGCAGACCGTTGAGCAAAACAACTTCGATAAGATCATCGTAACCCGCAACACTCCGGATATCGGCGAATCTATTGGCTTCTTGCCGGGCAACGAGGAAGAGAAGATGTTGCCGTGGTTGGCATCGGTCACCGATACCCTAGAGGCGCTGCACAAAAACGACCACTGCACTGAAGGCTCACTTCGCTACATTTGCGAGAAGGCCAACATACAGTTCAAATCCATTAACTTTATGCGCGGACGCTCCATTCAAAATGCCTTTGTGCTTTTGGATGAGTGCCAAAACCTAACAGCTTCTCAGATCAAAACCATAATCACCCGTTGTGGCGAAGGCACCAAGATTGTCTGCTCGGGTAACCTAGCCCAGATTGACTCACCGTATCTAACACCAGTGACGTCAGGTTTGACCTATATGGTGGAGAGATTTAAGAACTTTGAGGGCAGCGCTAACGTGCATCTCAATGGCGTGGTGCGCAGTCGCCTAGCCGAATTTGCTGAAGAGAACCTGTAATAAAAAGGGGTTGGTGACATGCCAACCCCTTTTCAGTTTATAAGAGCTATTTGGACTCTCTCTGGTCGTAGCCCCAAGGCTGTACTAGAGTCTGGTCAACTCCCAGATGGTCCAACACTCGAGCCACCATAAAGTCGACTAAATCCTGGATGGTCTCTGGCTTGTGATAGAAACCAGGTGCGGCCGGCATTATGGTTACGCCCATTTTAGACAGCTTAAGCATGTTCTCTAGATGCAAGGTAGAGAATGGGGTTTCGCGAACCATAAGTATAAGCTGACCGCGCTCCTTGAGCACTACATCTGCTGCACGCTCTATCAAGTTGTCTGACATACCGTGAGAGATAGATGCAAGTGTGCCTGCTGAACACGGACACACCACCATTTGCTTAGGCGCAGCAGAGCCAGAAGCCACTGGCGAGAACCAGTCCTCTTTGCCACACACCACAATCGAATCTTCGCCGCACCCCAGATGCTCCACCAGCTTGCTTTGCATCGCATCCGGACCGCTAGGCAGTTTAAGGTCATGCTCAGTGGCAAGCACCACACGCGCCGCAGAGGAGACCAGCACAAACACCTGATACTGTGCCTCAACCAGCTTTTTCAGCAATGCCAAACCATAAGGTGCGCCTGATGCACCTGTCATTGCAAGGGTGATCTGTTTTGACTTCTTAATCATGGTCATTAGTTTTCTGATTTCGCTTCCAGAGCTTGTAACAGTTTAGTATGGATCCCTTCAAATCCACCGTTACTCATGATCAGGATATGGTCATTAGGCTGACTATTCTCCACCAGCGCATTAACCAATTCTTGCACCGAGTCTGATACCAGACTTGGCTGAGAACACTGCTCCGCCACCTCTTCCACAGACCAATCTATGGTCTCTGGTTGATATAAATAAACCTGATCGGCAATCTTGAGTGAGTTAGCTAGACTGTCCTTATGCACGCCCATCTTCATCGTACTAGAGCGAGGCTCCACCACAGCAAGAATGCGCTGTTGACCCACCTTGTTACGCAAACCATCGAGTGTCAGCTCAATCGCTGTTGGATGATGAGCGAAGTCATCGTAGACAGTCACACCGCCAACTTCACCCTTGAGCTCTAGGCGGCGCTTGGTATTGATAAATTTAGCCAAAGCCTCACAGGCAAGCTCAGGTACCACACCTACGTGTCTTGCCGCAGCAATCGCCATTAAGGCGTTATTCACGTTGTGGTCACCTACTAGATTCCAATTAACCTGCCCAACAACCTCACCTTGGAACAACACATCGAAGCAACTGCCATCGGCACGCAGTTTATTTACTTGCCACTCTTGATGGGAAAACTCCTTCTCACTCCAACAGCCTCGTTCAAGCACATCAATCAAGCCGCATCATCGATAGGGGCAAAGATACGGCCATTGCCAGGAACGGTTCTAACCAAGTGATGGAACTGACGCTTAATAGCTTCTAGGTCGTCAAAGATATCCGCATGATCAAACTCTAGGTTATTCATGATCAGGGTGCGTGGATGATAGTGGACAAACTTAGAGCGCTTATCAAAGAAGGCACTGTCATACTCATCAGCCTCAACCACAAAGAACATACTCTCACCAAGGCGTGCTGATTGGTCGAAGTTTCCAAGAACACCGCCCACCAAGAAGCCCGGCTGATAGCCACAATCTTCTAGGATCCAAGCCAGCATACTCGAAGTAGTAGTTTTACCATGAGTACCCGCGACTGCCAGTACCCAACGATCATGCAACAAGAATTCTTGAAGCCACTGAGGACCAGAGGTGTATTTGAGGTTATGGTTAAGCACATATTCAACACATGGGTTGCCACGACTCATGGCATTACCTATCACAACAAGATCTGGTGCAGGGTCTAGTTGAGATGGGGCGTAACCCTGAATGATCTCTATCCCTTCCGACTCCAGCAATGTGCTCATCGGAGGATAAACATTGGCGTCGCTACCAGTGACCTTGTGTCCCAATTGCTTTGCCAAGACCGCTGCGCCTCCCATAAAGGTGCCGCAGATGCCTAAGATGTGAATATGCATAGTGTTTCCATTCGCTTACAGGGTATTTGCCATACTGTAAGTTATTGTGCGTGTATAAAATTTTAAGCTCAAGGCAGTTTGCAAACAGTTGACCGATTACGGGCAAAAACTACACAGCTCTCAACATGAGAGCGTAGTCATTCAACTCAATTTATAAAAATTAAAAAATATGTGAGTCTGATCGCTTAGTTTTTGTCTCGTAATATGTTTTGTAGTGTAGATTTGTAGTGTACTATCGCTTAAAAAAGAACTTGTCATACAAATAGAACGGAACTACCCCCAATGTCCAATCTTAGAACTCTTGGCGAATTCATCATTGAGAAACAGCATGATTTCCCCCATGCAAGTGGTGAACTTTCGTCGCTTTTGTCCTCGATAAACCTAGCGGCTAAGGTCGTACACCGTGAAATCAACAAGGCTGGCCTAGTTGATATTACAGGCGCTGCAGGTGAAGAGAACATTCAAGGTGAAGCTCAACAAAAGCTAGACGTACTAGCAAACGATACTTTCAAGGCTGCGCTAGAAAATCGCGATCAGGTTTGTGGTATTGCCAGTGAAGAAGAAGATTACGCAGTAGCCTTCGACAGCGAACTGAACCAGAAAGCTAAATACGTGGTGCTAATGGATCCACTAGATGGCTCCAGCAACATCGATGTAAACGTATCTGTAGGTACTATCTTCTCTATCTACCGCCGCCTATCCCCAATCGGTGGCCCAGCAGAGGATCGTGACTTCCTACAGCCCGGTACTGAACAGGTTGCATCTGGTTACGTGATCTACGGTTCGTCTACCATGCTGGTTTATACAACTGGTAAAGGTGTACATGGCTTTACCTACGACCCATCTATCGGTTCATTCTGCCTATCGCACGAAGACATGCGTGTTCCTCAGCAGGGTTACATCTACTCTATCAACGAAGGTAACTACATCAACTTCCCGACTGGTGTGAAGAAGTACATCAAATACTGTCAGGAAGAAGATGAAGCAGGTAAGCGCCCATATACCTCTCGCTATATCGGCTCGCTGGTATCTGACTTCCACCGTAACCTTCTGCTTGGTGGTATCTTCCTATATCCAAGCACGCGTGCTTATCCGAAAGGTAAGCTGCGTCTGCTTTACGAGTGCAACCCAATGGCATTCCTAATTGAGCAAGCTGGCGGTATGGCGACTGATGGTGTTCAGCGTATCATGGAGATCAAGCCAGAAGAACTGCACCAACGTGTTCCTTTCTTCGTGGGTTCGACCAACATGATTGAAACCCTACACGGTTTCCTTCGCGATAACCCAGACCAATAATAAAAATGGGCGTCCTAGACGCCCATTTTTCTATTTCTGTTCAACCCAGATTATCTGCTCGGTATCAAAGCCGAGGCTTTTCGCCTGTACAATAAAGTCTTGTTTAAGCTCATCACTCACTTGTGGTGTGCGCGAGAGAAACCATAGGTAATCGTGGTTTGGTCCCGATATAAAGGCGTACTGATAGTCTTGCTTGTCTAGCTCAAACACCACGTAAGAGCCGTAGAAAGGGCCAAAGAAAGAGACCTTGAGATAGCCAGTGTCTTCAGATTCAACGAAATAAGCCTTACCCTCTGCACTCTTCCATTCGTCATCTTCCACCAAGTAGCCCTGATTGAGGACCTTTACTCCGCCGTCTTCTCGTATCGAGTAATCGGCTGTGACCTGATTCATTCCTCGCTCAAACGAATGATCTAAGCGCGCAACCTCGTACCATTTTCCGAGATAGCGCTCGAGCTCAAAATCATTAACCGGTGTGACTTTCTCTGGCAGGCCCACACAGCCTGTGAGTAGCACTGTCATTAATACACTTATCCATAACTTCATGTCTTTCTTCCTCTGCATCCATGCACATTTTCTAGATTACCCTACCAAAGGCGAGGTGTTTCAAAATTTTCACCGTTTGCTGTCGTAACTCACACCTTGAAGGATTAATCTGACAAAAAAACCTTACGAAACAGAACGATGAAAAGATTACTTATCACTGGATTGACGGGCACTTTAGCTCCGATCGTTGCTGACTATTTCGAATCTCAAGGCTGGGAAGTCATTGGGTGGGATCATCACAGCATCTCTCCTGATGATGAAAGCGCAAGTCGCACATTCATATCTGAAGCTAACCCTGACGCTGTTTGTCATCTCACTATGGGAAGTGAAGAGTGGGCTGCCTGGCTAGCCAATTGGGCGAAAGAAAACCAACGTCCTTACCTCTTTACCAGCACGGCTATGGTGTTCGATGCAGAGCACAATGGTCCCTACCAGATAGAGAGCCGGAGAGAGGGCAATGACCCCTATGGGCAATACAAGATCCGCTGTGAAGATGCCATCTGGCAGACAAATCCAGATGCCATGATAGCTCGTCTGGGTTGGCAGATAGGAGATAAGCGTGGCGGAAACAACATGTTGGAATTTCTGCATGCCATGATGGATGAGCACGGTAAGATCGATGCTAGCTCAGCCTGGATCCCAGCAACCTCTCACATGAAGCATACCGCTGAGGTACTGTTCAAATTAATCGAGAAAAACGAAGCTGGACTGTATCATGTGGACAGTAATGCACAAACCGGTTGGAACTTTGCGCAACTAGTCAAGGCTCTGGCTAAATACCATAACCAGCCTTGGGTAGTTGCAGAGAATCAAGACTACAAACACGACCAGCGCCTGCTCGATAAACGCATACAGACGCGACCACTGACGGACTGGCTAATTCCTTAGATTCCAATCCCCGGACTCTATCGCCTTGCCGCTCTCTGCACCCTGGTATAGATAGATCCAAGCCTCTCCATACGGAGTATCTATGGTCTCACGTCGATACTCCGTTGGTACATCCTCAAGGATGTCTAGCTTACCCAGCACTTCATCGCTAATGCGATACACCTCTCCAACGATGGCATCATGGCCATCTACTAGTCCCGGATAAGCACCCAGATCAAACAGAGCAAATTCTGGCTTGGTCTCAAACATGCCCAGCAACTCGCTCTGCTCTAAGAAGTAGTGGTTGCTCTCCCCTTGACGCAGGGTTCCATAAACAAAAACCAGATGTTGCATCTTCCTTGCTCCAAAACCTGTTCTAGTTAAACTCAAATTGATACAGCAAATCGACGGCACTGTCTGTGCCCGACATCACCTCAAGGTAGAGATCCTTCATGATTCGGTAACGGAAGGTAAATTCACCGATAGACTCGAATATACCCACACCATATTTCACCTGTAATCCTGGAAGTATATAACCACTTACGGTTACCTGTGAGTCATCGCCCGTACCTGCTGTATCCAATTGCAGGTCACTCACACCGAAGGCCTCACCTATCTCACCGACTAGGCGACCACTCTGAGCCAAACTCAAGCCAATAAGAGCCGTAGTCATGGTATCACCACCACCACCACTATCTATATCCTGACCACGCAGAATATAGGAAAGGGCGTTTGCCTGTGGCATGGATGGTTCAGAGAATACTTCGATGCTCGGCTCATCCGCAGGACCGGTAACGCGAATACCCGCGACCACGTCGTCTTCGGTGTTATCAGGGTTACGTATTGCCTTAATGGACAGATACGGTTGGTCCGCTGGACCATTAAACTGCACCTTGCCCTCATCGATGATCAGGTCCTGACCAAAGGAGCGATACGAACCATCGACAATGTTCACCTCGCCAAGAATGAAGGGAGCATTATTCTTTTGCGAAACGTTCAGCTCACCAATAAGCCCACCTTTCAGACCAAAGGCCACCAGCTTAAAGTCATTACCTATGATCACCTTAATGTTAGAGCGGATCTCGAATGGGAACTCATCGCCCTCATTCACCGGCTTGAGGTCTCTATCAAGGATTACCTCGTCGGAAGAAACTGAAATCGCCGATGGTGGCAACTCTTCGACCTCGATTCGAGCCCAAGGCAGTCTCACCTCACCATTCACATCGATAAGCCCCGGAGTGACCGCGACCGAGATATTTGGAGAAACCTTGGCTTTTACCTCAGGCGGGATATCCACTAAAAGTTCGTCCGCAGACAGATTCACGTTAGCATGCCAGTCATCTAAAGAGGTCCAATCCGCGTCACCGGTTAGATCGAGATGCCCTTCTTGGGTCACTATCTTGGAGTCCAACACAGCTTGATAGCCAGAGAAGCTCAAGGTGAGGTCGCCAGATTTGATATCGATAGGCGTCACATCGCCCTGTGCCACTATGTTTTCTATCTTAAGATCACCCAGAACCTGAGGCTGCAATGCAGGGCCCTTGATTCTGAGATCACTATTGATGTCAGCTCCCACCTCACTGAACTCACCAAACATAGGCTCAAGCATTTTGAGTGTCAGGGCTTCTAGCTGCAGGCGCGCATCGATCTGCTTGCTCTCTTTAGAGACGCTGTTTAAGGCCAGATTACCTTTGATATCACCGTTGTTATTTAGGTCGATGATCCAATCCGCTTTTAGATTGTCTTTTATCAAGCTAGCGTTAAGCGCAATGTCATCCCAGCCCACAACCAAAGGTCTATCTAATTTTTGAGTCACACTGCCCGAGGGCAAGTCAACCTGAAGCTCGACCTCAGGCAAGGCATTCGGTGCCCACTTGGCACGAGCGGTGGCATTGAGCTCACCCTTAACCTTGGTTTCTTGCGGAAGCAGCGACTGGATCTGTGAGAAGTTAAACTCACTGATGCTGGCGAATACCTCTCCCGATTGGCCTGCGGTGACATCCCTATCTAGGCAGACTCGAGACTGCGACTGTACCCAGCAATGAGCTTGAACAAACGCCTCTTGTTTTGCTAAATCAAAAGAAAGCTCTGGTGGATGGTCAAGACGCCAAGTTCCCTGCACAGTAGTAAATCGGGCCGAGTTTAAGCGGCCTTTCCAGACCAAATCAGGCTCTTGCTTCGCTCCACCTTCAACGCTAAGTGAGCCCTTAACCATCTCAGAATCGATATTGAAATCAAATCTATGCGCTTCTTGAGAACCGTTGAAATTGAACTCACTGGTATTAACCTTCTGCCTTGATAGTCGAGCTGACTCACACCTAGGGTCATTTGCCCTTTCGGAGCCGGAAGTGGCACAACATCGCCCTTGAGGGTCACTGTCTCAATGGTCAATTGGTCTTGCCAAGCTAGCTTGTTAACAGCTAAGTCTAGAATGACCTCTGGCGTATTTTGCTCACCTCGAAGCTCTACATCACCAATTACTGCACCCTCAACCTCGGGCACAGAGTGTTCAAGCTCAGGGATATCCAGCTTGGCATCCAGATTCCAGGTTTTATCTAAATTACCAGACAAGCGAATACGGTTTTGACCATGGGCAACCACAAGCCCAGGCGTATCCAGCCAGAATTGGCCATTCCCCTGAACATCTTTGGCATCCAGCGCGCCATTTACGTTTAGAGGGTAGTCTCGGAATATGCCATCGATATCGAGTTTGGGAAGTTCTACCTCCCAACCACCAGCAGAGGTTAACCGGCCTGAGGTTTGCAGTTCACCACTGATATTTCCCTCTGCTTCAGGCCAATATGTACCTGGCTGGATTTGATCTAACTGAAGATCAGCCTCCCAAAAGACTAGCTTGGCCCAGTTGGCTAAAACCTTACCTTTTAACTCGCCGCCTAGGGACTTGATATCTATATCGCTAAGATCGATCTGCTCTAGACTGCCTCGCCCTTCAACGACCAGGTCAACATCTGGGATCTGTGTTCCCTGTGCCGCACCCATTAGGTTGAGCGAGTAGTCATCTAAAATACCAGCAGCCTTTAGTGACGCTATCTGTGCTGTATAATCCGCTTTGCCACTCAGTGGCCACTGTACCTGCGCCTTAGATAGGTCAATATCAAATGGAAATTTAGGATCTAAAGGCTGTAATTTAGCATCCAAGTCAGCGACCATGAGGTCACGCAGTGTGGCCTGCAGAGTAAGGTCGGCAACACTACCCTCAGCATTTAGGGTCAGCGATTGTCCTGCGAGATCGGTTTGCTTAACCTTGGCCTTAGCTTCAAGATCCAAGAGGTAATCCCCAATCAGTTCAGTACTCCCGTCCAGATTGAGCTCAATCTGAGGCATGGCCAGTTCGAAATTCTGGATATTGACCTTGTTGCCCTCAGCAAAACCCACCAAATTCGCTCTCTCAATCTCAACGTCAGGATTGAGGAGCTTAAAGTCGGTTACCGTAATATCTTGAATATTGACGCTCAGCGGAATCCACACCTCAGGCAGTACGATAGGTGCATTGGGATCGGTTTTAGGTTCTGGCTCTGCCGGGGCTGTTTCTTCACTTTGAGGCAGTTCAACTCGCCCACCGTCAAAGCGGGTTGGCGTTAGGGTTAAGCTGTCAAAGCGCATCTGCGCCCCAGTATCAAACTCTCGCCACGCGACCTTGGTTCCTAATATATCCAGATCCACTTGATCCAGATAAAGCCGACTGATCTTCACCCCAATACCGAATGGTATAGAGACAGAACGCAATGGTTCGCTTGGCTCTTCGGCTTGAGGCTCTTCACTTGGAACAACATCAGTGAGTGCAAACTTAGCCCCTTCAATACCTAGGGTATCCACGCACAACTGTGCTTGTGGTATACAGCGAAGTCTCAGGTCTAGCTCGAGTTTTTGAGCTTGAAAATCTACGAAAAGGTCTGGATTGATGTACTCGACGTTGTAAAGACGAAAGTCAGTAAGAAGGGCGCCGTCGACCTCTTCTACCTTGAGTTCTGGAACAAACTTTTCTGCACCCCAGACAATGCTTCGCAGGCCCGAGTTAGTAAACAGAAGGAAATAGAGTAGCGCTAGAACAAGGACAATCAGCGCCAACATGCCTAGAGACAGGTGAGTAATGGCCCACAACAAACGCTTCCAGAAAGGACGGTTTTTCTTCGCATCCTTTTTGGATTTCTTGTCTGGAGTTTGCGTTTCTGTCTGCGCCATTACAATTCAGGCCCCAAGCCAAAGTGAATCTGATATTTATCTGTGCCTTCTTCGGCATCAAGGGCAAAGCCCAAATCGAGCCTTACAGGGCCCACTGGTGATGCCCAGCGAATACCAAAGCCGGTACCGGTTTTCCAATCTGGGGTCTCATTCCAAGCATCGCCATAATCGACAAAGGCCGCCACCCACCAGTTTCCATAAACCCTATATTGATACTCTAGGCTACTGGTGACCATATATTTAGCACCGGTTAACTTACCCTCGCTATCTTTTGGAGATATAGACTCGTACTCGTAGCCACGCAGGTTGTTATCACCACCAGCAAAGAAACGTAACGA
This sequence comes from Vibrio ishigakensis, assembly GCA_000830475.1. Taxonomy (GTDB): domain Bacteria; phylum Pseudomonadota; class Gammaproteobacteria; order Enterobacterales; family Vibrionaceae; genus Vibrio; species Vibrio ishigakensis_A. Next base: position 25,543 of record BBSC01000007.1, on the reverse strand, counting down.
CGGAGGCAAGTCGAATACGGATTCGGTGAAGTTGGCACTGCCATCGACCCTAAATAGCCCACGGTGGTTTCGGCCTAGGCTACGAATCCAAGCACTTCGTCCTTGCACCCGAAGCACACGCGCCTCAGATAAGACCGCCTCATCACCATATTCAAAGGTAATCGACTGCTTATCACCCCACATTGGCATAGCACCACCTCGAGCACGCGTCTTCGAGTATGAGATCCCCGGAAGCAACATGGTAAACCTGTCTTCCTGAGTACCTGAGTAAAGTCTTCGTTCAATAGACGGATAAATACGGTGCGGTGCCAACCGCTATCCAGTTCCAGTGCCTCTCAAGACCCAAACTAGACTCGAAACTGATGGTGTCATTATTATCCAAGTATTTCATACCATACTGGATTCGATAGTACTCTTTAAGCACATCCTCTAGCGGGATCTTATAACCGACCACCACCTGCTGTTCAGGCACTGACAGCTCAAAGCTACTGTCAAAGCTGTGCCCTTGTTCATTGAGCCATGGACGCTTCCAGGAAAGCTTACCTCGAACTCCGACATCGGTAGAGACACCTAGACCGGTTTCAACCTGGTGACGAGACTGAGGCGCTAGCTGAATAGTCATTGGCAATTCGCGATTACCAGAGCCTACTCCCTCTAAGTTAGGCTCTACGTATACAGATGAAAACCAATCTGTACTTGAGAGATTCTGGTTTAGCTGTCCCACATCACTGGCAAGATACGGATCGCCTTGCTCGAAAGGAACCACTGATCGCACGCGATCTTCCTCGATCTGCGAACCTGAGATCCTTACAGGGCCAAAGCGATACCTCAAACCACTTTCATAGTGAAGTCTAACAAAGGCTTGATTAAGCTCGGGCGCAACCTCTAATCGGGCAAGAGAAAAATCCCCCTCAAAGTAACCTCGCTTCAACGCCAGATTACGTAGTTCAGATTTTAAGGCATCGTATTGACCGTGATTCAGACGAGCGCCCACTTTCAGCGGAGTATTCTTCAGCAGTCTCTGAAATGCAGGGTCATCTTTAGCTTCACCGCTAAGCTTGATATCCAATTCTTCTATTAATACCGGCTGACCGAGCTCAACGGTAACGTTCAGCTCTTCCTCTTCTTCATTAACAATAAAGGTCAAGGTTGGATAGTAATAGCCCATAGCTCGAAGGGCCTGAGTGATGCTCTCTTCAACACGGGATTGGAAGCGCAGTGACGTGGAATAATCCTCTTCTGGTATGGCAGAAAGGTACACGTCGACGTTGTCTTGGATCTCTCCAGACAATCCTTCAACGTTGAGAGTTGCTTCGGCGAAACTCCATTGACTGACACCCAAGCAGGCGAGTGCCAAACAATTCCTTATGAAACGCTTAACCATTGGTGAGGTTTACAATACTTCCTGTAGTGAGACTATGATGAGGAGTGTATCCAAATCGATAACGCCATAGTATAAAGGATTGAACAGGGAAAAAAATTCCGATTACTCAATCTTTTGCAAGGAGCCCCTATGTTTGACAAACAAACAATGATCTCGGAGCTAGAAGCTTTGCCAGGACGCGATACACCTATCCTGAGCGGGGCGACGCATTTCGTCAACCACACTGATTTGACTGCAGCGCCGGCAAATGGTTGCCAAGAAATTCTATTGGGCTTAGGTTGCTTCTGGGGCGCAGAGCGTTTGTTCTGGAATCTTGAAGGCGTGATTTCTACCTCCGTAGGCTACGCTGGCGGTTTTACACAAAACCCAACCTATGAAGAGGTATGTAGTGGACGCACCGGCCATACTGAAGTGGTTCGTATCATCTATGACCCAAGTAAGCTCTCATTAGAAAGCTTGCTGCAAGTGTTCTGGGAAAAACACGACCCAACCCAAGGCATGCGTCAAGGTAACGATAGGGGTACTCAGTATCGCTCTGCTATTTACACTTACAATGATGAGCAACAAACAACAGCAGAGACAACGCTCGCAGCCTATCAACAACTTCTCTCTCAGTCTGGAATAGCCAATATCACTACTGAGATAAAACTAGCCGGCCCATACTATCTAGCCGAAGAATACCACCAGCAATATCTGGCTAAGAATCCAAATGGCTATTGTGGGATCGGAGGGACGGGCGTCTGCTTTCCACCACAAAATGACTAAGCTCTGATGTAAAATATTCGATTTAACATATACTTAAAGCCGATTAATTCTGTGGAACAACAACGGACGTACATATGAAAGCAAAACACTTGGTCGCCTTGCTGGGTATGACTCTACCTTTCTCTTCTTGGGCTCTGAATCTTAATACTGGAGAACAGGCTCCAGAGGTAAGTGTTACAAGCCATGGTGAAGTGATGGTGGCACAAGATGATATAACATATCATAATTGGAATTCAGCGAGCATGGTCGGTAAGACTCGAGTGATCCAAGCGATTGCTGGACGCTCGGCAGCTAAGGCTCTAAACAAGCCTATGATAGATGCCATTATTGAAGCCGACTTCCCGCAGGATAAATACCAGACTACGACCATAGTGAACCAAGACGATTCTGTCTGGGGTACCGGCTCATTTGTAAAGTCGAGCGCAGAAGATAGTAAGCGTGAATTTCCTCACTCTTCCATCGTGCTAGACGAAGATGGAGCTGTGGCTAAGGCGTGGGCTCTTGAACCCAAGACCTCAATGATCGCGGTTCAAGATAAAGACGGCAACATCCTATGGGCTAAAGAGGGCGAGCTCACCTCTACAGAGGTACAACAGGTTATTACTCTGCTAAAAGAAAACCTGTAAAGCTCAACTTTTTAAGGGCTTAGCTGTCCAACCTTTGCAGCTGATATGCCGCAAAGAAATATGAATGCAAAAATTCGGCGCTACAATGCGCCGACTTTCCATCTATAGGTGATTAGAACAATGATAAAAGCTGTAAAACCCCTTTTTACTATGAGCGCTCTCGCTCTAGCAGTGACCTCTGTTTCAGCTCATGCAGAAGAAAACTTTCGCCAACACGGCGCTCACGTTCACGGTAGCGTCGAGTTCAACATCGCTCAAGATGGCCAAGATCTACTAGTAGAAATCATCGCTCCAGGAGCTGACGTAGTTGGCTTTGAGCACGCACCTAAAACGGACGAGCAAAAGCAACAACTTGAGTCGGCTATCGCAACTCTAAATAAGGCGGACTCTATCCTAACCTTTACTCAGGCAGCGGGCTGTGAGCTTCAGTCTGCTGAGATCAGCCACACTCTAGGTCAAGACGACCATGATGATCACGGGCATGACCATGACAAGCATGATCATCATGACGACCACAAAGGCCATGACCATGACAAGCATGATCATCATGACGACCACAAAGGCCATGACCACGACAAGCATGATCATCATGACGACCACAAAGGCCATGACCACGACAAGCACGACCATCATGACGACCACAAAGGCCATGACCACGACGAGCACGACCATCATGACGACCATGCAGGTCATGACCACCACGATCACGACCATGGTGAAGGCGGCCACGGCGAATTCGACATCGCTTATCAATTTCAGTGCAAAGACGTATCTAAGCTAAGCCAGATTGATACGGCATGGTTTGACCTATTCTCAAGCACTGAGCGCGTTAATGTAAACCTACTAACAGACAATGCTCAAGTAGCCACTGAGCTTGTAAAAAACAACACAGTAATCAAGCTGTAAGATTAACTGGCCACTGAGGTGGCCAGTTTTTTAAGCCCCCCTTTTACTTAGGAATTCTTGTGTCTGAGACTGTCATCGATCTTAAGGACGTACGTTTTACTTGGCCGGATGCCCCAAAACCTACCCTAGATATCCATAACCTTGAGGTGAAACGTGGCGAGCACGTGTTTATCAAGGGCCCGAGTGGCTGTGGTAAATCCACATTACTAAGCTACTTACAGGTATTACTAGCTACGACAGCGGTTCATTAAAGGTATTAGATACTGAGCTTGCTTCACTATCTCAAACCCAGCGAGACCGCTTTCGAGCTGATAATATTGGCTATATCTTTCAACAATTTAATCTGTTGCCCTACCTTTCTGTCGTCGACAATGTGGTTCTGCCATGTCACTTCTCTAAAAAGCGTAAACAGGGAGCCGATTGCGACCTCAAAGTCGAAGCTAAGCGCCTCCTCAAGCGCCTTCATTTGCCAGAAGAACTGCTAAATAAGCCTGTGATTGAGCTCAGTATCGGACAGCAGCAGCGTGTTGCGGCGGCTCGAGCGATTATCGGAAAGCCCCAACTCATCATCGCCGATGAGCCAACCTCAGCCTTGGATTATGCTAACCGTACTGCCTTTATCGAACTTCTAATGGAACAAGCTAAAGAAGCTGACTCAACTCTAGTATTCGTGAGTCATGACCCGACACTAGAGAAGCTATTCAACACAGGTTTAAACCTGCAAGACATCAATCTCATCAAGACGGGAGCTATTTAATAATGAAAGCGACCGCACATTTAGCGTGGAAGAGTCTCGCCAACCGCAAGACCACTGCAATCCTCACCATACTGACTGTAGCTATCTCGGTGATTCTGTTACTAGGCGTAGAGCGCATTCGAACCCAAGCCAAAAACAGCTTCGCCAACACCATTTCAGGCACTGACCTCATAGTCGGTGCTCGCTCTGGACAGGTGAACCTATTGCTCTACTCGGTATTTCGTATCGGCAATGCCACCAATAATATCGACTGGAAAAGCTTTGAAGAATTCAGTCAAAACCCCGCGTAGATTGGGCTATTCCTATCTCGCTTGGTGATTCCCATAAAGGCTTCCGAGTTATGGGTACTACACAGGCTTACTTTGACCACTATAAATATGGCCAGAAGCAGCATATTGAACTGAGCGAAGGTCGTGAGTTTAACAGCCTGTTTGAGACGGTAATCGGTGCCGATGTCGCAAGAGAGCTCGGCTACAAGATTGGCACAGAGATCATCATTGCCCATGGAATATCAGACGTAGGATTTGCTCGTCACGATAATCTACCGTTTAAGGTTGTAGGTATCCTAGCACCAACAGGCACGCCAGTAGATAAGACGGTACACGTCTCTCTTGAAGCAATAGAGGCGATACACGTCGGATGGGAGTCAGGCACTAATATGGCAGTAACCCAGGTGCCGACGTACTGAAAAAGATGGACTTTCAACCCCAGCAAATCACCGCTTTTATGCTGGGTCTGAAATCCAAGATCCAGACCTTCGCCCTACAGCGCCAGATCAATACTTATAATAAGGAGCCTTTATCGGCTATCTTGCCTGGTATTGCTCTGCATGAGCTTTGGGGCATGATGTCAGTTGCGGAACAAGCGTTGCTGGCTGTGTCAGGTTTCGTGGTTGTCGCCGGTCTACTAGGTATGCTTAGTAGTCTTCTTACTAGCCTGCAAGAGAGACGCAGAGAGATGGCTATCTTGAGAGCTATGGGCGCACGACCGAGACATGTGTTTGTACTCTTAGTAAGTGAAGCCACTGCCCTGACATTTGCAGGAATCATAACTGGTATTGCTGGACTCTATGCACTGCTTGCGGTTATAAAACCCTTTATTCAGCATCAGTACGGGATCAGTATTGAGCTTAACTTCTTAACCAGTTACGAATGGATGCTTATGGGACTGGTGCTAATTGCAGGGGTGATCATTGGCTTCATTCCAGCATTTAGAGCGTATCGACAGTCATTGGCTGACGGTATGACCATTCGAATCTAAGAGATAAAGTATGAAAAGACTGACTCAGATTTTTTCGCTACTGCTACTCATTGTTGGCAGTGCAATGGCTCATGCAGAGCCGCTCAAACTTAACTGGATTGATTTGATCCCTGAGAGTGAGCGCGCGCAGTTTGATACGGAAGGTATGCCAGCGGCACTCAACCATGACGGCGGCCAAGCAAAGCAAAACATGATAGGTACAGTGCGTACCGAACTCGATGGCAGCGAAGTTAGAATTCCAGGTTTCGTTATCCCGCTTGAGGGTGATGCAAATAAAGTGACTGAATTCCTGCTGGTACCTTATTTTGGTGCCTGTATCCACGTTCCGCCACCGCCACCAAACCAGATCATCTATGTGAAGTTCCCATCCGGAGCACCGGTGCAACAGTTGTGGGATGTGGTGTATGTCGTGGGTGAACTAAAGGCGCAAACCGTTGAACACGAGCTTGCGCAAACTGGATATCTCATCAATGGTGTTGAGATCCAGCCATATGATGACGAATAATCTATAACGCCATCTCTTGAGCCTGTTCGTTAAGGGCAGGCTCAAACCAAGCCAACTTCTTACCCAAGGCAACCACTTCCCCTACCACCAACAATGCTGGCGCTTCAGCTTGCTTGGCAAGCTCACTAAGCTCATTCAAACTACCAAATAACACCTTTTGCGCCGAGGTCGTGCCACGTTCAACAACAGCAATGGGTGTACTTCCCCCACGACCAAAGCTCAGCAGTTGGCTTTGAATATATTCGGACTTCATCAGCCCCATATACACCACCAAAGTTTGATTTTTTCGAGATAAGGTCGACCAATCTAGGTTATCTGATTCCTGCTTCAAGTGCCCAGTAACAAACATGGCCGATTGAGCATAATCTCTGTGAGTCAGAGGAATACCTGCGTATGCCGTTGCACCTGAGGCAGCGGTAATGCCCGGAACCACTTGGAAGTTAACCCCTGCATCGACCAGTACCTCTAACTCTTCTGCACCGCGACCAAAAATAAATGGGTCGCCCCCTTTAAGCCTTACCACTCGATAATTCTGCTTAGCAAAGTCGACCAGTAACTGATTGGTCTTTTGCTGAGGCACACTGTGTTTCCCCGCACGTTTACCTACACAGACTAAAACCGCATCGCTCGGGGCTAAGGATAGGATCTCTTCCGATACTAGGTAGTCATACAGAATAACCTCGGCTTGCCTGAGCATATTCAACGCCTTTATGGTCAGTAGTTCAGGGTCACCAGGCCCCGCTCCGATCAAAGCCACCTCTCCTTTGTCTAACACTGAAAAAGGAAGCTTTGAGTCGTACGCTGGTTTGGGCGTAAACGGGATAACGGTATCTAGCATGGCTGTGTCTCACTATCAGATTTAGCTCGATTATCACGCGATAACGGTATAACCTGAAATTCTATATTTGAATTTTTTATAACCAATAGGGATGTATGAAGCATGTTGCAGTGGAAAACATTGAAATTTGAGCAGTTAGATCCGCACCTTCTTTATCAGATGCTAAAGCTCAGGGTTGATGTGTTTGTGGTTGAACAAGACTGCCCTTATCCCGAACTGGACAATAAAGACATACTCGAAGGTGTACACCATCTGATTGGCTTTGTGGATGATGAGATAGTGGCAGTAGCTAGGTTACTGCCCGCTGGTGCATCTTATCCTAGTGTTAGCATCGGACGCGTTGCAGTATCAGAGAAGTGGCGTGAGAAAAAGCTTGGGCACGACCTAATGAAGAAAGCCGTGTCGGAATGTGAAGCCCTGTGGCCTCAGCAGGATATTGAGATAGGTGCGCAAAACCACCTCAGAAACTTCTACTCTAAACACGGATTTGAGGCGTATTCAGAAGTCTATCTAGAGGATGGTATCCCGCACGTAGATATGCGTCGCAGAGCCTAACTATTTGCTGCGCGCAAAGCCACCGTCGGACAGACGGAAAAACATGATCGAGTCGTTACCGTTTTCTAGCTGAAGGATGTCGAGGCGACCATCGTCGTCTCGCTTAAAACGCACCAGTTGCCCCTGTCTAATGCGGCTCAGGGGTTTATCTACACCTTCAATCCTAGCTAGAGCATTTAACTCAGTCATACTCAGACCATTGTTACGAAATACGTTCGCGAGAGTGTCACCTGACTTAACCTCATACTCCACCCACTCTTGACGCTGCTGTACCTGCTCTGCAGTAATCGGCTCCTGTTTAACGCCCTTAGCTGCTACCGATTGCTCGCTTAGACCACGGGTATTGATAGGCACTGCTACGCGCTGATTTGGTTGTGTGGAGTTGTTTTCAACGGTGCTGATCTTCTTAGGAAGCGGAATCAATATGGCGATTAAGGTGATCGGCACGGCCACCATCAAGGCTCGACGATGAAAGTTAGGCAGGGAAACAGATACACCACCAAAGACACCTTTGATGCTGCTCGGCAGTTTCTTCCATTGAATGTTCTGAAACTTTTCTGCCAATAATTCTGTATGTCGCTTCGAGCGTTTACGCCGATTCATTCCTTATTTCCCTAGAGAATTCCTTAACTATCAGCATATATAAAAATTAAATCATTGAATACAAACAAACTATTTCTAAGTGCTATTTTAGGTCGAATTTCACGAAAAACTTACCCAAGTTAATGCTTTTGAATCATTCATAGTCAGCAGAATTTCAAACATAGTCTGAAACTGTTATGCTTGCCGTTTCGCTAAACACTGAAGAGAGACAATCATGTCTGAAGTAAAATTCGAAACTGTAGAGCAAAAAGCTAGCTACGGTATCGGCCTACAAATGGGTCAGCAACTTGCTGGCAGTGGCCTAGAAGGTCTAAACGTTGACGCTATCGCTGCAGGTATCGCAACTGCTCTAACTGGTGAACAACCAGCTATCGCTGTAGACGAAATCAACGAAGCTCTTCAAGAGCTACACACTCGCGTTGAAGCTGCACGCGCAGAAGCGGCTAAAGCTGCGGCTGCTGACGGCGAAGCTTTCCTAAAAGACAACGCACTACGTTCAGAAGTAACTGTACTTGAGTCTGGCCTTCAGTACGAAGTGCTAGTTGAAGGTAACGGTGAAATCCCTACTTCAGACAAGCAAGTACGTGTTCACTACCACGGTGAGCTAACTGACGGTACTGTATTCGACAGCTCTGTATCTCGCGGTCAACCTGCCGAGTTCCCAGTAACTGGCGTGATCAAAGGTTGGGTTGAAGCACTTCAACTAATGCCTGTTGGTTCTAAGTGGAAACTATACATCCCACAAGACCTAGCATACGGTGAGCGTGGCGCTGGCGCAGCTATCCCTCCATTTGCTGCTCTTGTATTCGAAGTTGAACTACTAGACATCCTGTAATTCATACTCGAAACTTACTCTAAAAACGGTCTCATTGAGGCCGTTTTTTTATGCAATCTCTAAATTCAAAAACTCCGGTTGTTCTTTTTGGTTAAAGCATGCCATGTTTATGTTTTCGCGGACAAATATGCTCTAACTAAGGAAGGAATTACGATGAAAGACGAAACTCTAGCTATCCATTTTGGCTATGAGACGGACCCAACAACCAAGTCTTGTGCAACCCCTATCTATCAAACCGTGGCTTATGAGTTTGATGACGCCCAACACGGTGCGGACCTGTTTGACCTAGCGGTACCTGGCAACATCTACAGCCGAATCATGAACCCAACTAACGATGTGCTGGAAAAGCGTATGGCGGCCCTTGAAGGCGGCTTGGCGGGTCTTGCAGTTAGTGCAGGTTCATCTGCGATTCACTATGCAATTCTGACTCTGGCCCATAACGGTGACAACATCGTATCCACGCCTCAGCTTTATGGTGGCACCTATACACTGTTCGCCCATATGCTTCCGAGCCTTGGTATTGATGTAAGATTTGCAAAAGATGATGGTCCTGAAGCCTTGGCTGAGCTGATTGATGACAATACTAAGGCGGTTTACTGTGAATCTATCGGCAACCCGGCAGGAAATATTGCTGATATTGCAGGTATCGCAGATATTGCCCATGCTAAAGGCATACCGGTAATTGTAGATAATACAGTCGCAACACCTGCAGTTTGTAAGCCGATCGAGCACGGCGCAGATATTGTAGTTCACTCACTAACAAAGTATGTGGGTGGGCACGGCACAACCCTAGGTGGAATGATCATCGACTCAGGTAAATTTCCTTGGGCAAACTATCCAGATAAATTCCCTGAATTTAACCAGCCAGAACCGTCATACCATGGTGTGGTTTATACCGAGGCATTCGCTGAAGCTGCATTTATCGGCCGCGCTCGCACTGTACCGCTGCGTAATACTGGTTCTGCATTATCGCCGATGAATGCTTTCTTGCTGATGCAGGGTCTGGAAACCCTATCACTTCGTATGGAACGCCACTGTGAGAACGCCACTAAGGTAGCCGATTTCCTACAAAACCACCCTAAAGTAAGTTGGGTAAGCTATGCGGGTCTTGAGAGCTCTGAGTACTATGAACTGTCTAAGAAATACATGCAGGGCAAGCCTTCTAGTATCCTTTCATTTGGCCTTAAAGAAGGATATGAAGCCGGCGTTAAGTTCTATGACGCACTGCAGATCTTTAAGCGCCTTGTGAATATAGGTGATGCTAAATCTCTAGCATGCCACCCTGCGTCTACGACCCACCGCCAGTTGAATGAAGACGAGCAAAAGAGCGCTGGGGTAAGCCCGGAAATGATTCGTCTATCGGTAGGTATCGAACATATCGATGATATCTTGGCTGACCTAGATCAGGCACTAAATCAGTAACTACCAACGGCGCTTTAAGCGCCGTTTTTTAACAGCAACGCCCATGATCATCACCTAGACTTATAGTCCATCTAAAATAATAGGTTTACAGGAGTTACTAATGAAAGGGTGGATGCTTCCAGTTATTGCTTCAGTGGTGTTTAGCGCACCCAGCTTCGCATTTTTTGGTTTATTTGATTCTGATGAAGAGGAAAAAAAACTGATATTAGCGCTTTAGCTAATTCAGTAAACGAACAGATCAATGCTGCTCAAAGTACACCGTTAACCGATCTTCTTACTAGCGAGCTCGATGTGACACCTACCCAAGCAGCGGGTGGCGCTGGCGCTCTGTTATCTTTAGCGCAGTCACAACTCTCAGACAGTCAATCTAGCGAACTGAGCTCTTTAATCCCCGGGTTAAGTAACTTTACAGGCTCGACTGGCCTAACCGATATGATTACCAACATGGATTCGGTGAAGAGTACTTTTGAGGGCTTAGGTATAGATCCGGCATTAGTGTCGCAATTTGCTCCGCTAATCCTGCAGTTTCTAACGTCACAGGGGGCGAGTGATGGCTTACTTGGCTCTCTAACAAGCCTTTGGGGATAAGTTTGTTACAGGCACAAAAAGCCGAGCTTAACGCTCGGCTTTTTGTGTTCTTACGAACTGATTACTCAGCAGCTTCTTCAGCAGCTGGGCGATCTACAAGCTCAATGTAAGCCATTGGAGCTTTATCACCAGCACGGAAGCCAGCTTTTAGGATACGAGTGTAACCGCCCTGACGAGCAGCAAAACGTGGACCTAGTTCGTTAAACAATTTTGCAACTACTTCGTTATCACGAGTACGTGCAAATGCTAGACGACGGTTAGCAACACTGTCAGTCTTAGCTAGTGTAATCAAAGGCTCAACTACGCGACGTAGCTCTTTTGCTTTTGGCAAAGTAGTCTTGATAACTTCATGACGTACTAGAGAGCTAGCCATGTTGCTGAACATCGCTTTGCGATGTGAGCTGTTGCGGTTGAGTTGACGACCACTCTTACGATGGCGCATGACCTAATCCTTCTAACTAGTATCGATTAATCTTCAGCGATAGACGCTGGCGGCCAATTTTCTAGGCGCATGCCCAGAGAAAGACCACGTGATGCAAGTACGTCTTTAATCTCAGTAAGAGATTTTTTACCAAGGTTTGGCGTTTTAAGTAGCTCAACCTCAGTACGCTGTACAAGATCACCGATGTAGTGAATCGCTTCTGCTTTCAGACAGTTAGCAGAGCGAACTGTTAGTTCAAGATCGTCTACAGGACGCAGTAGGATCGGATCGAATTCAGGCTTCTCTTCCTCTTTCTCTGGAACACGTACATCACGAAGATCTACGAATGCATCCAGTTGTTCAGCAAGAATAGTTGCTGCACGACGGATAGCTTCTTCCGGTTCAAGAGTGCCATTGGTTTCCATATCGATAACCAATTTGTCCAGGTCGGTACGTTGTTCTACACGTGCCGCTTCAACGCTGTAAGCAATTTTGTCTACAGGGCTATAAGTAGCGTCAACTAGTAGGCGACCGATTGGACGCTCGTCTTCTTCAGTGTGAATACGAGCTGAAGCAGGAACATAACCGCGACCACGTTCAACTTTGATACGCATAGCGATATCAGCGTTGTCATCAGTTAGATGACAGATAACGTGTTCTGGGTTAGCGATCTCTACATCACCATCATGGGTGATGTCACCTGCAACCACAGGGCCTGAGCCTGATTTGTTAAGTGTAATAAACACTTCATCTTTGCCTTCGGCAACGCGTACAGCTAGACCTTTAAGGTTTAGTAGGATTTCAAGAATGTCTTCTTGAACGCCTTCTTTAGTGCTGTACTCGTGAAGTACGCCTTCGATCTCTACTTCTGTTACGGCACAACCCGGCATAGAAGATAGAAGAATACGGCGAAGTGCATTACCAAGAGTATGGCCAAAACCACGCTCTAATGGCTCAAGAGTTACTTTTGCGTGTGTCGTGTTGATCTGTTCGATATCAACTAGACGTGGCTTAAGAAATTCTGTTACAGAACCCTGCATTGTGTCCTCTCTTTAGTTTAAACCTTACTTAGAGTAAAGTTCGACGATCAGGTGTTCGTTGATGTCAGCTGATAGATCAGAACGCTCAGGCATACGCTTGAATGTACCTTCCATCTTGCTACCATCTACTTCAATCCAAGTTGGTTTTTCGCGTTGTTCAGCAACTTCTAGAGCCGCTTTGATGCGTGATTGGGTTTTAGCCTTCTCACGGATAGAAACAACGTCGTTTGCCGCAACTTTGAATGAAGGAACGTTTACAACTTTACCGTTAACTAGGATAGCTTTGTGGCTAACTAGCTGACGTGCTTCTGCGCGAGTTGCGCCAAAGCCCATGCGGTAAACTACGTTATCAAGACGACCTTCAAGAAGCTGAAGTAGGTTTTCACCTGTGTTGCCTTTAAGGCGAGCAGCTTCTTTGTAGTAGTTACGGAATTGTTTTTCTAGAACGCCGTAAGTACGACGAACTTTTTGCTTCTCACGAAGCTGAACGCCATATTCAGATAGACGACCGCGACGAGCGCCGTGTACACCTGGAGCGTTATCAATTTTACACTTGGTATCGATCGCACGGATACCAGACTTAAGGAATAAGTCAGTACCTTCACGACGGCTAAGCTTTAGCTTAGGACCCAAATATCTAGCCATGTTCTTTCTCCAATATTCCTAGAAACGAAACTTAAACGCGACGTTTCTTAGGTGGACGACAACCGTTATGAGGGATCGGAGTTGCATCAACGATGTTAGTGATGCGGTATCCAGCAGCGTTTAGTGCGCGGATAGTTGACTCACGACCTGGACCTGGGCCCTTAACCATAACTTCCAAGTTCTTTAGGCCATATTCTTTAGCCATTTCGCCAGCGCGCTCTGCTGCAACCTGAGCTGCGAACGGAGTTGACTTACGAGAACCACGGAAACCTGAACCACCTGCAGTAGCCCAAGCTAGTGCGTTACCTTGACGGTCAGTGATGGTTACGATTGTGTTGTTGAAAGAAGCATGAATGTGCGCTACGCCATCAGCTACTTGCTTGCGAACGCGTTTACGTGCGCGAGTTGGTTGTTTTGCCATTGTACTCTACCCTTCCGATTATTTCTTGATCGGCTTACGCGGACCCTTACGGGTGCGAGCATTGGTTTTAGTACGCTGTCCACGTAGAGGTAGACTGCGACGATGACGAAGACCACGGTAACAGCCAAGGTCCATAAGACGCTTGATGTTCATTGATACTTCACGACGTAGATCACCTTCTACAGTGTATTTAGCTACACCATCACGCAGTTGATCGATCTGCTGTTCTGTTAGTTCACTGATCTTAGCATCTTCAGCAATACCCACTTCAGCTAGGATAGCTTGAGCGCGAGTTTTACCGATACCGTAGATTGCTGTTAGAGCAATCACAGAATGCTTGTGATCAGGAATGTTAATGCCTGCTATACGGGCCACTATTCACTCCTAGTACTTTCATAAAGAATTATCCGCCACAAAGCCCGTTTAGGATACGTGGCGGCATACTACTTCTTTTGCACGCAAAAGGTAGGCCGAGTAATGTACTCGAACCCACCCTGTATTTCAAGTAAAAATTTCTGCGGATTAGCCTTGGCGCTGTTTGTGCTTTGGCTCACTGCAGATCACACGCACAACACCGTTGCGCTTGATGATCTTACAGTTACGGCAGATTTTTTTAACGGAAGCACGAACTTTCATTGCTAAACTCCGTAATTTGATCTGGAGTTACCGTCGAATTAACGACCGTAACCCTTCAGATTAGCTTTCTTCAACACAGAATCATATTGCTGAGACATCATATGAGTCTGTACCTGTGCCATAAAGTCCATAATAACCACTACTACGATAAGTAGTGAGGTACCGCCGAAGTAGAAACGTACGTTCCACGCTACCATCATGAACTCGGGAATCAGACAGATAAATGTAATGTATAGAGCACCTGCAAGGGTTAGTCTAGTCATTACTTTATCAATATATCTAGCTGTCTGCTCTCCTGGGCGGATGCCGGGTACGAAAGCACCAGACTTCTTCAAGTTATCTGCTGTTTCACGCGGGTTGAATACCAACGCCGTGTAGAAGAAACAGAAGAAGATAATCGCAGCTGCATAAAGCATTACATACAGAGGCTGGCCTGGGCTTAGAGCAAGTGACACATCAGTTAACCAACCGAATGTGCTGCTTTCACCGTTCTGACCGAACCACTGAGCCAATGTTCCTGGGAACAAGATAATGCTCGATGCGAAGATTGCAGGGATAACACCAGCCATGTTGATTTTCAACGGCAAGTGAGAGCTCTGCGCAGCAAATACCTTACGACCTTGTTGACGCTTCGCATAGTTAACGACGATACGACGTTGACCACGCTCCATGAATACAACAAAGTAGATAACAGCAAATGCCAATACTGCGATCAACAATAGAAGAAGTACGTGCAATTCACCTTGACGCGCTTGTTCAATTGTTTGACCAACTGCTGAAGGCAATCCAGCAACAATACCTGCAAAGATGATTAACGAAATACCGTTACCAATTCCGCGCTCTGTAATTTGTTCACCTAACCACATCAGGAACATGGTGCCGGTTACTAAACTCACGGTAGCAATTAGGGTGAACATGGTTTGGTTGATAACAACCAGATTGTCGACCATGTTCGGTAGACCTGTTGCGATACCGATAGCTTGGAATGTTGCAAGTACTAGCGTGCCGTAACGTGTGTACTGACTGATCTTACGACGGCCAGCTTCACCCTCTTTTTTAAGCTCTGCAAGAGCGGGATGAACCACGGTTAGCAATTGGACCACAATCGATGCCGAAATATACGGCATGATACCTAGGGCCAAGACAGACGCACGCTCCAGTGCACCACCAGAGAACATGTTGAACATTTCAACGATGGTGCCCTGCTGCTGTTCCAACAATTGGGCAAGGACAGCTGCGTCAATACCAGGGATCGGCACAAAAGAGCCTGCACGAAATACTAACAACGCGCCTATTACGAATAGTAGGCGTGATTTCAATTCCGCCATGCCGCTTTTTGCACTACTAAAATCTTGTCCTGGTTTTTTAGCCATCTGTACCTTTCCCGCGAAGATTATTCTTCGATTTTACCGCCGGCAGCTTCGATTGCAGCTTTAGCGCCTTTAGTTACGCGAAGACCTTTAACAGTCACTGCTTTGTTAATTTCACCAGAAAGAACAACTTTTACAAATTCGATGTTCTTAGTGATTACGTTAGCAGCTTTAAGGCTGTTTAGATCTACAACGTCACCAGATACCTTCGCTAGCTCAGCTAGACGAACTTCAGCAGACACTAGGCTCTTACGAGAAGTGAAACCGAATTTAGGTAGACGCTGTTTCAAAGGCATTTGGCCACCTTCGAAACCTGCACGAACTTTACCGCCCGAGCGTGATTTTTGACCTTTGTGACCACGGCCACCAGTTTTACCTAGGCCAGAACCAATACCACGACCTACGCGCTTCTTAGAAGGCTTAGAACCCGCAGCTGGTGCTAGAGTATTCAAACGCATTCTGATTACTCCTCAACTTTAACCATGTAGTAAACCTTGTTGATCATGCCGCGTACTGCTGGCGTGTCTTCAAGTTCTACTGTGTGGTTGATGCGACGAAGGCCTAGACCACGTAGGCACAATTTGTGCTTTGGTAGGCGGCCGATTGAGCTTTTAGTTTGAGTTACTTTAATAGTTGCCATGGTTTACTCCGAAATATTTTCAACAGTTAGACCACGTTTAGCAGCTACCATCTCTGGAGACTTCATGCCGCTCAAACCATCGATAGTCGCGCGAACGATGTTGATTGGGTTCGTTGAACCGTATGCTTTCGCAAGTACGTTGTGAACACCTACAACTTCTAGTACTGCACGCATCGCACCACCGGCGATGATACCTGTACCTTCCGCAGCTGGCTGCATGTAAACTTTAGAGCCAGTGTGACGACCTTTCACCGCGTGGTGAAGAGTACCTTCGTTTAGCGCAACAGTAACCATGTTACGACGCGCTTTTTCCATTGCTTTTTGAATCGCAGCAGGTACTTCACGAGCTTTGCCGTAACCGAAACCTACGCGACCATTACCGTCACCAACTACTGTTAGTGCAGTGAAACTAAAGATTCGACCACCTTTAACCGTTTTAGAAACACGGTTAACAGCGATTAGCTTTTCGTGCAAATCTGAAGTTTGTTGTTGTTCTTTAGCCATCGATCAACCCTACCTTAGAATTTAAGACCAGCTTCGCGAGCAGAATCTGCTAGCGCCGCTACTCGACCGTGGTATTGGAAACCAGAACGATCAAACGCAACAGATTCAATGCCTTTTTCAAGAGCACGCTCTGCAACAGCTTTACCAACTGCTTTAGCTGCGTCTACGTTACCAGTGTTCTTAACTTGCTCACGGATCGCTTTTTCTACAGTAGAAGCAGCTGCGATAACCTCAGAGCCGTTTGGTGCAATAACCTGTGCGTAAACGTGACGAGGAGTACGGTGTACTACAAGACGGTTCACACGAAGTTCAGCAATCTTACGACGTGCACGTGTAGCACGACGGATGCGAGATGCTTTCTTATCCATAGTGTTACCTTACTTCTTCTTAGCTTCTTTGGTACGCACATATTCATCTGCGTAACGAACACCTTTACCTTTATAAGGCTCAGGCTCACGGTAAGAACGAATGTCAGCCGCAACTTGACCAACTAGTTGCTTGTCAGCACCAGTTAGTACGATTTCAGTTTGGCTTGGACATTCAGCTTTAATACCCGCTGGCACTTCGTGCTCAACTGGGTGAGAGAAACCTAGAGTTAGGTTTACAGCGTTGCCTTTAACAGCAGCACGGTAACCAACACCCTTAAGGATCAGTTTCTTAGTAAAGCCTTCAGTAACACCAACAACCATGTTGTTCACTAGTGCACGTGCAGTACCTGCTTGAGCGTTAGCTTTAGCGATACCTTCACGAGGAGCGAAAACAATAGCGTTATCTTCCTGTGAAACTACTGCCGCGTCGTTAAGAACGCGTGATAGTTCACCCTTAGGGCCTTTAACAGTCACTTCTTGACCATTAATTTTCACCTCTACGCCAGCTGGAATAGCGACAGGTGCTTTAGCAACACGAGACATATTCTACTCCTATTAAGCTACGTAGCAGATGATCTCACCACCAAGACCTGCTTTGCGAGCAGCACGGTCTGTCATAAGACCTTTGGAAGTGGACACTACAGCAATACCCAAACCACCCATCACAGAAGGTAGGCTGTCTTTATTTTTATAGACGCGCAGACCTGGACGAGAAACACGTTGGATTTGCTCGATTACTGGTTTTGCTTGGAAGTACTTAAGAGTAACTTCTAGCTCTGGTTTTGCTTCGCCTTCAACAGCGAAATCAACGATGTAACCTTCGTTCTTTAGCAAAGTAGCGATTGCAACTTTAAGCTTTGAAGAAGGCATTTTAACAGCAACTTTGTTTGCTGCCTGACCGTTACGAAGACGGGTCAGCATATCCGAAATCGGATCTTGCATGCTCATAAGATTTACTCCAAATGATTAAGTGGCAATTACCAGCTAGCCTTACGAAGTCCAGGAATCTCGCCTTTCATGCAAGCTTCACGAACTTTGATACGGCTTAGACCGAACTTACGTAGGTAACCGTGTGGGCGACCAGTTTGGTTGCAACGGTTACGCTGACGTGATGCACTTGAATCACGTGGTAGAGATTGCAGTTTAAGAACTGCTTCCCAACGCTCTTCTTCTGATGCGTTCACATCGCTGATGATGTTTTTTAGTGCAGAACGCTTTTCAGCGAACTTAGCTACTAGTTTTGCACGCTTAGCTTCGCGTGCCTTCATAGATTCTTTAGCCATAACAGTAACCCTTCACCTTACTTACGGAATGGGAAGTTAAAGGCAGCCAGCAGAGCACGGCCTTCCGCATCTGTGTCAGCTGAAGTCGTGATAGTGATATCAAGACCGCGAACACGATCAACTTTATCAAAGTCGATTTCCGGGAAGATGATTTGCTCGCGAACGCCCATGCTGTAGTTACCGCGTCCGTCAAAAGACTTAGCGCTAACGCCACGGAAGTCACGTACACGTGGAAGTGCGATTGAGATTAAACGCTCAAGGAAGTCCCACATGCGTTCGCCACGCAAGGTTACTTTACAACCGATCGGGTAGCCTTCACGGATTTTGAAACCTGCAACAGATTTACGCGCTTTAGTGATAAGTGGCTTTTGACCAGAAATGGTCGCCATATCAGAAGCTGCGTTCTCTAGAAGTTTCTTATCGTTGATTGCTTCACCAACACCCATGTTAAGGGTGATTTTTTCGATTCTAGGGACTTGCATGACGCTTGAGTAGCCGAACTCTTTGGTCAGTTCAGCAACTACAGACGACTTGTAGTAATCATGCAGTTTCGCCATAGTTAACTCCAAAATACTTTATATCTTAGTTAGAAACGGTTTCGCCGTTAGACTTGAAGAAACGAACTTTTTTGCCGTCTTCAAAACGGAAACCGATACGGTCTGCTTTACCAGTAGCTGCGTTGTAGATAGCAATGTTAGAAACATCAATAGCTGCTTCTTGCTCTACGATACCACCTTGAACACCCATTGCCGGAACTGGCTTCTGGTGCTTCTTAACAAGGTTGATACCTTCAACGATAACTTTACCGGTTGCTAGAACCTTAGTTACTTTACCTTTCTTGCCTTTATCTTTACCAGCAAGAACGATTACTTCGTCATTACGACGGATTTTAGCTGCCATTTTTCGTGCTCCTTATAGTACTTCTGGAGCCAGTGAAACGATCTTCATGAATTTCGCATTACGAAGTTCACGAGTCACTGGGCCAAAGATACGTGTGCCGACTGGTTGCTCAGTAGTGTCGTTCAACAATACACAAGCGTTACGGTCGAAGCGAATGACAGAACCGTCTGGACGACGAACGCCTTTACGGGTGCGCACTACTACCGCCTTCAGAACATCACCTTTTTTCACTTTACCGCGAGGAATTGCTTCCTTAACTGTAACTTTGATGATGTCACCGATGTGTGCATAACGACGGTGTGAGCCACCCAGAACCTTAATACACATTACCTTGCGCGCGCCAGAGTTGTCTGCAGCGTCAAGTGTACTTTGCATTTGGATCATTGTTAGTGCTCCGCTAAATATTAAAAACTAGACCCTCTCGGGTCGGGCTGCCTCTTTAAAGGGACGCGAATTGTACCACCCTTTTTTTGTTTGGGTAGACAAAAATAAGCGGCTTCCAAAAAAATTTGGAAGCCGCTTTAAGTTGTTAACAATTAACGAAAATTAGATTTTCGCTTTTTCAACAACTTTTACCAAAGTCCAAGACTTAGTCTTAGACAGTGGACGACACTCTTTGATTTCAACTGTATCGCCTAGGCCACACTCGTTGTTCTCATCATGTGCGTGAATTTTAGTCGTGCGCTTTACGAACTTGCCGTAAATTGGGTGTTTAACCATGCGCTCGATAGCAACAACGATAGACTTATCGCCTTTGTCGCTAACAACACGACCTAGTGAAGTACGGATTTTGTCGCTCATTATGCGCCTGCCTTCTCAGTCAAAACGGTTTTAACACGTGCGATATCACGACGTACAGCTTTCAGAGTATGAGTCTGCTGTAGCTGACCAGTTGCAGCTTGCATGCGCAAGTTGAACTGCTCGCGTAGCAGGTTCATTAGCTCAGCGTTAAGTTCTTCAACGCTTTTTTCGCGTAGCTCTTGTGCTTTCATTACATCACCTGCTTAGTTACAAATGTTGTTTTGATAGGCAGTTTACGAGCCGCTAGGCGGAACGCTTCACGTGCCAACTCTTCAGGTACGCCATTCATTTCGTACATCACTTTACCAGGTTGGATTTGAGCTACCCAGTATTCAACGTTACCTTTACCTTTACCTTGACGAACTTCAAGAGGTTTTTCAGTAATTGGTTTGTCTGGGAAGATACGAATCCAGATTTGGCCTTGACGTTTGATATGACGTGTCATTGCACGACGTGCCGCTTCGATTTGACGAGCAGTAATACGTCCACGACCTACAGCTTTAAGACCGAATTCGCCGAAGCTTACTTCAGTACCTTTAGCTAGACCGCGGTTACGACCAGTCTGAACCTTACGGAATTTAGTACGTTTAGGTTGTAGCATCAGTCGACTCCTTACTTACGGCCTTTACGCTGCTTCTTAGGCTTGTCGCCTTTAGGCTCTACTGCATTCGCAGCTGGCATTCCACCAAGGATTTCACCCTTGAAGATCCAAACTTTGATGCCGATTACACCGTATTGGGTGTGAGCCGAAGAAGTTGCGTAATCAATGTCAGCACGTAGGGTGTGTAGTGGCACACGGCCTTCACGGTACCATTCAGTACGCGCGATTTCAGCACCGCCTAGACGGCCGCTTACTTCTACTTTGATACCCTTAGCACCTAGACGCATTGCGTTTTGTACAGCGCGCTTCATAGCACGACGGAACATAACACGACGCTCTAGCTGAGACGCGATGCTGTCAGCCACTAGTTGACCGTCCAGCTCAGGCTTACGTACTTCAGCGATGTTAATTTGCGCTGGTACACCTGCGATTTTAGCTACAGCTGCGCGTAGCTTCTCAACGTCTTCACCTTTCTTACCGATAACAACACCTGGGCGAGCAGTGTGAATAGTCACACGGATGCTCTTAGCAGGACGCTCGATAACGATGCGTGATAGAGACGCTTTTGCAAGTTCCTTAGTAAGGAACTGACGTACCTTGAAGTCGCCGTCTAGGTTGTCAGCGAATTCTTTGGTGTTAGCAAACCATGTAGCATTCCAAGGCTTAACGATGCCAAGACGAATACCATTAGGATGTACTTTCTGACCCATTGCTTATTCTCCTAGTCTCTTAGCGATCTGCTACAACAACAGTGATGTGGCTTGAACGCTTCAAGATACGGTCGGCACGGCCTTTAGCACGAGGCATAATACGCTTCATGATAGGGCCTCATCTACAAAGATTTTAGCGACATTAAGATCGTCAATGTCAGCACCTTCGTTGTGCTCAGCGTTCGCGATTGCTGACTCAAGTACTTTCTTAACTAGAACAGCAGCTTTTTTGTTGCTGAAAGTTAGGATTTCTAGTGCTTGATCCACAGATTTACCGCGGATTTGGTCTGCAACTAAGCGAGCTTTCTGTGGAGAAATACGAGCAAAGTTATGTTTAGCGATAGCTTCCATCATCTACTCCTTATTTCTTCTTAGCTTTCTTATCAGCAGCGTGGCCGCGATAAGTACGAGTTGGTGCGAATTCGCCCAGCTTGTGACCGATCATTTCTTCGGTTACGAATACTGGTACGTGCTGACGACCATTATGGACAGCGATGGTCAAACCGATCATCGTAGGGATGATCATTGAGCGACGGGACCAAGTCTTAATAGGCTTTTTGTCTCCGCTTTCCACCGCTTTCTCTACCTTCTTCAGCAAGTGTAGGTCAATAAAAGGACCTTTCTTGAGAGAACGTGGCATGGCGATTCCTCTTTCTTAGATTACTTGTTACGACGACGTACGATGTACTTGTCAGTGCGCTTGTTCTTACGAGTCTTGAAGCCTTTAGTTGGCTGACCCCAAGGTGATACTGGGTGACGACCACCAGAAGTACGACCTTCACCACCACCGTGTGGGTGGTCTACTGGGTTCATTACTACACCACGTACGGTTGGACGTACGCCGCGCCAGCGTGAAGCACCAGCTTTACCTAGTTCACGTAGCATGTGCTCAGAGTTACCAACTTCACCGATCGTTGCACGACCTTCAGAAAGAACTTTGCGCATCTCGCCAGAACGTAGGCGTAGAGTTACATATGCACCGTCGCGAGCGACGATTTGTGCGTATGCACCTGCAGAACGAGCAATTTGTGCACCTTTACCAGGCTTAAGCTCAACACAGTGTACAGTTGAACCAACTGGGATGTTGCGCATTGGCAGAGTGTTACCTGCTTTAATAGGCGCATCAACACCAGACTGGATTGTATCACCAGCTGAAATGCCTTTTGGTGCAATGATGTAGCGGCGCTCACCGTCTGCGTACAGAACTAGAGCAATGTTTGCGCTACGGTTTGGATCGTATTCTAGACGCTCAACCTTCGCAGGGATGCCATCTTTAGTACGTTTGAAGTCAACGATACGATAGTGATGCTTGTGACCACCACCGATGTGACGTACTGTGATACGACCGTTGTTGTTACGACCACCGTTCTTAGAGTTTTTCTCTAGAAGTGGTGCGTATGGCTTACCCTTGTGTAGGTCAGCGTTAACAACTTTAACTACGTGACGACGACCAGGGGAAGTCGGCTTACATTTAACAATAGCCATTTCTCAACTACTCCTGTTATTCCGCACCGCCAACGAAGTCAAGATCTTGACCTTCTTTCAAAGTAACGTAGGCTTTCTTAACGTCTGAACGACGGCCTTCACGCATACCTTGACGTTTGGTCTTACCCTTAAGAACAAGAGTATTTACAGACTTAACTTCAACTTCAAATAGCTTTTCTACAGCTGCTTTGATTTTCTCTTTTAGTTGCATCTTTTGCTACTTTGAAAACGATAGTATTCGCTTTCTCTGCAGCCATAGTTGCTTTCTCAGAGATATGTGGAGCACGTAGAACTTTTAGTAGACGCTCTTCAGTGATCATGCCAGCATCTCCTCAACTTGCTTCACTGCTTCAGCAGTAATTACAACTTTGTCGAACGCGATTAGTGAAACTGGGTCGATACCAGCAACGTCACGAGCGTCAACTTTGTATAGGTTACGAGCTGCTAGGAATAGATTCTCATCTACTTCGCTAGTCACGATAAGAGCATCTGTTAGCTCAAGCTCTTTCAGCTTAGCTACTAGCTCTTTAGTCTTTGGTGCTTCTACTGAGAAGTTATCAACAACGATTAGACGCTCTTGACGAACAAGCTCAGAAAGAATGCTTTTCATAGCACCGCGGTACATTTTCTTGTTTACTTTTTGGCTGTGATCTTGTGGTTTCGCAGCAAAAGTAACACCACCTGTACGCCAGATTGGGCTACGAATTGTACCAGCACGTGCACGGCCAGTACCTTTTTGACGCCATGGCTTAGCGCCACCGCCAGATACTTCAGAACGAGTCTTTTGAGCACGAGTACCTTGACGAGCACCTGCTGCAAAAGCAACAACTACTTGGTGTACAAGAGCTTCGTTGAAGTCACGTCCGAAAGTAGTCTCGGAAACAGTTAGTGCATCAGCACCTTTAACCATCAATTCCATTACTTACTCCTAGACGTTAAGCTTTAACAGCTGGTTTTACGATAACGTTGCCGCCGATTGAGCCCGGTACTGCACCTTTGATAAGAAGCAGATTGCGCTCAGCGTCAACACGTACGATCTCTAGGTTTTGAGTCGTTACACGCTCAGCACCCATGTGACCAGCCATTTTTTGCCTTTGAATACGCGACCTGGAGTTTGGCATTGACCAATAGAACCAGGAGCACGGTGAGACAGTGAGTTACCGTGAGTCATATCTTGAGTAGAGAAGTTCCAACGCTTAACAGCGCCTTGGAAGCCTTTACCTTTAGATGTACCAGTAACGTCAACTTTTTTAACGTCATTGAATAGTTCTACGTTTAGCTCAGCGCCAACTTCAAACTCTTCACCGTTTTCTAAACGGAATTCCCAAAGACCGCGACCAGCTTCAACACCAGCTTTAGCAAAGTGACCTGCTTCAGCTTTGTTTACACGGCTAGCTTTTTTCTCACCAGCAGTAACTTGGATTGCTGCGTAGCCGTCAGTTTCTACAGAACGGATCTGTGAAACGCGGTTGTTTTCTACTTCAACAACTGTTACTGGGATAGAAACGCCTTCTTCGGTAAATACGCGGGTCATACCCACTTTACGTCCGACTAGACCAATCATTCTTCTAATCTCCCTTAACCTAGGCTGATTTGAACATCTACACCAGCAGCAAGATCTAGACGCATAAGAGCATCAACAGTCTTGTCAGTTGGTTCTACGATGTCGATCAAACGCTTGTGAGTACGGATTTCGTACTGGTCACGCGCGTCTTTGTTAACGTGTGGAGAGATAAGAACAGTGAAACGCTCTTTGCGAGTAGGTAGTGGGATAGGACCACGAACCTGTGCGCCGGTACGTTTTGCTGTTTCAACGATTTCCGCAGTAGAAGCGTCGATTAGTTTGTAATCGAAAGCTTTTAGGCGGATACGAATACGTTGGTTCTGCATGAGACAGAGCTCCAATTAATAATTAAATACACAAACAATATCGCCACTCACGCTTAAAAACTTAAGGGAATGCCGATTGATTTATGTGAAACCGTAGCCTCCAAAATCAGGAAGCGTTGTCAGCTAATTTTCTATTAACTTGTAGCTTTCGCTATCTTATTAATTGTATTAACCGCGAACATAAGCGGAGTATACGTTACCCAGATAAAATCTGGCTCCTCGTTGCTAATTGGTTCACAACTGACTAAGTCAGTGCGAGGCATTATACAGATCACAGATTGGGATGCAAGACGTGAGTGAAAAATAATCGGATATTAGCTGTCAGCTATGAACTTTAAGCTTTCAGAGGGGATAATTTGAGATGTTCTGATCGCTGACAGCTAAAAGCTTCCAGCTTATAAAAAGCAAAAAGGGAAGCCGAAGCTCCCCTTTTCAGATGCAGTCCCTCAAAAGAGGAAGTGTGCAAGATTTAACTAAATATTAGTCAAAGATCTTAGCAACAACACCAGCACCTACAGTACGGCCACCTTCACGGATTGCGAAGCGTAGACCTTCATCCATAGCGATTGGAGCGATTAGCTCAACTTTCATTTGGATGTTGTCACCTGGCATTACCATTTCTACGCCTTCTGGTAGAGAGATGTCACCAGTTACGTCAGTTGTACGGAAGTAGAACTGTGGACGGTAGCCTTTGAAGAACGGAGTATGACGGCCGCCTTCGTCTTTAGAAAGTACGTATACTTCTGACTCGAACTTAGTGTGTGGGTTGATTGAGCCAGGAGCT
>BBSC01000008.1:0-201493 GCA_000830475.1 Vibrio ishigakensis | reverse complement strand
GCTCGAGCCTTTTTTGCTTTCTGGGTATAAGTAGATTGAGAGCAAACTATTCTCTAACTCATAGAAGTTGTTGAGGTTTGAATATCAGTCTAATTGGAAGTGCCAAAGGCTCGGGTTTTCTTACGTTATTAGAATCTTGAAAGCCGCATGGGGTCTTGATAACTGCCAAACCGCTTGCTAGTTCGGCTTTAAATTTGATCTCCAATAGCCTGACTAACATCAAGTACAGAGTTCCTTGATAAATAGGGTGCAACCTTTATAGGTGACTTTATAAAGTCACAGGCCTCTCGTAATTGGTAGTAAGTAACTTTGCTTAAACGCTCTCACCCAAAGAATCTCTTCTTGTAGCTTGTAGCTTGTAGCTTGTAGCTTGTAGCTTGTAGGTTCGTTCCAACAGATACAAAAAAGCCGCTGATTAACAGCGGCTTAGTCATTGAGTCTTTATTCTACTTACTCAGTAATAACAGTGCCTTCTGAGAAACCTCATTAGCAGCATTGGTGTAGTTTTGCTTATGAAGTGCACTCGCTAGTTGTCCATAGTCATGGGCATCAGGTCTCAGCTTCAGTGCGGTCTCAAAGTAAACCTGTGCATCACTCCACTTGCCCTCAAGCATGTATATCTGACCGATCACGCTATGCAGGTCACCGTTGTCAGAAAACTTCTTCTCAAGGCTCTTGAGGTGTTTCAGAACCGAGTGCCAGTCAGTGATATTTAGAGTAGGGAAGACATTCAGTAGCTCAGCTGTAGGGGCTTTTAGTGTCGCCTCTTTCAGTACCGTAATAGCGGTGTTATCTGCACCACGATTGATCAGCTCAGTAGCAAAGGTTTGGATGATTACGTTCTCTGATTTGAAGCTCTTTGAGAGTTTATCCCAGTAGCGGACTATCCCATCTACACCTTGTTGGTTTGCAAGCTCAGAGATACGGCCGGCATGGGCTTGTACAGAAAGCTTGTGGTATTCTGCTTTGTCTACGCCTTTGACACGCTTCAATACAGGAAGCATGTCTAGAAGTGGTTGCCAGCAATCCAGTTGAATATAACAGGTCTTGAGCAGGTTCAGCAGGCGAGGGTTTTCAGGGTACTGATGCTTAAGGCTGGATAGCACATCAAACGCGGTTGCAAAATCACCCTCAGCCATAGCTTGCTTACCTTTGGTAAGACCGATAGCCAGCTCAGATCCTTCTTGCTTAGAAGCAAGCTCAAAATATTGGTCTCGCTTTTGGTTTTTACCTTGCTCGTGAGCTGCTTCAGCAGCAACTAGGTAGCAAAGAAGCGGCATATCATGAGAGTTAGACCAACGAGTAACCTTTTTCTCCGCACTCTGCCAGTCACCTTCAATAAGCTTAATGATGCCCTCATTAGTCATTCGTCTTGCGCGACGCTGTTTGCGGATGCTGAACCAATTCCACGTTGCGTAGGTCATTCGCATCGACTTTTCAGAAGCGCTTCTAATAGGAACAGACCGATCAAAGCTGCCACCATAAAGATAACTAGTGTGGTGACACTCATCTCTATGGTGTAGTTAGCAATGGATATCAATACATAACCTTGCTGGCCAGAAAACTGAGTACCAGCGAACAGGCCTAAACCGAGGACAACAAATATGAATACAATACGTACCATTACTTGTCCTCCGTAACGATAGTAGTTACTTCCCTGCGTAGTCGTTCGCGGATGATGTCAGATAGAACTTGGTTGGTCTCAAACTTGTTCGGATACTTGAGGTCGACTTTAACTTTCGAAAGCTTATCTAGCGACGCTTGGAACTGCTTCACTGCGTTATCATCTTGGTTGAAGTAGGTTTGACTCCACTCACCAGCAACCTTTAGTGAGGTCTGGTAGATCGCTTCTTGCTCCGAGTAGGTCGCTTTAATAGCTGTTTCTAGCTTGCCCTTGATGTTCTCTCTTAGGTAGAAGTGTTGCTGTGGTGATAGCAGTGGTACCGCACTACCGTCGCGAACCCTGAAGGTAATGAAGTGCTCTGCGAAATTGTTAAGAGAGGTCTTTAGGTTGGACTGCCAATCTTGGATGTTTTGAGAGACCTCTTTGTTCACCTCTTCTGGAGCTTCTGGAAGGATGGCATTGGCTAGAGGCAGTTTATCTATTTGGGTCTGCAAGCTGATAAGTTCGAGCGCGACACCGTCTTTGTCTAGAAGAGGCAGGCTTCTTAGCTTGGTTATGTCGTTTGCCATTACCTTGCGCAGTGGTACTAGGCTAGGGTCATTCAAGGTGGCGATACGCTGATCGGCACTCTCCATCAACTTGGTTGCCGTTACGACATCGTGTTCTAGGAAGAGTTTACGACCTGCTAGTTTTACTAGGTAATCGGCTTCGGCAAGCAACCAGTCATTTGGTCGACGACCCTTAACGTCTGTAATTGCCAGTTGCAGGCCCTCAATGCTCTTTTGTTGTTGGCTAATAGCAACCTGAGCCTTGTTTACTGCGTCTTTAGTGATCTGTTCAGTAGCTTGCTGGCTGGATTCCAATTGCTGAGCAACCTGCTGTTGGGTGTTGCTCAGTTGCGAGGATAGAGCTACTACCTGCTGCTTGAGTGCCTGGTTTTGCTGGTTGATATAGATGACTCCAGCACCAGCGGTGATGATTGAAATGATAAGTGCCGCGATAGCTAAGCGCTTTGCGGGTTTGGCCGACTCTGGCTGCTGCTCTTTTTCTTTTTTTTGTGTACTTGGTTTGGTTGGGGTAACCGGTACAGCAGGTGTAGCTTTGTTGTCGCTCTCGAGTTTCTTTTCGTCGGTCATTATTGATTCCTGTCGATTTCGCTCTGTAAGGCCTCAAGGATCTGCTGATTCGCAGCCCCTCCGAGACTTCGTACCTTTTGAAAGCCGATATCCGTTGCTAGCTTGGCAACTCTTTGGCTGGGAACGAGTAGTTGTAATGAGTGTAACCAATTTTTATCTGCACTAGGTACTTGTTGTGCAAAGAATTTTAATTGTTCGAAGCTGGTAACAATGGCGGTATCTATTTCGAATGAACGCCATTTAGTGATTTGTTCTTGTGAGGCTAGGGGATGCCATTCTCTTCGGTATGACTCAAAGTAGTTAACCTTGGCACCACGCTTCTCAAGCTGCTCTTTCAAGAACTCTCTGCCTGAATCACCTCGCAAGATGCTTATCTGCTTCTGTTGGAGCGTTTCAGACGCAAGTAGTTCAAGTAAGCCTTCACTGGTTTCAATATTTGGGTAAAGCGTCTCATGTTTTGAGCATTGGTTTAGTAGCTCGGCACTGCCCTTGCCAACAGCGAGATAGGACGCCTTAGGCCAGGTTTGATTGTGAGAGTCCAGTATCTGCTGAGTAAACTGAGTAGCGGGTTTGCTGACCGTAATAATAAAGTCAGAGCTAATCAGATACTGAATCGCCTGATCTGAGATAGTCGAAGGGATAAAAGAGACGGCGGGATAGCACAGGCTTGCTATCCCTTTGGCACTTAACGCACTCTGAAGCTCACTTGCATCTGGCTCAGGTCGAACGATAAGTACCTTCATAGATTAAGCCTGCTCGTAGACTTGAGTCAGGATTTCTTTTGCGCCAGCGTCGAGAAGCTCGTTTGCCAACTCTTTACCTAGAGTCACTGCTTGGCTTCGTTCACCTCGAATCTCTGCCTTGATAATTTCTGTGCCATCGGGCTTGCCCACAAGACCGCGTAGGAACAGTTGATCATCTTGGGTGATCACACAGTAGCTACCGATAGGTACCTGACAGCCACCTTCTAATGCAAGGTTCATGGCGCGCTCCGCATAAACTCGGTCTGCAGTGTCCTGGTGATTCAGTGGCTTGATAAGCTCTAGGATGCGCTGATCATCCACGCGGCATTCGATACCTACTGCACCTTGACCTACTGCTGGTAGAGAAAACTCAGGCTCGATAAAGCTCTTGATACGTTCTTCCATTTCTAGGCGTTTTAGGCCAGCTGCGGCTAGGATGATGGCATCATAGTTACCGTCATCGAGTTTTTGCAGTCGGGTGCCGACATTGCCACGAAGCTCTTTGATTACGATATCTGGGCGTGCCGCACTGATCTGGCACTGACGACGCAGGCTACAGGTTCCTACAACGGCACCCTGAGGCAGTTCCTCAATAGAGTTGTAGTTGTTCGATACAAAAGCATCTCGCGGATCTTCACGTTCACAGATCACCGCAAGACCTAGACCTTCTGGAAAGTCTACTGGTACATCTTTCATTGAATGCACTGCAATATCCGCTCTTTGCTCGAGCATGGCTACTTCCAGTTCTTTAACGAACAGGCCCTTGCCTCCCACTTTAGCTAGTGGAGTGTCTAAGATAATGTCACCCTTGGTCACCATGGTGACAAGCTCTACCTCAAGGTCCGGATGGATCTCTTCAAGGCGTGATTTTACGTAGTGGGCTTGCCATAGCGCGAGTGGGCTCTTGCGTGTTGCAATTCTTAGAGTGTTCTTAGACATAGATAGATGTGCTTTGAGATAGATTGCCTCTGATTCTACCACCGAGACAGTACAAAAATCAGTGAGTAAGTGAGCTCACTTAGCACCAAGTTGGAAAAATACACAGTTTTGTTTTGATGTGTGAAGTGAATCACGAGGCTAGGTGCCATAAGGCGGCAATAGTGTGAGGATGCGTATATTTGGGGTATGCTCCATCGGCATTGTTTGAAGCGTGTAGAAACCTGATTTTCTTTACCCAATACTTAAAAAGTGTTAAATTGGTCACGTTTTGAGGGCTTTTTGCTTAAAAATGCCCCATAGTTAACAAGGTTTTCTAGGTAGGAAATTAACTTGCAAGCATACATGTCCAAACTAATCGCTAGACTCGACGCGCTCAATGAGCAGCGTAAACAACGAGCTCTAGACATGATGGATGTCCGTGGCAGACAAGTATTTTCCCTTATCCCTGTACTTCTTCACTACAACCATCCCGTGATACCTGGCTATGCCGGCGAAAGCGTTCCGCATGGTGTTTTTGATTTCGACCTTGATGACAATCAGCAACAACAGATTGCTGAGTTCGCCAAGTCTTGTGGCGACCGCGTAGCTGCACCTGAGCAACGCGATATTCTTGCCCTATACACTATGGGCAGCACCTCTTCTATTGGCCAAAGCTTACCAGTGACCTAGATATCTGGGTATGTATCTCTCCGCAGATGTCGGCAGAGCAGCGCAGTGACCTTGCGAACAAGTGTTCAAAAATTACCGATTGGGCTCAGCAACAAGGTGTTGAGGCAAACTTCTTCCTTATGGATGACCAACGCTTTAAGCAAGCACGTTCGGAAGAGATGACTGGCGACAACTGTGGTTCATCTCAGCATATGCTTCTTCTAGACGAGTTTTATCGCTCGGCTATGCGTATGGCTGGTCAACGCCTGCTGTGGAGTGTTGTGCCACCTGAGATGGAAGAATGCTACGACCAATATGTACTCGAGTTGTGCAACAGTGGAGCTATTGATTGTAATCAGTGGCTCGACTTTGGACAGCTTAACAAAATCCCTGCTGAAGAGTACTTCGGTTCTAGCTTGTGGCAATTGTTCAAGAGTATCGACTCACCGTATAAATCGGTGCTGAAGGCTATTCTGCTTGAAGCATATTCTTGGGAATACCCACAAACTCAGCTTCTTAGCATCGACACCAAGCGCCGCTTCTTTGCACACGAGCCAGACCTGTATGGTATGGACGCGTATTACGTGATGCTAGAGAAGGTAACTCGTTATCTGACTCGCATCGATGATGAAAAGCGTCTTGACCTTGTGCGCCGCTGTTTCTATCTCAAAACCCACGAAAAGCTATCACAAGAACCTAAGATGGGTTCGGTATCTTGGCGTCGTGAGGTGATGCAGTTTATGGTTGCTGACTGGGGCTGGGATCACGATAAGTTAGAAGAGTTAGATACTCGTCGTCACTGGAAGGTAGAGCGCGTTAAGATCGTGCATCACAATCTTCTCGATGCCTTGATGACTAGCTACCGCAATCTGATCCAATTTGCACGTCGCAACGATATCACCTCTGTGATCAGCCCGCAGGATATCTCTATCCTAGCGCGTAAGCTGTATGCGGCGTTTGAGGTGTTGCCTGGCAAAGTGACACTGCTAAACCAACAGATCTCTCAAGACCTGCATGAATCAGACCTTAGCTTTATCCAAGTAGAGCAAGGCGGCGTGAATCAAGCAGGTTGGTATATGTACAAGCAACCTCTCATTGCTCAGCGTATCCTTGGTCAAGCACCGATCGAGCACCATAGCTCACTCAGCAAACTGGTGGCTTGGTCTTTCTTCAATGGCTTGATTACAGAGTCCACACGCCTGCACTCAGTTGTTCGTAGTGCTGATACAGATATCGACAAGCTGTATCAGATGGTGGGTGACCTGCGTAATACCTTCTCGCTTCGTAAGCGCCGTCCAACTATGGAAGCGCTGGCCAGTCCATGTGAAGTTAGCCAGCTTGCCATGTTCATCAACCTTGAAGATGACCCAACAGAGCGACTAACAGATAAACAAGCGAAGAAAGATGCGCGTAACGTCAATCTATTCTCTTGTGGTCGAGATAACAGCTGCCTGATTGGCAGTATCGATCTGGTTTATCGTAACTCTTGGCATGAGGTGCGTACCCTGCACTTTAGGGGCGAAACCAGCGTGCTGGATGCGCTAAAGACTATCCTAGGTAAGATGCACCAGGATGCAATGGCGCCTGAGTCAGTGGATGTGTTCTGCTATAGCAAGAACTTCCGTGGTCTTATGCGTAATACCATCTATCAATTGCTTGCTGAGTGCATCGAGATGCGCTTGAAGCCGGTTGAGCAGGAGAAGCGTCGTCGCTTCAAGGCTATCGGTGTGGGTGAGAAGATGTATGGTCTGTTCTTTGAGCGCCGTGGCGTATCCGTACAAGCTCTAGAGAACTCGGTAGAGTTCTATCAAAGCATCTCCACCAACAAGCTAACTGGCTCGCCACTGGATAAGTTAGATCGTGAGGCAGACTTCTCTATGCCGAGCGTTATCGATAGCTTTGCCAGTGAGGGTCTAATTCAGTTCTTCTTTGAGGATACTACCGACGGGTTCAACATCTATGTGTTAGATGAGAATAACAAGGTAGAGGCTTATCATAGATACAACAACGATAAGAACCATGTGATTGCAGAAGTGAATAACTTCTACACCAATGACATGGGTCGTGAGTCAGATGATAAGGCGAACTTCAATCTTCCTCAGTACTATCAGATTATTCATCAGAAAGGGCAAGATAGCTTCGTGGTGCCGTATCGTAGTGACAGCGAGCTACACTCTACCCCTTCTGCAGTGATCGGTGCTTAAACCCAGTCGATCTCTTCGCCGGCTTGAAGCTCACACTCTTGTTTTACCAATTCAAACAGTTCTTTACCTGTCTTTGAACAGATCCATTTATCGTCCTGCAAAGCAAAGTGATAGCCACCGGTTTTAGAGGCTAACCAGATCTCGCGCATTGGTTCTTGTTTGTTGATGATGATCTGGCTACGGTCTTCGAATTCTAGGGTCATTACGTTGCCCGTGATTTCGAAATCGATGTCAGCGCCTGAATCTTCGATGGCTTCCTCAATGGCCGACATCTGTTGATCTGCTAATTGGTGAAACTCACTGTCCTTCATGTGTTGTTCCTATTGCTTTTCTTTACGGTGGTGCGATTATAGAGGGATACATCAAAATATCACTCAAGTGCAATGAAAAAAATTATCACGCTATTGTGCCTAGGTTCTGCTCTTGTTCTAGCAGGCTGTGGCCAAACTGGACCTCTGTACATGCCAGAGGATGCGCCACAACAATCACCGGATCAACCCGCACAATAGTCAGCAGTAAGGATTAAGTCTTGGATTATTTCAACTATAAGGATGATGGGCAGCTGTGGCTGAAGATGTCTCGCTGTCACAGGTTGCGGAGCAGTTCGGAACCCCAACATACGTCTATTCACGTGCCACGCTAGAGCGCCACTGGAAAGCGTTCGATCAATCTGTTGGGGATTTCCCTCATCTTGTTTGTTATGCCGTTAAAGCAAACTCAAATATTGGTGTTCTAAACGCCCTTGCTCGTCTGGGCTCTGGCTTTGATATCGTTTCTCGTGGTGAACTTGAGCGCGTTGTTGCTGCAGGTGGCGATCCGTCTAAAGTGGTGTTCTCTGGTGTAGGTAAAACCGCGGATGAGATCCAGCGTGCACTAGATTGAACATCAAGTGTTTCAACGTAGAGTCTGAGCCTGAACTTGAGCGTATCAACCAGGTTGCGAGTGAGATGGGTGTTAAGGCGCCGATTTCTCTGCGTATCAACCCAGATGTGGATGCTAAGACTCACCCATATATATCTACTGGCTTGCGTGATAACAAGTTTGGTATAGCATTTGATCAAGCATCTCGCGTGTATCAGGTTGCTCAAGAGCTAACTAACCTAGATGTTGTTGGTATCGATTGCCACATCGGCTCTCAGCTTACTGAAATTGAACCTTTTATTGATGCGGTTGACCGTCTGCTAGGCCTTATCGACCAGCTTCGTGCCGAGGGTGTGAACATCAAGCACCTAGACGTAGGTGGTGGCCTTGGCGTTGTTTATCGTGATGAACTGCCACCGGGTCCATCAGACTATGCAAAAGCGCTGCTTGCTCGTTTGCACAATCACCCTGACCTAGAGCTTATCTTTGAGCCGGGCCGCGCTATCGCAGCCAACGCAGGTATCCTGCTAACCAAAGTTGAGTTTTTAAAGCACACAGAGCATAAGAACTTTGCCATTATCGATGCAGCTATGAATGACCTAATGCGTCCTGCTCTGTATCAAGCGTGGCAAGACATAGTGCCTGTTATTCCTCGTGAAGGCGAAGCGCACACCTATGATATGGTTGGCCCTATCTGCGAAACGGGTGACTTCCTAGGTAAAGACCGTAGCCTAGTGCTTGAGCAAGAAGACCTGCTAGCGGTTCGCAGTGCGGGTGCTTATGGCTTTACTATGTCGTCAAACTACAACTCACGTCCGCGTGTAGCTGAGGTGATGGTTGATGGCGATAAGGTTCACCTAGTGCGTCAACGCGAGAGCATTGAGAGTTTGTGGCAGCTTGAGAGTATTCTTCCGGAGTAAATAAATAGAATGCATTTCCACTTTTCTAAGATGCATGGGCTTGGCAACGACTTTATGGTGGTTGATTGCATTACCCAGAACATCTTCTTTTCTCCAGAATTGATCCGCCGTTTGGCGGATCGTCATACAGGCGTGGGCTTCGACCAGCTATTGGTTGTGGAAGCGCCGTATGACCCAGAAACCGACTTTCACTATCGCATCTTCAATGCAGATGGCTCCGAAGTAGAGCAGTGTGGTAACGGTGCCCGTTGCTTTGCGCGCTTCGTAACCATGAAGGGTTTGACCAACAAATACAGCATCCGTGTAAGCACCAAGAAGGGCAAGATCTTGCTCAAGCTTGAGGGCGAGGACCAAGTGATGGTTAACATGGGTGTGCCTGAATTTGAGCCAAACAAGATCCCGTTCAAAGCCAAGCAAGCGGAGAAGACCTATATTCTTCGCGCCGGTCAACATACCTTGTTCTGCGGCTCGGTGAGCATGGGCAATCCGCATGTTGTGACTGTGGTTGATGATGTAGCAACCGCAAATGTGGAAGAAATTGGTCCTTTACTTGAATCTCATGAGCGCTTCCCAGAGCGTGTGAATGCAGGCTTTATGCAGGTGCTGAGTCGCGACAAGATTAACCTTCGCGTTTATGAGCGGGGTGCAGGTGAAACTCAGGCGTGTGGTACAGGTGCATGTGCAGCAGTTGCTGTCGGTATTCAGCAGGGTCTTCTAGACTCTTCTGTAGAGGTATCTCTGCCGGGCGGTAAGCTACGCATTGATTGGCAGGGAGAGGGTAAACCTCTGTTTATGACGGGTTCAGCAACCCATGTATTCGACGGACAGATCAGCTGCTAGGGATAGAATTTGCAAACGGTTGAAAAAGCCATTCCTCAGATCTCCTCTCACTCAGTAGAGGAGTTCTTGCGTGACAACCCAGATTTTTTGTGGGACGCGAAGACCTTCTTGATGCCCTTACACTTTCTCATGAAGAGAAGGGCTCAGTCTCTCTGGTAGAGATCAAACTGCAACGTCAGCGTGAGCAGTTGCAATCGGTTCAGGGCGAGCAGCAGAAGCTACTTAATCTGATTAGCAACAATGACCGCACTCTACGACACTTCATCCAAGCTGAAAAACGTATGTTGTTTGCCCGTTGTGGTGAGCAAGTGTTGAGTGTTTTGGAGTACAGCGCCGAGCAACTCAAGCTCAAAGCCAACCTAGGTATTCAAGATCACCAAAACTCAGCAGTAACCGTAAGCAAGGAAAACTGGCAGCGTTTCAAGAGTCAGCACCTTGGTGAACGCGGTGTTTACCTAGCAGACTCAAGCGCAGTGACCGCGAGCTACTGTTCGGTGATAAGGCGGCTAACTTTGACCTAGGTTCGTTTGTGATCATCTCTTTCGAGCATCCAGAGCTTGAGGGGTTCCTTAGCTTCTATAGCGAAGATGGCGGTCATTTCGAACCAAGCCAAGACACCTTATATTTGGGACATCTGGCATGGTAACCGCACATCAGATCTGCCAACTTCCATGGCAAACCGTTCAGACCTTACATGCAGAATCTTGTACCTGATACCCTCTCTGATCGCCTACAGGCCTTTATCGCGCATCTTAAGAATGAGAGAGGGGTGAGCGAGCATACCCAGGCCAACTATCATAGACAATTGACCATTATCGCCGGGCAACTAACCGCTCTGGGTGTTACTGAATGGCAGAAAGTGGATACCGCTTGGGTACGCCAGATAGCGGCGAAAGGGGCTCGTGAGGGTCTAAAACCCAACAGTTTAGCTACACGTCTTTCATGCTTGCGCAGTTTTTTGATTTCTTAGTGCTAAAAGGTGTCATCAAAGCAAACCCAGCCAAAGGGGTAAGCTCACCACGAGCACATAAGCGTCTTCCTAAAAACCTCGATGTAGACCAAACCAATCAACTTCTTGAGATAGACATGGATGACCCTTTGGCTATTCGCGATCGCGCCATGATGGAGTTGATGTATGGCACCGGAATGCGTTTGTCAGAGATAGTGTCGTTGGATATTGACCATATCTCTAATGGGCGCGGAGAGATTCGAGTCATAGGTAAAGGTAACAAGGAGCGGATCGTTCCCTTTAGTGGTGAGGCGAGAGTTTGGGTGGAACATTGGTGCCGAGTACGACCAGAGCTGCTCAAATATGAAGAGCCAGCCCTGTTTATCTCTAAACTAGGTAAACGAATTTCTCATCGCAACGTACAAAAGCGTATGGCCGAGTGGGGTATCAAGCAGGGGGTTTCTAGCCATGTTACTCCCCACAAGCTGAGGCACTCATTTGCGACACATATTCTAGAGTCCAGTGGCAACCTAAGAGCGGTGCAAGAGATGCTCGGGCACGAGAGCTTGTCTACTACTCAGGTTTATACTCATTTGGATTTTCAACATCTAGCACAGGTGTATGACAACGCCCATCCTAGAGCTAAGAAGAAATCGGAGGACTAGTGCGCTTTTATCGTGGACTTTCGCCAATCAAGGCGATGACATTCGACCTTGATGACACCCTTTATGACAACCATCCGGTTATTAGAAACCTTGAGCGTGAGCTAAGGGCTTGGCTAGTGGCTCGCTTTCCTGAGTTAGATAGATTTGAAGCCACTGATTGGATGGCGTTCAAGCGAAAGGCTATAAATAGCCATCCTGATCTAAAGCACGATGTGACTAAAGCACGCGAAAAGCAGTTATCCTTGGTGTTCCAATCCATAGGCGTTGCAGAAGAAGAGATAGCAGAAGCTGTTTCCGACACCATGCATCAGGTCTATCTACTACGCAATGAGTTTGAGGTTCCGGATAGCTCTATCGAAACCTTAAAACAACTCAGCAAAACGATACCGTTGGTGGCCATAACCAATGGCAACGTCGACCTTGAGAAGATAGGTATCGCTAAATATTTCCTGTTGGTGTTAAAGGCGGGGCCAAATGGCAAAGCTAAGCCATCCAAAGACCTTTTCCAGAAAGCGAGCGACTTTCTAGATATCGACCCTGAGCATATTTTGCATGTTGGAGATCACCTGATCAGTGATGTGTCGGGTGCAAAGCGAGCGGGTTTTCAGGCGGCATGGTTTAACGACAAACCCAGAACCCTGACTACGGCGGCTAAACCATCTGTATTGCCTGATGTCGAGATATCCTATATCCCTCACCTGCTAAAGCTAATCTAGCTTGTGACCGCTTCTATCAGCCTGAAAGACCTTTAGATAGTGCTGGAAAAAGTGATTAAGCTTTTCGGCACTGCTTGCGCCTTCATGTACAGCTAATATGGCGCTACCCACCTCAAAGGTGCACAGGTTGCCTGCCTCTTGATTGCGTCTCAGCGAGTAGTTCGAGTTAGAAGCACTATCCAAATGAACTTGAGCAAGCTCTTGAAGCCAAGGGCTTTTATTGAGCATCTTCTTTGCTTCCTGCCAGGTAGCATCCAACACAATATACAAGCTATTGGTAGAGACAGAGCTCTCTAGTGGAGCGCCGTTTCAGACGGAAACAGAAGCTTAGCATTGCCATGCTGTTTGATGCGCTCGAGTAACTCAACAGGTGGCTCGGTTCTGCTCCACTCATATTGAGAAACCTGAGTAAGGCAGCTCGCAAGCAGCTTTCCGGTGTTGGTAGCACGCCTCAGTTCATTGGGGTGATAGAGCAGTACCAACTCAAACGGGCTTTCTACCAAGGGCTTGGCTTCACACACGCAGTTGTGGATGAAGCCACATCTCTCACAGCTCATACTATTGCTTGTCTAGCACTAGGCCTTTGCCTGTAAGTGGATACTCATTGCCGTTGATGGTTTCGTTCTGGGTACTGAGTTGGTTACCTTCAAGCTCAAATTCTCGGGTGGCAATCAGCTTTTGGCCTTGATAGCTTACATTGGTCGCCTCAATCTTGCCATTAGTTAGCGATTGCCAGTAACCATTCTCAGTGACATCGTTTGAGCCATCCGCGTAGCTATAACGAGTCTCTGAGGTGTGGTCTGGCTTTAAGGTTAAGGTGATGGTGGTGCCATCGTCTTGGGTTTGGGCATAAGAGCCATATAGTTCTTGGTCAGCTTGATTGCTGAGTGTGCTACAACCGTTGAAGGTTTTTCCATTTACCTCAAGCGAAGAAGAGGCGCCATAGAGGCTATCGCTCATGCTGTCACGGCAGATCTGCTTATCGATCGTGAGTGAACCAGAGTTATAGTCAACGCGGGTTTGAGTAAGGTCTTGCTCGAGCTCTTTAACTGTAAACTCCTGAGCTTCTTGACCTATCTGGGTAAAGGTAACCTTTTGTTCATCGTAGGTTGCATTCCAGAACGGCTCATTACCAAAGGCGCGGTCAGGACGAGTAGGTTGTTCACAACGATTTGGATTCTCTGCGGTAACCATGTTTACTTCTGTCACCACGAATTGAGCTGGGTATTGCTCTGCAAAGCCAGCCGCTGTTGGTTCTAGGTAGCCAAATACCTCAGCATACATTGGCTGGTAAGGCTCACTAGTTAGATTGGAAACGGGCTGTTTGAATGCTTCTGGAAGCTGAACCCAGAATGCGTTCTCACTACCACAGGGTTGTAGGGTTCTGACCTCATGACCCCAAATCATCTGTCCTTTGAGCAGGATGCGGGCTGGTGCTGAGTCATCGATAATCAGAGCTTGGTTATCCGCAGAGGTGGTGTCGGTTTCGGCAGGTGGGGTTGGAGTCTGGCTACAACCAAACAGTATTAAGCTTGAAGAGAGGGCAACCCAAGTTTTGGTCGCCTGAACTGAATTTTCATAGTCTACCTGCCGAGAACAATAATCCTGAGAGGATTAGTCTAACAGGTGTTGCTCCAGATAGTGAGCAACCGCGTCATCTTCGTTGCTACCAATAACAGGGTTGTTTGGCAACGCAGCTTTCACGCGTGGGTGTGAAGTGCCCATAACATTGCCGATTGCAGCAGCCGTTAGCATCTCAACATCGTTCATACCATCACCAAAAGCGATACAGTTTTCTAGTTTCTTACCAAGGCTCTCAGCTACCACTTCAAGGGCGTGGCCTTTCGATACTGAACCTGCCATTACCTCAAGACACCAAGGCGTCGAGAAAGCAACGTTTAGCTGATCACCAAACTTCTCATTCAATTCTTCTTCAAAGGTCACTAGGTGCTCATGGCTCTCGTGGGTAAAGAACAGCTTAGCGATATCGGTCGAAGGTGCATTGTCTTGATCGAATAGCTGGAATTTGAAACCAGAACGTTCGCTGAATGACAGGATCTTTTCATCGGTCTGGTTAACCCACCAAAGGTCATCTTGGTAGATATGAATCATGATCTGTGGGTCTTTGCGGATTACATCCACGATACCTTGAACTAGCGATGGCTCAACGTTTTCACTGTGCATCAGCTTGTCTTGCTGGTCGTGTACTCGAGCACCATTAGAGGTGATCATATAGGCTGGGATACCGGCTGTTTCACGGATGTAAGCGACATCTATGTGGTTACGACCGGTGGCGAAAATAAAGGTATAACCCTGCTTATGCAGTTTCTTCAATGTCTGCTTGGTGTATTCCGATAGCTGGTGGTCGGGGGCCAGTAGAGTGCCATCTAGGTCCGATGCGACAATGGAGATTTGTTCGATAGCGTTAGCGTCTTGGGTCATACCTTTTCTCTTATTTTCAAAAGCATAAACGGCTCGAATGAGCCAGGTCGATTAGACAAGATTATCTAACCAAGATGGATATTACGTGAAGAAAGAGGAAAGAAAGAGGGTAAATTTGCCTTTCCTCTTTTCCTTATTTACTGGTCGAAGAACCCAAATATAGCATCTAGGGCTTGGTTGCGCTGTTCGTCTCGCTCTACCAAAATCTCATGCTTTGCATCTGGAATAGGTAGCAGAATAGCGTCTTGACGGTGCTTACTGAGGTTGGCGATAAACTGATCCTGAGCTCGGTTTTCAACCACAGTATCTAGGCTCGGCTGGATAAGCAGTAGCGGGATATTCACCTTTTCGGCATTGCGAACACACTTTTCTGCCCCTTTTATCGCCTGATACACCCATTGTGAGGTTGGGCCGCCCATCTGGATCTCACTCATATTATCAAATAGGTCGGCCGACCATTCGAAACGAGTTTGGCAGTGACTAAGAGGGTTATCCTCAAACGGGGTTCTCTCATAGCTGGATTGACCAATCGCATAGTGCGGTTGATTGCGCCATTGGGTGAGCTTTTTACACAGTGGCTTGGCAATAGCGCGCAGTGGTGTCGGCATCTTGATGTCATACATAGGCGCACTCACCGCAATCGCATGGAAAGGATGCGAGGCATGGGTCTGGATATAGCGAGTGGAGATCGCGCCACCCATAGAGTGAGCCAAGATAAAGCGTCGACTGTAGCGATTGAAATTAAACTGCTTAACGATCAAGTCCATATCATCGATATAGTCGTCGAAGTTTTCTACATGTCCCATATGCGGGTCATTGAGCAGTCTGTCTGACATCCCTTGACCTCTATGGTCAAAGGAGTAGATGTCGAATCCCTGTTTGAACAGGTCGAAAAACAATTCTTGATAGCGCCACACGCTCTCGGTACGACCATTGACCATAAGGATGGCCTTGTCGTGAGCGGGAGAGGTTAGACTGACCCAATACAGCTTGTTGTGGTCTTTACCAAGGGAAAACCCTTGTTCGCGGTTCTTCCAGAACTTCGCGATGGGATACTTTATCTGATACTCAAAGTCGGCTTCTTGGGTGCAAGATTCGGCGGCGTTGATAGA
The DNA here is from genome assembly GCA_000830475.1 of Vibrio ishigakensis. Taxonomy (GTDB): domain Bacteria; phylum Pseudomonadota; class Gammaproteobacteria; order Enterobacterales; family Vibrionaceae; genus Vibrio; species Vibrio ishigakensis_A. The sequence continues at coordinate 185,694 of BBSC01000008.1, read as the reverse complement.
CATTGCAATTCGTTCCTGTTCAAGTTACAAACAGGATACCACCCCTGAATTTAGGAAGTAATATGGAGTTGAAAATTTGGTTGGCCTATGTGGCTACGGCAATCATTTTTAGTCTGGCGCCGGGTTCAGGTACGGTGAACTCTATCTCCAACGGCATCAATTATGGGATGCGTAATTCTCTTTCTGCAATTCTAGGCCTGCAACTGGGTTTGGCGTTTCATATTGTTCTTGTGGGTGCCGGCCTTGGCGCTATCGTGGCTAAATCAGCCACTGCCTTCACCGTCTTAAAGTGGGTCGGTGTGGTGTATCTGATCTGGCTTGGTATTCAAAAGTGGCGTGATAGCAGTGGCTTTGCTCTAAACCAAGGTGCCGTTGATATTTCTCGTACTAAGCTGCTAAAGCAGGCCGTGTTTATCAACCTGACTAACCCTAAATCCATCGTATTTCTAGTGGCGCTGTTTCCCCAGTTCTTGAATCCGAGCGCACCTCAGTTGCCACAGCTACTTATCTTAGGCGTCACTACCATAGTGATCGATGGCATCGTGATGGTGGGCTATACCGGCTTAGCGGCGCAGATGGGGAAATATGTACGCTCGAACTCTGTTGTGACCAAACTGAACAAGATGTTTGGCTCTATGTTTGTGGGGTGCGGTTTGCTACTAGCCTCGGCTAAAGCGTAGAACTGACATTCAATCGAATATGAAACTTTTGTGACATCGGTAGGTAAAAACTTGCCGATGTCTTTTTTTTAACTAATATATGCGCATATCCATATGTTGTTATCTGGAGCCAAGATGTTACCAAATCAATTTTTTAAGCTGTTGTCGGATGAAACCCGTTTCCGTTGCTTGCTGATGATCGCTCGTCAGGGAGAGATGTGCGTGTGTGACCTGACTCAGTCTCTACACGAGAGCCAGCCTAAGGTGTCTCGTCATCTTGCTCAACTAAGACAATCCGGCATCTTGATCGATGAGCGTAGAGGTCAATGGGTGTTCTACCATATTTCCCCAGAGATCCCTGGATGGGCCAAAGCCATCATCGAAGGCCTAAAGAATTCAAACTGCTTGCGAGAAGAATACTTGCAAGACATACAAAGACTAGTAAACACAGAGCAAAACGCCTGTAACTAACAACTCAATAGAGAGTAAAGAACATGACTATTAAGATTGGTATTAATGGCTTTGGCCGTATCGGACGTCTGGCACTTCGCGCATCTTTCGACTGGCCTGAGGTTGAGTTCGTACAGATCAACGACGTAGCGGGCGACACTAAGACCCTAGCTCACCTTCTTGAGTTCGATTCAGTACAAGGTCGCTGGCATCACGAAGTGACAGCAAACAGTTCTAATATGCTGATCGATGGCAAGACCATCAAAACCACACAAGAAAGAGAGATCGATGCAGTTGATTGGTCTGGCTGTGACGTAGTAATCGAAGCAACGGGTGTGCATCGCAAGACTTCTTTCCTAAACAAATACCTAGAGCAAGGCGTTAAGCGCGTTGTGGTATCTGCGCCAGTTAAAGAAGAAGGCATTGCTAACATCGTAGTGGGTGTTAACGACGAAATCTTCCAACCTGAACTGCACAAGATCGTGACTGCAGCGTCTTGTACTACTAACTGTATCGCTCCTGTAGTTAAGGTTATCCATGAGAAACTAGGTATCGAGCAGTCGTCTTTCACCACTATTCATGATCTAACTAACACTCAAACCATTCTAGATGCACCACATAAAGACCTTCGTCGTGCACGTGCATGTGGTATGAGCCTGATCCCAACAACGACTGGCTCAGCAACGGCTATCGTTGAGATCTTCCCTGAGCTAAAAGGTAAGATCAACGGTCATGCAGTACGTGTTCCTCTAGCGAATGCTTCCCTAACCGACATTATCTTCGACGTTAAGCGTGACACTACTGCTGAAGAGGTTAATGCACTTCTTAAAGAAGCGTCTGAGAACGAGCTGAAAGGCATCCTTGGCTTTGAAGAGCGTCCACTAGTATCAATCGATTATAAAGGCGACCAGCGTTCTACTATCGTTGATGCGCAATCAACTATGGTTGTAGGCACTCGTATGGTGAAGATCTATGCTTGGTATGACAACGAGATGGGTTACGCAACCCGCACCGCTGAGCTAGTTCGTACCGTTGGCCTAGCTGACAAATAAGCTATCCCGATTAAATAAAGAGAATCTTACAAATGACACATCCTACTTGGGAACTAAAAATCGACAACGATGCGGCACTGGTTTTGACTCCATGCCCAGGTACTAAAGATCTTGGTTTGGCTGAGTCTGTTGCTCAGCTAAAGGAGCAAGGCGTTGTGGCTGTAGTGACAGCTATCAATGCTGAAGAGATGGCAAGCAAGAACGTAGCTGACCTTGGTGAGCAGGTTCAAGCTCAAGGCATGCAGTGGTTCCACCTTCCAATCGAAGATGATTGCGCCCCAGCTGAAGAGTTCGCTGGTCAATGGTCTGCTGCTAGCCCAGAGCTTCACAAGATTGTTGCTGAAGGTGGCAAGATTGCAATGCACTGCATGGGTGGTTCAGGTCGTACTGGTCTTCTAGCGGCTAACCTGCTTCTAGAGTTGGATTGGCCACTAGAAAAAATCATCTCTGAAGTACAGGCTCTGCGCCCAGGCGCTTTCCAAAAACCTGTGCAAGTCGAATACGTACAGCAGCTAGCTGCCAAGTAATCGTCAAACTCTCCAATGCCTCTCAGTGAGAGGCATTATTTTTGGAACAAGAAGTATGTTATCGACCTTAGATAAAAGTGTCCGCCAATACATGTTGGTCACCTTCAACTATTGGAACTTCACCCTAACTGATGGTGCATTGCGCATGTTGGTGGTGTTGTACTTTTATGACCTGGGTTACAGCAGTTTGCTATCGCCTCGCTGTTTCTGTTTTATGAAATCTTTGGTGTTATCACTAACCTAGTTGGTGGTTGGCTAGGTGCTCGCTTGGGTCTGAACCGAACCATGAATATTGGCTTGGGAATGCAGATCTTTGCCTTGGCTATGCTCGCAGTCCCAGCAAGCTGGCTAACTATACCTTGGGTGATGGCGGCGCAGGCCATGTCAGGTATTGCCAAAGACCTCAACAAGATGAGTGCCAAGAGTGCGATTAAGACACTCGTACCAGATGATCGCCAAGGCGCTCTGTACAAGTGGGTGGCTATCCTGACCGGTTCGAAGAACGCCCTTAAGGGTGCGGGTTTCTTCCTAGGTGGCTTACTACTAACGGTATTTGGCTTCCAAGGTGCGGTAATGGCGATGGCATCTGTGCTGTTTGTAGTACTTATCGGCAGCCTAGTGTGGCTTGAGAGCGATATGGGCAAGGCGAAGAGTAAGCCGAAGTTTAAGCATATCTTCTCTAAGTCTGGCAGCATCAATATCCTGTCAGCCGCGCGTATGTTCCTATTTGGTGCTCGTGATGTATGGTTCGTAGTTGCTCTGCCTATTTATCTAGGCTCAGTGTTCGGCTGGAATCACTCTATGGTGGGTGGCTTTCTTGCTATCTGGGTAATTGCTTACGGTTTTGTACAAGGCATTGCGCCTCGTATAACGGGTAAAGCTGAAGGTAAGGTGCCGGATGGTCGAGCGGCACTTATCTGGGCAGGTCTATTGACCGTTGTTACTGGTGCGATCGCCTATGGTGTGCAGATAGAGTGGCAACCTGAACTGGTTATCGTGGTTGGTCTGCTTATCTTTGGTGCCATTTTTGCGGTGAACTCATCGCTGCACTCATACCTTATCGTGAGCTACGCTAAGGGTGATGGTGTGTCTATGGATGTGGGTTTCTACTATATGGCAAACGCCATGGGTCGCCTCATCGGTACCGTGCTCTCAGGCTGGATCTTCCAGGTGGCAGGCCTTGCTGCGTGTCTATGGGTCTCCTTCGCCTTCTTGCTTCTGACGACGATTATCTCGATTAAGCTGCCAAAAGCCGCTTAATCCTTTGTTAAGAAACAGACAAAACAAAAGCCGGTTGCATATATCGGCTTTTTTGTTGCTATGATAAATAGTTAGTCGATTCAAAAGGATAGGGGTAAATGAGGACTCGGGTTAAGTTTTTCGATCTGGCACGCTGTGTGGCTGCGGTAGCGGTTATCGCGATACATGTGCTGGCTCCGTATCGAAATCAATTCGGTGATATCCCTTTCAATGAATGGTTTACCGCTATCAGTGTAAACAGTGTCAGTCGTTGGGCTGTGGTTGTGTTTATTTTGATCACCGGTGCTTGATGCTCAGCGATAAGCGGCCATTCGACCTTAAGTACTATATAAGACGACGCTTGGGTAAGGTGCTAGTTCCCTTCGTTATCTGGTCCCTGTTCTATGCGTATTTCTCTGGCTGGACTGCTCATGGCTTTGATGGCGAGCATGCCACTGAGGTGCTGACCCAGAGCCTAGACAAGGCGACCTACTACCACCTTGGCTTCTTCTATTACTTCATTCCGCTCTATTTTGTGATTCCATTCCTGCAGGTGTTTGTGCGTCGCTATGACGACCGAGCCTTGTACGCATTAACCGCATTGTGGCTATTAACCACTTGTCTGTTCTTATTCCGTATCGACGGTATCTGGAGCGGGCAGATGTGGCTTTACAGTGGCTTGCTGCCGCTTGGCTATATCCTGTATCAGAAGGTACCCCTTAATCGCACCAGTGTTTCCATCTTTGTGTTGCTTGGCCTGATCGCTTTTGGCGCAACCATCTATCAGGTGGTGCACATGAGTATGGAGGCTGGGAAATATACCTTTGGTCGCTGGCTTTCTTACAAAACCATCAATACCGTAGCAGCGGCGAGCATGGTGTTTATGGTGTGTCGATATTATGGAGAGAACCTGTCGGCAGGTGCTGATAAGGTGGTGAGTTTTATCAGTAAGCACAGCTTGGGTATCTATATTCTGCACCCGATCTTCTTGTGGCCGATGAAGGAATTTGGTTGGTATCAAGGGCACCCAGCGTGGTGATTCCACTATGGATAGTGATCAGTGGCGCTCTTTCTCTGGGTACTAGTTGGCTATTATCCCGTTCAAATAAAACGGCTTGGTTACTGCCTTAGACCTCTTGATTACGCTTCAGAGCAAAGTGCATGAACTCATCTCCCTTGTAGGTGAGTTCTCCTTTGTTGCCGGGCTTTAGGGCTTCAAAATAGTGAATACCGACTTTGAACTCACGCTTGGGGCCAAGCATCCCTTTTTGTACATAGATCCAATATTCTCTATCTTCTTGTCCCGGTAGAGTGTCTGGGATATCGACCGCCTGCTTATCAATAATGGTTACCGTAGCCGTTTTAGTCTCTGCTCCTTCGCCTTGAACGTGGCGGGTGAAACTGAAGCGAAACAGTAGGGCGGCAACAACGACCAAGGCGACAACAATAACAATGAGATAGAGTGGCATATGGTGTTCCCTTTATCGTGAAATTGGCTCGAAGTTTACTCTTCAATAAGTGAAATGGTTATCGAATCATCGCATTGCGTGATCTGTGCGCTAAAAGCCGATTAAAATTGACGATAGCTTCACAGATCTAGGGTGAACCTCAGCTTTCAACCTAGTGTCAAACGAGTAAAGAGCGCACAAACTTGCTAAGCTAAAAGGAGTTAAGCGGGTGCTCGAAAAAAAACAGAATCAACAATCTCGAGCAAGCATTTGCTGTAAATTAGCGCACAACCCGTTGGGCTTCTACGGAAAGAAGCAACAGTGGTTATTTGGACGGGAGTAAGGATATGTCCGATATAGATCAAGTAGTTACACGCACGCGTCGGCTAGAAGGCCTGTTGCGTACTCAATTCCATGCCAATGGGCGTGGACTGCATCAACTCATCTCAAGCAGCGAAGAGCGCTTGCCTCACGATGTTATCGCTAAGCTTCGTTATATTGCAACAGTGCGTAATAAGATGTTGCACGAGGACGGCTTCAAGTTAGATGACCGTAGACACTTTAATCAGGTGTGCAATGAGTGTGAGAAGGAACTGACTCCGCGCAGTGGTCGTTTCATTTGGGGCGTGGCTATCGCTCTTATGACACTGCTTACGTTGGCGGCTGCTGCCTTCTATTACGCTAATTGGGCTGAGTTTAGCGTTCATTTCTAAAAGATATATTTTATTTGCTTGATTTAAAACAAGCTGAGTTGGCAAAGATAGAGTACAGTTAGGCAAAAAAGTAGGAGCCGAAAATGACCGTACATGCACACAAACTATTGAACCAACTTCGTGTTCAACCTATGACTAAATCTGAACTTCATCAGTGGGCAATCGCTGAGTTTGGCGAGGGTGTTGAGTTTCGCACTTGTAGCGTGAAGGGTTCGATTTTGACGCTATGATTCAGTTCTTTCTAGAGCGTCAAAAGGTAGTCGTAGAGGGTGAGGTGATGCGCATTAATGAAGTAAACGTGTGCTCTCACTAATCTAGAAATGCTATTTTTAAGGCTCCCTTCGGGGAGCCTTTTTAGTATCTGCCGACCTTAAATTAATAATCAGAACATAGTTCTGTGATAGTGGTCGCATATGCCGTTGATCTTCTATTCATGTCACATATCACCTTGTGAAAGTATTGTTAATGCCCTCAATGTTTTAGCACTAATGCTCATAGTCGAATCTTCTAATTGCATGAAGTGAATAAGATTCTTGATGTGTCTTCATGTAAGTTATTGAAAGTGCGTTATTTATTCTCAGTCTAATGACGTAGGTCAATTTTTTGCGCCTAAATATGCGTCTATTCATGCATTTAACTTATTGATTTATGCATTTTTAGAACTTTTGTTGCGCCAAAAAGCCAATTTTTATGCTTCGATTGTTGCTTTTATGTGACTTTTTTGCCAGATTGTGGCTCGAACACAAAATATTTGTATTGTGTTACGGGCGAAGACGCTCTCAAAAGAGCGCAGACTGAATCGTAAATCGGTCACGCCATTGGAATGGATTCAATTTGCAGACAAGGCAGAAAACTGTCCCGCAGTAGAGGTCTGGTAATGTCATTATTAGAAGTCAAAAATCTTCGTATAGAGTATCCGTCGCGTCACGGTGTGCACGCAGCAGTAAAATCTCTTTCTTTTAACATAGAACGTGGCGAAATCGTCGGCGTTGTTGGCGAATCCGGTGCCGGTAAGTCAACTGTTGGTAATGCTGTTATCGACCTTCTTAGCCCTCCAGGTGTTATTGCTGGTGGCGAAGTATTCCTAGATGGAGAGAAGATCTCGGGTCTATCTCCAGAAAGCATGCGCCAAGTGCGCGGTTCAAAGATAGGGTTTATCTTCCAAGACCCTATGACCTCCCTAAACCCGTTGTTCACCGTTGAACATCAGCTGAAAGAAACCATCCACGCAAACATGAAGGTCTCTGATGAAGAGGCATATCAGCGTGCGTTGGATCTGATGAACAAGGTAGGTATCCCACAACCAGAAAACCGCTTGAAGCAGTACCCACACCAGTTCTCTGGTGGTATGCGTCAGCGTGTGGTTATTGCGATTGCCCTAGCGGGTGAGCCTGATCTTATCATCGCCGATGAGCCAACAACGGCTCTAGACGTATCGATTCAAGACCAGATCCTGAACCTGATTCGTGAGCTGTGTATCCAGCAGAACGTAGGTTGTATGTTGGTTACTCACGACATGGGTGTGGTATCGAACGTTACTGACCGCGTTGCGGTTATGTACCGTGGTGACTTGGTAGAATTCGGTCCAACGAGCAAGGTTCTGGGTGACCCAGACCATGCCTACACTCGTAGCCTGATCTCTGCTGTACCTCGCTCGGACAAGAAGCTCGATCGCTTCCCGCTAGTGAGCTATATCGAAGAGGCGACAGAGATGGAGCCATTGGATGTTAAGAGTCACTGGCTTGGTCAAAGCCAAGACCACAGGGATTACACTGGTCCGCTACTTAACGTTGAGAACGTTAATCTGCGCTTTGTAACCAAGGATTCTCTGTTTGAAAGCCGCCGTGAATACGTACAGGCTTCCAACAACGTTAGCTTCGAGGTATTCGAGGGTGAGACCTTCGGCCTAGTGGGTGAGTCAGGCTCAGGTAAATCTACGATTGCACGTGTGATTGCCGGTCTTTACGCACCAAACTCAGGCAAGGTGACCTTCGAGGGTATTGACCTAACTAGCCTTAAGAGCGAAAAAGAGCGTCGTCCGTTGCGTCGCCAAATGCAGATGGTGTTCCAGAACCCTTATACGTCGATGAACCCGCGTATGAAGATCATGGATATTATCGCTGAGCCGATTCGCTTCCATAAACTGACTCGAAATGAGAGTGAAACCCGTCAGATCGTTAATGACCTGCTAGACCACGTTGGTCTAGGTCGTATGGCTGCGGTGAAATACCCTCATGAGTTCTCGGGTGGTCAGCGCCAACGTATTTCTATCGCGCGCGCTTTGGCTACTCGTCCTCGTCTACTTATCTGTGACGAGCCAACTTCTGCACTGGACGTTTCGGTGCAGGCTCAGATTCTGAACCTATTGAAAGACCTTCAAGATGAGCTGAATCTGACCATGCTGTTTATCAGTCACGACCTTCCTGTAATCCGTCAGATGTGTGACCGCATCGGCGTAATGCAGATGGGTACCCTGCTAGAGGTAGCACCTACAGAACAACTATTTAAAGCACCTCAGCACGACTACAGCAAACACCTAATTTCACTGATGCCTGAGTTCAAAGGTTTACGCGAAGGCACAGAGGAATTACCAGTATCGGCTTAGATAGGAATCTGAGCCAACAGCTCTTTGAGCAAAAACTTAGCAAACACAACATAGGGATTCCATCCCGCATGAAGGAGATATGCAATGAAAACCATTAAGACCAAATTGGCTGTAGCGCTTGCAGCCGCTGGCCTTACTTTTGGCGCTGCCGCTGCCGACATCAAAGTTGCTTACGATGCTGACCCAGTATCTCTAGATCCACATGAGCAGCTATCGGGCGGTACGCTTCAACTATCTCACATGGTTTTTGATCCATTGGTACGTTACAAGCAGGACCTTTCGTTTGAGCCTCGCTTGGCAACTAAGTGGGAGCGTGTAAACGACACAACTATGCGTTTCACACTGCGCCAAGGCGTTAAATTCCACTCTGGCAACACCATGACTGCTGACGATGTTGTTTGGACTTCAACCGTTTGAAAGACTCTCCAGACTTCAAAGCAATCTTTAACCCGTTTGAAAAGATTGTAAAAGTAGACGACTACACTGTAGACCTTGTATCTAAGGGCGCTTTCCCTCTAGTACTGCAAACTGCAACTTACATCTTCCCGATGGATAGCAAGTTCTACACAGGTAAAACTGAAGATGGCAAAGACAAGGCTGAGCTAGTTAAGCACGGTAACTCTTTCGCATCTACGCACGTTTCAGGTACTGGCCCATTCATCGTTACTGCTCGTGAGCAGGGCGTTAAGGTTGATTTCAAACGCTTTGACGGTTACTGGGACACTGAGTCTAAAGGTAACGTTGATAACCTAACTCTAGTGCCAATCAAAGAAGACGCGACTCGTGTTGCTGCACTTCTTTCTGGTGGTGTAGACATGATTGCACCGGTTGCTCCTAACGACCATCAGCGTGTTAAGTCTGCATCTGGCGTTGACCTAGTAACTCTACCTGGTACCCGTCTGATCTCGTTCCAAATGAACCAAAGCAGCAACGAAGCACTTAAAGATGTTCGTGTTCGTCAAGCTATCGTGTATGCGATAAACAACGACGGTATCGCGAAGAAGATCATGAAAGGCTTCGCTACAACTGCTGGTCAGCAAGGCCCTGAAGGCTATGCTGGTTATGACGCGGACCTAGTGCCACGCTACGACCTGAAGAAAGCGAAAGAGCTAATGAAGGAAGCGGGTTACGAGGATGGCTTCACTCTAAGCATGATGGCACCAAACAACCGTTATGTGAACGATGCGAAGATCGCTCAAGCGGCTGCAGCTATGCTAGCTAAGATCGGCATCAAGGTTGATCTGAAGACTATGCCTAAAGCGCAATACTGGCCTGAGTTCGATAAGTGTGCGGCAGATATGCTAATGATCGGTTGGCACGCAGATACTGAAGATTCAGCGAACTTCTCTGAATTCCTAACCATGACTCGTAACGAAGAGACAGGTAAAGGTCAGTACAACTGTGGTCACTACTCTAACCCAGAGCTAGACAAGCTAGTTGAAGATGCAAACGTTGAAACAGACCCAGCGAAACGTGCGGCTATGCTACAGCAAGTAGAGAAGACGCTATACGATGACGCTGCATACGTTCCTCTACACTGGCAAAACCTAGCGTGGGGCGCGAAATCTAACGTTGATATCGCTCCTATCGTAAACGCAATGAACTTCCCATACTTCGGCGACCTAGTGGTTGAAGAGAAGTAAGAGGCAGTCATGTGTCTTAGAGTGCGCACAGGTGCGCACTCACCATCTAGCTAAATCTAGATTAAATAAATAAGGCCTGCGCCCTTGGTGTCAGTGCCACTTTCGGTGCCTAACCTTTTTTCAGTCGGGTTGGGTGCCATTTTTGAGACTGAAAACTTTATTAGATTGGATAAAGGGGCAAAGGAATGTTTTCGTTTCTAGTCAAGCGCCTGTATCAGGCACTGGTAGTGATGTTTGTGATCAGTTTGGTGGCGTTTGCTATCCAAGATAACCTTGGGGATCCTTTGCGTGAACTGGTTGGTCAGTCTGTTTCTGACGCTGAGCGACAAGCACTTCGTGACGAAATGATTAAACGACCCGTTCATTACCAAATACACTCGCTTTATTTCCGCTGCAGTGCAGGGTGATTTAGGCAACTCATATTTCTTCAAACGTCCAGCGGCAGAGGTGATCTTAGATAAGCTGATCCCGACACTGGAGCTAGTGTTCGGCGCAACTGTGATCATCATAGTTCTATCGATCCCGCTTGGCGTCTATTCGGCAATTAACCCGAAAAGCATATTTACTAAATTCGTGATGGCGATGAGCTCTATAGGGATCTCGATACCGGTATTCCTAACCGCGATCATGTTGATGTACATCTTCTCTATTACCCTAGGTTGGCTACCTTCTTATGGGCGTGGTGAGACCTCGAGCTATTGGGTTGGGAGTCTGGCTTCTTCACCGTAGATGGTCTTAAACACCTGATCCTTCCTTGTGTATCGCTGGCCTCTATCATGCTACCTCTGTTTATCCGTCTAGTGCGTGCAGAGATGCTTGAGGTGTTAGGTTCTGAGTACATCAAGTTCGGCAAGGCGAAAGGCTTACCACTTAAGAAGATCCACTATCAGCACGCGCTGAAGAACACCATGCTTCCTGTACTGACCGTAGGTGGTGTACAGATAGGTACCATGGTGGCATACACCATCCTGACTGAGACCGTATTCCAGTGGCCAGGTATGGGCTTCTTGTTCCTTGAGGCAATCAACCGTGTAGATACCCCGCTAATCACAGCTACGTAATCTTCGTAGGTCTTATCTTCGTGGTAACTAACACCATCGTTGACCTGTTGTACGGATTGATCAACCCAACCGTTAACCTAACTGGCAAAGGAGCATAATCATGGAACAAGTAGCAGCAGCTCCAAGTCGTTGGGAGCGTATTAAAAACTCTGACATTCTTTACTATTTCTTGCGCGATAAGGTCGCGATGTTCAGTGCATTCGTGTTTGCCTGCTTCTTAGTGGCAGCACTTGCAGCTCCTATCATCGCGCCGACAGACCCGTATGACCTGACCTCTATCGATATCATGGATGCCGAGCTTCCTCCTTCATGGATGGAGTACGGTGATGCAAACTTTGTATTGGGTACCGATGAGCAAGGTCGTGATATCTTCTCAACCATCCTATACGGTGCGCGTCTATCTCTGACTATCGGCTTCCTTGCGGTAGGCCTACAGATGGTTCTGGGTATCGTGATCGGCCTATCAGCAGGTTACTTCGGTGGCCGTATCGATAGCTTCCTAATGCGTTTTGCAGATATCCAGCTGTCGTTCTCAACCATGATGGTTGCGATCATCGTATCGGCTATCTTTAAGGCCAGTTTCGGTGGTGAGTTCTATAGTCAATACGCCGTGGTCATGCTGGTGGTGATAATCGGTATCGCGGAATGGCCTCAGTATGCGCGTACTATCCGTGCATCTGTATTGGCAGAGAAGAAGAAAGAGTATGTAGAAGCGGCGCGTGTAATGGGCTTTAAAGCACCGCGCATCATGTTCCGCCATATCCTGCCAAACTGCTTGTCACCAATCTTGGTTATCTCTACGGTACAGATTGCGAACGCCATCATGTCAGAGGCTGCGCTTTCTTTCCTAGGTCTTGGCCTACCGGTAGACCAACCGTCTCTGGGTGCACTTATCAGTACTGGCTTTAACTACATCTTCTCTGGTGCTTGGTGGATTACTGCCTTCCCAGGTATCGTGCTAGTAACTCTAGTCTGGTAATCAACCTTCTAGGTGACTGGCTACGTGATGTATTCAACCCGAAAATCTATAAGGGTTAATATCCATTTGTCGTAAAAATGCCGTCCAAGTGACGGTCATTTTTTGTCCGTAAGCCTCTGTTTTGACGTACTTTTAACAATGTTCGTTGCTGTATTGCTAGTCTTTGCTGGGTTGCAAATTGAGATCTAGGTCACGCAGTGTCGGCAAATCAGTTAATCGTTGAATACAGGTATAAACTCATCGCACTTATCGTGTTGATGTTGCTATTGGTGGAAGTCTCCACACTGAGCTATTTCCCGGTGATCTTGTTTATTTTCGCCGGAGTTAACGCCTTTTGTATCCGTCTTATCTACAGCATTTACTGCAAGCGCAAGAACAAGTCCCCATCCCTAGGTTTGCTGACCATTACCGACGAGCCTATCTTGTCTCAACCGGTGTTCTATCTTGCCCTGACCGTGCCCTTCTTCTGGGCCATGGTAGTGTTCCTGATCTCTTTTAAAGATGTTGCTATTACCTTTGATGCCGAAGGCATGCAGGCGCTGTATGAGACTTCTCGCTTCCCATTTATGATCATGTGGGCATCTATCCCATGATGGCCTTGGTCGCCTCGATTCATAGAGCTAAGCAGACAGAAAATCAGATTTCCAAGGTCGAAAAGCAGATACAGATGTCTGAAGTGAAGAACAATGCAGAGCTATTTCTTTCTCATTACGATTTTTACACCAAGGCGATAAAAGAGGTGATTGAGAAGGTTTTCGATGAAGATCGTAGCCTAAAGCTGGTTTATTTCAGCAAGAAAGAAGCTATATGAACATCTTTCGCGGTGCCAGTATTCAAAATGGTGTCGCACCTATCTCGAGTTGTTTCTTTGAAAAGCAACTCAAGCAGTTCGATGAGGCCAAGCAGGACTATCTGGTGCTATCAAATCTAGCAAGACAGGGTGGGAGCGTCAGCGAGTATCGTGTGCGTCAGGTGCGTTATTCGTTGCATCAGATCATGACTCGTATTGGCGTAAATGCTGACAACACCTTGTTCAATTCTCCTGAAGCCTGCCTTGCACAAGCCTATCGAGAGGTGATGATACTGATTTCTTTGCTTGATATGTTAGTACGTGAATTTAGACATGAGCTCGGTGAAGAAAGGTGTGATGCATATCTAAGTCAGCTACCAATGATTCAGGCAAGCTCTAATATTATGCGAGCGGTTTGAAAAAGATTGCACACCGCTTACACTATTCAGAACAGCATTTCTTTCAATGGATTGAAGGGGTTAACGAATGGCAAAGGGTATTGGTGTTCTAGCAGTCTTGGTAGCAAGCATCTTGAGCTTCGGCGCTCAGGCTGGTCAGTATCTTTGCTCGGCCACTCAATCTTCCTATGAGAAGCCCGCAGAGCTTGGCGAAGAGTGCCCAGTAGGAAATGCACTATGGGGCAACAGCAAGCCCAAGCATAAAAATTCCACTTTCTGGATCCAGTGTGGTCTATTCCCAGAAGGCCTCACCATGCAGCAGGTAGAAACCCTTTACCCTAATGTATCAGCATCTATCTGGAACAAGCAGGAGAAAAAGGGCATGCGCTGCCTTATCGGTCCCTATGATGACTTCTCCCAAGTTCGCCTTGAGTTAACCCAACTAAAAACAGTGACTGGTTTTGAGAGTGCGTTTATTAGGGAAGTGCGCAAATAGCTGCTCTGCTGACACTTTTGTGAGCCTCAAAAAATAAAAAATAGCCCAAAACATTTGGTACGCCAGATAGTAAATACTCTTTAGTGAGCCCTGATATTTACGTAAACCAAGCCTTCTTTTGTGTCTGCTTATAAATGCATATTTATCAGTCTCTTGCATACTCTTTCTTGATTAAATCCATAACGAAAGGCTTATTCTCTCATCGCCAGATATTACTGTGATCAATGGTTTTAGAGTCTCAGTAATATTACTGAAATCCCGTCTGTAACAAAATGTAATAAAGCCCGTTTATAAACTTCCGCCAGATTATTCCATTAACTGACAAGGAGTTTAAAGGAAGTAATGGGCATACAAAAACTTAAGAAACAGGCACTAGCGCTTTCGATTGCTGGACTTGCCTCTCAGGCTGTTTTTGCTGAGGTTCCAGGAATAGAAAGAGTGGACCTTGGTGATAACTTTAAGATTGCGATCTTACCGGACACGCAATACCTCACCTTTAACTATCCAGAGATATTCACTAAGCAGACCGAATGGTTGGCAGCAAATGCAGCCAAAGAGGATATTCAGTTTGTTATTCATGTGGGTGATATCGTCCAGAAAGGCCAAAACGAGTGGGAGTGGGAGCACGCCAATGAGTCTATGAAGGTGCTGGATGATGCAGGTATCCCATACAGCACCACGATTGGTAACCATGACATTGATAAAACGGCTTCGTCTTGGGAGCTGGTTAATGGCGACAATTATGTAAAGCACTACGGACCGCACCGCTTCGAAGGTCGTGATGATTTCTTGGGTGCATCAGAAGATGGATTGGTGACGGCATTTAGGTTCTCAGCTACCGGCCGTGACTTCCTTATTTTGAATATGTCTATCGACCCAACCGAAGAGCACTTGGATTGGGGACGAGCTATCCTGCGCAGCTATCCGAACTTACCTACCATTCTCGTGACTCACCGATTGGTGGGCGAGAATGGTGACCTAGGCTTTACCAACAATGTTTTCTCTGGCTTTGAAACCAAAGACCCTATCCAGATGTGGGAAGAGTTTATTAAACACGAAGACCAGATCTTCATGACTATCAATGGTCACTCCTCTCCAGCGCCATCCAATGGTGCGTACAACATAGTGAGAACCAATGCCAATGGCCTCCCGGTAAATCAGATCTTAGTCGACTACCAAATCTCTATGAAGACGACGAGACCTGTAGTGATGTCTATCCAGAAAACTGTGGAGAGAAAAGTGGCAAAGGTTATCTGCGTATCATGAATATTGATATGGCGAACAACACTATCTCTCACAGGTCTTACTCGCCTCATATCGATGAGCTAGAGGGTGATGGTGATTACACTACTGGTGAGGAAGGCTACTTCCTTGATAAGTGGAATCACTTCGATGATTACATCAATTTCGCTCAAAGGTTTGGAGAGACTGAACCAACCGAGATAGAGCAGGTAGACATTCAAATTGAATACGATGATCAAGAAGAGTTTGGCGGCAACAAATGGCTGACTAAAACTGAGACAACTTTGCCTGCCGGCACTTACGAAACCATTACCGCTAAGGCTTCTCCTGAAGTGAATGCTCTTAAAGGTGTTGAGCTTGATTGGAGTGTCATGGGTAATGGTGCCGTTGAGTTAGTGGAAGAGCATTCGAACAAAGAAATACTTATAAAGGCAATTAAGCCGGGTACTTCACATATCACTGCTTCTGCACCTGGAGTCGAGTCAAACACCATTGAAGTGACAGTCACTGAGCCAGTAAACAATATCTATGCGCTCAAGGTTTTGAACGAGAACAATCAGGCTTTTGCAGAGCCAGGAGAGACAGTCGCATTTGATCTAGAAATGTCATCACTGCAGCAAGTTCAGGATGTGGAACTGAAATTTACCATTCATACCAAAACCATCGAGGACGATAAGGTTGAGGTGACAGACAGCGTTTATGCAGATACTGCATTTATCGAAGGACTGAATGGCTTCAGTGTATTGGATTACTCTTATGAGCCTATTGTTGATGCTGAAGACCCTGAGCTAGGTGCAAAAGTGGAGATGACTGTGAACTTGGTGTGTGTCGAACGTTCTTGTACATCAGATATGACCAAAGAATCCATCGCAAGCTTCAGCTTTGAAACCAACCCTGAGGTATCAACCGGTAAAGCGAGTAAAGACGACTCTTACACTGAGATCGAAATTACTAGCTTAGCAGTAAACAACCAGCAGGCTCTCGAGCAAACACCTACCTATGCTATGGAAATCAAAGATAGAGTGGCGTTTAAATCAGTCTACCCATTCGGTGATGTGGCTGGTGGTGCGACTGCTGGCGAGTTTATCAGCGATACCAAAATTGACCTTGCTGACCTAGCTATGGTGCAACGATTTATGGGTTCAAACTCAAGCCTTGGGGATGGCTACTGGCGCCATATCCGCTGGGGTTCTTCTCGAGCTGATGTTAATGGGGATGAAGTTATCGATATGAAAGATTTCTATACCATTTATCAAGAACTAGACATGCACAAATAACAAGGGAGCCATGATTGATATGTTGACTAAAAATAAACTGCTGTTTGCTCTGCTTGCTACGTGTTTTGCTCTAGCGGGCTGTGATGATGAATCTGCTGCTGAGGGTTCACAGGGGAATATCTCTTTAAATGTTGAAGAGGCTTGGGATGCTGAGAAAAACGTGACCTATGATGTCATTGCGAGCAATGCGGGAGACCCAGGTAAGATAAATTGGTCTGTTAGCGATACCTCTGTGCTAGAGATAAGCTCTATCGAGCACGGTGGCTCGGCAATCAGAGTGAAAGCACTCGACTACGGCAGTGCAACCATTACGGCGAGTATCAGCAATGGAAATACCATTGAATCGGTAGTTACTGTCGAGGGTTTATCTGAGAACGTATTTGCAGTGATACCATCATCAAATGCTCAATCAACTCAGTCTGTTGAAGAAGACAGTTTTGCCAGTTTTGCCCTTACTATGCCTCACAGCAGTGGGGTATTGAATGCCAAGGTGGCTTTTGAGGTAGAGGCGAGTTCCCTCGACACTGCAAATTCAACCGTAACGGGTCATGGGATGTTCCAAGCATTGGAAAATGACCTTGGTGAGCAGATTGTCTGGACCGGTTCTGATGGTGATAAGCAACAGGGCTATGTGATCCTTTATGCGGTTAGTGAAGAGTTAGGAGACCTATTCTACGGAGTTCCAGCGCAAGAGGGACTGACGCTAGGTACGATTAACTTTAAGGTTTCTAATGAAGATGTTGCTCTTACTATCACTAGCGTAGAAGTAGCGGGTGTGAATGAACTTCTTAACGTTCATCAGTATGAACCTCCTTTAGTTACAGATACAGCATCGGTATCAACTGATTAGATTTGAGATATAAAAAATGCCAGCAATATTGCTGGCATTTTTCGTTTCGAAATCTGCGATTAGCGCATAGTAACGAATTCTTCAGAGCCCGTTGGATGGATAGCCACAACAGAGTCGAAGTCAGCTTTAGTTGCGCCCATCTTCATCGCAACACCAAAGCCTTGGATCATCTCATCAACTGTGTAGCCGATGCCGTGTAGGCCGACAACTTTCTCATCGTCGCCTGCACATACCAGCTTCATCTTACAAGGTTGACGGTGCTTAGTTACCGCTGTGTACATAGCAGTGAAGCCAGAGGTGTACACCTTAACGTTCTCTTCGCCAAACTCTGCAACTGCTTCTTGTTCAGTCAGACCGATAGTGCCGATTGGTGGGTGGCTGAATACCACAGTCGGGACTAGCTTGTAGTCCATCTTAGCGTCTGGTTTGTTGTTGAATAGACGCTCAGAAAGCTGACGACCCGCTTTAACCGCAACAGGAGTTAGCTCGATACCACCTTCCATGATGTCACCTACGCAGTAGATGCCATCAACGTTAGTTTGTTGATACTCGTCTACCTTGATGTAGCCACGGTCATTGGTCTCAACACCAGCCGCACTTAGATTGATAGCGTCTGTGGTTGGGTGACGACCGATAGCCCAGATAAGGGTATCAACGTTGTGGCTGTTGCCATTCTCTAGGTGCAGAGTCAGGCTGCCGTCTTCCTCTTTCACTACCTCTTTTGGTACTGAGTGAGTGTGAAGTGTTGGGCCTTCAGCAGCCATTACTTCAGTAAGGGTCTCGATGATCATAGGATCAAAGCTACGAAGTGGAGACTCTTTACGTACGAATAGGTCGGTTTGAGTACCAAGTGCACTCAGTACGCCAGCGATCTCAACCGCGATATAGCCCGCACCGATAACGGCAACACGCTTAGGTTGCTCGGCTAGATCGAAGAAACCGTTCGAATCGATACCGTGTTCGGCGCCAGGGATATTTGGAATAGTCGGACGACCGCCAACAGCGATAAGGATATGTCTGCGGTGTAGTGCTCGCCATTTACTTCAACGGTTTTCGCGTCAACAAATTTAGCAAAACCCTTGATTACCTCAACCTTATTGTTGCCTAGCACACGGTCATAAGATTGGTGGATACGACCGATGTAAGCCTGACGGTTCTCCACTAGGGTAGACCAGTTGAAGCCTTTTACATCCACATCGAAGCCGTAGTCTTCAGCGTATAGGTTCATCGCTTCAGCTACCTGAGCGCCGTGCCACATTACCTTTTTAGGCACACAGCCAACGTTCACACAGGTACCGCCAAGGTCTTTCGCTTCAATCAAAGCTACCTTAGCGCCATACATAGCCGCACGGTTTGCAGAAGCGATGCCGCCACTGCCGCCACCAATACAGATGTAATCAAAATGAGTTACCATTATTTTCTCCAAATTCCTTGTGTATTTTTTATATGGGGTGCCTTTTACTCAGGTACAACCCATTCAACCTTGAAGTGACCAGTTGAAGGTGCGATTGCTTGCTTAAGCAATGGCAGAATTTCTTTCATTTGGCTTTCTAGCTTCCATGGCGGGTTGATGACGATCATCCCAGATGCGTCATACCGCGTTCGTTTGTGTCTGGGGACACCCCTAGTTCAATCTGCAAAATCTTTCTAATGCCCAGGCCTTCAAGGCCCTCAAGCATGTCATCGATATCGTAGCGATTCACCACAGGATACCAAATCGCATAGATGCCAGTAGCCCAGCGTTTGTAACTTTGTGCAATGGCGTTCACAACATCGCGGTATTCTTTGGCTAGCTCATACGGTGGGTCGATAAGTACTAGTCCGCGACGCTCTTGAGGTGGCAGGCTCGCCTTTAGGCGCTTAAAGCCATCTTCTTTGTAGATGCGTACCTGACGGTCACGGTGGAACTCTTGCTCAAGAAGTGGGAAATCACTCGGGTGCAGCTCAGTTAAAACCATGCGGTCTTGCTTGCGTAGCTGTGCACGCGCAACGCGTGGAGAGCCAGGATAGTATCTTAGGTCTTCGCCTTGGTTTAGGGTGCGAATAGAGTCTAGATAGCTGGTTAGCTCTTCTGGCATAGCTTGTTGCCAGATCTTAGCGATACCTTGCTTGTATTCACCGGTTTTTTCAGACCATTCATGGTTAGGTCATAGCGACCCACACCCGAATGGGTATCGTGATATACAAAGGCTTATCCTTTTGCTTTAGCGCATCTAGGATTAGACTTTGAACTATGTGTTTAACAACGTCTGCATGGTTGCCAGCATGAAAGCTGTGGCGATAACTGAGCACAGTATCTCCTAGGAATGATCGATATAGAGTCTCACGCCAGTATACTTGAAAAACGCCTAAGCTGTCGCAATCTAAGTATCTATAAGATAAAACAAAAGGGAACTTCCAATGCCTAACCCGTTGCTTGATTTTACTGATTTACCTCCGTTTTCGGACATTAAGCCTGAGCATGTTAAGCCTGCTGTGGAAAAGGCAATCGCAGACTGCGTCATAAGATTGACCTGGTTCTAGAAGGGAATGAAAATCCGACTTGGGACAACATCTGCTTGCCTATCGATGAAACCGATTCGGTTCTTTCTCGCCTTTGGTCTCCTGTGAGCCATTTGAACTCGGTTGCTAACAGTGAAGAACTTCGTGAAGCGTACGAGAGCTGCTTGCCACTACTGTCTGAGTTCAGCACTTGGGTTGGTCAGCACAAGGGATTGTACGAAGCCTATAAGACCATCAAGAACTCTGGTGAGTTTGAGCGTCTGTCTCAGGCTAAGCAAAAATCTATTACCGATGCACTGCGTGATTTCGAGCTATCTGGTATTGGTCTACCTGCAGATGAACAGCACAGATACGGTGAGATCAGTAAGCGACTCTCCGAGCTTGCGTCTAAGTTCTCAAACAACGTTCTTGATGCCACCATGGGTTGGTCAAAGCACATCACAGATGTATCTGAGCTTTCAGGTATGCCAGAGTCTGCACTAGAGGCAGCTAAAGCGGCGGCTGAGGCGAAAGAGCTTGAGGGTTATCTACTAACACTAGAGATGCCTTCGTATATTCCAGTATTAACTTACTGTGACAATCAAGAACTGCGCCGTGAGATGTATGAAGCGTACAACACCCGTGCGTCTGATCGTGGTCCAAATGCAGGTCAGTGGGATAACTCAGAGATCATGGCTGAGCAGCTTAAGCTTCGTCATGAGATTGCGCGTATGTTGGGCTTCTCTAACTACAGTGAACGTTCCATTGCCACTAAGATGGCAGAGTCTACCGAGCAGGTACTTGGTTTCCTAAATGACCTAGCAACCAAGGCCAAAGCACAAGGTGAGCGCGAGGTTGAAGAGCTAGCACTGTTTGCCCATGCGGAGTATGACGTTCATGAATTAAACCTATGGGACATTGCTTACTACAGTGAAAAGCAGAAGCAGAGTCTATTCAGCATCTCTGACGAAGACCTGCGCCCATACTTCCCTGAAGATAAAGTGATTTCTGGTCTATTCGAGGTGCTTAAGCGCGTCTTTGGTATGACAGTACAAGAGCGCAAGGGTGTGGATGTATGGCACGAATCTGTGCGCTTCTTTGATATCTACAACCCGCAGGGAGAAGTTCGTGGTAGCTTCTATCTTGATTTGTATGCCCGTGAACACAAGCGTGGTGGTGCATGGATGGATGAGTGCCGAGTACGTCGTACCACCATCGATGGCACGCTAGAAACGCCAGTGGCGTATCTAACCTGTAACTTCAACAAGCCAGTGGGTGACAAGCCTGCGCTGTTTACTCACAACGAAGTAACCACTCTGTTCCATGAATTTGGCCATGGTATCCACCACATGCTGACCCAGATCGATGTGTCTTCAGTGTCTGGTATCAATGGCGTGCCGTGGGATGCGGTTGAATTGCCAAGTCAGTTCCTAGAAAACTGGTGTTGGGAAGAAGAGGCGCTAGCCTTTATCTCGGGTCACTTCGAAACCGGTGAGCCACTTCCGAAAGAAATGCTCGAGAAAATGCTAGCAGCGAAAAACTTCCAGTCGGCGATGTTTATCCTGCGTCAGCTAGAATTCGGATTGTTTGACTTCACTCTGCATACCGAATTCGATCCAGAGATAGGTGCTCGCGTTCTTGAGACACTGGCTGAGGTGAAAGAGAAGGTAGCCGTTCTTCCTAGCCTAGAGTGGAACCGTTTCTCCCACGCATTTAGCCATATTTTTGCTGGTGGCTACAGCGCGGGTTACTACAGCTATCTTTGGGCTGAGGTGCTGTCTTCAGATGCGTTCTCTCGCTTTGAGGAAGAGGGCATCTTCAACGAGACTACAGGTAAGAGTTTCCTCAACAACATCCTTGAGATGGGTGGCAGTGAGGAGCCTATGGAGCTATTCAAACGCTTCCGTGGCCGTGAGCCAGAGATCAATGCCTTGCTTCGACACTCAGGCATCAGCGCCTAACAGAACTAAAAACGCCAGCATCAGCTGGCGTTTTTATGGGTTCACATTTCTGTTGATTGGGTTCTGTAGCGAGATAAGGGTTTCAGTAGATTGCACCTCATCGATAGCCTGAAGTTTGTTGATCAGCACGTGTTGCAGCTCTTCAATACTGCGGCACATCAGCTTAACGAAAATGCTGTAGGCACCTGTGGTGTAATAAGCTTCAACCACTTCGTCTAGGGCATTAAGCTTCTCTAGAGCCGAGTGATAATCTTTAGCCGCGTTGAGGTTGATGCCGATAAAGCAACACACGTCGTAGCCAAGCATCTTGGTATTCACGACCACCTCAGTCCCTTCAATGACTCCAGCTCCTTTCATCTTCTCAATGCGCACATGCACAGTTGCTGGGCTGACATGAAACTGCTTCGCCATCTCTGCATAGGGAGTGCGAGCATCTATCATCAAGGTTTTTAGAATGTCTTTGTCCAACTGATCGAGCAGAGGTGTTGGATTCATTAGATTTCCCCGAAACTTATAGTGGAATAAGATAAACTATATCCTGTTTGAAAAATTACTGAAGAGAGAAGAGCTTGCAGATTCAACTGTTGGCATCCCAAGAGCGTCAATCTGAGCTGAGTGAATTGGCTGAGCGCTGGGGATTGAAGCACGATCCAGAGAGCGTTTTTGCCTTGGTTCTAGAAGATAAGCTTGAGCTGAAAAAGCTGGATGAACCTAAACTGGGTTCTATCTTTGTTGATTTCGCTGGTGGCGCTGTGGCCCACCGTCGCAAATTCGGTGGCGGTAAAGGCCAAGCCATTGCGAAGGCCGCTGGCCTTAATAAGGGTGTGACCCCGAATGTGCTAGACGGCACCGCAGGCCTTGGCGTGATGCTTTTGTTCTCGCTTCTCTTGGGTGCAAGGTGCAGATGGTGGAGCGCCACCCTGTGGTTGCCGCTCTTCTTGATGATGGTCTTAAGCGCGCCAAGTCCGACCCTGAGATTGGTACTTGGGTGAGCGAACGAATGAGCCTTCTGCACGCCTCAAGCTTAGATGCGCTATCTAAACTGGCAGAAGATTCAGGTTCGTGAAGCCTGATGTGGTCTATCTCGACCCTATGTACCCTCACCCAGAGAACAAAAAGAAAAGCGCTCTGGTAAAGAAAGAGATGCGCGTATTCCAGCACTTAGTGGGTGCTGATCTCGATGCCGATGGTTTGCTAACACCAGCTCTTGAGCTTGCAACTAAACGGGTTGTGGTTAAGCGTCCCGATTATGCTAATTGGCTCGATGAGAAAAAACCTAGCATGGCTATCGAGACTAAAAAGAACCGCTTTGACGTGTATGTGAAGTCGGCCATGGATAGCCAAAATTAAAACTTGAATTGCCTTTACCTCGCCACTATATCTAAGTAATAATCATTCTTATTTCTTTTTTGGCTAGTGAGGTGTTATGGCTAAGAAAATGTGCAAATTAAATCGACGCACTATTGCAGCGAGTATGGGGGCAGTCTATTCCATCGTGGCTGAACCTAAGTTTGTGTGCCGCTCTTGTGCCCGCTCTGCGGATAAAAGTGCCAATTTGTGCAAGCCGACTCCGATACCTCCGAAGGCATGTCGCAGTGCGAATCCATCTCTCGAGATAGTAGAAGAGTGCGCACTGGTAGCAGAAGCTAAACAGACTCAGACGATTTCTGAGGTTAAGAAGCCAGAAAAAACCGTTGTTGAGGTTAAGCCAAGCAAGCCACAGATCAAGCGAGCAGAGCGAGCGGTTGCTAAGGCAAAAATGAAGCGAACGGAAACTGCCGAGGTAGTAGAGCTTGAGCCTCGTATCAACGAGAAAGCGCTGAAGAAACAGCGTAAAGCGTTAAAACAACAGAAAAAGCTGTACAAGAAACTTAAAGAAGCTCCTGAAAAAAGAGCAGAAACTGACTCAGAAGCGAGCAAAACTGGATGCTCATCTAAACGAGGTCTTCGAAGCCTCAAATGTGCAAGCCAGCAGCAAACATCTACATTAAAAAAGGCCCTCAGTGAGGGCCTTTTTGCTTTCTGTGTTAATCGAGCGGCACAACCAAAAGGTCGATTGGCATATCGTGTACCAAATGCCTAGTATTCGACAGCAACTTACCCCAGAAGTCGTGGTGGTGACCACAAACAACTAGGTCAAAGCCCTGTTTCTTAATAGCATCTGACAACTCTTCAGCTAAGTCTCCTCGTCCAACCATGACGTTGGCGATTGGATAATCTACATGCTCAGCCAAGGTCTGTAGTTTATCGGTCGAGTGCTTGGTTACTGCAGCCTGATTATCTACAAGGTTTACATCGATAAGCCCAGCGTAGATGTTGTTGTAATTTACATCGATATGGATCAGAGAAAGCTCAGCACCCACCGCTTTGGCTAGGTTAGCTGCTCTCTTTACTAGATATTCACTGTGATCGCCTAGGTCTACAGCGACTACTATGTGTTGATAGCTCATGACGGTCTCCTTGTTGTTTTTATTCTCTATTTTCAGTTTAGCAGTCCGTAAAATTGATTCTGCTAGAGTGATCCAAAGTTGCAAGATTTCACTACTTAATGGACGGGATTTTTGATTTGGAGCAATTTTTATTAGCAATCGGCAACGGTGAGCGTGTTATATTTATTGCTAATCAGCGGTATTTAGAGAACAAGGGGAACGTCTTATGCTGGCACAAGAAATGGTAGATAAACTAAATGAGCAAATTAACCTAGAATTTTTCTCATCCAATCTATACTTACAAATGAGTGCTTGGTGCGAAGACAAAGGCTTCGAAGGCGCAGCGGAATTTATGCGCAAACACGCCACCGAAGAAATGGAGCACATGCAACGACTTTTCACCTATGTTAGCGAGACAGGTTCAATGCCTATTCTAGGCTCAATTGAGGCTCCACGCTCTGAGTTTGCAACCTTAGGTGAGGTGTTCCGCGAGACCTACGAGCACGAGTGTATGATTACGGAAAAGATCAACAAACTCGCGCACGCAGCCTTTGCTAGTCAAGATTACTCAACGTTCAATTTCTTGCAGTGGTATGTGGCAGAACAACACGAAGAAGAGAAATTGTTTAAAGGGATTTTAGACAAGCTAGAACTAGTAGGTGAGAACGGCCAAGCTCTGTTCTTCATCGACAAAGACCTAGCGACCATGGCGAAAGAAGGTTCAACCTCAATAATGGATGTAGCCGCAGAGTAGGCTTCAGCTACTCGACTCTAACGATCTTGCACTGATCGTCTGGCTACTCCTTGAGGCTTAGGGAGGAAGAGAGATGATCAGTGGGGATTTGATTATTTTTGCGCTTTTGACTGTCACTACAGTCAATTTTGTCCGTTATATAAGCACGTTACGAACGCTCATATTCGTAATGCGAGAAGCTCACCCTTTACTATATCAACAGGTAGACGGTCGAGGTTTCTTTACTACTCAAGGGAACGTCGTCAAACAGTTCCGACTCTTCCATTATCTTCGCGGTCGCGAATACAAAGAACATCATGACCCTGTGTTCGTTGAGAAATGCGATAAGGTTCGAGAGCTCTTCATCCTGAGTTGTGCATTACTGTTTGTTACCTTGATTGCGGCATTTAGCGTCTAGATTGCAAGTCACAAGCAAGTGAGTACAATACACCCGCAAAGGGCATGCGTATTGCGCATGTCCTTTTTTGTTTTTTGGTCGCAGAGAGTAGAGAGATGAGTGAACGCTTTGATGTTGTGGTAATTGGTGCTGGCGCGTCGGGAATGATGTGTGCCGCCGAAGCAGGGAAGCGTGGACGTAAGGTTTTGGTGCTGGATCATGCAAAAAAACCGGGTCGAAAAATTCTAATCTCTGGCGGTGGTCGCTGTAATTTCAGCAACTACGATGTGTCTGCGGCAAACTTCATCTGTAGCAACCCGCACTTCGTAAAATCAGCTCTTTCTCAGTACACCAACTGGGACTTCATCTCTATGGTGAGCAAGCATGGCATCGAGTTTGAAGAGCGTGACCATGGGCAATTGTTTTGTGTCGATTCCGCTAAGCAAATCGTGCAGATGCTTCTAGATGAGTGCGACAGTAATTTCGTTCAGTTCCGCTATCAGATAGCTGTTACCGATATCGAAAAGACCGACTCTGGTTTTACCTTGCTTGCTAATGGTCATCGTATTGAGTGTGAATCGCTGGTGGTTGCCACTGGTGGTCTGTCTATGCCTAAGCTGGGAGCGACTCCGTTTGGTTATCAATTGGCTGAGCAGTTTGGTTTAAGTGTGGTACCAACCACGGCTGGCTTAGTGCCTTTCACTTTGCACAAGCAAGACAAAATCGACTTTAGCGAGCTATCGGGTATCGCGATTCCAGCCGAGATCTACGCTGAGGATGGCACCATGTTCAAAGAAGCTTTGCTATTCACTCACAGAGGCTTGTCTGGGCCATCGGTATTGCAGATCTCATCGTATTGGCAAGCGGGACAGAAGGTGACTATCAACCTAGTGCCAGAAGCAGATGTCAAAGAATTGCTAGTCCAGAGTCGCGAAAAACACCCAAACCAGACCATTAAGAACACCCTAAGTAAAGTACTACCCAAGCGCTTGGTTGAGGTGCTGATTGAGCGTAAACAGCTGACTGACAAGCCACTTAAGCAGTTGAATCATAAAGAGTATGATCAAATCGTAGACTTGTTAGAGGGCTGGCAGATCGTGCCAAATGGTACAGAAGTATAGAACTGCTGAGGTCACTTTGGGTGGTGTAGATACCGATCACCTCTCTTCTAAGACCATGGAGTGCAAGACTATCTCAGACCTGTATTTCATCGGTGAGGTGATGGATGTTACCGGTTGGCTTGGTGGCTACAATTTCTGTTGGTGCTGGAGTTCAGGCTTCGTAGCCGGGCAGAACGTATAAAAAAACAGGCCGAGAGGCCTGCTTATCAAACTAGAGCTTTACCTAGGCTTAGGTAATTGCGCTTCGCTTCAAAGTAGCGGTGTTTGTGTGCTTCAAGTTGTGCTTGTAGCACCATCATCTCATCTGAATACTCGCCACGAACCGTAACCGGGGTTTGCTGATAGAAGCGAGACTTCACTGCAAACTCACTCTTGATAGCATCGTATTTGCGCTCAGCATCGATATAGATATTGAGGTATTGGCTTAGTTGTTGCTGGGTTTCACTTTCTACACTTTGTTTTCTTTCTTGTTTCAGTGAATCGTTTAATGCTTAGTAGACTCAATGCGGTCGCAGAAGCGGTCGCAACAGCGTAGAAAAACAACATCTTTAGCTCACACCCTCGGAAGACTATTCAGGTGCGCGTATTTTGCACTTGTATAAACTTTAATCAAGTCCCAAAAATGAAAAATGAGTGTCTAAATATTGCACAAAAACGTGATCTGCATTCATATCAATGAGTTGCCTGTTTTTCATTCACGAAAATAATTTTAAAAAACCGAGCCATCTGACTCGGTTTTCCTCAATTCACGGCTGATCAGCCCAAAAGCTCTTGTGCACTCTTCACCACATTTTCGGTGGTAAAGCCAAACATCTTGAACAGTTCACCTGCTGGTGCAGATTCACCGAAGGTAGTCATACCGATGATCTTGCCGCCGAAGCCAACGTACTTGTACCAGTAATCAGCGATGCCCGCTTCAACTGCGATGCGCTTGGTTACTGAAGATGGTAGAACCGCCTCACGGTATGCTTCGTCTTGCTTATCGAACACGTCGGTTGCAGGCATAGACACTACACGTACCGCTTTGCCCTGTGCAGAAAGCTCAGCTTGTGCTGCTACTGCTAGCTCAACCTCAGAGCCAGTCGCGATGATGATCAGCTCAGGCGTACCTTCACAATCTTTCAGGATGTAACCACCTTAGCGATGTTGGCTACTGTCTCAGCGTCACGCTCTTGCTGTGCAAGGTTTTGGCGAGAGAAGATAAGCGATGTTGGACCGTCTTTACGCTCGATAGCCAGTTTCCAAGCTACTGCAGACTCAACCTGGTCACATGGACGCCATGTGCTCATGTTGGAGTCACACGTAGAGAAGCAAGTTGCTCTACAGGCTGGTGCGTTGGGCCATCTTCACCCAGACCGATTGAGTCGTGAGTGTAAACCTGGATGTTCTGAACCTTCATCAGAGCTGCCATACGCATAGCGTTACGCGCGTACTCCATGAACATCAGGAAGGTAGCACCGTAAGGTACGAAGCCACCGTGCAGTGCGATACCGTTGATGATCGCTGTCATACCGAACTCACGCACACCGTAGTGGATGTAGTTGCCTGAGAAATCTTGAGCTTCAAGCGACTTAGAACCAGACCACATGGTTAGGTTCGATGGTGCAAGGTCAGCAGAGCCGCCCATGAATTCAGGTAGCATCTTTCCGAACGCTTCTAGTGCATTCTGAGATGCTTTACGTGATGCGATATTCGCTGGGTTTGCTTGAAGGTCAGCGATGATTTCAGCTGTCTTCGCTTCCCACTCAGCTGGTAGATCGCCGTTTACACGACGCTTAAGCTCAGCTGCTTCCGCAGGGAACTCTTTTGCGTATGCTTCGAACTTATCGTTCCAAGCTGCTTCTTTCGCTTTACCCGCTTCGTTAGCATCCCACTCAGCGTAGATGTCAGCAGGGATTTCAAATGGTGCGTGTTCCCAACCTAGGAATTCACGTGCTGCTGCGATTTCAGCTTCACCCAGTGGTGCGCCGTGACAGTCGTGAGAACCCGCTTTGTTTGGAGAACCAAAACCGATGATAGTCTTAGTACAGATAAGAGTTGGACGTGGGTCTGCCTTAGCTGCCTCAATTGCTGCGTTGATAGCGTCAGCATCGTGGCCGTCTACCGCTGGGATTACATGCCAGCCGTACGCTTCAAAACGCTTAGGAGTATCGTCAGAGAACCAACCTTCAACTTCACCATCGATAGAGATGCCGTTGTCATCCCAGAATGCGATCAGCTTGCCTAGGCCTAGAGTACCTGCAAGAGAACACGCTTCGTGAGAGATACCTTCCATTAGACAGCCATCACCCATGAATACATAAGTGAAGTGGTCAACGATATCAAAGCCTGGCTTGTTGAACTGAGCAGCTAGCGCTTTCTCAGCAATTGCCATACCTACTGCGTTAGTCACGCCCTGACCTAGTGGACCAGTTGTAGTCTCGATACCCGGTGCATAGCCATACTCTGGGTGACCAGGAGTCTTAGAGTGAAGCTGACGGAAGTTTTTCAGGTCATCGATAGATAGCTCGTAACCTGATAGGTGAAGCAGAGAGTAGATCAGCATAGAGCCGTGGCCGTTTGAAAGTACAAAACGGTCGCGGTCAGCCCACTCTGGGTTTGAAGGGTTGTGGTTCAAGTGACCACGCCATAATACTGCGGCAATATCAGCCATCCCCATTGGGGCGCCTGGGTGACCAGAGTTAGCTTTT
Source organism: Vibrio ishigakensis (assembly GCA_000830475.1). Lineage (GTDB taxonomy): Bacteria > Pseudomonadota > Gammaproteobacteria > Enterobacterales > Vibrionaceae > Vibrio > Vibrio ishigakensis_A. The sequence goes on along the minus strand of BBSC01000008.1, from coordinate 156,453 downwards.
TGTACACCATCCATACTTAGCGCGCGGATTGCATTGGCGAGGTTTTTTCTGTCCATATTTGTTTCCAGTATTTAGATACAAAAGGGAGCTCCGGGCTCCCTTTGGTTATTTGTGTGGTTTACAGCTTTTCAGCGATCATCGACTCAAGCTTGCCTTGGTCAACAGCGAAGTTACGGATGCCTTCCGCCAGCTTTTCTACCGCCATTGGGTCTTGATTGTGCTGCCATAGGAATTCGGCTTGGCTCATAGGGGCAGGGCGCTCAGCAGTGCCTTTCGAGTCCACAAGTTTAGCCTCAACTTTGCCTTGGCTTGCTTCTAGCTCAGCTAGCAGAGGTGGTGCTATGGTCAGGCGATCACAGCCCGCAAGCTCTAAAATCTCATCGATGTTCCTAAAACTGGCTCCCATGACTACAGTGTTGTAGCCGTGCTGTTTGTAGTGGTTGTATATCTGGGTAACGGAGATCACTCCTGGGTCTTCGCTAGGTTCAAAATCGCGACCTTCTTTGGCCTTGTACCAATCCATGATACGACCAACAAATGGGGAGATCAGATAGACATCTGCCTCAGCACAGGCGCGGGCTTGAGCAAAAGAGAACAGTAAGGTCAGGTTGCAGTTAATGCCCTCTTTTTCCAAGATTTCTGCGGCGCGGATACCTTCCCAAGTAGAGGCTAGCTTGATCAGGATACGCTCATTGGAAATCCCCGCTTGGTTATACATAGCGATCAGTTGACGAGCCTTGGCCACACTCTTTTCTGTGTCATAGGAGAGACGCGCATCCACCTCGGTGGAGATGCGTCCAGGAATGGTCTTTAGGATCTCTTTGCCTATGTTGACCGCCAGCATGTCACAGGCAAATTGAACCTGCTCATCTTTATCTTGGCTTTGATTCTTGGCGTATTCGATGGCCTGTTGGATAAGCCTTGGTACTCATCGATTTGGGCCGCTTTTAGAATAAGAGATGGGTTGGTGGTGGCGTCTTGAGGTTGGTATTTTTTATCGCCTCAATCTCGCCTGTATCTGCCACTATGGTGGTGAGCTCACTCAGTTGAGCCAGTATATTTGTCATTCTTCTACCTAGTTCGGTTGGCTAAAGGCAAAAGTGGAAGCCTGAGCTTCCACTTTGAGGGGTTATAGGAACGCTTTGTATGGCAGTTCTGGCTCGTTCAGGAAGATATCCTTGAAGCCACGGAAGTGCTGATAGTGCATGCGACCCTTGTCCGTTGGGTAGGTGTATTTACCGCCTACTTGCCAGAAGAATGGGGCAAAGTTGTATTGCAGTCTGTCTTTCTTCATATTCCACAGCACCTCGATTTCGCGAGGGTCGTTCTGGAAGTTCGCCCAGATATCGTGGTGGAACGGCATCACTACGTCACAGTCTAGAGATTCAGCAGCACGTAGGATGTCTGATGAGGTCATCTTGTCGGTTACACCGCGTGGGTTTTCGCCGAAAGAAAGCAGTGCCACGTCAATTTGATACTCGTTGCCGTGCGCCGCATAGTAGTTTGAGTAGTGAGAGTCACCTGAGTGGTATACAGAGCCACCAGTGGTTTCGACTAGGTAGTTCACTGCACGCTTGTCCATACCGTCTAGGATCTCTTTATCATGAGAAGAGGTGCCCTCAGGTAGAGTAACTAGAGCAGTACGGTCGAATGAATCTAGAACGCGGATCTTCATATCGCCCACTTCAAGCACATCGCCAACCTTAGCCACAACACAGCGCTCTTCTGGCACACCCCAACCAGTCCATAGGTCAACACAGGCTTGTGGACCGATAAACTTCACATGGCTACCGCAGTTTTGCAGTACCGCTGCTGCTACGTTTACGTCGATATGGTCAGCATGGTCGTGAGAGGCTAGAACTGCATCGATCTCTTTGATTGCAAACGGGTCTAGCGGGAAGATAGCGGTACGTAGGTTTGGTTGTAGCGCTTCAACACCACCCATACGCATCATCTGGTGTTGGTTCTTCATGAACTGGTTCTTTTGCGTCTTCTTACCAGTACCACACCAGAAGTCGATAGAGATGTTAGTGTTGCCTTCACTCTTTAGCCAGATACCTGTGCAACCTAGCCACCACATAGAGAAAGTGTTTGGCTCAACCTTAGTGTTTTCAATTTCTTCGTTCAGCCAGGTACCCCACTCAGGGAAAGTATTAAGAATCCAAGACTCACGAGTAATTTCATTTACGTTGCTCATTTCAGCACCTTTTTATTCACGATTTTATATATTCAGGATGTAGGGGGCCGAGCACCTTAAAATTTAAGGCACTTAGCGTATTTTGTTGTTATTGGGTTTAGAGGGTTAGGCTAGGGTCACACTAGGATGACCTCAGTTCCTTGCCGCTTGATAGCTTCGATGACCTCTGGATTGGCATCTTTACCTGTGATCAGCACATCTATCTTTTGTGCAGGGCAGAAAAGCATTCCGGTTCTCTGTCCTACCTTGGAGCTGTCTACCACCACCACGAGCTTGTCTATCTGCTCTAGCATCTGTTGTTCCGCTACTGCAGTTAACATATCCGCCTTATATAGGCCGGTCTCATTAAGGCCTTTACCTGAGGTGAACATCCAGTTGCCTGCATATCCGTTCAGCACATCTGGGGTAGGGTTTAGGAAGATATTCTTAGACTTGTTGTACTGACCGCCAATGATGATCACATCTTGGTGGTCTTCATTAATGAGATAGCTGGCTAGCGGAAAGTAGTTGGTGATGATCTGTACATCACGCCCGCACAATTGCTGGCCTAAGAGGAAAGCAGTTGAGCCACAGTTCACAACTACGCTGTCTCCTGCCTGACAAAGTTCGGCAGCCTTGATTGCGATCAACGTCTTCTCTTCATAGTACTCTGTACTGTTGATCGTCAGCGGCGACCAGTTGCTTTTGTTCGATTGAACGCGCTCAGCACCATTGCGAACCTTACGTAACTTGCCCAGTTCATCCAGCTTTGAGATGTCTCGGCGAGCCGTCGCAGGAGAGACATTGAAGCTCTCGGTTATGTTGGAGACATTGATGGATTTGCTCTCTTCTAATAGAGACAGAATCCCGTTGTGTCTTTGCGTTTCGTTCATGCCATCACCTTGTGCTCATTCCTGAGCGTTTCGCAATACTAGTGTGTGATTGCTTTATGATTACTTTTGATTTGTTTTGATTCTATTGCTCACCAAATTGATTGTCAAACTTTGCACGTTCAAAAATGTGACTTGAAATGCGTATGTTTATAAGTAGTTGATTTATATGGGTTTATTTAAAATGTAGTGATCTAGTGCTCAATAGTAGGACTTTTAAGGGGTGAAAATTGACCGAAATCAATCTAATCACAAATGCGCATTGAATGATTATTTGTGATTGTTAATTATCTTTACGTGAGCAAACAGAGGGTAGATTTCTCAAAGAAGGAATCACTCGAACCTACAACTAAATAGAATTAAAAATTAATCAAAAGGGTAAAGATATGGAGTTCTTGTACGATATCTTCTATATATTTTACAGCCAAGTCATGACCAAAGCCCCGCTCCTGCTCGGCTTAGTTACCTGTCTCGGTTATATACTTCTCAAGCGTGACGCTACCACCATCATCTCCGGCTCCATCAAGACTATCGTAGGCTTTATGATTGTTCAGGTAGGTGCTGGTACTCTGGTGGCTGGCTTCAAACCTGTTATAGAAAAGCTAAGTGAAATCCACGGGTTAACGGGCTCTGTCATCGATCCCTACACCTCGATGATGGCCACCATGGAAACCATGGGTGAGAACTACTCATGGGTAGGCTACGCAGTATTGTTAGCCCTGGGCCTTAACATTCTTCTGGTGGCTTTCCGCCGCTTTACCGGTATCCGAACCATCATGCTGACTGGACATATCATGTTCCAGCAAGCGGGTTTGATCGCGGTATTCTACTTCGTGCTTGGTGCAAGCATGTGGGAGACCATCATCTATTCTGCGATTTTGATGGCGCTATACTGGGGTATCTCCTCAAACATTATGTTCAAGGCGACAGAAGAGGTTACTGGCGGTGCTGGCTTCTCTATCGGTCACCAACAACAGTTCGCATCATGGATTGCTACTAAGGTTGCCCCAAAACTTGGTGACAAGAATGACAGCGTAGACCACATCAACCTGCCTAAATGGCTACACATCTTCCACGACAGCATAGCGGCGACCACTATCGTAATGACGGTGTTCTTCGGCATCATCATGCTGTCGTTTGGCCTAGATAACCTACAAGAGATGGCAGGTGGTACTCACTGGCTTATCTATATCTTTGAAACTGGTCTTAAGTTTGCCGTAGCTATCCAGGTTATCGTAACCGGTGTGCGTATGTTCGTTGCAGAACTGTCTGAGGCATTCAACGGCATCTCTGAGCGTCTTATCCCTAATGCGGTTCTGGCTATCGACTGTGCGGCTATCTATGCATACTCGCCAAACGCTATGGTATTCGGCTTCATGTGGGGTGCGGTAGGTCAATTCGTCGCGGTTCTGGCTCTGCTAGCGTTCGATGCGCCAATTATGATCATCCCTGGCTTTATCCCTATGTTCTTCTCCAACGCAACCATTGGCGTATTCGCTAACCACTTCGGTGGCTGGAAAGCGGTTATGAAGATCTGTTTCGTGATGGGCATCATCGAAGTTGTTGGTTCTGCATGGGCTATCCATATCTTCGCTCAATCAGGAACTGAATTTAATGGCTGGATGGGTATGGCGGACTGCTCTGGTATTCCCACCTATCATGCAAGGCCTGTCTGTATCTAGCATGTTCTTCTTCGTAGTCGTTGCGCTAGCAGGTGTGTATATGTACTTCGCATCAGCCAAGCTACGCGCTGAAGAGGATGCAGAGAAAGCAGCCACCATGACAGCCGTAACCCCAGAAGCTTCGAGGTTGAGGTAAAAACGGAGCGTGAAGCGACTCAAGTGACCTCAGGCCAAGCAGTAGAACAAAAACCAGTACGCATCCTAGTGTGTTGCGGCTCTGGGCAAGGCTCATCAATGATGTGCTCTAAGAAGATTAAGTCTTATCTAGATAAACAAGGTATCCCAAGCACAACCAGCAACTGTGCTATTACAGACCACAAGTCTCGTGTCGATAGCTTCGACATCATAGTTACTTCGGTGGCGCTGGCTGAGCAGGTTATCGAACTGCCAGAGGGCAAATTCAAGCTAGGCGTGAAGAACATGATTATGCCTAAGACCTTTGCTGATGACCTGGTTTCAATCATCAAAAACAACTTCCACAAATAACAACAATAGCGCTCAGTAAGATTGCTGAGCGCACCATAAAACAGATTATAAGTGAGTAAGATTATGCAACTGAAAGATTCCCTAACGTCAAACAACTCTATCCTACTTAACGCTCAAGCGAGCGACTGGAAATCGGCTATCAAGCTGGGTACCGATGCCTTGGTAAGAGCGGGTGTAGTAGAGCCTCGCTACTATGATGCAATCGTTACCGCTATCGAGGAGCAAGGCCCTTACATCTGTATCCATGACGCCTTTGCTCTGCCTCATTGCCGCCCAGAAGATGGAGTTATCAAAACAGGTTTTGCCCTGACTGTGCTTGAGACTCCTATCTATTTCGAAGGTGTGGATGAGCCTGTTGATGTGCTAGTCACCCTTGCGGGTAAAGACTCCGATGAGCATATCGAGGGCACCATGCAGGTGGCGAATCTAATTGAGTTTGATGAAGACTTCTCTAAGTTGCGTGCGTGTAAGACTCCAGCGCAGGTAGCGAACCTGATTGAAGAAGCTTGATGGCGGCAGAAGAGTTCGCTTAAGGGGGCAGATATGTATCAGGAACTGAAAAAGAGGGTGCTAGAGGCAAACCTCAAGCTTCCTAAATATGGCTTGGTGACCTTCACCTGGGGCAATGTCTCTGAGATTGATCGCGAAGCAGGTGTGATTGCCATCAAACCATCGGGCGTGGAGTACGACGCTATGACTGCTGAGGACATAGTGATCCTAGATCTTGAAGGCAATCGCATCGAAGGCAAACTCAATCCATCTAGCGATACCCAGACCCATATTGAAATCTATAAGGCATTTCCTGGTGTGGGAGGCATAGTTCATACCCACTCTCGCAATGCCACCATTTGGGCTCAAGCTGGTTTGGATATCCCAGCCCTTGGCACCACTCATGCGGATTACTTCTACGGAGACGTACCTTGTACTCGTCCCCTGACAGCGGAAGAAATCAAAGATGAATACGAGCGCCACACAGGCACAGTAATCATCGAAGAGTTTAGTAAGCGCGACCTAGACCCTGCGGCAGTACCGAGTGTGGTAGTGAGTGGCATGCGCCATTCTCTTGGGGTAAAGATGCCTTTGATGCGGTGCATAACGCCGTAGTCCTCGAAGAAGTGTCGGCCATGGCACTGGCTACGCGCTCACTGAATCAGAACATCAAGATTCAGCCGGAGCTATCGGATAAGCACTACCTGCGCAAACACGGTGAGAATGCTTACTACGGCCAAAACTAATTTCAGTTTGAGGTTTCCCTATGTACAAAGTCTTAGCGTTGGACCTAGATGGCACTGTGCTTAATGATGAGCACGGTATCCATCCTGAGGTAAAACAGGCCATTACAGAGGCTCAAAAACAGTGGCATGTGCTGATCGTCACCGGCAGACACCACACTGCCGCGAGACCTTACTACTACGAGTTGGGTTTGGACACGCCAATCATCTGCTGCAACGGCACCTACATCTACGACTATGCCACCGAGTCAGTGCTTAAGCATCAGGCGATAGAAAAAGAAAGTGCACTTAGGTTTATCGAGCTGACCCAAGAGTTTGGGGTCAAGATGGTGATGTACGTTACCGATGCCATGACCTACTCCAACTATAACCCTATCACCTATATGGAGGTGTTGGAGGAATGGGCTCTGACGGCTCCCGAACAGCATAGGCCCAAGATATTCAAGATCGATTCCTTCGCTGAGATGGTAAAAAACAGCGACCACGTATGGAAGTTCGTGGTGGAAGGAGAGCCAGAGTCTGTAGATAAATTAGTAAACCACCCTTGGGTAAAAGAGGCGTTTAATGGCGAGCGCTCATGGTCGAATCGTGTCGACTTTGCCGCCAAGGGTAACAGCAAGGGACTTCGTCTTGCTGAATATGTCTCTGAGCTTGGGCTAGATGCAAAGCAAGTCATCGCTGTGGGAGATAACCACAATGATATCTCAATGCTGAAATTCGCCGGCTTAGGAGTGGCAATGAAAAACGCCGATGACCTAGTGAAGTCCCACGCCCAAGCGGTATGTAAAACAGATAACAACAAGGATGGCTTAGCCCATCTAATACGTGAAAATTTTAAAGGATAATTCCATGACTAAACCTATGATCCAAATCGCTCTAGACCAAACCAACCTACCAGCGGCGATTGAAGTAGCAAACAATGTAGAGAGCTTTGTGGATGTTATCGAGGTGGGTACTATCTTGGCATTTGCTGAAGGTATGAATGCAGTTTCCACCCTACGTAAGAATCACCCTGACCACATCCTAGTGTGTGATATGAAGACCACAGATGGTGGCGCAATCTTGTCACGCATGGCATTCGAGGCTGGCGCAAACTGGATTACGGTTTCTGCGGCCGCGCACATCGCCACTATTGAGGCGTGTAAGAAGGTAGCTGATGAGTTTGGCGGTGAAATCCAGATTGAAATCTACGGTAACTGGACCCTAGAAGATGCTCAGGCTTGGGTTGACCTAGGCGTTAAGCAAGCTATCTACCACAGATCTCGTGACGCGGAACTGGCGGGTGTGGGTTGGACTGAAGCTGATCTTCATAAGATGCGCGCTCTGTCTGAACTAGGTATCGAGCTATCAATCACAGGCGGTATAGTGCCAGAAGATATTTATCTGTTTGAGGCATTAATGCTAAGACCTTTATCGCAGGCCGCGCATTGGCCGGTGAAAAGGGCAAGCAGACCGCTGAGGCTCTTAAAGCACAGATTGATCGCTTCTGGAATTGATTGGGGTCAGTATGTATCAAAATCTACAACGACATCGAGTGGGCCTTTATGAAAAGGCCCTCCCCAATGACCTTAGTTGGGAAGAGAAGTTTGAGACCGCGAAAGAGCTTGGCTTCGATTTTCTAGAGATCTCTGTGGATGAGTCCGATGAGCGCCGCAGCCGATTGGATTGGGACGATGAAACCATCTACTCATTGCGCAGACTGTGTGAGAAGTATGAACTTCCATTGCAGTCTATGTGTCTCAGTGCGCATCGCAAATTCCCATTTGGTTCACTAAACCCTGAGACCCACAAGCAGGCCTATATCCATATGGAAAAGGCGATTGCGCTGGCTTACAAATTGGGTATTCGCAATATCCAATTGGCGGGGTATGACGTTTACTACGAGCCAAAGAGTGAAGAAACCCATCAACGCTTTATCCGAGGTATGAAGGATGCAGCCAAGATGGCTGAGCGAGCTGGCATCATGCTCTCGGTTGAGATCATGGATACTGACTATCTCAATTCCTTGAGTAAGTTTGAGGTTCTAAATCGCGAGGTGAATTCTCCGTTTTTCACTGCCTATCCAGATGTAGGTAATATCTCGGGCTGGAACTACGACATAGTGACTGAGCTAAAGCTAAGTAAGCCTCACATTACTCAGATCCATCTAAAGGATACCTACAAGGTGACAGCTGATTACAAAGGGCAGTTTAGAGACCTAGTGATCGGTGAGGGTGAGGTGGACTTCAATGCCATCTTCGACACCCTAAAGCAGACCGAGTGTGTGGTGCCTCTAGTGATAGAGATGTGGGCACAGGATGAAAACTGGAAGCAGAATATTCGTATTGCTCAGTCTCGTCTAAACCAAGCATGTGACCACGCCGGTTTACCACAACTCTTTACCTAAACGCCGCTCCTAAGTTGGCAGACCTTAAGTGCAATGCATCCCCCTGTGTTGCACTTTTTTCATTCTATGGCCGTGACAATATGAAAGACTATTTAATTGCTCCATCTATACTCTCCGCAGACCTTGCAAACCTTGGTGCCGATGTACAAAAGGCCCTCGATGCGGGCGCTGACCTTATCCACTTCGATGTAATGGACAATCACTACGTGCCTAATCTGACCTTTGGAGCACCCGTGTGCCAAGCGCTCAGAGATTACGGTATTACCGCTCCCATAGATGTTCATCTGATGGCAAAACCTGTAGATGCCTTGATTGAGCAGTTCGCGAATGCTGGAGCCAGTTATATCTCTTTTCATGCCGAGGCCAGTGAGCATATCGACCGTTCGGTACAACTCATAAAACAGCACGGCTGTAAGGCAGGTTTAGTGCTGAATCCTGCGACGCCTTTGAGTGTATTGGACTATGTTATTGATAAGCTTGATCTTATCTTGGTGATGTCGGTAAACCCTGGTTTTGGTCGTCAGGCATTCATTCCAAGCTCTTTGGATAAGCTAACAGAGATCCGAAAGCGAATAGATGCTTCGGGTAAGAAGATACTGTTGCAGGTAGATGGCGGGGTAAAGGTTAACAATATCAGACAGATAGCCGAGGCTGGTGCGGACGTATTTGTGGCAGGCTCTGCAGTCTTCGATAGCCCGGATTATCAAATGACTATCGATGCGATGAGAACAGAGCTTGCGAGCTAGTAATGACTAAACGGCTATGGTGACTTTGTCGCCGCCGACTTCGGCGATTTCTAGCAGGGTATCCATATGATATTTCTTGCGAATAGTGATGGTGTGGCCGTTTGAAGTGACCAGCTTTACGATCTCAAGTACGTCTTTAGGGTGAAGTGATGAGTCTTTGGCGATTTCGATGTTTACACCAAGTTGAGCCAATTTGATTACGTCTGAAGAGTGCATAGTAATAGTGTTTCCATGTTAGCAATCCGCGCACTATAGCACCGCAATGTTTGATTCGACCAATAGCGGCCGTCCGTTCTGTGATTGGTAATAGCTTGGATAAGTGTCTGATTGCATTTGTAACATTGAGTTACATTTCTGGTTAAATGTTGCGTTTCCGAGAACAGAGCCCAATCAGTTACAAATCAAAATGGATAACTTGGTTGATTTGTATACATAAATATCAGCCATATCGGTATTGGCTTTTGTGGGTTTTGAGCGACAAGATCTCAGTCTATACAAGTGGTTGGCGTTGAATTTGCCATAGATTATGCGTATTCTGCGGCATCCCTTATCTTGAGCGAGACAAGCACAAGGGGGGATTCTGTCACCGAAATAGAGGGATTTATGGGGCAGTGATTTCTTAACCTAGTATCGCAGTTTGAGTTATGCCCAAGTTAAATCTACATCAGAACGAACGTCCTTCTACCTTGCGTGACCGCCTTGATGACGCAATTGATAATGAATTGTTACGTCCGCATTTCGAGAAGCCAAGCCGTAAGATCACTAAGAGTCCTTACCTAACGGATAAGAATGTCTCTAAGCGCTGGAAAGAGCTAAATCAACCAGAGGTGCAGAGTCAACTTCTAGATTCTCATACCCAGTCGCAGATGGATGCATACAGCAAAAACATCGAACACTTTATAGGCACGGTAAAGGTGCCTGTAGCGTTGCCGGACCGCTGCGTATTAATGGTTTATTCGCTAAAGACGATTTCTTGATTCCACTAGCTACCTCAGAGGCAGCGCTGGTGGCTTCTTATAATCGTGGTTCGCAGCTTTTGACTGCTAGCGGTGGTGCATCTGCCATGCTGCTTAATGAAGGCGTTACCCGAACGCCTGTTTTTGCCTTTAACAGCTTGATCCTGGCGGGGCAATTTGTGGCATGGGCTGTAACCCAATACTCGCATTTTAGAGAAGTCGCAGAATCTACAACCTCCCACGGCAAGCTAAAAGACATCAGTGTGAACATCGAGGGTAACCATGTTTACTTGGTGTTTGAATTTCTGACTGGAGATGCCTCGGGACAGAACATGGTGACTATCGCCACCAATGCTGTGTTCGAGTACATAATGCAAAACTCGCCGATCGAGCCGGAATACGCCTTCCTTGATGGAAACCTCTCTGGTGACAAAAAGGCCAATGCTCATACTCTGCGCGGAGTACGTGGTAAGAAGGTGACTGCAGAGGCGCATATTCCAGCGGAACTGGTTGAGAAATACCTACACACTACCCCAGAAAAGATGATGCAGTTTGCTCAGATGAGTACAGTGGGTGGCACCCTAAGCGGCACTATCGGTATCAATGCGCACTATGCGAATGCGCTGGCGGCTCTATATATCGCCTGTGGTCAGGATGCGGCATGTGTGGCGGAATCTGCGGTGGGTATGACTCGCCTTGAGGTAAGCAAAACTGGTGACCTGTATGCTAGCGTGACCTTGCCTAATCTAATGGTAGGTACAGTCGGCGGTGGTACTGGCCTTCCTAGCCAAAAAGCGTGTTTGGACCTAATGGGTCTACATGGCGCGGGTAATTCTCAGGCTCTGGCCGAGGTTGCAGCTTCTTTGTGTTTGGCGGGTGAGCTTTCTATCGTGGGCGCTTTCTGTGCTGGGCACTTTTCTCGTGCCCACCACAAACTTGCGCGCAAATAATTAGCTCTTTCTCTTCAGCTGCTGGATCACAAGTCCACTGACAATAAGCACTAGGCCAAATAGGGTGGAGACATGAATGGTCTCCCCCAAGATCTGCCACAGCAATACCAGAGAGATAAACGGTGAGATAAAGATAAGGTTGCTTATTCTCGCCGTATTCTGAGTAGCCTTTAGTGCGCCCAACCAGAGCACAAAGGTAATCCCCATCTCAAAGAGGCCCACATAGGTCACTGCAAGCCAACCCTTGCTTGAGATATCCCATGAACTTCCTTCCCAAATACAAAGTGCCACAGCAAACGGAAGTGCAACCAAGAAGCCAAGCAGTACACCTATTACCGGATCTGCCTTGTTTTTGGTGTTCAGGATCCAATATCCCGCCCATAGCAAGGTGGATAACAGAGCCAAACCAACTCCAAGCGGGCTTTCAAACTCCAATCCAAGAATATTGCCCTGAGTGGCGATTACCACAACCCCGAAGTAACCGAGCGCACAGGCTATCCAGTCTTGAACTCGAATCTTTTGTCCTAGGAAAACCGCCGCCATCAGAGTCAGGGTGATTGCCCAGCTGTAGTTGATGGGCTGCGCCTGAGAAGCCGGCAATAGGTCATAGGCTTTAAACAGTATCAGGTAATAGGCGAGGGGATTAATCAAGCCTAACGCTAAGTAATACAGCGGGTTAGAGGTGAAGGTGCTCATAATAGAGCTTGTCTTACCTTGGAAATGACACACCAAAAACAGTGCAATGGCCGATACTAGACTGGCGATGGTCAGCATTTGAATAGGGGTAAACTCAGCCAAAGTCAGCTTAAAGGCTGTGGCTACCGTAGACCATAGTAGGACGGCGCTAAGTCCGAGGGTAAGGGCTTTACGTTCGTTCATGAAACTGGATGTTTGAAAAGAGTGAGCCTCAGTCTAGCGACTTTTATAGCTTCACCAACAGTATTTATGTCACAGTTATGCCCCTTTCAAACAGCTGTGATATAAGTCAGCAAAGACAATTCACAATGTATACAGTAAACTGCAACATTCTTGATAGATACTAGGCCGCGCGCCGGGTCTAACGATTAAGTTTAGAGATGTAACAATGGATATGAGCGGTAAAGAGCAAGGCAATCAAATCGATACTGAAACTACCCACTTTGGTTTCGAAACGGTAAAGAAAGAAGAAAAGGTGGCTAAGGTAGCAGAGGTATTCCACTCTGTTGCAGGCAAATACGATTTGATGAACGACCTTATGTCCGGTGGTATCCATCGTCTTTGGAAGCGTTTTACTATCGATTGCAGTGGCGCACGCCTGGTCAGCGTATCCTAGACCTAGGTGGTGGTACTGGTGACCTTACTGCTAAGTTTTCGCGCATCGTCGGTGAAAAGGGTCACGTTATCCTAGCGGATATCAATAACTCTATGCTGAATGTAGGTCGCGACAAGCTTCGTGATATCGGTGTGGTAGGTAATGTTAACTATGTTCAGGCAAACGCCGAAGAACTGCCATTCCCAGACGACTACTTCGACTGCATTACTATCAGCTTCTGTCTACGTAACGTAACCGACAAAGACAAGGCATTGCGCTCTATGTTCCGTGTGCTTAAGCCGGGCGGTCGTTTGTTGGTTCTGGAATTCTCAAAACCTATCCTAGATCCGCTATCTAAGATTTACGATAACTATTCTTTCCATATCTTGCCTAAAATGGGCGAGCTTATTGCGAATGACGGTGACAGCTATCGTTATCTTGCAGAGTCTATCCGTATGCACCCTGACCAAGATACCTTGGAAGGTATGATGCAAGAGGCAGGCTTTGAGAACACCAACTACTACAACCTGACCGGTGGCATTGTTGCTTTGCACCGTGGCTACAAATTCTAATTAGGGACGTTTAATGCCTTTTGATACCTTAGTGACAGCGGCTATCGAGACCTCATTCAATGCTCTGATTGCCCAGCAACCTGCCAGTCAAAAGCAGTTAGCGCGCCTAAAAGGACGCATCGTTCGCCTTAATCTTAAAGAGCTGAATAAGAGCCTGATCTTCGTCTGCAGTCAGCAGGTGGATGTATTGGCGGCCTTTGAGGGTAAAGCCGATTGTGAGCTAACCCTGAGCATTACGGCTCTAAGAGACCTTCAGCAGCAGGCCAATATTAACGAACTATTTAAGCAAGATAAGCTGTCGGTAGCGGGTGACATGCAAATTGGTCAGCAGTTTGCGACCCTGATTCAGCTGAGCAAACCTGATTTTGCCGAGATACTGTCTCAATACATCGGTGACGTGGCGGCTCATACGCTAGTTACTGGGCTGAAGAATGGGTTTGATTTTGCAAAGGGGCGTGCTGAGCGTCATCGCAATCATATCGCAGGCGCTATCACTGAAGAGTGGAAGTTAGCACCGTCTCCATTGGCGGTGGCAGACTTTTGCGATCAAGTTGAAGAAGCTAACAAACAGCTTCGCCAACTAGATCAGCGCTTGACGCGTTTGGTGGAGCAAGCATGACCCCAACTGAGCTAAAGCGTCTCTACTACATCACTAAGGTGCAACTGGAATACGGCTTGGATGAGCTGATTCCAGAGCACGAGCTAGCAAAGCTTCCAAAGCTGGCTCGAAAAGCGCTGTTTTGGATCAAGAACAAGCATCCCGAAAAGCCTTTGGGTGAGCGTATGCGTCTCGCCCTGCAGCAGCTTGGGCCGGTATGGATCAAGTTTGGACAGATGATGTCCACACGCCGTGACCTTTTTCCTCCACATATCGCGGATCAGCTTGCTCTGCTGCAAGACAGAGTCGAGCCCTTCGATGGTGCCCTAGCTAAACAGCAGATGGAAAAAGCCCTCGGTGGTCCGCTGGAAAATTGGTTTAACAACTTTGATATCGAGCCTTTTAGCTTCGGCCTCTATTGCTCAAGTGCACACCGCAGAGCTAAAAGAGTCTGGTCGAGAGATAGTGCTCAAGGTGATCCGCCCAGACATATATCCAGTTATCAATGCCGATATTAAGCTGATGTACCGCATGGCACGTATCGTGTCCAAGATGGTGCCAGAGGCGCGTCGCCTTAAGCCTATTGAGGTGGTTTCTGAATATGAGAAAACCCTTCTCGATGAGCTAGATCTGCGCCGTGAAGCGGCTAATGCCATGCAACTGCGTCGTAACTTCGAGGGCAGTGAAGAGCTGTATGTCCCTGAAGTAATCAGCGACCTTAGCAGTAAGAACCTGATGGTCTCAGAGCGTATCTATGGCATTCAGGTATCCGATATCGAGGGCCTTGAGCGCAACGGCACTAACATGAAGCTGCTGGCTGAGCGTGGTGTGACCGTTTTCTTTACTCAGGTGTTCCGCGATAGCTTCTTCCATGCGGATATGCATCCGGGCAACGTATTCGTTCAATACGATCATCCTGAGAACCCTCAGTGGATCGGCTTGGATTGTGGCATCGTTGGTACGCTAAATGCGGACGACAAGCGCTATCTGGCGGAGAACTTCCTCGCTTTCTTTAATCGCGACTATTACAAGGTCGCGCAACTGCACGTAGATTCGGGTTGGGTTCCGGCTGATACCAATGTGCAGGAGTTTGAATTTGCGATTCGCATGGTTTGTGAGCCTATTTTTGCTAAACCATTGTGTGAAATTTCATTTGGGCACGTACTTCTTAATCTTTTTAACACAGCAAGACGTTTTAATATGGAAGTGCAGCCACAGCTAGTATTGTTGCAAAAGACACTTCTCTACGTAGAAGGGTTAGGTAGACAGCTTTATCCACAGCTAGATCTATGGGCTACGGCTAAGCCATTCTTAGAAAAATGGATGGGTGAACAAGTAGGCCTCAGGCGGTGATTAACTCGGTAAAAGAGCGTGCTCCGTTCTGGGCTGAGAAACTTCCTGAGTTACCTGAACTTTTGTACGATAATTTAAAGCATGGTAAGCAATTGACGCAGAAGGTGGATCACCTGTATCACGGGTACCGCCAAATCAAGCGTCAGCACGCAACAGGACAATTTTTGTTTGGAATAGGTGCGACATTTATCGTATGCTCGTCAATCCTATTCGTTAACAATAACTTGTTGATTTCAGCGGGAATTGGTGGCCTCGGAGCCTTAGCTTGGCTTATGAGTTGGTTCACTTACCGCAAATAATTTTTGAATACTCACAGTTAGGAAAGAATCATGGGTGGAATTAGTATTTGGCAACTGTTGATCATCGCAGTAATCGTGGTATTGCTTTTGGTACCAAGAAACTTCGCGGTATCGGTGGCGATCTAGGTTCAGCAGTGAAAGGCTTCAAGAAAGCCATGTCAGATGAAGACGAGAAGAAAGACAAAGACGCAGACTTTGAGCAAAAAAACATTGCTCAGAAGAGCGAGTCTCAACCTGAATCTGAAAAGCAGAAAGAAAAAGAGCAGGCGTAACCCGTGTTTGACATCGGTTTTTGGGAGCTGATACTCATCTCAATATTGGGATTGGTGGTGTTAGGCCCAGAGCGTCTTCCGGTTGCTATCCGCAGTGTGATGCGGTTCGTGAACTCAGCAAAATCTATGGCCAACAATGTGAAAGAAGAGTTGGACCATGAGCTGAAGATTCAGGAGCTGCAAGAAAACCTTCGCAAGGCCGAGAAAATGGGCATGGAAGAGTTGGCACCGGATCTCAAGCAGTCGGTAGAAGAGTTGAAGCAAGCGGCGCAGAGTGTGCAACAGCCTTACAAGAAGGATGATGCTAGCAAAGGCTCTGAGTCGGTTAGCTCTCCCGCTGAGGCGCCTAAGGCCAAGAGTTCAGATACAGCTTCATAGCATTCGAGGGGCTCTACGCCCCTTTTTCGTAAATCGAGGTAGGTATGTCTTCGGTTGATTCCAACCAACCCTTGATCAGTCATTTAATCGAACTGCGCACGCGCTTATTGCGCTCCATCAGTGCGGTGTTGGTTATCTTTATTGGCCTGATCTATTTTTCAAATCACATCTATGAGTTCGTGTCGGCGCCTTTGATTGATAGGCTGCCTGAGGGCGCGACCATGATAGCGACAGACGTAGCGTCGCCGTTTTTCACCCCACTTAAGCTGACTCTGATCACCTCAGTATTTATCGCTGTGCCTATGATCTTGTATCAGGTGTGGGCATTCGTGGCGCCGGGTCTGTATAAGCATGAAAAGCGTCTAGTGATGCCACTGATGTTTTCAAGCTCACTGCTGTTCTATCTCGGTGTAGCTTTTGCTTATTATGTGGTGTTCCCACTAGTGTTTGGCTTCTTTACTGCTATCTCACTCGGTGGGGTAGAATTTGCGACCGACATCTCCAGTTACTTGGACTTCGTGCTAGCTCTGTTCTTGGCATTCGGTATCGCCTTTGAGGTGCCGGTAGCCATTATCTTGCTGTGCTGGACCGGAGCAACGGATGTACAGTCGCTAAAGGCAAAACGTCCCTATATCGTAGTGGCGGCGTTTGTTATCGGTATGCTTTTAACACCACCTGACATCATTTCGCAGACGCTACTGGCTATCCCTATGTGTTTGCTGTTTGAGGTGGGTCTGTTCTTTGCGCGCTTCTATACCAAGCCTGAAGAGAAAGAAGAAACCGAACAGGAATAACAAAAAATCCCCAGCTGGGGATTTTTTATATCTTAAACAAAGCCTTAGCATTGCTGTTGGTGATCTCTTCTATCTCTTGGATAGGTCGCTCGGTGAGCTCGGAGATTCGCTTGGCTACAAGCTCAGTGTAGGCAGGTTCGTTGCGCTTGCCACGGTGTGGTACTGGCGCTAAGTATGGGCAATCGGTTTCTAGGATAACCTTGCTTAGATCGAGATGAGGAACCACCTTATCCATACCGCCATTTTTAAAGGTGGTCACGCCGCCTAGACCAAGATGAAAGCCTAATGCATTGATCGCTTGAGCCTCTTCAACACTGCCACCGAAGCAGTGGAACACCCCAGATAAGCTCCCATCTTGCTCTTTTTCTAGAAGGGCTAGGGTCTCTTGGATGGAATCTCGGGTATGAAT
The DNA here is from genome assembly GCA_000830475.1 of Vibrio ishigakensis. Taxonomy (GTDB): domain Bacteria; phylum Pseudomonadota; class Gammaproteobacteria; order Enterobacterales; family Vibrionaceae; genus Vibrio; species Vibrio ishigakensis_A. The sequence goes on along the minus strand of BBSC01000008.1, from coordinate 138,983 downwards.
CACAACCGGTAGATTCATCTCTTTTGCCCAGCCGAGTTGAGTAATGAAGGCGTGCTCTTGCTCTGCGCGATAGGTTTTGTCCCAGTAGAGGTCGATACCTATCTCACCCACAGCGATGAAGTTATGTTTGTCGTACCAGGAGTATATGGTTTCCAGTGTCTTATCGACATCTTGGTCTACATAACATGGGTGTAAGCCCATCATTGAGCGGCAGATATCAGGAAACTGTGCTTCGGTTTCCAGCATAGGCTGTATGGAATCGAGGTCGATATTCGGCAGTAAGATATGCTGAATGCCTTGTGCTAATGCTCGCTGAACAACCTCTTCACGGTCTTGATCAAACTCGCTTGCGTATATGTGGGCGTGGGTGTCTATCATGAATACAACTAGATTTTAAACTTGATAGTCCAAGTATATATCAGTTGCTATTGGATGTACTGGCTTGAGTGAAGGGGTACCTTTATCTTGCTTGAGACTAAAACAACAAAACCCCAGCAAGTGTTCTACTTACTGGGGTTTTGTCTAAAGTGACCTTATGGGTTACGCCTGCTCAGTGCTCTTAACCGGGGCAGGGTTGCGGATCAGGTGGTCAAAGGCACCTAGCTTGCTTTAGCTCCTTCACCCATAGCGATGATGATCTGCTTGTATGGCACGGTTGTAACATCGCCAGCAGCAAACACACCCTTCATTGTCGTTGCACCGTGAGCGTCTACTACAATTTCACCACGTGGTGATAGCTCTACCTGAGTCTCTTTTAGCCACTCACTGTTTGGCATCAGGCCGATTTGTACAAAGATACCTGATAGCTCAATCTGTTTTAGCTCGTCTGTGTTGCGGTCTTTATACTCTAGGCCAGTTACACGATTGCCATCTCCTAGCACTTGAGTGGTTTGCGCCATCTTGATGATCTCAATGTTTGGTGTTGAGTTGGCTTTATCGATAAGCACCTGATCGGCACGAAGGGTATCAGCAAACTCTAGAACCGTAACATGCTCAACGATGCCGGACAGGTCGATAGCAGCTTCAATACCTGAGTTACCACCACCGATAACCGCGGTCTTCTTGCCCTTGAACAGTGGACCATCACAGTGTGGGCAGTAAGCTACACCTTTGTTGCGATACTCTTGCTCACCCGGTACGTTCATTTCTCTCCAACGTGCACCCGTGCTAGTAATCACAGTGCGAGCACGCAGCGTCGCGCCACTTTCTAGCTCGACATGGATGTAGCCGTCATCGGTATTTTCAGCATCTATGATGTTAGCCGCGCGCTGTTCGGTGATGACCTCGACACCATACTCTTTAACGTGTTCTTCAAGGCTAGCAACAAGCTTTGGACCTGTAGTAGCTTTTACTGAGATGAAGTTTTCGATGGCCATGGTGTCCATAACCTGTCCGCCGAAGCGCTCAGCCACTACACCAGTGCGAATACCTTTACGAGCGGCATAGATGGCAGCTGATGAACCTGCTGGGCCACCGCCCACAACCAGTACGTCGAAAGGTGCTTGCTCATTAAGCTAGCCGCTTTCTTCTCTGCTGCGCCTGAGTCTACTTTGTTTAGGATCTCCGCCAGAGACATACGGCCCTGACCAAATAGCTCACCGTTCACGAATACACTAGGTACCGCCATGATGTCGCGAGATTTTACCTCGCCTTGGAAGGCTGCGCCGTCAATCATGGTAGTGCGGATAAGAGGTTGATAGCTGACATCATGTTGAAGGCTTGAACCACCTCTGGGCAGTTCTGACATGATAGAGAGATAAAGATCTCAACCTCTAGTTGCCGTTGAAGTTCTTTGATCTGCTGGATAGTTTCAGCGTCTAGCTTGATTGGGTGACCACCACTGTGCAGCAGTGCCAACACTAGCGAGGTAAATTCGTGCCCCATAGGCAGGCCGGCAAAACCGATAGCGGTTTGTTTTTCCTGATTAACCACCTGCATGATAGGTTTACGCGAGCTAGCGTTGTCGTCTCGAACGACGTCGATTTTATCGGTAAGTGATGCAATATCATTGGCTAGCGCTTGCAGTTTGGTTGCGGTCTCGCTGCTATCTAAACTTAGCACCAGCTGAACATTTGTTTTTAGATTCTCAAGGTATGCTTTTAGTTGTTGCTTCATTGCTTGGTCTAGCATGGTCGGCCCTATTTTTTAATTTATGATTCGGTGCGCTATGTTGCGCTGATGGGGTTATATTGCCGTGAATCTCTTGATAGATAAAATCGAACGTTTCTATTAAATTGGTAGGCAAAATCTATTGAGTGGATAAAAAAGCCACCCGTTTTGTAGGTGGCTTTGACTTAAAATGGTACACCAAGCCCCCTAGGAGCGAGGGCAAGGTGTACCCACGGATTTGTTTAGATCTTGCCTACAAGGTCAAGAGAAGGAGCTAGCGTTTCTTCACCTTCTTTCCATTTTGCTGGGCAAACTTCGCCTGGGTTAGCTGCAACATACTGAGCTGCCTTTACCTTACGCATTAGGTCTTCAGCATCACGACCAATACCTTCAGCAGTGATTTCCATAGCTTGGATAACACCTTCTGGATCGATTAGGAATGTAGCGCGGTCTGCAAGACCTTGGCCTTCACGCATAACACCGAAGTTGTTGGTGATAGTGCCAGTTTGGTCACCTAGCATGTAGTAGTTGATCTTGCCGATAGTGTCTGAGCTGTCGTGCCATGCTTTGTGAGTGAAGTGTGTGTCAGTAGATACTGAGTAAACCTCAACGCCACGGCTTTGTAGCTCTTCGTAGTGGTCTGCTAGGTCACCTAGCTCAGTTGGACATACGAATGTGAAGTCTGCTGGGTAAAAGAAGAATACAGCCCATTTGCCTTTTACGTCTTGCTCAGTGATTTCTACAAAATCGCCGTTTTTGAATGCAGTGGCTTTAAATGGTTTGATTTCCGTATTGATCATAAGTTAATTCTCTCTATTTGATTGTTTGTTAGCGTCCGTTGCGCTGATGGGTTTATATTGCCCTCGAAGCGTTTATTGATAAATTCAATAGTTTCTATTGATTTAGTAGGCAAAACCTATCAAATAGGGATGAGGTGTCTGTTTCTATAGTTAAACGGCTTAATTTAACCCGCTAAGCGGTTCTAATTTTTTGTATACGACACAATTAACTATCTCTGTAAGTGGTATGATTTACCCCAGTATTAGATAGACAAGGAATGTGTTGTGTCCGCACTTATTCAAAGTTCTTTTCCATTGCGCCGTATGCGCCGTATGCGTAAGCATGACTTTAGCCGCCGTCTGATGGCTGAAAACAAGATCTCTGCCGATGACCTTATCTACCCAATGTTTATCCTTATGGGTAAAAATCGCCGTGAAGCGGTGGAATCTATGCCAGGTATCGAGCGTCTTTCTATCGACCTGATGCTTGAAGAGGCGGAATATCTAGCTAGCCTTGGGGTTCCGGCTATTGCTCTGTTCCCTGTGGTAAACCAAGATGCGAAAAGCCTTTGTGCAGCTGAGGCTCACAATCCAGAGGGCTTGGTTCAACGTGCAGTGCGTCTTCTAAAAGAGCACGTACCTCAGATAGGTGTTATCACAGACGTTGCTCTAGATCCTTTCACTACCCATGGTCAAGACGGCATTATTGACGAAGATGGCTATGTGCTGAATGACGAGACGACAGCTGTGCTAGTTAAGCAGGCTCTTTCTCACGCTGAAGCAGGCGCTGATGTGGTTGCTCCTTCCGATATGATGGATGGTCGTATCGGCAAGATACGTGAAGCGTTAGAGAAAGCTGGTCATGTGAATACACAGATCATGGCTTATTCGGCTAAGTATGCGTCTAACTATTATGGCCCATTCCGAGATGCGGTCGGTTCTGCAGGTAACCTCAAGGGCGCAGACAAGAAAAACTACCAGATGGACCCAGCTAACAGTGATGAAGCACTGCATGAAGTCGCTCTAGATATTGCTGAAGGTGCTGACATGGTTATGGTTAAGCCAGGTATGCCGTATCTTGATGTTGTTCGTCGTGTGAAGACAGAACTTCAGGTGCCTACCTTTGCTTATCAGGTGTCTGGAGAGTACGCGATGCACAAAGCGGCTATTCAGAATGGTTGGCTAAAAGAGCGCGAAACCGTACTTGAATCTCTGCTGTGCTTTAAGCGTGCTGGTGCCGATGGCATCCTGACCTATTTTGCGAAAGATGTCGCAGAATGGTTAGCAGAAAAGAAATAAGCAAAACTCAATTTTGAGCCTCCATTTTTGGGGGTTCTTTCTCATTTGGGATATAAAAGCCGTTTGCTTACCCAAACCTCTTTCACAACGACTATATTTTCCTAGCTGTATCTGAATGCGAACAAGGCTTTCGTTGCGCAACAAAATCTTTTTCCACATACGGCGATCGATCAAGGATCTAATGCACGATCGGTTGATCTTATTTAAGTTGTTGTTTTTAAATTAATGTTTGTCTTTTGTTTTAGAGTTTATCTACAACGTTTTTTATTCATACAAGATTTTGCACACAAAGTTATCCACAGGCTGGGTCTGTTAAGAATAACTTTTTGACCTTGCTTTAAAAGGGCTAGCGTAGATAAGCAATATTACTCATGGCATCCTATACCTAAGTGATCTATTAGGACTAAACATTACATGGCCACTGTTCCTGAAAATCCGTTGATTCTTATCGACGGCTCCTCTTATCTATATCGAGCATTTCATGCTTTCCCTGGCACCATGAGTAATGGTGAACACCCAACCAATGCCGTTTATGGTGTAGCGAATATGCTTAGAAGCATGATGCGCCAATTCTCTAGCGAGCGCATCGCGGTTATCTTTGATGCTAAGGGTAAGACCTTCAGGGACGATATGTACCCTGAGTACAAGGCGAATCGTCCACCTATGCCAGATGATCTGCGCAGTCAGATTGAGCCTCTGCATAACCTCATTCGTGCTATGGGTTTGCCTCTTATCTCCATTCCAGGAGTAGAAGCGGATGACGTTATCGGTACATTAGCTGCCGCGGCATCGAAAAAGGGCATGCCTGTACTTATCAGTACTGGCGATAAAGATATGGCTCAACTGGTGGATGAGAACGTAACCCTTATCAATACTATGACCAATGTAGTTATGGACCGCGAGGGTGTGGTAGAGAAGTTCGGTATCCCGCCAGAACTTATCATCGATTATCTGGCGCTTATGGGTGATAAGGTAGATAACATCCCGGGTGTACCGGGCGTAGGTGATAAGACGGCTACTGCACTACTGCAAGGTATCGGTGGCCTGGATGCGCTATATGACAACCTAGATGATATTGCTCCTCTTGGATTCCGCGGCTCTAAAACCATGGCCAAGAAACTTATCGAACATAAAGAAGGCGCATATCTTTCTTATAAACTAGCCACTATCAAACTCGATGTTGAGCTTGAGGTAACTCTGGAAGAACTAGTAAAAGCTCAGCCAGATAAAGACCAGCTTATCAGCCTATATGGGCAGCTCGCGTTTAAGTCATGGCTAAACGAGCTTCTGGAAGGTGGTACTGGTGAAATCAAAGCCGATGAGAAATCGGGCCGTATTGCTTCTTCTTCACCTGCTGCAACGGCGGCGCCAGTCGCTGCGGTTAAGATTGACCGTAGCAAGTATGAAACCATCCTAGAGAAGGCTCAGTTTGAGGCTTGGCTTGAGAAACTTGCCAAGGCGGACGTGTTCGCTATCGATACTGAGACCGACAGCTAGATTACATGGTAGCTAACCTAGTGGGTGTTTCCTTTGCTACTGCTGAGGGTGAGGCTGCCTATGTTCCAGTGGCGCACGACTATCTAGATGCTCCAGAGCAACTAGACCGTGACTACGTGGTTGAGCAGCTTAAGCCCCTTTTAGAAGATGAAAACCAAGCCAAGGTGGGTCAGAACCTGAAGTATGATGCTTCGGTATTAGCTCGCTATGGCATTGAAATGCGCGGTATCGCCTTTGATACCATGTTGGCTTCTTATGTTTACAACAGCGTTGGCGGCAAGCATGACATGGACAGCTTGGCACTACGCTTCCTACAGCATCCATGCATCTCGTTCGAACAGATTGCAGGTAAAGGTAAAAAACAGCTGACCTTCAACCAGATCGATCTAGAGCAGGCTTCTCCTTATGCGGCGGAAGACGCAGATGTCACCCTAAGACTGCACAATCATATCAATGCTCTGCTTGAGGCGGATGAAAAGCTCAACCGTGTCTACAAAGAGATTGAGATGCCATTGGTGCCTGTACTATCTCGTATCGAGCGTACTGGTGTATTTATCGATGACATGTTGCTATCAGCGCAATCTCAAGAGATTGCTCAGCGTTTGGATGAGCTAGAAGCCAAGGCATATGAGTTGGCAGGTAAAGAGTTCAACCTAAGCTCGCCAAAACAGCTACAGACCATCTTGTTTGATGAGATGAAGCTTCCGGTTATCAAGAAGACCCCATCGGGTGCACCTTCGACCAATGAAGAAGTGCTACAAGAGCTAGCGCTAGACTATCCTCTGCCTAAGCTGATCCTTGAGTATCGTGGTCTGGCGAAGCTGAAGTCTACCTATACAGATAAGCTACCTAAGATGATCAACCCGACCACAGGTCGAGTGCACACCTCATATCATCAGGGTGTGACGGCGACAGGTCGTTTGTCATCTACCGATCCAAACCTGCAAAACATCCCGATCCGTAATGAAGAGGGGCGTCGTATTCGTCAGGCCTTCGTTGCGCCACACGGCTGGAAAATTCTAGCAGTGGACTACTCTCAGATTGAATTGCGCATCATGGCGCATCTGAGTGGTGACCAAGCATTGCTGGATGCTTTCCGTGAGGGTAAAGATATCCACGCTGCGACTGCAGCAGAGATCATCGGTGTTGATATCGATAGCGTTTCTAGCGAGCAACGTCGCCGTGCTAAGGCGGTTAACTTCGGTCTTATTTACGGCATGAGTGCGTTTGGCTTGGCAAAACAGCTGGGTATTCCTCGCGGTGAGGCACAACATTATATGGATACTTACTTCGAGCGCTATCCTGGTGTGATGCAATATATGGAAGATACCCGCTCTCAAGCAAGCGAGCAGGGGTATGTGGAAACCCTATATGGTCGTCGCCTGCATCTTCCTGAGATTAAATCTCGTAACGGAATGCGTCGTAAAGCGGCTGAGCGCGCGGCAATCAATGCACCAATGCAGGGCACGGCAGCAGACATTATTAAGAAGGCAATGTTGCTGGTTGATGAGTGGATCGAAGCGCAAACTGGTGAGCCAAAAGTACGTATGTTGATGCAGGTACACGATGAATTGGTGTTTGAAGTTCGTGAAGATGCCTTACAGGATGTTGAAAGTAACATACAGAAATTGATGGAATCGGCTGCCGAACTGGATGTTCCACTGGTTGCGGATGCAGGCCATGGGGACAACTGGGATCAAGCCCACTAGTTTAGTTTTTCATCGTATTTCGCTTAAACAGAGAGCCAACTCACAGAGTTGGCTCTTTTTTTGTGCAGTTGCACCAGTTTGGTGAATCGATTGGAGTACGTTGTAAAACCCAATCTGATTGAAAAAAAACTACAAAAAGTGTTTGCAAATGGTCTCAGATCGGGTAAATTTAATCGCGTAGGGTACAGAGGTAAGATGTTCCATCTTTCAGACCTTTTGTTTCACGTTATTTGAATTTTACTAAATTCACACGCCTCAGCCGTTTATTTGGCTGAGGCGTTTTTTATTGTGCTAAAGAAAGTTTTAGGCACTGCTCTGGTTGGTTTTACTAAGGTTGTTATCCGCAGCTTAATAGCGATAAAGCCAGTTTTCTAAATAAGATAATTACTAAGGTGCTGCTTTTTACACCGTAGCAATTAGAGCCTATTTAATGCTTCTATCAGCCGACTTAGCGTCAAAGGCTAGGTATGAAAGTTACAAACAAAAAACGCGACCCTAGGGTCGCGTTTTGTCTATCTATATAGGCAAGATGATTACTCTTGCTCATCTCCAGCTTCTTCATCTACCTCTGCCATTTCAAATGCAGGAGCAAACCAGGTATCTAGCTTGGCACGAAGTTGGTCAACACCGATGCCTTTTAGAGAAGAGAAAACATCTACCTGAACATCACCACCAAAACCCAGTGATGATTCACGGATCTTAAGTAGGGTCGCTTTACGTGCGCCACTCTTCAATTTATCTGCTTTAGTCAGTAGCACCTGAACTGGGATGCCTGAATCTACTGCCCAGTAGATCATCTGTTGGTCGAGGTCTTTCATCGGATGGCGGATATCCATCAGAACCACTAGGCCTTTTAGGCACTCACGCTTTTGTAGATACTCACCTAGCTCTTTTGCCACTTCTTCTTCATTTCCAGCGGAACCTGAGCAAAGCCGTATCCTGGCAAATCCACGATATGACAGTTTTCATCCACCTTAAAAAGGTTAATCAATTGTGTACGACCAGGGGTTTTACTGGTCTTAGCTAGGCTTCTTTGGTTGGTGAGGCGGTTTAGAGCACTCGATTTGCCCGCATTTGAGCGGCCAGCAAACGCGATTTCAATGCCTTCGTCCGCTGGCATATGGCGGATATCTGGCGCACTGGTTATAAAATGCGTGTTTTGATAATGAATTTTTGCGCTCACTGTTAACTCCATCGCGACTTTGTGTAGTCGGTTGATTACTTTTTTGTGAAATTGTGTAAAATGACCGTGCTCGGCATCAGTTCGCCTATTCTAACACGACAAAAGGCGGCACCTAGGCTAGTTGCCCATTTCAGGTACTTTTTTCAAACCCGATAATAAATAACTCTGAGCAAATTGTAGTTTCGGAAGCTCAAACAAGTAATGGAATGTCATGAAAAAATTAGCGCTAATCTTCTCTGTTTTGGTCAGTTGTTCGGCTATGGCGAGCGGCAATATCGAAGCGGGTAAAGCAAAATCAGAAACGTGTGCTGCCTGTCACGGTGTTGATGGTAACAGCATGATCACCACCTATCCTAAACTGGCTGGTCAACACGCCAAGTACCTTGAGAAACAGCTTAAAGACCTTAAGCTAGGTGCAACCAGTGGCGGTAAGCAAGGTCGTTGGGACCCTGCGATGAGTGCAATGGCTCTACCTCTAAGCGAAGAGGATATGGCGGATATCTCTGCTTACTATGCCTCTCTTCCTATCTCAGAGAATACGACTCCTGAGAACGTTGTTGAGCAGGGCCGTGAGCTTTATCTAGCTGGCGACGCTGAGCGTGGCATTACAGCTTGTGTGGCTTGTCATGGTCCTCGTGGTAATGGTACTAGCCTGTCGGGCTTCCCTAAGATCTCAGGTCAGCATGCTGATTATATTAAGGCTTCACTACAGAAGTTTGCCTCTGCAGAGCGTAACAATGACCTGAATGGTATGATGCACGACATTGCGAAGAAGCTGACTGAAGAAGAGATGGACGTTCTATCTAAGTACGTTGGCGGCCTTCATTAATAGAGCCAATCGAATGACTAAGCTCGAGTTTTCTCGGGGCTTTTTTGTGCCTTTTGTCCTCTAAAGCTGTGAGGTATTGGCTATCTAATGTACAAATTTGTATTTGTATTATTACTTAAATAACTGAAAATTATGGTTTTTATTACCAATTGATAAAACTGTGATCTGGATGGTTTGTAACCGGATTGCATATTTTTACAGCAGGAGTAGAGTAGTCGGTGTCGAAAGGAAGCGATGGCACTAAAGGCTTGGTGTCTTCATCAGGATGATTTAGGGAGTGGCTTCGCAAAGCGCGAATCGTGGGAAAACACAGGATGGTTTGATTTCTCAGGTCGAGAACCCAGATAGGAATGGCAAAGGATACGCCACTGCAAACGGAAAATTGCTAGGGACTGTAAAATTCATTAGGAAGATGAAAAACAAAAAATTCTGGCAAGGAAAGCGCTAAAAACAAAAGGAATTTTGAGAGCGATAGGGCAACCTATCGCTTTTTTATTTTCTGGAATTGCGGAATTTTTCTACACTCTTTCCTCATATTTTGGTAAGTTGCGCCTCTTATTGATTTCAGGCGTCTCGAATGTACATTTGTCCCCTTTGTAAAGGTACAGACAACCAGTTCTACCACGAGGATAAACGCAGGCAGTATCTACAGTGTCAAAGCTGTCAGTTGGTGTTTGTAGACCCGAGTCAGAGGTTGACCCCAGAGCAAGAAAAAGCCATCTATGACCAGCATGAAAATGACCCAGGTGATCAGGGTTATCGACGTTTTCTGTCGCGCATTGCTGAGCCAATGGATGAGCGTTTGGGTAGCAATCAGCAAGGGTTAGACTTCGGCTGTGGTCCGGGGCCAGCACTGGCACAAATGATGCGAGAGCGCGGGCATAACGTAGACCTGTATGATCTCTATTACTACCCTCACCCAGAGGTACTGCAAAAGCAGTATGAGTTTGTGATGGCGACTGAGGTAATAGAGCATTTATATCAGCCAGACGAGGTGTGGCAGCAGTGGCTCAGCCTATTGAAGCCGGGGGCTTATTTAGGACTGATGACCAAGCTCGTAAAAGATGTAGAAGCCTTTTCAACCTGGCACTACAAAAATGACCAGACACACGTACTATTCTTTAGCCGAGCCACATTTGAATATCTGGCTGAGCGAGATAGCCTAGATCTAGAATTTATCGGAAACGACGTAATTTTATTGAGGAAGTCGAAGCATGAGTCGACATAAAAAATCGAGAAAGCCGGGCTCTACTGGCGATATGGACCTAATTGTAACGCGCAACCGTTCTCAAGCGGATGTTGAAGGACGACTGCGTAAGAAAGAGAAGAAGCGTAAGGGCCTGAAAACAGGTAGCCGTCATTCTGAGGGAGGCGAAAACCGTGATATCACGGGTAAAGTAGCAAAAGACCCTCGTATCGGTTCTAAGAAGAAGATTCCACTTATTGTTGAGAAGAAGCCGAAGGCAACGCCGGCTCAACGTAAGCTAAGTGCACAGCAAGAGCTGGAAGCGCTAGAGAACGATGCACAACTAAATGTGTTGCTAGACCGTATTGAAAACGGTGAGTCTCTGGGGTCTGGCCTGCAATCTTATGTGGATCAGAAGTTGGACCGCATCGAAGTTCTGATGAAGCAACTTGGTCTTCTAGACGAAGAGCCTGAGGTTGAATCAGAGCCACAACCAAAACAAAAACCAGCAGCGAAGTCGGAAGCTGACCTGCTATCTGAATTTGAAGACCTAGATTTGAGTGACTTTAAGGGTTAATAACGGATGAACACCTTAGTGCTGGCGGCCATTGGCGGAATTATTGTCTTGGGTTTGGGAGGCTATGCCGCTCACCTATTGCTGAAGCTGCGTAAACAGAATCAGCTGGTAGAGCAACATAAGCTCTCGCTATCGAAAAGCGCAATGCCAAGATTTTTGAGAGTGTGGATACCTTGTGCCTTGCGGGTATCCAGGGTCAGTGCGACCTATCAGAGATCAGCATTCGTCTTTGCAACATCCTAGATTATGTTCAGGGTGAGCAGCGTATCGATGTAGCAAATACCTACCAGCACTGCATGAGTTATTCGAGGTGGTTAAGGACATGGCGCGCGGCGAAGACCGCCAAGAATTGGCGAAGCAAGAGCGTATGCGCCAAAACCTCACTCGCCACAAGGCGGAAAGTCGCCTAACCGATGCCATCATCACTGAGCTTGAAGACCTTAGGTCTCGTGTTGCTCCCCTAAACAATCAAATCTCCATTCAAATGCAGTAATGCACTCTTGATGGCGTGATCTCCTTAACAGTTACGGCTTACATTTTGAGCTCATAAGGAGGGTACGCCATCTTGCTGTGGCAAAATAGCCCCCCTGATGTCGTACCTAGGATCTCGCTATGTCTAATCAACAAATCATTTGGGATCAGAGCATGTTGGATAAATACAACTACTCTGGCCCTCGCTATACCTCGTACCCAACTGCGGTTGAGTTCCACGAGGCATTTACTGTATCTGAACTAGACATAGCCTATATGCAGTATCCAGAGCGTCCGCTTTCTCTGTATATCCATATCCCTTTTTGTCACAAGCTTTGCTATTACTGTGGCTGTAACAAGGTGATCACTCGTCATCAGCATAAAGCTGACGAGTATCTGGAGGTTCTGCAGTTTGAGATTCGTCAGCGTGCTGCTTTACTAGGTGGACGCACGGTTACTCAATTGCACTTTGGCGGTGGTACTCCTACCTTTTTGACCAAAGAACAGATCTCTCGTCTGATGGAAACCATCTACCAAGAGTTCACCTTCGATGAGACTGCTGAGATCAGTATCGAGGTTGATCCGCGCGAGATTGAGCTAGATATGCTGGACCACCTGCGCTCACATGGCTTTAACCGCTTGAGTATCGGTGTTCAGGATTTCAATAAAGAGGTGCAGAAGGTTGTTAACCGTGAGCAAGATGAAGACTTTATCTTTGATATGGTGCATCGTGCCCGCGAACTCGACTTCCGCTCGACCAACCTTGATCTTATCTATGGTCTGCCACTACAGACCCCAGAGAGCTTTGCTAAAACTCTAGAGCAGGTGTTAACCCTACGCCCAGGTCGCTTATCGGTATTTAACTATGCCCATATGCCGTCTTTGTTTGCCGCACAGCGCAAGATCAAGGAAGAGGACCTACCTAAGCCTCAGCAACGCATGAGCATCCTACAGCAAAGCATTGAAACCCTGACCGATGCGGGTTATCAGTTTATCGGTATGGACCACTTTGCTCTTCCTGAAGATGAGCTAGCCGTAGCTCAGCGTGAGGGTAAGCTTCATCGTAACTTCCAAGGCTACACCACTCAGGGTGAGTGTGACCTTATCGGCTTTGGTGTATCGGCTATCTCTATGGTGGGTGACACCTATGCGCAGAACCAAAAAGAGCTCAAGCACTACTATGCTCAAATGGACGAGTTGCGCCATGCACTGTGGAAAGGTGTTTCGTTAAGCCATGATGACCTGCTTCGTCGAGAGCTTATCAAACAGCTGATGTGTAACTTCCATCTTAACAAGCGTGATATCGAGGCTCAGTTTAACGTGAAATTCGATAGCTACTTTGAGGAAGACCTACAGCTACTCAAAACCTTTATCGATGATGGGTTGGTGGATGTCACTGACGATGAGATAGCGGTGAATCTGCGTGGTCGTATGCTGATCCGCAATATTTGCATGAGCTTTGATAAATACTTCCGAGCCAAAGCAAGACAACAGCAGTTCTCCCGCGTTATTTAATCTCTAGAAGCCACCTCAACTGAGGTGGCTTTCTTTATCTAGGCTTCAGATAGACGCCATTCATCAAATGGAATCGGCTTGCTATAAAGATAGCCCTGAGCCTGCTTGCACTTCAGGTGACGCAGTATTCCTTGCTGTTCTTTGGTCTCAACCCCTTCCGCAACCACAGTAACATCGAAGCCATCTATGATGTTGATAATGGCCGAGACAATAGAGTTATCGGCATTGCTCTCGCTCAGTTCTGAAACAAAAGACCTGTCAATCTTGAGGGTGCTAAATGGCAGCTTATGTAGGTAAGCCAGCGATGAGTAGCCAGTGCCAAAGTCATCGATGGCGATATTGATACCACCTTTATAGATCTGTTTGAGGTTTTCAGTCACATCTGGATGAGACTCTAGGATCTGCGATTCGGTGATCTCTAGGGTGAGTTGACGTGCAGGGAACTGGGTCTGCTCTAGGGTATCTAGTACTACCTGAGCAAAATTAGCCTGCTTAAGTTGGGTTACCGAGACGTTGACGTGCATATGAAAATCATCTTCATAGGCCTTGCTGTATTCCGCGCATGCCATCTCGACAGGCGCCGAACAAAATCTGCCTACCGATCTCGTTGATTAGCCCGCTATCCTCAGCGATAGGGATAAACTCGATGGGAGAGACTAGACCCAGATATGAGGAGTGCCAACGTGCCAAAGCCTCCGCACCCACAATTCGGTCGGTATCTAGGTCTACGATAGGCTGGTAGTAGGGAACAAACTCATTATTGGCGATACCACGCCTGATATGGTCACGCATCTCGTCTTTGCGTTGATGTTCGGTAGACATCTGCTCTTGATAGAAGTTAACCGCAATTTTCTCTTTCTGGGCCAGAGAGAGGGCGATACTGCCTTTTCGTAGCCACTGCTCCATTTCAGTAGTTGGGCAAGAGCGCACTATACCTATGGAGATATCCACCCTTATCCTGTGTTGCTCAACCGGAATCGGGGTTTTGAAGGCTTGTTGTAGCCTGCTGGCCATTAGCTGGAAGTCATATTCAGTGGCATCTTTACATCGCATTAGAGCAAACTCGTCCGCAGCCACTCGGCCTAATATCTCACACGAATCCAGAAGGCGGTTTAAGCGGTTCGCCACTCGGTTTAGTACCTTGTCTCCGATGTGGTGGCCGTGAGTGAGGTTAATGCGCTTGAAGTTGTTTAGACCAATCACATACAGGGTGCCATCGGTACAAGCATGATGTTCCAATGTATCGATAAAACCGACACGACTGTAAAGATGGGTGAGGCTGTCATAGGTGATCTGCTTGTGCAGTTCTTGGAAGGATTGGTCTAGGTTTAGCGCCATATCATTAAAGGTTTCCACCAGTTGGCGCGTTTCATGGATACGGGTATTGGTGGTGATCTGCGCCTGTAGGTCACCTTCTGCCAATCTGCGGGCTGCATCAGCGGTGTCTATGATCGGTGAGGTGACGCGCTCAAACACGTATACGGCAACTAAGATGGCGATCACCATGATGAGCAAGGCGGTGGCTAGGCTACTCATTTGTGAATACCACAGGTGCCGAGTAGACTGCTTTCGGATATGGCGGTGACCACGAACCAATTTAAGCCTTTTCATCGCCATAAGGAGTTAACTTAACGAAGTATCTTTGATAGTCGCTCTTTACCTCGAATACCTGTTCGAAGTTGGAGATATGCTCATACTTCTCCAATAGTGCTTCACTGATGGCTTGGTTCAGCGGGGTAGGGCTATGGGTGATATGAAGCCTTGCGCCACCTGTTGAGATGCTAGTGGGCTCTGAGTGGGCCACTAGCCGGTATTTGTCATCGAATACAAAGAAGTGCGAGTGGGTAAGGCGTCGCGATTCCACCAAGAACTTATTAAAGGTATCTAGCTTGATATCCGCCACTAGGACCCCGAGTAGTTCATTATTAGCAACTAAGGGCTGTAAAGCAGAGAGTGTGGTTTCTTGCTTCTCATCTGAATTTACATAGATAGGAGACCATTTTGGTTTCCAAGAACTAGGATCATCGAACTTAGCATACCAAGGGCGAGTTCTCGGGTCATAGTTAGGGGTTACTTGGGTTGCACCGGATTGGGTTTCCTCGCCCATAAAGATAACTAGATTGTCTTGGGTTCTTTGGTCCTTGAGCATCAAAGAGTAGTTATCTTGGTCGTTACGCCTATAACCTACAAACTCTCCGTGCTTGCCCCCAAAGGCGATCACGTCTAGGTGATCAATCCTAGAGTAGAGCTCATCGAAACTGGTATGGATATAGTCTTGTATGGCACTGACATCGCCTTGTTTGTAGAGTTGACTGCCTTTATGGTGTAGGCGAGGGAGAAGCTGGCATCGAAGGGCTGCTTTAGGAAAAGGTTCAGTGATGAGCGCAGATTGCTGGTAGTGGCTTCTAGCTGATTCTGGCTAACGTGATGGATTATGCGCTCGTAATGACTGGTAAGCAGCACCGATACCACCACGCCAATAGCCAGTATTATAACTACCAGAGGCACGAACACTGCCTGACGCAGTGATATAGGTGCAGAGAAGATTTTTAGCATGACTGGCAGAATATAAAGTACAATATACCGTATATAGTACCAGTATTACGCAAACGATTACAATCTCATCAATCGGCGAGACTTAATTCTTTGAGCTTACGCGTTAATGTGTTGCGTCCCCAGCCAGAACTTTAGCCGCTTCCTGCTTGTGGCCATTGGTATGGTTCAGGCAACCTTAAGCATGATGCGCTCAAATTCAGGGAGGGCGTAAGAGAGTAATTCTGTCTCACCGGACGCGAGTGCGGTGCGTGCCACTTCTCAAGTTGTGCCTGCCAATTGGCGTTCTCTGAGGTGTTGGCGAGAGATTTTTCTTCAACCAGTTCCTGCGGTAAGTCTGAAGGTAAGATCTCGCTACCACTGGCCATAACGGTAAGCCAGCGACAGGTGTTCTCTAGCTGACGCACGTTACCCGGCCAACTAAGGCGTGTGAGGATATCGATGGCATCTTGAGACAGGGTTTTGACCTCAACCCCAAGCTCTTCTGCTGCCAGATTCAAGAAATGCAGGGCCAGTTTTTCAATGTCTTGCTTACGCTCGCGCAGAGATGGGATATGTACACGAATCACGTTGAGGCGGTGGAATAAATCCTCACGAAAATCCCCAGCATGCACCAAAGATTCTAGGTCTTGGTGGGTCGCGGCTATGATTCGCACATCCACCTTGATAGCCTGATGGCCACCGACGCGATAGAACTGGCCATCGGCCAATACGCGAAGTAGCCGAGTTTGGATATCCAGTGGCATATCACCGATTTCATCCAAGAACAGGGTGCCACCGTTGGCTTGCTCGAAGCGGCTTGGCGTACGCTGTTAGCGCCGGTGAAGGCCCCCTTTTCATGACCAAATAGCTCAGACTCGATAAGGTCTTTTGGGATTGCTGCCATGTTCAGGGCGATAAACGGATTCTTGTTGCGCGGGCTATGTTTGTGTAGCGCATGCGCGACCAGCTCTTTACCGGTACCCGATTCACCATTGATAAGTACAGAAATAGACGAGCGAGACAAGCGACCGATAGCACGGAACACTTCCTGCATTGCAGGTGCCTCACCTATGATCTCTGGGCTGGCTGTCTTGCTAGCATTCAGCGCCGTTTGGCTCTGCTTTTGCTCTTGGCTATGGGTGATTGCGCGCTCAGCAAGGGCCAGAGCCTCGTCGATATCAAACGGTTTCGGCAGGTATTCGAATGCACCCTCTTGATAAGCCTTAACCGCGGCATCCAGATCTGAGTGAGCAGTCATGATGATAACCGGTAGCTCAGGCTCTGATTCTTGGATCTGTTTGAGAAGGTCCAAGCCATCCATGCCAGGCATGCGAATATCCGAGATGATCACATCTGGGGTTTCGCGTTCTAGCGCCTGCAGGACGCTCTCTGCATCGGCAAAGGTTTCGCACTTGATGTCTGCGTTGCTTAGGGTTTTATCCAATACCCAACGGATGGAACTGTCGTCGTCGACCACCCAAATGTATCCTTTACTCATAACGAGACTCCTAGCGCTTAATATTAATAATCTAAAATCGGTAAGTAGACGGTGAAGGTGGTTTTGCCCGGCCAGCTGTTTACATCGATCTTGCCTTGATGCTGGTCTATCAGGTTCTGTGAGATAGATAGTCCTAGACCTGTCCCACCCTCACGGCCACTGACCATAGGGTAGAAAAGGGTATCCACGAGTTCAGCTGGGATACCGGGACCGTTATCTGTTACCTCGATACGCGCAGCCAATTTCACTCGCTTACCGTGGATATTCACCTGATGTTCGGTTCGTGTGGTTAGGACGATCTCACCGTCTGATCGACCTTGTAGTATCTGTGCTGCGTTACTGACGATATTCAGCAGAGATTGTTCTATCTGTTCGCTGTCCATCACTATGTCTGGCAAGCTTGGGTCGTAGTCGCGAACCACTTGTATCTTGTTGTGTGACTCCAGCTCTACCAGTTGGCGTACCTTCTCTAAGATGAGGTGGACGTTCTCTGGTTTTTGGTGCCGGGTCTTTGTGGGCCAAGTAGTCGGTCTACGAGGTTTCTTAGTCTGTCTGCTTGCTCAATGATGATCTGCGTATACTCACGCAGTGAATCAGATGGAAGCATCTTTTCCAGAAGTTGCGCCGCTCCGCGCAACCCGCCGAGCGGATTCTTGATCTCATGAGCTAGGCTTCGCACCAATAGCTTGGCGGCCTGTTGCTGGGCATGCTGGTTCAGCTCTTGATTGAGGCGACGTTGTTGGTCTACTTGTTTTAGTTCTACCAACAGCATCAGCTGCTTGCTCCAAGAGACAGGCTTATCGTGAGTTCCAGCAATAACGGTTTGCCATCAACCACAAAGGTAACGTCACTGTCGGTAATGCTCTGCCCCGAAATCAGTGGCTGTTCAAACAAAGAGAAGTCGATAGAAGAGTGCTCTATCAGGCTAGGCAGTAGTTGGTCGATACAGCGACTCTTGCTATAGCCTAGAAGTTGTTCAGCCGCCGGATTGAGATAGACGATATTGAGCGACTCATCAATAAGCAGGGTTGCGGTGACGAGTTGTTCCAATATGGTTTCTGCTAGAGGCTTGTTCACAAATCTTCCTTTTCTCTGCTCTTAGTTTCATTTTGGTGCACGAGCACTGTACGAATAAATTATTGCACAATTATGGTGCAAAATGGCTTTTGCGATGCGTCCTAATATAAACAATGCAAAATCCTTGCCCAAACCTCCGATGTTTGGGTAAAAAAGGCCTGCCGATGGGCAGGCCTGAGCGTTTAATTATGACGATTAAACAGAGTAGTAAAGTTCGAACTCAAGTGGGTGAGTTGTCATGTTTACTTTCTCAACGTCTTGAGACTTAAGGTCGATGTAAGAATCGATGAAGTCATCAGAGAATACGCCGCCAGCTGTTAGGAACTCACGGTCAGCATCTAGTTCAGCAAGAGCTTGCTCTAGAGAAGCTGCAACAGTTGGGATTTCTGCTGCTTCTTCAGCTGGTAGGTCGTAAAGGTCCTTATCCATAGCTTCACCTGGGTGGATCTTGTTCTTAATACCGTCAAGACCAGCCATTAGCATTGCTGCGAAGCATAGGTATGGGTTAGCTGTTGGATCACCGAAGCGTAGCTCGATACGACGTGCTTTAGGGCTTGGTACCACTGGGATACGGATAGAAGCAGAACGGTTACGTGCAGAGTAAGCAAGCATAACTGGTGCTTCGAAGCCTGGTACAAGACGCTTGTACGAGTTAGTTGATGCGTTCGCGAATGCGTTGATTGCGCGAGCGTGCTTGATGATACCACCGATGTAGTAAAGAGCAGTTTCAGATAGGCCGCCGTACTTGTCGCCAGCAAATAGGTTAACGCCATCTTTTGCTAGAGATTGGTGAACGTGCATACCAGAACCGTTGTCGCCAACTAGTGGTTTAGGCATGAAAGTAGCTGTTTTACCGTAAGCGTGAGCTACGTTGTGAACAACATACTTATAGATTTGGATTTCATCCGCTTTAGTAGTCAGCGTGTTGAAACGAGTAGCGATTTCGTTCTGACCTGCAGTTGCTACTTCGTGGTGGTGTGCTTCAACTACTAGACCCATTTCTTCCATGATTAGACACATAGCAGAACGGATGTCTTGAGATGAATCAACTGGAGCTACTGGGAAGTAACCACCTTTAACGCCTGGACGGTGACCTTTGTTGCCATCTTCGAAGTCAGAACCTGAGTTCCAAGAAGCTTCAACATCGTCGATCTTGTAGAAAGAACCAGACATGTCAGTGTTGAACTTAACATCGTCAAATAGGAAGAACTCTGGCTCAGGACCGATTAGAACTGTATCTGCGATACCAGTTGCACGCATGTAGTCTTCCGCACGGTGTGCGATAGAGCGTGGGTCACGGTCGTAACCTTGCATTGTAGAAGGCTCTAGAATGTCACAACGGATGTTTAGCGTTGCGTCTTCAGTGAACGGGTCAAGTACTGCACTTGCCGCGTCTGGCATCATAACCATGTCAGATTCGTTGATACCTTTCCAACCTGCAACAGAAGAACCATCGAACATCTTTCCTTCTTCAAAGAAGTCTGCGTCAACTTGGTGTGCTGGGATAGATACGTGCTGCTCTTTACCTTTAGTATCGGTAAAACGTAAGTCAACGAACTTAACTTCATTTTCTTGGATCAGCGATAGTACATTTTCTACTGACATCTTGGATAACCTCCAGTGTTTATAAAACGTGATTGCTCAATTTCGAGTGAGCGTTTAAATCCTGAAATCTAATCTACACTCTTTACTCGTCGTCGAACAATAAATATTTTTCGACTGCCTCCCTATATGCCAAACTCGTGCCAACTTTTTAAAGTCTATATTTATCAATACTTTAGTGTGGTAGGCGTGGTTTGCATAAAATGCATTTGCACCAGAATGATCCGCATTTGCACTGTAATGGTGCATTTGTTCTATAATGGCGCGCAATGGCAGAAAAGATTTGTTACTTTTTGGTGCGAACAACAGCAAGAAATCAATTTTGCCCAAATACGGTGCAAATGTAGCTTAGGCGCTGTGGCTTTGAGTGAAAGCTAGAAGACAGTTTGATTAACTTTGGTCTGGATCACATCTTGTTGGGATTTTGGCTAAAATCTGCTACATTACGCCCAATTTTAAACCTAGTTGCCGGCAAGTAGCCGCGACCTTACTGAGTGAATTCGATTCATGTCTACACAGATTGAAAAGTTGAGAAACATTGCCATCATCGCGCACGTTGACCACGGTAAAACTACCCTGGTTGATAAGCTGCTTCAGCAGTCCGGTACCCTAGAGACTCGCGGCGAAGTTGAAGAGCGAGTGATGGACTCCAACGATATCGAAAAGGAACGCGGTATCACCATTCTTGCTAAGAACACAGCAATTAACTGGAACGACTATCGTATCAACATCGTAGATACCCCAGGACACGCAGACTTCGGTGGTGAAGTAGAGCGTATTATGTCTATGGTTGACTGCGTACTGCTTATCGTTGATGCGGTTGACGGCCCAATGCCTCAGACTCGCTTTGTAACTCAAAAAGCGTTCGCACACGGCCTTAAGCCTATCGTTGTAATCAACAAGATTGACCGTCCAGGTGCACGCCCTGATTGGGTAATGGATCAAGTATTCGATCTATTCGATAACCTAGGTGCAACTGACGAACAGCTAGACTTTAAGGTTGTTTACGCTTCTGCACTAAATGGTTGGGCGACTAACGAAGAAGGCGAGATCGGCGAGAACATGGAACCCCTGTTCGAAACCATCGTTGAAGAAGTATCAGCTCCTGAGGTTGACCAAGACGGTGACCTGCAGATGCAGATCTCTCAGCTAGACTACAGCTCGTACGTTGGTGTTATCGGTGTTGGTCGCGTAACTCGCGGTACCGTTAAGCCAAACCAACAGGTAACTGTTGTAGGCGCTGATGGTAAGACTCGTAACGGTAAAGTAGGTACAGTTCTTGGCTATCTTGGCCTAGAGCGTCACGAAGTTGATCAAGCAGCTGCGGGTGACATCATCGCTATCACAGGTCTTGGTGAGCTTAAGATCTCTGACACCATCTGTTCTCAGAACAATGTAGAAGCGCTTCCTGCACTTTCTGTAGATGAGCCTACTGTAACCATGACCTTCCAGGTAAACACCTCTCCGTTTGCTGGTAAAGAAGGTAAGTTCGTAACTTCACGTAATATCCTTGAGCGTCTAGAAAAAGAGCTTGTTCACAACGTAGCACTTCGTGTTGAGCAGCTAGATGATCCAGATAAGTTCCGTGTATCAGGCCGTGGTGAACTTCACCTATCTATCCTGATCGAGAACATGCGTCGTGAAGGCTTTGAGCTTGCAGTATCGCGCCCAGAAGTAATCCTTAAAGAAGAAGATGGTCAGCTAATGGAACCGTACGAAACGGTAACCATTGATGTTCTAGAAGAGCACCAAGGCGGCATTATGGAGAACATCGGTCTGCGTAAGGGTGAACTGACTGATATGGCTCCTGACGGTAAAGGCCGTGTTCGTATGGACTTCGTAATGCCATCTCGTGGTCTTATCGGTTTCCAAACTGAGTTTATGACCCTGACTTCTGGTTCTGGTCTTCTTTACCATACGTTCGATCACTACGGTCCACACAAAGGTGGCGAAATCGGTCAGCGTATCAACGGTGTTCTAATCTCTAACGGTATGGGTAAGGCGCTAACTAACGCACTATTCAACCTACAAGAGCGTGGCCGTATGTTTATCGGTCATGGTGTTGAGGTTTACGAAGGTATGGTTGTTGGTATCCACAGCCGTGACAACGACCTAACTGTAAACGTGCTAAAGGGTAAGCAGCTAACCAACGTTCGTGCATCAGGTACTGATGACGCTCAGGTTCTTACTCCGCCAATCATCATGACACTTGAGCAAGCGCTAGAGTTTATCGACGATGACGAACTAGTAGAAGTAACGCCAGAGAGCATCCGCATCCGTAAGAAGTTCCTAACGGAAAGCGATCGTAAACGTGCTTCTCGCGCAGCTAAATAAGATTAGCTAAATTGCATACTAAGCCTCGCTTTCAGCGGGGCTTTTTTTTACTAAAATATCTGCATAACGGACTGAATTTAAAAGATTTCATACGCTTGGCTTAGCCAGCAGTATTGGATAAGAGGTGAGCGGCAGGATGCAATTTATGCTCAAACTACCCAAGCAGGTGCACGTGTTACTGCACTATGCAGGTATCTATATCAAAGGGCCAAGCATGACCGCTTGCCTGTCAACGCAGGCTATATGACCTATATAACCCTGCTCTCTCTGGTGCCCCTAACCACGGTTGCACTGACTGCCTTGTCTAAGTTTCCTGCCTTTGAAGGGGTGGGGGATACCATACAGGCATTTATCTTTTCTAACTTCGTACCTACCGCCGGAGAGGCGATACAGACCACGCTCAATGAGTTCATTGCCAATACCGGTAAGATGACTACGATCGGCCTGCTGTTTCTGTTTGTCGCCGCTCTGCTATTGATTTCAGCTATCGATACCAACCTGAACTACATCTGGCGGGTACGTAAGAAGCGTCAGTTCGTCTATTCGTTTTCTCTGTATTGGATGGTACTGACCCTAGGGCCAGTATTAGTGGGTTTGAGCTTAGTCTTCTCTTCTCAGATCGCGTCGATGCGTGCTTGGAGTGAAGATACTGTCCATCTGGTGTTTAGCTACTACCTATCTCTTTCTCCTTTTTGGCCTTCTTTGGTCTCTATCTTCTGGTACCTAACCTCAAGGTAAAGATGAATCATGCTTTGGCAGGAGCGCTTGTGGCGGGCTTGCTGTTCGAGATAAGTAAGAAATTATTTGCTTTCTACGTCACTCAGTTTCCTTCCTATCAGCTGATTTATGGCGCACTTGCTGCCGTACCTTTGTTGTTTATCTGGATTTATTTGTGCTGGATGATAGTGTTGATCGGCGCAGAGATAACCGCCAGTTTGGGGGAAGACCGTGTTTGGCGAGTCGATGAACCCTTTAGCTTGGATTGGTTCCTGCACTACCAGCAGTTATTGATGAGAAAAAGGTTAGGTCCAAGTGATAGCACTGATCCAGAGAGTGAGCGAAGCCAGCGTGAAGGTTGATGGCGAGATCGTAGGCGAAATAAATAAGGGACTTTTGGTCCTTCTTGGTGTCGAAAAGGGAGATGACGAAGCGAAAGCCAAGCGCCTAATGGAACGAGTGACCACCTATCGAGTCTTTTCGGATGAAGAAGATAAGATGAACCTAAACGTGAAACAGGTCGATGGTAGCGTATTGGTGGTATCCCAGTTCACTCTGCCTGCCGATACCAAAAAAGGCACTCGTGCAGGCTTTTCTAAAGGTGCAACCCCAGCCGATGCTGAGCGTCTATATGAATATTTTTCTGACCGCTGCGCCGAGGTGCTCCCTACCGAACGCGGACGATTTGCGGCAGATATGAAGGTTTCCCTTGTAAACGATGGGCCTGTCACTTTCTGGCTCCAGGTGTAGAGCTAAGAATTGAAAAGGAATTCAACATCTTATGTTTAAACTAATTACTCCAAGAACCGAGAATCAGTTAGAAAAGTACTTTCACTTTCGCTGGCAGATGTTGCGTGAGCCTTGGCAAAGGCCGCGTGGTTCGGAGCGAGATGAATATGATGAGCTTAGCCATCATAGGATGATAGTCGATAGCCGAGGTCGCCCTATCGCCATCGGTCGTCTGTATATTACCGCCGATGATGACGGACAGATCCGCTTTATGGCGGTGAAAAAGAACCGACGTAGCAAGGGCGTTGGTTCACTGATATTGGTTGCCTTGGAGTCTCTAGCAAGACAAGAGGGCGTGAAGCGTCTGGTGTGTAATGCCCGTCAGGATGCTATCGAGTTCTATCGTAATAACGGCTTTGAGAGTCAGGGGGAGCTCAGCGATGAGCGCGGGCCTATCCGCCATCAGCAGATGGTGAAGGCTATCGACCCTATGGCGAATGTATTGCGCCGTCCAGATTGGTGCAACGAGTTGCAGACCGTTGGGAAGAGCAGATCCCTATCAGTGACAAGATGGGTATCAAGATAAACCAGTACACCGGCTATAAGTTTGAGTGTGTTGCTCAGCTTAACCCTAACCTCAACCCGCACAATACCATGTTTGCAGGTTCGGCCTTTACTCTCGCTACCCTGACTGGCTGGGGCATGACCTGGCTTTTGATGAAAGAGCGCAATCTGCATGCCGATATCGTGCTTGCTGACAGCAATATTCGTTATCGACACCCAGTTAAAGAGAGTCCGACCGCGACTACCTCACTAGATGGTATCAGTGGTGATTTGGATAGGCTGGAAGGTGGTCGACGTGCACGCATTATTATCAAGGTACACATCTATAGTGGTGATTTAGAGGCGGTAGAGTTTACCGGTACCTATGTGCTTCTGCCTCACAGTAAGGCGAACGAGAACCTTAGCGTCTAATAACGTAGGTCTAGTCACACTGATAGGTGAGCTGGCTACGACCCTTAGGTAACGATTTCTTCAGGCTCACACACTCATTAGACAGAGTCACAGCAAGTTGGCTCTGCTCTGGCGCGGCCATATCTATACTGCCCGAGACCTCACCGGTGAGGTCTTCGCTAATAATGCTGATGTTTGGCACATCTATGTGTCCGCGGCGCGCGCTGAGATTTATCTCCGGGATAATTAACGGATGTAGCACTGGTTCATCGAAAGGTAGCTGTACTCTTACATCATGAGCAGAGATCTTCGCCTTACCATCCAGACTGCGCTTCAGCATCAGGTCATCACCGGCTAACCCCTTTAGATTAAGGTCGAGATCCGCAAGCCCGTACCAACCAATAGCTAGATGCAGGGAAGGTGTGAAGGTATCCAAAGGCAGTCCGTATGCCTTGATATTCAAGGCCCAAGGCTTGCTGGTGCGTGAAAGGTTTATCTCTCCGTTAGCCTCAATAAGCCCCTCTTGGATAGGAATAAACAGCTCGTTGACTTTCCAGTGTCCCTGCTTGCTTTGCATCTCGACATAGGGCTTGAGAGAGTTTTTACCTAGTAGCGATAGGCTGTTGGCACTTGCAGAAAGGTTGCCATTCCATAACGCCCATTGGTTTGAGTCCTTGAGCACTAGGTCCGTACCTTGCGCATTGAGATTAGACACCTGCCAAGATTTTTCCCCTAGAGAGATGACTTGAGAGCGGGTGATAGCCAGTTGGTCGATAGATATATCACTATAGCGGTTTAACTGGGAGATCAGTTTTTGCTGAAGGTTGTCTTCTTCTTGAACCCACTCAAGGTTAGAGATAGAGAGCTTGTCGAGGTTTAGCTGGTCTGGATAGAGTTCACCGCTTAGCTCGATCTTGCCTTGCTCAAATAGGAACTCGAGGTTGTTCACTAGAATATCTAGTGGGCGTAACTCTATCTCAAGCTGAGGTTCTAGCAATCGAGTGTTGCCTCGAATAAGGCTCTCCGCAGACAGAGCAACCTGAGCCTCTTGCTCCCAAATACCTTGTTGGGGCTTCCAGTTGGCCAGTTCTATATTGGCTTGGCTTAGCTGCCAGTCACTATTGTCCCAGCTCGATTGATAGGTTTTAGCATGCTCGATAAGGCGAATGCTTGAGAATATCTCTTGGCTAGCATTGTGCACCTGAGATGAGATATCGGAGCTGGCAAGGCGCAGATGATTGATTAGAATGTCGTTTATCGTCCAGCTTTTATCTTTTTTTTCTGCAATAAGCTGTACGTCACCGCCACGCCACGTGAAATCGAGCTGATCGAGCTGTACTAGATTAGGGGCAAGATTCGCCCTTAGCCTAAACTCATTAAAGGCTTCACCTTTCCAATAGAGCTGATCACCTGCAGCCGAGAGATAGCCATCAGAGAAATAGCCCTTGAGGGTATCGGCTTGAGACTCTCCACTTGGGGTGTACACAAACTCAAATCCACGAGCAACGAAGTCTTTGTTGGCAAAATCCATATGCTTCACATGGATAGAACCCGGTTGCCAAGCCTTTAGCCATTTGGCTAAGCGCTCAGGTTTATCTATACCCGTTGGTACATTCATGCCATCTAGCGTGGCACGCTTGATATAGAGAGGTTGAAGTGGATTGTTCCAGTTAAGGTCAAGCACTAGGCGGGTGCTGTCTACGGTGATGGCTGGACCTGATGGGCGAGAGACAACCAGCTGTTTTAGCTCAAAGCGGTCGGGAAACTCAAAGCGAGCGTCTTGAATGTAAAGCTCTTCTGGAGCTAAGTGCTGCACCAGTTTGTCGGTGACCCAGGAGGAGTAGGGGGTACTGAGCAGGCCCAACAGCAAGGCGATAGACAAGGCTAATATCAGCACAACACCAATACTAAGTTTTAACACTGCCTTCATAGCGCCTGTCGTTCCTTTGCGAGCTCGAACCTTAAAGATGACCTATATCTTATTGTTTATCAACAAAAAAGCCCCTGCAGAACAGGGGCCAAGAGAGGAAAGGTTTTGCTTAGTCTACTTGAGGACCAGCCGCGACTAGGGATTTACCTTCGTCGTTGTCTGTGTACTTCTCAAAGTTATTGATAAAGCGCTCCGCCAGGTCTTTCGCCTTGCTTTCCCACTGCAGTGGGTCAACATAGGTGTCTCTAGGGTCAAGGATCTCTGGGTTTACATTTGGCAGATCCGTAGGTACTTCTAGATTGAACACAGGGATGGACTTAGTACCTGCCTTCTCGATAGAGCCGTCTAGGATGGCATCGATAATGGCGCGAGTATCTTGGATAGATATACGTTTACCAGTACCGTTCCAGCCTGTATTCACTAGGTAGGCTTCTGCACCTGCTTCTTCCATACGCTTAACCAATACCTCAGCATACTTGGTTGGATGCAGGGTTAGGAAAGCTGCACCGAAACAAGCTGAGAAGGTAGGCGTTGGCTCAGTTATACCACGCTCAGTACCTGCAAGCTTAGCGGTAAAGCCGGATAGGAAGTGATACTTAGTCTGCTCTGGGGTTAGCTTAGCTACTGGAGGAAGCACGCCAAATGCGTCAGCAGATAGGAAGATCACCTTGTTTGCATGGCCGCCCTTAGATACTGGCTTAACGATATTCTCGATATGGTGCAGAGGATAAGAAACACGGGTATTCTCAGTCTTAGAACCATCGTCGAAGTCGATAGAGCCATCACCGCGCACGGTTACATTCTCTAGTAGTGCATCACGGCGGATAGCATTATAGATGTCAGGCTCAGCTTCTTTGGATAGCTTGATGGTCTTAGCGTAGCAACCACCTTCGTAGTTAAATACACCATCGTCGTCCCAGCCGTGCTCATCATCACCGATCAGTGCGCGTTTAGGGTCGGTTGATAGGGTTGTCTTACCTGTGCCCGATAGGCCAAAGAAGATAGCTACATCGCCTTCTTCACCCATATTTGCTGAGCAGTGCATAGATGCGATGCCTTTCAGAGGAAGGAAGTAGTTCATCATGGCGAACATACCCTTCTTCATTTCACCGCCATACCAAGTACCGCCGATTAGCTGCATCTTCTCGGTTAGGTTAAATACGGTGAAGTTCTCAGAGTTTAGGCCGTGCTCTTCCCACTTGCTGTTGGTGCATTTAGCGCCATTCATTACCACAAAGTCAGGCTCGAAGGAGGTGAGCTCTTCTTCGCTTGGGCGGATAAACATATTCTTCACGAAGTGAGCCTGCCAAGCTACCTCAGTGATGATACGCACCGCCAGACGGGTATCTGGGTTAGCACCACAGTAACCATCGATAACGAACAGACGCTTGTTCGATAGTTGATTAGTTACTAGCTGCTTAAGGTCATTCCAAACCTCTTGGTTAATCGGTTTGTTGTCGTTTTTGACTGTGTCTGTGGTCCACCACATATTCTCTTTGGTAGTTTCATCGTTAACGATGAACTTATCCTTTGGTGAACGACCAGTAAAAATGCCGGTGTCGACAGCAACAGCGCCAAGTTCTGTCACTACACCTCTTTCGTAGCCTTGAAGTGTTTCACTTGTTTCCTCAGCAAATAACATTTCGTAACTAGGGTTACGAACTATCTCTGTTGAGCCAGTGATACCGTAGCGGGTTAAGTCGATTGCGGAAGCCTTTGCATGTTCCATAACGGTCATAGGTGCTCCTTTGTAGGGTATTTTGGTAAGAATTCCTCTGAGCTAACTGATAAATAATAGTTTTTTTCTCTGGTCAGCGCTCTTGTCTAACTCAGACTATATATGTCTTTCTTGTTTAATATTTCAACAAGGTTCACATTTTTTATCCCTATATTTGTATGAATAATACTCGGCATAACGGGATCTGAAACCTGAAAAAATAATAAAATGCGTGAAATAGTGTGAATCTGGGTGAGAAAACGCGCGATAAGGGGATATGAAAGGTGATGAGCATAAAAAAAGCCGGCCATAAGGCCGGCTTAGACTAAAGTCTAATTTTGTGACTTAGTGCATAGTTGGCTTGGTCGTGTCAGCGAACAATTCTTCAATCTGTGCTGAGTCAAAGTCGTAGCTTGTGCCACAGTAGTCACAGTGCAAAGACACCATACCTTCGGTCGCTAGGATGTCGTTCACCTCAGCGCGATCGATAGTTACGATAGCGGCACCGCTGCGCTCACGAGAACAGCCACAGAAGAATTCAACCGGCTGTGGGTCAAATAGCTGCACTGTTTCTTGATTGTATAGGCGATAAAGCAGGTCATTTGCCGCTAGAGAGAACAGCTCTTCGTTCTTAACTGTGTTGGTCAGTTGCTCTAGGTGATCAAAGTCTTCTGGTTTACCCGTACCGTCAGGAACAACCTGAAGTAGCATACCCGCAGCGTTTAGTTGACCTTCGTGCTCGCCAGTGCGAATCCAAAGACGGGTCTTAAGCTGCTCAGAGCGCTCGAAGTAGTTTTCAATTACTTCAGCGATAGTGTCGCCTTCAAGGCCGACAACGCCTTGGTAGCGCTCGCCCTTTTTAGGGGTAATAGTGATCACTAGGTGACCCTTGCCCAGCATTTGGTGCAAGGTAGCGTCGTCAGCGATCTCACCTTCAAAGCGCGCAACACCGCGAACCTTTTGGTCGTGGTCGCCGTTGATTACCGCCAAAGATACAGGGCCATCGCCTTGCAGTTGAAGGGTAATTGAGCCTTCAAATTTTAGGGTTGCAGTCAGTAGTGTGGTAGCAACAAGCAGTTCACCAAGCAGAGTTTGCACAGGCAACGGGTATTGCTTGCTTGAATGATGCTTTGGTAAGCTTTATCCAGCTGAACAAGTTCTCCTCGAACAGATAGATCTTCAAATAGGTAGCGATTTAACACGTTGTTTTCCATTAGGAAACTCCAGCTTATTGGTTTTTAAACTTAATCAGGTCGCGACGTTGTTTTTTGTCCGGGCGACGGTCTGGACTTGGGTTGTGCGCATGCATCTTGCGCTCTAGCGCTTGGCGCTCACGTTTTTCGACACTCTGCTCTGTCTCGCTATATAGGAGTTGAGCCTCAGGTGCACCGCGTCTCTGGTCAGAAATTTTCTCGATCAGCACGGTTTTTTCGACGTGTCCCTGTCTTAGCGTTACTGTTGCGCCGAGCTCGACTATCTTGCTCGGTTTAGAACGCTGGCCATCATAGTGGACCTTACCGCCATCGATCATGTTTCGAGCAATGGAACGCGTTTTATAAAAGCGAGCAGCCCACAACCATTTATCCAGTCTTACGGACTCAGGATTGGAACTCATATCTATTCTTGCTCTCTATATGTAAGTACAGACTGCGTTATGGTGACGCAGATATCATTTTTCAAGTAAAAGGCTTGGATAAGATTTCTATTTACCGCACATCTGCATAGAAACCTTGCGGAATGTGGTACGCTAGTCTGCTACTTTTAGTAGTGTTTACCTAGTGTTACCAACCATATGCAAGGGAAATGTGTGCACTTGAATTCGTAACCAGATTGCAACCTTTTAGGTGGCCTTATTCAAGTATACTCCCCTTTTTTCGTCGTCAAGGGATGCAGTTTTGTCTTATTCGCAACGAGCAAATCAATTTTTATCTGGCTTGATTAATCATCAGGCGCAGATTGCTAGTGCTGTAACCCTTTTACTTATGGTTCTATCAGCCTGGATCGCGGGTTTACTGTTTTGGCAGTTCATGGGTGCCGATTCGGGAGTGGAGCGCTGGACGCCATCTAACCGCCAAGTGGCTACTCAAAGTGGTGGTTCAGATCAACTGGATGTGAACCAACTGCTGGATGCAAATATGTTTGGTAAGGAAGATGAGCAAGCCCCTGTGGTTAGACAAGAGGTCGTAGACGCGCCGAAGACTCGTCTAAACTTGGTTTTAGTGGGTGTAGTATCGAGCAGTAATGCACAGAGGAGTCTTGCGGTTATCGCCAATCGTGGCTCTCAGGATACCTATGGTATCGGTGAGCAGATCGATGGTACTCGCGCAACATTACGTAACGTTCTTAAAGATCGCGTAATCATTGAGAACCAGGGGCGTAATGAAACCCTAATGTTAGAGGGTTTAGAATTCAAACGCGTGAGTGATGTGCAACAAGAAGTAGCTCGCTCTCAGCCGCAATCGAATGTTCAGGGCAATAACCCAGAGCTAGACGTCTCAGATTTGGACTCCATCAAGGCAGCCATCTCAGAAAACCCGCAGCAGTTTTTGAAATATATTCGACTTTCTCAGGTGAATCGTGACGGCAAGCTTGTCGGTTATCGAGTAAGACCGGGGAGAGACCGCGCCCTGTTTGATTCAGTCGGTCTGCAAGATGGTGACATCGCAGTGGAATTGAACGGCGCAGACCTTACCAATCCTGCCTCTATGGGTGAGATTTGGAAGAATTTGAACCAATTGAGTGAATTGAATCTAACGGTTGAGCGAGACGGTCAACGCTACGATATCTATTTACAGTTTTAGCGCGATAGCGTTGATTAGGAATAAAAAGAGCCAGTCGGCGATAGGCATAGGATGCCGAGTGTGTTTTTTGGAGAGTTATTAAGTGAAATGGTTTAGCAAGAGTGCATGGTTATTAGCGGGAAGCCTGCTATGCACGCCTGCGTTCAGTGCCGACGGGCAAGGCGCAAATGAATTTAGTGCCAGCTTTAAGGGCACAGATATCGGTGAGTTCATCAATATCGTTGGTCGTAACCTAGAGAAGACCATCATAGTTGACCCATCGGTACGCGGTAAGATCGACGTTCGCAGCTATGACGTGCTGAATGAGAAACAGTATTACCAGTTCTTCTTGAATGTCCTCGAAGTGTACGGCTTTGCGGTTGTTGAGATGGAAAATGGTGTACTTAAGGTTATTAAAGCAAAAGACGCAAAAACCTCTGCAGTTCCAGTAGTGGGTGATGCGAGCGTTCAAGGCGACTCGGTAATCACTCGCGTGGTTGCGGTACGTAACGTATCCGTACGTGAACTATCTCCTCTATTGCGTCAGCTTAACGATAACGCCGGTGCGGGTAACGTGGTTCATTACGACCCTGCCAACATCATCCTTATCACAGGTCGTGCGGCGGTAGTTAACCGTCTTGCTGAGATCATCGAGCGTGTAGACAAGGCGGGTGATAAGAGCGTTGAGGTGGTTGAGCTCAAGAATGCTTCTGCCGCTGAGATGGTGCGAATCGTTGAAGCCCTTAATAAGACCACAGACGCTAAGAATACGCCTGCCTTCTTGCAGCCTAAGCTGGTAGCGGACGAGCGTACTAACTCTATCTTGATCTCTGGCGACCCTCAGGTGCGTAAGCGCCTACGTAACGTGGTTCAGCAGCTAGACAAAGAGATGGCAACCACAGGCAACAGCCAGGTTGTGTATCTGAAGAATGCCAACGCAGAAGACCTAGTAGATGTGCTTAAGGGCGTTTCTGACAACCTAGCTAAAGCGAAAAACGCAGGCAAGGGCGCAGCAACAGCTAGCAACAATGAGGTAGTTATCTCAGCGCACAAGGGCACAAACGCCCTAGTTCTGACCGCTCCGCCAGATATTATGAAAGCGCTAAAAGAGGTTATCGCTCAGCTAGATATTCGTCGTGCTCAGGTTCTGATTGAAGCTCTTATCGTAGAGATGGCTGAGGGTGATGGCATCAACCTTGGCGTTCAATGGGGTAACCTAGAAACCGGTGCTATCGTTCAGTACGGTAATACCGGTGCACCTATCGGTCAGGTAATGGTTGGCTTGGAAGAAGCGCAAGACACTACCACTACCACTGCGGTATACGATGAGAACGGCAACTTCCTGCGTAATGAAACCACCACGGAAGCAGGTGACTACACCGCACTAGCTTCAGCTCTGGGTGGGGTAAATGGTGCTGCAATCAGCCTTGCGATGGGTGACTGGACCGCGCTTATTAGTGCCGTTGCAACCGACTCTAACTCAAACATCCTATCGTCTCCGAGTATCACGGTAATGGATAACGGCGAAGCGTCGTTTATCGTAGGTGAAGAGGTGCCGGTCATCACAGGCTCAACCTCAGGCTCAAACAACGAGAACCCGTTCCAGACTGTTGACCGTAAAGAGGTAGGTATCAAGCTTAAGGTTGTGCCTCAGATCAACGAAGGTGACTCGGTACAGCTTAAGATTGAACAAGAAGTTTCCAATGTTCTTGGTGCTAATGGTGCCGTAGACGTGCGCTTTGCTAAGCGTCAGCTAAATACCTCGGTAATGGTACAAGATGGACAAATGCTAGTGCTGGGTGGTCTTGTTGATGAGCAATCGAATGAGAGTGAATCCAAGGTACCACTACTAGGTGATATCCCATGGTTAGGTCAGCTGTTCAAGTCGACCAGCACTACGGTGAGCAAACGTAACCTGATGGTGTTTATTAAACCAACCATTATCCGCGATGGTGTATCGGCAGACGGTCTGACACAGCGCAAGTACAACTATATCCGTGCTGAACAGCTGTATAAGGCTGAGGAAGGCTTGAGACTGATGAGCGATGACCTAATCCCTGTACTGCCTAAGTTTGGTGATGATGCGAGCCGTCCGCCTGAGTTCAGAGCCTTCATCGAGCAAGTGGAAAAAGAGTAATGGACGCCCCGGCAGTTTGGCGGGTGCCACCCGCCTACCATTCAGCTTCGCTAAACGCTTTAATGTGGTGTTAGAGATTCATACTGATCAAGATAAGAGTCAGCTGTTCTTTGTCGCACCACTTGAGACCAACATCTTGCTTGAGGTGGCGCGAGTTTCTAGTCATGACTTAGAGCTGGTGGAGCTGAATAAATCGGACTTTGAGAACAAGCTCGCTGAGGCCTACCAACGTGACTCTTCTGAGGCGCGTCAGCTAATGGAAGACATCGGTGCCGATAGTGACGACTTCTTCTCGCTGGCTGAAGAGCTACCGCAGAACGAAGATTTGCTTGAGGCAGAAGATGACGCGCCTATCATCAAGCTTATCAACGCCATGTTGGGTGAGGCAATCAAAGAGGGTGCTTCGGATATCCATATCGAGACCTTCGAGAAGAACCTATCTATCCGTTTCCGCGTAGATGGTGTGTTGCGTGATGTTCTAGCGCCGAGTCGTAAGCTTGCACCACTTTTGGTATCTCGTGTGAAGGTTATGGCTAAGCTAGACATTGCAGAAAAGCGTGTCCCTCAAGATGGTCGTATCTCGCTACTTATCGGTGGCCGCGCGGTGGATGTACGTGTATCTACTATGCCATCGTCTCACGGTGAGCGTGTGGTAATGCGTCTTCTGGATAAGAACGCCACTCGCTTGGATCTGCATAGCCTAGGTATGGCGCCGCAGAATCATAATAATTTTCAATCTCTTATCGCTAAACCTCACGGTATCATCTTGGTGACCGGTCCGACAGGCTCGGGTAAGTCGACCACCTTGTATGCTGGCCTGCAGGAGCTTAATAGCGCTGAGAGAAATATCCTGACCGTTGAAGACCCGATCGAATTTGATATCGATGGTATCGGTCAAACTCAGGTAAACCCTAAGGTAGACATGACCTTTGCCCGTGGTTTGCGTGCAATTCTGCGTCAAGATCCAGATGTAGTAATGGTCGGTGAGATCCGTGACCTTGAGACCGCACAGATTGCGGTGCAAGCCTCTCTTACAGGTCACTTGGTAATGTCTACCCTACACACCAATACCGCCGTGGGTACCATCACGCGTCTGCGTGATATGGGCATTGAACCCTTCCTTATTTCTTCATCGTTGTTGGGCATCTTGGCTCAGCGCCTGGTCAGAACCCTGTGTAATGACTGTAAGACTCCTTATGATGCGGATGCAGAGCAGAAGAAGCTGTTTGGTCTTGAGGCTGATGAAGGGCTGATCCTGTATAGGCCAAATGGTTGTGAGAAGTGTGGTAACAAGGGTTATCGCGGCCGTACCGGTATCCACGAACTTTTGGTGGTGGATGAGAAGGTGCAAG
The DNA here is from genome assembly GCA_000830475.1 of Vibrio ishigakensis. Taxonomy (GTDB): domain Bacteria; phylum Pseudomonadota; class Gammaproteobacteria; order Enterobacterales; family Vibrionaceae; genus Vibrio; species Vibrio ishigakensis_A. The sequence goes on along the minus strand of BBSC01000008.1, from coordinate 104,467 downwards.
AGCTTATCCACGGCGAGCACAGTGAGTCGGATATCGAACAACACATACGAAAAACTACCCCGAGTATTCGCCAAGATGGTCTGATGAAGGTTCGCGCCGGCAAGACCACTCTTGAAGAAGTGATGCGAGTGACGAGGGAAGAATAATGGCGGCGTTTGAGTACAAAGCGCTCGACGCTAAGGGAAAGCAAAAGAAAGGGGTTATCGAAGGCGATAATGCCCGTCAGGTACGCCAGCGCCTGAAAGAGCAAGGAATGATGCCGGTCGAGGTCATTGAGACCAAGGCCAAGCAGCAGAAGACCCAATCTAAGGGGTTTCAGAGAGGTATCAGTGTTCCCGATCTTGCCCTTTTGACCCGTCAGCTTTCAACTCTAGTTCAGGCCGGTATGCCGCTAGAAGAGTGCCTGCGCGCAGTTGCGGAACAATCCGAGAAGCTCGAATTCGCTCAATGCTAGTGAGCGTGCGCGCCAAAGTGGTCGAGGGTTATACCTTGGCAGACAGTATGCGTGAATACCCAGCTATCTTCGATGATCTGTTCTGTTCTATGGTTGCGGCCGGTGAAAAATCCGGACACCTAGATGCGGTTTTGGACAGATTGGCGGACTACGCCGAGAAGCGACAAGCACTGAAATCTAAGCTTCAACAGGCGATGATCTATCCAATTATGCTTACTCTAATAGCGGTAGGCGTTATTGGTTTCTTGCTTGCTACCGTAGTACCTAAGATCGTGGACCAGTTTGTGCAGATGGGGCAGGAGCTTCCTGCGTCGACTCAGTTTTTGCTCGATGCGAGTAATTTTGTGCAGAACTATGGGGTCTTATTGGTAAGCGCCATAGTGCTTTCCATTGTTGGCACTAAGTTGCTACTAAGAAAGCCAGCTATGCGCCTTAGCTGGGATCATAAGATGTTGACCATCCCTGTGGTGGGTCGGGTAGCTCGAGGTTTGAATACCTCGCGCTTCTCACGAACTCTGGCTATCTGCTCGTCCAGTGCTATTCCCCTACTAGAAGGAATGCGAGTTGCGGCAGATGTGATGAGCAACAAATACTTTAAGAAACAGGTGCTTGAGGCATCTGATAGAGTGCGAGAAGGCGCGAGCCTGCGTCACTCATTGCAACAGAGCAAGCTGTTCCCACCTATGATGCTACACATGATAGCCAGTGGTGAGCAGTCCGGTGAATTGGAGCAGATGCTGACGCGTGCAGCGGATAACCAAGACCGAGATTTTGAGGGCTCAGTGAATCTAGCCCTTGGGGTGTTCGAACCCCTACTAATCGTATTTATGGCCGGTATCGTGCTATTTATCGTGGTGGCAACATGATGCCATTGCTTGAATTGAATAATTTAGTTTCTGGCGCTTAAGCAGGTGAGTGGAGAAAACATGAAGTACAGAAATAAACAGGGCGGCTTTACCCTACTTGAGGTAATGGTAGTAGTTGTAATCCTAGGTATTCTAGCGAGCTTTGTTGTTCCTAACCTATTGGGTAACAAAGAGAAAGCTGACCAACAGAAAGCGATTACGGATATCGTAGCGCTAGAGAATGCTCTGGATATGTATAAGCTGGATAACGGTGTATACCCAACCACAGACCAGGCTTAGACGCACTAGTGACTCGCCCAACCGGCTCTCCTGAGCCACGTAACTATCGCAGTGATGGCTATATTCGTCGTCTTCCAAGCGATCCATGGGGTAATGACTACCAATATCTAAGCCCGGGTGATAACGGCAACATCGATGTATTCACTCTAGGCTCAGACGGCCAAGAGGGTGGTGAAGGCGCAGCGGCTGATATCGGCAACTGGAACCTTCAAGACTTCCAGTAATCGTTAGTTAGATGATGCAAGGTAGCGCTCGGCGCAAACGCAATCAGCGTGGCTTCACTTTGTTGGAGGTCATGCTGATTATGGTTTTAGTGGCTGTCAGTTCTGTGGCTGTGGTGGTGACATTGCCGACCAATAAGGACGATGCCGCTCATACCCGCGCGCAGCAGCTGTTTCAGCGTTTAACCTTGCTGCACCAAGATGCCATCTTGAATGGCTGGGATATCGGAGTCAGGTTCGAAGAGCCTAACAACAAATATGTGTTGCTTCGACTCGGCAAAGATGGATGGCAACCCCTAGAGCACAGACGCATACCGGCGGAAACTGAATTAGAGGACGGTGTTTCTCTCGGTTTCGAGCTCGGTGGCGGTGTCTGGGGACAAAAAGAAAGCTTGTTTGAGCAAGGATCTCTGTTCGATGATGAGATGTTTGCCGATGTAGAAAAGAAGGATGAAGAGCGCCCACCTCAGGTGTTTATCCTTTCAAGCGGTGAGTTGACCCCGTTTGAGGTGTTTATCCACCCAAGCAACACGGCTATGGGTGACCTGAATTGGCGTGTGCTTGCCCTTGAAAACGGCACCTTTAGGCTCCTAGCACCGGGGGAGGCGTTAGACGATGAAGAAGCGCAATAGCGGTATGACGCTACTAGAGGTGTTAATTGCCTTAGCTATCTTCGCCACCGCCTCCATCAGTGTGATCCGTGCGGTGACCCAACACATCAACAGTATTGGGTATCTGGAGCAAAAAACCTTTGCCGGTATGGTGGCAGATAATCAGATGGCGATGGTGATGCTCTCTGACCCTATCACTACTACTAAGAAAGGAAGCAGTGAGTTGGCTGGCAAAACTTGGTACTGGCAGGCGGTGCCGGTTGCAACGGCCAACAGCTATTTAAGAGCTATCGATGTCAGCGTGGCTGAGAACGAAGACATGAAGAGCCCACTAGTGACGGTGAGAAGCTATGTCCCGCAATAATAAGGGTTTCACCCTGATTGAGGTGCTGGTGGCGATCGCTGTGTTTGCAGCCCTGAGTATTGCTGCTTATCAGGTAGTTTTTCAGACTCAGCTCAGCAACGAACAATCTCAGCAGAAGTTGGCACGCCTGCAGCAGCTGCAAACCGCGTTGGTTTACCTAGATAGTGACTTTAGGCAGATAGCGATAAGACGTTTTCGCAACGATGGCCAAGAGGCCGGTGAGAGGCTTCTCTATTGGCAAGACAATCTGCTCGACTCAGATGAAAAAGGTGTGTTGTTTACTCGTCTAGGCTGGATTAATCCGCAGCAGCAATTCCTCGAGGGAGATTACCAAGGTTGGTTATCGGGTTAGAGATAACGCTTAGAGCGTGTCTGGTGGCGTTATCCGGATACCCCAACGGGTCAGCAAGGGGTGATAACTCCAGTGCTGGATAGTGTGGAATCCTTCGACCTACGTTTTTATAACGGTGAGGCGTGGTCCCAAGAGTGGGACGAGACGGATAAGTTGCCTAAGGCGATTGCCGTCAACCTTGAATTAAAAGATTACGGTGAGATAGAGCGTATTTATCTCACAGCGGATGGACAGCTGGAGCGGGTGAATGAAGATGAACCGCAATAGAGCTATCCGCAAGGAAAAGGGTGTAGCCTGTTAGTGGTGTTATTGCTCCTGGCTGTGATGACCGCCATTGCCGCTACTATGTCAGAGCGCTTGGTGCTTGGCGTGGACAGAGCAACCAGTCAGGTCAGTAACCAACAAGCGTATTGGTATGCAATAGGCGTCGAAGCGCTGGCCAAATATGGTATCAACGAGAGCCTAGACGACAGCGATACGGTTAACCTAAGCCAAGCTTGGGCTTTGGATGAGCAGGTTTATCCATTAGAGAACGGTGAAGCCAAGGGTGTTATCCGAGATATGCAGGCGTGTTTTAACGTAAACGCTTTGGCTAATGTGCAGATTGACCCAACATCCAGTTCGCGCCCATATCTGCTCGGAGTTTGGCGTACACTGTTAGAAGAGGTTGGCATCGAGAGTTATCAAGCGAGGTGATTGCAGACTCTACATGGGAATACTTAGATAGCAACGATGGCGTGACCACACAGACCGGTGTAGAAGATGCCACCTATGAGGGGCTGTCTCCAGCGTATATGGCATCGAATGACTTGATTGCAGATATCAGCGAGCTACGCAGTGTGTATCAGATGGATGCTGCGGGAATGCGCCGCATCTCATGGCTTGCCTGTGCGATACCGACCGATGATCTGCGCATCAATGTGAATACCATCCGCGTGTGGCAGAGCAAGATATTGGTCGCTCTGTTTCAGTCGGCTATCAGCGATGACCAAGCAAAGCAGATTTTAGAAGATAGACCGTATGACGGCTGGGAGAACATAGATGAGTTTCTCGCTGAGCCGGCCATTAATGCTATTGATGCCACGGTCAGAGATAACGCCAAGCAATACCTATCGGTGGATAGCCGATATTTTGAATTGGATGCAGAAATTTATGTGCAAGACTCTAGGGTTCGCCTTCGCAGTCTGTTGCATAGTGAGAATGAAGATGAAGCTCGGGTTGTACGCCGACGGTTTGGAGGAATAAGTGAGCGAAGTCCTGACAGTTCGGCTGAGTAGAAACAGTTCGGATGAGATCCCTTGGCTGGTGTGGTCCGCTACACAGCAAGAGATCATTGCCAGCGGTGAGATCACCAGCTGGATGACCTGTCGTCCCTTACGCAGTATGCGCAAGAGCGTCGCACAATTTTGTTATTGGATAGTCGTGATGTGATTCTGCGAGAGGTAGAGGTGCCCGCGGGTGCATCAAGACAACTCTCCACCATGTTGCCTTTCTTATTAGAGGAGGATGTTGCACAGGACGTAGATGAGCTGCACTTTTCTATTCTGAAGCAAACCAGTGATACAGCTTGGACTGCTGCAGTAGACAGAGACTATCTAGCCTCGTGTGTGGAAAGCTTTGAGCAGGCGGGGATCGAGCTAAATCGCGTTATCCCTGATGTGCTGGTCCTGCCAAATATCGATTCCGACATCACCATATTGCCCTTTGTAGACCATTTTTTGGTGAGACATCACGAGTTTTCAGGCTTTAGTATTCAACAGTCTCTGTTACCTGTAGCAAGTAAGATGACGCCTTTCGTTGCAGCAAATAATGAAAGTGATGAAGTGGAACAGGAAGAAGCTAAATCTCTGGTTGTGGACTGCTTCGATACAATTCCTGAAGCCTTGCTAGAAAAAGAGGGCCTTGAGTGCAGGCAGCTTGAGCGTGAATTGCCTATGCAGGTGTTGGCTAAATATGCTCAGCTCTCGTCAGTGACGCTATTGAGTGGAGAGTTCAAGCGTCAATCCTCTTGGCTTAAGAACATTAAGCTATGGCGAGTTCCGGCCATTGCTGCGGCTATTTTGCTAGCCATGTTCTCGGTTAAGACCTTTATGCACGTGAATCAGATTGAAGAGCAGGCCGCCGCTTATCGCGCTGAGAGTGAGCGTATATTCCGCGCTGTGTTCCCTGACAAACGTCGTATCCCCACTGTGAGTTATCTAAAGCGCCAGATGAGTGATGAATCGGCTCGCTTGAGCGGTGATACCGTGGATGCGCCCGTACTGACTTGGCTGGTACAGGTACAGACGGCTCTGAAAGACAATAGAAACGTTAAGGTTCAGAGCATCAAATACGACAGCAATCGTGAAGAGCTCCGAATTCAAGCTCAAGCCAATGACTTCGAGACCTTTGAGAAGATCCGTGTTGCGCTTTCTGAGAAGTTTGCTGTAGAGCAAGGGCAGATTAACCGAAATGGCGAACTGGTTAGCAGTAGCTATGTATTGAAGGTGAAATAATGCAGGGTTTAAAACAGCAAATTCTAAGTTACTGGAATGGCATTAGCTTGCGTGAGCAGCGCATGCTAATTATTGCTCTGGGTTTCGCATTTGTGGCCGCTTTCTATTGGGGAGGCGTTCAGCCACTACAACAGAAGAGTGAGATGGCTCAGACGCGTTTAGCCTCTGAAAAACAACTGCTCAGCTGGGTGAAGAACGAAGCGGATACCATTACCGCGTTGCGTAAGACCAGCAGTGCGCCAAATATCTCGTCGCTGCCTCTTAACCAACTGTTGTCTACCTCAAGCAGCAACTACAACGTTGAATTGGTGCGTCTGCAGCCACGAGATGACATGGTTCAGGTTTGGGTTCAACCAGTAGCGTTTAACTCGTTGATTAATTGGCTTATTTATCTGCGTCAGCAACAAGGTGTGGATGTGGCATTCTTAGATATCAATGAAACCGACAAACCAGGCATCGTCGAGGTGAAGCGTTTGCAGTTTGAGAAGGTAGGCGGCTAGGTGAGTATCAAGAAAATCTTCCTATACGGCTTTTTGCTGCTGAGTGTTTTTGTTACCAGTGTAGTGGTGCATCTTCCTGCGAAGTTTGTCGTAGATAACCTGCCGACTATTCGTGGTCTAAACATCTCTGGTGTGCAGGGTTCTCTCTGGCAGGGGCGTGCGCAAAAGGTCTCGTTCCAACAATATGATTTCGGACAGATCACCTGGGATCTTCAGGTATTTAAACTCTTTACTGGTAAGGCCGAGCTTAATGTTCGTTTCGGCCGCAACAGTGAGCTTGGGTTTACTGGCCGTGGCATTGTCGGCTACGGCTTCTCCGGCCCCTATGCTGAAAACCTTCTCGCTTCTATCCCTGTTGCTAAGGTGATGGAGCAGGTCACCATTCCTGCGCCTGTGGATGCTACTGGTGATCTTGAGTTGATGATCAAAAATTACACCTATGCCCAGCCTTGGTGCCAGTCAGCTGAAGGCAGTCTAGTGTTAAATCGAGGCGAAGTGAGCTCTCCTTTGGGTAATCTAGACCTTGGTACGGTGATCTCAGAATTGAGCTGTGAAAACAACGTGTTGTCGGCGAAAGGCAATCAAGAAAACGATCAGGTTTCAGGAGCATTTACCGCCAAGCTAGAGTCCAACTTTACCTATGACTTGGACGCTTGGTTCAACCAGGCAGTGAGTTTCCTCCAAGGTTAGGGGAGCAGCTGAAGTGGCTAGGCGATCCTGATGCACAAGGTCGTTATCCGTTTGTGCTCTCAGGGAGACTGTAAGCGGTTTTCATTACACGGATTTTTCCATATAGTGGCTGAAAGAGTCGGTTATTAGTGAGGCTAGGATGGCAAAACAACGCAAGCCCCAAATTTTAGATAAGCAAGAGGTTGCTCGCTCGCGCCTATTCTGTATTGAATCTCTTGACCTAGAGTTTTCAAACGGAGAGAAGCGCACTTATGAGCGTATGAAGCCGAGTGGGCGCAATGCGGTGATGATAGTGCCAGTAACGGCCGATGGCGATCTGCTGTTGGTTCGTGAGTATGCTGCCGGCACTGAGAGCTATGAGCTTGGTTTTCCCAAGGGTCTTATCGATGAAGGTGAGACCGAGGTCGAGGCTGCAAACCGAGAGCTGAAAGAAGAGATAGGCTTCGGTGCTAATCAATTCACTCCGCTGAAAGAGGTGATCCTAGCGCCTTCGTATTTCTCTAGCCGAATGACCTTGTTCCTGGCAAAAGACCTTTATCCTGAGTCTCTTATTGGCGACGAGCCTGAACCACTAGAGGTAGTGAAATGGCCATTGGCTCAAGCCAATGATTTGCTTACTCATCTCGACTTTTGCGAGGCGCGCAGCATCAGTGCTTTGATGCTGGCTCAGCGTTTGTTGGCTGAGGAGCAGTAATATGAAACAAGACCTTTCCCATCTGCTTCCTGAAGTTATCGATATCGCTCGTTCTGCTGGACAGTTGATCTTAGATATCTATCAAAATCGTGATTACGAAGAATTCACTAAGACAGACGATACCCCAGTAACCAGCGCTGATCTGGCTGCGCACAAGCTGATCATGCAGAAGCTTCCAGAGCTGACTCCCGACATTCCTGTATTATCTGAAGAAGACGCCGACATTAGTTTGGCGGAGCGTGAGCAATGGGAGCGCTATTGGCTGGTGGATCCATTAGATGGCACTCAAGAGTTCATCGCTCGCAGTGGTGATTTTGCTACCATCATTGCACTGGTAGAACACAACAAACCAGTGATGGGCGTAGTGTATGGGCCTGTCTCTGGCGTGGTCTACTATGCCTATGAGGGCAAGGGTGCTTGGAAGATCCCTGAGCTGGGTGAGAGCATCCGCATTACGACCCACAAGCACGAACTGCCTAAACAGAATATTGCGATGCTATCAGCCGTCGTCAGGACATCAACCGTATTACCGCTTGTATGTCTAATGAGTGGAACTATGAATTAGTGCCATTAGGTTCGGCAGCACTGAAGGCTTGTCTAGTGGCTGAGGGTAGCGCAGATTGTTATCTAAGGCTGGGACCAACTGGCGAGTGGGATACGGCGGCGACTCAATGCATCGTTGAGCAAGCAGGTGGTACGATTCTAGATACCAAGCTTGACCCGCTTTCTTATAACCTCAGAGAAACCTTAGAGAATCCGAACTTTATTGTTATTGGCGACCAAGATCTGCCATGGCATGAGATTCTGGTGAAAAAGTAGCACTCAACAGCTCGCAGAATGCCTCTCTCTCACTCATAAATGGTGCGTGGGAAGAGGTATGAAATATATGCGACTCAGCTGAAAGGGCTTCATCCAGCACACTTGCTACCTTAACCGGCACCAATCCATCCAACCTTCCGTAGAGACGCATCAAGGGCATCTTCAGCTCTTGCAATTGTTCTCGATAGTCCAAGCTACCCAAAAGATCTAAACCTAAAGCCAATGAGTCTGGATTTGGCATAGGGCGAGATAGAACGGCTCCTTTGAGCTGTTTTACATCCTGTCTTGCCGAAGGGCTTCCCATGGCTTGCAGTGCCATAAAACGTTCTATGGTGCCCTTGAAGTCCTCGGTGAGCTGCTCGGTAAAGTTCTTTAGAACCTTAGGGGCAATGCCACGCCACTTGCTGCCTTCTGCAGCAAACTTTGGAGAGCTAGCAAGGGTAACTAAGTGTTCAACGCGCTCAGGGTGATTGAGTGCAATATGGGTCGATACTAAGCCACCCAGAGACCAGCCAAGCCAAATCGCTTTTTGTGGTGCTTTTTCTAGAACACAGCGGCAGATATCTTCGATGGATTGACAGTGGTTGTGGTGACTATGTCCATACCCAGGAAGGTCAACGGTATGAAGAGTAAAGTGTTTAGAAAGATAGTCGCTGACTTGCTGCCACACCGCACCATTCATACCCCAGCCATGCACTAGCACGAGATCTGGGCCGTTTCCTTGGGTTTCCCAATGCAGTTGTGTCATATCAGTCATCTTTCACTCTCCAGCACTTTCCGTAAGGCTTAAAATCAAAAAGCTTGAGGCAGAGTAGGGGAAATGGCGTGATAACTCAAACCCTTCATCGCAAAGCAAGGCAGGTGATCATCCAATTGATTGGGAATCGCTGTGATTTGTGCAATAAGAAACTAAGCTCGCAATCAGTTTGGTGTGAAGACTGCTTGCTACTAATCCCGAATCAATCTCGCTGTAAGCGGTGTGGTGCGCTTCAGGTCAATGCGGAAGTCATTGTGGTGAGTGCATTAGTCATCCCGTACTTTGGGACAGGCTCTATTGTGTCGGTGACTATGAGGTCCCTATTTCTGATTACGTAAAGCGCATCAAATATACTCGTCAGTTTTGGCATTCTCGCGTTCTCGCTCAACTGCTGTCTGAAAAAATTATCGACCTGCACCATTAGTCTTATCCGTTCCTACCCATTGGCGACGCTTAGTTTGGCGAGGCTTCAATCAGAGTCATTATCTTGCCTATTACCTTTCTCAAGGGCTCGATACCTGTTACCTGTCGGATGCTTCGTTCGAACTCGGCATACCAAGATGCAAATGGAATTAGATAGAAGTAAGCGCCTGAAAAACCTCGATAGTGCTTTCCAGATCAACCCCGCCCGCATGGCTGAACTACAAAAATATCGGCGTGTTGCCTTAGTCGATGACGTAGTGACAACGGGCTCAACGGTCGGAGAAATCTGCAAGCTACTGCGACAAATAGGAGTAGAGGAGATAGAGGTATATTGCTTGTGCAGAGCATCTCGAGGTTGAGTCTGATGTGTCTGGCAAGTTTTGATGGCGATATTACGAAATTATTGGAATTGAGTCTGGTTCGGAGTATAGTAACGAAAAATAACCTACAGAATTACTCGGGTATTGTTGTGTCAAATACTATTACTATTACCGAAAGTGCTCAATCGCACTTCGCTAACCTACTCGGCCAGCAGGCTGAAGGAACTAACATTCGCGTGTTCGTGGTAAATCCGGGTACGCCAAGTGCTGAATGCGGTGTTTCTTACTGTCCACCAGAAGCGGTAGAAGCTACCGATACTGAGATGAAGTTCGAAGCGTTTTCAGCTTATGTTGACGAGTTGAGCCTTCCTTTCCTTGAGGATGCAGAGATCGATTATGTCACTGACAAGATGGGCTCTCAGCTAACTCTTAAGGCGCCAAACGCCAAGATGCGTAAGGTTTCTGACGATGCACCGCTTATTGAGCGTGTAGAGTATGTTATCCAGACTCAAGTTAACCCACAACTAGCAAGCCACGGTGGTCACCTAAACCTTGTTAAGATCACCGATGACAACATCGCTCTGGTTCAGTTCGGTGGCGGTTGTAACGGCTGTTCTATGGTAGACGTTACCCTAAAAGACGGTATCGAGAAGCAACTTCTACAAGAATTTGCTGGTGAACTGAATGGCGTTAAAGATGCTACTGAGCACGAGCAAGGCGCTCACTCTTACTATAAGTAAGAATATGAATTAAAGAAAAGGCACGCTGAGCGTGCTTTTTTTGTATCTGTTATTTATGAGCCTTGAAGGTAACGGCGACCTTGAGACCACCTTGAGGGCGATTCTCCATCTTAATCTCGCCACTGTGCTCGGTGATGATGCGCTTCACTATCGCTAATCCTAGACCTGTACCTTCACTGCCACGGGCAGTATCGCCACGAGTAAAGGGTTCGAACACGCTTTCAATCTGATCCTCTGGTATTCCTGGGCCATTGTCCTCAAGGATAAACTGTACCTTCTGACCCTGCTCAATACTCTTGGTCGTAATTCCAATCCAGTCATCGCCATAGCGTTGGGCATTCACCAACAGATTGCTCAGGGCGCGACGCAATGGAATATTACTAGCGTAGATGTCTGGCAGATTCTCATCCAGGTCATAGGTGACCTGACATTTGATCAGACCTTCAAAGAACTTCTCATTAGGTGCTGGTGAGCCGATATCGGTATTGGCGCCTTCTTGATAGTTTTCTACCGCACGATACAGGTCTTCGGCCAATGCATTGAGATTTATCGCTTCAAATTCGCTTTGATCCACCGGTTTTAGATAGTCCATGAACTGGGCAATGATCTCATTACACTCTTCTGTATCTTGGATAATGCCTTCGGCGAGATATCTGTCTTGCTCAGACATCATCTCAGTGGCAAGGCGGATACGAGTCAGTGGCGTACGGATATCATGACTGATACCGGCCAGCATCAAGCGCCTGTCTTCTTCTAATGCTTCTATACCTCGCGCCATCTTGTTAAAGGCCAAGGTTACTTCGCGGATCTCCGTAGTGCCTTTCTCTTCCAGCGGTTTGGGTATCACACCCTTACCAACACTAATGGCTGCTTCCTCAAGGCTCTTCAATGGTCTGTTTTGCCAACGGATAAAGCCCCAGCCACCTAGGATAATCAGTAGAGTTATCAATAAGCTATTGATAAAGAAAGGCTTAAATTCATCTTGGGTTAGCTCAGAGAGGGGAACCTTTAGAAGCCAGTTTGGCATGGAGTCGAGCTTTATCCACAACAGGTAGCTTTCACTGTCTCGACTGAGGCGCGCTTCAGCGGGAGAGCCTAACTCTTCACTGATCTCATCACTCATAAAGTCGAGATAGAAGGATTTTTCGAATTCTTGTTCGTAGATGCCAGCATAGGGTCTGACACTTACTCCAAGACGAAGCAGTAGCGCCTGTCTTAATGGTGCAGTACGTTGGGCTTCAGGGATACCGAGCTCGACCTCTTTGCGGATGCGAGCGTTCTCTTCCATAACCAGATTGATCTCGTAAGAGAGGATTCGGTTGAATTGTTTTAGGCTTGGGAGAAGAGCGTAGTTGAGTACCGCGTAGTACGAGAACACTTGGCTTGCGATTAGCAGGACTATGAAGCCAATGATGGATTGTGTTATCGAACTACGCGAACGCATAAAGGCCTTAAACCTTCTTGCCGTCTGGGACGAATACGTAACCTAGGCCCCATACGGTTTGAATATAACGAGGATGGCTTGGGTCTTCCTCAATGATGCGACGTAGACGCGAGATTTGAACGTCGATTGAACGCTCCATTGCCGAGTATTCACGACCGCGCGCTAGGTTCATTAGCTTGTCACGAGACATAGGCTCACGTGCGTTAGTCACTAGGATCTTCAGCACAGCAAACTCACCTGAAGTCAGCGGGATAAGTTGCTCACCCTTGTACATCTCACGAGTACCTAAGTTTAGAGAGAACTCACCGAATTCAACCACAGACTCTTGCGAGCTAGGAGCCCCCGGTGCTTCTACTGATTGGCGACGCAATACAGCACGTGCACGAGCAAGAAGTTCGCGTGGGTTGAATGGCTTAGGAAGATAATCATCTGCACCTACCTCTAGACCTACGATACGGTCGATTTCATCGCCCTTCGCAGTCAGCATTAGGATAGGAAGCATGTTGTTCGCGCTACGTAGGCGACGACAGATAGATAGGCCATCTTCACCAGGCAACATAAGATCTAGGATCATTAGGTTGAAGTTTTCGCGAGTAAGCAAACGGTCCATTTGCTCTGCGTTCGATACAGTACGAACCTGGAAGCCTTGCTCTGAAAGATATCTTTCTAGAAGGGAGCGCAAACGAGCGTCGTCATCGACGACTAGAATTTTGAAGTTTTCTTGCATGAGACTAGACCTATCTAACCAATATGTTTTGAACTAATAATTTGGCGGTTGCAATCAGGTAGTCCATCACTCCGCAATCTTGCTCCTTAACACGCCTGCTAAAAAAGAACCCGTAGAAATGTAACAAAACTCGCCCAAGTATAGACATATAAAGTGTTAATGAATGTTAACCGGATTAGAAATTCATAAATTAAATGAATGTAACGTGCTGTTTTTAGTCATTTTCTAACCAATCTGGGCTTTGGTAACTAATTCTATTAACAAACCACAGCTTGATACCTTCAGGGGTTCTAACCTCCACTTCGTCGTCCGCTTCTTTCTTGAGCAGAGCGCGAGCCATAGGGGAGTCGATAGAGATATAGCGTTTTACTTCTTCCCCGTAGATCTCATCCGGACCAACGATTCGAAACTGCTTTATCTCACCCGCTTCGTTTTCTATTTCCACCCAAGCACCAAAGAAAACCTTTCCGTCTTGAGCCGGGGAATAATCGATAACCTTGAGATCGGGCATACGCTTACGCAGATACCTAACCCTGCGGTCTATCTGTCTTAGTAAACGTTTGTTGTATTGATAGTCTGCATTTTCAGAGCGATCACCTAGACTAGCAGCCCAAGTCACTATCTTAGTGACCTCGGGACGACGTTCATGCCAAAGGTAGTCGTGCTCTTTTTGCAGCTTTTCGAAACCCTCACGGGTTATCAGGTTAGTTTTCATAGAGTTAAGCTATTCTTTTTTCTTCACTTTACCTAACCTGATCCCCAGTTCCAAGAAGGCTTATTCTCTGCCAAGCAAATAAGTTTCGTCACTGCTCACAACAGCGCCATTTTTCAGGAAGTTCTTCCCTAAAATCATGCTGTATTCAAAACGGCTACGGTCTTGAAGGTTCACACGAACCGATTTGGTTACCTCACCTAGGGTCACATTCATCATTACTACTGGGCGCTCGTTTGGCTTTTCGCCTGCTTTCGCACGGATACGCATGATGTCGACGACTTCGCGGGTGAATGACTCTTTCATTCCCTCAGCATTTTGATAGTCGAAGCTCACCATAGGCTGGCCATCTTTCTCGAAGCGCTTGATGTTTAATGCATTCATTGAGCTAACATCGGCACCTGTATCCAATTTTACAGAGAAGCGCAGGCCCTCAACGGTGGCTTTCTCGATATAGCCGGCAGTAAACAGCGGTCTTGGGTCTAACAAGTCTTCGGTGCGGGTATTGATTATAACGCCATCTTTATTGAAGCCTCGGCCGATGGCGAAGTAGGTATCATCGCCCTCATCAGCAACCTCAAGAGCAAACTCCATCTGCTGCTCTTTACCGCCTACGGTAACGGGCTCTTTAACGACAGGACGCACAGAGTCACCAACACGAATCTTGCGGTCAACTGGCTTAATGACCTTCTTGTCATCGCCATTGGCGTTCGGGATATAGAAGCTTACCTGTTCGCCACTTTCCCCTTTAACTAACTCAAAACTCTGCACAAACAGTACTGGGGTATCGATAGCAAAAGAAGGTTTTGCCTCTACCGGTGTGCCGTCGATGTATAAGATCTCATGAGGAGTAATGGTAGTTGGCTTACTCTTCCTCAGTAGCTCACCAAAGGTCAGGTCCTCCGCACGCAGCACATTCTTATCACCTGTGTTGATAACAAAGTGTTTGCTAAGGCTGTTTTTGCCCATGCGTAACTGGGAGCTGTATTTAGAGCGATCCTTTAGGTAGGCAAGGATAGACTTGTTAAAGTCTCCGGCCTCCAGAGGCACCGAAACTAATGGTCTCTCTGTTCCGCTCACGCGAAGCATGCGTACCAGTGGTAGTGTCATCTGTGTCTTTTGTCCCGCCTTGTTTGCGGTATCAAAGGTCACAAGCTTTTTCTCTTCATCAATCTTGATGTTGGTCGCATGTAGTTGGCTGTAGTTGTTGGCCATGCTAAAGCTGGTCTTTAGTGGAATATCTCCGACAAAGATCTCTTCACTGCGGCCAAGCACTCGTGCATTCTCTTGGTCTTGCAGATAGTCATAGCCTGCAAATACCCAAGCGTGTTTCTTCAAGAAGGTTTTACCAATCAGGATAGGTGCCGAGAAGGCGCTGCGGTCGGTAAGGTTTACGTCCGTATCTACGGTTACACCAGCGATGGTCAGAGGCATATTGATAACTGGACGATAGATTGGGGTTTCACTGGTGCGACTACGAATAACACTGGTACGTGCCAGTGGGTATTCTAATGAGATAACCTCACCACTCACAGGGTGCCTTAAATCAAAGGTCACTACTCCTTGGATATCACGCTCAGGGTTGTCAAAGCTTTCAAGCCACCAGTTACTCTTAGGGCCACCATACTCATCCACGATCACCTGCATCAGCTCAGTGTTCTTCAGACCTTTGTATTTCGGGTTGTTGGAGTAAACCTGAATGTTCTCGGCGTGCATCGAGGTGGTATCTGCGCCAGTATCTATTTTGCCTATGTAAGGAAGGTCTTTGAGCTCAGGGATGTCCTGGTGATAAACATTCTCTACGCGACCTAAGATGACTTTCTCATCCCAAGTTAGGGCAGGAGCGGCTGTGGTATACGGGGCTTTGTCTGAATCTAGCATAGTAACGGCATGGGCTTCGTTCACAATGGCTTTCGGTGCTAGCAGAGCTGCCGCTAGCAAGGAGAGGGAGTAGGTAAACCTTTTTTTCATTCTCTATATCCGTATTCAATCTGCGGAAAGTGCTTTACTAATTTTAACCAAGAATCAGTAACTTGCTGGCAAATATTCAGTTAATTTTTATCACTTTGATTCATATGAATGTAAATTGTTCCCTTACGTTAAATCCTTGTCAGGGTAGTGGTTTTTTCGCTAACCGCCCCCATTAACAAGAGACTATTACTCACAAAGAAGTGAATTAGGGATGAGCCAAAAGATTTTTCAGATCATTGCCGATGAGTTAAAGGTGCCAGTGCGCCAAGTAAATGCGGCGGCAGGACTATTGGATGAAGGCAATACAGTACCTTTCGTTGCGCGTTATCGTAAGGAGGTAACAGGGGGATTGGATGATACCCAGTTGCGCACCCTAGACAGCCGACTTTCCTACCTGAGAGAACTGGATGAGCGTCGCCAAACCATACTTCGCTCAATCGAAGATCAAGGTAAGCTGACCAAAGAACTAGAACAAGAGATCTTGGATGCGGATAACAAGACCCGCCTTGAAGACCTATATCTACCATACAAGCCTAAGCGCAGAACCAAGGGCCAGATTGCAATTGAAGCGGGCCTAGAGCCATTGGCTGACTCACTATGGACTAATCCAAATCAACAGCCAGAGCAGGTTGCCTCTGCCTACGTTGCTGCGGACAAAGGCGTTGCCGACGAGAAGGCCGCCCTAGATGGTGCTCGTGCTATCTTGATGGAACGAATCGCCGAAGATGCGGATCTACTGGAAAGACTTCGAAGTTATCTAAACAAGCATGCTGTGCTTCAATCTCGCGTTGTTACAGGTAAAGAGCGCGAAGGTGAGAAGTTCAAAGACTATTTTGAACATGATGAGCCAATCAGTCGTGTACCTTCACACCGTGCACTGGCGATGCTTCGTGGTCGTAATGAGGGCATGCTTCAGCTAGCGCTTAATGCTGACCCTCAGCAAGACCCAAGTATTCGCACTTCTCACTGCGAAACCATCATCGCTGACTATTACGGAATCACCTTAAGTGATGCTCCTGCGGATACTTGGCGTAAGCAGGTGATCAGCTTTGCATGGCGCGTGAAGGTCTCTATGCACCTTGAAACTGAGCTGATGTCTATCATGAAGGAAAAGGCTGAGGTTGAAGCGATTGAGGTATTTGCTTCCAACCTGAAAGATCTTTTGATGGCAGCCCCAGCTGGGCCTAAGGCAACTCTAGGTTTGGATCCAGGCCTGCGTACCGGCTGTAAGGTAGCGGTTGTGGATAGCACAGGCAAGGTGTTGGCGACAGATAGCATTTACCCGCATGCACCTCAGAAGCAGTATGACAAAGCGATGGCAGTGATTGCTCAGCTAATTAAACGCTTCGATGTTGACCTTGTGGCTATTGGTAACGGCACCGCCTCTCGTGAAACAGATGCCTTTGTTGCCGATCTTATTAAAGCCTCTGGTCTGAAAGTTCAGAAGATAGTAGTAAGTGAAGCGGGGGCTTCTGTGTATTCTGCCTCTGAGCTTGCTGCAAAAGAGTTCCCGAATATGGATGTATCTCTGCGTGGTGCTGTATCTATCGCTCGTCGTCTGCAAGACCCATTGGCAGAGCTTGTGAAGATCGACCTAAATCTATCGGTGTGGGCCAGTATCAACATGACGTTAGTCAAACCTCTCTTGCCAAGCGTCTAGATGCCGTGGTTGAGGACTGTGTAAACGCCGTAGGTGTGGATGTGAATACCGCTTCTGCTGCACTTCTTAATCGCGTTGCTGGTCTATCGGTAACCCTTGCTCAGAATATTGTCGCACATCGTGATGAGAATGGTCGCTTTGCTAGCCGTGCAAGTCTGAAAAAAGTGGCTCGTATGGGACCTAAGGCGTTCGAACAGAGTGCCGGCTTCCTTCGCATCATGGATGGCAAAAACCCGCTGGATGCCTCTTCTGTACACCCAGAGGCATACCCTGTTGTTAAGGCGATCTCAGAGAAAACCAGTCGACCTTTATCTGAGCTGATCGGGATAGTAGTTTCCTTACTAAGCTTAACGCAGTGGACTACACCGATGAGCAGTTTGGTCTTCCGACAGTGACAGATATCATCCGAGAGCTGGATAAACCGGGCCGAGACCCTCGCCCGGAATTCAAGACCGCAACCTTTGCCGATGGCGTGGATAAGATCTCTGACCTCGAAGAGGGCATGATCTTGGAAGGCGTGGTTTCTAACGTAGCCAACTTCGGTGCCTTTGTTGATATCGGTGTTCACCAAGATGGCCTAGTGCATATCTCTGCCCTTACCGACAAGTTCGTTTCTGACCCACGTGAAGTGGTGAAAGCGGGCGATATCGTTAAGGTTAAGGTGATGGAGGTGGACGTGCAGCGAAAGCGAATCGGACTTTCTATGCGCCTTAAGGATGAGCCAGGACAAGACAACCGTCCGGCGCGCAAGTCACCTGCAAAAGAAAATCGACGTCCTCAGCGCGGTAATCAGAGTGAGTCAGGTTTTGGTGGTGCTATGGCAACTGCGTTTGCTAATGCGGGGAATAAAAAACGTCGTTAACACGACATACAGAGCAATTGAACGTAAAGACGGCCGCAAGTACATCCATGTAGGCTTGATGCTGGCGTCCTGCCAGCAACACTTTACTTATCAACCTGCTCTGTATATCTAAGAGCTACGCCTTAGCGTAAACCTCACTGTTGATCACCCAACGTTCAATAATGGCGGTTGCATTCTGTGGATAGTTGTCATGGATGTAACGCGCCATTTTTTGTACCTGTGGGATCAGGTGTTGGTCTCGCACTAGATCAGCGATCTTAAAATCTGCGAGTCCAGTTTGCTTGGTTCCAAGTAGTTCACCTGGGCCACGTATCTCCAAGTCTTTCTGCGCCACTACAAAACCATCGTTGCTCTGTCTGAGGACACCTAAGCGTTTCTGAGCCGTCTTAGATAAAGGCGCGTGATACAATAGCACGCAATGACTCGCAACCTGCCCACGACCTACACGGCCACGAAGCTGGTGGAGCTGGGCGAGACCCAAACGCTCTGGGTTCTCTATGATCATTAAGCTGGCATTAGGAACGTCCACACCTACCTCTATCACTGTGGTGGCAACCAAAAGCTGAAGCTGATTGTCTTTGAATGCCTGCATCACTTGCTGTTTTTCAGCCGCTTCATTCGCCCATGTACCAAGCCTATTTTTATCTCTGGAAGCTTAACCTTGAGCTCCTCAGCTATCTCTGCGGCGGCCTGAGCTTCTAGCACTTCAGACTCATCGATAAGGGTACACACCCAGTACGCTTGCTTGCCTTGCTCGGCACAAGCACTTCTAATGCGTTCGATGATCTCATCACGCTTGGTGTCTGGGATGGCAACCGTCTGTATGGGCGTTCTGCCCGGAGGTAGCTCGTCGATAACTGAGGTCTCCAGATCGGCGTAGGCAGTCATGGCTAAGGTTCGAGGAATAGGTGTGGCGGTCATGATCAGCTGGTGCGGGTAGAGGCCATCAAAGGCGCCTTTCTCTCTTAGCTCGAGACGCTGGTGAACTCCGAATCTGTGCTGTTCATCGATAATGATCAGAGCGAGTTTGTGGAACTTTACTTGTTCCTGAAAGAGGGCGTGATACCTACAACCATCTGGGCTTCTCCGCTGGCGATAGCATCCAACTGAACCTGTTTAGCCTTGCCAGTAACCTTACCTGCTAGCCAACCAACATTAATTCCTAAGCTTTCAAACCAACCCTGAAAGTTAATGGCGTGCTGCTCGGCTAGAAGCTCAGTGGGTGCCATCATCGCCACTTGATAACCCTGTTCAATGGCAGCTACAGCAGCCATGGCTGCAACCAAGGTTTTCCCTGAACCAACGTCTCCCTGCACCAGTCGCATCATAGGATGGGGCTTCAAAAGATCCGTTTCGATCTCTTTAACCACTCGGCTTTGGGCGCCGGTAGCTTGAATGGAAGCTCTGCCAGTAATTTTGGTTTGAGAGTTTGTGATATAGGTAAACTCACCGCATCGTCTTGTTGACCTTTGCTTCTTAGTGCAAGCATGGAAAGGTTTTGTGCAAGAAGCTCCTCAATGATAAGACGCAGCTGGGCAGGATGATGTCCTTGGTCAAACTGATCTAAGTCGATATCAGGTGATGGCCTATGGATGATATGCAGTGCTTCGCCCAGGGAGAGTTGTGAGTCATATAGTCCATTAGGTAATAGTTCACTTACCGCTGCACTATCCAATAGCTCAAGAGCCTGTTCAGTTAAATTACGTAGAGTAAGCTGACGTAGCCCCTCTGTGGTTGGATAAACAGGGGTTAGGCTGGATTCTGTGGCAATACGCTCGTTTTCTCCAACGAACTTATAATCGGGGTGCACGATCTCGAGTCCATGATTGCCCCTTTTGAATTCTCCGTAAGCGTGAATCCATTTACCTTCAGTGAAGCTGTTGCGCATACCAGCGTTGAAGTTAAAGAAACGCAGGGTCACGGTGCCGTTGCCATCACTTATCTTAACCGTAAGCATCTTACGACGAGCAAATACTGTATCTACCGTCATCACTTCACCCTTTACGGCTCCCCAAAGGCCGGCATGAATGGTTCTCATAGGATAGACTCGAGTTCTGTCTTCATAGCGGTGGGCAGATGGAACAATAAATCTTGAACTGAATTGAGCCCAATCTTTTCTAATTTTTCTGCCACCTTGGCACCGACGCCATTGAGAGAGGTCAACGGGATGGCTGAGAGCAACTGCGCCATTCAAGCTCCAAAAGTGATTGATTTCCTTCAACATGAGCTTAATTGTCTACCAAGAGCAAATCAATTGCAGTGTGGAGCTAATTAGAGGTTGTCGGGAATAAGAATTCTGGTATCATTCGCGCACTAATTTTGAACAAAATCAGCTCTGTTTAAAAAAAGATCACTGAAATCCGCAAAAAGGATCTGTTCGGGTCTTGAGCAATATCTATTAACTTAGTATAATGCGCGACCTTTGATAGCCTTGTATGGGTTTTCCATAGCGGTTTTTGACCTCACTGAGAGGTTCGGCCACCAAGGTTGATATCGAGCTGAAACGATTTGGAGAAGACATTCATGTCCCGAGTATGCCAAGTAACTGGTAAGCGTCCTGTAACGGGTAACAACCGTTCACACGCACGCAACGCTACTAAGCGTCGTTTTCTGCCGAACCTACAAACTCATCGTTTCTGGGTAGAGAGCGAAAAACGTTTTGTTAAACTACGTCTAACTGCTAAAGGCATGCGTATCATCGACAAGAAAGGCATCGATGCTGTTCTTGCTGATATCCGTGCACGTGGCGAAAACGTTTAAGAGGAATTGAGCAATGGCTAAAGGCATTCGCGAAAAAATCAAACTTGTTTCTTCTGCTGGTACAGGTCACTTCTATACTACAGATAAAAACAAGCGTAACATGCCGGGCAAATTTGAGATCAAGAAATTTGATCCAGTTGTTCGCAAGCACGTTATGTACAAAGAAGCTAAAATCAAGTAATTGATTCTTCTTTAGACAGAACATGAAAACCCAGCTTTTGGCTGGGTTTTTTGTGCCTGTAATTTATGCTGATGGAAAAGGATAGCAAGAAATCACCATGCCAGAATTACCGGAAATAGAAGTCTCCCGAATGGCATCAGCCCACACCTAACCAATCAAGAAATTCAGCATATAGTCATCAGGCAGTCGAAATTGCGCTGGCCTGTATCAAAAGAGCTCAAGTCTTTGTCTGGTGTGCGTATTGACCGTGTTTCTCGCCGCGCCAAATATCTGCTCCTGGAAACTGAATTGGGCAGCATAGTTGTGCACTTAGGTATGTCGGGCTCATTGAGAGTTTTAGAGCAAGGCGTCGAACACGGTAAACATGACCATGTAGACCTATTACTCACCAATGGGAAACTCCTTCGCTATAACGATCCTAGGCGATTCGGATCTTGGCTTTGGATCCCCGCTGGTGAGTCTCTATCTATTTTGGAAAATCTAGGCCCAGAGCCTCTTTCTGAGGTGTTTAATACTGACTATGTAGTTCCACTTGCTACCAAGCGCCGAGTACCGGTTAAGCAGTTCGTAATGGACAACAAGGTGGTTGTAGGGGTAGGAAATATCTACGCCAATGAATCTCTATTTAATGCTAGAATTCACCCGTTAAGACCTGCAAATTCATTGAGTTACCGAGAGTGGCAACTGCTGGTGGAACAGATAAAAGAGGTTCTAGCCAAGGCTATCCAGCAAGGTGGCACCACTCTAAATGACTTTGAACAACCGGATGGCAAGCCGGGTTATTTTGCCCAAGAACTTCAAGTTTATGGCAAAGCCGGGGAAAAGTGCCCTGAGTGCGGTGGCCTCATCCAGCAGAAGATGGTAGGTCAGAGAAATACGTTTTGGTGTGATCACTGTCAAGGTTAAGCTAGGGCAACCTGAGTCAGAGAACTATTCTAGTTACCATATGCGCGTGGTTTTATGTTCATATGGTTTCCTTTCATGCCTCAAAAAATCCTCCTTGTCTCTACTATGTTATTTGGAGATGGTCTACTTGCTACGGGGTTGACTCGAAGTCTTAGAGTTGCGTATCCCAATAGCCAGATTGATGTGTTAGTTACGCGAAATGGTAGGCTGGCGTTTGAGGGTAATCCGGATATTGATGCGGTTATTCACATCAGTAAGAAACCTTCGTTTAAAGAGATGCTGCAGTTTGCTCGGGAAAACTTCCGAAAGTATGACCTAGTGCTCAATGACAGAGACAGCGAGCGACCAGTGATCTACTCATTGATCGCTGGGAAAATGCGAATAGGCTTTGTAAAGCCCAAGATAGTAAAGTTGCAGAGTATTCTTTATTCGCACGCTGTTGATATCGATGCGACAAGCGAGCATCGATTTTATCGAAACATGCGTTTGCTAGAGCCTCTGGGTATCAAGAAAGAGATGCGAGTAGTCTCTCCAGAGCCAGAGACTCGAGAATTACCGTTTGAACTACCAAGTAAGTACTTAGTATTACATGCCCCTGCATCAATGGAGTTTAAGCAATGGCCAGTTTCTGGCTGGAAAGTATTGGCGAATCAGCTAGCTCAAAGCGGTTACTTCTTGGTGTTTACTGGTGCTAAATCAGAGCGAGATCAGGAGATAGTCAACCAAGTTTCAAGTGCTCTACCGGAGCGAAGTTATCTCGATGCTAGTGGTAAGTTAACTATTCAGCAAACCAGTCTACTAATTAAAAACAGTATGGGCTTTGTAGGTCCTGATACTGGTCCAGCTCACCTTGCTTCTGGTTATAACATTAAGCAAATACTACTATTTGGTGGTACATTACCCGATGTTTGGGCACCATGGCCCTACGAATACGCTATAAGTAGCCAACCATTCTCTAGAAGAAAGGCTCATCAGACGGTGAACAACATAACTGTCCTTCAGAGTGAACTTGAATGCGTACCGTGCAACAAGGGATATTGCCAGCGAACTTGTTCGGTGAAACCTGATTGCTTGGCTGATATTAGTGCTCGACGTGTATTCGATGTTATTCAACATGAAATACCACTGAATTAGTGGTTGAGAGATTAAAATGAAATATTTAGTAACAGGGCAGCCGGATTTATTGGTAGTGCTGTTGTTGAGCGTCTGACTGTGGCAGGCCATCAGGTAGTAGGCATCGATAACATGAACGACTACTATCAGGTCTCTTTGAAAGAAGATCGTCTTAAGCGTATAGAGCATTCAAGCTTTACGTTTAAGGAGATCGATCTTGCGGATCGTGACGGTATCGCATCCCTGTTTGAACAAGAACAATTTGACATTGTTATTCACCTTGCTGCGCAGGCAGGGGTTCGTTATTCAATCGACAACCCGTTAGCTTACGCAGACAGCAATCTAGTAGACACCTTACTATTTTGGAAGGTTGCCGACACAATAAAGTGAAGCACTTGGTTTATGCATCTTCGAGCTCAGTGTATGGCTTGAATCAGAAGATGCCATTTGATACCTCAGACTCTGTTGATCACCCAATCTCCTTGTACGCGGCAACCAAGAAGTCAAATGAGCTGATGGCTCATACCTACTCGCACTTGTATGGGGTGCCAACCACAGGCTTGCGCTTCTTTACTGTTTATGGTCCTTGGGGTCGCCCGGACATGGCTTTGTTTAAGTTCACTAAGGCGATAGTGAATGGCGATACCATTGATGTATACAATAACGGTGACATGCAGCGAGACTTCACCTATATCGATGATATTGTCGAAGGTATTATACGAATTCAAGACGTGATCCCAGAGCCAACTGCGGATTGGACCGTTGAACAAGGCTCACCAGCGACAAGTTCTGCGCCTTATCGCGTGTATAACATAGGTCATGGCAGCCCGGTTAAACTGATGGAGTTTATCGAGTCCCTCGAAGATGCGTTAGGTATCGAGGCCAACAAGAACTTTATGCCGATGCAACCGGGTGACGTATACGCAACCTATGCAGATACCCAAGACTTGTTTGAAGCTACAGGATACAAGCCTCAGGTAGGAGTCAAGGAAGGCGTAAAAGCCTTCGCTGATTGGTATCGTGAGTACTACAAGCTTTAATCGATTGAAGTAATTAAGAAAGGTTTAGCCGAGCTAAACCTTTTTTTGATCTGTTCGAAAACAGAGGCTGGAACAAACCCTTCTACGTCACCACCGTGTATGGCAACCTCTCTCACTATGGTAGATGAGAGGAAGGCATACTCTTCTGATGGGGTCAGGAAGATGCTCTCAAGCTCAGGAACGAGTTTGCGATACATGCTGGTTAAGCCAAACTCATACTCGAAGTCCATGGTTGTTCTAAGACCGCGCACCAAAAGGTTAGCTTTTTTAGTCTTGGCAAATTCAACAAGCAATCCGGTAAACCCTTCTACCTCGACATTTCCTAGGTGACTTACTGCTTTTTTAAGCATCGCGACGCGTTCTTCCAAAGTAAACATGGTGTTCTTGCTTGGACTGGCGGCAACACAAACGGTGAGCTTGTCAAACATCTTGGCAGCTCGGGTAATGATATCTAGGTGGCCATTTGTCAGAGGGTCAAAAGTGCCTGGATAAAGGACGTGATTTTTCATTATTGAGTCTTCTCTAAAGCTTTATCTAGTAGTTGGCAAACCTGTTCGACTTGAATGCTGGCCATTAAGTTGTCTCCTTTTGCACGGGTCCCCCAATCTAGCTTGTCTAGGCTGGTTCCTGTCTGTGCTTGCACGTGCTCGTCGTATGCATTTGCGACTAATTCTAAACTATTGTATGGGCCTGTGCGGCGTGGATCGCTGTGGGCATAGAGCCCAACAACGGGTGTAGATTGCGTGGTAGCTAAGTGGGCAGGCCCAGAGTCTGGCGCCAAAACTACAGAGGCATATTTCACCACCGCAGTGAGCTGCTTCAGGGATGTCTTACCAACTAAATTAATTAGCTCGCTGTTGGCTGCCTCCTCAATCCGCTGTGCGAGTTCTTTCTCTCTCGGCGCAGGGGAACCACACAGAATAACTTGCAAACCTCTTTCCACTGCATAGTCTGCTATAGATGCATATCGCTCAATTAACCAATTGCGAGAATCTTTACTTGCGGCTGGAGAGATAACCAAGGTCTTTTGATTTTGAATAACGCTTTTTGCAAACTCATGGTCCGATTCTGACAATGGAATATTCCAACTTGGTAATTCAAAAGGCACATCTATAAAGCGAGCAAACTCGGCAAAATTGTCGAGCACATGGAAGGCTTGTGTATTAGGTAGATGTTTGTTGGTGAACCAACGCTGTCCTTCTTTGGTTCTGTTTTGGCTAAAGCCAATCTTGTACTTGGCCTTGATACCCAGAGATAACACGCTGGCTCTGAGAGCCACTTGCATATCTAATAGGGCATCAAACTTCGTGGTGGAAAGGGTTTTCCAAACCTGGCGCATCCCCTTAAATCCGAGCTTCTTATCAAATACCACTACACGAATGTTGGGAAGATCCCCGATAAGCTGTGCCTCTATCTTTCCGCAAATCCAGGTTATCTCAGTTTCAGGGTAGTGAGCTTGGATAGCTTGTACCACGCTAATAGCATGGCAAACGTCACCAATGGCAGATAGCCGAAGAACACAAAGGGATTTGGGATCAGAAGAGAAAAGTGACATAGTGGGCTCGATTGAGATTGATGGATAAATTATGCAGTTGCTTGGGTTAATTGTAAAATGAGGAAGTGATTGATTTATTTCGAGGTTTATCAGTGGAAACTCTGCAACTAGCCAATGAACGTATTTGGTTTGATAAAGAACTGCTCAACGAATCCGCAGAGCTTAGCTGTGAGGCCCCCTTTTGGTATGTTCAAGATAAAGTTGTTGGCACGGCAAAGGGGAGAGGAACAACCTGGTTTATTCAATTGGATGGACTCCAAGGTGCCTTGCGTCATTACCGTCGCGGTGGGTTATTCGGCAAACTGGTGAAAGATAGCTATCTGTTCAAAGGTTGGGAGGAAACTCGTAGTTATCAGGAGTTTGCTCTTCTCCAGAAACTAAGGTTGTCGGGCGTTAATGTGCCTAGGCCTATTGCTGCTCGAGCTCAAAAAACAGGCTTTACTTATCGAGCAGATTTGTTGAGTGAGCGAATTCCTAATTCTAGTGATTTGGTGGCCGTGCTTGAGAGTGCCCCCCTTACCAAAGAGGTCTATTCAGCGATTGGTGCACAAATTAAGAGGTTGCACCAAGCTCAGGTAAACCACACAGACCTTAATATTCATAACATTCTCTTGGATGATCAAAACAAGGTCTGGATTATCGACTTTGACAAGTGCTATCAGCAGGCTGGGAATGAGTGGAAACAGGCAAATTTGGACAGATTGAAGCGCTCTTTCATAAAGGAAGTGGAGCGCTTCGGTATACATTGGCAGGAAAGTGATTGGGTGCCCCTCTTAGAAGGGTATAACGAAGCTAGCTAAGGTATGGGTGAATCGCGCTCAGTGTTTTTTCGACTGCTCCTTGATTGGCCTTTACTACCTCTAAAGCACTTTTTCCCATCTGCTTTTGTAGATTTTGATCTTGAAATAACCTTTCTAACTGTAAGGATACCTCATCGCTGTCGTTGCAAATGATAACCGCTTCTTTGGCGAGCAACTGAGTTGTGATATCGGTAAAGTTGAAGTAACTCGGTCCATTTAGCATAGGCTTACCTAATGCCGCGGGTTCTAATAGGTTATGCCCACCTACCTTTTCTCCAACCAGACTACCTGCCATAAAGCAGATATCAGCACTCTGTATGAGAAGTAGCATTTCTCCCATGGTATCAGCCACATAGACTTGGGTTGTCTCGATGATTTTCTCAGTACTGCTGCGAGAAACCGTCTGCAACTTCATGCTCTGACTTAGTTCAATGACGCTTGAAAATCGTTCTGGATGCCGTGGCACAAGAATAAGCAAAGCACTGGGTTGAGAACGGAGCAGCTTCTGATGGGCCTCAAGCAGTTGTTCATCTTCACCAGCATGGGTGCTGGCGGCTATCCAAACAGGCCTATCTTTACCTAATTGCTCTCGAAGCGTCTCACCTGCTGTAATTATTTTATCCGCAATCCTGATATCAAATTTGAGGGATCCTGTGACAGATGTCTTCGAGGTTGTTACCCCCAGTCGATTAAATCGCGCTGCATCGTCTTTGTGTTGGCAGAGAAACAAAGAAACATTTTGGCTGATAAGGTCAAAGATGGATTGAACTTTTTTATATCGAAGACAAGAACGCTCAGAGAGCCGTGCATTGAGTACAGAGATAGGGATATTTGCTTTAGCTACTGTATGCAGAGTATTTGGCCATAATTCTGTTTCCATAATCAGCATACAGCTTGGTTTTGTTGCTCGAAGAAAACCACGGACACACCAAGTGAAGTCAATAGGCATATACCTGTGCTCGACAAGCTTTCCCAGTTTTTCAGCTTGCTCTGCCCCTGTAGTAGTAGTGGTGGTGAGCAAGATGGTTCTGCAGGTACTTACGTTTGAGTGCTTTGATCAATGGAATGGCTGCAATGGTTTCACCAACAGAGACAGTGTGAATCCAAAAAGGGGCGTTAGTGTCCATTTTAGGGGTGAAGCCGAAGTACTCTTTCCAACGCTTTCCAACGCTAGGTTTGCCTGTTTTTTTCTTTAATAGGATGGTGAGTAAAAATGGTGAGAATAGCACCAGGAGGAGTGTGTAGTTCACTCTTAGCAGGAGGCGAAATGTATGATTCATAATAGTTTTTATAGTTAAATGCTATTTTCTGTTAGACTTTAGCCACGACATTATAATCATAATAAAGCACATTTGCTCGGAAACTATTTGATAAGGGGGGGTCTTGAACGGTAAGCCAAAGCGCTATTTGATGTATATCGCCCAAAACTATGCCTATTCCATGCTCCGCCCGTTACAGACTGAAATCCTCTCACAAGGTGGAGAGGTGGCTTGGTTTCTAGAAGGTGATCAGGTATCGCCAGGCTACTTGAGAGAAAATGAAGTTAGATTGATGTCCATTCGCGAGATCAAAGAGTGGGCTCCAGATGCGGTGTTTGTACCGGGCAACGTTGTCCCACACTTTATACCTGGTATTAAAGTGGGCGTTTTTCACGGCTTCAATTCGGGAAAAGGGGCGATGAGAGAGGGCACTTTAATATTCGAGGATTTTTTGACCTCTATTGCACTCAAGGCCCTGATACCACTCATAAATTTCAAATGCTGGCCAAGCGTCACGGCTTTTTCAAAGTTGTTGAAACTGGATGGCCAAATTTAGATCCCTTGTTTCTTCCTGAGGAAAAGAATCCCTATATTTCGGTAGAGGACTCTCGTCCCACGGTCTTGCTGTGCTCTACTTTCTCAGAGAAGCTGTCCTGCGCACCGATTGTATTTGATACTGTTAAAGCGTTAGCTAACAGTGGGAAGTGGCGGTGGTTGGTTCAATTTCATCCCAAAATGGATCCTGCTGTCGTTGAAAAATATAAGAGCATTCAAAGCTCCAATCTTCAGTTTGTAGAAACTGACAACGTGCTGCCATTACTAAAGGCGGCAGATGTGATGCTTTGTGATACGTCTTCGATGTTAATAATGTTCCTGCTTCAAGGTAAGCCTGTTGTTACCTTTCGTAATCAGTCGCCGGGTAAGCACTTGATTGATATTACTAAAGTTTCTGATATTGAGGGCGCTATCGAACGGGCTTTAGCAAAACCCTCTGATACTATGTCCGCAATTGATAATTTTTGTAATTTAGTGCATCCCTATAAAGATGGAAACTCCAGCCAAAGAGTGCTAGAGGCTACAGACCTCATGATTAAGTCTGGATTGAAACGCTTGAAGCCAAAACCTTTGAACTTGGTCCGTAAGTTTAAACTGAGAAAAAAGCTTAATTACTGGGGAAGATAGCCCTTTTAACTTTATTAAATATTGCTTTATAACGGTGGTCGAAAAATTGAAAAAAATTAAGTTATTAGCAGTAACACACCATAGTCGTAAGAATATAAACCCGATCAGACCTGAGGCAGCACAAATCATTGGATTGCATCGATCAGGAGAAGTGGATGTGACTGTGCTCTGTAATCCAGGATCTACTCTTATTCCTCATTTAGAGAAAGAGGGGATAACTGTATTGACTGACCCACTCGACAAAAAATATCCCTCTCTACTATTTCAAAAATTCGAACATTAATTAAAACGAAAGATATCGATATCCTCCATTTATTTAATAATATTGCGTGCAGCAATGGTGCTACAGCAGCGATTGGAACAGGCGTAAAAACAATCGCTTATAGAGGGCAGACAGGTAATGTTAGTCGTGTAGATCCTTCAAGTTATCTTGGATGCTACATCCCAGATTGAATAAGATAATATGTGTAGCAAGGGCTATAGAGCTGGATTTACAGCAACATTTATGGGGAGATAAATCTAAAGCCACTACAGTTTACAAAGGACATGATAGCTCTTGGTATCAAAGCTCTCCCGCTGATTTAGGTTCTCTAAATTTGCATAGTGGATCTTTCAAGCTGTCGATGGTTGCGAACCTTAGACCAAGAAAGGGGCTTGACGTCTTTATGGATGCGCTAGCTCTTCTACCTGAAAATCTTAATATCGACGTTTTACTGGTGGGCGCGGATCCTAACTCTGAAAAAGTAGTAGAGATGATTGCCAGAAGTAAAATGCCAGAGCGAGTTCATGCTCTAGGCTATCGCGAGGATGCACCTGAGGTAGCGGCTGCATCAGATCTAATGATTTTGCCGACAACCAAAAGAGAGGGGCTTTGTCGAGCAGTACTAGAAGCCAACTCGTATGGCGTTCCCGCAGTTGTCTCTGATACGGGAGGAAATGCTGAACTGGTTGAACATGAAGTGACGGGTGTAGTCATCCCTCCTAGTAATCCTCAAATATTGGCTGATGAAATATTACGCCTATATTCAGATAGAGAACTATGTAAAAAATACGGAGTGAACGCTTTAAATAGAGCTAGAACTGTATTTAACGTTGAACAAGGTGTCACAAGAACCTTAGGAATTTACAGAGAGCTGCTAAGCTGATATGAAAAAAGTCCTTTTTATTGTTCATAACTTAAAGTTTGGTGGGATACAGAAAATCACTACTGATCTAGCTCGCTATCACACCCAAATAGGCAATGAAGTTACAATACTATGCCTTGAAAAAGGGAAAGAGTTGCCTGTTGATTTTGAGTGCGATCAGATAGTTTTGAACTTAAGAAAATACTTGCTATCCAACCCTTTCGCTCTTTTATACTATGCGATGTATAAACTAATATCCAAGCTTATCCCGCATGCCGAATCTTTATTTACTAAAACGATATATCAGCCAGCTGTATACAGAGAGCTAGAAGGTGCAGGTGTAAAATTAACTGACTTTGATGCGGTATTTATCAGAGGGCTAAGGTGCATTAAAAGAGTGTGGTGGATTGATGGTGAGAAATCTGTGCGCAGTTTTCATTTGCCATATAAATTACCACGCACACCTTCACCACTTTTTTTAAAATTTACAAGCGTGTTGTAACGAATATACTCGGAAAAAGTAAGGTATTCTCAGTATCAAACTATATAAAAGATAGTGTGGATAATATAGCCCATTTTTATGGCGTGGAAACAGCTAGCAGTGACGTTGTTTATAATCCCGTTGATATTGATAAGGCTAGAGAAAGGTCTCTGGAGACCCTCGATAATAGAAACACAATTTGTGACAACGAAAACTACATATTAGGTGTAGGAAGACTAACCAAACAAAAGCGCTTTGATGTACTTATCGAGGCATTTCACAAAGCAAATATAGAAGATTGCAAGCTGGTTTTAGTTGGTGATGGTAATCAAAAGTCGACACTTGAAGACCTTAGTAATAAGTTAGGTATTGAGGATAAGGTTATATTTGCTGGCTTTCAGTCCAATCCCTACCCATGGTTTAAAAATGCCAGATTGTTCGTGTTGAGTTCAGATTTTGAAGGTTTTGGGAACGTTATTCTTGAGGCCATGGCATGTGGTACTCCTGTTGTTAGTACAAAGTGTGGGCCTCCTGAAGAATTTATGGTAAATAACTTATCAAATTGCTTGACCCCAGTAGGAGACGTTAATGCAATGTCAGATAAGATCTTAGAGTTATATTCTACGCCTATTACTCCAGACAATGAATATCTGAATGCATTCTCGCTAGAAAGGATTACAGGTAACCAACTGAGTATTATTTATAAAAATCAAAATGCTGTTTATTAGTAATGATGATAAATTCGCCGGGGGGCGACTGGTCTCACATGTGAATAGTGAGTTTTAAGAAAGATTGCATACTTTATTTGTTATTATCTGTAAGCTAAATATTAATCTTGTTATTAATAACTGGCAGATAACTTAGGCGTAAGAACCAAGCTGAATTTTTGTGTGACAACTGTGTTTATTATCTGAAGTTATCAATAGCACGACTCTATATAGCTAAAATTTGGCGTGTTTTACTATCAATGCTATCTTTACCCCAAATCTTTTCAAGAACTCGCCTGTTTTCCTCAATTTCGCTTTTAGTAAGATTATCTGACCATGTGGATTTGTTTATATCATCAATACTAAATATATTTAGCCCCTTTTCAGTGAAAAAATTTATAGGCAGGATTTTCTTTATCTAGAAAAACTTTAGCGCCAAGATAAATAAGCGATACAATATTTCCTAGTCCTTGCTGTCTTTTGTGAGGCATAACCACATGTGAACAACTAGCAATCAACTTATTGTAAGAGTCAAATGGCATGAACTCTTCTAGTGCATTAACTGACCCAGAATAATGTTCTTCAGCGTACTCTCTTACTTTTTTAGCATATTCTTTATCACCATAACTTAAAGGAATAATTAATTGAGAACTGGGCGCTGTGTGCTTCAATGCGTCAATACCTTCGATGTGATTACAGGTCTCAGTAGCGCTATTGCCCAACAAAATATTATCTCCTATTATATCTGAGCCATTTTCTTTTTTGCCCAGTCTTCTTCTAGGGTTCCATAATTCCAGTCGATTAGTTTAGGTTTTCTTCCTTTCCAGTGGATTAGATTGTATTCGGTAGTTAAAACGGGGCAAAAGTAGTCAATTCTATTTATAAAGCTTGATCGAGATTTCTTTGCGTTGGTCAAGAATTTCCGAATAGTCTTTATTACTTGCTTCGTTCTAGGCTTGTTTTTACTGACGATACTCTTGGTTTTGTTACCTAGAAGGTTCTCTGGTGAGGTGATCATGTCATAGTAGTCAGCCCCAAACCCTATCCAAACCACTTTTACGGAATCAGGAATAGCAATTCTGTAGGTACATAGAGAGTGCAGTATAACTATCTGAACTCCAGCCCAAAATTCATCTTTATGACTCAAGGCTTCTAGTTTTTTTCTAGCGATAACTTGCTTGTTTTCAAATGTTACATGCTTTATTTTTTTCTTTGATAAAACAATAAGCTTGTTATTGCGAGGAGAGCAGCGTTCAAAAGTTCTCAACCCCATATCTATAAATTTTTCATCTTTAGATATGTGTAATATTTTTTCTGTCATTCAGCAACCTTCCTATTAATAACTATTATTGAATTAGTTCAATAGAACATAACGATATGGTTCAAAGGTAAGTCCTTTTCGACTTATACAGGCGTGCAATGCTACTGATAAATACCTAATTTAGCTAGCGTCACCTAGTTAGATAGCTAAATTCACGATGGTACTACAATATCAGCTACTTTTGCTTTTTGCGGCTAGAACCGTATTTTTAGCGAGCTCTTTTTCTAAATCTTCACATTTTCGACTGCGCTTTATCAGCTTTTTAGCTGGTCTACCAATGTATATGTAGCCACCTTCCAATGACTTATTGACCATTGACAGCGAACCAACGGCCGCGCATTCACCAATTTCTACACCTGGTAAAATGATTGAACCAGCCCCAACCAAACTGTGTCTTTTCAGGGTGACAGGAGCACTTGTAACATTTGTGTACTCTGAAGGAACACAGGGGTTTGTCATAAACTCACCAGAGTAATCATCATTACTAGAATATACTGCACACTTTGACGACAAGCCGGTAAAGTCCTCCAAAACAACTTTTCCTGCTCCTATGATGGATACATAAACAGCTATATGGACATAACGGCCAATCTCTATTCCGCCTTCCCCAGCCGAAAGAACACAAAAGTCATCTATACGCGAATTATCACCGATTGATATATTGCTAGCGCCATAAATTGATACAAGCTTTGAAACTTTTACGTTTTCGCCTAAAGATTTAAAGCCAATCTCTCGTAACTCTTGTTCGCTATAAAAAGCCACTACATCACTCCTTTTACAGTATTTATTACTTTAGTTACTTCTTCGTGAGATAAATATGCATGCATAGGTAAGCACAAAATGCGTTCTGAGGCTGAAGTGCTGTTGCGTGTTCCATAGTTATGGCTATCTACAAAAACTTTATCTAGTGAAGGTTCAAAATAGTGTCTAGACTGGATACTGTTGTCAGCAAGGAGTTTAGTTACCTTTACCATCTGTTCAGCATTTTCCAACAGTATTGGCATATAAGCACCATTGAAGTTGGCTTCTGTATGCCATTTTGGTAACTCTACAAAGTCTTTCAGCCCCTCTCTGTACTGATAAAAAATCTCTGCTCGGTGATTAAGAATATTATCTATCTCATCTAAGTTGACTAGGCCTACTGCGGCTTGATACTCGTTGAGCTTTGCATTGATACCAACATCTACCACACCTCGACCCGGCCTGATCCCAAAGTTAATGATTTCTTCTGCCTTTTCAAAATTAACTCGGTCTTTGAATATGATTGCTCCCCCTTCCACTGTGTGGAATATTTTAGTTGCGTGGAAGCTGAGTGTATTAGCATCTCCATAGTTCAGGACCGAACTATCTTTTAGCTTTACTCCAAATGCGTGTGCGGCATCGTAAATAGTTTGGAAGTTATTTTGTTCGCTTAAACTGTCAATAGAATCGACATCGCACGGGTTTCCGTAGACATGAGTCGCTACCACCGTATCTGCTTTACAACCCTTACGGTAAGCAAGTTTTACGGCCTCTGGAGATAGGTTGAGGGAGTGCTTATCAATATCAGCAAAAGCGAGTTTATCTTTTTGCCATTTAAAGGCACTTACTGTAGCAACGAAGCTAAATGGTGTAGCCAAGATGTCTCGACTCCCTATAGCTTTAGCCGCTACTTGAAGGGCGGATGTACCATTATTGGTTAAAAGTAAATTCTTTACGCCTAGGTAATCTTCAAGCTTGGCTGTTAACTCTTTATGCAGTGGACCAAAGTTAGTGTACCAACCGTTGCTATTAACCTGTTCCAGTAATTTTGTTAGTTTTTTTAGATTAGGTTTTACAGGGCTATTTAACGCTATCATAAATTACCTTGAACTTAGCATCGTTTTAGTACGGTGCAGAAGGGACTTTTGAAATGTGAAAATCAAGTCTGATTTTAGTTTATTAGAGCTTTCATCAGAGTCATGATGCTAATTTAGGGAGAAAGGTCAATAACTTTACGGCCTTATAAGGCTTTCAAACAATCGAACATGATCTAATGCTGACTGTTGCAAGTTGAAGTTCTCGTCAATTCTGATTCTGGCTTTTTCACCCATCGCTTTGATGCCATCCGGAGTGTTTAGCATGGTTTTGATTGCGTCATGCAGAGCATCAACATTGCCAGCTTCGACCACGTAACCAGAACGTCCATTTTCTATCAGCTCTGGACTACCACCAGTAGTAGTTACGATGCAGGGAGTTCCTCCGGCCATTGCTCGATTACCGCGCGAGGTAGGCCCTCGCCGCTCACAGAGGGTTGTATTTGGAAGTCTGCCATCTTCATCAGCTGTGGTACGTCTTTGCGGTGACCAAGAAGATGTATGCGCTCTTTCATTGGGCTACTGTTTATTTCATCTTGGTGTGCCTCATATCCATTACCCACCAAAAGCATATGAAAATTCTGGTGTTGTATGTCTTTTAGCGCTTCAAGTAAAACATTGATACCTTTGCTCGGCCTAACGTTACAAGCACAAATTGCAATGATATCTGACTCAGAGAGGCCAAATTCGGCTCTGGAGTTAGCATCGGTTTGATACCACTTGGTAAGGTGTCCCTTATATATGCGCTCTACCATAACCTTATCACCCCAAACGATCTGCTTTACATTTCTTTGCACCGCATTTGAATTACATACTATCGCAGAGACCTTTGGGTTTAAGTGCGTTAGATAGGCGGATGGATCATGCGATATAGTCCACCGGTGGTACCTCGGTAGGTAACCATTTTGGCTCGAGTGCCGATTGAGCCGAATGCTGCATTTGGGATGGTTTTCGAATCGAAAGCGTAGCAAATGTCATAGTCACCAGACTTTAGTTCCTGATGAACGAGTTTGATGGTTCTGGGGCAGATTTTTCCAGCGGGATAGTTGTCAATTATTCTGATACCGTGACTGGCACATATTTGAGCATATTCAGCCTCGGCTTGAGTCATAATGGTGACCTCATGCCCCATATTGAATATGGAAATGAACAGTTCACCTTCTGGTCGTACAGTGTTTAGAGGACCATTGTATGGGCTGAGGACGAGTATTTTCATAGTAGATTGCTTATAGGTATTTATCTAAGCCGTTCACACACCTAGTTAAGCTTAGATCTATTGTGTTGCTTAAGATTTTTTCGTTCTGAACAAGAGACTCTCTCGGACTTTCGTTGTGATACAGATGAAAGCCTACGCCAGCAAATTTTAGATACAGGCGATTTTTTCCTGAATTAAGCATCCGAATAGTGAATTCACTGTCTTCTCTTCCCCACCCTATAAAGTCCTCGTTAAATCCATTGACTTCAATTAAATCTTCCTTCCAAAAGGCCATGTTGCAACCACGTGTCGCTTTATCATTATTCCTCTTATAAGAGAACGACCGGGAAAGTAGATTAGAGCTAATGGAATTTTTACGATTTTTAAGCTGTGGGGTGAAAAAATTTGGTTTGATGGAGCCTCTGATTACCGAATCTGATTGTTCAGGGTTTAACATTGCTCTACCAGCCTGTACAAACCAGTTTGGAGTCGCTGCCTTTAAATGAGATTCCACAAACTTTGGATGCAGTACAATATCCCCATCTATCATAAGAATATATTCACAAGAGGCTTTTGCAATAGCTTTGTTTCTGCTTTTGGATAGCTGAAATCCTTCATCAGGCTGCCAAGAGTGAACTAGAGGGACTGGGAAGGTTAGTTGATGTTCCGCGATCAATTCACGGGTATCTTCTCTCGAGCCATCATCTGCAATGATCACTTCGTTAGGAAGTACTGTTTGATTTTGGACACTTTTTAAAACTGTACTTAGCGCTTCTTTCCAATTGTATGTGGTAATGATCAAAGATGTTCTCATATCAATTGTATCTTAGTCGTTAAATTCATCTTAATTAGAAGTGAGCGTGTTGAAAGCTTCAATAACCCGTAATGGTTTAAGATCCTTAAGACACTTCAAATGGCCATATGGACATTCTCGCTTGAAACACGGTCGGCAAGATATGTCGGTATGCAGAATAGAAACCTTCTTAGCCAGTGGAGGGGTATAATCTGCTGATGTTGAACCATAAATGCCTATAACCGAACACCCTACGGCAGCGGCAATGTGAAGGGCTCCAGAGTCATTACTGATCACGGTAGTGCAATAGCTTAGCAGGTCTATGGCTTCGATTAAGTTTGATTCACCGGCAAGGTTGGATACAAACTCTTTATTAGGCTCAGGAACCAAATCAGTTAGGGAACTGGTTGTGGACTTGTCATTTGGTGAGCCAAATAGCCAAACCTGATAACCTTTATCAATAAGTTTGTTCGCCGTCTCGGCGTAGTGCTCCACAGGCCATTGCTTAGCTGGTCCAAACTCAGCTCCAGGACATAGCCCTACGACAGGTCGTTCAAGGTTAAGGTTGAATTTCTCTCGAGTGGACTCGCGGCTTTTTTTGTCTATTGTAAGCTCTGGATATGGAAGTGTTGTTAGTCCACCCAGAGAACTACTCGAATGCATGTCTTGTTTTGGGCGTGCAAGCGCGATGTAGCGTTCAAGCATGTATTGAAATTTGTTTTTGTGAAAGCGAATGTCTGTCAAAAGGCCAAAACGCATCTCGCCTTTCCATCCAACACGGTTAGGAATGCCTGCAAAAACTGGAATCAAAGCCGATTTTGCTGAGTTCGGTAAGACAAAACTGTGGGTATAACTTTTAAGGTTTAATTGCTTTCCAATGCTATATCGTGTTTTTAGACACAATTTCCCATGACCCACAGGCATCTCAATGGACTCAGAAACTTCAGGCATACGCTCAAGAATAGGCTTACACCAAGCGGGAGCTAAAACATCAATTTGTGCTTCGGGATGCTGTTGCTTAAGCTCTTTGTAGAGGCTTTGTGACATCACCATGTCACCAACCCATGAAGGTCCTATTATGAGTATTTTCATAGGGTTGCTAGGCAAGAGAGGGCTCCTTGTAAGTGCTGTTTTTCTCGTCACTACACCTTTTTACGCTTGCTAATATGAGCCCAACGAATATTAAATAGGTTACGTAACTACTACCATTAGTGGCAGGAGTGTCTGTCAAACAAGCGAAAAAGTAAAGTAGCGGCGGCGTGGCTATTAGGGGTAGATGTTCTCTATAGTGCCTAAAACCATACACAACAGGTATTCCGAGCCAGAGAAACATAGTAGCTATACCTACTAATCCAGATGCAACCCCTTTCTCGATGAAATTGTTATGAAAGTTCCAGCTTAAGACTTGATGAACATGCCAGCTTATCTCGCCGTTTTTTTTCATTTTGTCCCAGCGTTCACTTAAGTCTGATTTACCAAAACCTAACAATGGCTTTTCTGCGATCATGTCTAACCCAATTTTATAAACGGTTAGCCTGAGGCCAATCGAAGTAGTTGAGTTCCCATTTAAAATACTATGTATTTCTTGCTGAGTTTTGTTGTAGCGCTCTTCGATTATAGGTCGACAGATCACAGCGATCACTAAGCTGATAACTAGACATCCGAGAATAATTTTCCAATTGATTCGTCCTTTAATTAGACTGAACAGGAACAATAGCCCAAGAGTGCAAATTAGTGCTAAAAGGGGACCACGACTTTCAGTCAGGAGCAAACCTCCTAGCCCAATAGCCGCTCCTGAAGCTAAAAATACAGAGACCCATTTTGAGTTGCTATATTTCATCAGGGTTAGGCCAAGCCCAATAACAAGAGTAATATAGGAGGCAAAGGGAATCGCGTTTACAGGCCACACTCTTCTTTCTGTTGGTTCAATAACTTGAAAGTAATATGCTGTCAACGTTGAGCTTATAGCAGCAATGATAAGTAATATTGAAACATTTTTTAGCTTTAGCTTACTTACATCGATAAGGAGCAACAAAATGAGGCTTGTCTCTAAAGCCCTCAATTCGCGACTACCAAACCGTGATAGATATCAGATGTTATACCGAATAAGACTAAGACTAATAACCACCTCAACCATGGTTGGTACTTCCAGTTTTCTTTAACAATCTTAGTTCTATTAATAAATAACGAAGTTAGAGCACAAATAGCAACTATGATCATCAGGATCTTATCGCCACGATCAACATAAAACATGGCTGTCGCAATCCACAACAAAGGTGCGTAGATAAGGTTATCGGAAACAACTTTTAGTTTTGGATTTATGCTTTTCATCAGTAGATATAACTCTGATCTTGTTGCGTTAGTAGCAGTTTTAAATTCCACATATATTGCTCAGGTTTATCTTTACAGCACATTTCGATGAATTCATTCATTGCTACAGCATCACCCTCAGAGGTAGTTGTTGGATATGGCACTAAAGCTGGGTAAACGTCGATTATAAACCTTCCAGAAGTAGGGTCGAATTCAGTCCACATTGGAATGATTTTAGCTTTCGCTGCTTTGGCCATAAACCCCATTACAGGCAGGGTTGCTTGGTGGTAGCAAAGAAATCAACAAAGACACTCTGTTTGGCGCCATGATCTTGGTCGGGGAGAAAGTAGCCCGTGTAACCATCACGAACAGCTTTAATAAAGGGCTTAATACCTCCAGAGCGTTCGTATAAACGGCCGCCATACTGCTTTCTTTGCCTAGACATAGCCCATTCGCTCAATGGGTTTTTTGGGCTTTTACCATGGTGCACATAGGATGCCCCTTTGAGGCAAGAAGCATGGCAAACACGTCTACAGACCAAGTGTGAGGAACCAAAAAGATAACGTTCTGGTTATCGAGTTTGGCTTTTTCAAAGTGCTCAATACCATTTATCTGAGTGTTTTTATCCAGCCAGTTTCGACTTCTTAAGGTTAAAAGAGGAAACCGCATCAAGTATGTGGCTGCAGTGACTAGCATGCGCTCTACTATCGTC
Source organism: Vibrio ishigakensis (assembly GCA_000830475.1). Classification (GTDB taxonomy): domain Bacteria; phylum Pseudomonadota; class Gammaproteobacteria; order Enterobacterales; family Vibrionaceae; genus Vibrio; species Vibrio ishigakensis_A. The sequence continues at coordinate 65,232 of BBSC01000008.1, read as the reverse complement.
TCTCTTTCATGTTCTTCCATATCAGGATAGCAGTGGGCTAGATTCACCCTAGCCCGCTTTGCTTGGCCACGGGTCTTTGACATGACTTTTTTAGCCGCTTTTTTGGCTAGCCAGCGGTGCACAGTTATGGGTAAAAAAGCAAACGGAATCGAAAATAGAAGCCCCAGCCAAGTACTCCAGTATTTGGGAGCGAGAAATGACCATTGAAATTTTGGGTTGTAGGCCTTTGGATCGTAGTCGTCTCGAATTTGAGTCATTTGGGCTTACTACTTGTTGATGATTTGCATGTACTCGGCAACACCTTCAGCAACGCTTTTGAATTGGTGTGTACAACCAACTGAACGCAACTTGCTGAGATCTGCCTGAGTGAATTCCTGATATGCACCTTTAAGACGCTCCGGAAACGGTATGGTTTCAACTGAGCCTTTACCATGGTGCTGTATGACGGCTTTTGCGACCTCTTCAAACGACTCAGCTTTGCCTGTCCCGAGATTGAAAATGCCAGACTGACCAGCTTCCCAGAACCACAGGTTTACCTCGGCCACATCTCCAACGTAAACAAAATCACGCTTGAAGCCCTCACTGCCCTCAAATAGCTTCGGGTTTTCTCCACCATTCATCTGATTGTTAAGATGAAAAGCGACGGACGCCATTGACCCTTTGTGCTGCTCTCGCGGGCCATAGACATTGAAATAGCGGAAACCTGTTACCTGAGAGAGTGTTTCTCCGTGACTTTCAGCATCCAAGAAAATACCGCGAACATAATTGTCGAACTGTTGTTTTGAGTAACCATAGACATTCAACGCCCCTTCATAAGGCTTTTCTTCTATGAAGGTGTCTGTATCGCCATAGGTGGCGGCAGATGATGCATACAGAAACGGGATCTCTCTCTCTAGACAATAGTGGAGAAGCTCTTTGGAGTAGTCATAGTTGTTGTGCATCATGTATTTGCCATCCCACTCGGTTGTGGAAGAACATGCACCTTGGTGGAATACAGCATCGATTGGGCCGAAATTTTCTCCCGCCATAATCTGTACGAGGAAGTCTTCTTTGTCCATGTAATCGGTGATATCTAGGTCAACAAGGTTGGCGAATTTGCGGCCATTTTTTAGGTTATCGACAGCCAAGATGTCATTGATGCCTCGATCGTTGAGCGCTTTGATAATGTTGCTACCTATCATTCCTGCGCCGCCGGTTACTATAAACATATTGAATTACCTGTAAATATTGTTATCTCGAAGTATATCAAGGAACTAAAATCTAGGGAATTAATCATCAAAGTATGAGAAAATTTCACCATTGGACTTAAGCAGACGGAGCACATAGAGCCTGTGAACAAACCACATAGTAATAATCATCATAGTAACGATTACTATCAAGATGACGAGATAGACCTAAGAGACCTGTTTATTGCACTTTGGAAAGGCAAGGTAATTATTATTTTGACCACATTTGTGTTTGCAGTCGTTGCTGTTGTCTACGCATTGAACGCTCAAGAGTGGTGGAGCTCCAAAGCTAAGGTTGTTGAGCCTCAGATTAATGATTTCTCAGTTTATCGAGAGCAGGTAAAATCATTTCAACCGATTTTTGATACCTATCAGGATGATGGTACAGTACTTGTTAGCAAAGAGTTAGATTCCCTAGTCGAGCCAGAAATGATTTTTGCTCAGTTTGTCAGAGCCTTTAACGCTACAGCAAATAAGAAAGCGTTTTTTGACAATAATGAGACGTTTTTAGAGTTCAAGAAGGTGCTAAAGCAGGAAGAACAGGGCGCTGACGCTGCTGTAGCCCAGAGGCGTTTGTATGACGGTTGGTACCAGAAGATTTCCGCTACACCAGCAGAAAAGAATAGAAAGGATGTCTACAACTTATCCTTACAAGCAACAACTCAAATGGATAGCTATAACCTGTTGAACGATTATATCAAGATGATCGAGCGGCAAGTGCACGAAGATGCTATCGACAACCTCAAGGCAGCTTTAAGAGCTAAAAAGACTCAACTTCAGCAACAGAAAGTTATTTTAGAAACACAAGCTAGGCAGCGTCTTGCGGTTGAGTTACAACGAGCTAAGTATGCTTATGACATAGCAAGTGCAGCGTCAGTGAATACGCCAGTACAGAACCTGGGTGATAAAGAGCTCTTTTCTATTAACCTAGGTGCAAAAGCTATTCAAGCGAAGATTTCTGCTCTAGAAAGTGTTAAAAAATTGGATGTTATAGAACCTCGCCTTCTTCAGATTGAAGCTAAGCTCGATCTTATGAAAACCATTGAGCTTGATGAAGACATTGAGTTTAAATCGTACCGATTCATTGAAGATGTAGAGCAGCCACTTAACAGGGATGAGCCAAAGCGTTCATTGATTGCGGTGCTTGGTGCATTGTTCGGTGGCATGCTAGGGGTAGGTATCGTTTTAATCCGTTTTGCATTTAATCGAAAAGAAACAACAGAAGAATAATCATATGAAAATTGCAATTGCAGGTACCGGCTATGTCGGACTTTCCAACGCAGTATTATTGGCGCAGCACCATGAAGTTGTTGCTGTAGACATCATTCCAGAGAAGGTTGAGCTTCTAAATAACCGTAAATCTCCTATCGTAGACGCTGAAATTGAACAGTTCTTAGCTGGGAAAGAGCTGAACTTTACCGCAACTCTTGATAAAGAGTTAGCTTATAAAAATGCCGAATATGTGGTCATCGCAACCCCAACGGATTATGATCCTCAGACCAACTACTTCAATACCTCATCGGTTGAAGCAGTAATTCGTGATGTTAAGGCTATCAATCCAGATGCGGTGATGGTGATTAAGTCGACCGTGCCTGTAGGATATACAGCGCGTATCAAGCAAGAATTAGGCAGTGAAAACATTATTTTCTCTCCAGAGTTTTTACGTGAAGGTCGTGCTTTGTATGACAACCTTCATCCATCCCGAATTATTGTGGGTGAGCGCAGTGAGCGTGCGGAGCGCTTTGCCGAGCTGCTTGTTGAAGGTGCAGAGAAAGAGAATATCGACGTTCTTTTCACTGACTCTACTGAAGCAGAAGCTGTAAAGTTGTTCTCTAACACTTATCTAGCGCTTCGTGTGGCTTACTTTAACGAGCTGGATTCCTATGCAGAAGCACATGCTTTGGACACTCGTCAGATTATTGAAGGTGTTGGTTTAGACCCACGTATAGGTAATCACTACAACAATCCGTCATTTGGTTATGGTGGTTACTGTCTGCCTAAAGATACTAAGCAACTTTTAGCTAACTATCAGGAAGTACCGAACAACATCATTGGTGCGATTGTTGATGCTAACCGTACTCGTAAGGACTTTATCTCTGACTCTATCTTGAAGCGTCAGCCTAAGGTTGTGGGTATCTACCGTCTGATTATGAAGCGGGTTCGGACAACTTCCGAGCTTCATCTGTGCAGGGGATCATGAAGCGCCTTAAAGCCAAGGGAATTGAGGTTGTGGTTTATGAGCCTGTGCTTGAAGACGAACATTTCTTCCACTCTAAGAACATTCGAGACTTGGAAGAATTCAAGCAAGTATCAGATGTGATCGTATCTAACCGTATGGTTGATGAGATTCGTGACGTCGCAGATAAGGTTTACACTCGAGACCTATTTGGTAGCGACTAATCTCGTTGTACGATGAAAAGAAAGGCGCTCAATTGAGCGCCTTAGTTTTATCTATTGGTTGGTTTTCTTAAAGAATAAAGCGACTTAGGTCCTCGTCTTCAACCAGTTTACCTAACTTGCCTTCCACATAGTTTGAATCGATAACAACCTTGCTACCAGATTGCTCAGTTGCATCGTAGGAAATCTCATCCATCAGACGCTCCATTACCGTATGTAGACGGCGAGCACCGATATTCTCAGTAGTTTCGTTTACTTGCCACGCCGCTTCTGCAATACGCTTAATTCCGTCTTCAGTGAACTCTACATTAACTTCTTCAGTTTTTAGAAGGGCAACGTATTGCTCAGAAAGAGAAGCTCGAGGCTCGGTTAGGATGCGTTCAAAGTCATGGCTTGATAGCGCTTCTAACTCAACGCGGATTGGTAGACGACCTTGCAACTCTGGGATCAGATCTGACGGCTTAGCTACTTGGAATGCGCCCGATGCGATAAACAGGATATGGTCAGTTTTAACCATGCCATGCTTGGTCGATACCGTGCTACCTTCGATAAGAGGTAGCAAATCACGCTGAACACCTTCGCGAGATACGTCTGGGCCTGAGCTTTCACCACGCTTACAGATCTTATCAATCTCATCGATAAACACGATGCCGTTGTTTTCAACGTTATAGATAGCGTTCTCTTTTAGCTCTTCTTGATTTACCAGCTTCGCGGCTTCCTCTTCAACTAGAGACTTGAATGCATCTTTGATCTTTAGTTTGCGCGATTTCTTGGTATTGCCCGCAAGGTTTTGGAACATACCTTGTAGCTGATTGGTCATCTCTTCCATGCCAGGAGGTGACATGATTTCTACGCCCATTTGCGGTGCAGCTACTTCGATATCGATCTCTTTATCGTCTAGCTTTCCTTCGCGTAGTTTCTTGCGGAAGATTTGACGAGTATTAGAGGTATCTTCACCTTTTTCGTTCTGGCCCCAAGCATCACGTGCAGGTGGCAGTAGAGCATCTAGGATACGCTCTTCCGCTTGCTCTTCAGCGCGGAATTTCACTTTTTCGGTTGCTTGCTGGTGAGTCATCTTCACGGCAACGTCGGTTAGGTCGCGGATGATGGTCTCAACCTCTTTACCTACATAGCCTACCTCGGTGAACTTGGTCGCTTCGACCTTGATAAAAGGAGCGTTAGCCAGCTTCGCAAGACGACGAGCAATCTCGGTTTTACCTACACCGGTTGGGCCGATCATTAGGATATTTTTTGGGGTGACTTCAGCACGCAGACTTTCTTCGAGCTGCATACGACGCCAGCGATTACGTAGTGCGATAGCAACAGAGCGCTTAGCTTTTTCTTGGCCAATGATGTGGCGATTCAGTTCGTGAACGATTTCACGAGGAGTCATTTCAGACATGCGAAATTCCTTAATTAGTATTCAAGCTCATCGATGGTGTGATGGTGGTTAGTGAACACACAAATATCACCAGCGATGTTTAGCGATTTCTCTGCGATCTCGCGTGCGTCAAGTTCGGTATTTTCTAGAAGTGCAGTAGCTGCCGCTTGAGCAAAATTACCACCTGAGCCGATCGCGATTAGGTCGTTTTCTGGCTGAACTACATCACCATTGCCTGTGATGATAAGAGAGGCGGTTTCATCGGCTACGGCTAGCAGGCTTCTAAGCGACGCAGCGCTCGGTCGCTACGCCAATCTTTGGCTAGTTCAACGGCTGCACGGGTTAGGTGGCCTTGATGCATTTGAAGCTTGCTTTCAAAGCGTTCGAATAGGGTAAAGGCATCAGCAGTACCGCCAGCGAAGCCAGCTAGTACCTTGCCGTTGTATAGGCGACGTACTTTTTGGGCGTTGCCCTTCATTACAGTGTTGCCCAGGGATACTTGTCCATCACCTGCGATGACAACTTTATTATTTCTACGTACGGATACTATGGTAGTCACGAGGTTTCCTTAAATTTCACCAGTGAGATACCAATTGAATGGGGATGTGAGCAGATAAAATCAAGCCCTCGAGAAGAGGGCTTGTGGGAAGTTAGTTTCCAGTATCTTTCCAGATGACGCACGGCTCGATCTTGGCACGTTGCAGTTTGTGCTTATCTCGCTCCGCTTCGCGTTTACGTTCGTAAGGGCCAAGGGTCACGCGATACCAACTGCTACCTTGACGCTGACGAATTTCACTAGACAGTCCTTGGAAGGCGATATCCATCTTACGTTCTTCAGCTTGGGCACGGCTCTTATAGGCGCCGCACTGCATCACATAAGGGATCTCAGAAAGCTTCTCTTCTTTCGGCGTTACCTTCACTTCGCGCTCAGGCAGGGACTTAACATACTCCCACTTTTCCTCAGGCGGTGGCGGTAGAATCTCTTGCTCTTTGGCGGGTGCTTTATCTACAGGTTTTTTAACCACGGGCTTTGGTGGCTCTGGGTCCTGACTCAGCATGTAGAGACCATAACTGAAACCCGCCACGAGAAGCACAGCCACGATTATGGCCTTCCATGGTTTTTTAGCAGGGGCGGACTTGCGCTTTGTGCGCTTGGTTGGTGCTCGGCCACCCTTTACGTAATCTTTTCTTGCCACGCAATTGATTCTATAAAGTGAGTAATACTGGATATGTTAAAGCAGAACTACCCTAGATAACAATATCAGTGGCTCGGTGGCATGGTACTTTGACGCTGAATTAGTTCAGTATCTAGGAGACGAGAGCCGGTTCTTACGTCATCACCATTCAATATGTTGAATAGCATCTGGGTCGCTTGATAGCCTATATCGAATCTTGGCTGTGCAACTGTGGTCAGTGTAGGCTCGCAAAACTCAGAGAATTCAATGTTATCGAAGCCTATGATAGAGATATCTTGCGGGATACGCATACCCATAGCTTTTGCCTCGCGCATTGCACCGATAGCCATCATGTCGTTATGGCAGAACACTGCAGTCGGAGGGGTAGGTGAACCGAGTAGTTTACGCATCGCTTTTGTACCTGAATCAAAGCTAAAGTCGCCGGATACGGATTTGGTCAGGTCGATAGTTAACCCTGCGCGGCGCAGAGCTTGTTGATAGCCTTGGCTACGGAAGTTAGATAATGCTGAGGTATCAGGGCCTGTAATTTCCGCTATCTGTTTGTGCCCTAGTTGGCTAGGTAGTTAACTGCTTCAAAAGAAGCAGTTAGATTGTCGATATGTACGGTAGGCAATTCTAGCTCTGGAGCAAACTCACATGCCATCACCATAGGTGGCAGATTCTTTTGCTCAGCCTTGCTGGCATCGATGGGTAGGTCAGTACCTAAAAGAATAAGTCCATCGGCTTGCTTGGAATAGACAAGGTTAACTAATGAATTATCGCGACATTTCTGCTGATGCTATCGCCATGCAGAACCAGATAGCCCTGTTCAGATGCAGCGTGCTCGATCCCGCGGATGATTTCAGAGAAGTAGGGATCGCAGAGATCCGGGACGATCACCACTAGGGTCTTGGATTCGTTTCGTTTCACGCTACGCACCATGGTATTTGGGCAGTAGCCTGATTCAACCACAGCATCCTCAACCTTCTTGCGTGTGGCTGAAGAAACCTTCTCTGGGTTCATTAACGCTCGCGATACTGTAGCGGTTGACACTCCTGCCAACTCAGCAACATCCTTCATCGTCGCCATGATTCACTTATCCTTATCTATTCGTTGCTTTGCTCTGGTTCGTCCGATGTAGAGCAGAACTGTCTCGGGTACGAGACAGGCAAATAAGTGTAAACATTTTTGTCCGTGACGTTTACGCTGAAAGTAGCATATTCCACCCGTTGCCTGTGAGTTGACTCGCAAAACTCAGTCTAACTTCAGCAAGGTTGCGCTACAAAGGGACCAAAGGTCACAATTTCGGCGCAGTTTAACTCAAATCCTGAGGCTCGACATCAATACTCCAGCGAACTTTTTTAGAATTTGGTAACAATTCAATAGCAGGCTTGGCACTAGAGAGTAACTTTTGCATGGTAGGGCGGTTCTGACACTGCAGAATAAGCTGCCAACGAGACTTACCCGCACGCTTTGCCATAGGGGCAGGAGAAGGCCCCATTACCCAGCAGCTTTGATCGAACAGCGGATGTGCCTCTAGGGTTGAGCGTACTTGTCTTAAGAAGTCTTCAACCAATTGTGAGTCATTCGCTTCAGAGCGGAATAGGGTCAAGCTAGCAAAGGGTGGCAATTGCGCCATTCTTCTTTCTTGTAGAGCTGTATTGGCAAACTCGGTATAGCCTTATGGATCAGAGCTTGCAATAGAGAGTGCTCTGGATGGTGCGTTTGTAAAACAACATGTCCGGGCTTACTCGCGCGCCCGGCTCGTCCCGCTACCTGAATGAATAGCTGTGCTAATTTTTCTGAGGCACGAAAGTCACTGCTATATAAAGAAGAGTCCACATCCAATAAAGCAACCAAGGTGACGTTCGGGAAGTGGTGTCCCTTGGCCAGCATCTGGGTGCCGATAAGGATTTGGTACTCTTGCTTGCGCACGGCCTCTAGGCTGAATCTAGGCTTCCCTTACGACGGGTGTTGTCTCGGTCGATGCGAATGGTCTTATATTCCGGGAACAACTCAGTAAGGTGAGTTTCAAGTTGCTCTGTACCGACACCAACGGTAACCAACTGGGTTGAGCCACAGCTTTGGCACTGATGCACCACAGGGCGTTGAGAACCGCAGTGATGACAGCGCATCTCTTGGCTGCCCTGATGATAGGTGTAGTAGGCATCGCAACGCACACAGTCAGCAATCCAGCCACATTCGTGACACATCATGGCTGGAGAGAAGCCGCGGCGGTTGAGAAATAGTAATACCTGATTGCCTTGGTCGAGATGCTTACGCATATTCGCAATCAAGGGCGCACTCAAGCCACTATCTAGATAGAGCCCTTTGACATCGATGACTGAGTTTGTGGTTGGCTTGGCTCCGCCTGCTCTTTGGGTTAGCTCCAAATGCAGATACTTTCCTGCCTTAGCATTGGCGAGAGTTTCCAGTGACGGAGTCGCTGAGCCTAAGACAACCGGTATCTGTTCATGGTGGGCGCGCATAATGGCCATATCACGGGCATGATAGCGCCAGCTATCTTGTTGCTTATAAGAAGTATCGTGCTCTTCATCTACGATGATAATGCCAAGGTCAGCAAAAGGGGTCATCAAGGCAGAGCGCGTACCAATCAATATGCCACATTCACCAGATTTCGCTTCAAGCCATGCGTTCAGCCTTTCTGTCTCATTCAGACCAGAGTGGATAGTGGTGATATTGACGTTGAAGCGTCGCTTGAACCTATTGATGGTCTGAGGCGTCAGACCTATTTCAGGAACTAGCACCAGTGCCTGCTTGCCCTTTTCTAATACTGACTCGATAAGCTGAAGATAGACCTCTGTTTTACCAGAGCCAGTAACGCCATCGAGTAGGGCACATTCATAGCCCTGTACATGGTTCAGAGTCACCACCGCTAGCATCTGTTCATGATTAAGCTGGCGTTTATCCTCTTCTTCTACTCGCTTTTCCGGCCACTCAATTTTGTCACTGATCTTTTCCTGACTCTCAATCCAGCCTTTTTGCTCTAACGTCTTTAGCACAGAAGAGGAGGCCTCAATGTCTAACATCTGTTGATGAGTCATGGACCCGGACTCGAGAGAATGCATTATCTTGGCTTGCTGCACTGCTCGACCAAAACCTTGCATGAGCTGGTTTTTACCTGCCTCAGTCATACTCCAGGTCTTGATGGCTTGCTTGTGTGCAGACTTACCTTTTCGCAGAGCTCCGGGCATTACATTACTGAAGGTTTCACCAATAGGAGCTTGATAGAATTGGCTACCCCATTTGATTAGCTTATACAGTTTTTCCGGCCATAGCGGTTCGAGATCTAGTAGCTGAGCAATTGGTTTGAGCTTGTTAATATCGTATTCAGATTGATGAGAGAGTCCGGTCACTATTCCCAGTAGTTTTTTAGGGCCGAAAGGTACCCAAACGCGCGCGCGATAACCGGAAAAAGATGGTTTGGAATTAAATACTCAAACTCACGGTCTAATGGTACTGGCAGGGCTACTTTTGCTATGGATGGACGCATGACGCTCTCTAGAATGGGGTGGTCGAGGACAATAGTAAGAAAAAGCCTGCTAAAATTCGATAGCCACTCTCGATTAGCAATAAAAATGGCGAAAAAAGGGACAAATAGGTTGATAACCCACAGGGGTTTCTTTATTATACTGCGCCTTGAAGATGCTGAGAGTTCGGCGTCACTATTTAAAACTACGTGTGGTGTTCAGCGTTGAGCTGTATAGCGACACGGCCTATATATGAGGTTTTCCCATGAAAGCAGGTATCCACCCTGAATACAAAGCTGTAACAGCAACTTGTTCTTGCGGCAACACTTTTGAGTTCAACTCAACTCTAGCTAAAGAATCTATCCACCTAGACGTGTGTGACAAGTGTCACCCATTCTACACTGGTAAGCAGCGTATCGTTGATACAGGCGGCCGTGTAGATCGCTTCAACAAGCGTTTCGGTGCTCTTTCTTCTAAGAAATAATCTTAGTAGTAAGACAGTCAAAAAGGTCGCGAAAGCGGCCTTTTTGCATTTTTACGGTTTGATAAATTTCAATTGTAGAGAGCTGTAGTAAATTTAAGTAGACTCTCTTTCTTTATTAGAACAAAAAAGGACTTCCCCTCCATGACAGATGAACACTCGGCCAATGACTTTCGTCAGCAAGCCCTCGATTACCATGAATTCCCTCGCCCAGGCAAAATTGGTGTAGAACTGACTACTCCGGCTGACTCGGTAAAAGACTTATCTCTAGCTTACAGCCCAGGTGTAGCTGAGCCGGTGCGTGAAATCGCGCAAAACGTGGATAACGTCTACAAGTATACAGCCAAGGGCAATATGGTAGCGGTTATCTCAAACGGTACGGCGATTCTTGGTTTGGGTAACCTGGGGCCTATGGCTTCAAAACCTGTTATGGAAGGTAAGGCTCTATTGTTTAAGCGTTTTGCAGGCCTAGATTCTATCGATATCGAGGTTAAGCACCGTACTATCGATGAGTTTGTAGATACGGTTGCTGCTATTGCAGATACCTTTGGTGGTATCAACCTTGAAGATATCAAGGCACCGGATTGCTTTGAGATTGAGAGCCGCTTGATCGAACGCTGTGACGTACCTGTATTTCACGATGACCAACACGGTACGGCTATCGTAACTGCTGCAGGTATGCTGAATGCTATCGAGCTTCAGGGTAAGCAGCTTTGTGACTCGACTATCGTCTGCCTTGGCGCAGGTGCTGCGGCTGTGGCATGTATGGAGCTTCTGATTAAGTGCGGTGCACAGCGTGAGAAGATCTATATGCTTGACCGCAAGGGCGTGATTCACACTCGTCGTGAAGACCTAAACGAATACAAGCAGCTGTTTGCGAACAATACCGATAAACGCACCCTAGAAGATGTTATCGAGGGGGCTGACCTCTTCTTAGGTGTATCGGGTCCAAACCTGCTATCTCCAGAGGCGCTAGCGCTAATGGGTGATAAGCCAGTAGTATTTGCGTGTTCAAACCCAGATCCAGAGATCAAGCCTGAGCTTGCTCACGAGGTTCGTAGTGACCTTATTATGGGTACAGGTCGTTCTGACTATCCAAACCAGGTGAACAACGTAATCTGTTTCCCATTCATCTTCCGTGGTGCGCTAGATGTGCGTGCAAGCGAGATCAACATTGAGATGAAGCTTGCAGCAGTTGAAGCGATTCGTCAGCTTGCTAAAGAGCCAGTACCACAAGCGGTATTGGATGCGGCAGGTGTTGATGCGCTAGAGTTTGGTCCTGGCTATATCATTCCTAAGCCGATGGACCCACGCCTGTTGCCTCGCGTTGCAACCGCAGTAGCTAAAGCTGCGATTGAGTCTGGTGTTGCTCGTATCGAGTTACCAGAAGGCTATATGCAAGGCTAAGCCATTAATGATTCCAACAAAAACGCTCAAATATGAGGGCGTTTTTTATGCGTTCAACTTAATCGTCGAAGGTCTCAAGCTCGATACCTAGGTCAGCCATTATCTCTTTGGCTTCGGTCGGGATCTCGTCTGGACGGTCTTTTCTTAGGTCTTCGTCGGTTGGAAGAGGCTGTCCGGTATAGGCGTGTAAGAAGGCTTCACACAGTAGTTCACTGTTGGTTGCGTGACGCAAGTTGTTGATTTGGCGTCGTGTTCTTTCGTCGGTCAAAATCTTAAGCACTTTAAGAGGGATAGATACAGTGATCTTCTTTACTTGAGTGCTTTTCTTGCCATGTTCTGCATACGGGCTGATGTATTCGCCGTTCCAATCTGCCATTGAAAACCTTCATTACCATTTAAGGGATTTAATAACCCTAATTTTAGCGATGTTTACTGCTACAAGTAAAGGCATTTGGACGTCTAGATGTGTTGATGTCTACGCAAGGAGAGGGTAATCTATAAACAGATTAAGGTATTTGTGATTGTTATCAAACTTGACCACTCATTGTCAAAGGAAGGCCACAAAAATGAGCAGTAAACATAAATCATCCACGATAGCGGTTCGTACCGGTATCGAGTCAGACACTCAGCACCACGCTGTTGTGCCACCTATCTATCTTTCGACTAACTACGGCTTCCCTTCATTTGGTGATGTGCCTAAGTATGATTACACCCGTTCTGGTAACCCAAACCGAGGTCTTCTAGAAACAGCGCTGTTTGAGCTTGAGTCTGGTAAGGGAGCAGTTGTTACTAACTGTGGTACTTCAGCACTGAACCTCTGGGTGTCGGCTTTCCTTGGTCCTGATGACCTAATTATCGCGCCGCACGACTGCTACGGCGGTACCTATCGCCTGTTCAACACTCGCGCTCGTAAGGGTGATTTCAAGGTTGAGTTTGTCGACCAATCGAACGAAGAAGCATTTGCTGAAGCACTAGCTAAAAAGCCAAAGCTAATCCTGCTTGAGACTCCATCCAACCCCTTGGTTCGCGTAGTAGATATTGCAAAGGTATGTGCGCAGGCAAAGGAAGTGGGTGCGCTGGTGGGTGTGGACAATACCTTTTTGACACCTATATTCCAAAAGCCTTTAGAGCTTGGTGCTGACTTCGTTATCCATTCCACCACTAAGTACATCAACGGTCACTCAGATGTGATTGGTGGCGTGGTGATCACCAAGAGTGAAGAACATGCAGAAGAGCTAGCTTGGTGGGGTAACTGTATCGGTGCAACCGGTACGCCATTTGATAGCTATATGACCCTGCGCGGCATTCGCACCCTAGGTGCACGTATGCGTGTGCACGAAGAGAGCTCGCAACAGATCCTGCAGTTCCTTCAGACTCAATCTCGCGTTAAGACCATCTATCACCCAAGTCTTCCTGAGCATCCAGGGCATGAGATTGCTAAGCGTCAGCAAAGCGGTTTCGGTAGCATGCTGAGCTTTGAATTCAATGGTTCGATGGAAGAGCTAAAGACCTTTGTTAGTGGTCTGAAGCTGTTCTCGCTAGCAGAGTCTTTGGGCGGTGTGGAGAGCCTTATCTGTCACCCAGCACTATGACTCATAGAGCTATGGGTGAAGAAGCACTGGCAGAAGCGGGTGTTTCTCATTTCTTGTTGCGCCTGTCTGTTGGCCTTGAAGATGCAGAAGATTTGATTGCTGACCTACAACAAGCACTAGAACTAGTAGGGGCATAAGCAATGACACAGTTACACAAGTTTGGTGGTAGTAGCCTAGCGAATGCAGAGTGTTTTCGTCGCGTTGCTACCATATTAAAAGAGCATTCGGACAGCCATGATCTAGTGGTGGTTTCAGCTGCGGGTTCTACCACAAACAATCTACTTAAGTGGTTGGGTGCATTAGAGAAAGATGGCCGCGTCGCACACGAGATCTTGCTTGAGCTGCGTGCCTATCAGAACCAACTTATTGAAGAACTACTTCCACAACAGTTGGCAGAGCCACTGCAAGAGAAACTCAACGGTGAGTTGGCAGAACTAGGCGCTGCACTGACCCCATTGTCTGAAGCTGAGAAAGCCGCGGTATTGGGACATGGTGAGGTTTGGTCTTCACGCCTTCTGTCTGCACTTCTTAATCACCAAGATATGGAGTCGGTAGCTCTCGACTCTCGCGACTTCCTGCGTGCCGAGATGGGTACACAGCCTGAGATTGACCGCGGTCTGTCTTGGCCTTTGATTAAGGCTGTGCTTGCTCAGCACCCACATTGTCGTAAGGTAATCACAGGCTTTATGGCACAGAATTCACAAGGTCAAACTGTACTTCTTGGTCGTAACGGTTCTGACTACTCAGCAACCATTATCGGTGCCTTAGCTGAAGCGAACAAAGTTACCATCTGGAGTGATGTGGCGGGCGTATACAGTGCAGACCCTCGCGTTGTCTCTGATGCTTGCCTGCTACCACTACTTCGTCTGGATGAGGCTAACGAGCTGGCTCGTCTAGCGGCTCCTGTTCTGCACAGCCGTACCCTACAGCCGGTAGCACAAAGTGCTATGGATCTTGAGCTTCGCTGTAGTCATCAGCCAGAGTTTGGCTCTACACGTATCGAGCGTGTATTGGCATCTGGCCGTGGCGCGAAAATAGTGACCTCCCTGGATGATGTAAATCTGATTGAGCTGACCGTTGCCCATTCACATGACTTTGAAGCCCTTGAGCCACAAGTACTGAGCGTATTGAACAAGGCGCAACTAGCACCGCTTGCTTACGAGTCTCAGTTGGACAATCGCTGTATTCGCCTTGCCTATACAGATGAGTTACTGCCGGGTGTTATTGCATGCATCGAGTTCATCTTGGAGTGGGTCTAGAAGTAAAATCGGGTTACTCCTTGGTAGCGGCGGTAGGCGCTGGTGTTACTAATAATGCTAACCACTGTTATGGCTTTTATCAGCAACTGAAGAACACGCCAGTTGAGTTTATGTTCGAGTCGGAGACCGAGCTAAGTTTGATTGCGGTACTAAAACAGGCTGAGGTACCTCTGCTTCTGGAGTCTATCCATTCGCAGCTGTTCCAAGCGCAAAAGCGTGTGGGTTTGATCTTGTGTGGTAAAGGCAATATTGGCTCAAACTGGGTAGAGTTGTTTGCGGAACAAAAAGATGAACTGGAGAAACGTCATAGCATGAGCTTTGACCTTATCTCTGTGGTTTCGAGCGATCGTTACTGGTTTGATGAAAACGGTATCGATGCCAAGACGGTAAACAACCGTTTCCGAGACGAAGCGATTGCTATCGATGAAGATTGGCTGGTTCAGGTAAGTAAACAGACTACCTACGATGAGCTGGTGGTATTGGATGTGACTGCAAGCCAAGAGGTATCAGACCGCTATCTTGAATTTGCTGAGCACGGAATGCATCTGATTTCAGCAAATAAGCTAGCAGGCTCGGCAAAGAGTGAGTTCTACCATCAGGTACAAGATCTATTCTCTAAAACTGGTCGCCACTGGCTTTATAACGCAACTGTAGGCGCAGGCCTTCCTGTAAACCATACGGTGCGTGACCTTAGAGAGAGTGGTGATGAAATCGTGGCTCTTGCCGGTATCTTCTCTGGCACGCTTTCTTGGCTATTCCAGCAATACGATGGTGCGGTGCCATTCAGTGAGTTGGTGGACCTAGCTTGGCAGCAGGGCTTAACTGAACCTGACCCACGTTCAGACTTAGATGGTACGGATGTAATGCGTAAGCTAGTAATCCTAGCGCGTGAATCTGGATTGGATATTGAGCCTGAGAATGTGAAGGTGGAGTCTCTGGTTCCTGAGACCTTGCTTGGTCTGCATGTGGATGACTTTTTCTCTCAAGCGCACCTTTTGAATGAGATTCTTCAAGAACGTCTAGAGAAGGCTCAATCGCAAGGTAAGGTGCTGCGTTATGTGGCACGTCTGACTAAAGAGGGCGAAGCCACAGTAGGCGTTGAGGCTCTTGAGGAGCACCATGCGCTGGCGAACTTGCTTCCATGTGACAACATCTTTGCTATTGAGAGCAAGTGGTACAAAGACAACCCACTAGTTATCCGCGGTCCGGGTGCGGGACGAGAGGTAACGGCTGGGGCGCTCCAGTCAGACCTGAACAGACTTTCGGGTCTTCTATAAGCTTGACGCCACCTAAACGGGTGGCGTTTTTGTAATCAAAAAAACAAACAAAAATTTGCTCGATTTTTTGTTGACAAGGCTCGCATAAATCCACATTATTTAGACATATAGACGTCTAAACGTATTTTAAATTGATCACGCGTTGATTCTAAGGGAGAGAGAAGTATGGGATATACGCACGCCAGTCACATTGATGCACTGAATCAGAACATTGCAGAGCTTTCTGACAACATCAATGTCTCATTCGAATTTTTCCCGCCGAGCAGTGAAAAGATGGAAGAGACGCTGTGGAATTCAGTGCATCGTCTGAAAACACTTCAGCCTAAGTTTGTATCGGTAACCTATGGTGCGAATTCAGGTGAGCGTGATCGTACTCACTCCATTATCAAAGAGATCAAGAGCCAGACAGGCCTAGTAGCGGCACCACATTTGACCTGTATCGATGCTTCTCGCGATGAGCTTATCAATATCGCTGATGACTACTGGAGCAACGGCATCAAGAGCATCGTAGCTCTGCGCGGTGATATCCCACCGGGTGGCGGTAAGCCTGATATGTATGCATCAGATTTGGTTGAGCTTCTAAAGGCGCGCCATGATTTTGATATCTCAGTAGCGGCTTTCCCTGAGGTGCATCCAGAAGCGAAAAGTGCTCAATCCGATCTTCTTAACTTGAAGCGTAAAGTAGATGCGGGTGCGAACCGTGCTATCACTCAGTTCTTCTTTGATGTAGAGAGCTACCTAAGATTCCGTGATCGCAGTGTAGCCGCAGGTATCGATGTGGAGATCGTTCCGGGTATCCTGCCTGTATCTAACTTCAAGCAGGCATCTCGCTTTGCCGCTATGAACAACGTTAAGGTTCCAGGTTGGATGTCACAGCAGTTTGAAGGCTTGGATGATGATCCTACAACTCGTCAGCTAGTAGGTGCAAGCCAGGCTATCGATATGGTGCGAATCCTGAGCCGTGAGGGGGTGAAGGACTTCCACTTCTATACCCTGAACCGCGCAGAGATGACCTATGCACTGTGCCACACCCTAGGTGTGAGACCACAAACCGCATAATTGAGAGAGGACGCCCTGAGCGTCCTTTTTTACAGATAAACAAAAGGACCTACTAGAGGTCCTTTTTGCTAACTTGAATAGTGAGGATTAAGCGATTTCGCTTAGTACTTCCTCTGCCCATTCATTCCAAGCTTGGCGAGTAAGAAGGTTACGACGCAGTGCTAAGCGTTCGATCTTCTCTCTCTGATTGAGTAGACGTACATCAGAGTAGTGTGAGTTCTCAATCTCTTGATAGAACTGCACCAGTTACGTGAGTCACTTAGAGCCAGTTGCAGTTGATCTGAGAAGCCCTCTGAAGGCTGCACTTCACATGCATACAGCTTAGCCGCAAACTCATCGCGCACCGCAGGGTGTGCAATAGGTTGATCGAACCAGCTTGCTAGCGCTTCGCGACCTTTCTCGGTAATCGAATAGATCTTCTTATCCGGCTTGCCCGATTGAGGTTGCAGTTCACAGGTAACCATATCATTGGCTGCTAGTTTGTTTAACTCGCGGTAAACCTGCTGATGACTCGCTTTCCAGAAATAGCCAATGCTATAGGAAAACTCTTTAGTAATGTCGTACCCAGTTGCATCGCGTGTGCTCAGTACGGTTAAGATAACGTATGGTAATGACATGTTTTTCGTCCAAAATTACAGCAATTAAAAAACAACACACCAATCAGCCTCGGTTATGTGTCACGTGAGGTCTGTTTAAGAAAAGTGCGTGGCCATTCAAGAGATCCTTGAATGCATGTATTACCTTTTAAGCCTTTCTCACCTGAGAAGAATATTGTTTTATTATGTTTGAGCCCTTATTGCACAACGAGTTGCAAAGCTCATGAGGGAGTGTACTCCTGATCGTGCGCGATTAGATTATCGCAAAATAAGTATGACAAAAACGAGTTTCAGTAAGTTCGTTTCATATATTTGGTGAATGTCACGCAGCTTTGATATTTATAAATACAAACAAAAACCCCAGCCTAGACTGGGGTTTGGAAATATCGAAGTGTGATTAAGGATTAACCTGTGTTTCGCATACCTGCTGCGATACCAGCGATGGTCATCATCATAGCCTCTTCGAGCTCTGGGTTGTCTTCTTCTGTTTGACGAGTACGTTTCAGAAGTTCAACCTGAAGCATGTTGAGTGGCTCAACATAGATGTTACGCAGACGAATGGACTCTAGGCCCCAAGGGTCGCTCTGCATTAGGTTTTCGTTGTTTTCGACCTTAAGTACCGCTTCGATGTCTTTCACCATCTGCGCACGTAGATTATCACCCAAGCGCCACAGTGATGGGTCGGTAAGCTTCTGATCGTACAGCTTAGAGATCTCGCTGCTGCACTTGTAGAACACCATCTCTAGCATACCTAGGCGTGTTGAGAAGAATGGCCATTCGCGACACATCTCTTCCAGAAGCTTCTGGTGGCCTTGGTCGATAGAGTATTGAATCGCTTCACCAGCACCTAGCCACGCAGGCAGCACCAAACGGTTCTGGCTCCAAGAGAAGATCCATGGGATAGCACGTAGACTTTCTACACCACCTTTCGGATTACGCTTAGATGGGCGAGAACCCAAAGGCAGTTTGCCAAGCTCTAGCTCAGGCGTTGCTGCGCGGAAGTAAGGTACAAAGTCTGGTTCGCCACGGACTACGCCACGGTAGGCATCACAAGAAACCTGAGACAGCACTTCCATTAGGTCGCGCCACTCTTTCTTCGGCTCTGGAGGCGGAAGAAGGTTCGCTTCTAGGATAGCACTCGAGTATAGGTTCAAGCTGTTTACTGCAACCTGAGGCAGACCCAGCTTAAAGCGGATCATCTCGCCTTGTTCGGTTACACGTAGGCCGCCTTTTAGCGACTTAGGTGGCTGAGACAAGAGTGCCGCGTGTGCAGGAGCACCACCACGACCAATAGTACCGCCACGACCGTGGAATAGCGTTAGGTCGATGTTCTCTTTCTCAGAAACCTTAACCAGCTTATCCATGGCATCATACTGAGCCCAACCAGCAGCCATAACACCTGCGTCTTTGGCTGAATCAGAGTAGCCGATCATTACCATCTGCTCACCTTGGATGAATCCACGGTACCAGTCGATATTGAATAGCTGCTGCATTACCTCTTCAGAGTTGTTGAGGTCATCTAGGGTTTCAAATAGTGGACATACACCTAGGCGGAACGGACAACCCGATTCACGCAGAAGTAGGTGAACTGCTAGTACATCCGATGCGGTGCGTGCCATAGAGATAACATAGGCACCAAACGCTTCTTTAGGGTGTTGAGCGATTGTCTTACAGGTGTCCAAAACCTCTTTAACCTCTTCAGAGGGCTCCCAGTTGTGTGGGATAAGAGGTCGGTTTGAGCTTAGCTCTTTCACCAAGAAGGCAACTTTGTCTTGCTCGCTCCACTGATCGTAGTCGCCCAGACCAAGGTAACGAGTCACCTCCGACAGCACGTTTGAGTGACGGGTACTCTCTTGACGAATATCTAGGCGAACCAGGTGAACACCGAAGCACTTGATACGACGCAGGGTATCTAGCAGTGAACCGTTTGCGATAACGCGCATGCCGGTTTCGTTTAGTGATTCATAGATAGCCTGAAGTGGCGTCCAAAGCTGATCAGCCGATTCGAGGATAGGCAGGTTAGGAACCTCAGTACCTTGAGTCTTAGCATCGATTACCTTAGTGGTGTTCTTAAGTAGAGTGCGAAGCTCTTTTAGGATGGCACGATACGGTTCGTGGTTATCGTTGGCCATCTCACGAACGGTATCGTTCGCCTGAGTCATAGAGAGCTCAGAGATCAGCTCTTGGATATCAGCGTAGTAAAGCTCTGCTGCTTTAGCGCGCGATAACCACAATACCTGCTGGGTGATCTTGTGGGTAACGAATGGGTTACCATCGCGGTCACCACCAACCCAAGAAGAGAAGTGTACCGGACGTGCATCGATCGGCAGCTTTTCATCTAGGTGGGTAGAAACCTTGTCGTTCAGTTCACGAAGGAACTCCGGCACCGCTTCCCATAGTGAGTTTTCAACGACCGCAAAACCCCACTTTGCTTCATCTAGTGGAGTAGGGCGCTGCTTACGGATAACGTCGGAGTGCCAGCTCTGAGCAATCAATTGCTCTAGGCGACGCTCGGTCTTTACTCGCTCTCTATGCGGGATGTCGGTCAGTTCAAGCTTAGATAGACAGTCGTTTATCTTAACCAGTTTGTTGATCATGGTACGACGGGTGATTTCGGTTGGGTGTGCAGTAAGAACCAGTTCGATATTTAGGTTCTTGATTGCATCAGAGGCTTGCTCTGGAGAGATCTTCTGTTCAGCTAGCTTGCTGAAAAGACTTTGAATTACGTCAGGTTCACACACGTGCTCTTCGCAATGGCGAGAGATGGTGTGGTATTGCTCGGCGATATTAGTCAGGTTCAAGAACTGACTGAAAGCGCGTGCTACTGGGATGAATTGCTCATCAGGTAGCGTCTCGATCTCATTGATTAACGCCTGACGGTCTTCTTGACTGCCATTGCGAGCCGCTTTGGACAGTTGACGAATAGTCTCAACCTTGTTGAGTATCTCCTCTCCGTGGGCCTCTTTAATCGTGTTACCGAGTAGGTTTCCTAGCATCTTAACGTTACTAGTAAGGGCTGAATACTTAGAGTTCATTGCAGTTTAGCCTCGTAACAAAATTACATCCAATTCCTTGATATGAGATTCAATCTATCGAATAAGCGGGGTCATAGTCAAACTTTGCACCAAAAAGGTTATAAAACCGACGAATATTTTGATGAGAATCATGTTCATCGGTATTTATATCAATTTCATATGAAATTTTTTCATCATTCAAAGCAATACTTATGAATGGAGCGCTGCAGTATGTCCAAGGTTGTCGATGAAGTCTAGGCTCAAGAACTCATCGGCTGGTGGGCCTGTTCTATCGAGCCAGGACCAAGCACCAAGGTAGGGCACAGCTCTTGCAAAAATGGTGCTTCGGTACAGTAGTTAACCGTTTGAGATTGAGTCTGACAGATATCCTGCATCGAATGAACGAACTCATGCTTGTGGTCGCACTCATAGCCCGGGATGGGCTCATGCAGTGGTGTGATGGCAAGTTTGCCTGGCCATTTGGCTTCGATAGGTTCTAAAGCTTCCTGTAGCAGTTGATCTAGGCTGTCCAAGCTTAGGCCCGGCAGTGGACGCAGGTCATAGTGCAGCTCACAACAACCACAGATGCGGTTAGCACTATCACCGCCATGAATATGCCCAAGGTTTAGGGTTGGGCTTGGAATAGCGAACCCCGGATGATGATACTCTTTTACCAAGCGCTCTTTGAGCTTCATCAGCGCAAACATCACCTCATGCATGATCTCGATAGCATTCACACCTAACGAAGGATCAGATGAGTGTCCCGACTTACCTGTGACTCGAATTGCATTAGCTATATGTCCCTTGTGTCCTCGGATAGGTACTAGGCTGGTTGGCTCGCCAATAATGCAGTAGTCGGGCTTAAATGGCGCTTCTTTGGTGAAGTGCCTTGCGCCCAGCATAGTGGTCTCTTCATCGCAGGTAGCCAGGATATATAGAGGTTTTTTCTGTTTGCTCCAATCGGTGCCATTGGCATTCATCTTATGCACCGCATCTAGGATAAAGGCAAAGTAGCCCTTCATATCTGCGGTACCTAACCCGTAGAAACGGTTGTTGTCTAAGGTCAATTGATGCGGGTTGTAGTTCCAGCGCCCCTCATCGAACGGTACGGTATCCGTGTGTCCTGCTAGGAGTAGGCCACCTGTTCCAGTTCCTAGCTGTGCCATCAAGTTAACCTTGCCCGGCTCAACCTCTTCAGTAGTCACTTCAAAGCCTAGCCCTTCAAACCATTCGGCAAGTTTGGTTATTACCTCGGCATTGCTTGGTCCCATTTTGGTCGGTTGACTGATAGACGAGGTGCTAATAAGCCCTTGGTAAACGTCCACGAAATCAGGTAATCGCATATTTATCTTCACATCCACTATTGACAGATTTAACCAGAGACGGTAAAACACATACTAAGTCACTTAAAGTGAATAAAAAAGCAATTTAAGCTGTTTTTAGTATATTTATAATCATTTTCAGAGTAGCCCATGAGCATAGAGAAACAACTGACAGTCGCAATCATCGGAGCCAGTGGCTACACAGGTGCTGAATTGGCCCTAATGGTGTCTAAACACCCTAGCCTCAAGCTAGCAGGTTTGTACGTGTCAGCCAACAGCTTAGACGCCAATAAATCCATTGCCCAACTGCACGGAAAGCTAGCAGGCATAGTGGATCTACCACTACAGCCTCTTACTTCGGTAGAGGGTGTAGCTAAGCAGGTAGATATCGTTTTTTTGGCGACCGCACACGAGGTTAGCCATGACCTAGCACCTATCTTCCTAGCCAATAATTGCCAGGTGTTTGACCTGTCGGGTGCATATCGCGTTCGCTCAAATAGCTTTTATTCAGATTTCTATGGCTTTGAGCATCAGCATCAACAACAGCTTGAGCAAGCGGTATATGGCCTAGCGGAATGGAATGCCGAAGCTATCAAGGAAACAGACCTAGTAGCTGTCGCAGGTTGTTATCCAACCGCTTCTCAGTTGGCACTCAAGCCTCTACTTGAGGCTGAGCTTCTAGATCAATCGCAATGGCCAGTAATCAACGCTGTTAGTGGTGTGTCGGGTGCGGGCATTAAGGCATCACAGACCAATAGCTTCTGTGAAGTGAGCCTTCAGCCATATGGCGTGTTCAAGCATCGTCATCAACCAGAAATCAGCACTCACTTAAATCAGCAGGTCATCTTTACTCCACATCTGGGTAACTTCAAGCGCGGCATCCTTGCCACTATCACGGTCAAGTTAGCCGATGGTGTGGATGAGGCTCAGGTAGAGAGTGCGTTTGAAAAAGCCTATGCGGATAAAGCCTTGGTTCGTTTAAAGCACCAGGTGATGCCAAAGATCCAAGACGTTGAATTTACACCTTTTTGCGACATCGGTTGGAGCGTGAAGGGTAAGCATCTGATTGTAGTGTCTGCAATCGACAATCTATTAAAAGGGGCATCGGCGCAGGCGATGCAGTGTTTAAACATTCGTAATCAATTTAGTGAAACCGAATCACTTCTTTAAGTGATAGGAAGGGCAAGACTATGAGTACATTACCATTGGTGGTTAAGTTAGGTGGCGCGGCGTTAGAGTGTAGTGAAACTCTTGCGAAGCTGTTTGGTGCATTACAAAAAGTACAACAGCAATCGCGACGATCCATCGTGGTAGTGCACGGTGGCGGGTATCTGGTGGACGAGTTGCTAAGCAAGCTTAGCCTTGAGTCTACCAAGAAGAATGGTTTGCGCGTGACACCAGCTGAGCAGATCCCTGTTGTAGCAGGTGCGCTAGCGGGTACAGCAAACAAGATGCTACAGGGTGAGGCGATCAAAGCGGGTTTAAAAACTGCTGGCCTTGCGTTAGCAGATGGCGGTCTATGCAAGGTTGAGCAGCTTGATCCTGAACTTGGCAATGTAGGTAAAGCAACCCCAGGAAGTTCAGAACTGTTGCAAGCGATCCTTGCCACGCATACACTGCCAATTATCAGTTCAATCGGTCTTACCAAAGATGGTGAGATGATGAACGTCAATGCTGACCAAGCGGCCGTTGCGGTAGCCGGTGCATTAGACGCGGAACTGGTTCTGCTATCAGACGTGAGTGGCGTTCTTGATGGCAAGGGACATCTTCTTGAGAACCTGAACCAGCAACAAGCCGATGAACTGATTGAGGGACAAGTCATCACCGATGGAATGATAGTAAAGGTTCAGGCCGCTTTGCAGGCAGCAAGCGACCTCGGACGACCGATTCAAGTAGCCTCATGGCGCTATCCAGAGAAACTCGATCAACTTTTTGCTGGGCAAAATGTTGGCACCCTGTTTTTGCCTCAATAACAAGTAACTAAACGGATTTAAGCAGAAGAGCTGCTGCTTTTCTGACGAGCGGAGAATTTTCAAATGACTAAAGTAAACAAAGTAGTAGTGGCTTACTCTGGTGGCCTAGACACATCAGTAATCATTCCTTGGCTTAAAGAAAACTATGACTGTGAAGTAGTAGCCTTTGTGGCCGATGTGGGTCAGGGCGAAGAAGAGCTCGATGGCATCGAAGCGAAAGCAAAGGCTTCTGGCGCATCTGAGTGCTATGTGGTTGACCTGAAAGAAGAGATGGTTGCTGACTATATCTACCCAACCCTAAAAACCGGCGCTGTGTATGAAGGTAAATACCTACTGGGTACCTCCATGGCGCGTCCTATTATCGCTAAGGCTCAGGTTGAGGTAGCACGTAAGGTTGGCGCAGATGCGCTATGCCACGGCTGTACCGGTAAAGGTAATGACCAGGTGCGTTTCGAGGGTGCCTTTGCAGCCCTAGCACCTGACCTACACGTAATCGCGCCTTGGCGTGAATGGGACCTAGTAAGCCGTGAAGAGTGTCTTGATTACCTAGCAGAGCGCAACATCCCATGTAGCGCGTCTCTTACCAAGATCTACTCTCGTGATGCCAACGCATGGCACATCTCAACCGAGGGTGGCGTACTGGAAGATACTTGGAATGCACCTAATGAAGATTGCTGGGTGTGGACAGTGGATCCTGAGCAAGCACCAGACCAGCCTGAGACGGTAACCCTGAAGGTTGAGAAGGCGCAGTAACCCATGTTGATGGCGAAGCTATGACGCCGTACAACGCTTTGGTGTATTTGAATGAAAAAGGTGCCAAGCACGGTGTTGGCCGTATCGACATCGTAGAGAACCGTCTTGTGGGCATGAAGTCTCGTGGTTGCTATGAAACTCCAGGGGGCGCCATCATGATGGAAGCCTACGTGCGGTAGAGCAATTGGTTCTAGACAAGACTGCGTTTGAATTCCGTGAAGAGCTAGCAGTTAAAGCCTCTCACCTTGTTTATGACGGTCGTTGGTTCACCCCACTGTGTCGCTCTATCCTAGCGGCATCTGAAGAGCTAGCGCAGGATGTAAACGGTGAGGTAGTGATCAAGCTTTATAAAGGTCATGCAACGGTGACTCAGAAGCGTTCTGATAACAGCCTATATTCTGAAGAGTTCGCAACCTTTGGTGAGGACGAAGTATACGATCAGAGTCATGCTGGTGGCTTTATTCGCCTTTATTCTCTATCTAGCCGTATTCGTGCGTTAAACGAAATGAAGAAATAGTTTAAAGTTACAAAAGATTTCAAAGACATAAAGATCAGAGCAGGAGAGCACCAATGGCATTATGGGGCGGAAGATTTACCCAAGCAGCAGACACTCGGTTTAAACAGTTTAACGATTCACTTCGATTTGACTACCGATTGGCTGAGCAAGACATTGTAGGTTCGATTGCCTGGTCTAAGGCTTTGCACTCTGTTGACGTTCTTAGTGAAGAAGAGCAGCAGAAGCTAGAGCTAGCCCTGAATGAGCTAAAGCTTGAGGTGATGGAAGACCCAGAGCAGATCTTGCTATCGGATGCAGAAGATATCCACTCTTGGGTTGAACAGCAGCTTATCAGCAAGGTAGGTGACCTAGGTAAAAAGCTACATACTGGCCGTTCTCGTAACGACCAAGTAGCTACCGACCTTAAGCTTTGGTGTCGTCAGCAGGGTAATCAGCTGTTGATTGCGCTAGACAAGCTACAGAACAAGATGGTGGATGTCGCGCAGGCGCACCAAGATACCGTGCTTCCCGGCTATACCCACTTGCAGCGTGCACAGCCAGTAACCTTTGCCCACTGGTGTCTTGCCTATGTTGAGATGCTAGAGCGTGACTACTCGCGTCTAAGTGATGCCATTAAGCGTTTGGATACCTGTCCACTGGGCTCTGGCGCTCTTGCGGGTACTGCTTATCCTATGGATCGTGAGCAATTGGCGCACTCTCTAGGTTTTCGCCGTGCAACCCGCAACAGCTTGGATTCAGTATCAGACAGAGACCATGTGATGGAGTTGATGTCTATCGCTTCTCTTTCCATGGTTCATCTCTCTCGTCTTGCAGAAGATATGATCTTCTACAACTCTGGCGAGTCGAACTTCATTGAGCTTGCGGACACAGTCACCTCTGGTTCTTCTCTGATGCCACAGAAAAAGAACCCAGATGCTCTGGAGCTTATCCGTGGTAAGTGTGGTCGTGTGTACGGCTCTCTTGCGAGCATGATGATGACGGTCAAAGCCCTTCCTCTTGCCTATAACAAGGACATGCAGGAAGACAAAGAAGGTCTGTTCGATGCGCTAGATACGTGGAACGACTGCATGGAGATGGCGACCCTTTGTTTTGAAGGTATCAAGGTGAACGGCGAGCGTACTCTTGAGGCAGCTAAACAAGGCTATGCGAACTCAACCGAGCTTGCTGACTATCTAGTAGCGAAAGGTATTCCATTCCGTGAGGCGCACCATATCGTGGGTGTTGCTGTGGTTGCGGCTATCGATAAGGGCTGTGCTCTTGAAGAGTTGAGTATTGAAGAGCTTAAGCAGTTCTCTGAGGTTATCGAGTCGGATGTGTACGACATCCTAACCATCGAGTCTTGTCTTGAGAAGCGTTCTGCCTTGGCGGCGTGAGTCCGAAACAGGTTCAGTTTGCAGTTGAGCAGGCACATAAACGCCTTGAGCAACGTGATACCTCTGGGGTTAAGGTGCGCTCGGCAAGACTGACCGACATCGATATGCTTGAGGGCATGGTGGCCTACTGGCTGGTCTTGGAGAGAACTTGCCGCGTAATCGTAGTGAGCTTATCCGTGACATTGGCTCATTTGCGGTGGCCGAACATCAAGGTGAGGTAACCGGTTGTGCATCCCTTTATGTGTATGACTCAGGACTGGCAGAGATTCGCTCCCTAGGTGTGGAAGCGGGCTGGCAGGGACAAGGACAGGGCAGTGCTATAGTGCAGCACCTTGTCGATAAAGCCCGTCAGATGGCAATCCAGAAGGTGTTCGTTCTTACCCGTACTCCAGAGTTCTTTATGAAGCAAAACTTCATTCCGACCTCTAAGATGCTATTGCCTGAGAAGGTGCTGAAGGATTGCGAACAGTGTCCGCGTCAGCATGCTTGTGATGAGGTTGCTCTTGAGATCAATCCAAACGAACAGCTGATCGTGAAGATGAACGTGGCGTAACTTTTTCTTAAATTAATTTGGAACTCTCTAGGAAGGTCGCAGTCTATTAAAGTACCACTGCTTTTTTCTTAGAAAGTTCTAAGAAGACCCTTGAACAAAGATAGTTCAAGGGTTTTTTATTTTTGGCGTATGTAAAAACATTTAGGTCTCGATTTGGCTTCAAATGCCTATCTCTCCTGAGGCGATCTTCTTTACAATAGCCGCCTTTATTTCCCCATTTGAGACAAAACAATGATTGAACGTCAACACATCAAGCAGCGCATGAGCCGTATCGTGAAGCACAATGGCACCATCTATCTGTGTGGTCAGGTATGTGCTGATGCAACTCAAGGTATCAAAGAGCAGACTCAGACTATGCTAGATAAGGTTGAGCAGCTTTTGCTAGAAGCAGGTAGCGATAAAGAGCATATGCTATCAGCAACCATCTACATTAAAGATATGCAGTATTTCCAAGAGATGAATGAAGTGTGGGATGCATGGGTGCCAGAAGGTCACGCGCCAGCTCGTGCTTGCGTAACCGCAGATATGGCTCGTGAAGCCCTGCTGGTTGAGATTTCAGTGGTAGCCGCTGAGAAATAAGAAAAATCCCGCGATGGCGGGATTTTTTGTTTAGAGAATTAATATGCTTGTCAGCACCCCGGACCACAGTCTAGACAGTGCTTGATCATTTCAGGACCTAGGTGCAATTTCGCGTTCAGATCACGAAGGGCAGTACGTACACCTTCTTCAATCACTGGATGGTAGAAAGGCATATCTAGCATCTGCGAAATGGTCATCTGGTTTTGATGTGCCCATGCCAGTAAGTGCGCTAAATGCTCAGCATTTGGCCCCATCATCTCAGCACCTAAGAATCTACCGGTGCCTTGCTCGCCGTATACATGTAGAACACCTTTGTTTCTCAGCATAACCCGTGAACGACCTTGGTTTTCAAACGATACCTCACCCGTTTCAAAGCAGCCGCAACTGCCTAAACGCTCGGTGATCTGTCTATAGCTCTCACCTACCATAGCGATCTGAGGATCACTGAATACTGCTGAGATAGTTGAGCGACGTAGCCCGGCACGAATATCTGGGTAGCGACCTGCATTGTCACCTGAAATGCGACCCTGGTCTGCAGCCTCGTGCAATAGCGGGATTTGGTTGCTGGCATCACCGGCAATAAAAATATGCCCTACCGAGGTTTGCATGGTAAACGGGTCAGCGACTGGAACACCCTTGTCATCTAGCTCGATAGGGGTGTTTTCTAGACCAAGTTTATCCACATTTGGGCGACGCCCAGTAGCAGCGAGTACGTAATCAACCGTAAAGCGCTCTTCTTTACCCGCATGGTTGATGAAGTCGATTTGTACTTTGTCATCTTCTCTCACCATAGATTTAACTTTGACGTTGGCATCAAGGTAAAACTCTTCTTGAAATGCCTTCTCTGCGTAAGCCATTACCTCTGGGTCAGTCAAAGGACCTACTTGACCACCCAGACCGAATACTTTTACTTCAACACCTAAGCGATGTAGAGCTTGTCCAAGCTCTAGTCCTATCACTCCTGGGCCAAATACAGCCACAGATTGTGGTAGGTCGTCCCATTCAAACACATCATCATTGATGATGAGGCGATCGCCTAGCTCATTCCAAACTGCAGGATAGGCAGGGCGAGAGCCGGTCGCGATAACGATGCGCTCAGCGGTGACTAGGGTATGGTCGTCAATCTGCAGGGTGTTATTGTCAACAAAGTGTGCATAGCCTGACAATTTATTCTCAGCCGGAATTTCATCAACGCCTTCCAGAACAAAGCCCACAAAGCGGTCGCGCTCACTCTTAACCCGCCCCATTACCTGTTTGCCATCGATACGAATGTCACCGGTAGGATGAACACCAAATTGGGGTGCTTTTTCGATTTGATGCACACTTTCTGCAGCAGCAATCAAAAGCTTTGAGGCATACAGCCCACTCGAGCACAGGTAGTGCCGTATGGACCACCTTCAATCAACACCACTGAATCGGTGTGAGCCTTGGCCGCTCGATATGCCCCAAGACCTGCGGTACCACCACCAATTACAGCTACATCTACAGTTACTTTATTCATCGACCTATCCTTAATTGTGTAATTCGTGTGGGTAGACCCGCAGCGCGGTCTTTACTTCGAGTTAAGCTAGGTGTGCTTCAAGCTCTTCACTGCCGCCGATGTGTGCACCACCGATAAATACCTGAGGTACTGTAGTACGACCGGTTACCGCTCGTAGTGAAACTGTTGTTGCATCTTTGCCTAGAACAACTTCTTCATACTGAAGACCGTGGTCAATCAAGTTTTGTTTCGCCTTTGCACAGAATGGGCAGCCTGGTTTGGTAAATACTGTGATTGACTCTTGCGCTTTATATTCAGGGGCAATGTAGTTAAGCATAGTGTCTGCATCAGAAACCTTGAACGGGTCGCCTGGTTCGTTTGCTTCGATAAACATCTTTTCCACTACGCCATTTTTAACCAGCATGCTGTAACGCCATGAGCGCTTACCAAAACCTAGCTCGGCTTTATCAACCAACATACCCATGCCGTCGGTGAACTCACCGTTACCATCAGGAAGAAAGTGGATGTTGTCTGCTTCTTGGTCTTGCTTCCATGCATTCATCACAAAGGTGTCGTTTACTGATAGACATACAATCTCGTCAACGCCGTGCTCTTTGAACACCGGGAAAAGCTCGTTGAAGCGAGGTAGGTGGCTTGATGAACAAGTCGGAGTGAAGGCGCCAGGTAGGCTGAATAGGATTACTGTTTTGTTGGCAAAAATGTCATCAGTGGTCACTTGAGTGAACTGATCGCCAACGCGAACTGGAAAGGTTACCTGAGGTACTGCTTGGCCTTCTTTAGATGCGAACATATTGATTCCTTTGATTCTTTTTGAAATTGGCTGTTTCGTTTTGTTGAAGCCATTATTGAAGAAATCTCTTGATAGGTATAATCGTTTAATACTATGGTATCGATAGTTTATTCTTATTAAGAGTGTCAGATGAACATACGTGATTTTGAGTATCTAGTAGCTTGGCAGAACATAAGCACTTTCGAAAAGCCGCAGAGGCGTGTTTTGTGAGTCAGCCAACCTTGAGTGGTCAAATAAGAAAGTTAGAAGATGAAATAGGGACAGCATTGCTGGAGCGAAGCAGTCGTAAGGTGCTGTTCACTGATTCTGGTCTGTTGCTGGTGGAGCAAGCTAAGCGCGTCTTATCAGAGATAAAGCAGTTTACTGATATGGCAGGAGCGCAGGGAGATAGCATGGAAGGACCTCTACACATCGGCTTTATCCCTACCGTTGGCCCTTATTTAATGCCTTTGATCGTGCCTAAGATAAAGCAGGATTTTCCAGAGTTGGAGCTGTTCCTTTACGAGGCGCAGACTCATCAGTTGGTGGCTCAACTGGAAGAAGGAAAGCTGGATTGTGTCATTCTAGCCTCGGTTAAAGAGACAGAACCTTTTAAAGAGCTGGATATCTACGAAGAGCCTTTGGTTGTTGCTGTGCCAGAGAGTCATCCCTGGAGCGACATGGCGGAGTTCGATATGCAGCTTCTCAACGGTAGCACAGTGCTTTCGTTAGGAGATGGACACTGCCTTCGCGATCAAGCGCTAGGTTATTGCTTTGCTGCCGGTGCAGAAGACGACCAGAGATTTAAAGCGACCAGCTTGGAGACTTTGCGAAACATGGTTGCGGCAGGCAGTGGCATCACATTGCTTCCTAAATTGTCAGTGCCGGAGGGTAAGGCAAAGGATGGGGTTTGTTATATTCCGGCGCAAAACCCAGTACCGAGTCGAAAATTGGTACTGGCCTATCGCCCTGGCTCACCATTTAGGGCTCGCTTTGAAAAGCTAGCCAGCTATATCTCAAGTCAGCTGAACTAGAGATAATAAAAACCCAAGGCAGTCACCTTGGGTTTTCTTTTTTAGAACAGTAGGTCGTCTCCGCCACCGCTCTCTTTATCACCTGAGCTCTCTTGTCCTGAGAATAGGTCGCCCCCTAGTAGGTTGTCGCTCGATGAATCAGGTTCATACTCTGTAGGCGCTGTGCCCCTTAAGAAGTACTCAAAGCGTGAGGTCTCATCAGCTTTGTAGGTGAGAAGGCCAGAACTACGGTCGATACGAGCCTGAACGATCTGAGATGGCACCTTCTTACGCTGAACTGGCTCATCCGCTAGCGCCACACGCATAAAGTCGATCCACGCTGGCTGCGCAGTTTTCGCACCTGCTTCACCTCCGGTTACCTGGCTCTTGCTAGGTTAGAGTTACGTTCGGTACGGCCAAGATTACGGTCGTGGCTGTCGAAACCAACCCAAGATACCGCTACTGTCTCAGGACCAAAGCCGCTGTACCAAGCATCTTTAGAAGAGTTAGTTGTACCGGTTTTACCGCCCACATCGCGACGTTTTAGTGCTTGAGCACGGAAACCTGTACCGTTCCAACCGGTGCCTTTTGCCCAGTTACCGCCGCCCCATACATTGCTATACAGCATTTCACGTACCAGGAAGGCCGTTTGTGGGGTCACAACGCGAGGCGCATAACGAACCTCTTCTTGCTCTGGAACAGGGTCGCCGTCTTCGTCAGAGATCTCGGTCAGTTCCACCTCTGCTGTATGAGCTTGGTCGGTAACGTCTGTGGTTAGCTCATTGTCACAGTTTGTTTTACAGATGAGGGTAGGGTTTGATTCAAAGCGAATCTCGCCGTTTGGCGCCTCTACACGTTCAATGTAGTAAGGCTCGATATAGTAACCGCCGTTGGCAAATACAGAGTAACCCTGAGCCATTTGGACTGGGGTTAGACTGCCTGCACCTAGCGCGATAGTTTCTGAGCGAGGAGTGTTCTTCTTATCGAAACCAAAACGAGTTAGGTAGTCACGGGTCTCATCCAAACCTACCGAGCGAAGCACTCGTACCGCCATTACGTTCTTAGACTGTGCCAGACCGATACGAAGTCGGGTTGGGCCAGCATATGTCGGTGGCGAGTTCTTTGGACGCCAAGCTGTACCGCCAGACTCATCCCACTGGTTGATTGGCGCATCGTTGATAAGGGTTGCCAGTGTCATACCATTATCGATCGCTGCCGAATAGATGAATGGCTTAATGCTAGAACCTACTTGACGAAGAGACTGTGTGGCACGGTTGAACTTGTTATGTACGAAGTTAAAGCCACCCACTAGAGAGGTTACTTCGCCTGTGTTTGGTTCGATAGAAACGAATGCAGTGTTGGCATTCGGAATTTGGCCTAAACGCCATACAATAGGCTGCTCTTCTTCGGCCTTTTCACTCTCTTCAGTTTTGATTTGAGGTGTCATTGCACGAGCAAGGTCTGTTGGACGAGCCCAAACCTGTTGACCCACTTCCATGATATCGCGAGCAGACTTAGGCGCTGGTCCTTGGCGATCATCTGTCTTGAAGCGGCGAGCCCAGTTCATGCCATCCCACTCGATGGTTTGATAGCCATAGCCTTGATATACACCTCGGCAGTTTGACCATCAAGTTTGGTTACGACTGCAGGGCGCATCACGCCATAGCTTGGTTGACTGCGCATATAGGTACGAAGCTCTTGCTCGTCCATAGCTTTGTCAGCTGGCTGCCATACCACTTTCTCTTCACCGCGATAGCCGTGGCGCTCATCGTAATTGATGAGATTGGTGATAGAGGCAATGTTAGCCGCAGTTTGCAGATCAGAACGCACGGTAGTGTAGATACGCATACCTGAGGTGTATGCCTTCTCTTCACCGAACTTTTTCACCATCCACGCACGAGCAATCTCAGCAACATAAGGTGCGCTCACTTCGATCTCGGCACCGTGTGCTTCACCGTCTAAGTTCTCTGCACGTGCATCATCAAACTGCTGCTGTGTGATCTTGTTTTCAGCCAGCATGCGTTGCAGTACCACGTTGCGACGGGTGGTAGCACGGTCGATGCTGTAAATAGGGTTCATGGTCGATGGTGCTTTAGGTAGACCTGCGATAACCGCTAGCTCACCCAGAGTTAGGTCTTTCAGGTCTTTACCAAAGTAAACCTGAGCTGCAGCACCTACACCATAAGAGCGGTGACCTAGGTAGATCTTATTCAGATATAGCTCAAGGATTTCACGCTTGGTTAGAAGTTGCTCGATATGAACAGCGATAAAAATCTCTTTGATTTTACGCATGATCTTCTTCTCGTTAGAGAGGAAGAAGTTTCGAGCTAGCTGCTGGGTGATGGTACTCGCACCCTGACTTGCACTACCACTTGAGATAACGGCAACTGCCGCACGAGTAATACCAATTGGGTCAAAACCATAGTGTTCATAAAAACGGCTGTCTTCGGTCGCGATCACCGCATCGATCAGCTCTTGCGGCATTTCTTCCAGCTTAAGAGGGATGCGTCGTTTCTCACCGAATTGAGCAATCAACTTGCCATCTTGTGAGTAAACCTGCATTGGAGTCTGTAGCTCAACGTCTTTAAGGGTGGCTACATCTGGAAGTTGCGGTTTTAGATAGTAATAAAAACCAAAAATCGTACCTAGCCCAAGAACTATGCAAGCTAATGCAAGAGCTAACGTAATCTTTATGAACTTCACCGAAATATCCTTGTATTGAGGAGGTGCTAGATTGCTTTGCCGCCTCAGTGCGACAAAAACTTTGTGTAGGGAAAGGTGTTAAAAACGACCATTATCCCGACTGATTTAGTGTAACTCTATTTTAACCTTGCTTCCTATATTTTTGATCTTTATCGCATTTCACAGGAATTCTATGTTTGAAACTCGGATAACAGCGCTGAGTCAAGCTGATGACCAGACGCAATATTTAACAATCGAGATCTCAAATTCGGGATGGCGAATTCTAGAGTGCGGGAAACTATCAAACAGTAAGCTCAAGAGTCGTAATAGCTTAGTGTCTCATTTTCTCCGTTTTTGGAGAACCGATATCACGTTAAGTTTGCGTCAAGATAATGTGCTGTATAAGTCTATTCCTGTCCCTGAGGATGCCGAGCCTTGGTGGGCCGAACAGCAAGTTGAGGAGATGCTTGGTGTTAGAAAGGACAAGACTTCTCTGAGTTGTGACTATAAGTTGTCACAAAAGCACCTAGAGCTTTTTGTTAGTGAACGTAACGCCCTGCAGGAGCTACAGACTAGGTTTAACTTGCGCGCGGATATTATTGGATGGCAGATAACGGATCTGATTTGTCTATGCAGTGAATACAACCTGCGGGCTACGAATCCAATACATGGCTTTATCTATTCTCCTTTGAATCAATTAATTGCGGTGAGCTTTTTATCTGGGATTCACACTCTTCGAGTTGAAGAGTGTGAAGATGCTGATCTCGAAGACTTCTTTGCTGAACGAGGTGTCGACGAGGTCTTGCTTATTGGTGAACCCCTCAAGACTCCGACGCTTACTCATATTAACTTGGAGGAAGTATGGGAAGTTTTAGGGCTTGAGATCAGTAAGGATCTCTACCTCTGCCTTGCTAGTTCGCTGAGTGCTCTTTATTGGAAAAGAGGCAGGCTTTCAAATGATTAACCTTTTGCCTTGGCGCAGTGAACACAATCAAAAGAGAATACGTCTTTCATTATTTCTTCTCTTCGCTCCCTCTCTACTATTTCTGAGTTTGCATGGCCTCTATATTGGATTGTCCTACCTTGAACTCATAAGTAGCAATCAATCAATCCGACATCAACAGCAACAGCTAGAGCACTTGAAAGTACGAGTGGCAAAGGCTGAGACTGAGTTTGTTCGATACCTGACGGATAAGGAGAGATATGTCCAACTTGAAAAAGAGCTAGCTACTTTTGATGTTTCTAATCCCCTGCAGTCATTGCCCAGAGCCTTACCTAAAGGAGTATTTGTTAATCGCTTGAGCTGTGTAGAGATGCGGTGCCAGATATTCGGTAGCGCTACATCGTTCGAAACTTTAAACCGCTTGGTCAATCAATTTAGGAGTTCAGACGGCATTGAAGAAGTGCAGTTGGAGTTGCAAGCAGATAACAGTAAACAGGTTGCTGATTTCGAGCTTGGCTTAGCCTTTACTGATGAGTCAGTTGATGCATTGGCGATTCGTTAATTGGCAGGGCTTATTACTAAGGTCCCCTAAGCTCATGCTCTGGGTTGGTTTAGCCTTGGCTTTTATTACCAATTGTGTACTCGCTCTTATTTGGCAAGAGTACAAGGTGGAACTTGAACAGCAAATAGAATCTGATCAGCAAATTATGGATATTAATAGGATAAAGCTGATCAAGCAGCTTGAGGGTTACCACTATCTAAGCCTAGATTATGCTGAAAAGTACCAAAAGCTACTGCGTCTCTACCCCGATACCTTTTCTACCAGTGAGTTTTATACCTACCTTATCTCTCGCATCCCTAGGGGTGTTGAAATTACTTCTTGGCGCTGGATCTCGGAAGATGGGCGTCTCTGCTTGTTGATGACATCTCAAGGAAGTTTTGAACAGATAAGGCAGTTGATAACTCTCGCTTTGGATTATCAGAAAACCAGTCGTCTTGAGAGCGTGGAGATCAAGTTAGTTGAAGGGAGGTTAATGGCAGACCTAAACCTCGGTTTCTATACCAAGGAGCAGGCGTATGAGGAGTAGTCTGCTTCTAATTATTTTAATGAGCAAGATTGTTTGGGCGGAGCAGGAATGGTTTATGGAGCCTTATGTTCCAGAACCTAAAAAGGTGGTGGTTATAGTCGAGCCAGAGCCCCGAACTGCTGAATTAGAGTCGAGACTTTTTTCCATCAAGTATGCCAGTGCCTCTGATATTGCGGTCATTCTTGGCCACCACAGGTCTCAGGGGGTGATCTCGGATGCGGGCAGTTTGTCTGTGGATGAGCGCACCAACTCGCTGCTTATCTATGAATACGCAGACCGATTCGAAGAGATAGAGAGCATTATCTCAAGCCTGGACATTCCAGTGAAACAGGTTTTGATAGAAGCGAGGATTGTTACCCTGAATCAGGGTAATGCTGATGAGATTGGAGTGCGCTGGGGTCTGACTAAAACCGGCAACCCAGTGAGTGTTGCGCCCTCCATTGAGGCTCTGCAAGGCAGTACAGAGACCACAGATAACCTTAACGTCAATCTAGGCTTAGCCGATCCGAATGCAGGTCGGATTGCTCTACGATTGGCTACTCTGGGTTCTGATACCTTGTTAGATCTCGAGCTTTCAGCATTGCAGGCTGAAGCCAAAGCGGAGATCATCTCTAGTCCTAGGCTAGTCACTACCAATAAGAAGCCTGCTTATATTGAACAGGGCTCAGAGATTCCCTATCTGGAGCTGCATCTAGCGGCGCTACCTCAGTTTCCTTTCGAAAGGCGGTATTGAGCCTGGAGGTGATCCCTCAGATAACGCCGGATAATCGCTTAGTCTTAGACCTGAGCGTCACTCAAGACAGACCGGGGCAGGTGGTAAAAACCGGAATTGGGGAAGCTGTCGCAATAGATACACAACGAATTCGTACTCAGGTGCTGGTGGACGATGGTGAGACTCTGGTTTTGGGCGGGATATTTCAAAAAAGTTTAATTAAAAGTGTCGAACAAGTACCGTATCTTGCTGATATTCCATGGTTAGGGCAGTTGTTTAAGCGAACCTCGGAAAAGTTGACCCGAAGTGAGCTTTTGATTTTTGTTACGCCCAAGATTCAATCAAGTCTATCCAAGTAGACTCATAAGGAGTCTGCGGTTTAGAAGTGATTCTAGCCCTAGAAAATTAAAAAAAACAAATTTCGATTGCAAATTTGCGTCCAAATCCAGATAATTTCGGGTCTTATCACGATTTTATATGTGAGGAACAAGGCGTCATTGAACTGTGTCATCGCCAAATGAATGACAAATAATGACGGTGTATTTTGATTTAACGTTGTAAATAACTGCTGAACATGGCTGAGAAACGTAATATTTTTCTTGTTGGCCCTATGGGTGCCGGCAAAAGTACAATTGGTAGACACCTAGCACAACAACTTCACATGGAGTTTGTTGATTCGGATACAGTAATCGAAGAGCGCACAGGTGCGGATATTTCTTGGGTATTTGACGTTGAGGGTGAAGAAGGTTTCCGCAAGCGCGAAGAGACTGTAATCAACGATCTTACTGAAGAGCAAGGTATCGTATTAGCAACTGGCGGTGGCTCTGTACTGAGCAAAGATAACCGTAACCGTCTATCTGCTCGCGGTGTAGTTGTATATCTAGAAACTACTATCGAAAAGCAACTGGCTCGCACAAATCGCGACAAGAAGCGTCCTCTTCTGCAAACTGAAGAGCCACGTGAGGTTCTTGAGAGCCTAGCGGATGAGCGTAATCCTCTTTACGAAGAAGTTGCTGACTACACAGTTAAAACTGACGATCAGAGCGCAAAAGTTGTTGCGAATCAAATCGTTAAAATGCTGGAAGAGCGTTAATCTTACTTAGGAGTGCATCCCATGGAACGGATCACGGTAAGTTTAGGGGAGCGTAGCTACCCAATTTCTATTGGTGCTGGGTTATTGGGAAACCCAGCCCTTTATTCTTCTCTATTCCCATCGCAAAAAGACCTTTCTAAACAAAACGTCGTTATTATCACCAACACCACAGTTGGTCCGCTATATGCAGATCAAGTTGAGGATCAGTTTCAGGCTCTGGGTTGTCAAATCCGAGTGCTACAGTTGAATGATGGTGAGCAATACAAATCGCTAGAGACCTTTAATCAGGTCATGACCTTCTTGCTCGAGCATAACTATGGTCGTGATGTGATGTTGGTGGCTCTTGGCGGCGGTGTTATTGGTGACTTGGTTGGCTTTGCCGCTGCTTGTTACCAACGCGGCGTTGATTTTGTTCAGATCCCAACAACCTTGCTATCTCAGGTAGATTCATCGGTTGGTGGTAAAACAGCGGTAAACCATCCGCTGGGCAAAAATATGATAGGTGCCTTCTATCAGCCTAAAGCCGTGATTATCGATATTGATACGCTGAAGACTCTGCCGAAACGTGAGTTTGGCGCAGGTATGGCCGAGGTGATCAAGTACGGCATTATCATAGATTCGCCTTTCTTTGATTGGATTGAACAGAGCCAAGCGCAGTTGAAAAGGCTTGAGCCTGCTTCTCTTACCTCTGCTATCGCAAAGTGCTGCCAGATTAAGGCAGATGTGGTTGCTCAGGATGAGAAAGAGTCGGGTATTCGTGCATTGCTAAACCTAGGCCATACCTTTGGCCACGCTATCGAAGCGGAAATGGGTTACGGCAACTGGCTCCACGGAGAGGCGGTTTCTTCAGGCACTGTTATGGCAGCACGTGCAGCCTTGCATGATGGTCGTATGCAGTCGCAAGATGTAGATCGAATCGAAAGCCTGCTTAAAGCCTTTGACCTTCCTGTTCATACTCCCAGCGAGATGACGGGCGAAGACTTTATGAAGCACATGATGCGCGACAAAAAAGTGCTGTCTGGTCAGCTAAGACTGATTATCCCAGATTCCATTGGCAGTTCGCAGGTAGTTAGTGATCTTGACCACAAGCACGTCTATCAAGCCATTGAAGATGGCCGAGAGGACTAGACAAAAGCATTAGGCTTGGTATTTACTGAAGTCAAGGAGTGACGGATGAGCCTGATAGATAAGCTAGTAAAACAGAGAAGGACTTCTGACCAGTCGAATAAATGGTTAGAGCTAAAATCCCAGTCGCAGCTGCTCGAGCAGTTACGCGGCTGTTTGCAGTTTGGCTCTAGCTTAGTGGTTTTATCTGGGAAAACAGGCTCAGGTAAAACCGTCCTTGGTCAACGCTTTCATCTCGAATTTACCAGTGTTAATCACAGTGCCATTGTTCAGTGTCATCCAGGTGACAGCGAGCAGGATATCCGCGCTCAGATTTTAGAGCAGTTACTCCCAGAATACTGCTCAGACGCATCCCTATCTTTATATGAAAATCTAGATCAAGCCTTTGGTTTGGAGAATCATCGCCTACAGATAGTGCTGGACGACGCAGGATTGGCGCCAGCATCGCTTTTGTCTGAACTCTGGGGTTTGGTTGAACGCTTAACCGCTCACCCAACTCTAACCCTACACCTAATCTTTATTACCGGTCCCGAGTTAAAGCTAGAAAAGCTGACTCCACTGTGCGCGAGCTTTAATGTTCAGCCTAGAGTTATGACAATCCCACCACTATCTAATCAGGACAGAGACCTATTTTTGGATCTTCTGGTGTTAAGGCGTTTTGAGAGCATCAAAAAGCGCAATCAACTTCGCAAGCGCGCCCATAAAATGAAGGCCTATCCAGGGCTACTAAATGAATTAGGAACGGAAGTGAAACCGACTAAGAAAACTCCACATGGTTCTAGAGGCTCTGCCAAGAATGGTTTGTTGGCACTGGCTGTTGTTGCGGTATTGGGTCTGCTACTTTGGTGGTGGATGAGTGATGGCTCCGGCAGTAAGCAGCAAGTAAGCGATCAAGTTAGCTCGCAAGCTGGCAACGAATTTGAGCTTGAGATGAAGCAGGGTGACGGCAGTGAGCCTGGGGATATGCAACTTGCTGAGCGCGACACCTTACAACAAGATGATGCAGCTCTTCCTCCGCCTGTGACCGAGGAAACAGCTACTGTGGGTGATAACGGTAATGGTAGGCAGCGAGTAGTGGTGCCTGATGAGGTATTGGATAGCTTAATCGATAACGAGCAAGCGGTCGCCAAGCCACAAAAGCAGGTTAAGCCAGCTGAGCCAGCGATCAGTTTTCCTTTGCTAGAGATGAGCTACTAGAGGTTTCTAGGGCGCGTTATACGGTTCAGCTTGGAGCGTTTCGT
Organism: Vibrio ishigakensis; assembly: GCA_000830475.1. GTDB lineage: Bacteria > Pseudomonadota > Gammaproteobacteria > Enterobacterales > Vibrionaceae > Vibrio > Vibrio ishigakensis_A. The sequence goes on along the minus strand of BBSC01000008.1, from coordinate 25,640 downwards.
ACCATGCAGGAAGTCGAAGGCTTTATCGAAAAATATCGTCTAAATGGTGATGATGCCGCTCGAATCTACCCGACTATACGTTCAAATAAGACGTGGTACATAGTGACTTATCGCGATTATAAAACGGTAAAAACTGCTCAATGGGCCATTTCTCAGTTCGCTGAAGATGTTCAGGCATTGCAACCTTGGGTGAAATCCATGTCTCAAGTGCATAAAGAGATCGAGATTGGAAAATAACGCTGAGCCGACACGCTTTTTGTGGTACATTTCGCCCCCAGTTGAACAAGGGTAAACAAGACCAGCGATGAAGAAACAACGTGCCTTCTTAAAATGGGCAGGCGGAAAATACGGGCTAGTTGAAGACATTCAGCACCACCTTCCGCAAGCAAAAAAGCTGGTAGAACCTTTTGTTGGGGCAGGCTCGGTATTTCTGAATACTGACTATGAGCAGTACCTGCTCGCAGATATCAACCCTGACCTTATCAATCTTTATAACCTGCTAAAGACAAATCCTCAGCCTTATATTGATGAGGCGAAGCGATTGTTCACTCCTGAGTACAATCAGAAGCAGGCTTACCTAGATATTCGTCGTCAGTTTAACGAAACCGACGATATCCAGTTTCGCTCACTTGCTTTCTTGTATATGAACCGTTTTGGGTTTAACGGCCTATGTCGTTACAACAAAAAGGGTGGCTTTAACGTACCGTTTGGTTCTTACAAGAAGCCATACTTCCCAGAAGCTGAGCTAGAGTTCTTCGCAGAAAAGGCGCAAAAGGCGACCTTTATCTGTGAAGGGTACAAAGAGACCTTTAAGCGTGTGCGCAAGGGCTGTGCGGTGTATTGCGATCCACCGTATGCACCTTTATCGACTACCGCCAATTTCACCACCTATGCTGGGAATGGCTTCTCTTTGGATGATCAGGCGGCTCTAGCGGATGTTGCTGAGCGTGCTGCGACTGCTCGTGGCGTACCTGTGCTTATCTCGAACCACGATACTACGCTCACCCGTCGCCTGTATCATGGCGCTGAGCTTAACGTAGTTAAGGTGAAGCGTACGATCAGTCGCAACGGTGCTGGTCGCAACAAAGTCGATGAGCTTCTTGCACTATTTAAACCGCAACAGTCGCATCTGTAACAGAAACTGAAAACGGCTTTGAGTTCAGGTGATGGCTTTTGTACAATTTTGCCGTCACTACACATCAACCTCGAGGCCTCAGATGAAAGACTTTCTAATCGCTCCATCCATTCTATCCGCAGATTTTGCTCGCTTGGGCGAAGACGTTGAGCGCGTTCTTGCTGCTGGAGCGGACGTGGTGCACTTCGATGTAATGGATAACCACTACGTTCCAAACCTGACCTTTGGTGCGCCTATCTGTAAGGCCTTGAGAGATTACGGCATCACCGCACCTATCGATGTGCACCTTATGGTGAAGCCTGTAGATTCCATCATCCCTGACTTTGCTAAAGCCGGTGCGAGCATGATCACCTTCCATGTTGAGGCATCTGAGCACGTTGATCGTACCTTACAGCTTATCAAGCAACACGGTTGTCAGGCGGGTGTAGTACTTAACCCAGCAACGCCTCTGTCTCATCTTGACTACATTATGGACAAGGTAGACCTGATCCTATTGATGTCGGTAAACCCAGGCTTTGGTGGACAATCCTTTATCCCTCACACTCTAGATAAACTGCGTGAGGTACGTAAGCGTATTGATGCTAGCGGTCGAGATATCCGTCTTGAGATCGATGGTGGTGTGAAGGTTGAGAACATCCGTGAGATTGCAGAAGCGGGCGCAGATATGTTTGTTGCAGGCTCGGCTATCTTTAACCAGCCAGACTACAAAGAGGTTATCGATCAGATGCGCGCTGAGCTAGCCAACATCAATGATTAAGTTTATCGCCTTTGACCTCGATGGCACGCTGTTAGATAGCGTGCCCGACTTAACCGTCGCTGTAGACAAAGCTATGTGTTCTATGGGGCGTGATGGCGTTTCTGAAGCGCAGGTACGTGAGTGGGTTGGTAACGGTGCAGATAGCCTAGTGGCGAGAGCTCTGAGCCAAAACTACCATGTTGACCCAAGCATCAGCGATGAGCTTAAACAGCAGGCTAGAGCTCAATTCGATCATTTCTATGCTGAGTGTGGTCATGATGAGAGTCACCTTTATCCGACGGTAAAAAATACCCTAGAACAGCTTTTTGCAGAGGGTTATCAATTGGCAATCGTCACCAATAAGCCTGGGCAATTCGTTCCAGATATCTTAGAGCAACATCAAATCGCACATCTGTTTGTTGAGGTGATTGGTGGTGATGCTCTACCTAAGCGCAAACCTGATCCTATGCCTCTTGAATATCTAATGGATAAATATGGTATGGCGCATAATCAGATTATCTTGGTAGGTGACTCCAAAAACGATGTATTGGCAGCCAAGAATGCAGGTATTGGTTCGGTGGCCCTTCCATATGGTTATAACCATGGCGAGCCTATTGAAGACTCCAATCCGGACTTTTTGATTCAGCAGCTGTCGGGCCTTCATGAGGTACTGCATCAGTTGAGTCAATAACTGACCAAGAAGCCATGCATTTTTAGCTATATCAGCGCAAAAAAGCGTTTTTTGCTAGAAATATACTCGTTGATGAGTACACTGCTTTGTTCAACATTTGATTTAATTTGTAGTATTGAGGAAGTCATAACATGAGCACGAAACCTATTGTGTTAAGTGGTGTTCAACCGTCTGGTGAACTAAGCATTGGTAACTACCTAGGTGCTCTGCGTCAGTGGCATCAGATGCAAGATGATTATGACTGCCAATACTGCGTGGTAGACCTGCACGCTATCACTGTTCGCCAAGAGGCTGCAGCACTGCGTGAAGCGACTTTAGATGCACTATCTGTATGTCTTGCAGTAGGCGTTGATCCTAAGAAGAGCACTCTATTTGTTCAGTCTCACGTACCAGAGCACGCTCAGCTAGGTTGGGTTCTTAACTGCTACACCCAAATGGGTGAGCTTAACCGTATGACTCAATTCAAGACAAGTCTCAGCGCTATGCGAACGATGTGAATGTAGGTCTGTATGACTATCCTGTGCTTATGGCTGCGGATATCCTGCTGTACGGTGCACACCAAGTGCCTGTAGGTAACGACCAGAAGCAACACCTTGAGCTTGCGCGTGACATTGCGACCCGTTTTAATAACCTATACGGCACGGCAGAAGCGCCAATCTTCCAGGTTCCAGAACCTTACATTCCTAAGGTAAATGCACGTGTAATGAGCCTGCAGGATGCGACTAAGAAGATGTCTAAGTCAGACGATAACCGTAAGAATGTTATCACTCTTCTTGAAGAGCCTAAGTCGATCATCAAGAAGATTAACAAGGCGCAAACGGATCCAGATAACCCACCTCGCATCGCATACGATGTAGAAAACAAGGCTGGTATCGCGAACCTTATGGGTCTGTACTCTGCGGCTACAGGTAAGACATTCGAAGAGATTGAAGCGCAATATCAAGGCGTGGAAATGTACGGTCCATTCAAGAAGGATGTAGGCCAGGCGCTTGTTGCTATGCTTGAGCCTATTCAGTCTGAGTACCACAGAATCCGTAACGACATTCCTTACCTAAACGAGGTAATGAAGGCGGGTGCTGATAAGGCATCTGAGAAAGCTGCTGTTACTCTTGATAAGGTTTACCAAGCTGTGGGCTTTGTTCAGCGTCCTCGCTAAGCATCCCCAAGCCATATAACTGTGTTAGAATGCCACCGCCCAAAGCGGTGGCATTGTTTTTTGGAGCCAGGCTGTTCTCATGCTGTTGATTATCGATAACTACGACTCGTTTACTTATAACTTGTATCAGTATTTCTCTGAGCTAGGTTGTGAGACACAAGTGGTGCGTAACGATGCCATCACCATCCAAGAGATCGAAGAGTTGGCGCCGGATGCCTTAGTCATCTCCCTGGACCTTGTACCCCAGATGACGCGGGTATCTCCCTTGAAGTTATCAATCACTTCATGGGTAAATTGCCTATTTTAGGTGTTTGCCTTGGTCACCAAGCCATAGCTCAGGTTTTAGGCGCTAATGTGGTGCGTGCTGAAAAGGTGATGCATGGTAAGACTACCGCCATCAGACATAACGACTCTGGTGTATTTACTGGATTAAATAACCCACTCACGGTAACTCGCTACCATTCATTGGTAGTAGAGAAAGCGTCACTCCCTGCTTGCTTGGAGATGACCGCATGGACTGCCGATGATGCAGGTAATCCTCACGAGATAATGGGCTATCGTCACACCTCTTTGCCTATCGAAGGCGTACAGTTCCATCCTGAATCTATCAAGACCGAACAAGGTCACGAGATCCTGAAAAACTTTCTGAAATTAGTCTCATAACGAACCGTTATTAGGCCTAGCTCTTAGTAGAATTATCTATCCTGCTTCACATTGTCTATATTTCGTCCCGATTTAGGGAGGATTTATATACAGTTTGCCCTTGAACTAGTTAATAAATTGTTAATACAATGCGCTTACAGAGGAAATCTCTTTTGAACTTTGTTACTAGCAAATTTTCTAACTTAGTGTCAGGAGAGGAAGTAAAAGGAGCACAACATGTTTTCAGAAGTAACCCGCAAAGATTTCGATGAGGTAATGCTACCTTGCTATAACCCACTACCTATGATCCCTGTTAAAGGTGAAGGCTCACGTGTTTGGGACCAGCAAGATAAAGAGTATATCGACTTCGCTGGTGGTATTGCGGTGAGCTGTCTAGGTCATTGTCACCCAGTGATGGTGAATGCGCTAACAGAGCAAGCGAGCAAGTTGTGGCATTTAAGTAATGTGATGACAAACGAGCCGGCACTGCGTTTGGCTAAGAAGCTGATCAAGCTTAGCTTCGCCGATAAGGTTTTCTTTTCAAACTCAGGCGCTGAAGCCAATGAGGCAGCACTTAAACTGGCACGTCGTTATGCGGTAGACAAGTTTGGTCCAGAAAAATCCAAGATCATCGCCTTTAACCAAGGCTTCCATGGGCGTACCTTCTTTACTGTAACCGTTGGTGGTCAATCTGCATATTCAGATGGCTTTGGTCCTAAGCCGGGTGATGTAGAGCATATCCCATACAACGATATCGAAGCCTTCAAAGCGGCTATTTCAGACGAAACCTGTGCAGTAATGATGGAGCCACTACAAGGTGAGGGCGGTATCGTACCTCCAACTCCTGAGTTTGTGCAGACTGTGCGTGAGCTGTGTGACAAACATAATGCGCTGCTTATTTTCGATGAAGTACAAACCGGTAACGGCCGTACAGGTCATTTCTATGCATACCAAGGTCTGGGTGTGACTCCAGATATTCTAAGTACCGCTAAGTCACTAGGTGGCGGTTTCCCTATCGGTGCCATCCTAACTACCGATGAGATCGGTGCACACCTTAAAGTGGGTACCCATGGTTCTACTTATGGCGGTAACCCACTAGCTTGTGCGGTAGCCGAAGCCGTGGTTGATCACGTATCAGAAGCAGAAGTGCTTGAAGGCGTGAAGGAGCGTGAGCAGCTTTTCCGAGCTGAGCTTGAGCGCATCAATGCTCAATACCCAATCTTTAAAGAAGTTCGTGGTAAAGGTTTGCTGATCGGTGCTGAGCTCGTAGATGAGTGGAAAGGCCGTGCACGTGACGTATTGGTAGCAGCAGGTGATGAGGGCCTAATGGTCCTAGTCGCAGGTGCTAACGTGGTTCGTTTCACCCCATCACTGGTTATCACCCCACAAGATATCAAGGAAGGATTTGCTCGCCTCGAAGCCGCAGTGGCGAAATTATATAACGCTTAAGTTTCTATCAGGAGGATAGTGCGATGTTGGTAGTACGCCCAATAGCCAAGGAAGATTATAACGCTCTCTATATGTGTGCAGAGGAGTCGGGGCATGGATTTACATCCTTGCCGGTAAACGAAACCCTGCTGAACAATCGAATCGATCATTCAATAAATAGCTTTGCTAAGCCCGATGTCACCGAACCCGGAGATGAGGGATATTTGATGGTTGGTTTTGATAGTGAGACCGGTGAGGTAGCCGGTACTACAGGTATAGAGGCAGCGGTTGGCTGGGACGTACCATTTTATTCTTACCACATCAGCAAGGTGGTTCATTCATCTCAGGCACTTGGGGTTAACAACGTAGTTCGTTTGTTGACCTTCGGTAATAATTACACCGGGTGTTCTGAAATCTGTACGCTGTTCCTGCGTCCAAGCTTTCGAGGCGGCCTTAACGGCAGATTGATGTCTAAGTGCCGCTTCTTAATGCTGGCAGAGCACTCGCATAGATTCTCACAGACTATCTTTGCTGAGATGCGCGGTGTGTCTGACGCCGAGGGCAAGTCCCCATTCTGGGAATGGCTACAGGACCACTTTTTCTCTATAGATTTTACCCATGCAGATTATCTAACAGGCACAGGTAATAAGGGCTTTATTGCTGATTTGATGCCTAAGCTGCCTATCTATATCAACCTATTGAGCGAAGAAGCCCAAGCTGTGATTGGCAAGGTGCATGACAACACCAAACCTGCTTTGCGCCTTTTGCAAAAAGAGGGCTTTATCTGTCGTGATTACGTCGACATCTTCGATGCGGGTCCAACGGTTGAGTGTGACCTGAACAATATCGATACCGTAAGGCAATCCTTCAGGCTAAGGTCTCTATCGCCGAGCACAGTAGCACACAGCATTATCTGATCTGTAACACCTCTTTTGAAAACTTCAGAGCGGTGGCTCAACCAGCAGCTTTCGACAATGAATCTCAGATGGTGATCTTGTCTAGAGAGGTCGCAGAGGCTCTAGAGGTCGCGAGCGGTGATTGGGTGCGCATGGCCGCACAATAGGTTCAAAAAAACAAACAAGGAACGATTGGAATGACAACGCATTTTATTGCAGGGGAGTGGATCTCTGGCCAAGGCGCCGATATCCAGTCTCAGTCTCCGTATAACAGCCAAACTATCTGGCAAGGACACAGCGCAACTGAAGGCCAAGTAGAGCTGGCGGTAATGGCCGCACGCACTGCCTTTCTTAGTTGGAAAAAGAAGAGTTTTGAAGAGCGCGAACAGATCGTATTGCGCTTTGCAGAACTAGTAAAAGAAAACGCTGAGCTAATCGCTGAGACCATTTCTAAAGAGACGGGCAAACCTATCTGGGAAACTCGTACAGAAGCTGCTGCGATGGCCGGTAAGATAGGCCTATCGATCAAGTCTTATCACGAAAGAACCGGTACTAAACACAAACAGGTAGGCGGAAACGATGTGACCCTACAACATCGCCCGCTGGGTGTTCTAGCTGTGTTTGGCCCATATAACTTTCCAGTACACCTTCCAAATGGACACATAGTACCGGCACTTCTCGCAGGGAACACTGTGGTATTTAAGCCATCTGATCTGACTCCACTTTGCGGTGAGCTTGCGGTCAAATTGTGGCAAGAAGCAGGCCTTCCATCGGGCGTGGTAAACCTAGTTCAAGGCGGTAAAGAAACGGGTATCGCGCTTGCGAGCTCAAATAAGATCGATGGTCTACTGTTTACCGGTAGCGCTAATACCGGTCATATCTTGCATCGTCAGTTGGCTGGTAAGCCTGAGAAGATGTTGGCTCTTGAGATGGGTGGCAACAACCCGCTTATCATCTCAGAAGAGTATGGTGACTTGGACGCGGCTGTGTATACCATTATCCAATCGGCGTTTATCAGTGCTGGGCAGCGTTGTACTTGTGCTCGTCGCCTGTACGTACCGCAAGGTGAAGCGGGTGATGCTTTGGTTGCTCGTCTAGTAGAGGTGACTAAGCAGCTTAAGATGGACCAGCCGTTTGCAGATGACCAACCTTTTATGGGTACGCTTATCTCTCGCACTGCAGCGCAGCAGATCGTTGTCGCAGCAGAGGAATTGGTTGGCAAGGGCGCAGAGTACCTTCTCAAAGGAGAGCTCGGCGAGAACGCTTTCTTGTCTCCGACTATCCTTGAAGCCTCTGCTATCGATACCTTACCGGATGAAGAGTACTTCGGTCCACTTCTACAGGTAGTGCGCTATTCGGGCTTTGAGACTGCAATAGAGCTTGCCAACGATACCCAGTATGGCCTATCTGCGGGGTTAATCTCTACGCGCGATGCGGAATGGGAACAGTTCTCTGATGAGATCCGAGCCGGAATCGTGAACCGCAATCGCCCAATTACCGGAGCTAGCGGTGATGCGCCATTTGGCGGCCCGGGAGCCTCTGGCAACCTAAGACCAAGTGCGTTTTATGCGGCGGATTACTGCGCATATCCAATGGCATCTATCCATGGTGCTGAGCCACTTCTGCCTGAGTCTCTATCACCGGGCATCACTATGTAATTTCAAGGAGGGAACATGGGAGCTGAAAAACTGTTCGAGCAACTTTGGGTGATTTTTGCGAGCGTCTTTGCCCGTCATCACACACGATTCATGAGTTGTTAAAGCAAGACCAAGCTTTGATTAACGACCACATAGCACTGCGTACCTTTGGTGTTGACCCTGTGTCACTGCCAACTCTAGCCAAGCCTTTTATTGAGCTTGGTTACGAGAAAGGTGGCGACTATGTGTTTGAGAGTAAAAAGCTGATTGCGGAGCATTACCAGCACCCTGACCCTAAAATGCCTAAGGTGTTTATCAGCCAGCTTCAACTGCATCTGTGTTCCAATGACTTGCGCAATATCGTGCTTAAATTGGTGGACCAAATCGACGCAGATAAACTAACAGGCTCTGATTTCTTGCATCAAGGCCGATTGTGGGACCTTAGCTATGGTGAATATCAGATTCTAGCCAGTGAGAGTGAATATGCGGCTTGGGTTGCTGCTCATGGCTATGGAGCGAATCATTTTACGGTAAGCGTGAATCAGTTGGCTGAGTATGAGGAAGTGGCTGAGGTAAACGGATTTTTGAAGCAAAAAGGCTTTGCCATAAATAGCTCGGGTGGAGAAGTAAAAGGCTCTCCTCAGTTGCTTTTGGAGCAGTCATCGACTATGGCTGATAAAGTGGAGGTGGCATTTTCTGATGCTGTGCACTCTATCCCAGGTGGTTTCTACGAGTTTGCCAAGCGTTATCAAGATAACCAAGGTGAACTCTATCATGGCTTTGTGGCCGCCTCGGCCGACAAGATATTCGAGAGCACCAACAATTAGGCATAAAAAACCGCTACTTTGTAGCGGTTTTTTTGAATTTGAGTTCGGCTTAGCGAGTACCGTATACCACGATAGTCTTACCGTGAGCAGAGATAAGGTTCTGCTCTTCTAGCATCTTCAAGATACGACCTACTGTCTCACGAGAACAACCAACGATTTGGCCGATCTCTTGACGAGTAATCTTGATCTGCATGCCGTCTGGGTGCGTCATCGCGTCAGGCTGCTTTGCAAGATTCAGTAGAGTCTGTGCGATACGACCAGTCACGTCTAGGAACGCCAAGTCACCAACTTTCTGGCTAGTTACTTGTAGGCGTTTTGCCATTTGTGAAGACAGACGCATTAGGATGTCTGGGTTCACTTGGATTAGCTGACGGAACTTCTTGAATGAGATCTCTGCAACTTCACAAGGTGATTTTGCACGAACCCAAGCTGTACGCTCTTGGTCTTCTTCGAAAAGACCTAGCTCACCGATGAAGTCGCCTTGGTTAAGGTAAGAAAGAATCATCTCTTTACCTTCTTCGTCCTTAATTAGAACGGCAACCGAGCCTTTGACGATGTAATACAAAGTTTCTGCTTTTTCACCAGCGTGGATCAGCGTACTTTTAGAAGGGTATTTGTGGATATGACAGTGGGACAAAAACCATTCTAATGTTGGATCCGTTTGAGGTTTACCTAAAACCATATTCTTATCTTCCTCTCTTTAGCGAGCATATTTGTATTGTTGCCTATGAGTGTTCAAGGCTTGTAGTTGCTGCTACTACTTTTATTTTGTACTACGAATAGTATCCTTTTTTTTGCCACATTTCTTGATTTTGATCGGTCAGAATTGCCGAAAATGTAGACAAAATTGTGGCTTTTATCACAGTCTCGGACAAGAGTGTGTGCTGTGTATCGTTTAGCCTATCTTTCCGGTTTCTAAAAGCTGTTGCAGGATAGGTCTGATAATCAGTTCCATGGCAAAGCTCATCTTGCTCCCGGCACGACTAAGGTGTTGTGGCGAGACATAAAAGAGCCATCAATCATAGACAGCAGATATGGAAAATCGACATTTTTAAAACCGCGCATTCGAATCACCACAAAACTCTCATCTAGGCTTGGGATACCTTTCGCATTTAGCGGGTTTGAGGTGTCTACGGTCGGAACGCGCTGAAAGTTAATATGTGTGCGTGAAAATTGCGGGGTGATGTAATTCAGATAGTCGTCCATTGAGCGAACGATGGAGTCGGTTACCGCCTCTCGAGAATGACCACGATCGCGAGTATCACGAACGAATTTTTGTATCCATTCTAGGTTTACGATAGGCACCATGCCGATCAGAAGGTCGACATGCTTTGCAACATGACAGTTGTGATCCACTACCGCGCCATGAAGGCCCTCATAGAAAAGCAGGTCGCTGTTCTCTGGCAGTTCTTGCCATGGGGTAAAGGTACCCGGCATCTGGTTGTAGGGAACTGCTTCATCGAAGGTATGTAGATAGCGGCGTACCTTGCCTTCGCCTTTTTCACCGTACTCTTTGAAAAACTCTTCTAGAGCTGGGAAGTCGTTAGCTTCAGGACCAAAGTAGCTGATGTGCTTACCTTGTTCTTTGGCTTTACGAATAGCGACATCCATCTCAGGGCGAGTGAAGCGATGAAAACTATCGCCCTCTACCCAAGCGGCCTGAACCTTCATCATGTTGAACATCTTACGGAAGGTTTCTGAGGTGGTGGTAGTGCCTGCTCCAGAAGAACCGGTTACCGCTATGATGGGATGCTTGGCTGACATGACGTTCCTTGTCGAATGTGAGTTTATAGTAGTTGTGAGTTTTGGCTTACTTTGATGTCTATTGTCTCATGCAATTCTGAATAGACGATGACAGCTTGTCCGTTTTTTAGCTGCATAAGTACCTGATCGACTTTATCTTGTAAGCTTGCCTCGACGCTTCCATAGTCGGTGCCTTCACGAAGCACGAATTCTTTGACTAGGTTTTCTAGGGTTTCAGGCTAACTTCTTGCCAGGGTACGATCATGATTTACATCTTGGTAATAAATTGAAGATACAAATTTATCATAAAAAGCGGGAACCACCATCTCCAACCAGAATTTTGGTGACGAAGGTGTGCCTTGAATAAAGCCAACATGACCGCCTTTTGGCATTAGGTGGTAGGTGATGTTGTCTGCCAGCTTAAAGTTTGGGATGACCTCATCGGTCATAAAGGGGTCATCCTTTGCGTGAATCAGATTTATTGGAATAGAGGTCTGATTAAGCTTGGGAAGACCAGAACATTTTTGATAATAATCGCGCGCATTCAAGAAACCATGTAGGGGGGCCGTAATCGCATCATCAAACTGATGCAGGAAGCGCATATTCTGTATAGTCTCTCTATCGATCCCAAGTTTGTCCTCTAACAAGTGCAGTTTTTGCAGGGCCGACTGCTTTAGCGAGCCCAAAAGGTAACTGTTGTATAGCTTGGAAAAGCCACGCTCAATGCGTTTGGAGCAGGCGGCTAAATCCAGTGGTGCTGAGATGATGGTCGCTTCATTCAGTAGAGGTTGGTCGGCGTACTTAGCCAAATAGTTCACCAGCATGTTGCCGCCAAGGGAGATGCCTACTGCTACCTTGGGGTTGTATGGGAAGCGTTGATGCAGGTGCTCTAAAAACAAGCGTGCGTCTTCGGTTTCTCCCGAGTGGTAGGCTCTGGCCTGCTTGTTTGGTTTACCGCTACAACCGCGAAAGTGCATCATCACCGACAGCAACCTCTTTGCGCAAGGCCTGCATCAGACCATTAGCATAAGGACTGTTGAAACTTCCTTCTAGTCCATGGAAGAGTACAAAGATAGGTTTGCGATAGGCTTGAAGTTGATTCCAGTCTTCGCTCCAGGCGAGATCTAAAAAGTCATTGTCTGGGGTTTGGATGCACTCCCACATGGGAGTAAACAGCGGCGCCTTGCGCACAAACCTAGGCAGCAGGGTCTGCAGGTGTGGGTTGGTCATGCTCCAATGTGGCTTGAATAGGGTATCCATACTTTTAATGCTTACTAAATATAAAGGCTATGTGTTCCGCTCCCAGTTGATGGCAATAGTCATCGGTTAAATGTGGCACCTCTACCTTGTCTAACTGTAACTGATGGATAGCATCGACAATATCGGCTTGTTGCTGGCACTCTAAGTGGAGTTCGAATTGCAGGGACTCACGATAGAGGGTGTCAGGTAGGTGCTGCTTTGTTTTACGTCGCAGTTCGCGAAACTGGTGCAAAAGTGGCTCGGTGCGTCCAAGGCTTTGGAGCATTCGAGGCCACTCTTGATTTGGAAAAGAGAGCTGATGTTGATCGAGCCAACGAAGGGCAAGCAGTAGATTTACGTTGCCGTGAAATTGATTCTGAAGGGTAAGGCACGCCTCTTTGATTTCCCGCTCGGAGTAGTACTGTAGCTAAATTGCCACAGGCTATCGATGGTCAAATTGCTATTGGGCGTGCTTTCCGTCATAGATTCAATTCTGCGTCCAGTTCAGCCTGCATACTCTCTAGGGTCTCTTGGTCACTCATCCATTCCATTTCGACCTCTTCGAGCTCCGCTTTGGCTTCGGCTTGTTGGCTTAAGACCTGTGTAAGTTTAGCCTTATTTTCCGCCTGATACATTTCTGTATCGCTAAGTTGCTCTTCAAACCTTCTAAAGCTTGGTTGAGCTTATCCATACGGGTTTCGAGTTTAGTGATGTTCTTTCGTATCGGTGCGGTTAGCTTGCGAAACTCGGCCTGCTTACGCTTGAGGTCTTTTTTAGCCGCTGCTGAATTCTCTGTGCTTTTTGGAGCAGCATTAGATTCGGCTTTTTTCTGTTGCTTTTGTTGCTCGGTCAGCCATTTGTAGTAATCCACAAGGTCGCCGTCGAAGGGCTCTACCATTTGATCGTGTACGAGATACAAATCATCTGTTGTCGCTTTCAATAGATACCTATCGTGACTGACGATTACCATAGCACCCTCGAAGGTTTGAAGGGCAAGGGTAAGTGCTTGACGCATATCCAGATCTAGGTGGTTGGTGGGTTCATCCAGAAGCAATAGGTTAGGTTTTTGCCAAACTAGTAGCGCTAGCACTAGGCGAGCCTTCTCACCCCCGGAGAATGGAGCAACCTTGTCTAGAGCCTTATCTCCTTGGAAACCGAAACTACCTAGGTAATCACGCAACTGTTGTTCAGTATGCTTAGGCGCTATCTGCATCATGTGTTGCAGTGGTGTTTCCTCTGGATGGAGGGTCTCTAGTTGATGCTGAGCAAAGTAACCAATCTTCACACCTTGTGAGTAGGTACACTCACCGGCTTGCGGTTGCAACTCTCCGGAGAGCAATTTGATCAGAGTAGACTTACCCGCACCGTTGCGACCTAAAAGACCGATTCGACTGCCAGGAACTAGGTTTAGCTTGATCTGATCGAGAACACGTTTGTCATCATAACCGGCACTGACTTGATCCATCATTACGATAGGGTTAGGTAGTGCATCCGGCTCTCTAAACTCGAAGCTAAATGGGTTATCAAACTGAGCGGGAAGTACCTTCTCCATGCGCTCGAGCGCTTTAATTCGGCTTTGCGCCTGTCTTGCTTTAGAGGCCTTGTAGCGGAAGCGGTCGATATAGCTCTGCATATGCGACATCTGCTTTTGCTGCTTCTGGTACATAGCCTGTTGCAACACTAGCTTCTCGGCACGCTGCTTCTCGAACGAAGAATAGTTGCCCGTATACTCGTTTAGGGTCTGGTTCTCGATATGAATGATTCGGTTGACCACAGGGTCAAGGAAATCACGGTCGTGCGAGATAACTACCAGCGTGCCGCGGTAGCTCTGAAGCCAGCGCTCTAGCCACATTACCGCATCCAGATCTAAGTGGTTGGTCGGTTCATCCAGTAGTAGTAGGTCAGAGCGACATAACAGAGCTTGGGCTAGGTTGAGGCGCATACGCCAACCACCAGAGAACTGGGTTAGGCTCCAATCCATGTGCGGTTGAGAAAAGCCCAAGCCATCAAGAAGCTCAGCGGCACGAGCACGGATAGAATAGCCACCTATGGTCTCAATCTTGCCATGCAGTTCTGCTACTTTAGTGCCATTGTTGTCTGCTTCAGCCTGAGCTAGGTCGGCCTCAAGCTGACGATATTCACGGTCACCATCGATCACATACTCTAGAGCTGAACGTTCTAGGGCAGGGGTCTCCTGTGCAACCCAAGCCAGCTCCCAATGTTTTGGCTGTTTGAAATCCCCAGCATCTATGGACAATTCATCCTTCATCAACGCAAACAGGGTGGATTTACCACAGCCGTTCTTGCCCACAAGGCCAACCTTGTCGCCGGGATGAATGGTCGCTGTCGCATTGTCGAGAAGTGCTTTACCACCGCGCAGCAGTTGGATTTCAGAGAAAGTAATCATGAGAGCCGTATATTGATAATCTTGGCAGGCATATTAGGCGTTAGCGTGTCAAAAGTCGAACATACCTAGCATTAGCTAAGGTTTTGCAATGAATTTAATATGTTAGGATAGAAGCCTCGAAGGGAATTATGGGAAGACGTCAAGGAATGACAGAGGAAACCGCAAATAGCTCACCTAAGGTTTTGGTGATCTATGCACACCCTGAGCCAAACAGCTCAGTAGCCAATCGCTCTATGATAGAGCAGATCAAAGCGCTTCCTAATGTCACAGTGCATGATCTCTATGCCGAGTATCCTGACTTCTTTATTGATATTGCAGCCGAGCATGAGCGCCTGTTGCAACACGACGTTATCGTCTTTCAACATCCAATGTTTCTCTATTCTTGCCCTGCATTACTAAAAGAGTGGATGGATAGGGTGTTAGATAAAGGCTTTGCTTTTGGACAGCAATGTTCCTTGAAGGGTAAACACTGGCGTAGCGTTATTACTACCGGTGGTAAATCTGAAGCTTTTTCTCCTGAAGGTTACAATAAATATCCTCTAGAACAGATACTGCAACCCTTTGAACTGACCGCTGCCTT
Organism: Vibrio ishigakensis; assembly: GCA_000830475.1. Classification (GTDB taxonomy): domain Bacteria; phylum Pseudomonadota; class Gammaproteobacteria; order Enterobacterales; family Vibrionaceae; genus Vibrio; species Vibrio ishigakensis_A. The sequence goes on along the minus strand of BBSC01000008.1, from coordinate 10,523 downwards.
ATGCCAAATGCACTGGTTTGAACCACTCATACTCTATTGGGCTCGTAATGTGTCAGACGTTGAAAGACTGCAACACGCCTTAGATTATGCCAAGTGGCTGAGTGACCCATTCTCCGAGCTTAATGGAGGTAACAATGGCGATAAATAATGATCTTATTCAAAGTGGCGTGCTATTCCTCAGTGCTGCCGTGATCGCAGTGCCATTGGCTCAAAGACTGGGACTTGGCAGTGTCATAGGTTATCTCATTGCCGGTGTTACCATTGGCCCTTGGGGGTTTGGCCTTATCAGCGATGTGGATGCCATACTCCATTTCTCTGAACTTGGTGTGGTGCTCCTCCTATTCTTGATTGGTCTAGAACTGAACCCCAAGAAACTGTGGGCGATGAGAGTCCCTATACTGGGTTTAGGTGGTGCTCAGGTGATCCTGACTACATTGCTGATCGCCATGGTCGCCAACTTTTTAGGACAATCTTGGGCAAGTAGTCTTGCGATAGGTATGGGGCTCGCGCTTTCTTCTACCGCCATCGCGCTGCGTATCATCGATGAGCTTGAATTGTCAGGCAAAGAAGCGGGGCAGTCTGGCTTTGCGGTGCTCCTTTTCCAAGATATCGCCGTGATCCCTATGCTGGCATTGCTTCCAGTTCTAGCTGGTAATGTTGCCGGTAATTGGTCTGATGTAGGTATTAAGGTGGGGGCCGTCATCGGTCTTTTGGTGGCAGGTCACTTCCTGCTACGTCCTCTATTTAGACACGTTTTACTGAGTGGCACACGAGAGTTATTCACTGCAGCAGCTTTGCTAGTGGTGTTGGGTATCGCTGTGTTTATGCAATACCTTGGTCTTTCGATGGCTCTGGGTACTTTCTTGGCTGGAGTACTGCTTGCAGAGAGTGAGTATCGTCACGAGCTTGAGATAACCATAGAACCGTTCAAAGGTCTTTTACTTGGTCTGTTCTTTATCTCGGTAGGGATGTCGGTAAACCTTGGCCTTCTTCTTGAAAAGCCAGTGCTTATTGTGCTGACTGTTGTGGGTCTAGTGGTACTGAAAGGCTATATCTTATATGGCTTAGCTCATCTATTTGGTTTGAAGTCTAAGTCTCGCAGTCGCATGTCGGCGATCTTGAGCCAAGGCGGTGAGTTTGCCTTCGTTATTTTTACTGTCGCTCTCGCGTTAGGGCTATTGGATGACTCAGTTTCCAGTTTCTTGCTAGTGGTAGTGAGTTTGTCCATGGTGACCACGCCGCTTCTACTTAAGGGACAAAGCTGGTGGTACGCGCGCAGTATCAATCCGACTCAAGAAGAAGAGGCCGCAGAGCCTATGGGCGATAGAAAGCGAGAGTTATCGTGGCGGGTTTTGGTCGCTTTGGTCAGGTAATAGGGCGCTTGATGTATGCCAACAAGGTGAAGATAACCATCTTGGAGAGTGACGCCAGCCAGATAAAACTACTGCGTAAGTTTGGCTATAAGGTTTACTACGGTGAGGCGACAAATCTTGAACTCTTGAGAGCAGCGGGTGCGAATACCGCCGAGGCGATAGTGCTTTGTACCGACTCTCCAGATGAGGTACTGCAGACCGCTGATTTGTGTCAGCAGCACTTCCCGCATTTAAAAATATTGGCTCGTGCTCGTAGCCGCGTAGAGGCGTATCAATTGCTCAACCACGGAGTGACCTCGTATTCACGTGAAACTTTCTTAGGTGCGCTGGACTTAGGCCGTCAGCTTCTTATCTCCCTAGGAATGCATCCACATCAAGCTACTCGAGCGCAAAAGCATTTCAATAAACTCGACAACACTATGCTAGAAGAGCTGATGCCACAGCATAGTGACGAGAAGAATCTGGCTCTTAGAGCCAAGGAAGCACGTAAAGAGCTAGAAGAGATCTTCGATCGGGAGATGGAGAATGAACGTCAATCTAGCCATTTTTGGAACAAAAGAGATGAACATTAAAAAGCGATTCATTGCGGGAGCGCAATGTCCAGAATGTAGCGAAACAGATACCTACGTTGGTGGGAAGAAAATCAGGTGGAATGGGTTGAGTGTGTGGCTTGTAATCACACCCAGCAACGCTTGACTAAAGAACAAGAACAGGCTGCGTCGGAGCAATCTGTTATCGGTATTTTTAAGCCCTAGCAATCCCCATACTTAATCTGTATGATTGCGGCTCTTTTTTGAACAATCACTATTCGGAGTGACTATGAAAATCGACAATAACTCAGTTGTAAGCCTTGCTTATCAAGTAAAAGTGGAAGAAGGCGTAGTTGTTGATCAAGCGAGCGTTGAAGCTCCTCTAGACTATCTGCACGGCCACAATAACCTAGTTACTGGCCTAGAAAAGGCTCTAACAGGTCGCTCTGCAGGTGATAAGTTCAGCGTAACTGTAGGCCCTGAAGAAGCATACGGTGAGCACAGCGATGCTATGGTTCAACGTGTTCCTGCCGACGTATTCCAAGGCGTTGAGCAAATCGAAGTTGGCATGCGTTTCCTAGCAGACACAGACCAAGGCCCTATCCCAGTTGAAGTGACTGAAGTAGATGGTGACTTTGTAGTAGTTGACGGTAACCACATGCTAGCTGGTCAAACTCTAACATTTGATGTTGAAGTTGTTGCTATTCGTGAAGCAACTGCAGATGAGATCGAGCACGGTCACATCCATAAGAAAGGCGGCTGTTGCGGTGGCGGTGAGAAAGCTGACGACCACGAATGCTGTGGCGGTAAAGGCGATTGCTCAAACGGCGACGACTGCTGCTCAAGCCACTAAGAATTTTTACAACCTTAATGTGCTAAAAGCGCACTTTGAGTTTGTTTAGTTATACTAAGCCTCCCAATCATTGGGGGGCTTTTTGGGTTTTAGAACGAAGGAAATGTTATGCAACAACCGATCAGTATCGCTATCCATGGTGGCGCCGGCACCATCTTAAGAGAAAAAATGAGCGCAGAGCTTCAGCAAGAAGTGCTTGGTGTACTGGAGGCTTCAGTACGTGCCGGCTATACAGTGCTTGAACAAGGTGGCGATGCGGCCGATGCTACCATAGCAGCGGTTAAAGTGATGGAAGACTCGCCCCTTTTTAATGCGGGCAAAGGTTCGGTGCTAACTCACGAAGAACATATCGAGATGGACGCCTCTATCATGCATGGTAAAGACCTCAATGCTGGGGCCGTTGCTGGTATTAAAGGAATCAAGAATCCAATCGAGCTCGCCAATTCAGTGATGAAAAACAGCAACCATGTATTCCTAATTGCCGATGGTGCGCATAGATTTGCCCAGACGCAAGGTTTCGAGTTTGTGGATGAATCTTACTTCATTACAGAGCGTCGAGTTGAGCAACTAAAAAGCATGAAAGAGAAGGGGCAGTTTGCACTCTCTGAAAGCAAATACCCAGACGACAAGAAATACGGCACCGTAGGAGCGTGGCACTGGATAGCCATGGCAATCTAGCCGCCGCTACCAGTACTGGCGGTGTAACCAATAAGAAGTTTGGCCGTGTGGGAGATAGCCCAATCATAGGGGCTGGCACTCATGCTGAGAACGGTAATGTGGCCGTGTCCACTACAGGCGTAGGCGAATACTTTATCCGTAAGCAGGTTGCGGGTGATCTCGCTGCGCGTATGCGTTATCTAAATGAAGATGTTCACACTGCTTCAGAGCATGTGATTCATGGTGAATTAGAAGCTATGGGCGGAGAGGGTGGTTTGATTGCCCTTGATGCTAAGGGTGAGATTCATTTTGCGATGAACAGCTCAGGTATGTACCGAGCTGCTATCGATGTTAACGGTAATCTTGAAGTAAAGATCTACGCGGACGAGTAACCATTAGTAATGAGGCGGTGGCGTCTCTTCTGATTGGTCGGCAAGGTTGGAGGTTTCCATGTTCTTAACCTTGCCAACAATATACTTCATCTGTTGCTCCATCTTACTGATCAGCATCTGCTGTTGCTTAGCGCCTCGTTTAATTCTTCGATGGTTTGCTCTTGAAAGGCCATCTTGCATTCCAAGTCATCCACTTTGTGTGTGAGCTGCTCGATAAGCTCACTAATTTCTGCTTTGTTAGTCATAACCAATATTCTTCGTTTTTAATAGTGAGCAAGTTTACATTAGGGAACTATTTCAAAAAATAGGGTCTATAAGCTATCAATTCAATTTTCTGTGTGTTTATCTCTTTCTGACATGGAAATGACAACAATATGTTGCTGTAATTGAACGATAAAACGTACACTTACCTGTATTCGCACGACTAGCTTTGCATTAGACTGCAAACAAACGGTCACGAAAAAGTGGCATTTTATGTGCCCCACAACCAATGGCTTGGCCATGAATTGGAGATTTAAATGAAATCAATGCTAAAACTTTCTCTGCTTGCAGCTACCGTTGCGCTAGCAGTAGGCTGTCAAAAAGAAGAAGCACCAGCAGCAAACACTGAAGCTGCTCCAGAAGCGACGACTGAAGCTGCAGCAATGCAGTTTAATAACGATGATGAAAAAGCAGCGTACGCAATCGGTGTTTCTTTCGCGACTTACCTGAAAGCAAGTGTAGAGAAGCCTCGTGAGATTGGCATTGACCTAAGCGACGAGATGGTTCTTAAAGGCATTACTGATGCGTTCTCTGGTAACGCTGGCCTGAACGAAGATGAAATCCGCACAGCTCTAGAAGGCCTAGACAAGCGTGTTAGCGATAAGATGGCTGCAGACGCAAAAGCGAAATCAGAAGCTGCACTAAAAGCTGGTGAAGATTTCCGTGCAGAATTTGCTAAACAAGAAGGCGTTCAGCAAACTGAGTCTGGTCTTCTATACCAAGTTGAGACTCAAGGCGAAGGCCCAACACCAAAAGAGACTGACGTAGTTAAGGTACATTACGTAGGCACTCTAACTGACGGTACTCAGTTCGACAGCTCTGTAGAGCGTGGCGAACCAGCTACATTCCCTCTAAACCGTGTTATCCCGGGTTGGACTGAGGGCGTTCAGCTAATGAACGTTGGCTCTAAGTACAAGTTCGTTATCCCGCCTGAGCTAGCATACGGCGACCAAGAGTCTCCAGCTATCCCAGCAAACTCTACTCTAGTATTTGAGGTAGAGCTTCTAGGTATCGAAACTCCAGAAGCAGCACCAGCTCAATAATCTTGAGTGATTGATTTGAAAACCGAGGCTTGTCCTCGGTTTTTTTATACCTAAGACTGAGAAGTTCAATTAAATCAGAGAGCTTTTGACCTGAAAGTCATGATTCAGATCAGATTAATAGTGACTTAAATCTAACCTATTACATCTTTTTTAAAATAATCTGATAAACTTTGGCGTAATATTTGAGTTTCAATTTGGCGGAATCCTAAGTGCAATACGAACCCCTACACGCAGAGTCTCTTCTAGAGATGGAATCGGTAGACGTTAAACCTTTACCGATCATGACAAAATTATCCTACGCTCATACGAAGCGGTAGTGGACGGGATTGCTAGCCTTATCGGGCCTTTCTGTGAGATCGTTCTGCACTCTCTAGAAGACCTAAATACCTCGGCTATTCGTATCGCAAATGGCGAGAACACGGGGCGTCAAGTAGGTTCGCCTATTACCGACCTTGCACTTAAGATGCTAAAAGACATTGAAGGCTCAGAGCGAAACTTCTCTCGTTCATACTTTACCCGCGCCAAGGGTGGGGTGCTGATGAAGTCTATCACTGTGGCTATCCGAAATGGTGATAACCGCGTGATTGGTCTTCTGTGTATCAACGTAAACCTAGATGCCCCTTTCTCTTCTGTGCTGCAATCCTTTATGCCAACAGAAGAAGCAGAAGCGGCGGCATCATCGGTTAACTTTGCCAGTGATGTTGAAGAGCTAGTGGACCAGACCGTTGAACGCACTATCGATGAAGTGAATGCTGACAAGAGCGTGTCTAACAACACTAAAAATCGTCAGATCGTGATGGAGCTATACGACAAGGGTATCTTTGACATAAAAGATGCGATCAACCGTGTAGCTGATCGTCTGAACATCTCTAAACACACCGTTTATCTGTACATCCGCCAGCGTAAAACTGGAGAGTAAGCAGTGAGTCTTACCTACACCCTAGTAGTGAATGGCAATGTGTATGGAGAACAAGGTCCTCTCAATGCCTACCAGTTTTCTCAAGCCTTGATTAAGAAAGGTCATCGCTTAGTGAGCGTCTTTTTCTATCAGCAGGGTGTAAGTAATGGCAATGGTTTAACCGTGCCGGCAAATGATGAGTTTGATCTGGTAGCCGCGTGGCAACAGCTAGCCGCTGAACATGGTGTGCAACTTCAAACCTGCGTGGCCGCAGCTCTGCGCCGTGGCGTAGTAGGGGAAGAAGAGGCAAAGCTAAATCAGCTTTCTCGCACTAACCTGGCCGATGGCTTTGAGCAATCTGGTTTAGGTAGCTTGGCTGAAGCCTTGCTAACCCAAGATAGGGTGGTGCAGTTTTGAAACAGCTTGGTTTTATCTTTTCTTCAGCGCCGCATTCAACTGCTCAAGGGCGTGAGGGGTTAGATGCTATCTTGGCAACCTCTGCGCTTAGCGAGAACATTGCTGTTTTCTTTGTAGGGCAGGGAGTTAATCAACTGCTTAAACATCAGCAGCCTCAATCTATACTGAGTCGTGACTATATCGCAGCCTTTCGTCTGTTTGACCTTTATGATGTCGAGCAGGTGTATGTGTGTGAGTCTAGCCTGAATGAGCTTGGTTTTGAGCAGGATGACCTTATCCTTGATTGCGAGTTTCTGTCTAAACAACAGATTGCAGAAAAGCTGTCTGAATGCGTGCAGGTTTTGAGGTTCTAGATGCTACATATCGTTTCTAACTTGGAAGCCCTCAAGCAGGCGACTGAATATGCCTCAAGTAAAGATGAATTCTTGCTAGTGCAAGACGCGGTGTACGCTGTCAATCCGAAGCATTTCGCACATAGCAAGTTGAACGCGCACAATAGCTTTGCACTTTCTGCTGATGTAGAAGCGAGAGGGCTATTAGAGAAAGCAGACTCAGCTATCGAGCTAGTAGACTTCGCAGGCTTCGTTGAGCTCACTGCTGAGCACAGTAAATCTATAACTTGGTAACAGGATCGGCAGCGATTGGCTCGCTGGCTGATTGCTGTACAAAAAAGATCCGTATATTTCTTGACACCCCCCCTGTCCCCGAATAGAATTTCGCGTCCCTAATTGCACTAGTGTGATGGGGATAGATTTTTCACAAAGCTTACTTTAAGTAAATCAGGAGCTAGTTAATGGCAACTATTAACCAGTTGGTACGTAAGCCTCGTGCAAAGCAAGTTGTTAAAAGCAACGTGCCAGCACTAGAAGCGTGTCCACAAAAACGTGGTGTATGTACTCGTGTTTACACTACTACACCTAAAAACCTAACTCAGCACTTCGTAAGGTTTGCCGTGTTCGTCTAACGAACGGCTTTGAAGTGACTTCGTACATCGGCGGTGAAGGTCACAACCTTCAAGAGCACTCAGTTGTTCTAATCCGTGGCGGTCGTGTTAAAGACCTTCCAGGTGTGCGTTACCACACTGTTCGCGGTGCACTTGACTGTGCAGGCGTAAATGACCGTAAACAAGGTCGTTCTAAGTACGGTGTGAAGCGTCCTAAGTCTTAATGGATTCCGTTAAGTAAGGCCAAACACTAAATTAAATTTTAATTTTGAAGAAACTGAAAAGTTTTGGATAACCTGAAGAAGACAACGGAGAATTCCTATGCCACGTCGTCGCGTTATTGGTCAGCGTAAGATCCTTCCAGATCCTAAGTTCAAATCTGAACTGCTGGCAAAATTCGTTAACATCCTTATGGTTGACGGAAAGAAATCTACTGCAGAAAAAATCGTTTACACTGCACTAGACACTATGGCTGAGAAGTCTGGTAAAGACCACTTAGCTGTATTTGAAGAAGCTCTTGAAAATGTTCGCCCAGCGGTAGAAGTTAAATCTCGCCGTGTAGGTGGTTCAACTTACCAAGTACCTGTAGAAGTACGTCCGGTTCGCCGTAACGCACTTGCTATGCGTTGGTTGGTTGAAGCTGCGCGTAAGCGTGGTGAAAAATCTATGGCTCAACGCCTAGCTGCTGAAATGCTAGACGCGTCTGAGAACAAAGGTACTGCGGTTAAGAAACGTGAAGACGTTCACCGCATGGCAGACGCTAACAAAGCGTTCGCTCACTACCGTTGGTAATCCCTCGGTAATACCTTTAAGTGCAGCGGGCTTTATGCTCGCTGCATTTGTCTATTTTTCGGAAAAGAAAAATAGGGTTTATTCATATTTCAAAAGTCTTTTTTAAATACGAATAGTCCCTAAGTAAGAGGATACAAACGTGGCTCGTAAAACTCCTATTGAGCGCTACCGTAATATTGGTATCGTTGCTCACGTAGATGCAGGTAAAACAACCACAAGTGAACGTATTCTATTCTATACCGGTCTCTCTCATAAAATTGGTGAGGTTCATGACGGCGCAGCTGTAATGGACTGGATGGAGCAAGAGCAAGAGCGTGGTATCACTATCACATCTGCGGCTACCACCACCTTTTGGCGCGGTATGGAAGCACAGTTCCCAGATCATCGCATCAACATCATCGACACCCCTGGACACGTTGACTTTACTATCGAAGTAGAGCGTTCACTGCGTGTACTTGATGGCGCAGTAGTTGTTTTCTGTGGCGCATCTGGTGTTGAGCCGCAATCTGAAACCGTTTGGCGTCAAGCTGACAAATACGGTGTTCCACGCCTAGTATTTGTTAACAAGATGGACCGCACCGGTGCAGACTTCCTCCGCGTTGTAAATCAAATCGAAGAGCGTCTTGGCGCAACTCCAATTCCTATCCAACTGAACGTAGGTGCAGAAGACGAGTTTGCTGGCGTTGTTGACCTTATCAAGATGAAGCGCATCAGCTGGAATGAAGCTGATCAGGGTATGTCTTTTACTTATGAAGATATCCCAGCAGACATGCTTGATGATGCTGAAGAGTGGCGCACCAACCTAGTTGAAGCTGCTGCTGAAGCAAACGAAGAGTTGATGGACAAATATCTTGAAGAGGGTGAGCTAAGCGAAGCGGAGATCAAACAAGGTCTGCGTATCCGTACTCTTAACAATGAGATTGTATTGGCGACTTGTGGTAGTGCCTTCAAAAACAAAGGTGTTCAAGCTGTACTTGATGCCGTTGTTGACTTCCTACCGTCTCCAGTAGATGTTCCTGCGATTCAAGGCGTGGACGAGAACGATAAAGAAGTTGAGCGTCATGCTGATGACAAAGAACCATTCTCTGCATTGGCATTTAAGATCGCAACTGACCCGTTCGTAGGTACTCTAACCTTTATGCGTGTTTATTCTGGTGTTGTTAAAACAGCAGATACGGTCTACAACTCTGTTAAAGAGAAAAAAGAGCGTTTGGGTCGTATCGTACAGATGCACTCGAACAAGCGTGAAGAAGTGAAAGAAGTACGCGCGGGTGATATCGCTGCTGTAATCGGCCTTAAAGATGTAACTACCGGTGATACTCTTTGTGACCAGAACCATAAAGTGATCCTGGAAAAAATGGAGTTCCCTGATCCAGTTATCCAGATCGTGGTTGAGCCAAGATCTCAGGCTGATCAAGACAAGATGACTATTGCTCTTGATAAGCTGGCTGCAGAAGATCCTTCTTTCCACGTGGAGATGGACGAAGAAACAGGTCAAACCCTGATTTCAGGTATGGGTGAGCTTCACCTAGATATCATCGTCGATCGCATGAAGCGTGAATTCAATGTTGGCTGTAACGTAGGTAACCCACAAGTGGCTTATCGCGAAGCGATTACCGGTACAACCGAGATTGAAGGTAAATTCATTCGCCAAGCGAGCGTAACCAATATGGTCACGTTTGGCTTAAGCTTGAGCCATCTGAGCCGGGCGAAGGTTTTGTTTTTGTTAACGATATTGTGGATGGTGCTGTTCCTAGTGAATACATCAGTTCGGTATCGAAAGGTATCGAAGAACAAATGCTCAACGGTGTACTTGCTGGCTATCCTATGCAGGATGTCAAAGCTACATTGTTTGACGGTTCTTACCACGATGTTGACTCAAGTGAGATAGCGTTTAGAATCGCTGCCTCAATGGCGTTTAGATGGTGCCCTTAAGGCACAACCAGTTCTCCTTGAACCTATGATGAAAGTTGAAGTAACTACTCCAGAAGACTGGATGGGTAGTGTGGTGGGTGACCTAAACCGTCGCCGCGGCATTATTGAAGGCATGGAAGACGGTACTGCAGGACTGAAAGTAGTTCGTGCACTAGTACCATTGTCGGTTATGTTTGGTTACTCAACTGATTTGCGTTCTGCAACACAAGGCCGTGCTTCTTACTCTATGGAGTTTAGCGAGTACGCTGAAGTACCAAAGAGTGTCGCAGAATCGATCATCGCAGAACGTGGTTAAACTTTAGTCACGAAATATCGTGAAATAACTATTGTTTAATAATGATTCTATTGCGCTCTCGAAAGATGGCGCATAAAATAGCAACTTCATGGCGCGCCCCTACAATTTATCGTTTGGGCGAATCAATAACTAGG